>NZ_BSQF01000002.1 GCF_030268205.1 Allomuricauda sp. NBRC 101325
TCTAGGTGGCCATGGCGACGGGGCACACCCCTTTCCATTCCGAACAGGGAAGTTAAGCCCGTTTGCGCCGATGGTACTGCCACACCAGGTGGGAGAGTAGGTCGCCGCCTTCCTCAAAGCCCGATACATCACGTATCGGGCTTTTTTGTTTTTGGTAGCTTTGTTTTCTTGGATTCTAAAACAAAAATATCCGTAAGAAACAGATTTAATTTTTGGCGCCCATACCCATCATAATCCCATTCATGAATTGAAATTCTGCTGGATGGATGGAGAATTCTTTCTGATCCAAAGATTGGGCAGTCATTGTAAAACTGAATTTGTCTTTCTTTTTATTGGTACAGACCATCTCCATAACCAATCCATCCTTCATTTTGTCCAGCCATCGAGGGTCAAAACCTTTTGGGATACTTTTTTTATCATCACCAAAAACTTTAAAAAAGCTTACTGGTGCATCTGTAGCATAAAACAGTGTCATGAGGTATTCATCGTTTTCCATTTGCACCCCCTTACAGTTAAAATTGAGAATGACCTTGGGCGGAAGTTCTGTAAAAGTGTAATCTCCTCCTTCAGGAGAATATTCAGTATCCAATACATCATCTGGAATGGCTACCATTTGGGCCATGTTCTGACTTTCCATACCTGCCTTTTTCATCATAAACATGGTCGATACTTTCATTCCCCTGTCGGTAACCACAAACATTTTACCTTGATCCTTCAATTGCTCGTTACTCATTTCAAGGCCATAATATTTTGCATCGTCATCCATGAACAAAAAGTCCATTTGGGTTGTGTTGCCTTTACTGTCCTTCACTATAGTTTTAAATAACCAATTAAAGTCATAAGAATCAGGTAGTTCTGTGGGGTCCAAATCATTTGATTTACCAATCAATGCACCCAACTTGGAACCTAAACTTTGTGCATGTGCAGATTGGGTAAAAGTGATTGTGTAACATGCCACGGCAAAAAGGATAATAATTTTGTTTTTCATTTTATCTAATATTTAGTTTTTATTGGGATCAAGTCCCATTTCTATTAAATCTTGTCCGAACATTTTCTTTTCAACGGCAGAAGGAAGGTTCACTTCACAGTTTTTATAAGTATATTTTATGTAACCTTCATTGGTTCCAAAGTTGGGATTATCCTTCATGTTTATATTGATTTCTGCCAACCTATCATCGGAGTCAAACAGGATATAACTTCCTTCATAACCTTCGGAAACAATGCTAAACTTAGTACAGTCTGCGCTTCCTCTGCACGGAACAATTGCTTCAGTATAATCGCCATTTCTAAAGTCTTCTGGAGAATACATAAAGGCAAACTCTACCATGATAAAAGCATTTACTTTTAATCCTTTATCATTGAATTCCTCAGTAATTTCCAAGAAGCGGTCGACGGGTAGTTTGTATGCATTGATGATCATGGTCGGTGCCATCATTGACATGGCGCCCATCGACAAAATGTTTGATTTTTCATAATGCCCTTCGTTTTGGTTGTATGAAATAAAATAGCCTTCACTATCATTAAAGGCTTCTGATGGACTGCCTGTGTTTTGGTCGGTCCATGACATTTTCATCGCCAATTCATCGGAATCAAAATAGCTGGTTGTATAGGACTGTTTTTCATCGTCGTAAGTATCTACAATAACATCTGTAGTGTAAAAGGCCCGCTTGGCATCTGTATTGATTTCTTTGGATGGATTTTCGTAGGAAATCGGTTGGCCATTTGAAGTGGATGGATCGTTGCTTCCTTTTCCCGTAACCACATCGATTCCTTTGTTTGTGCCCTTGGTAACTTCCTCATCGGTTCTATTGATAACGGTTCGCTCTGCAGCCTCTTCTGCTTTTTTCTTTAATTTTTTAAAAAATTGTGCCTCTGTATGTCCACTTAGGAACAAACACATTGACAGGGTTATGAAAAACTTTACTTTCATGATGTTTCTTTTAAGGTGTAATGCTAAAGTTGTATATCAATTTCTTTTCATTCGCAGCAGGGACTTCTGAAATGAGTACATAGTTACCAGGTGATAGGTCTGCTTCAAAAAAACCTTTTTCACCAGCTGATAAATTGTTCATGCCACCCAAAAATGTGAAGCCTTCAGGTGAAGGTGTTATCAAACCTTTTGGGTTCATCCAGCTCATCCATTGAATAAGGGAATCCAAATCAGCACCATCTTCATATCGTACCAAATTGACGTCATGTCCCACAAAATGTTCATATATTTTTTGATCGATAAAATTGGTTTGAAAAGTCTGTTTTCCAGAAGTAATGCTGTCATGCACTACAAGACCATCGGTACTTGATATGTCAACGGATATGCTTGCAGTTGGTGGCTCCATTTCGGTAGCTTCCTCCTTCACTATAATTTGTTTTAGCATGCCATGTGAAGTATGCCATTCACCGTTAAACATTTTCACGTAACATTCCATGGTATATAAACCAGGTTCTAAATATATTGTACTCTTAGCAGTATGTTTAGGGGAAATTAGACCAGTGCCACCCATGAATTTTACTTGAAAATACCATTCTGGAATTTCATTAAATGCTTCCATGGCTTTGTCCATATTACCTTGCATTATTTGCTTCATACCTTCATCAAAAGGTGGTAGAAGTTCATTTCTGGTATTGCTTATATCTTTACCATCAGGATATAAGTCCATAAGCACAAAATGGACTTCTTGGGATTGGTTTTCATAGAACAAAGTATTCCATCCCGAGTACAAGGTATCTGCTGAAAAAAATTCCATGCTTTTGGTAATGATCTCCACTTTGCCCTCTTTAAGAGGGTTTACAACAGTCGTAGGGTCTGGTTCTATAACTTCTTTTTGTTTATCCTTTGGTTTACAGGTGGCGGTTAAAAGAATCAAGGCAAGGAACAAGAAATAATTTTTCATGATACTAGTGTTTTTGGTTGGAAAAACACAGCATGAAGGAAAGTGGAAGCAAGTCTAAGGGACAGTGATTTTATTAAAAATATCGAAATTATTCTCCACTAAATGGTTTTATGTGTGGATGGTTGAAATGTTTATGTAGTTGAAGTATAATGAATTATAATTCAATTGTTGAATAGTGTGGCGTAATGAAGATTGTAATAAAAAAACTCCCCAATACCTAAGTATTGAGGAGCTGCGTGTGTATAGTTGATATTTATGTGTGCTACACTCGTGGTAGGTCTCCCTCTCCTTTAAGGGGAAGATCGGATTTGCCCATTAAAAATTTGTCGACATGGTGGGCTGCCTGTCTGCCTTCTGAAATGGCCCATACAATTAAAGATTGGCCTCTTCGTTGATCCCCGGCGACATAAACACCGGGTATATTTGTTTTATAGTCGCTTGCAGAAGCCTTGATGTTGGTTCTTGGGTCCATTTCCAGACCAAGTTGGTCGGCAATGGTGGTTTCGGAACCAGTAAAGCCCAGGGCCAGTAATGCTAGATCACATTCCCATTCTTTTTCAGTGCCTTCAACCTCTTTAAGTATTGGTCTTTGCCCTGGGGTCTTTACCCATTCCACTTCTACTGTAACTAAACTCTTCAAATTACCTTCGTTATCGACATTGAAATTTTTGGTCGATATACTGAATACTCTTTCCGCACCTTCTTTGTGCGACGTACTTGTTCGCAAGCGCATGGGCCAAAATGGCCATGGCTGTTCATCGGGTCTGCCAGTGGTACTTTTTGGCATGATTTCAAAATTGGTAACCGAAACGGCACCATGCCTGATAGAGGTTCCGATACAATCCGAACCTGTATCTCCACCACCAATAACGATTACATTCTTGCCTTTGGCGGAAAGTTCCTCTCCCTTATAAGGGATTCCATCTACCTTTCGATTGTTCTGTGGTAAGAAATCCATGGCTTGTACCACTCCTTTGGCGTCAGAACCAGGAATAGGAAGATGGCGACGAACCGTGGCACCTCCACAAAGAACAATGGCGTCATATTCTTTTTTAAGGTCAGAGGCCGTAACATCCACACCCACATGAACACCTGTTTTAAAGGTAATCCCTTCTTTTTCCATCACAGCCAAACGACGGTCGATGACATTTTTTTCCATTTTAAAATCTGGAATTCCATAGCGAAGCAGTCCACCTGCTTTTTCGTCACGTTCGAACACGGTAACCAAATGTCCAGCACGATTTAATTGTTGTGCTGCTGCCAAACCTGAAGGTCCAGAACCGATAACGGCCACTGATTTCCCCGTTCTTTTGGATGGGATTTCAGGTTGGATCCAACCATTTTTAAAGGCAGTCTCAACAATATTCTTTTCAATATTTTCTATGGAAACTGGGTCTTCATTGATGCCCAATACACAAGCTTCTTCGCATGGTGCAGGACACAACCTTCCCGTAAATTCTGGAAAATTGTTGGTGGAATGCAATATTTTTGTCGCCTTCTCCCATTTTCCACGATACACAGCATCGTTGAAATCAGGTATTAAATTCCCAAGTGGACATCCGCTATGGCAAAATGGAATACCACAATCCATACAACGGGCACCTTGGTTTTTTATCTCTGCTTCTTTCAGCGGTTGTGTGAATTCCTTGTAATTTTTGATGCGTTCTTTAACAGGGGCGTATCCTTCGTCCTTCCTGTCAAATTCCATAAATCCTGTAGTCTTTCCCATGTTTCAAAAATTATAGGGTTTCCATTTTTTCTTGTTCCAATCGAATAAGTGCCTGACGGTATTCTTCTGGGAATACTTTGATGAACTTGGGTAGGCATTCTTCCCAATCTTCCAATATTTTCTGAGCGAGAGGACTCAAAGTGGCATTATAGTGGTTTTCAATAAGACCTTTCAATTCCTTGATATCGTTGTCCTCTTCAACGGCCAATAGATTCAGGGCCTCTCCTGTACATTTTTTGGCAAAGGTTCCGTCTTTATCATATACATAAGCGATACCTCCACTCATACCTGCGCCAAAGTTTCTGCCGACATCACCAAGGATTACCGCGGTACCTCCTGTCATGTATTCACAACCATGGTCTCCGATGCCCTCTACAACAGCTTTAGCTCCAGAGTTTCTAACACAGAAACGCTCTCCAGCCTTTCCGTTGATATAAGCCTCTCCAGAAGTTGCACCGTAAAGGGTAACGTTACCTGTAATTACGTTTTCTTCGGGTTTTATGGTGGATTTGAATGGCACCTTGATCACCAATTTGGCGCCTGAAAGTCCTTTACCCAAATAATCGTTGGTGTTTCCGTTTACGACCATTGTCAAACCTTTGGTGGCAAAGGCACCAAAGCTCTGTCCTGCTGATCCTGTAAAGTTCAGTTTTAAGGTGTTTTCAGGTAGTCCATCGGCACCATAAATTTTGGAAATCTCGTTGCTGATAATGGCTCCGACCGCTCTATCTGTATTGTGAATTGGGAAATCCAAAGAAGTTTTTTCCTTTCTGAACAATGCAGGGTGGGCCTTGCCGATAATATCGAACTCAATGGATTTGAAGATATCGTGGGTTTGTTTTTCCGTGTTATAGAACTTGGTTCCTTCTGGCACATCAACTTGATAAAGAATAGGGGTAAGGTCAATTCCGGCCGCTTTGTAATGGCTGATAGCTTTCTTTCTGTCCAATTTCTGAACTTGCCCTACCATTTCGTTCACGGTGCGGAAACCTAACTTCGCCATTATTTCACGAAGTTCTTGTGCCACAAAGTACATATAGTTGACTACGTGTTCTGGTTTTCCTTTGAACTTTTTGCGCAATTCTGGATTTTGGGTCGCAATACCTACTGGGCAGGTGTTCAAATGGCAAACGCGCATCATAATACATCCAGAAGCCACCAAAGGTGCAGTAGCAAAACCAAATTCTTCGGCTCCCAATAGACAGGCAATGGCAACATCCCTTCCTGTTTTCAATTGCCCATCACATTCCAGAACAATCCTGTTTCGAAGATCATTCAATACCAAAGTTTGTTGTGCTTCGGCAATTCCAAGCTCCCAAGGAAGTCCTGCGTGCTTCAACGAGGTTAAAGGAGATGCCCCAGTTCCTCCATCGAATCCAGAAATTAATACAACATCTGCCTTGGCTTTTGCAACTCCCGCTGCCACGGTTCCAACTCCAACTTCGGAAACCAATTTAACATTTACACGGGCTTCACGGTTGGCCGATTTTAAATCGTATATCAACTGCGATAAATCTTCAATGGAATAAATGTCGTGGTGCGGTGGTGGCGAAATCAATCCCACATAAGGGGTTGAATTACGAGTTTTGGCAATCGCAGGGTTTACTTTCGGGCCAGGCAATTGTCCACCTTCTCCAGGTTTTGCCCCTTGGGCCATTTTTATTTGAATCTCCTGCGCATTGGTCAAGTAGTTTGAGGTTACCCCAAATCTACCGGATGCTACTTGTTTGATGGCACTGTTTTTCCAATCACCTGTTTGACTTCTATAAAAACGAGCCGAATCCTCTCCACCTTCACCTGAATTACTCTTTCCACCAATTCGGTTCATGGCAATCGCAAGATTTTCATGTGCTTCCTTGCTGATGCTTCCGTAAGACATGGCCCCAGTTTTAAACCTTTTCACGATTTCGGTCCAAGGTTCTACTTCTTCAATGGGAATAGGGTCATAGTTCGAAAATTCGAACAGTCCACGAATGGTCATTAAGTTTTTGGATTGCTCGTTCACCATGTTGGAATACTCCTTATAGGTTTCCGGCTCGTTATTGCGTACCGACTTTTGAAGCATGGCAATACTTAATGGATTGAACATGTGCTTTTCACCATTTCTTCTCCAGCGGTACTCTCCGCCAACCTCAATATCAAGGTCAGCTGCTATTTCCTTTCTCTTAAAGGCCTTGTGATGGCGTTTGGCCACTTCTTTTTCTATTTCGTAAAGGCCAATTCCTTGAATTCTAGTAGGTGTATTTGGGAAATATTTATCCACCACTTTGGTGTTGATTCCGATACACTCAAACAGTTGGGATCCACGATAAGAGTTCAAGGTAGAGATCCCAATTTTGTTCATCACCTTTAAAATACCTTTTCCAATAGCCTTGTTGTAATTGTAGATGGCCTGTTCGAAGGTATAATCGGTAATGTTGTTTTCTTTTATCTGTTCCCCAATGATTTCATTTACCAAGTAGGGGTTGATGGCACTTGCACCGAATCCGAACAATAGGGCAAAATGATGCACCTCTCTTGGTTCTGCCGATTCTATGATGATACTCAATTTGGAACGTTTGCCCATTCTGCTCAATCCACTGTTCACATAAGAACAAGCCAAAAGCGCAGGAATGTGTGCCATTTCGGTACTCACCATTCTATCGGATAGAATGATAATGTTGGCACCTTTGTCAATGGCGTTCAAAGCCTGTTGTAAAATGGATTCCAACGCTTCTTCCAAACCATTTACCCCTCTTTCAATTTCATAGAGCATGGAAATGGAAACCACTTTGTAATCTGGACTGGCATCATAATTTTTTATTTTATCCAAATCCTCCTTGGATATCACAGGATTCTGGATTTTCAATTTTCGACAGTGCAGTTCTGAAAAGTCGAAGATGTTATGGTCACTTCCAAGCGTAAGGCTGATGTCCGTGATGAGTTCTTCCCGGATACCATCCAAAGGTGGGTTGGTTACCTGGGCAAAAAGTTGTTTAAAATAATTATAGATCAACTGCGGACGCTCAGACAATACCGCAATTGGCGTGTCGGAACCCATAGAGCCGATCGGCTCTTTCCCATCTTGTGCCATAGGCATAATAATGGTATTGATGTCCTCTTGGGTATATCCGTAAGCTGTTCTTCTGGTTTTCAATGGAAATTCACCAAAGAAAACTGGACAATCATTATAAGGTATGTCGCGAAGGTGTACCAAATTGTCCTTCAACCATTTTTTATAGGGATGCTTGGACGCAATGGATTCTTTGATTTCCTCATCATTTACGATACGGCCTTCTTCCATATTTACCAAGAACATTTTTCCTGGCTCCAATCTTCCGTGGAACTCAATATCTTCTGGATCAAGTTCTACAACTCCAACTTCGGAGGACATGATCACATAGCCTTGTTTGGTTACGGAATATCTCGATGGGCGAAGTCCATTTCTGTCCAAAACCGCACCAATATAATTTCCATCCGTAAATGGAATGGAAGCGGGTCCATCCCAAGGCTCCATCAAACAAGAATTGTATTCATAGAAAGCTCTTTTGGTTTCGGACATATCTGGGTTTTTCTCCCAAGCTTCAGGAACCAACATCATCATTACTTCTGGCAAGGAGCGACCTGTCATTAATAACAATTCTACCACCATATCCATACTTGCGGAATCCGATTTGGCGGGCAATACGATCGGTAATATTTTTTTGATATCATCGCCGAACCACTCACTCTCCATCAATTCTTCGCGGGAGCGCATACGGGAAACGTTACCTCTAAGAGTATTGATCTCTCCATTGTGGCACATATAGCGGAAAGGCTGCGCCAAATCCCAATTCGGGAAGGTATTGGTGGAGAATCTTTGATGTACCAAGGCCAAACGGGTAACCACTCTAGGGTCCAAAAGGTCTTCGTAGTATCTGCTAATGTCTTTCGGAACCAAAAGACCTTTAAAAATGATAATCTTGGTAGAAAGGCTGGGCAGATAGAAAAACTTGCTTTCGGAAAGCTTGCTTTCTATGATTTTATGCTCGGTAATTTTACGCGCGATGAACAATTTTAGGTTGAATTGGAAATCGTCCAAGGCTTCACCTTTTCCAACAAAAACCTGCATTAAATAAGGTTCGGTTTCTGCAGCAATACGTCCGGGTACAGATCTGTTTACGGGAACTTTTCTCCATCCTAATAATTGGAGGCCTTGATTTTTGAAGTTTTCCTCCAAAACGCTGATGCAAAAATCACGTTGGTTTTGCTTTTGTGGAAGAAATACGTTTCCTACTGCATAGGACCCTGCTTCTGGTAATTCAAAAGGACAAGTGTCCTTAAAGAAGTTATGCGGAATATCGATCAAGATTCCAGCTCCGTCCCCAGTTTTTCCATCCGAACTTACGGCACCTCTATGCTCTAGACGATCAAGAATCTCGAGGGCCTTATGTATTATGTCGTTGGACTTTATTCCTTTTAGGCTACAGATGAATCCTGCACCACAGTTATCATGCTCAAATTCCGGTAAATATAAACCTTGCTTTTCCAATCCCATCATTAACGTATTTCCTCAAATTTATCAAAATAGATGAATAGATAATAAGGTTTTTACTGATTATCAGATAAATAATCAACGCAATGATTGGAAGGTTAAAAAAAATGTAATTATAGAATTAAAGGAATGTTAAATTATCATTATCTCAAATTTATTGCCAAAATCATGTGCTTCCCTGCTATGAAAAGCGTATTTCATCGATTTTCACCCTATTTAGGGAGCGGGTGCTTTATAGTGAGAAGGGATGTATGGGAATAAAAAGGTGTTTCTAAAAAGGAACCCCCTCTTTTTTGAGGGGGTGTTGAATTTTTAATCTTTAAGAATACTTCGCGATATCACAATTTTCTGAATTTCGGAGGTGCCTTCATAGATCTGGGTAATCTTGGCATCTCGCATTAATCGTTCTACATGGTACTCTTTAACGAATCCATTTCCACCATGAATCTGAACCGCTTCCACTGCAGTTTCCATGGCGACATCGGAGGCGTATAATTTGGCCATGGCGCCGGAAAGGGTGTAATCATTACCGGCATCTTTATCACAAGCTGCTTGATACACCAAGTGACGAGCTGCTTGAATTTTGGTATGCATATCGGCCAGCTTAAAGGCTATGGCTTGGTGGTTTGAGATTTCGGTCCCGAAGGCTTTACGTTGTTTGGAGTATTGCAAAGCAAGTTCGTATGCGCCTGCTGCTATGCCTAAAGCCTGGGCGGCAATTCCGATTCTGCCTCCTGCCAAAGTTTTCATGGCGAACTTAAATCCAAAGCCATCTTCACCAATGCGGTTTTCTTTTGGAACTTTCACATCATTGAACATTAAGGAGTGGGTGTCACTGCCTCGAATGCCCAGTTTATTTTCTTTCGGACCAATTTCAAAGCCCGCCATGCCTTTTTCCACAATAAGGGCATTGATTCCGTGGTGTCCTTTTTCTACATGGGTTTGTGCGATTACTAGATATACCTCTGCTTGGTTTCCGTTGGTGATCCAGTTTTTGGTGCCATTTAATAGGTAATGGTCACCTTTATCCAGCGCTGTTGTTTTTTGTGAAGTGGCATCGCTCCCAGCTTCGGGTTCCGAAAGACAGAAGGCGCCAACAATTTCCCCAGATGCCAAACGGGTAAGGTATTTTTCTTTTTGGGCTTCTGAACCATAGGTTTCAAGTCCCCAGCAGACCAAAGAGTTGTTTACCGAAACCATTACGGAGGCAGAGGCATCGATTTTTGAAAGTTCTTCCATGGCCAGTACATAGGAAAGGGTGTCCAATCCGCTTCCACCGTATTTTTCGTTTACCATCATGCCCAGAAAACCGAGTTCTCCCATTTTATCCACCAATTCTTTCGGGAATTTTTGGGCTTCGTCCCGTTCAATTACGCCGGGAAGCAATTCATTTTGGGCAAAATCTTTTGCCGCTTGTTGTATCATTAATTGTTCTTCGGAAAGTGTGAAGTCCATAAAACTGAATAATAATTAAAAACTACCTACAAATATAGTTTTGTAATATTATATTTTCACAAAAAGGCGTATTTAAATGAGAAAGACGAAATCTTTTTTCGAATTTTTGAGAAGTTAAAATTTTGTCTTGACAATAATTAATAAGGATAAGATTATGTGGAAAACCTCATTTTGAATATCTTTAGCCGCACAGATAACTACTCAAAATAATAATACCTTAATTAAACCAAACTTATAATGGAAACCCTCTTAGTTGTCATATTTGTATTAGGATATTTGGCAATCACCCTTGAGCACAACTTAAAGATTGATAAACTTATTCCGGCCTTGGCCATGATGGCCATTCTTTGGGCGCTTATGGCGTTCGGATTGGACGGATTCTCTAGCTGGTTCGATTCCGGTGCCCATCATTTGATGGAAAATTTCGGATTGTTGGAGCATGAAGAGAAATTGGAGCTGTTGGAAGAAACATTGCTTCACCACTTAGGAAAAACTTCTGAGATCTTGGTGTTCCTTTTGGGAGCCATGACCATTGTGGAGATCATTGATTATTTCGATGGTTTTGCGACCATTAAATCCTTCGTGAAAACTAGAAGCAAAAAGAAAATCCTTTGGATCTTCTCCTTTTTGGCATTCATTCTTTCAGCGATTATCGATAACCTTACCGCTACCATCGTATTGATTTCCATCCTTCAGAAAATTGTTAAGGATAGGGATACAAGAATCTGGTATGCCGGTTTGATCATTATTGCTGCCAACGCCGGTGGTGCTTGGTCTCCAATCGGGGATGTTACCACAACTATGTTATGGATAGGAAATAAAGTTTCAACCGCTATGCTGATAGAGCACTTGTTGATTCCTTCCTTAGTGTGTATGTTGGTGCCATCATTTATCGCATCATTCTTGCCTGCCTTTAAAGGGGAAATTGATGTGGAAGAAGAGGAACCGCTCAAATCCAAATTCGGTCCAACAATGTTGTACCTTGGTCTTGGAGCCATTGTATTTGTGCCAATTTTTAAAACCATTACACACTTGCCTCCATATGTAGGTATGATGTTGTCATTGGCCATTGTTGCCACTTTTGCTGAAATCTATAGCAACAAAAAAATATCGATTTCTTCAGTAGATCACGAAAGCGATGCTGCTGCACACCATAGCCCTGTTCATAGTGCATTGACCAAAATTGAATTGCCAAGTATTTTGTTCTTCTTGGGTATTTTAATGGCCGTAGCTGCATTGGAATCGTTGGGCTTGTTGTTCAACTTTGCCGAAGGTTTAAAACAAAGCATGCCTTTGATGGGTACTGAAATGGCTGGAACACAAGTTTCTGACCTTGTGGTATTACTATTGGGTGTAGGTTCCGCCGTAATTGATAACGTACCATTGGTTGCTGCCAGTTTGGGGATGTTCTCTGAAGGTCTGGATGACCAATTGTGGCACTTTATCGCTTATTCTGCAGGAACAGGAGGTAGTATGTTGATCATTGGTTCAGCTGCTGGAGTTGTTGCCATGGGTATGGAAAAAATTGACTTCTTCTGGTATGTTAAAAAGATATCTTGGTTGGCCTTATTAGGCTTCTTGGCCGGGTCAGCTTGTTTCATGGTTTTGCGATATTTGTTCTAAAAAATACTTTAGTTCAAAAATCTCCGTTATAATTGCAAATAAATTGGGGATTTTATATGATTATGTTTCAAGAAGCAACGGAAGGAGCGGAGGTAGCTGCCTCTATTTCAGAAGAAAAGACCTTATCCGTAATAGATTTAATAGTTAATGGAGGAACAGGAAGTGTCATTATTATTATGATACTTTTTGTTCTTCTTTTTGTAGCCTTGTATATTTATTTTGAACGCATTTTTGCCATTAAGGCGGCATCCAAAATAGATAAAAACTTCATGGACCAGATTCGTGACCACGTCATGAACGGAAAATTGGAAGCGGCTAAACTTTTATGTGCCCAAACGGATTCTCCCGTGGCACGACTGACTGAAAAAGGTGTGGCCAGAATCGGCAAGCCTTTGGACGACATTAACACTGCAATCGAGAACGCAGGTACCCTTGAGGTGTACAAATTGGAGAAAAACGTGAGCGTTTTGGCCACCGTTGCCGGTGCTGCTCCCATGATCGGTTTCTTGGGAACCGTAATTGGTATGATTTTGGCATTCCACGAAATGGCAAGTAGTGGCGGTCAGGCAGAAATGGGCTCCTTGGCATCTGGTATCTATACCGCTATGACCACAACTGTTGCTGGTTTGGTGGTTGGTATTATCGCTTACATCGGGTACAACCACTTGGTGGTAAGAACGGACAAAGTGGTGCACCAAATGGAGGCCAATGCCGTACAGTTTTTAGATTTATTGAACGAACCTATATAGTTTTACTATGAAACTTAAGGGAAGAAATAAAGTAAGCCCGGAGTTTAGCATGTCGTCAATGACAGATATTGTGTTTCTGTTGTTGGTGTTTTTCATGCTGACGTCCAACGCACCAAATGCGCTCGACTTATTATTGCCAAAGGCAAAGGGAAAATCTACCAACACACAGAATGTTTCGGTGACCATAGACAAGAACCTGAAGTATTTTGTGAACAACGAGCAGATTAACAAGGAATACATTGAAATTGAATTAAAAAAGGCACTTGAAGGTCAAGACAAGCCAACTATCATTCTAAGGGCAGAAGAAAACGTAGCCATCAAAGAGGCGGTGAACGTTATGGATATTGCCAATAGGAACAAATACAAGGTTATCTTGGCGGTGCGGCCAAATTAATGTCCTTTTTAGATACGAGACACAAGAAAAAATCCTTCACGCTTACAACCCTTTTGTTAAGCGCGTTGCTCCTATTGCTTTTTTATATCGGACTTACCTATCTAGATCCACCTATCGAAAATGGCATTGCCGTGAATTTCGGCACCATGGATTTTGGTAGTGGAGAAGTACAGCCTAAAGAAAAAGTGAGGTCAGAGCCGAGGGAAGTGCCCACTCCGGCAGAACCTCAAGAGCAGGTGGAAGAACCCGTTCAACCAAAAGAAACTGTGGTCGAGGAAGCCCCTGTTGAAAAGGTGTTGACCAGTGACGATACCGAAACCATCAAACTAAGGCAACAGCAGGAAGCCAAACGCAAAGCGGAGGAAGAAGCAAATAAAGCAAAGGCCGAAGCTGAACGTATTGCCAAGGAAAAACGGGAAGCCGAAGAACGCAAAAGACAAGAGGAGGAGGCCAAGAAAAAAAGTATTGATGCTTTGATTGGTGGCATTGGTCAATCCGATGGTACCACAACAGGCAGTGAAGGGGATGATGACCGTGCTGGCGACAAAGGCCAACCCGATGGTGATCCTTATGCCACATCCTATTATGGTTCGCCAGGAACGGGAACAGGAGGCTATGGATTGAGTGGAAGGACTTTGGCCAACAAAGGCAAAGTACAGCAAGAATGTAACGAAGAAGGTCGCGTAGTGGTTCGGATTACCGTTGATAGATCAGGTAAAGTGATTCAAGCTGAGCCCGGTGTGAAAGGAACTACCAATAATGCACCTTGTTTGTTGGATCCTGCCAAAAAAACAGCGATGCTCCACCAATGGAGACCTGATTCCAATGCTCCTGCCCAACAAATAGGGTTTGTGGTCGTCAACTTTAAATTGGGGCAGTAGTGACCTATAAAGAGACTTTGGACTGGATGTTTGTTCAGTTGCCCATGTACCAACAAAAAGGTGCGGCGGCCATGAATGCCAAATTGGACAACATCCTCCATTTTGCGGCCGTTCTAGATAATCCCGAAAAGCAATTTAAAAGTATACACGTAGCTGGAACTAATGGAAAGGGTTCCAGTAGCCATATGTTGGCTTCCATTCTTCAAGAAGCGGGCTATAAAGTTGGTTTGTACACATCTCCACATTTAAAGGATTTTAGGGAGCGTATTAAAATCAATGGGCAAGTGGTCAGTGAAGAGTTCGTAATCGACTTTATAGAACAGCACAGACCCTTTTTAGAGTATCACAAGCTTTCTTTTTTTGAAATGACCGTTGGGATGGCATTTCAATATTTTGCGCAGGAACAAGTGGATATTGCCGTAATTGAGGTCGGTTTGGGCGGTCGTTTGGATTCTACCAACATTATTGCCCCCGAAGTTTCTTTGATTACCAATATTGGATTAGATCATACCCAGTTTTTGGGAAATACCTTGGAGAAAATCGCAATGGAAAAAGCGGGAATCATAAAGCCAAAAGTTCCCGTGATCATCAGTGAGACCCAACCCGAAACCAAAATGATTTTCAACCTGATTGCGCACCAGTTTAAATCGGATATAGTTTTTGCAGATGAACATCCAACCGAAGGTTATAAAACCGATCTATTGGGCGACTATCAGAATAAGAACATGAATGGGGTAGTGGCCACAATCAAACAACTTAAAAGCTTTACGATTTCCGAGCAAAACATTACCGATGGCCTCAAAAAAGTGGTGTCCAATACAGGACTTTTAGGTCGATGGCAAATTTTGCAACAATCGCCCTTGGTGGTTTGCGATACGGCACATAATAAGGAGGGATTGCAATTGGTGTTGAAACAAGTGCAAAAACAATCCTATGATCAATTGCATATTGTCCTTGGATTTGTAAACGATAAGGATGTAAAGTCTGTTTTACCGTTATTTCCAAAAAATGCCGCTTATTATTTTGTAAGACCAGGTATTCCAAGGGGTATGGATGTGTATTCGCTTTGGGAAATGGCTCAAGAACAAGGGCTTACGGGAGAAAAATATGGGTCTGTTCAAAAGGGTTTTGAAGCAGCTTTGGACAACGCTCAAAGCTCCGATATGGTTTATGTGGGAGGAAGTACATTTGTTGTTGCAGAAGTAGTGTAATTTTTTTTCATTTTTTGTTTTTTAAATCAAAAACAGTGTTATATTTGCACTCCCAATCACGAAAATGAAGGGGCGCTTAGCTCAGTTGGTTCAGAGCACCTCGTTTACACCGAGGGGGTCGGGGGTTCGAATCCCTCAGCGCCCACCAAAGTAAAATAAAGGCCTTCGAGAAATCGAAGGCTTTTTTATTTGGACATTATGATGTTGATTTTGAAGTGAAAAGTTCAAAGCCCATATCAATTTTGTCTGATCGTTATGATTTAGGTAACCACATTTTTAGTTGCTTTGTAGTATGATTGCGACCATTTGTAGAAAAGGACATTTTAATGCTGCCCATCGCCTCCATAACCCAAATTGGAGCGATGAAAAGAACATTGCTGTTTTTGGAAAATGCAACAGCCCAAGCTTTCATGGGCATAATTTTGACCTTGAGGTACGGATTCGCGGAGAGGTGGATCCAGATACGGGCTTTGTAATGGATTTGGCCGATTTGGGCGTGTTGATCCGTGATGAGGTGGAAGAGCGTTTTGATCATAAGAACCTCAACTTGGATTGCCCTGAGTTTAAAGACCTGTTGCCTACCACCGAGTATTTTGTGAAAGTGATCTACGATATTTTAAAACCCAAGCTACAAACTGGGCAGCAATTGCACATTACCTTGCACGAAACCTCAAAAAACTCTGCGGAGTATGGCGATTGGTAATTAATTACGATATTGCACCGCTTTTTAATGGGATATTAGCTCAGTTGGTTTAGAGCGCTGCCTTGACAGGGCAGAGGTCACTGGTTCGAATCCAGTATATCCCACTTTCCCTATTCATATTCCGAAATTTTTTGTTGCAATTTTTGGTTGTTGCGCTCCAAACGCTCGTTTTGGTGCCGTAAACTGCCCAATGCCTTTTGCATGGCCTGCAAACTCTCTTGTTGTAAAGCAATGATCTGTTCTAGGTCGGATTTGGTGTATTGTTTGCTCATAATGTATGCTTGTATTCAAAAAACACTTTAAAATATTTATTTGAATATAATAAAGCATTATAAATATATTAAAAATATTCTAATGAATATATAAAAGCACAAAATAGAGCCAATAGCATATTTATTGAAGTAGCTATTTTTGAAATGAAACACTTTCCAAAAATGCAAAAAGAAATATTCAATCGTATTAAAGCGGTGCTGGCTGAAAAAGGAAAAACCAATAATTGGTTGGCGGATGAATTGGATATGAATCGCACAACTATTTCAAAATGGTGCAGGAATGACATGCAGCCAAGGGTTGAAACTTTATTTCATATTGCAAAAGTGTTGGATGTGGATGTGCGAGAGCTTTTGGTGTCGACCAAATAAACGATTATAAATACATCGGTTATATGCCAAATTGGGTGTGTATAGATGTATTTTATGCTTATATAAACAAGTTAGCCACAAGTTGAAAAAACATCAATGAAGGAAACATTCATCGGACATAAATGTAAACTACTGAATTCTGAAAAAACTGGAATTACACTTGAATTGAATAGTTGGAGTTCAGAAAATATGGTGGAAAAATATTCAATCAGTTTTGATGAGGAAAATATTATTCAGCGAATAACTGAAAACCAACTTTCTTTTGGAGAGAAAATCTCAAAAGCTGATTTTTTTAAACGGTTAATAAGAGATATACAAGTATCGGACGAACCAACAAGGGAATTTGCTTCTGCAATTCTTTGTGACTTTCTTGAATTTGACATTGCTGATTTTGATTTAAAAACCCTAAAACTGGGAATTGAAAAAATAATTAAGCAATTAAATACTGAAAAGAATGCTAATGTTGAACAAAAGTTGGCAGAAGGACTTTTTGAGTTTATTTGGCATAAAAGATTATCTAAAAAGAAGGAAATAGAATTATTAGAACGACTAACCGAAATCGACTCATACCAAGTATGGAGCTATTTAGGAGATGAAATAGTTGAGGATATAAAAAGTTATAATTCTAAAAGGCTGAATGAATATTACTCTGAAAACATAGAGAAATGGAAAGAGAAAGACATTCAATTATATGGAAAAGAAAAAGCTGAAAAATATTATAACAAACTAAATAAAACCAGTGGCTAACAATGGCTATAAGTAATTGCTTGCCTGCCTCTCAGTAGGCAGGTTCTCGCCTACTTCTGAAAATCCGCGAGGATTTTTAGTTTGGTGTGTACAATCCATGTAAATACCCAATGCCTAAACTGTATTACACAATTTAGAAACCAATTCATATCCTATAATAATCAAGAATAAAATTTTATGGCTAAATATTTAAGAACATCCAGTATTACAGCGGAATTAGAAAACTTAATTAGAGAAGCAAAAAAGGAACTTTATATTATAAGTCCATATTTAAAATTATCAGACAATATGAAAGAATTATTGAATGATAAGGAACGAGAAAAGGTAGATGTGAGAATAATTTTTGGTAAACAAGAGCTTGCACCGACTGAAATGAGTTATTTGGAAAAATTAAAATATGTAAGATTATATTTTTCAAAAAACTTACACGCAAAGTGCTACCTGAACGAAAATAAAATGATTATTGCTTCAATGAATTTATATGAATTTTCACAGCAACATAATCGTGAAATGGGCATTTTAATCGATACCGAAAATGAAGAAGATAAACAAGTTTACGAAGATGCTTCAAGTGATATTGAGTCAATAATGCACAACAGTGAGGATTTTTCATATGTACAAGCACCTCAAAAAGGAATTGCTGAAGAAAAGGAGACTGAAAAGAATGGTGGAAAAAGCAATTCGGAAAGTGTAAAGAAGTATTCAAATTCAAAGTTATTAACAACAAAAGAACTTTCACAAAAAACAGGACTTAGCAGTCGAAAAGTTAATTCATGGTTTGTCGACCAAAGACTTATGTATAAAAAGGAAGATGATTGGATGACAACAAAGAAGGGAAAAGAAATGGGGGGAATTGAAAAAAGCGGACAATATGGACAATTTATTGTTTGGCCAGAAGAAATTGCTTTAGAACTTACTGAATAAAAACTGTTTTCATCTAAGAGAAAAGTTAAAAACAAGCCTTTAGAGTTCAAATAAGAAGTGGATTTAGAGCAAATCCAAAACCCGTTCCAACGCCATTCCTAGAAATCATTTGATCAATAATGCAGCATTAATAATGGAGAATGGTAAATTGATAGTTGATGATTAAAACTCAAATGGTGCAAAAAAAAGGCAACTGTTAGGAATTTCCGGATAGTTCAAATAAAGGAATAAATGGGAGAAATAGTTATTTATACATCCGACATCAATCAAATTGAAGTTTCTGTTCAGTTAGATAAAGAGACTGTATGGTTAAACAGAAATCAACTGGCAACCTTATTTGATAGAGATGTAAAGACTATTGGCAAACATTTATACAACATATTTAAAGAGGGTGAGCTTACAAAAAGTTCAGTTGTCGCAAATTTTGCGACAACTGCTTCAGATGGTAAAACGTATCAAACAGAACATTACAATCTAGATGTTATTATTTCTGTGGGCTATCGTGTAAAATCACAGCAAGGTACGCAGTTTCGAATATGGGCAAATAGTGTTTTAAAGCGATATTTGGTTGAAGGCTATGCTATTAATGAAAAACGATTAGCTCAAAAGGAACAAGAAATACGAATGCTAAAAGATGGCATTCATATTTTAACAAGAGCGGCAACTATTGCCATTGCAGAAAAAACACCTGATAATACTATTTTGGAAACCTTTGCCAAAGGTTTAAGTCTTTTAGACGATTACGACCATGAACAATTGGACACTAAAGGACTCACGAAAAAAGAAGCCAATTATCCTAGTTTAGAAGATTACCAAACCATTATTAAAGCAATGCTTACGGAATTTAGTAGTGATGTGTTTGGTATAGAAAAGGATAAAAGCTTTGTAAGCGCGGTACGACAAATAGAAAAAGGGTTTGATGAGGATGATTTCTATCCAACACTAGAGGAAAAAGCAGCCACCTTGTTATATTTAGTAGTTAAAAACCATGCTTTCGTAGATGGCAACAAACGGATTGCAGCTGCTTGCTTTCTAAAATTCTTAGAACAAAACAAGATGCTTTTTACCACTGAAAAGCAACCCATAATCGGCAATGATACCTTAGCAAGTTTAACACTGTTTATCGCATCAAGTAAACCCGAAGAAATGGAAACGGTAAAACGTCTTGTAATTAGTGTGCTTAACCGGAACAAATGAACGAAGCTTAAACCAAACCCGATTTAATTGAAGTAAGATGCTTTAACTAGTTTGTGACTCTGGCTAAAATCCATTGTTTCAAAATGGGTTATTTGCCTCTAGGGTTACTCAAGTTTCCGCAAAAAATCCATATTGTGCTTCATACTTTCCAAGGGGGTACTGGCATATTCCTCTTGTTCAATAAAAATATGCTCCACCCCAGAGCGCTTTTGATTTTCAATAACCTCTACAATATTTAAGATGCCCTTACCAAATTCAGTATTTTCTTTGGTGTTTTTGTCCATATCCTTTAAGTGCCATAACGGAAATCTTCCAGGAAATCTTTCAAAGTAATCCAAAGGATTTTTGTTGGCCATAACCACCCAACCTAGATCAAGTTCCATATGCACCAGATCAGGGTCGGTCTCCTCCAAAAGTATATCGTACAGTACCTGGTCTTTATCCACCTCAAACTCATACTCGTGATTGTGGTACCCGAACTTCAATCCCAACTTTTTGCAGGCCTCCCCGGCCTTGTTAAATTGCTCCGCGACCAATTTATAGTTGTCCACAGTTTGCCCCTCGCTGGGCATTGAGGAACAAATTACATATTCCTGCCCTGATCGTACGGCATGCTCCATCGTCGTTTCAAAATCTTTGTCCAAGGCCACGTGTCCGCTAAACAGTTGCATGCCCAAGCTTTTGCAGGTGGCCTGCATTTCTTCAGGGGAAAGTCCATAGTACAGCCCTTTGGCACTGCGGGCCGATTCAATTTTTTTGATGCCGATCCCAGCGATTTTTTCCAACGTCCCTTTTGCATCCTTGGCCATCTCTTCCCTAAAGGAATACAATTGCACCCCATATTCGGGTTTTAGCAAACCAAAGTGCATGGTGGTGGGCATACACATCAATCCAATGGCACCAAGCCCAGATTTGGCCAAAAAGTCTCTTCTTGTATTCATAAAATATTAGTTTAAAATATAATGCAAATGGTTGCAGGAATCATGCCGTACCGCTACAATTTTAGGGTTTCATCCAATGTAATATATTCAATAACAACAAATTTTGATTCTTGTTATCAAAAGTAAAATATAGTTCCTTTTATTTTATGCTGATGTAACAATATTAATGTGCCTTCGTCATAGTACTTTAACTATAAAGTAAAAATGAGCGCACCATCCATTTTTCGAAATATTTTAAGTCCATCCCCAAAATTTAAAGGCGTTAGGCCAATTCAAGTTTAAATTCTAAAACTCTTCTTCCTTTTAATGTTCCTGTTTGCCGCTAAAGATGCTTGGATGGAACTGATCACACATAAAGGGGATTGGAACCCTGAAATCGCTATTGCTTGGTGTGCTATTGCAGCGTATACGACATTATCGGGATTGGGGATTTTCCATACATTGAAAATGTTGCCCATCATGCTATTTATGTTTTTTTACAAAGGGCTTTGGCTCTTTTTTGTTGCGTATCCGCTTTGGCGAGATGATAGGCTTGTCGGTAGCGAGGCCGAGGGTTGGGTTCCGATATTTATCCTCATTATTGTTCCAATTCTTTTCACACCCTGGAAATATGTTTTCAAAACATATGTTCTCGGCAAGGAATAAAATAAAATTTGATGGAAACTGTTGAGTGCAATAGTTCATGCAAGCATTATGCTTTCTAAATCATATAGAATATTTAACGATCCACAAACTAGCAAGATTATTAATAACTCCTTCTGTCACTAATTTCACTGTCGGTTGAAGGTGTGTAAATAAACTCTTGTTGCCTATGCGAATTTATTTAGCTAAATTGAATCATTATTAATATTATTGGTTCATTATGGCGATAATTAGAAAATCCATCACTTTCACGGAACAACAAGACGCCTTTGTCAAAAGTTTGATTGAGCAGGGTTTTTACACCAACGACAGCGAATATATCAGGGACATAATTCGAAAGGATCAAGAGCGAAGAAAGCGTATCGTCGATTTAAACGAAGCGCTGATCGATGGAATTGAGAGCGGTCCGACCGATGCTACCATTGATAGCATTTGGGAAGAAGCAATAAACGAGCACAATGCCGGAGAATAAATACGTGATTGGTGCAAAGGCGAGGGCAGATTTAAAGGCAATTGCCAAATACACTATTGAAAAGTTCGGTGAAGGACAATCCTTAAAATATGCTCAAGGGTTCAAGAGTGTTTTGGCCGATTTGAGCGAGAATCCCGAACTTGGAAAGAGATACGTTGCAGTAAAGGATAAAATGTTGTTGCGTTATCGATACAAAGCACACGTTATATTCTACTTTATGCAAAACGACACAATTTTCATTGTAAGAGTTTTGGGTGGTCGGATGGATTTTCCCGAGCATCTTAAGTAGAGTTCAAACTTAAAGCAAATCCAACACCCGTTCCAACGCCATTCCACGAGATCCTTTGATCAATACCGTTCCTTTTTTTAATGGGTTTTCTTCCAAATGTGATTTTAGGGCATCAAAAGTTTCAAATTGATAAAGGTGTGTTTGTGTGCCGAAGAAGTTCTTGCCCACCAAATAAACATCTTCAAAATTCAATTCTTTGGCCAAATCGGCAATGGCTTGGTGTTCTTCGGATGCTGTTGTTCCCAACTCGAACATATCCCCAATAATCAGGGTCTTGTGTTTGGCGTCCATCAGGCTGAAATTCTCCAAAGCAGCTTTCATGCTGGTTGGGTTGGCATTGTAGGCGTCCAAAATAATTTTGAACCCACTTTTTTCCAAGATCTGCGAACGGTTGTTTTGGGGTTGGTAGGACTCGATGGCCAATTTGATATCGTCCAATGGCACATTAAAATATTTTCCCATTATAATGGCCGCACAGCAATTCGGGAAATTATATTTACCGATGAGTTGGGTTGTAACGGTCGTACCCTCTACCATTAAGGTAACAAAAGGGTTGGCCTCTAAAAATTCAATGTTATAATATTGATGATCTGTTGTGCTAAACCCAATCTTCTTGGTGTAACTATTTATTTTCTCCTTTTGAATGGGGTCATCGGCATTAAAAAAGATATGCCCCCCGTTTGATGTTATAAAATTATAAAGCTCACTCTTCCCTTGAATTACACCTTCCACACTGCCAAAACCTTCCAAATGGGCTTTTCCAAAATTGGTAATGTATCCAAAATCAGGCTGGGCGATGTTGCACAGCATTTCGATTTCGCCAATGTGGTTGGCGCCCATTTCCACAATGGCCATTTCGGTATCTGTTTGTATCGATAAAAGGGTCAAAGGAACCCCGATATGGTTGTTCAAATTTCCCTTGGTGGCAATGGTCTTGTATTTTTTGGAAATCACTGCATTGATGAGTTCCTTGGTGGTGGTTTTGCCATTACTCCCTGTCAATGAAATGATTTTTGCCTTGCATTGCTTTCTGTGAAAGGTGGCCAATTGTTGGAGGGTCTCCAGAACATCTTCACAAAGCACAAACTTGTCCGAGGTCTCATATTTCGCTTCGTCAATAATGGCATAGGCAGCGCCTTTTTCCAATGCCTCTTGTGCAAAGGCATTGCCATTGAAGTTTGGGCCTTTTAGGGCAAAGAACAGGCAGTTTTCAGTTACTTTTCTAGTATCCGTACAAATTGTGGGATGCTCTAAAAAAAGAGCGTGCAAAGCTTCCATTTTCATAATTCGAAGATAAAAAAAGCCCCGACAATTGCCGGGGCTTTTTTTAAATACTCAAGTGTATGTTTATTTCGCTTTTTTGTGGCGAACAGTTTTGTTGGATTTGGATTTGGAACCCACTCTGGACATGGCACATCTAAATCCGATATCGTCGGTCGCCATGTATTGTGGCAAATATCTACGTTGTGCAGGATCTAACCAGAAAGCTCTATCTCTCCAAGAACCGCCTTTGTACACACGAACTTCGTCGTTGATCAAGGTTGTTCTGTAATTTGATGTGTCGTATTCTCGAACCAATTCGCCATCATCGTTGCGCTCTACCTTGTGATTTGGAGAGTCGTACATTTTTCTTTGCTCTTCATCCTCGGCGGCAAATCTGTCATAGAACCTTGCAGAACCAGCGTCACCGTCTCTAAAACCTCGGTTGTCGCTCTTATCGAAGTTGGTTCTCAAATAAGTTTCTTGCTCTGATACTGGAACTTCTTTGATCTCACCAGGAAGGTTAATGGCTACAATTTTACCGTTTGGCAAAGTGTCATAAACAATTTGGTCTTCCAAAATCTCTACTTTACCATCTTCGCCAATGGCTTTTTTCATGAAGATGTTACCACGGTAGTAGTTAAAGTCACTGATCTCATCATCAACAATAGGACGGTATACATCGGCTACCCACTCACTTACGTTTCCAGCCATGTCATATAGTCCAAAATCGTTGGGTTTATAAGATTTAACCTCACCAGTGATGTCAGCTCCATCATCGGACCATCCAGCGATACCGCCGTAATCACCTTTTCCTTGTTTAAAGTTGGCCAACTGGTCTCCACGACCTACACGTTGACCGTTTCTGGTGTAATCACCTTCCCAAGGATATTTTTTTCTACCTCTATAGTTGTTGTATTCGCGTGTTCCAACAAGAGCTTGCGCTGCATATTCCCATTCGGTTTCGGTTGGAAGTCTGTATTCCGGCATAATCACACCACTACTTCTTTTTGCAAATGCATTGATGGAATCTTTCTTTTGCTTCCCTTGTAAGGAATCAATCTCACCACCATAAACAGATTCTGGATTGTTCAAATAAGCTTCGGTGCTGAAAGTTCCGGTCATTTCACCGTTCAATACTTTGTATTTGGCATCTTCTGCGATATACCCTTCTCTTTCCAACATTACTTCGTTTACCCTGTCGGTTCTCCATTCGGCGTATTGGGTTGCTTGAACCCAGTTTACACCAACTACTGGATATTCTGCAAATGCAGGGTGTCTTAGGTAGTTATTGGTCATGGTTTCGTTATAGCCCAATCGGTTTCTCCAAACCAAAGTGTCGGGAAGTGCGCCAGTGTATATATTGGCATAGGTTGGATTTTCTGGAGGGTAAACCGCCTTTAGGTAATCCAAATATTCCAAATACATTACGTTGGTCACTTCGGTTTCGTCCATATAAAAGGACTGTACGTGTTGCTGCGTTGGGGTATTGTTCCAATCGTGCATAATGTCATCCTGGACCTTACCTTTGGTAAAAGTTCCACCTTCAACAAAAACAGTTCCGGGAGGGGTTTCTTGCTCCTTGAAATCTGAATTGTATTGAAATCCACCCTCCTTGGCGTTGATTTTCCATCCTGTGGCTCTAGAGGTATCCTTTGATCCGGAGGAGTTTTTACAACTGGATAATCCTCCCATCACAACGGCGCAAGAAAGTACAACTTTGATTAAGTGTTTTTTCATAATTTGGGCTTGAGTACTTTAAAACTCAGGGGTTTGATCCCTAAGCGCTTCAATTTGTTTTGATTTTAAAAATCTTTCGATGGCATTAAAACGATGTTTTTGCCATTATATTTTGTGTTTGTCAAATAAATGTGGCAGAGTACAAATTTACTGCCTGCTACACCTTTCTAACGGAGATACGGTAGAAATAGTATAGCGACCTTGCTTTTTAACGGATCCAAATCGGATAAAGGCCATTGGAATGCCTTTTAACTAGAATAGTAGTGTTTTGAACGAAATACCGTAAAAATTATAGATAGGGATATAAGATTTTCATCAAAAGACCGTTTAATTTGTATTGTTTTCCAGAACTATGAGGGAAACGGGAACATTACTAAATGCTAAAATTTTAGAATGAAAAAGTTTTTGATTGTGGTTGCTTTCTTAATTGTAGCTCCACAAATTAGTGCACAGCAAGAAAGAGCGATCACAACAGCCGTACCATTTTTGACCATTGCGGCCGATGCCAGGGCTTCTGGTATGGGGGATATGGGTGTTGCAACCTCCTTCGATGTGTATTCGCAACAATGGAACCCTGCCAAATATGCTTTTGCAGACCAAAAAATGGGAGTAGGCGTTAGTTACACGCCATATTTGGAAACCATTGTAAACGATGTTTCCTTATTAAATGCCAATTTTTACAATAAACTGAACGATCGAAGTGCTTTTGCAGTTGGATTGCGCTATTTTGGTTTGGGGGAAATTGAGCTGAGACAGACTTTCGACCAAAATGCTACTATAGTAAAGCCGAATGAATTCTCTTTGGATGGTTCCTATTCATTGAAATTGAGCGAAACATTCTCGATGGCCGTGGGTGGTAGATTTATAAGCTCCAATCTTAGGTTTCAGGATGGAACACAAGATTCCCAAGCGGCTAACGCATTTGCCGTTGACATTGCCGGTTTTTATCGATCAAGGGAAATCTATTATGACAACTTTGATGGACGTTGGAGAGCTGGTTTCAATATTTCCAATTTGGGCGGTTCCTTACAATATGATGAAGGTGGACAGGAAAACTTTTTGCCGACCAACCTGAAATTCGGTGGAGGCTTCGACTTTATATTTGACCAAGACAACAAATTGGCGATCAATACAGAGTTCAATAAATTATTGGTGCCAACACCTCGCGATTTTGATGGTGATGGTGATATCGACGCAGAGGATAACGATGTGTACCAAAACATCGGTTTCTTTAGTGGAATCTTTGAATCCTTCGGAGATGCCCCTGATGGATTTAGTGAAGAGTTGAAAGAGGTTACTTGGGCCTTGGGTGCCGAGTACCAATTTAGGGAGGCCTTCATGTTACGCACAGGTTACTTTAATGAAAGCGAGGAAAAAGGTTCGAGAAAGTTCTTTACCTTGGGTGCAGGATTTAAATTTAAGTCGGCCCAGATAGACCTTTCTTATCTGTTCTCGACTTCACAGGTTAGAAATCCATTGGAGAACACTTTGCGTTTTTCACTTTCCTTTAATTTTGGGGAAGAATTTTATAACGACTAATAAGATTTTCAAACATACAGTGAAACCCGTCCTTATTGGATGGGTTTTTTTATTTTTGGAAGAGACCCTCCAAGTATGAAGAAAAAACATATAAGTTTTGAACTGCAGATTTTTGAGGATAGCTCCGAGCTGTCACAAATGGAGCAAAATTTGTTACACCAGGCTGATGCGGCACGATTAAATGCCTATGCCCCATATTCAAAATTTAAGGTAGGTGCCGCCGTTCTACTGGAAAATGGGGAAGTGGTAATCGGTAACAACCAAGAAAATGCGGCCTACCCGGCAGGACTTTGCGCGGAGCGGGTGGCGGTTTTTCAGGCAGGGGCAAAATATCCTGGAGTTGCTATTAAGTGTTTGGCAATCAGTGCGGGTTCTGAGCTTATGGAAAATACGGAGCCGGCCGCTCCATGTGGAAACTGTAGACAATCCATTGTGGAGTACGAACAAAAGCAAGAGACTCCCATTCCCATTTTGCTGAAGGCCCAAAATAACATCGTTTTCAGGTGCCCGTCCATGGCAGATATCCTGCCTTTGGCATTCAATGGTTCATTTTTGGGCGATTCTTAAATCAATTCTTTTTACAAAACATTTATATATGTATTTTTGCTCTTCCCAACCACAGGGAAATTTCAATTAATACTACCGTTGATGAAAAAAATCACCAAAGAAGTTTACCTAAAATGGTACGAGGACATGTTGTTCTGGAGAAAGTTCGAGGACAAATTAGCAGCTGTATATATCCAACAAAAAGTAAGGGGCTTTTTGCACCTTTACAACGGACAGGAAGCTGTTTTGGCTGGAGCGCTGCACGCCATGGACCTTACCAAGGATAGAATGATCACGGCTTACCGTAACCACGTACAGCCTATTGGAATGGGTGTTGACCCCAGAAGAGTAATGGCCGAACTTTACGGTAAGGTAACAGGTACCTCCAAAGGTATGGGAGGTTCCATGCACATTTTCTCAAAAGAACACCGTTTTTATGGTGGGCACGGAATCGTAGGTGGACAAATTCCATTGGGTGCAGGTTTGGCATTCGCCGATAAATATTTCAAAAGAGATTCGGTAACCCTTTGTTACATGGGTGATGGTGCCGTTCGTCAAGGTTCTTTGCACGAAGCATTCAACTTGGCCATGTTGTGGCAGTTGCCAGTGGTTTTCATTTGTGAGAACAACGGATATGCCATGGGAACTTCGGTAGCAAGAACAGCATTCAGTACAGATATCTGGAAACTGGGATTGGGATACGAAATGCCATGTGGTCCTGTGGACGGAATGGATCCTGCTGCAGTGGCTAAGGAAATGGACAAAGCCATTGAACGTGCCCGTACAGGTGGAGGTCCAACTTTCTTGGAGATGAAAACGTACCGATATAGAGGTCACTCCATGTCCGATGCACAGCATTACAGAACCAAAGAAGAAGTAGAGGAGTACAAAAAGATAGATCCAATTACCCAAGTGAAGGATATTATTCTTGAAAAAGGATATGCAACCGAAGAAGAATTGAAAGCTGCGGATAAAAGGGTGAAGAATTTGGTAAAGGAATGCGAGGATTTTGCTGAAAATTCCGATTTCCCACCATTGGAGCAATTGTACGATACCGTTTACGAACAAGAAGACTATCCATTTTTACAACATAAATTATAAGTAGATGGCAGAAGTAATCACCATGCCTAGATTGAGCGATACCATGGAAGAAGGTACCGTGGCAAAATGGCTCAAAAAAGTAGGGGACAAAGTTGAAGAAGGAGATATTTTGGCCGAGATCGAAACCGACAAGGCGACTATGGAATTTGAATCTTTCCATAACGGAACATTGCTCCATATAGGAATTCAAGAAGGAGACGGTGCACCAGTAGATTCGCTTTTGGCCATAATCGGCGATGAAGGTGAAGACTTTTCGGCACTTTTAAATGGAGGGAGTGCTGCTCCGGCCAAAGAAGAAGTTGCTGAAACCAAGCCAGTGGAAACTGCTGCACCAACAAGTGCACCGGCAGCAATGCCAGAAGGTGTGGTTATTGTGACCATGCCAAGGTTGAGCGATACCATGGAAGAAGGTACCGTTGCCAGCTGGTTGAAAAAGGTAGGTGATACCGTGGAAGAAGGAGATATTTTGGCGGAAATCGAGACCGATAAAGCCACAATGGAATTTGAATCTTTCTTCTCAGGTACATTATTATATATTGGTATTAAAGAGGGTGAAGGCGCTCCTGTTGATTCTTTGTTGGCCATTATTGGCCCTGCAGGAACCAATGTGGATGCTGTATTGAATGCTCAGTCAGGTGGAGGTGCTGCAAGTGCCCCAACAACTGAACCAGCTAACACGGAGGCGCCTGTTGCAGAAGCTAGTTCGGCTGCTCCCGTAGCTTCAGCTTCTACAGATGGTCAACGTATTTTGGCCTCTCCCTTGGCCAAAAAGATTGCCAGTGAAAAAGGAATCAACTTGGCCAATGTAAAAGGATCAGGTGATAATGGTAGAATTGTGAAGAAGGATGTAGAAAATTATCAGCCTTCACAAACGGCTGCTCCAGCTGCTGAAAAAGCAGTTGAATCAGCGCCAGTTGCACCAGTTGCTTTGCCAGTAGGGGAAGAAAGCATCGAAGAGGTGAAAAACTCAACCATGCGTAAGGTAATTGCCAAGCGTTTGGGCGAATCTAAATTCTCGGCCCCTCACTATTACCTCACTATCGAGGTGGATATGGACAACGCAAAAGCGTCAAGATCACAGATAAACAATTTGCCCGATACTAAAGTGTCGTTCAATGATATGGTATTGAAGGCTTGTGCCATGGCCCTTAAAAAGCACCCACAAGTAAATACGTCTTGGAACGGGGATTCGACCCTATATAAGCATCATGTGCATATGGGTGTTGCCGTTGCTGTGGATGATGGACTTGTTGTGCCAGTGATCAAATTTGCAGACCAGTTAACACTGTCTCAATTGGGAACTGCGGTTAAAGATTTAGCTGGTAGGGCAAGAACCAAGAAAATCAAACCAGATGAAATGGAAGGAAGTACCTTTACTGTTTCTAACTTGGGAATGTTCGGAATTTTGGAATTTACATCCATTATCAACCAACCCAACTCTGCAATCCTATCTGTTGGAGCCATTGTGGATAAACCAGTGGTTAAAGATGGACAGATTGTAGTCGGAAGCACCATGAAAATTACCTTGGCGTGTGACCACAGAACCGTGGATGGTGCAACAGGAGCCCAGTTCTTACAAACATTGAGAGCTTACCTGGAGAATCCAGTGACCATGTTGGCATAGCGTTGGTTGTCCCTTGAACGAAGTCGAAAAGGACGATTTACAACCCATCATATAAAAGCATCCCTTTTGGGATGCTTTTTTTATCTTTAGAAAATTCAAAATCAAAAAACGATGAAATTTTTTCTATACGCTTTAGGAGCAATGTTGTTTGCAACATGTTCCAGTACACAAACTAATTCTACGGCTGCTGTTGTTCCATCACCACCCAGTGTAAAAGCCAACGTATCGACCGATGATTTTTCAAATGCAGATCGTATTGGTGAAATCATGAACTATTTGGCTTCCGATGAGCTGAAAGGACGTGATTCTGGAAGTGAAGGGATTGAAAAAGCTGCGCAGTATATAGAAAATCATTTTACAGCCTATGGTGTAAAACCCTATTTTGAAAGTTATAGGGATACCCTTTCCAATTTTAAAAAACCTGCATATAATGTTGTCGGGGTTGTAGAAGGAAGCGATCCAAAACTTAAAGATGAGTTTATCGTGATTGGTGCACATTATGATCATATTGGAATTGTTGAAATGGAAAATGGGGATGCGATTGCCAATGGAGCGAATGACAATGCTTCGGGGACAACCACAGTTTTGGAATTCGCCAGATATTTTGGAACGAACAAAACCAACAAGCGTACATTGATTTTTGCTTTGTTCAGTGCGGAGGAAAAAGGATTGCTCGGGGCTAAACATTTGGCCAAAAAATTAAAGGAATCAAACCTTAACCTCTACACCATGCTCAATTTTGAAATGACAGGTGTTCCTTTAAAAGGAAAGGATTATTTCATGTACATCACGGGCTACGATATGTCTAATTTGGCATCGGTAAGCAATGCATATGCCAAGGAAAATTTAATTGGATTTTTACCAACGGCAAAAGAGTTTAACCTCTATCAACGATCGGACAACTATGCGTTCCATGAAGAATTTGAAGTGCCATCCCATACATTCTGCACATTCGATTTTACGAATTTTGACCACTACCACAAAGTAGGGGACGAACCGGATATTATGGATTTTGCCCATATGGCCACTTTGGTGAACAAAACCATTCCTGTTTTGGAAGGAATTGCGAATGGAGCGACGCAAGAAATTAAACTATCAAATTAATATAAAATGTCACCTCGAGCGTAGTCGAGAGGTCTAGTTCATGGCAAACATAATCATAACAGGAACAAGTAGGGGAATAGGATTGGAATTGGTCAAGCTTTTTGCCCAAGAGGGACATCAGGTGTTAGCCTTATCGCGAAACACCAAACCTGTAGAAAGCTTGGGATTTTCCAATGTGCATACCTTTTCCTTTGATTTAGGAAATCCAGCTGACTTTAAAAAAGTTGAAAAGTTTATCGAACAATGGCATGTGGTGGATGTGCTCATCAACAATGCAGGTAGATTGGTGAACAAACCCTTTATGGAAATTTCTCCTGAGGAATTTGAATCAGTTTACAAAGTAAATGTGTTCGGCGTTGCCGAAATGACCAAGGTTGTTTTGCCCCAAATGGGAAAAAAGGGACATGTGGTCACTATCAGTTCTATGGGTGGCGTGCAGGGCAGTATGAAATTCCCAGGGCTTTCCGCTTACAGTTCCAGCAAAGGAGCAGTAATTACCTTGACTGAACTTTGGGCAGAGGAATTTAAAGCATCAGGGCCAAGTTTTAATGTGTTGGCCTTGGGAGCTGTTCAAACCGAAATGTTGGAAGAGGCTTTCCCTGGATATCAAGCACCAGTTACCGCTCCAGAAATGGCAACCTATATTAAAGAATTCGCTTTGATTGGACACAAAATGTACAATGGAAAACTATTGCAAGTGAGTAATAGTACACCTTGATGCCTTTCATAGATAATTAAATGTTTCCGACTTAAAATGTACCTTTGCCAAAGTGGAAACTACCCTTCAAAAATACCTTCCGGAACGAGCTGTGATGCCCTGCTTTGAGTTGATCAAAACCAATGGTGTGCATCTTAAAATTGTGAACCATCGGGTGACCCGTCATGGAGACTATCGAAGATTGCCGAATGGACTGCACATGATCACGGTAAACGCCTCTTTGAATAAATACCGATTTTTGATAACATTAGTGCATGAGATTGCCCATTTGGTGGCCTTTGAAAAGTATGGTCGTCGCATTAAACCCCATGGAGAGGAATGGAAGCAAACTTTTCAACATCTCATGGTTCCCTTTATCAGGCCTGAAGTGTTTCCAAATCAATTATTGCCTATAATTGCCAATCATTTTAAGAACCCCAAGGCCAGCAGTAGTACGGATGCAAGATTGTCTATTGCGCTCAAAGCTTTCGATACCGAGGAAAGAAACCAGAAATACGTGTTCGAACTCCCGTATGGAAGCGTTTTTAGATTGTATAATGGTAAATTGTATCGAAGGGGAAATCAAAGAGTAAAACGCTTCGAGTGTGTGGAATTGGCCACGGGCAGATTATATTTGTTCCAACCGAATGCTGAGGTGGAATTGGTGGAATAAATTGTCGCCTTGAGCATAGTTAAGAGGTCAAATAAAGACTTAATTAGAGTAAAGGAAAGTAAAGTCATTTCGAACGAAAGTGAGAAATCTAATAAATTCCTGCTGTCACAGGAATGACAAAACGTATAAAAATGAACAAGAATTATTACGCCATTTTAATGGCAGGTGGGGTAGGTTCCCGATTTTGGCCTGTTAGTACATCATCCAACCCAAAACAGTTCCATGATATGTTGGGGAGTGGAAGAACCTTGATTCAAAAAACATTTGATCGTTTGAACAAGTTTATTCCAACCGAAAACATCTTGATCCTAACCAACGAAAGCTATAACGACTTGGTGTTGGAACAATTGCCGATGGTAAAACCCGAGCAAGTGGTATTGGAGCCAGCCATGAGAAATACGGCACCTTGTATTTTGTATGCTTCGCTAAAGATTCAAAAAATGAACCCCAATGCGGTCATGATCGTAGCGCCCAGTGATCATTGGATTGAAGACGAGGATGCTTTTGAAAGGGATGTAATCGCTTGTTTTGATAAATGCGAAAAAGAAAATGCCCTTTGTACATTGGGAATCCAACCTACTTTTCCAAACACAGGTTTTGGATATATCGAATTTGAAAAAGGAAGTGACGAAAACTTGAAAAAGGTGTCACAGTTCAGGGAAAAACCGGATTATGAAACCGCAAAGGAGTTTTTGGCACAAGGTAATTTCCTATGGAATGCAGGTATTTTTATGTGGAGTGTGGAAACCATTGTAGAGGCATTTAAAAATTATCAACCCAGCCAATATGATTTGTTTGGTGGTGGTATGTCTTGCTATAATACACCCGAGGAAAAGAAATTTATTCAAGAAAATTATGCCAAGGCCGATAACATATCCATTGATTATGCTATCTTGGAACAATCCAAATCCATTTACACCTTGCCCGCAACCTTCGATTGGAACGATTTGGGGACTTGGGGAGCATTGTATGATAAATTGGATAAAGATGCCAACGAAAATGCAGTTGTCAATGCCCAGGTGCTTTTGGAAAATGCAAAGGGCAATATGATCAGATCTCCCAAAGGAAAGGTAGTGGTGGTCGATGGATTGGAAGACTATATTATAGTAGATAAAGAAGAGGTGTTGTTGATCTATCCCAAGGATAAGCAACAAGATATTAAAAAAGTTTTGGGGCAGGTTAAAGATAAATTTGGCGACCAGTTCGCGTAATATATGAGCGAAGAACAGATTAAAGATGGCATTCCTCCTAAAAAGGATAGCGGGGATGAGGTAAAAAAGGACTTTAAAGGACTGTTGGGAAGTGTGAGAATGTTCCTTTCGGAACTTTTGGAAATACGTTCCAATACCGATGCAGCCGCTACCAAAGAATCCATTATCGCAGATATTCCCTTTAAAGGGCATACCTCTTGGATTTTGGTATGTTCGATTTTTATCGCCTCCATTGGTTTGAATGCCAATTCTACCGCCGTTGTTATCGGTGCCATGTTAATTTCTCCTCTAATGGGCCCAATTCTGGGTATGGGAATGTCTTTGGCCATCAACGATATTGATACCTTGCGGAGGTCCTTGAAAAACTTTACCGTAATGGTGGTTTTGAGTGTGATAACGGCCTTTTTGTTCTTTTACCTTTTCCCGCTCCGTGATGAATCTTCCGAGCTTTTGGCACGTACCAAGCCTGATATTCGAGATGTGCTCATTGCATTTTTTGGCGGTTTGGCATTGGTAATAGCAAGGGCTAAAAAAGGAACCATTGCCAGTGTTATTTTTGGTGTGGCCATTGCCACCGCATTGATGCCACCCTTGTGTACGGTTGGATTTGGTTTGGCTATAGGCAAGCCTTGGTATGCAGCAGGTGCCATGTACCTGTTCATCATCAATACCATATTTATTGGTTTGGCGACGTTTCTGGTCATCAAGTTTTTGCGATTCCCAATGGTGCGTTATGCCAATTCGCAGAGACGAAGGTTGATCGCTAGACTGGCATCAATAACCGGAATTTTGGTAATGATTCCTGCAGGATTTACATTCTATCAAGTATTTCAAGAGTCGTTGTTCAAAAAGCAGGCCCAACAGTTTTTAAGGGAAACCGTTGAGGTCTACCAATTTGATGGTGCTGGAAGATATGTGGATAACTTGACAAAATTGGAATTTTCGGATGATGAACCTTCAGTGATTGAAGTGGTTTTTATGGGGGATGAATTGGTTCCTGACAATGTGATCAGTACATGGCGTTCCCAAAAGGAACAATATTCCCGATTAAAGGACGCTGAACTTCATGTTATTCAGGGAGGTAAGGATGATTCTGAAGAAAAGTTCAACTATGTGAGTGAGCTTTATGAGAAGAACAAGGCCGAACTTATGAACAAAGACCAACAGATCAAATTGTTGGAGGCGGAAGTCGCAAAGCTACAGTTCAGTGTTGGGAAGCAGATTCCTTTTAGTGAAATAAGTAAAGAAGCCAAAGCGAACTATGAAAATATCTCCGAATTAGGATTTTCATACCTCATTAAAACTGATTTTAAAAAGCTGGACACCGTTCCTGTTTTTGAAATTAAATGGAACGATGGGGTGCGCAACAATCAAAAGGAAACGGATGCCAAGAAGATGTTGGCTTGGTTGAAATTGAGACTACAGGATTCCACTTTAGTTGTTAAGGAAGTGGAATAGGTATTTTAGATGTCTGATTAATTACGTTCCTCCAAATACATCTGCCGTACCTTTTTGAAAAGCTCCGAGGAATATACAAAATCGGTAACTGCTTCATTGTCGGTCTTAAAGATTTCCTTGTTGGTGCCTTCCCATTCCTTTAAACCATTTTTCAAAAAGAGAATCTTTTCGCCAATCTCCATAACCGAGTTCATATCGTGGGTGTTGATAATGGTGGTTATGTCGTACTCTTGGGTAATTTCTTGAATCAAATTATCGATGAGAATGGCGGTTTTTGGATCTAGGCCAGAATTGGGTTCATCACAGAACAGATATCTTGGGTTCATCACAATCGCACGGGCAATGGCTACACGTTTTTGCATTCCTCCAGAAATTTCCGAAGGGAATTTTTTATGGGCGTCTATCAGGTTAACGCGCTTTAAAACAAAATCCACTCGATCCTGTTTTTCCGATCTTGACTGATTGGTGAACATATCCAAGGGAAACATTACATTGCCCTCGACCGTCATGGAATCGAACAATGCACTGCCTTGAAAAACCATTCCCATTTCCTGGCGCAAGTTTCTTCGGTCTTTGGTCGATAACTCCGAATAAAACCTGCCGTTGTAACAAATATTACCTTCATCGGGCTCAAATAGTCCCAATAAACATTTTAAGAACACTGTTTTTCCAGAACCACTTTGACCGATGATCAAGTTGGTTTTTCCCTTTTCAAAAGAGGTAGAGATCCCTTTTAAAACATGGTGGTCACCAAACGACTTGTGTATGTTGTCTACTTCAATCATTAGCCCAATAACAATTGTGTTAAAATATAATTTGTGATGATGATCACCACACTGGTCCATACAAACGAAGTGGTACTTGCTTTTCCAACTTCCAATGCACCACCTTTCATATAAAAGCCGTGGAAGGATGGAACGGTTGCAATAATAAAGGCAAAAACCACCGATTTTATCAAAGCATAGGTCACATGGAAGGCATTAAAATCCATTTGCAATCCCTTAATAAATTCCCCACTTGGGGCAAAACCTCCAAAAACGGCTGCGACCCATCCGCCGGTAATTCCAACGAACATGGAAATGGCAACGGCAAAGGGATACATCATCACGGCAATAATTTTAGGAAACACCAGATAGTTCAACGAGTTTACCCCCATAACTTCGAGGGCATCTATCTGTTCCGTAACACGCATGGTGCCAATACTGGATGTAATGTATGAGCCAACTTTACCTGCCATAATAATGGAGGTAAAGGTTGGTGCGAACTCCAAAATAACGGATTGTCGTGCAGCAAAACCTATAAGGCTTTTAGGCAATAAGGGATTGGTAAGGTTCAATGCGGTTTGAATGGTAACAACCCCGCCAATAAAGAAGGAAATAAAAATTATGATGCCCATGGCACCAAAGACCAAGTCATCGACTTCCTTTAAAATCAGGGATTTCATGATGCGCCATTTAGTAGGCTTTTTAAATACTTCCCAGATCATGATGAAGTATTTTCCAATCGCTTCAAGGTATTTCATTCGCTTTATGGACTTGAGCTGATAAAAATAAGAATATTGTGGAGCATTTAACCTTCATTTAAAATTTTAAACGGTTTATTTGAATAGTTTTGTAATCATTTTGATTAAATCCATCGCATGAAAAGGACCAACCTTATTTTATCTTTTTTAGTATTGTGCAGCATTAGTTTTTCTTACGGACAACGTAAAAAAAAGAGTGTTGATGAAATGCAGCCATCAGAATCCATTGCCCAAAATCCAAAGTTGGTGGTGGGGATTGTGGTGGATCAGATGCGATACGATTATTTGACCCGTTTTTGGAACCAATACGGGGAAGGTGGTTTTAAGCGCATGGTAAATGAGGGATTTAATGCAAAAAACAACCATTTTAACTACGCGCCTACAAGTACGGGCCCGGGACACACATCGGTATATACCGGAACTTCGCCTGCCATGCACGGCATCATCGGGAACGATTGGTACGATAGAACAACGGGTAAAGAGGTGTATTGTGCCGGAGATGATAGTTATACATCTGTTGGAACTACTTCAAAAGCTGGACAAATGTCGCCACACCGTATGTTGACCTCGACGGTTACGGATCAATTACGTTTACATACTCAACAGCGTGGAAAAGTGATAGGAATTGCTTTAAAGGATAGGGGGGCTATCCTCCCTGCTGGTCATTCTGCCAATGCGGCCTATTGGTTTGAGGGGAAGCAAGATGGAAACTGGATAACAAGTTCTTATTATATGAACGCCCTGCCACAATGGGTTATTGATTTTAATGCATCCGATGTCGCAGAATCATACAAGAAACCTTGGAATACCTTGCGACCAATAGAAACTTATATCGAAAGTGGAACCGATGTCAATAATTATGAAGGCGTGTTGAAAGGGGAAGCCAATAATGCATTTCCGCATGATTTACCTACTATTTGGGAGCAGAACGATAATTTTGAATTGATCAGAAAGAGTCCGTTTGGAAATAGCATCACTACCGATTTCGCTTTGGCTGCTTTGGAGGGAGAAGGATTGGGAAAAGATAATATTACCGATTTTTTGGCGGTTAGTTTTTCGAGTACGGACTACGTGGGACATTTTTTTGGGGTAAATTCCAAAGAGATTGAAGACACGTACATCCGATTGGATTTGGAATTGGCTCGTTTGTTCACTGCGTTGGATGAAAAGGTTGGAGAAGGGCAATACACCGTATTTTTAACGGCGGACCATGCTGCAATAGATGTTCCGGCATATTTACAAGACCAAAAGATTCCCGCTGGCTATTTGGATATGGATGGAATGAAAAGTGAGTTCAATGAGTTTCTTCAATATAAATATGGTACCACCGATGTAGTTAAGAACATTTCCAATTACCAAATCTTTTTGGACCATAAAATCTTGGCCAATTTGGACATCGATTTGGAAGATGCCCAGGAAGCTATAGCCAAAGAATTTTTGTCTTATGATGGCATTAGCCAAGTGTTTACTGCACATCAAATGTGGGAAAACGATTATACAGAGGGGGTTCCCTATATTTTACAGAACGGCTATAACCAGAAACGCTCTGGGGATGTGCTTTTAGTTCCAAATACTGGTTACATATCCTACGGTAGAACGGGTTCTTCACACGGTACTCCGTTTATTTACGATACCCATGCACCTTTGTTGTTTTTTGGCAAGGGAATAAAGCACGGTAGTACGGTAAATAGAACAGAGATACCTGATATTGCCCCGACCATTTCGGCTTTGTTGGGAATTGCATTTCCAAATGGTACAACAGGAACACCGATTAGTGAGGTCTTAGAGTAGTTTACTTAACCAAAATCTTTTTCTTAATGGCCTTACCGGCGATTAAATCGTGGTAGACCACAATGTATTGGCCGCTTGCTAAAAACTCAAGGTGCAATTCCTTTTGGTTGACAACTTTATAAACCAATTTGCCACTTGTGTCAAAAAATTCCACGTAGAAGTTCATGGAATTCGCATTGATGATAAGTAAAAGTTCATCCGTTGGGTTGGGGTAGAAGAACAGTTCGTCGGTGGGCTCAAAAGGATTTGGAGGCTCTATGGTCGAGGTACCCAATTTACCATCGCAGTTTTCATCAACGTCATTGTCCAGAATTTCATCCGCGTTGGGGTTAATACTGGGGTCTGTATCGTCACAATCAACCATGTTATTGAATCCATCTTGATCCGCATCCACAAATTCTACATCAGATAGATAGAATAGATTGAGGTATTCAAAAATGGCATCGGCCAAGTCAATGGAAAATTCAGTTCGAACGGTTTCATCAAACCGAATATCCCTATTGACCTCAATTTGGATTCCGTCTATAGCGCTGTTGTTATCACGTCTTGAGCTATGGGTGAAAATGGTAAAGCCGCCCGTAAAATATTCTTCGTTTGCTAAAGGGTAATGATCATCGGGACTTGGCACGGTCGGATATCCCTTTTGTTGAATCAGAGCGCCCAGACTATAGGGTCCTATCAACATTTGTGTATGGGTTTGTTGCAGGGGATTGTCCAGAATCAAGGATTTGATGCCACTACCATCTACTATATCAAAGGAGTTGAGTACCTCTGGTGCCATTGCCAATTCTTCATTGGTAAGGGTATATCCCAATTCCACGCGTTCAACATCATGGCTGTGCCCATGAAAATCAAATAGAATGCCCCTGCCATAATCTTGTTCGATTTCCGATTTGGCATTTTTTATGAAATTTTGATAATTCTGCCATGCAACTTCTACCGTTGCATTTCCATCTGCCGCTTCGTCAATAGGTCTGTTGGCGTCAAATTTAACTCTCGCAAGTAGATTGATGATGACATGGGGGTAATGTCCAGTTAGGTTAAAATAGGCATCGATAATCGTTCTGGCCATTTCTTGGGTGTGGGAATCACTCCCATACTTACATCCATTGCAAGATCGATCGGGAATATTGTCCGGTTCTAAATATCCATTATGGGGAACGGTAATGATTACGGGATGGTCCCCTCGAATATATTCCACAAATCCTGTATTGTCGTAATAACTTTGACCAGGAATTTGAGCCAAAGCAACTTGAGTAAACACAAGAAAAATAACAGACCACAAACATGGTTTTTTGATGATGGGAAAAGGTTTCATTTGAAATTATCCTATGATAACCCCGCATCTGGCATTGGGAATTATAGTGTTGAAATAAAGTTAACCCAAGGAAAATCGATTTTTGATGTCAATTGATGAATGCCCTTTATCAATTGATGGATTTGCTCGTATAATTAAAGCTGTAAGAATATGGAATTTGTAATGTAGGTAGATATGAATTTATATCTTGGAGCGTATGCCTTTCCATCGATAGTTTCGAATAAATACTCCTTCTTTTTTAGTGACATATCGCGGTTGTTTTTGAAAGAAAGCCTTTAAGAATCCAACAATCATTTGGAGGTAGAGCAAGGGATTTTTGGCCTGCCATGTTATTTTAAGGGAGGCAATTTTGGTCAAAATCAAACCATACCTCATTTTATACATGGCTTCCCCCTTTGCTTGAAAATTTTTGGAACTATACCCATGTCCGGTAGGACGAAGGTGTTTCACATGAAGTTCGGGAAGGGTCAAGGTTTCAAAATCGTGGTATTTAGCCAAAAGATTATCCACGGTATCCCAACCAACCCCTGGTCGTAAACCTTCAATTTTATTAAAACAGGCTTTGTGATACAATTTTATGGGGCCACGAATATGGTTTTTGTCTGCAATGTTCTCGTACACCCATTCCCTGTTTTTTTGGATGAACAAAAGTCCAGAGCACATGCCCAATTTCCAATTGGATTGAAATTGGTTTACCATCATTTCAAAATAATTGAGCGGAAGAATAATGTCAGCATCGAATTTTCCAATAAGGTCAAATTCTGAAGCATGTGCCAATCCAAAATTAAAAGTGTCCACTACTTTTTTGCCGGGTACATGGGTATCGGTGGAATGTCGTTGTACGACTTTAATCCAAGGATACTTGTTTGAAAACTTTTGTGCAATTACAAAAGTGTCATCCGAAGAGTTGTCATCCACCACAATAAGTTCATTGGGCAAATAGGTTTGGGTAACAAAGGAATCCAAGCAATCTTTTAAAAAAGCTGCTTCGTTATGTGCTGGAATAACAATGCTGATTCGCATGGGTTAAAATTCTTAAAAACAATGGACTTATCCCAATCTTGTTTTTGATAATAAGATGAAGTTAGGGATTGATTATTGAACTTGAACTTTGAACTTGTCATTCTGAAAAAGCAAAGCGATTGAAGAATCTAATTTATAAAGGGAGTCTTAAACCATGAATTTTAGAGCAGGCCATTCGTGAAAATGATATGAAGCCGGTTTTAAGATTTTCAAAGATTCTTCGCTATACTCAGAATGACAAACTAGGGTTTACGCTCCGCATAAACAATGTAGTAGCGATTGGTAAAGTATCGGAGTAGGGGCCTGAATCCTATTTTTCTAGTTGGATTGGTCCATTTGGCAGAGTCCTTTACTTTCCATCCTGCTTTTTCCAAAAGCCAATCAAATTGCCAATCTTCAAATTCGTGGTAATGTCGGTCCCAAGGATCCGTTTTGCTTTGATAAGCCGATGAAAACCACAAACGCATTGGAATACTTGCCACTAATTTTTTTGCTTTGATTTCTTTCAACACATTGTAAGGTGCTACCAAATGCTCAAAGATTTCAAAAGCGGTCACCACATCGGCATCGGATGCAACAACACTTTGAAAATCCACATCCAAATCTTCACCGGTTGTATTCTCAACGGTATACCCATTGGATTTCATGATTTCAGAAAAGGGATTTTCCACACCTAGGTCCAAAATGGATTCGGAAGTTGAAATGTGCTTGTTCAAAAACGCTAAGGTATGTTTGTAGCGCTTATTCGGAAAGTTGTTTTCGTACATGGGCTAAAATTCCAAAAAACAAACCACAATTCCCAAATTAGTTTTAGGTATTAGTGGTCAGTAGTTAGTAGTCAGTAGTCAGAAGTCAGTAGTTAGTTCAAGGAGTGTTGAATTTGAACTTGACACTTGAACTTGTTTTTAATACCGATATACCACCGCATTAATGTTCATTCCGGCACCGACACTCGCAAAAAGTATCACATCGCCTTTGTTTAATTGATGTTCAGGGAGTTCCCCTTTCTCAACCAGATTCAATAGAGTGGGCACGGTGGCAACGGAGCTGTTTCCCAATGTATGAATGCTCATGGGCATAATGTTATCGGGGACCGTTTTGCCATAGATTTTATAAAAACGTTTGATGATGGCCTCATCCATTTTTTCATTGGCTTGGTGGATGAATATTTTTTTGACCTCATCAATAGCCACTCCACTTTCGTCCAAACATTCGGCCATGGCCTTGGGTACATTGATGCAGGCGAATTCGTAAATTTTTCGACCTTGCATTTTAATGTAACGGGTATCCGTACAACCTTTTGAACTGTTGGTCTTATCAAAGTAAAGATAATAGGCCTCATCATTGGCATAGGTGGCTGAAGAGTGGGCCAAAATTTCTCCTGAAGCAGGTTCAGCCTCTAAAATAGTAGCCCCTGCGCCATCCGAAAAAATCATACTATCTCGATCATGTGGGTCAATAACTCTCGAAAGGGTTTCTCCACCAATGACCAAACATTTTTTTGCCATGCCACTTTGGATGAATGCTTTTGCCTGAATAAGTCCTTCAATCCAACCTGGGCAGCCAAATATAAGGTCGTAGGCCACACATTTTGGATTTTTAATGCGAAGCAAATGTTTTACCCTTGAGGCAAGACTGGGCAAGGTATCACCTTGTATTTTTCCAGGGGTCAAATCCCCGAAATTGTGCGCAAAAATAATGTAATCCAGTTCCTCCTTGTCAATGCCGGCGTTGGCGATGGCCTCTTCTGCTGCCAAGAATCCAATATCTGAGGTTTTCAATTCTGGTTTGGCATATCTACGTGAAGCAATTCCTGTGATGGCCTGAAATTTTTCAATGATCACGGTGTTTTCCTGCTCAAAACTTGAGCCGTCGACACCCAAAAATTCATGGTTCAAAAAATCGTCATTGTCTGTAACCACTGAAGGAATATAACTGCCTGTTCCTGTTATGCCAATTTTCATGTTTAGGAGGAATTTTATGTTTTACACCAAGATACTTTATTGAAATCCAAATATTATGCATGCATAATAAATGTTACAATGTTCAACTTTGGTTTTGTTGGTTGTGAAATGCAAAAAAGCCCTGAACAAATCAAATATTCAGGGCTCTCTATCAGTGTTTATAATGGTTTTTAAGCTTCGATATAATCTTCAATGGGTGCACAGGTACAGATCAAATTACGATCCCCAAATGCTTCATCGGTTCTACGAATACTTGGCCAGAATTTATTTTCGGCAACATAGGGCAACGGATAGGCTGCTTTTTCCCTGCTGTAGGGCATATCCCAATCGTCACTTGTAAGCATTCCCAAGGTGTGGGGAGCATTTTTAAGCACGTTGTTGGGTTCGTCTGCAGATGCTTCGTCGATTTCTGTTCTAATCGAAATCAGTGCATCACAGAATCTATCCAATTCTGCTTGACTTTCACTTTCCGTTGGCTCGATCATCAATGTTCCAGCCACTGGGAAGGAAACTGTTGGTGCGTGGAATCCGTAATCTATCAATCGTTTAGCGATATCGGTCACTTCAATGCCATTGGCTTTAAAAGGTCTACAGTCAATGATCATTTCGTGGGCTGCGCGTCCACGTTCACCCGTATAGAGTACATCGAATTTACCTTTTAATCGGTCTTTGATGTAGTTCGCATTCAAAATAGCAGCTTTGGTGGCGTTAGTCAAACCTTCAGCGCCTAACATTTTAATGTAACCATACGAAATCAAGCATACCAAAGAACTTCCCCATGGTGCGGCGGAAATAGCAGTGATTGCTTCTTCACCTCCTGTTTTAACCACAGGATTTGTCGGTAAAAAGGGTTTCAACTGTTCTGCAACACAAATGGGTCCAACACCTGGTCCACCACCACCGTGAGGAATAGCGAAAGTTTTGTGCAAGTTCAAGTGACAAACATCTGCTCCAATGGTTGCAGGGTTGGTCAATCCAACTTGCGCATTCATGTTCGCACCGTCCATGTACACTTGCCCTCCGTTATCGTGAATCAATTTGGTAATCTGTTTGATGGACGATTCAAAAACACCGTGGGTAGAAGGGTAAGTTACCATCAATGCAGAAAGATTTTCCGCATGTTTGATTACTTTTTCTTCCAAATCGGCCATATCGATGTTTCCGTTCTCATCGGTTTTGGTCACCACTACTTTCATACCAGCCATTACTGCAGAAGCAGGGTTGGTTCCGTGGGCAGATGCGGGAATAATACAGATATCTCGGTGTCCTTCGCCACGGGATTCGTGGTAGGCACGGATCACCATAAGTCCGGCATATTCACCTTGAGCTCCAGAGTTGGGTTGTAAGGAGGTGGCTGAAAATCCTGTGATCACATTCAATTGATCCTCCAAAGATTTCAAAACTTCTTGGTAACCTTGGGCTTGTTCCAAAGGAACAAATGGGTGGATATTGCCCCAATGTGGCCAGCTCAATGGCAACATTTCCGAAGCGGCGTTCAATTTCATGGTACAACTACCCAAAGAAATCATGGACTGGTTCAATGCCAAATCCTTACGCTCCAATTTTTTGATGTAGCGCATCAATTCAGTCTCGGAATGATAAGCATTGAAAACTTCGTGCTCCAAATAAGGAGCGGTTCGTTGTAGTGAAGTTGGGATTAATATTTCCGAACTTAAAATTGTACTTTTTGAAAAAGTGTTGCCGTCAACTGAAGTATATTCACTTAAATCTTTTGGTTCGCTTTTTAAGGCATCAAATAATTTGATTAAAGTGATAAGATCATTAGATGTGGTTGCCTCATTAAGGGATATGGATACATGTTTGTTATCAATATAATTAAAATTGATTTCAAGATGTTCTGCCACTTTTTTGAGTTGGTCTACATCATCAAACTCGATATGCAATGTATCGAAAAAGACGGTATTTAACTGCTTGATGTTCTTCTCTGCCAAAGATTTTGAAAGAATTACCGCTTTTTTATGAATGGTTTCCGCGATATATTTCAATCCTTCAGGACCGTGGTAAACTGCATACATTCCAGCCATAACAGCCAATAATACCTGAGCGGTACAGATGTTGGAAGTAGCTTTGTCCCTTTTAATATGTTGTTCCCTAGTTTGAAGCGCCATACGCAAAGCACGGTTTCCATCGGTATCTTTGGTCACCCCAATAATCCTACCTGGGATATTCCTTTTGTAATCTTCTTTGGTGGCAAAAAAAGCAGCGTGAGGTCCACCATATCCTAATGGAATTCCAAATCGCTGGGTGGTTCCCACAACAGCATCAACGCCCCATTCACCGGGAGGTGTAAGCATCACCAAGCTTAAAATATCGGCAGCAACGGCAACTTTAATGTCATTGGCTTTTGCATTTTCTACAAAGGAAGCGTAGTCATGAACCTGACCGTGTTTTCCTGGGTATTGCAACATGGCTCCGTAGAAATCATCAGAGAATTCAAAGGCTTCATGATTGCCAACTACCAACTCAATACCTAAAGGTATGGCGCGGGTTTGCAACAGGCTTAAGGTTTGTGGCAATATCTCTTCGGAAACAAAGAATTTGCACACATTATCTTTTTTCTGTGGACGGGTACGCAGTTCGAACAACATGGTCATGGCCTCTGCAGCTGCGGTACTTTCATCCAAAAGTGAAGCATTGGCGATTTCCATTCCGGTAAGGTCGATTACCATGGTCTGGAAATTCAACAAAGCCTCCAATCTACCTTGTGCAATTTCTGCTTGGTAGGGGGTGTAGGCGGTATACCATCCCGGATTTTCCAATATGTTACGTTGGATCACGGAAGGGGTCAATGACTCGTGGTACCCTAACCCGATATAGGTTTTAAAAATTTTATTTTTTTGGGCCAATCCTTGAAGGTGTTTCAAGAATTCGTGTTCGGGAATCCCAGCAGGAAGGTCCAAAGGTTTTTTTAGTTTGATGTCGTCTGGAATAGTCTCGTAAATGAGTTGGTCCAAATTCTCAACCCCAATGGTTTGCAACATATGGGGCATGTCTTTTTCAGTAATGCCAATGTGTCTGGCGGCAAAAAGCTCTGTGTTCATGTTCAATCCAATAAAGTGCACAAAATTAGGGATTAATTCGATGAAAATGGGCAATTTTGAAGTACAGTGAGTCAAAGTTGTTAACCAGCAATTAACCTTTGCTTTTTAAGGAATGATTTTCCCACATGCGAACCCTTAAAGCTTTATTTGATTTTTATCTGGATGCCAGTATTCATGTGGCATTGTCGGTCTTGGCCATGGCTGGGGTCACTTTTCATTTGTTGGGAACTTTTTCCGATTTGAACTTGTTGGGCTTTATCTTTTTCAGTGTGATCGTTTGCTATAATTTCATCAAATATGGGGTAGAGGCTTATAAATACATTATTGTATCGAATGCATATCACAAAGTGATTCAGGTTTTCAGTTTTATCTCCTTTGTTTTCGCTCTCTATTTTTTGATGCAATTGAAACAAGAAATTTGGTTAGCGACCATCATTTTGGGCATTTTATCCGCGCTTTATGCCGTGCCTTTACTTCCAAAAGCTAAAAACCTTAGGAATTTAGCTGGGTTGAAAGTGTATATCGTCGCTTTTGTGTGGGCAGGGTTTACCGTTTTGCTGCCTGTTATTGATGCCGAATTGCCCTTATACTGGGATTTTTGGGTGTCTTTTTTGCAACGGTTTTTGCTGGTTCTGGTATTGATCATCCCTTTTGAAATTCGGGATATGCAATGGGATGATAAGGGGTTGAGAACTTTACCACAAGTGCTTGGTGTGGCTAACACCCAAAAATTGGGAATGGGCTTGACCGTTTTGTTTTTCCTATTGACCTTTTTGAAAGATGAGGTGCACCCGTTGGAACTGGAATTCAGATTGGTGCTTTGTGTTGTTTTGATTTTGGTGCTGCTGGCTAAAAGGAAAATTTACACCAAATATTTTGTCCCGTTTTGGGTAGAGGCAATCCCGATATTTTGGTTTTGTTTGTTTTGGGGGGTGGAAAGGTATTTCTAAAGATTTTTCTCGAGATCCTTTTTCATTTTTTCCTTTTCCTCTTTGGTAAGAACGGTTAGGCCGGCGCGATCACAAAGCGAAGTGAGCTCACTGTTTTTCTTGGAGTATTTTTTGCAGGTTTTGCAATACAATAAATGGAGGCGGAGTTTAAAGATTTCCCACCAACCTGCTTCTTTGTATTGTGATTTATCGCAGATGCTTGAAGCCTCTTCACATGTAATCTTCATTTCTAAAACCAATTTTCATTTAAACAACCCATTAAAGCCGTTCTTGCCCTATGGATCATTACCCAAAGGTTGGACGGATTTATTCCCAGTTCATTACAAATATCCTCAGTGCTCATATCTTGAATGGTCTTCATTTTAAAGACCATGGCCTGCTTTTCCGGCAATTTTGACATGCAATCTTGTATGGCCATGCCCAATTCCTCGTTTTCCATTACATTATCACCATCCTTGCTAAAAGGATCGGCTACCTGTTGTTCCAACCAATCGCCTTCGGCTTCCGTATCCGAACTATAGCTCATGCGAACTTCTGCTTTTCCTTTTTTTGAATTGATCTTGCGGTAGTGGTCAATCACTTTTCGCTTTAAAATGGATACCAACCAAGTGCGTTCCGCAGCATCGCCCTTAAAATTTTTGGAAGAATTTAGGCCGGCCATGAAGGTCTCCTGAACCAAATCCTTAGCAATTTCCGCATCGCTTACCCTACCAACCGCATAGTTGAAAAGATAATCAGCATGTTGGTCTACCCAATTTTCAGGATGTAGTTGGTGTTTGGCCATTTTCAATCAGTGATTCCCAAATGTAATTTTTTTTAAGGGAATGTGTGTTTTCCTTATTAAAAAGGTGTTAGACGTTCCTGGATTTTATTACTTACACTGGAGCAAAGTTTTTTATTCATTGACTTCTAATAGTCCAGCCCGCTCCAATAATGCATCAATATTGGGTTCGGCGCCTCTAAACCTTTTGTACAGTTCCATTGGATTTTCTGTTCCTCCTTTGGAGAGTACATTCTCTTTGAACTTGTTTGCAATTTCCCGATTGAAAATCCCATTTTCCTTGAAATAATGGAATGCATCCGCATCCAAAACCTCTGCCCATTTGTAGCTGTAATAACCTGATGAATATCCGCCCTGGAAAATATGGGAGAATGCTGTGCTCATACAGGTTTCAGGGGTTTCTGGGAACAAGTTGGTGCTTTCAAAAGCCTTCACTTCATAGGCTTTAACATCTGAAATGTTGGTTGGGTCGGTTCCGTGCCAGGCCATATCCAAAAAGCCAAAGCTCAACTGCCTCAAAGTCGCCATTCCTTCTTGAAAATTGGAAGACTCCTTGATTTTATCCACCAATTCCATAGGAATCAATTCCCCAGTTTCGTAATGGAAGGCAAAAAGCTCCAATGCCTCTTTTTCGTAACACCAATTTTCCAATACCTGACTTGGTAATTCTACAAAATCCCAATACACTGATGTTCCCGAAAGGCTGGGATAGGTAGTGTTCGCCAACATCCCATGCAAAGCATGTCCGAACTCATGGAAAAGTGTGGTCACCTCATTGAAGGTCAATAAAGAGGGTTTTTTACTGGTGCTTCGGGTAAAGTTACAGACGTTTGAAATTTGTGGTCGGCTGTTAACACCGTTTAAGGTGTATTGCGATTTGAATGAGGTCATCCAAGCACCACCACGTTTGCCCGGTCTTGGGTGGAAATCGGCATAAAACAATGAGATGAAGTTGTCTTGCTCATCATAAACCTCAAAAGTTTTTACTTCTTCATGGTATTTGTCGATGGTCTGAACTTCATTGAATTTAAGTCCGTACAATTTTTCCGAAATTTTAAAAACCCCATTGATTACATTTTCCAATTTGAAATAGGGTTTCAATTTTTCATCATCCAAATTGAAGAGTTTCTGTTTCAATTTTTCAGAATAAAAGGCACTGTCCCATTTTTCCAAACGGTCGATGGCATCCAATTCTTTGGCAAATTCCTCCAAGGTTACATATTCCTTTTCAGCGGCAGGTTTTGCCTTGGCCAAAAGTTCGTTTAAGAACTCCAGTACTTTTTCAGGGGTTTCCGCCATGCGCTCTTCCAATACAAAATGTGCGTGGGTGGGGTAGCCCAATAAATTGGCTCTTTCAAATCGAAGTTTGACAATTTTAAGGATATTTTCCTGGTTGTCGAATTTGTTGTTATGGAACCCTTTGCTTCCAAAGGCCAATGCAAGTTCTTTGCGCAATTCCCTGTTTTCGGCATACTTCATAAAAGGAATGTAGCTCGGGTAGTCCAAAGTAATCAACCACCCTTCTTTGCCCTTCGATTCTGCTAAATGGGCAGCAGCTTCTTTTTCGCCTTCTGGAAGTCCATTAAGATCTTCTTCGTTGGTCAACAAAAGTTCAAAAGCATTGGTCTCTGCCAAAACGTTTTCGCCAAAGGTCAATTTTAGTTTGGACAGTTCAGCGTCGATTTCACGAAGACGTTTTTTGTCGGCGTCGTTCAAATTCGCCCCGTTTCTGCTAAAACTTCTGTATTTCTTATCCAAAAGGGTTGCCTGTTCTGGAGTAAGTTCGATTGCATCCCTATTTTCGTAGACGGTTTTTATGCGTTGAAACAATGCCTCATTTAAGGTAATGTCGTTCCCGAATTCCGATAATAAAGGGGAGACTTCTTGCGCTATTTTTTGAATTTCCTCGTTAGTTTCCGCTGAATTCAGATTAAAAAAGACACTGGAAATACGGTCCAATTGCTGTCCAGCAAAATCCAAGGCAACTACCGTGTTTTCGAAAGTGGGTGCATCTGGATTGGACGTGATATCATCAATCTCCTGTTTCGCATCTTCAATGGCTTGAAGAAATGCAGGCTTAAAATGTTCGTTTTTTATCTTGGAAAATGGAGCTTCATTAAAAGGCTCCAATAAGGGATTGTTCATAAATTGCTACGATTTATCTTGAATCGATGTGTTGTAAAATCCAACGAAACTGTCAGTATGGTTACTGTTTATGGCAATGTTGGACAATTAAAATGTTTTTTTGACTTCTTCAGCGCCTTTGATTACTTTTTCTTTAAGCCCTTCTTTATAGGCTTCAATTTTTTCCAATACCTCGGCATTTGCACTTCCGATAATCTGTGCTGCCAAAATACCAGCATTTTTTGCGCCGTTCAAGGCTACTGTGGCAACGGGTACACCTCCGGGCATCTGTAAAATGGAAAGTACCGAATCCCAACCATCAATGGAGTTGCTGCTTTTTACAGGTACGCCGATAACTGGAAGTGGAGACATGGAGGCTACCATTCCAGGTAGGTGGGCTGCTCCACCAGCACCTGCAATGATTACGGCATAGCCTTTTTTGTGGGCATTTTTACTGAAATCGAACAGTTTTTCGGGAGTACGGTGTGCGGAAACAATATCTACATCCACCGGAATGGAAAAACTTTTAAGTATATCAATGGCATCTTGCATAACAGGAAGGTCGCTTGTACTTCCCATGATCACGGCTACTTTGCTCATAGTGTTATTTGCTTACAACGTTGATGGTTTCTTTTACTTTTTGTGCCATGGCTCGGGCTTTCACCATATCTTCATCTACAATGGTCACGTGCCCCATTTTGCGGAACGGACGTGTTTGTCTTTTACCATAAATGTGTGGGGTTACCCCATCCATGGCCAAAATTTCTTCCATATGTTCATAGACCACATCCCCGGTATGACCTTCGGCACCCACCAAATTTACCATTATTCCAGCCACTTTACTTTCCGTTTTACCTAAAGGTAAGCCTAAAATGGCCCTAATGTGCTGTTCAAACTGATTGGTGTAACTGGCTTCTATACTGTAATGTCCACTATTGTGTGGTCTTGGAGCTACTTCGTTCACTAAAATTTGGTCGTCTTGGGTCTGGAACATTTCCACCGCCAATAAACCGATTTGTTTCATTTCTTCGGAAACCTTGAGAGCAACTTCCTGTGCTTTTTTCGCCACTTTATCATCTATTCGAGCGGGACAGATTACGTATTCCACTTGGTTGGCCTCGGGATGAAATTCCATTTCCACCACTGGATAGGTTACCACATCTCCTTTGGAGTTTCGGGCCACGATTACGGCCAATTCATTTTTAAAATTGACCAATTTTTCGGCAATGCATTCCACATTCGGAAGATTTTCAAGGTCTTCCATTTTGCGCACCACTTTCACACCTTGACCATCATACCCGAATTGTGCACTTTTCCAAACAAAAGGAAAATCCAATCCACCGTTGTGAATGCTATCCTCAATTTCGGAGGTATAGGCAAACCGTGTAAATGGCGAAGTAGGGATTCCATGGTCGGTATAAAACAACTTTTGGGTCGCCTTATTCTGAATGGTTCGTAAGGTTTTAGTGGGCGGATACACTGTGATTCCCTCGTGCTCCAATTTTTCAAGGGCATCCAGGTTTACGTTTTCAATCTCGATGGTAAGCACGTCAACATCCTTTCCAAAATTGTAAACGGCATCAAAATCCATTAAACTACCTTCAACAAATTCATTGCAGGCAATCTTACACGGTGCCTCTGGTGAAGCATCCATCACTTTGGTGTAAATGTCCCATTTTCGGGTTTCATAGAGCATCATTTTGCCCAGTTGTCCACCACCTAAAATACCTAATTTAAAGTCTGAAGAAAAAAATTGCATTGCTCTGCTAATTGGAATGATTGCAAAATTACATGAATTCCATGAAGCTATAAAATAACACTGGGTTTAACACCCTTAAAAATGCTATCTTTGCCAACCGACCATAACTGGAACACATTGATAAAGCTTCACGACAAAACTTTCAAACCCTATTTAAAGGAAGAGCAGATTCTTGCCGCCATCGATAAAATGGCCCAAGAAATTGCTAAGGATTATAAAGATGAAGTGCCTCTTTTTGTGGGAGTGCTCAATGGTGCTTTTATGTTTGTTTCCGATTTTTTAAAGGCTTACCAGCACCCCTGCGAAGTGTCTTTTGTGCGATTGAGCTCGTACCAAGGGCTTACTTCTACAGGTATCGTGGAAACCTTATTGGATATTCCCGAAGAAATGGAAGGCAAAAGCGTGATCATTTTGGAAGATGTTGTGGATACAGGACGCACTTTAAAGCAGCTCGTGCATTTATTTTCCAACACCAATGTAAAGGAGTTTAAAATCGGGGCCCTTTTTTATAAGGCCGAAGTGTACAATGGGGAATATGCCATTGATTATGTGGGATTGGAAATTCCTGATGATTTTATCGTAGGATATGGTTTGGATTATAAGGAACAAGGCAGAAATCTTAGAGAAGTTTACCAATTAAATAAAGCTGATATGATCAACCTAGTGCTTTTTGGCAAGCCCGGGGCAGGAAAAGGTACCCAGGCTGGGTTTTTAAAAGAAAAGTATGACTTGAAACACATTTCGACAGGGGATGTGTTCCGTTACAATATTAAAAATGGTACCGACTTGGGCGTACTGGCCAAGTCTTACATTGACAAGGGCGATTTGGTGCCTGACGAGGTGACCATCGATATGCTCAAGGCCGAAGTGGAAAAAAATCCGGATGCGGCAGGTTTTATTTTTGATGGTTTTCCGAGAACCGAGGCGCAGGCCGAGGCTTTGGACAATTTCTTGGAGTCCAAGAACATGAAAGTAAATGCTACCATTGCACTGGAAGCCGATGATGATATTTTGGTGGCCCGTTTATTGGAGCGTGGAAAAGTAAGCGGCCGTTCCGATGATCAGGACGAAAGCAAAATTCGCAACCGTTTTGACGAATACAACCAAAAAACCGCTCCTTTGAAAGCTTACTATGATAAGCAAGGCAAGTTTCATTCTGTAAATGGAATCGGGGAGATAGATGATATTACCAAGCGTTTGAGCGAGGTAATCGATTCTCTTTAATTAGTTTTCTACATAAAATTTTGATAGCATGACCGAGGGCAATTTTGTGGATTATGTAAAGGTGCATGTCTCTTCTGGAAACGGAGGAAAAGGTTCTGCGCATTTACACCGTGAAAAATATGTGGCAAAGGGAGGTCCCGATGGTGGAGATGGTGGTCGAGGAGGTCATGTGATCGTAAAAGGGAACAAAAACCTTTGGACTTTGGTCCATTATAAGTTCAAAAAGCATTTTAAGGCAGGTCATGGAGAACATGGCAGTAAAAACCGAAGCACGGGTGCCGATGGAACCGATGTGTATTTGGAAGTGCCTTTGGGAACCGTGATTAAGGATACGGAGACCAACCAAGTACTTTTTGAGATAACCGATGATCACGAAGAAAAAATCTTATTGGAAGGTGGTATGGGAGGCCGAGGCAACTGGCATTTTAAAACCCCCACCAACCAAACGCCAAGATATGCCCAGCCTGGTATTCCTGGGCAAGAGGCCGATGTAACATTGGAATTAAAAGTATTGGCCGATGTTGGTCTGGTAGGTTTCCCAAATGCTGGAAAATCTACTTTGCTTTCGGCAATGACTTCTGCAAAACCTAAAATTGCCGATTACGAGTTTACCACCCTTAAACCTAATTTGGGCATTGTGGAATATCGCGATTTTCAGAGTTTTGTGATGGCCGATATTCCCGGAATTATAGAGGGTGCGGCCGAAGGTAGGGGATTGGGCCACTATTTCTTGCGGCACATTGAAAGAAACGCTACCCTTCTTTTTCTAATTCCTGCGGACAGTAAGGATATCAGTCAAGAATATGCTATCCTGTTGGACGAATTGAGACGATACAATCCAGAATTGTTGGATAAAAATCGATTGATTGCCATTTCCAAATGTGATATGTTGGATGCAGAACTCATCGTAGAAATGAGAGAGGATATCCAAAATGATTTTGATGGCGTGCCGTTCACCTTTATTTCTTCCGTAAGCGGACTGGGCATTCAGCAACTCAAGGATAAGCTTTGGGTGTTGATGAACGAATAATACTGATACTTAGCAGTTTCTATTAAAATATTGGTTACATTTAGAGGAAACAGATAGGCTTGTTTTTCCTATGCGATATGTTTTGCCAATGTTGTTTGTAGTTTTCTTGATGGGCTGTTCGTCCGTTCAAGTGAATTATGATTATGACAAAGCCGTAAATTTTTCAACGTATAGGTCTTACAATTACATGCCCGATATGCAATCAGGTTTGAGTCAGTTGGATGAAAACAGATTGCTACGAATTTTGGATTCCACTTTGCAGGTTCGCGGTTATCGTTTGGCCGAGGAGCCAGAGTTTTTAATAAATATAATGAGCCACGAATATCAAACTGCACCCAAGAGTTCAGTTGGTTTGGGCATCGGTGGTGGAGGCAGACATGTTGGAGGTGGAATATCGGTAGGTGTTCCCGTTGGCAGTGCCAATACCCAAAGAAGTATCCAGTTCGACCTTGTAGATGCAGAACGCAACGCCTTGGTATGGCAGGCAGTTGCAGAAAGTGGTTATCAAAATAATGCTTCCCCAAATTTGCGAGAGCGTAACCTATCCGCTATTGTAAAGAAAGTTTTTTCCAAGTTTCCCCCTAAAACTGACTGATGTTTATTGAACATCTTCAGCCTGTTGTTCCCCACGTTTTATGCTGTTCAATGTGAGTTTTAGTGCATTGTACATAGAATGGTTAATACTGTAGTTAAGTCAATCACACTTTTAAACAACATAATTTCTAAACCATTAATTAAACACGTATGAAAACAACACACAAGCTCTTTTGGGCTTTGGGAATTACCCTTTCAATGTTTTTGGGAGGTACCACAAACGCCCAAGAAAAACCAGGGAACAGCACTTTGGTAAGTTCAGATGCGGAATTATCGGCTCTTGCTGCTCTGGATCAAGGGGACTATCGCTACACCGTAGAAGATTACTTTGGCAATCCCAAAGTATTTACCTTTCGATTCTCACCTGATGGAAAATACTTGTCCTATCGCGAAAGTGATGAGAATGGAAAGCGCCACATCTATGTGAAGAACATGGAGACCAATGAAATTAAAATGGCGATAGAAGAGAAGGAAGAACTGGTAAGGGTCTATGGTTGGCTCAACAACGAAAGATTATATTTCTCCATGGATAAAGGAGGGAATGAGAATTACCATATTTATGCAGTGGATCTCGATGGTGGTAATTTGAAAGATCTTACTCCCTACGATGGGGTACGGGCAGAATTCAATGAGCTTTTACGGGATGATAAAGAGCATATTATTGTGGAATTGAACAAAAATAATCCTGAGGTATTTGAGCCTTATAAATTGAATGTAATTACTGGGGAAATTACCCAACTGTACACCAATGAGGATCCATCCAACCCCATTTTGGGTTACGATTTTGATAAAAATGGCAAACTAAAAGGTTTTGCCCGTCTTAGGGATGGTGTTGATCAGGATGTTTATTATGAAGATGGTACGGGTGGATACAAAATTTTGAAACAACTGAGTTGGAAGGACAACTTTTACATTGCCGAGTTCAACTATGCAACAGAATATCCACATGATGCCTATGTGATTTCCAATTTGGAAACTGATAAATCCGAAATTCAATTATTTGATTTAAAGGAAAACAAGGTCATAGAAAAGATATTTTCCCATGAGCAATATGATGTGGAAAATGGCAGCCTTTCCAGAACCAGAAACTATGAGATAGATTACATTGCCTATGAAGGGGAGAAACATGTTATGGTCCCCGTAAGTGAGGTTTTCAAGAAAATGGATGCTACCATTAAAAAGGAACTTCCCGGTATGCAGTACAGCATTTTGGATAGCACAGAGGACGAAAATTTATATATGCTCTACGTGGATAGCGATAAGGTATATGGAATGTACTATGCATACAATGTCGCCAAAGATGAACTTACAGAACTGTACAATACAATGCCGCAGTTAAAACCCGAGGATATGGCCGAAATGCGACCAATCACATTTACGAGTAGGGATGGTGTAACCTTGCATGGGTACATAACACTTCCAAAGGCTGCCTTGGCCGGGGAAAAAGTGCCTGTAATTGTAAATCCACATGGGGGACCACAAGGTGTTCGGGATTCTTGGGGATTTAATCCAGAGGCTCAATTGTTTGCAAGTAGGGGATATGCGACCCTACAAGTAAATTTCAGGATTTCTGGAGGATACGGACGTCAATTTTTGGAATCAGGTTTTAAGGAAATAGGTCGAAAAGCCATGGATGATGTGGAGGATGGCCTTAAATATGTTGTGGAACAAGGTTGGGTAAATCCTAATAAAGCTGCAATTTATGGTGGTAGTCATGGAGGATATGCGGTGTTGAGAGGATTGACAAAAACTCCAGACTTGTACGCTTGTGGGGTAGATTATGTTGGTGTTTCCAATTTGTTCACCTTTATGAAAACGATTCCACCCTATTGGAAGCCCTATCTAAAGATTATGAAGGAAATATGGTACGATGAAGATGATCCGTCCGAAAAGGTCATTATGGAAGAAGTTTCACCAGTGTATCAAATTGATAAAATCAAGAAACCCTTGTTTGTGGTGCAAGGTGCCAACGACCCAAGGGTAAACATTGATGAATCCGACCAGATTGTAAGTGCATTGCGTGGAAAAGGATATGATGTGCCCTATATGGTAAAGTATGACGAAGGACATGGTTTTGGGAAAGAAGAAAATCGTTTGGATCTATATAAATCCATGATGGGCTTTTATGCCAAACATTTAGGGCAACAAGAAATTCCAATGCCATTAAAAGATTGATAAAGCTGTTGATATTCAATAGTCAAGGGGGCGAATTTCGCTCCCTTTTTCATTTTTAAGACTGCCTTTACCGTTCAGGATAAAGGAATTACCACTCATCATAATTGGATTCTTTTGGGGTTAAGCTTTCTATACATTTGTTTCATCAAACAATAAAAACAAACATTATGATCGCACTGGCCAAAATTCTCATCACAGTTTTAGTAAGTATCCTTTTATAATAAAGAGTTGTTCAACAATCTTAAAAACAGACTTCATGAAAAATTTAAATACATCACAAAAAATTGTTTTGGTTCTGGGCGTTGTGCTTGTGGGCATTTCAATTTTCGGTAAATTCAACCAGTGGGAATATGGCAGTTATTATCCTATCTTTTATGCAGGTATCAGCATGTCATGGATTGCATTTTTGCCCTCAAGAAAAAAATGCCATAACCCTTTCAAAAAGAAGCAAGCGCAAACTTTAAAATAAAATGTTAGGTATCCTTTAGGATACGGTACTACATGAAATTGAACAAGAAAAACAGGAATACAGCATTTTGGGGCCTACAGTTTTTTGGCTGGGGATTTATCAATTCCATATCCATTTTTGTACCCCAAAACATTAGTAAAGAACTTATCATTTTTTCCATTTTTGCTGGTATGTTCATAGGAATTTCCTCAACTTCTGTGCTAAGGTGGTACCTGAAAAAATATGTCGATTTTGATTCCTTTGGATTTAAGGAGGTTGTGAAAATCTTGGTTTCTTCTCTATTGGCGGCCACTTTGTTTGGGGCCATGAACATATTTTTTGGAATTTTATATGTGAAATTTGGCCCAGAAATTACCGAGGCCGAACGACATATGTTCGAGGCTTATGATAAGTTTTGGATTCAGGTGTTGAACTCCCTGTTTTTGGTCGGTGCATGGACCATTACCTATTTGGTAATTAAACTACTGTTGAAACTAAATCAAAACCGCATTGAACGTCTGGAATTGAATTCAACCTTAAAACAGGCGCAACTCAATACCTTAAAAGGCCAGATAAATCCACATTTTATGTTCAATAGCCTCAATAATATTCGAGGGCTGATGTTGGAAGATGTGGAGAAATCAAGGGAAATGCTCACCAAACTTTCAGAGATCATGCGCTATTCCCTCACAAAAAACAATGTGAACGATATTCCTGTTAGGGAAGAGTTGGAGGTGGTTGATAATTACATCGACCTTTCCAAAATTCAGTTTGAAGACCGTTTGAATTTTATAAAAGAAGTGGGTGGTGACACTTTGGACTTGAAGATTCCGCCCATGATCATTCAATTGTTGGTAGAAAATGCTGCAAAACATGGTATTTCCAATCTTAAGAGTGGTGGGAGAATTAAGTTGACGATTCAAAAAGACAATGAGGAATTGCTTATAGAAATTAGGAATACTGGAAAACTCAAAATTTCCAAAGATTCCACCCAATTGGGACTGATCAACATAAAACAACGCCTAAAATTGTTGTATGCCGATCGTGCATCTTTTAATTTGGAGGAAATATCAGATGAGGTAGTGGCACAGGTTAAAATTCCGTTGACATGAAGATTAAAGCTGTAATTGTTGAAGATTCCCGTTTGGCCCGTAATGAGCTAAAGCAGCTTATTAAGGAGCATGCCGATTTGGAACTTATCGGCGAGGCCAGCAATGTAGATGAGGGTGTTGAACTGATTGAATCCAAAAACCCCGATCTTTTGTTTTTGGACATCAACATGCCAGAAAAGGATGGTTTTGAACTCTTGGAAATGTTGGACGAGGTGCCCATTACAGTTTTTACCACCGCTTATGACGAATATGCTATTAAGTCATTCGAGTATAATGCTTTGGATTATTTGCTCAAACCTGTAAGTCAAAAACGTTTTGATTTGGCCTTGGAGAAAGTAAGGGTCAAATTATCCAATGATCGCAATTCTGCAGATTCCACAAAACGACTGACCCCCAACAGTCAAATTTTTATTAAAGACGGGGAAGCCTGTTGGTTGGTAAAGATATCCGATATTTCCATGTTTGAGATAGTGGGGAACTATACCCGTGTATTTTTCGAGGACAAAAAACCGATGCTATACAAATCCTTGAACCAAGTAGAGGAAAAGCTCCCTGAAGATGACTTTTTCCGGGCCAATCGCCAACAGATCGTAAACACAAATTATATTGAAAATGTAGTGCCATGGTTCAATGGTAAATTAAAATTGACCATGAACAATGGGGAAGAAGTGGAAGTGTCGCGCAGACAATCCTATATTTTTAAGGATAAAATGAGTTTGTAATCTTAAAAGGACTTTAAGAGGCCACCATCAATGGGGATATTGGTTCCTGTAATAAATGCCGCTTGGTCCGAAGCCAAGAAAGCCACCAAATACCCATATTCTTTCGGATCGCCTATTCGTTTCATGGGTACTTGCTCTTCCATATTGCTGCGAACTTCATCTGGGGAAATTCCCAACTTTTCTGCCTTTTTCACATTGAGTTGAGCAATACGGTCGGTATCAAAATATCCCGTTAGTGTATTGTTTACGGTAATGCCATCCTTGGCCACATCATAGGCCAAACTTTTGCCCCAAGTCACCACAGCAGCCCTTATCGAATTTGAAAGCGCCAGATAATTTAAGGGTTCCTTTACCGAAATGGAGGCAACGTTTATGATTCTGCCCCAATGTTGTTCTTGCATATGTTTTAATGCCAATTCAGTGGTAAAAACCACCGATTTAAAAAGCAAATCAAAAGCCTCTTGGTAATCAGTTACGGTTTTTTCCAATGCACCGCCAGCTTGTGGACCTTGGGTGTTATTTACCAAAATATCAATCGTGTTTGACTTGAAAAAAACTGAAATGGTCTTTTGAAAGGCTTCAAAACTCGAAAAATCAACCACGATATATTGGTGTTTTTGCCCTTTGGAACTATCCATTTCTTGAATAATGGATTGCATCCGTTCTTCATTTCGGGCCATAAGGGTTACATTGGCACCACTCTCCGCCAATTGACGTGCAATGGCTTCCCCGATTCCTTTACTACTGCCCCCAACAAGGGCGTTTTTTCCTAAAAGCGAAATGTTCATAATTATCTGTATTCTTCCCGAACAGGGGTAAAAATATCCATCAATTTACAAGGGGTCAAGGCTTTTCCACTATGCGGAACATTGGAAGGGATCACGACCACATCTCCTGGGTTGTAGATATCTGTTTTGCCACCAAGGGTAAATTCGAAAGTACCTTCGACCACGTGCATGATCTGTTCGTGAATGTGATGGTGTTCAGGTACCTCGGCATCTTTGTCCACATCCCAAAATACCCAGCTCATTTGTTCGCCATGCACCAATTTTCCATGGTATCCTGGCATAATTTCTTTTGGAGTTATATCGGCTAAATTCATGATCTAATTATTTACGACCAAGTTAAGGATTAATCAGGAGGTTTGATAGTTTGCTTTGGATGGCGCATTGCCTATTTTTGACGATCAAACAGAAATCATGCAGATACATTTTATAGGAGTTGGAGATAAGCGAATGGCCAATATGGGAGTTGCTATGCAAGCTTTTGGTCATCAAGTGACCGTAAGTGATTCGGATTTGTCTGATGATACCAAAACTTTGTTGAGTTCCAATGAATTGCTTCCGAGTCAGCTAGGATGGTTTCCAGAGAAGATTCACGATGGACTAAATGTAGTTGTATTTAGTTTGAAAGTGACTGCAGATAACCCAGAATTGCAGCGTGCGGAAGAAATGGGGGTCAAAACCCTTTCTTATGCTGAATTTTTGTTTGAGCAGATGCAATACAAAACCCGTGTGGTCATTTCAGGGTTAGGTAGAAGTACGGTTGCTAAAATGATTTTGCATGTTCTGAAGTTTAATGATAAATCGGTGGATTATGTTTTGGATGACCACATTCAACTTTCCGAAGAGAATGATTTTATTGTTTTAACAGGAAGCGACACCTCAATTTCTCTTGCCGATTCAAGACCCGAATTTGAAATTTATTACCCTAATATTGCCTTGTTGAGTGATATGGAAGTGGGAGGTTCCGTTGAAAAATATCAAGCTTTTGTGGATGGAATTGTAAAGGGAGGGAGTATCACTTTTAATGAAGAAGACCCAAAAGTGAAGAGCATAGTGGAGGCTACCGAGAATCCGATTCGCAAGTTTCCATACGCAACACCAGAGTTCTTGGAAGAGGATGGTATTATTTATTTAGATACACCAGACGGGGAAATGCCGTTGGAGATTACTGGGGAAACCAATTTGGGTTATCTGGCAGGTGCCAAATGGATCTGCCAACAAATGGGCATCGATGAAGAAGATTTTTACGATGCCATTGCAACGTTTGTTTTGGAGCAAAATTAAACTCCAAATTGCCGTAAATGATGGTCCAAATGTTTGTACTGCATTTGCCCCCATTGCTCATTCGTAAAAGTACCAAAAACAGGATGGGGATTCCAACTTTCACGAGTTCTTTCTTCATGAAAATCCTTTACCAAATCCAACAATACCTCCCTTTCTTTGTCAATATCTTTTTCCTCTACAACTTTTAGTCCTTTGGCCGTCGGAAGCCCATGTCGCCAAGGTTTATCATCATAAAGACTTTTTTTGAAAAAAAATCCCATTAATTTTAACATTGGATTGGGTTTACCTTTCGAAGGTTCTTTTTTTAAGGCAATCTTTAAGGGAAACTGGCAATGATAGAGCATTTGACCCACTTCCATTTTACCCCATTGGCGCTCCGATTCTTCAGACAATGCACTTAATCGAGATGCTATTTCTTCGTAGGCTTCCGTGTTGAAAAGGGATTTCATAATGAAGAATTTATAGTGAAAATTACAAAATTTATTCTCCTATCTTTAGGCCATGCAAGAAAAACTAGCTTCCTTTTCCATAAAGAATTGGGCGGATGATGACCGACCACGGGAGAAATTGGTGCAGAAGGGAAGCTTCGCTCTTTCGGATGCCGAGTTGATCGCCATTTTGATTGGTTCGGGAAGTAGGGATGAAAGCGCCGTGGAACTTTCCAAGCGTATTTTGGCCTCTGTGGACCATAATCTAAATGAAGTGGGGAAGTTATCGGTCAACCAATTGATGCGATTTAAGGGCATTGGGGAAGCCAAAGCAGTCACCATTGCGGCAGCTCTCGAAATAGGAAGAAGACGTAGGGGGGAGGATACCAAAAAAATCACAAAGATTTCAAGTAGCCATGATGCTTTTGAGTTGCTTTACCCCTTGATCGGGGAACTGCAGCACGAGGAGTTTTGGATCGTGTATCTCAACAATTCAAACAAAGTCATTCACAAATCACAATTGAGCAAAGGTGGAATTACCGGAACTCTGGTCGATGTTAGATTGGTTTTGAAACAAGCACTTGAATTAGGGGCTGTGGGTATTATTTTGGCCCATAACCACCCGTCGGGAACCTTAATGCCCAGTAGTGCCGATAAGCAAATTACACGCAAATTGAAAATAGCTTCCTATGCATTGGATATAAAAGTTTTGGACCATTTGATCGTTGCCCAAAACGAATATTTGAGCTTTGCCGATCAAGGAATATTATAGTCATTGAGTAATTATGTTGTTGATATTTACCCATAAGGTCACCAATAGGTTAACATATACCACCAAGCAGATTTTTGAAAAAATTCTAGGTGTGGAAATTGGATTTACCACCAAAGTGGAGGATTTTATCAAGCACACGGGTCCCAAAATGACCTATTCAAAGCAGCCTTTACAAAACGAATTCTTTATTCGAAGTAATGATCTGCTGTTTGAACAAGGAATCAACGATTTAGAAATCAATGTCTCTGATTGGGATGGAGTGCCCTGTTTTTTTGCCGCAGGTGAAAAAAGTACATTGCCTTTCGATATTTTTTCGGCCAGTTTTTTTCTTTTGAGCCGTTATGAGGAGTATTTGCCACATGTTAAGGACAGTGTGGGGAGATTTCCAGTCAAGGAGAGTATCGCCTATCAACATAAATTTTTGCAGACCCCGGTGGTGGATCTTTGGGCCTTTAAATTATTGACTGCATTAAAGGCACGTTTTCCAAAACTTGAAAGCAAGGAAAAAGATTATCAGTTTACCTCGATCATCAATGTGACCACTTCGCATGCATTTGCTATGCGCGGAATTGCGAGAACGCTCGGAGGTCTTTTTGTGGATATAGGGAATTTTAAGTTCCGCAATATTGTAAGGCGGTTTGCCGTATTGTTCGGAATTCAAAAAGATCCTTACGACAACTTTTTCGAGTTGGTGGAGATCCATAAAAAATTTCCTATAAAAAGCATGTTCTTTTTTCAATTTGCCAAGCATTCCGCACATGACAAAAATGTGTCAACAAACAATAACAAATTTCGATTTTTAATCAAGTCCATTGCCGACTATAGCATTGTGTCGTTAAGCACTTCGTTTATGTCCTCATCCAACAATAAAGTGCTTCGTGAGGAGAAACGGCAATTGGGTAATTTAATAAATCGTCCCATAAGTTATTCGAGGTTGCGATACAATCGGGTAAATGTGCCCGCAGCGTACCGAAGTTTGGTGGAGACTGAATTTACCGATGATTTTTCAATGGGATACACCCATCAAATTGGATTTAGGGCCGGCACCTGCACACCGTTTCATTTTTATGATATCAATACGGAAATTCGGCAACCCATCAAGATTCATCCTTTTGCCATGCACGATTATTCTCTTGTAAATTTTAAGACCAAGGAGGAGGTTTTTGAAAGATTGGATGAGGTATATCGCGTTGTTAAACAAGTAAAAGGGGATTTGATTTTTGTGTTTTCAAATGAGTTGTTGGGGAGTGATCAAAATTTGGATTGGATGGAGCTCTATCAATCCATCTTAAAACGATACTATGTTTGATAATCCGATAACCGATGTTTTTTTTGATTTGGACCATACGCTTTGGGACTTTGAAAAAAATTCAGCACTCACTTTTGCCAAAATCTTGTCAGAGCATAGGGTAGAAGTGGAGCTAAAAGCATTTTTGGAGGTTTATTCGCCCATCAATATGCAAATGTGGACGCTGTATCGGGAGAATAAAATCAGCAAGTCATCGCTAAGGTATCAACGATTGCGACTTACCTTCGATAAAATTGGGGCTAAGGTTACCGATGAGGTAATCGATAATTTGGCCCATGATTATATAGCCCATCTTTCCTCCTTTACCCATTTATTACCGAATTCTTTAGAAATATTGGAATACCTCTCGCCAAAGTATAGGCTACACATAATTACCAATGGTTTTCAGGAAGTACAGGAGAAAAAAATGAAAGGAAGCCAAATCCATCATTATTTTCAGATTATTGTCAATTCCGAAATGGCCGGGGTAAAAAAACCACATCCACAGATTTTTGAATTGGCCCTGAACGAGGCAAAAGTTCACGCCAAAAATTCCATTATGATTGGCGATAATCTTGAAGCCGATATTCTCGGAGCAAAGGCCATGGGCATGCAGGTGGTACATTATAACTCAAACGGGGAGCCCGACCATACGGAAAGTATCATTATTAATGACCTTATTGAAATAAAGAACATTTTGTAGAGTTATATATAATTGCATACCAGCCTGAACCTTAAATATTATTTGATGTTATGAGAAGATTTTTTGGTTCTATAACATATGTTATGGGTATGTTCTTATTGTTTCTATCCTGCGTGGACGAACAGGATTTTGATCAAGTCAATGATTTGACGATTACCCCAACGGTCGCAACGGGGATTTTCTATTTAGAATCTGACCAGAATACAATTGATAATACAAGCTCCAACAATGTTTTCTATTCTCAAACTATAGATTTTGAAGCTTTCAATGAGCCATATGTGGCCGAACGTTTGCTTGAAGGGGTTTTGTTGTACGAAGTGGAAAATACTACCAATAAAATTCTACAGCTTACAATTGAGTTTTTAGATGTTAACGGGTTGGTACTCGATACTGAGATTTTCAATATTGCCGCATATCCATCAGGAACTTTTGATAGAGAAGTAGCCTATCCAGCTGATAAATCGTTGGCCATTTTAACCAATACTACAGATATAAGGTTGACAGGTTTATTGATAGGAGAAGATACCAATTCCATGGAGCCAGCTGACCCTAAAATTAAATTGAGATCGGCTGGAGAATTTTTATTCCAACTACAATGAGGAAAAGCAACAGTTGGTTTTTGGTTCTTATGTTAGGCAGTGTTTTGTGTTTTGGACAAAACAAAGAATTACTATACGATTTTAAAGAAATTCCACAATCGTTATTGGTAAACCCAGGGGTTCAAACAACTTTAAAATGGCATGTTGGATTACCCATAATTTCTGGCTTGGCATTTCAAGGGGCCACAAGCGGGGTTACGGTAAACGATCTGTTTGCAAATGATGGGGTTGATTTCACGACCAAGGTAAGGGAACGGCTTCTCGATGTGATGCAGGATCGAGATGATTTTAGTACCACAAGTCAAATAGATGGAATCAATATTGGATTTAGGGGAAAGAATAGGCCAGATGATTACTATTCTTTTGGGATGTATGGTGAAATGGATGTCATTGTTTATTGGCCCAAAGACTTGGCCATATTGGCTTTCGAAGGAAATGGAGGGAGTAATATCGGGCGAAGTTTTGACCTGAGTGACTTAAACCTGAGGGGCGAAATGGTCAATGTACTTCATTTTGGTGTCAATCGAAAAATGAGTGAGAACCTTACATTGGGAATCCGTGCAAAAGTTTATTCCAGCATATTTCAATTCCAATCCATTAAAAATAGAGGGTCTTTTACTACGGTTCCTGGAGAAAATAATATTTATCAAAGTGATGTTGATGCTGATTTGCAACTTCAAACCGCTGGCGTAAAGGAAATTTACGATATTTTGGATGAAGATACTTCTACAACCCAAAAAGAATTGGCGGAAGTATTTACAAAACGGGTACTTTTTGGAGGAAATCTGGGGCTTGGTTTGGATCTTGGTTTTTCGCACCGTTTAAACCCACAAACAACGATTACAGGAAGCTTGTTGGATGTAGGTTTTATCTACAACTCTAAGGACGTTTGGAACTATACGGTAAAAGGAAGTACAAGTGTTGAGGGAATTACTGTGATTCTGCCCGATGATATCAATAATTTGAACAATGACCTGTGGCAAGATTTGATAGATGATGTTGATGAAAACCTGCCACACAGAGAGAATGGCTCCAGTTATATTTCATGGCGACCGGTTAAAGCATATGGGTCTATCCGTCATGATTTTGGAGAAGGTGGTATCAATGTTTTTGACAATTGTGGTTGTGGAGTTAATATGGGAGGTGGTTCCTTTTCCGACTACTATCCCAACAGTGTAGGTGGACAATTGTATATGATTAAAAGACCTAAAGGTGTGCAAGCAGCGTTGACTGGATTTTACCAAAGACGTTTTGGACGGGCTGTTGCCCTAAAGGCAACCTATACAGTGGATAAATATTCATTGAGTAATATTGGAATAGGGGCAAATTTTCAACTGGGTCCTATAAATTTTTATGTATTGGGAGACAATCTGTTGAGCTATTCCAACCTTGCCGATAGCCATTACGCCTCTTTACAGTTCGGAATTAATATTCTATCTTGGAACGATAATTGATTACCTTCACTATATGAAAACAAGAGTACTATTTATATTGATTTTTGCTTTGGGCATCAGCGGTTTTGCCCATGCACAATTGAACAAATACAAATACATTATTGTTCCCAAAAAGTTTGATGCATTTAAGGAAGTAAACGAATATCAGACCAGTACATTGATCAAGTATTATTTTGCTGAAAATGGTTTTAATGTTGTTTATGATGATGCATTGCCCATTGATTTGGCAGGTAACCGATGTGCAGGATTATTGGCAGATGTCATCGATGAGTCCGGTATGTTTTCAACCAAAATTTTTATTTCGCTAAAAGATTGTCAAAACAAAGAGGTGTTTAGAACATCTGAAGGTAAAAGTAAGCTCAAGGATTTTGGCCCCGCATATAAAGAGGCCATTCAAGAAGCTTTTGTTTCCGTCGTGGGTTTAAACTATTCCTATGACCCAGATGCTGCAACTCAAACTAAGAACAGCGAGACAGTGACCCTAAGTTATAAGAATGATGTTAAGTCCGTTGAACCCAAATCGACAACACAGGTGATCGAGCAAAAGGCAACTCCTGAAGAGCAAGTGTACAAATCGGTAGAACCAATGCCTTCGAGCATTGTACAGGGAGAAGCTGATGTGTTATATGCACAAGCAACTGCTAACGGGTATCAATTGGTAGACAGTACGCCCAAAGTTGTGCTCAAGCTCCAAGAGACCTCGATGCAATATGTTTTTATGACAGAGTATGAAGGCAATAATGCCGTGGTCTTTTTACAGGATGGGCAATGGATGATGGAGTATTCGGTAGATGGCAAAAAACAACAGAAAAAACTGAATATAAAATTCTAGTAATCGTACTTATTTTTCCATCGGTTTTTTAAAAAATCCTTGATGGCCTTTTCCCGGGGATTGTTTCCGGGTTGGTAAAACGTTGTGCCTGTAATTTCTTCAGGAAGAAATTCCATTTCGGCAAAATTGTTTTCATGGTCATGGGCATATTCGTAGCCCTTTCCATAGCCCAATTCTTTCATCAATTTTGTTGGGGCATTACGTATGGCCATTGGCACGGATAAATCTCCGGTTTGTTTTACAACCTGTTGCGCCCTGTTGATGGCCATATAACTGGCATTGCTTTTGGCCGAACTGGCCAAATAGGTTGCACATTGACTCAAAATAATTCGGGCTTCAGGATAACCAATGGTATTTACAGCTTGAAAAGTTGTATTTGCCATGACCAAAGCCGTAGGGTTGGCATTCCCGATATCCTCAGACGCCAATATTACCATTCGTCGGGCAATGAATTTTACATCTTCGCCACCTTCTATCATGCGGGCCAGCCAATACACCGCAGCATTGGGGTCGCTGCCTCGAATACTTTTTATAAAAGCTGAAATGATATCGTAATGCTGTTCCCCTGTTTTATCATAAAGTACGGTGTTCTTTTGTACTTTGTTCATTACCAAATCGTTGGTGATTTTGATGCTGTCAGAGTTTTCAGAATTAACGATCAACTCAAAAATGTTGAGCAATTTACGTCCATCTCCACCTGATAAACGGAGAAGGGCCTCTGTTTCTTCAAGATATATTTTCTTGGTTGCAAATTCTCTGTCAGTGGCAATGGCACGCTCCAAAAGTGCGACCAAATCTTCTTTGTCGAAAGGATTTAGGGTGTACACCTGACATCTGGACAGTAGCGCGGGAATAACCTCAAAACTGGGATTTTCCGTGGTGGCGCCAACCAAGGTAACCCATCCTTTTTCTACAGCACCTAAAAGGGAATCTTGCTGTGATTTGCTAAAACGATGGATTTCATCAATAAATAAAATCGGATTTTTAGAGGTAAAAAGTCCACCGCTTTGTTTGGCCTTGTCTATTACCTCTCGAACATCTTTAACCCCACTACTAATGGCGCTTAAGGTGTAAAAAGGACGTTTACTTTCGGTGGCAATAATGTTGGCCAAAGTGGTCTTTCCCGTTCCAGGAGGCCCCCAAAATATTAAAGAAGGTATGATTCCGTTCTTTATCTGGGTGGTCAACGCACCATGTGGCCCAACCAAATGTTGTTGACTTATATAATCCTCAAGGGTTTTAGGTCGGATGCGTTCTGCCAAAGGTTCGTTCATGGTGGTAAAATTAAGCAAATTTGAGGGCGTTCCGATTATGGCTGACAATTTGTGTAAATTCGAGAATGTGGTCGAATAATTGATATATTTTGATGAATGGATTCTAAAGACACCATAAGATTTACCAACGACTCGCTTTTGGCGCCGCTGCTGGCGGTTTTAGCTATTTGGACAGTGTTTTGGGTGGAAGTAAAGTTCCATGTGAACTTGAATCACTACGGGATTTATCCGAGGTCTTTATCAGGGTTGCGGGGAATTCTTTTTAGTCCGTTTATTCATGGTTCGCTGGAACATTTGTACAATAACACCATTCCATTGGCGGTATTGACCGCTTTCCTGTTTTACTTTTATCGAAGTGTAGCTTACAAGGTCATTATCCTGGGCATATTGCTTTCAGGATTGGTCACATGGATAATGGCAAGACCATCCTATCATATTGGGGCGAGTGGGTTGATCTATGTTTTGGCTAGCTTTATTTTCTTTAAGGGCATTTTGGCAAAAAACTATCGACTGGTCGCCTTATCCTTGATCGTTGTGTTTATTTATGGCAGTATGGTCTGGTATATATTTCCTATTGAGGAAGAGATTTCATGGGAAGGGCATTTAGCTGGGTTTTTAACCGGACTTTTATTGGCTTTTACCACCAAGGTAAAGTTGCCCACTGTTCGAAAATATGCCTGGGAACATGATGATTATAACGAGGACGAGGACCCTTTTTTAAAGCATTTTGATGCAGATGGCAACTTTATCGAGAATGTAGTTGAGTCGGAAGACGAAATCCAAATTAACTATCACTATAAAGCATCTAAAAAGGAAGAATAGCTATCTGCGCTGTCTTACCACCTCATATAAAAATATGCCACAGGCCACAGATACATTCAAGGATCCGATGTTGCCCATTAAAGGCAATTTAGCTTGATTATCCACAACGGCTAGGGTAGAGGGGTTGATTCCCTTTTCCTCGGAACCCATGATAATTGCAGAAGGCTGTTTAAAATCGACAGCGTATATTTCTTTTTCAGCTTTTTCCGTTGCTGCGGTAACGGCAATTCCAGAAGCCTGTAGATAAAAAATGGCATCCTTTAAGTGGTCTACTTTCGCAATGGGAACATTGAATGCCGCCCCGGCCGAAGTTTTCACGGTATCGTCCGTAATGGGTGCACCACCGTTTTTGGGAACAATAATTCCATGAACCCCTGAACATTCTGCCGTTCTTATGATGGCTCCAAAATTGCGTACATCCGAAACTTGGTCCAACAAAAGAAACAATGGCTGATTTTGGGTTTCCATGACCTGCTCCACCATTTTTTCAAAATCTCGAAATTGAACAGGGGAAATCTGGGCGATGGCACCCTGATGGTTATTACGGGTCAAGCGGTTTAATTTTTCTATGGGAACGTAGGAAGCACTAATACCATTTTTGCGTACCGTGGATTCCAATTCCTTCATCAATTCACCTTTTAAGCCTTTTTGAATAAAAACTTTATTGATGGGCTGGTCCGCGTTTATGGCCTCCATAACTGCGCGAATTCCGTAAATCAGTTGGCTATCTTTCATATGGGGCAAAAGTAAATAAAAACCGCCCTAAAAGGGCGGTAAATTATCTTATAAAAAGGTTGGGCTTGATCAAGAATTCAAAAATTGAAAAACTTTGACCAAATCTGCTTGGTCTTTGATATCAAGATCGTTCTCATCCAAATACTTTTCCAGTTTCCCTTTAAATGGCTCATCCATCATCTTGATCAACTGTTTGTTCTTGGTTGGCAGTTCATCGATTCTTTTTGCTCCAGTGGGTTGATAATAATATTCGATATAGTGACTGAATTTGTTGGGCACGTCCTTAACAAACGAGTTTTGGGCTTTTTGTCCTTGGCTAAACTTTACCCGGGTCCTTTTAAACAGTTTAAAATTTGCACCCTCGTTCAATTGTGCCAAATAGCCATTGAGCGTATTTCCCTTGCCGTCAATAAAGGTTTTAAAGCTCAAAGGGTATTTATTGTCAATTATGACAGAAACGGACTTGTCCTTGTTCAGGCTTTTTGGTACTTCTTCCTCCAATGGGGAGTTCTTGATTTCAATCTCTTCGTTGTAGGCATTGTATCTGTAATAGATCTTGCCTTGCGATTCTTCGCCATAAAACATTTCTGTGATTTGAAAAGAATTGTCCAAATAAGGAGACCCTTGAAATTCATCGATTCCAGTTTCAATTCTTAATCTATCAAATTGATCATTGATAGCGCCAATGGAATTGTTGACCATGGCTTGGGAGGCTCCACCTAAGTTGCCGGTTGATCCTGGAGTTACGCCAGCATACTGGCTAAAGCCATAAAATCCTACTAAAGAAATAAAAAGTGCTAATGGTGTGTTTTTTGACATGATGTTGTTTTTTACCTAAGTTACTGATAATTATAGGTGTAGTCAAGGGGTGTGTGGGTTTTTTAACGTCAGATTAGGAAAAAACTTACCTTAAAAATAGTTGGGGATTGTTGAATCCTTGGGTTTAGGCAAAAAAAAAGACCGTTGTAAAAACGGTCTCAAATAGTTATGGTCTTTATTGTTTAAGAGTTTAAAAACTCAAAAACCTGTATTAAATCTGCTTCATCTTTAATGTTGAGCTCACTTTCTTCCAAATATTTTGAAAGTTTGGATTTGAAAGGCTCATCCACCATTTTGATCAACTTTTTGTTTTTGGTAGGAATCTCATCAATTCGATTGGCTCCCTTAGGTTGATAGTAGTATTCCACATAATGGGTAAAACGGTTTGGAACTGCTTTTACAAAGGAGTTCTGCGCTTTTTGTCCTTCAGTGAATTTTACACGGGTTCTTTTAAACAGTTTAAAGTTGTCCCCTTCGTTCAATAAGGCCAAATAACCGTTAAGGGTATTGCCTTTGGCATCGATAAACGTGCTGAAGCTCAAAGGAAATTTGTCATCCAACATAACGGAAAGCGCTTTGTCCTTGTTTAAACTTCTAGCCTCTTCTTCGGGCAAAAATGAATTTTTTATCTCCACCTCTTCGTTGTAGGCATTGTAGCGGTAGTAAATTCTACCCTGTGCTTCCGTGCCATAGAACATTTCGGTTGACTGGAATTTATCTTCCAAATACGGGGATCCTTGAAAATCGTTAATACCCGTTTGTTTACTTAATTTATCGTATTGATCGGTAATGCCCCCAACAGAATTGTTGATCAAGGATTGGGATCCTCCTGCCATTGTGCTACCTGCTCCTCCAGGAGCTAATCCGGCATATTGGGAAAACCCATTAAGGCCTATAAGTGAGATGATTAATGCTAATAATTTGTGTTTTGACATGGTTGTGAATTTTTGTGAATATACTTAATATTCTTAGGTAAGGCAAAGGTGGATTTTTCTTTGCGACTAATTTAACTTTCTATTGAGGAATATATCAAAGGAATGATCGCTCAGTTGAATATTTGATATTTTGGGTAAAAGAAAAAGGGCTGTTTATTAAAAACAGCCCTTTTATTTAACATATTACCCTTAAGGGTTAACACTTATTATTCGTAGCAGAAATCGATTGGAATTTCACCTGCAGCGGTACCCATTCCTACACTACCAACCAAGTTTCCGTTTGGCGTATAAATTTGGAAACTGATTTCACCATAGTAATCACCTGGGAAATACCAAGTAGCTGATGTAGTACCAACAGGTATTTCTATGGTAGCTGTTCCAGCTGCACCACCTCCGTCACAATCGTAAGCAGTACCATAGTCAGAACACATTCCAAATTCAAGAACAGTTCCATCGTTCAAGGTTACAGTTACAGGATCACCGTGAGTATCATCGGTAGTTTGCCATCCATCTCCCCAGTCATCTTGCATTTCAATTGTCCAAGTTCCTGCAGTAGGAGCTTTAGGAGGACAAGTGATCAACACATCATACTTGAAAGGTGAAGAATAGAAAGTACCGGTCAAAGTACCTGAGTTTTGAGCTACACTGAATGATCTACCATCGTTGGTGATCAATTCAAATCGAAATGAAAATGAGTCAAAAGGTCCAACCTGATCATTGGTTAATCCAAGAAGGCTGATAGCCTCACCTTGGGTTAGGTAATACATCATGGTAGGCAAACCATATTGGCTTGTTTCAAAATCCCCGATTGGGAAAGTTTGCATCAACATATCATCAACAGACGATACGTCATCATTGTCTACGAAAGTACCGTAAACGTTCATTTCGGTAACAACGCCATAGCTATCTTGAACTTCTAGCTCAACGTCTAGGGCTGCATCATAATCTCCAATAGGGAATTCGTTGGAAACCAAATTCACGGTTCTCAAGGCAACACCCCTACCAATATTTGATTGAATCTCATCTATCGGAAGATTGGAATCTTCGCACCCTACAGCAACCAATGCCGTTGCTAAGAGGAATTTATATATAGATTTCATTGTCATTATATTTTTTGTTAGATGTTTTAGTTAGAAGGTGGGAATGATGGGTACCCAGGATTCGTATCCCAAAACACCTGAGTTGTCAAATCAGTTTTCTGAGTCAAGTTAGGGTTAGTGATAACCTCGTCAGATGGATAAAGGAAAGATCTTGGATATGGTCCTGGATCAGCCTCCCAGTTCGGCAACAAGTTGGTTGGGTAACCTGTTCTTCTATAAAAGTTGTGGGCTTCTGCACCTGATCCGTAAAGAGCGATAAAGTACTGAGTTCCCAAAACATTCATTTTTTCTTCTGCAGTAGCAGCACCTGTATAAGAAGCAACGATATCAGCGATATAGTCGGTTACTTCAGTAGGAGTTGGCTCATAAGAAGTTTCTGCATCTGGATCAACAGCAATAAAAGATTGAGTTTTTGCGATTGATTTAGTTAGACCAGCTTGAATGAAAGCAGCAACTGTGGCATCGGAAGCACCAGAAACATAAGCAGCTTCAGCTTTCCAGAAATCTACGTAAGAAGCCAAGATAATAGGCTCAATACCGGCACCGGCACCACCTGCACCTTGCTCAACTCCTTCGAATCTATCGTCATCGAAGTTACCAGCAGCTGGGTATACACCTGGAGCAGTTTTCAACAATCCGTCTGGTGGTCCACCTTCATCATTACCGTGAGATCTACCCCAGTAACCATTAGGAAGGCTACAGTATGGGTATCCAGCATAATGATCTGGCACTACGTATAGGGAACAAGCCAAAGCCTCTTCATCTACAGGCACTGCATCTCCGTTTACGTCAACATCGCCAGGAGTTCCATCGGTCTGACGGTAGAAGTAGTAACGCATTCTTGGGTCACCAAGTTCGCCCATTTGCCACATGATCCAGTTAGAACGGTAAGGTCCAACACCAGTATCTTGGTAACCACCAGCGTAGTCTGGGTGACGAGAATCTGGGTTAAGGATTCTGGTTCCGTATTGGAACTGTAAATCATCAGCAGAAGATGTGATGTAATTACCGCTGTTTACAATGCTATTGAAGGAAGCGATATCACCTGTAGTGATGTAAGCTTTCATTTTAATAGTATTTACAGCTTTCAGCCATTTTGAAGCATCACCACCATAATAAAGGTCGATGGCTGCACTTGGCAAACTTGGAGAAGAGGCAAAAATAGCGGCAGCCTCATCAAGTAAAGTCAATGCAGCAGCATAAACTGAAGGTCCGTCATCCATCAAAGGAGCTGGATACTCCAATGGGTTCAAAGCTTGGGAATATACGGCTTCACCGATATAATCCACGGTCAATAACAAAGTGTGGGCCAACATGGCCTTACCCATACCAATGTTAAAGCTGTAATCCTGAGTGGTATTAGGGTCAATTTCCTCAATAGCTAACAAGTTGGACATGATATCAACATAAGTGTTGTTCCACAAACCGTTGGAAGTACCACCAGTAAAGTTGTTAAAGTAAATACGCCCGCTCATGTACTCGATACGGGTCATTTGAGCACCGTTATTATTAAACGAGGTCATTGCGTTACGGTAACCCAATTGCATAGTGTTCAGCAATAGGTTGGGATCCGCTTGATCTCCACTCAGACTATTGGGATCTGTTTGAAGATCCAATTCTGTTGTCTCACAAGAACTCAGTGGCACAAGTACCATGAGCACTATAGAAATGTATTTAAATATTTTTTTCATGATTTCTTTTCGTTAATTTTTTTAGAACGTCATTTTGACACTAACACCATACTTTTTAGAAGCAGGACCATTGATAAAGTCAAATCCTTGACTGTTACCAACACCAGCACCCATTACGTTCGGGTCAAAGTTGGCTCCATCAGGAGTATTGTAAGCATCATACCAAAGGTTGAAACCTTGAGCGGTAATGGTCAAAGATCCGAATGGAGTTTTGTCCAAGAATTTAGATGGGAAAGAATAACCCAAAGAAAGTTCTTGCAAACGAACTACAGAAGCATCATAAATCTTCATTTCAGCAGGGCCGAAAAGTACGTTGTCGAAGAAGTATGATGAGTTGTTGATTTGTACTGTGTTAGCTTCTCCTGTACTTTGAGATACACCTGGCAATACATAAGTCTGCTCTCTATCTTGAGTTTCAGTGATCAAACCACGACCTAGCAAGGTAGCGATGGTGTTAGACATCATGTCTCCACCTTTTGTCCAGTTGAATTGGAAACCTAGGTTCCAGTTTTTGTAACGGATAGAGTTGATGAAGTTAGAAGTAAAATCTGGGTTAGGATCACCAATGATCGGCACATTACCATCCAAATCTTGCTCAACAGAAACATAATCTCCAGATCCAGATACTAAGAAATTACCGTCTTCATCTCTACCGATGGCAGTACCAACGATAACACCAAGAGGTTTACCTTCGATAGCGGCGTTACCACCAACCCATAATGTAGAACTACCAGCGTAAATGATGATGTCTTGCTCTTGCTCAACAACTTTTGGCTTGTAAGTAGAGAAGTTAATTCTTGAGTTCCAGTTGAAACCATCAGATTTTTCACTTCTGAACCAGTCAATTCCCAAGTCGATTTCAACACCACTACCTTTAATTTTACCAACGTTACTTTGAGTTGTGGTAAATCCAGTAGATGGAGACAATGGCTCATTTACGATAAGGTCTTTAGTAACCCTGTCGAAATAAGTGAAATCCAAAGAAACTGCGTTGTTCAAGAATTTAGATTCGAAACCTACTTCATATTCTGTCAAAAGCTCAGGCTTCAAGTCTGGGTTAGCTCTTCTAGAGGAAACAGCGTTTGTAGTGATCTCACCACTGTCACCGAACACCATTGTGCTCTGGTCAACTGTAGAAGCTGTTGGGTAAGACCCTGCGCTTGGGAAGGTAGCGGACTGTCCGATACCAGCTCTCAATTTCAAGAAGTTCAATCCACCTGCAGACTGCATTCCACTGAAGGCAGCGGTTGGCAAGAAAGAGATACTTGCACTAGGGTAAGTCATACTATTGTTTTCAGTAGTAAGGTTAGATACCCAGTCAGTTCTTGTTGCCAAAGAAAGGAACAACATATTGTCGAAATCGAAAGTAGCTTGTCCTAAGATACCAGCAATGTTTTGCTTGAAGCTGCGTTGGATCGGTGTTTGGCTTTCATAGTTGAAGTGTCTTGCAACACCGTATACAATCTGTCCAGCACTGGAAACACCTTGTCTGTCATAAAAAGTAGATTTGGTTGTTGCACCAACAGTAAAGCTCATACCCAATTTCTCGGATAGGTCATAGTTACCATCAAGAGCCAAATAGTGATCCCAAATGGTGTTGTTGTTATCGTAAGTTTGCAAGAATCCAAAAATAGCAGGGTCGAATCCTACACCACCTTTGTTAGAGTAGTTCGTATTTCTTTCGTTATAGAAATCCAGACCGGCACGGTAGGTAAGGTTCATGTTATCGTTAAGTTCGTAAGCAAGGGAAGCATTCCAGAACACACGGTTGGTTTGCTGTCTGTACTTTACGTTGTTCTGAGTCCATCTTGGGTTGATGATACCGTTGGTTGAACGATAGTAAACACTTGAGTGATCCAATGGGTTTTCCCATGGAAGTCCCATCAAGTCAACACTGATAGGTGTAAAGAAAACGTGTCCGAACAAAGAAAGACCCAAGGAACCGTTACCTCTACTCGCAGCTACTGGAGGAGATTTGTAATCAGTTCTAGAGTAGTTCATAGCAGCGCTAACTGTAAATCTGTTGGTAAGTTTAGATCTACCACCAACAGAAATGTTCATACGTTGGATAGAGTTTCCAGGAACGAAACTTTCATCGTTCAAAAGACCCAAGTTCACGTTGTAGCTAGTGTTTCCATCTTCGGTAGCACCGTTAATGTTGATGGAAGTGTTGCTTACGCCTCCTGGCGCCAAGAAATCCTCAACTGAGTTGTAAGGTTTCCATGCGTAACGAGCATCCTGTAATTCAGGAAATGCATTTCTTGTAGATGCAAGAGCAGTAGTTGCATATGGGTGACGAATAGTTCCGTTCTCATCCATGTCATAAACTGCTGGGAAAGAGTTTGGATTTCCCCATCCAGATACACCTTCTCTATCGAAACTAGGACCCCAGTTACTGAAGAACCATCCGAATGCTTGGTCAAAACCGTTACCATATTTTTGTTGGTAATCTGGCAAGGAGGCCAATGCATTTACAAAGTAAGATTGGCTAACGGTAATCTCATTTTTCTTTTTACCACCACTAGCTGCTCCAGCTTTTGTAGTAATCAAGATTACACCGTTTTTACCAGCAGTACCATAAAGGGTAGAAGCGGCAAGACCTTTCAATACTTCGATGTTTGCGATGTTGTTTGGATCCAAATCCAAGAAACGGGAAGAACCAACGTTACCATCCAAGAAGTTACCAGAAGTGTTTGTGTCGCTACTGAAAGGAACACCATCCACTACGAAAAGTGCTTGGTTACTTCCACTAAAGGAGCTCAAACCACGAATAACCACGTTGGTAGCAGAACCGGACATACCACCTGCAGAGGTAATATTTACACCGGAAGCTTTACCGGAAAGAACCCTAGCTACGTCACCTTCAGTCTTGTCGTTCAAGTCCTCAGCACCTACAGAGGATACTGCGTAACCCAAAGCCTTTTTCTCACGCTTGATACCTTGGGCGGTTACTACAACCTCTTCCAAAGCTTGGGTGTCAGCTTCCATCTGTACGTTAATTACGCTAGCGGCACCTACCACTCTAGTGGCTGGTCTTTGACCAATGTAAGTGAAGAGAATAGTCTGACCTTCACTTGCGGTGATCTCGTAATTTCCGTCGAAATCTGTTTGGGTACCCGTTGTGGTACCTTCAACGACAATGTTGACCCCAGGCAGCGGAAGGCCATCGCCATCCGTAACAGTACCTGTAATCGTCTTGTCTTGTGCAAAGGATATATGCACAACAAACGCCAATAATAGCGTTAACAATCCATTAAGTTTTGTTCTCATTGTTAAATTATTTGAATTAGCTAATGGCTAAAATCATAATTTCATGTTAATAAACCAAACTTATTTTATAAAATCTTTAAGACTCCAATGCTAAATGCAATAAGTGCAAAAACAACAAATATCATTATCAACTCTTCAATTTGTGGGGGTAAGAATTGTTCTTAATGTAAATTCATTGTAAAAACCCTGAAAACACAGGGGTGTGTAGGAAAATTAGTATTTCCGTGGAGGGTCGCGGTGCTTGTGGAAAGCGGCTGTTAATTTTTTAAGACTTTTGGGATGTATGTTAAGGTACTGTGAAGATTTTTAAAATATAATTTATACCTTAATATATATACTGCAAAATTTTCATGGGGTCAAGAATGGGTATTTCTGGATGTTTTTTTGTATTAAGAAAGGGTCGGGGAACCTTCTGTTTTGAGAAGCTGATCGAAGGGTTTTGTATAAAGGTATTGTTGACTTGGGATTGTTTTTGAAAATTATAATCAAAATAAATTCGCATGTATTTGAATTATTGGGAAATATCACTACATTTGCAGCCCTCAAAATGAGGGTTATTTAGTTTTTAAAAGAAATTTAATGCCAACAATTTCACAATTAGTACGAAAAGGAAGGGCCACAATTACCAAGAAGAGTAAATCGGCTGCTTTGGATTCGTGTCCTCAAAGAAGAGGGGTTTGTACGCGTGTTTACACCACTACACCTAAGAAACCAAACTCTGCAATGCGTAAAGTTGCAAGGGTAAGGTTGACCAATGGTAAAGAGGTGAATGCATACATCCCTGGAGAAGGTCACAACCTCCAAGAGCACTCGATAGTATTGGTTAGAGGCGGAAGAGTAAAAGATTTGCCTGGTGTTCGATATCATATCGTTCGCGGTGCATTGGATACCGCAGGTGTTGCGGGAAGAACGCAGCGTCGATCTAAGTATGGTGCAAAACGCCCTAAAAAGTAAACAACTTTAAGAAGAAGCGATGAGAAAAAAGCAGGCAAAAAAGAGACCGTTATTACCGGATCCTAAATTTAACGATCAACTTGTTACACGTTTCGTGAACATGATGATGTGGGACGGTAAGAAATCAATTGCATTCAAGATTTTCTATGATGCGATTGCGATCGTTGAAGAAAAGAACACAGACGAGGAAAAAACAGCTTTGGAGTTGTGGAAAGATGCACTTTCCAATGTTATGCCACACGTAGAGGTAAGAAGTAGAAGAGTGGGTGGTGCAACATTCCAGATTCCAATGCAGATTCGTCCAGATAGAAAGATTTCAACTGCAATGAAGTGGTTGATCAGCTACTCTAGAAAACGTAACGAAAAATCTATGGCGCAAAAATTGGCTGCCGAGATTTTAGCGGCTGCCAAAGAAGAAGGTGCTGCAGTTAAGAAAAGAGTGGATACACACAAAATGGCCGAGGCCAATAAAGCATTCTCACACTTTAGATTCTAATTCACAACATGGGAAGAGATTTAAAATATACAAGGAATATCGGTATTGCAGCGCACATTGATGCTGGAAAAACTACAACTACTGAGCGTATCCTTTTTTATACAGGTGTGAGTCACAAGATTGGGGAGGTGCACGATGGTGCTGCTACTATGGACTGGATGGAGCAAGAGCAAGAGCGTGGTATTACCATTACTTCTGCCGCTACCACCTGTACTTGGCAGTTTCCATTGGAAAATGCACAACCAACCGATGAAACAAAACCTTACCACTTTAATATTATCGACACCCCCGGGCACGTTGACTTTACCGTAGAGGTAAACCGTTCCCTTCGTGTGTTGGATGGTTTGGTGTTCTTGTTCAGTGCGGTGGATGGTGTTGAGCCTCAATCCGAAACAAACTGGAGATTGGCCGATAACTACAAAGTGCCACGTATTGGTTTCGTAAACAAAATGGACCGTCAAGGTGCCAACTTCTTGAACGTGTGTAAGCAGGTTCGTGAAATGTTGGGTTCCAATGCTGTGCCGATTGTATTGCCTATCGGTGACGAAGCTGACTTTAAAGGTATTGTGGATTTGGCCAAGAACAGGGCTATCGTATGGCACGATGAGAACTTCGGTTCTACTTTCGATGTTGTTGATATTCCTGCTGATATGCAAGACGAAGTAAGAGAGTACAGAGCTGCCCTTATTGAAGCTGTTGCAGAGTATGATGAAAATTTGATGGAGAAATTCTTCGAAGATGAAGATTCCATTACTGAAGAAGAAGTGCATGCTGCATTGCGTGCTGCTGTAATGGACAGAGCGATTATCCCGATGATCTGTGGTTCTTCCTTTAAAAATAAAGGAGTTCAGTTCTTGTTGGATGCTGTATGTCGTTACTTGCCTTCTCCATTGGATAAAGATGATATTATAGGAACCGATCCTGATACTGGTGCTGAAGTAATCAGAAAGCCAGACCCAAAAGAGCCATTTGCTGCTCTTGCCTTTAAAATTGCTACCGATCCTTTCGTAGGTCGTTTGGCATTCTTTAGAGCATATTCTGGTCGTTTGGATGCAGGTTCTTACATTTTGAACAACCGTTCAGGTAAAAAAGAGCGTATTTCCCGTATCTATCAAATGCACTCCAACAAACAAAATGCCATCGATTTTATCGAAGCTGGAGATATTGGTGCTGCTGTTGGTTTTAAAGATATTAAGACTGGTGATACCATGTCTGCTGAAAATGCGCCTATCGTTCTTGAAAGTATGGACTTCCCTGATCCCGTAATCGGTATCGCAGTTGAGCCTAAAACAAAAGCCGACGTGGATAAAATGGGTATGGCTTTGGCTAAATTGGCTGAAGAAGATCCAACATTCCAAGTTAAGACTGATGAAGCTTCTGGACAAACCATTATTTCTGGTATGGGTGAGCTTCACTTGGATATCATCGTTGACCGTTTGAGACGTGAGTTCAAGGTGGAAGTAAACCAAGGTCAGCCTCAGGTGGAGTACAAGGAAGCTCTTACTGCTGCAGCTAACCACAGAGAAACATATAAGAAACAAACAGGTGGTCGTGGTAAATTCGCGGATATCGTATTTACTATGGAGCCTGCTGAAGAAGGTAAGGTTGGACTAGAGTTTGTTAACGAGATCAAAGGTGGTAACATTCCTAAGGAGTATGTTCCAGCTGTTGAGAAAGGTTTCAAAGAGGCTATGAAGAATGGTCCTTTGGCTGGATTCGAAATGGATAGTATGAAGATTACCCTTAAGGATGGATCTTTCCACCCTGTGGATTCTGATTCATTGTCCTTCGAATTGGCTGCTAAAATTGGTTACAAGTCTGCCGCAAGAGCTGCAAGAGCTGTATTGATGGAGCCCATCATGAAGCTTGAGGTGTTGACACCTGAAGAAAACATGGGTGATATCGTAGGTGACTTGAACCGTAGAAGAGGTCAAGTAAACAACATGGACGATAGAGCCGGTGCTAAAGTTGTAAAAGCTGTTGTGCCGTTATCAGAAATGTTCGGATATGTAACTTCCTTGAGAACTTTGTCCTCAGGTAGAGCAACATCCACTATGGAATTTTCACACTATGCAGAAACTCCTTCCAATATTGCAGAGGAAGTGATTAAGGCAGCTAAAGGAGTAACCGCTTAAATTCAGCAAGATGAGTCAAAAAATTAGAATAAAATTGAAATCTTACGATCACAATTTGGTGGACAAATCTGCTGAAAAGATCGTGAAGACAGTAAAAACTACAGGTGCGGTGGTAACTGGTCCAATTCCGTTGCCAACCAACAAAAAGATATTTACTGTTTTGCGTTCACCCCACGTGAACAAAAAATCAAGAGAGCAGTTCCAATTGAGCTCTTACAAGAGACTTTTGGATATCTACAGTTCTTCATCAAAAACTATCGATGCCCTAATGAAGTTGGAACTTCCTAGTGGTGTTGAAGTTGAGATCAAGGTCTGATAAAAGTTATGAGTGTTGAGTTGTGGGTTATGATTGGCTCATGATTTTCAACTCAACACTTAAAACTTAAAAAAGTACATGTCTCGAACGATGGTTCGGGAAAAACGGCAAAAGAAAAAAATCTGGGTCAGAGCAGAGTGTTTTCTTGACCCAATTTTTTTGTCAAGAAATTGACAGTTATAAACAAGTAAACAATTAATAATTATTAAATATGTCTGGGTTAATAGGTAGAAAAATCGGTATGACCAGCATTTTCGACGAGAATGGAAAAAACATTCCATGTACCGTAATCGAAGCTGGACCATGCGTGGTTACCCAAGTCAGAACCGAAGAGGTTGACGGGTACAGTGCCCTTCAGCTTGGTTTCGATGACAAGGCAGAAAAGCGTGCTAACAAGGCCGAAACAGGTCACTTTAAAAAAGCAGGTACTTCTCCTAAAAAACAAGTCGTTGAATTCCAAGATTTTGAAGGTGAATACAAATTGGGAGACACCATTGGTGCCGACCTTTTTGTAGAAGGAGAATTTGTTGATGTGATTGGAACATCCAAAGGAAAAGGTTTCCAAGGGGTTGTTAAACGTCACGGTTTTGGCGGTGTAGGTCAAGCAACCCACGGTCAGCACAACAGATTAAGAGCTCCAGGTTCCATCGGTGCCGCTTCTTATCCTGCTAAAGTAGTTAAGGGTTTGAAAATGGCCGGAAGAATGGGTGGAGATAGAGTAACAGTTCAAAACTTGAAAGTATTGAAAGTGGTTGCCGATAAAAACCTTATCGTAGTGAAAGGTTGTGTTCCAGGTCACAAGAATGCTTACGTAACAATTGAGAAGTAATGAAGGTTGCAGTATTAGATATTAAAGGAAAAGAAACCGGAAGAAGCATTGAGCTTTCTGACGATGTTTTCGCAATAGAGCCTAATGAGCATGCCATCTATTTGGATGTTAAGCAATATTTGGCCCACCAAAGACAAGGTACGCACAAAGCTAAAGAAAGAGCTGAAGTTGCAGGTAGTACCCGTAAGATCAAGAAACAAAAAGGAACCGGTACCGCAAGGGCGGGTAGCATCAAGTCTCCTGTGTTTAGAGGTGGTGGTAGAATCTTCGGTCCAAGACCAAAGGATTATACCCAAAAATTGAATAAAAACGTTAAGCGTTTGGCTCGTAAATCAGCCTTGACACTTAAATCCAAAGAGAATGCTTTGGTAGTTGTTGAAGACTTCAATTTTGAAACTCCTAAGACCAAAGATTTTGTTAGTTTCCTGACTTCATTGGGAATAGAAAATAAAAAGTCTCTTATTGTGTTGGGCGATACAAATAATAATGTATATTTGTCGTCGCGTAATTTGGAGCGCTCCGAAGTTGTAACCGGTTCAGAATTAAACACTTACAAAATAGTTAACGCTAAAAGTTTAGTTCTTACAGAAAGTGCTTTGGAAGGAATTGAATCGAACCTAAAGAAATAAAAGTATCATGAGTGTGTTGATAAGACCGATAATTACGGAGAAGATGACCGCCGACGGCGAGCTTTTCAATCGCTACGGTTTCTACGTTCAGCCTGGAGCTAACAAGTTGGAAATCAAAGCAGCGGTAGAAGCAACTTATGGTGTTTCTGTTGAAAAGGTAAGAACCATGAACTATGGTCCAACGCGTAAGAGTCGTTATACAAAAACCGGAATTCAGCACGGTAAAACAAACGCTATGAAAAAAGCGATTGTTGATGTAGCTGAAGGTGATATTATTGATTTTTACAGTAATCTATAAAGACGAGAAATGTCAGTTAGAAAATTAAAACCGATAACCCCTGGGCAGCGTTTTAGAGTAGTAAACGGATTTGACGCGATTACTACTGATAAGCCGGAAAAAAGCTTGCTTGCTCCGTTAAAAAAGTCAGGTGGTAGGAACAGTCAAGGAAAAATGACCATGCGCCATAGAGGTGGTGGGCATAAGAGAAGATATCGTATCATCGATTTCAAAAGGGATAAACATGGTGTGGAAGCTATTGTGGCATCTATCCAGTACGATCCAAACAGAACTGCATTTATCGCTTTGGTTGAATATACCGATGGTGAAAAAAGATATGTGGTTGCGCAAAATGGAATGCAAGTAGGTCAAACCATCGTTTCCGGTGCTGGATCTGCTCCAGAGATTGGAAATGCACTTCCATTGAGTGACATTCCATTGGGTACCATTGTTTCTTGTATCGAATTGAGACCAGGACAAGGTGCGATTATGGCGAGAAGTGCCGGTACATTTGCACAGTTGATGGCAAAAGACGGTAAGTTCGTGACCATTAAATTGCCTTCTGGTGAAACCCGTTTGATTTTGGCCACATGTTTGGCTACAATCGGAGCGGTTTCCAACTCTGACCACCAATTGTTGGTATCTGGTAAAGCAGGTAGAAGCAGATGGTTGGGTAGAAGACCAAGAACTAGACCAGTAGCCATGAACCCTGTAGATCACCCAATGGGTGGTGGTGAAGGTAGGGCTTCCGGAGGTCACCCAAGATCTAGGAACGGTATTCCTGCAAAAGGATATAGAACTCGTTCCAAGACCAAGGACACCAATAGATATATCATAGAACGTAGAAAGAAATAAAAGAAAAGTAAATGGCACGTTCGTTAAAAAAAGGACCATTCGTTCATTTTAGCTTGGAGAAAAAAGTTCAGGCAAATGTAGAATCAGGTAAGAAAACAGTTATCAAAACGTGGTCTAGAGCCTCTATGATAACGCCAGACTTTGTGGGACAGACCATCGCTGTACACAACGGGAGACAATTTGTTCCTGTATATGTAACCGAGAACATGGTAGGTCACAAACTTGGAGAATTTTCACCAACTAGATCTTTTAGAGGTCACGCTGGAGCTAAAAACAAAGGTAAAAAGTAAGTAAGCTATGGGAGTTCGTAAAAGACAAATGGCCGAAAGGTTAAAAGAAGAGAAGAAGCAACTTGCTATTGCAAAGCTTAACAATTGCCCAACATCTCCAAGAAAGATGCGTTTGGTAGCTGACTTGGTAAGAGGTAAACAAGTAGAATTGGCTTTGGCCATTCTAAAGTTCAATACCAAAGAAGCTTCTAGAAAGATGGAAAAGCTTTTGCTTTCCGCTATCGCTAACTGGGAAGCTAAGAACGAGGATGCAAGTATTGAGGATGCTAACCTTTACATCAAGGAAATCCGTGTAGACGGAGGAACCATGTTGAAAAGATTGAGACCAGCTCCGCAAGGAAGGGCACACAGAATCAGAAAGCGTTCCAACCATGTAACCATGATCTTGGAAGCCAATAACAACGTTGAAAGCTAGTAAATAGAATATGGGACAGAAGACTAATCCAATAGGAAATCGCTTAGGAATTATCAGAGGATGGGAATCCAACTGGTACGGAGGAAACGATTACGGCGATAAGCTGGCTGAAGACGATAAGATCAGAAAGTACGTCTATGCACGTTTGGCAAAAGCCAGTGTGTCTAGGGTAATTATAGAAAGAACGTTGAAGTTGATCACCATTACTATTACCACCGCAAGGCCAGGTATCATTATCGGTAAAGGAGGACAAGAGGTAGATAAACTTAAGGAAGAGCTTAAGAAGATTACCAACAAAGAAGTTCAGATCAACATTCACGAGATCAAAAGACCTGAATTGGATGCCAATTTGGTTGCTGCAAGTGTAGCAAGACAGATCGAGAGCAGAATTTCATACCGTAGGGCCATTAAAATGGCAATTGCAGCAGCAATGCGTATGAATGCAGAAGGTATTAAAATTCAGATTTCCGGACGTTTGAATGGCGCTGAAATGGCACGTTCAGAATCTTACAAAGAAGGAAGAATTCCATTGTCCACTTTCCGTGCAGATGTAGATTATGCATTGCACGAAGCTCACACTACCTATGGTAGATTGGGTATCAAAGTGTGGATCATGAAAGGTGAAGTTTACGGTAAGAGAGAACTTTCTCCTTTGGTAGGATTGAGCAAGAGTCAAGGAAAAGGCGGTAAACAAGAAGGTGGTGCAAAGAAACCTCGCCGTAGAAAGTAATAAGATAAAGTAAGGTAAGATGTTACAGCCAAAAAGAACGAAATTTCGTAAAGCCCAGAAAGGGCGTATGAAGGGAATCTCCCAAAGAGGGCACCAACTTTCCAATGGAATGTTCGGTATCAAATCTATGGACTCCCACTTCATCACTTCCCGACAAATAGAGGCTGCGCGTATCGCTGCGACAAGATACATGAAGAGACAAGGTCAGTTGTGGATCAAAATATTCCCGGACAAGCCTATTACCAAAAAACCTCTTGAGGTTCGTATGGGTAAAGGTAAAGGTGCTCCGGAATATTGGGTAGCTATTGTAAAGCCTGGTAGAATCATGTTCGAGGTTGCTGGAGTGCCCTTGGATATTGCCAAAGAAGCCTTGAGGCTTGCGGCTCAGAAACTACCGGTTAAAACCAAGTTTGTTGTAGCAAGGGATTATTCCGCTTAATTTTTAATTGAGAAGAAAAGATGAGACAATCAGAAATAAAAGAACTTTCAATTGAAGAGCTAAAGGAGAGATTGGCCGAGTTCAAAAAGCAACACGCCGACCTTAAAATGGCCCACGCCGTTACTCCTTTGGAAAATCCTTTACAGATCAGAAAGACTAGAAGGATGGTAGCAAGACTTGCAACTGAATTAACTAAAAGGGAATTACAATAATTGGTTCTGCCTTATGGAAAACAGAAATTTAAGAAAAGAAAGAATAGGGGTTGTTACCAGCAACAAAATGGAGAAATCTATCGTGGTTTCCGAAGTTAAGCGTGTGAAGCACCCTATGTACGGTAAATTCGTATTGAAGACCAAGAAATATGTTGCCCACGACGAAAAGAACGATTGCAACGAAGGCGATACCGTTAAAATAATGGAAACAAGACCATTGAGTAAGACGAAGTGCTGGAGATTGGTTGAAATCCTAGAAAGAGCTAAATAATTATGGTACAACAAGAATCAAGATTAAAGGTTGCGGACAATACAGGTGCAAAAGAAGTTTTGACCATCCGCGTACTAGGTGGAACAAAGAGAAGATATGCTTCCCTAGGTGACAAGATTGTTGTGTCCGTAAAGGAGGCAACTCCAAACGGTACTGTGAAAAAAGGTTCTGTTTCTACAGCGGTTGTTGTTAGAACCAAAAAGGAAGTAAGAAGACCAGATGGATCTTACATCCGTTTTGATGACAATGCCTGTGTATTGTTGAACGCTGCTGGTGAAATGAGAGGTACCCGTGTATTCGGACCTGTGGCCAGAGAGTTAAGGGACAGACAGTTCATGAAGATTGTTTCATTGGCGCCTGAAGTACTATAACAGAAATATCACAGAGATGAAGTTGAAAATTAAAACAGGGGATACGGTCAAAGTCATTGCGGGAGACCACAAGGGCAGCGAAGGTAAAGTACTTAAAGTGGACCGTGAAAAGAACAAAGCTATCGTGGAAGGGGTGAACACCGTTTCTAAACACGAAAAGCCAAGTGCACAGAACCCACAAGGAGGCATAACTAAAAAGGAAGCGCCTATCCATATTTCCAATCTATCCTTGATCGATCCTAAGTCTGGCGATGCCACACGAGTTGGATACGAAGAAAGAGATGGAAAGAAAGTAAGGTTTTCCAAAAAATCCAATGAAGTAATTTAGTCATGAGTTACATTCCAAGATTAAAATCAGAATATAGAGAGCGTGTGATCAAAGCGCTTACTGACGAATTTGGTTACAAAAATGTAATGCAAGTTCCTAAGTTGGAGAAAATCGTAGTAAGCCGTGGTGTTGGTGCCGCTGTTTCCGATAAGAAATTGATTGATCACGCTGTAGACGAATTGACCAATATTACAGGTCAGAAAGCGGTTGCTACCCTATCTAAAAAGGATGTTGCTACATTCAAACTTAGAAAAGGAATGCCAATTGGTGCAAAAGTGACCCTTAGAGGCGAGCGCATGTATGAATTTTTGGACAGATTGATCACTACAGCCCTTCCAAGGGTACGTGATTTTCAAGGAGTAAGAGCTACTGGTTTCGACGGTAGAGGTAACTACAACTTGGGTATCACTGAGCAGATCATCTTTCCAGAGATCAACATCGACAGAATCAACAGAATTAACGGTATGGATATTACCTTTGTAACTTCTGCTGAAACTGATAAAGAAGCAAAATCATTGTTAACTCAATTGGGAATACCCTTTAAAAAGAACTAGTATGGCCAAGGAATCAATGAAAGCCCGTGAGAGAAAAAGGGCGAAAATGGTTGCGAAATACGCTGCGAAAAGAAAAGCTTTAAAAGAAGCAGGTGATTACGAAGCACTTCAAAAGTTGCCTGTAAATGCATCTCCAGTACGTATGCACAACCGTTGCAAATTGACCGGAAGACCAAGAGGATACATGAGAACTTTCGGTATCTCTAGGGTTACTTTTAGGGAAATGGCCAATCAAGGGTTAATTCCAGGAGTTAAAAAGGCAAGTTGGTAATTTAGATATAGAAAAGAAATGCTTACAGATCCAATTTCAGATTATTTGACCAGAATTAGAAATGCCAACAAGGCAGGTCATAGAGTGGTGGATATTCCCGCTTCCAATCTAAAAAAACAGATTACCAAAATATTGTTCGATCAAGGATATATTTTGAGCTATAAGTTCGAAGAAGATAAAGTACAGGGTAACATCAAGATCGCCCTTAAGTACGATAAATTCACTAAAGAACCTATCATTAAAAAATTGCAAAGGGTTAGTAAACCAGGTTTGCGTAAATATGCAGGTTCCGAAGAATTGCCAAGAGTATTGAATGGTTTGGGTATCGCTATCGTTTCTACATCTCACGGTGTAATGACCAGCAAACAAGCCAAGCAAGAGAACGTAGGTGGTGAAGTATTGTGCTACGTATATTAATTGAGTAAAGAGTAGAAAAATGTCAAGAATAGGTAATAGTCCAATCGCAATTCCCGATGGTGTCACTGTAGAAGTGAAGGATTCTGTGGTTACCGTAAAAGGTGGTCTAGGAGAACTTACCCAAGAATTTTCAGGAGTTGATGTAAAGGTTGAGGATGGAAGTGTTGTTTTGGAACGACCTTCAGAATCCAAAGAGCACAAGGCTAAGCATGGCTTGTACCGTGCACTTATCAATAATATGGTATTGGGTGTGTCCAAAGGATGGACCAAGGAATTGGAACTTGTAGGTGTTGGTTACAGAGCTAGCAACCAAGGTCAAAAATTGGATATTGCCCTTGGATTCTCTCACAATATTGTATTGGATATCGCGCCAGAGGTAAAAATCGAGACCGTATCCGAAAAAGGGAAAAACCCTATTGTTAAACTAACGTCTCACGACAAACAATTGGTAGGTCAGGTGGCCGCCAAGATCAGATCCTTCCGTAAGCCAGAGCCTTACAAAGGAAAAGGTGTGAAGTTTGTAGGTGAAATACTAAGAAGAAAAGCAGGTAAATCAGCTTAATAATTAAGACTATGGGATTATCTAAGACTGAAAGAAAATTACGCATCCGAAGAAGAATTCGCAAAGTATCCTTCGGAACTGAAGCAAGACCAAGATTGTCTGTATTCAGAAGCAATAAAGAAATATATGCCCAGTTGATCGACGACAACAAAGGTGTTACCTTGGCATCAGCTTCATCCAGAGATAAGGGTGTTGAGGCCACAGGAACAAAATCTGAGGTCGCAACCAGCGTGGGTAAGGCCATAGCGGAGAAAGCCCTTAAGCTTGGAATCGAGGCCGTAGCGTTCGATAGAGGTGGAAACCTGTATCACGGTAGAGTAAAATCATTGGCTGAAGGAGCTAGGGAAGCAGGACTTAAATTCTAATAAAACTATGTACCAGAATTACAAAAACGTAGAAATAGTAAAGCCAGGTGGACTGGAGTTGAAAGACCGTTTGGTTGGAGTACAAAGGGTTACCAAGGTAACAAAAGGTGGTAGAGCTTTTGGTTTTTCAGCTATTGTTGTAGTTGGTGATGAAAACGGTGTTGTTGGACATGGTTTGGGAAAATCCAAAGAAGTTGCCACAGCGATTGCAAAAGCTATAGAGGATGCTAAGAAAAACTTGGTACGTATTCCTTTGGATAAGGTTACACTTCCTCACGAGCAAAAAGGTAAATTCGGTGGAGCAAGGGTTTTCATTAAGCCTGCATCACACGGTACCGGGGTAATTGCTGGTGGAGCTGTAAGAGCGGTATTGGAAGCCGTAGGTGTACACGACGTATTGTCTAAATCACAAGGTTCTTCCAACCCTCACAACGTGGTAAAAGCTACTTTCGATGCCTTGTTGCAATTAAGAAGTGCCGATACCGTAGCAAAACAAAGAGGAGTTTCTTTGGAAAAAGTCTTTAAAGGATAAACATAGGATAGTATGTCAAAGATTAAGGTTAAACAAGAGAAAAGCGCCATCAAAAGGCCACAGAACCAAAAGAGAACTTTGGAGGCACTTGGTTTGCGCAAGATCGGGCAGGTTGTGGAACACGAAGCAACCCCTAGTATCCTTGGAATGGTAGAAAAGGTAAAACACTTGGTTTCCACTGAGGAAGCTTAAAATATAAAGGCACATGGATTTGAATAATCTAAAACCAGCGGATGGCGCTGTGCACAAAGAAGGAAAACGAGTAGGAAGAGGAGAAGGATCCGGTAAAGGAGGAACTTCCACCCGTGGACACAAAGGAGCCAAATCTAGATCTGGTTATTCCAAAAAGATCGGTTTCGAAGGTGGTCAGATGCCATTGCAAAGACGTGTTCCCAAGTTTGGTTTCAAAAACATCAACAGAAAGGAATACAGAGGCATCAATCTAGCTAAACTTCAAGAGTTGGTAGATAACGGCGTGATCAAAAACGAAGTTACTTTCGAAGGTCTTGTAGAAAGTGGATTGGCCCACAAAAACGATTTGGTAAAGATTTTAGGTAACGGCGAATTGAAAGCCTCCCTAAAAGTATCCGTACATAAATTTACTGCTTCCGCTAAAGCTGCTATCGAAGCTGCAGGAGGTGAGGCAATAAGTTTATAAGACATAGAGCATGAAGAAATTTATTGAGACCATATCCAATATTTGGAAGATTGATGAACTAAGACAACGTATCATCCTAACACTGGGACTACTATTGGTTTACCGATTTGGAGCCCAAGTTGTTCTTCCGGGTATTGATACTGCCCAATTGGCCCAATTGAATTCGCAAACAGAAAGCGGTATTTTGGGTATTCTTAATGCTTTTACAGGTGGTGCTTTCGCGAATGCTTCGGTATTCGCTTTGGGTATTATGCCCTATATCTCGGCATCCATTGTAGTTCAGTTGATGGGAATAGCAATTCCTTATCTTCAAAAACTACAAAAAGAAGGAGAAAGTGGAAGAAAGACCATCAACCAAATCACACGATGGTTGACCATTGGTATCTGTATTGTTCAGGCACCAGCTTACTTGTACGGTCTAGGTGCACTTGGTGTTCCGGATAGTGCTTTTGTTTTAGGTAAAGGTCTTGATTTCATTGTTCCAGCGGTAATCATCTTGGTAACTGGATGTGTGTTCGCAATGTGGTTGGGTGAAAAAATAACCGATAAAGGAATCGGAAACGGTATCTCTTTATTGATTATGGTAGGTATTATTGCTACCATGCCAGTTGCATTTGCGCAAGAATTTGATTCAAGAACAACAGGAGCTGCAGGTGGATTGATGTTCATTCTTATCGAAGTGATCGTATGGTTCTTGGTAATCTTGGCCAGTGTTTATTTAACAATGGCTGTAAGACAGATTCCAGTACAGTACGCAAGAAGAACTGCTTCCGGTGGTTACGAGAAAAACATCATGGGAGCTCGCCAGTACATTCCTTTAAAGTTGAATGCCTCTGGGGTAATGCCAATTATCTTCGCACAAGCGATTATGTTTGCGCCAAGTTTAATTGGAAGAACTTTTAATGATACAGCAGCTGGTCAATGGATGGAAGTACAATTCGCGGATATCTTCGGATTGGCTTATAACCTTCTGTTTGCACTGTTAATCATAATATTCACTTATTTTTACACCGCGATTACCGTGCCTACCAACAAGATGGCCGATGATCTAAAAAGAAGCGGTGGATTTATCCCGGGCATTCGTCCAGGAAAAGAAACAGGTGACTATTTGGATAAGATTATGTCATTGATCACATTGCCAGGTTCAGTATTCTTGGCGCTATTGGCAGTATTGCCTGCCATTGTGGTAAAGTTGATGGATGTTCAGGCATCTTGGGCATTATTTTACGGTGGAACATCCCTTTTGATCATGGTAGGTGTAGCTATCGATACCGTACAACAAGTAAATTCTTATTTGTTGAACAGACATTACGATGGCTTGATGAAAACCGGAAAAAATAGAAAAGTAGCATAGTTTATGGCAAAGCAGTCAGCAATAGAACAAGACGGGACTATTATTGAAGCATTGTCCAATGCAATGTTTAGGGTAGAATTGGAAAATGGGCACGTGGTAACAGCACATATCTCTGGAAAGATGAGAATGCACTATATCAAATTGCTTCCCGGAGATAAGGTAAAGTTGGAAATGAGTCCATACGATTTAACAAAAGCAAGAATTACTTATAGATACTAATTACATGAAAGTAAGAGCATCAATAAAGAAGAGAAGTGCCGACTGCAAGATAGTACGCAGAAAGGGCAGATTGTACGTAATCAACAAAAAGAATCCTAGATTTAAACAAAGACAAGGGTAATTATGGCAAGAATTGCAGGTGTAGATATACCTAAACAAAAGCGAGGCGTTATTTCACTTACCTATATCTTCGGAGTAGGTAATAGCAGGGCGCAAGAGATTTTGAAGACCGCCCAAGTAAGCGAGGATACCAAAGTTCAGGATTGGACCGACGACGAGATCGGAAGAATCAGGGATGCAGTAGCGGCTTACACCATTGAAGGTGAGCTTCGTTCAGAGACCCAAATGAACATCAAGCGTTTGATGGACATTGGTTGTTACCGTGGAATTCGTCACAGAGCTGGATTGCCACTAAGAGGTCAACGTACCAAGAACAACTCTAGGACAAGAAAAGGAAAGAGAAAAACAGTTGCCAACAAGAAAAAAGCAACTAAATAATAAGCATTAACAGTCATTAGTTAGTATTTAGACGTTAGAAGAATCTGTTTGAAATGTAAAAGTCTAGGATTCCAATAACTAAGAGCTAACACTAGAAACTAAAAAATATGGCAAAGGCAAGTACCAAAACAGCTAAAAAGCGCAAGGTAATAGTAGAATCTACTGGCGAGGCGCACGTAGTAGCATCATTCAATAACATTATCATTTCCCTTACCAACAAAAAAGGAGACGTAATCTCATGGTCTTCTGCTGGTAAAATGGGATTCCGTGGTTCTAAAAAGAACACCCCTTACGCAGCTCAGGTAGCCGCTGAAGATTGTTCCAAAGTTGCACACGAAGCAGGTTTGAGAAAAGTAAAAGTGTTCGTAAAAGGACCAGGTAACGGTAGAGAATCTGCTATCCGATCTATTCACAATGCTGGAATCGAGGTAACTGAGATCGTGGATGTAACTCCACTACCACACAACGGGTGTAGACCACCTAAAAGAAGAAGAGTTTAATTATCAATTATATTGTTTAACTGGCCCCCTAAAAAGGGTCTTCACCAAAGGTGCACCTAGATTATCGAAGGATAAGCCTTAATTCATAATCGTACCTTTTAAAAATTAGAAGATGGCAAGATATACAGGACCAAAAACAAAGATCGCCAGAAAATTTGGCGAAGCGATTTTCGGAGACGACAAGTCTTTTGAAAAGAAAAATTATCCTCCAGGACAACACGGAAGCAACCGTCGTCGTGGTAAAAAATCTGAATATGCAGTTCAGTTGGCCGAAAAACAAAAGGCCAAATATACCTATGGTATTTTGGAGCGTCAGTTCCGTAACCTATTTGCTGAAGCAAAAAGAAAAGAGGGAGTAACCGGTGAGGTTTTGCTTCAATTGTGTGAGTCCCGTTTGGACAACGTAGTGTTCAGAATGGGTATTTCCCCTTCAAGAAGTGGAGCTCGTCAATTGGTATCGCACCGTCACATTACTGTTAACGGTGACGTAGTGAACATTCCATCATACAAACTTAGACCTGGCGATGTTGTTGGGGTAAGGGAAAAATCAAAATCGGTTCAATCAATCGTTGATTCATTGGCAAACAATAGTAGTGTTTACGAATGGATTACTTGGAACACAGCAACCCAACAAGGAACTTTTGTTACTGTTCCAGAAAGACTTCAGATTCCTGAAAATATCAAGGAACAACTGATCGTCGAATTGTACTCTAAATAAGAATTCAACATTAATCCAATTATGGCATTACTTAATTTTCAGAAGCCCGATAAAGTTATAATGATCGATTCTACAGATTTCGAAGGGAAATTTGAATTTCGTCCTTTGGAACCTGGTTACGGATTGACAGTTGGGAATGCGCTGAGAAGAGTATTACTTTCCTCTTTGGAAGGTTTTGCTATCACTTCTGTACGCATCGATGGAGTTGAACACGAATTTTCTGTTATTCCAGGCGTTGTAGAAGACGTGACCGAAATCATTTTGAACCTTAAACAAGTTAGGTTCAAAAGACAGATTGATGATGTTGAGAGCGAGACCGTTTCTATTTCCGTAAGTGGAAAAGAACAATTGACCGCAGGAGATTTCCAAAAATTCATTTCCGGATACCAAGTGCTAAACCCTGATTTGGTGCTTTGCAACATGGATCCAAAAGTGAGTATCAATATGGAGATCGTGATCGAAAAAGGACGTGGATACGTTCCTGCAGAAGAAAACAAAAAATCCAATGCACCTTTGGGTAGCATTTCAGTTGATTCTGTTTACACTCCTGTTAAAAACGTAAAATATAGCATCGAAAACTATAGGGTAGAACAAAAGACCGATTATGAAAAATTGGTTTTCGAAATCATCACCGATGGTTCCATCCACCCAAAAGATGCTTTGACCGAAGCTGCCAAAGTTTTGATTCACCACTTTATGTTGTTCTCCGATGAGCGTATCACCCTTGAGGCCGATGAAATTGCCCAGACCGAGACATACGATGAGGAATCATTGCACATGCGTCAGTTGTTGAAAACCAAATTGGTAGACATGGACTTGTCCGTAAGGGCTTTGAACTGTCTTAAAGCTGCCGAAGTGGATACTTTGGGAGATTTGGTTTCCTTCAACAAGAACGATTTGATGAAGTTCAGAAACTTTGGTAAAAAATCCTTGACCGAATTGGAAGAGTTGGTAATCAACAAAGGACTTCAGTTTGGAATGGATTTGAGCAAATACAAATTAGATAAAGATTAATAATCATATTTTGCTCCCCAACTAAAACTGGGTCTGGAAGCAAGATGATAAATTAGAACCATGAGACACGGAAAAAAAATCAATCACCTAGGAAGAAAATCTGCCCACAGAAAGGCGATGTTGGCCAATATGGCTTGTTCCTTAATCGAGCACAAACGTATCAACACTACTGTTGCTAAAGCAAAAGCTTTGAAGCAGTTTGTTGAGCCTTTGATCACTAAGGCCAAAACCGAAAACAACCAGACTACCGAAAAAGGTATGCACAACAGAAGGGTAGTTTTCAGTAACCTTAGAAGCAAGGAAGCCATCACTGAATTGTTCAGCACAGTTGCCGAAAAAGTAGGCGACAGACCAGGTGGATATACCAGAATCATCAAATTGGGTAACCGATTGGGAGATAACGCGGATATGGCAATGATCGAGTTGGTAGACTTCAACGAAGTGTACAACGCAGGTAAGCCAGCGAAAAAATCTACTAGAAGAAGTAGAAGAGGCGGAGGTAGCAAAGCTGAGGCTCCTGCTCCAGTTGCTGAAACCAAAACTGACGATTCTGAAGAATAAGAAGAATGTTATTAACTATTATATTAGTGGAAAAAGGATAAGTGAGAACTTATCCTTTTTTTATGTTTTTTTGTCATAACTGAATTTTAGAGCACACAATGAAGTATCACACAAAGAAAAAAGCGTTGATTTTATTGGCCGATGGAACCATTTTTTATGGTAAGGCCGTTGGAGGAAAAGAAGGTACAGCTGTTGGAGAGGTATGTTTCAATACCGGAATGACAGGGTACCAAGAGATCTTTACCGATCCTTCCTATTACGGACAGTTAATGGTAACCACCAATGCCCACATTGGAAATTATGGAACCCATTTTGAAGAAATCGAATCCGATTCAGTTAAGATTGCAGGTTTGATCTGTAAAAATTTCAGTTACGATTATTCCAGGCCAAGTGCGGATATGAGTTTGTTGGATTTTTTGAATAAAAGTAACCTTTTGGCCATTTCAGATGTGGACACCCGTGCTTTGGTGAGCTACATAAGGGACAATGGAGCCATGAACGCTTTGATCTCGACTCGAGTGGATGAGATTGATGCCCTAAAAGAGGAATTGAAACAAGTACCAAGTATGGAAGGTTTGGAGCTTTCTTCCAAAGTATCCACCAAAGAGCCTTACTACTACGGTGATGAAAATGCCGAGATTAAAATTTCAGCATTGGATATCGGAATCAAAAAGAATATCCTAAGAAACTTGGCCAAGCGTGGTGCTTACATCAAAGTATATCCTTACAACTCTACCTTCGAAGAAATGAAAGAGTGGAACCCAGATGGATACTTTATTTCCAATGGCCCTGGGGATCCAGAACCATTGACCGAGGCAGTTGCTGCGGCAAAGGAAATGATTAATTCAGACAAACCATTGTTCGGAATTTGTTTGGGACACCAAGTATTGGCGTTGGCCAATGGTATTTCAACCTATAAAATGCACAACGGTCACAGAGGGATCAACCACCCCATTTTAAACTTGGTAACAGGTAAGGGTGAGATCACTTCCCAAAACCATGGTTTTGCCATCAATAGGGAAGAGACCGAAGCGCATCCCGAATTGGAAATCACACATACCCATTTGAACGACCACACCGTGGCCGGGATCAAAATGAAGGATAAGGATGTTTTCTCGGTGCAATACCACCCAGAGGCAAGTCCAGGTCCACACGATGCAGAGTATTTGTTCGACCAATTTTTCGATGCCATCAAAACATCCAAAAATTAAAACGTTGTAGTTTTATTTTTAAGTTATTTCCAGCTATTTGTGAAAGATATCTTAAAGGAAAAAGCGTGCCTTTTCGTATCTTTACTCGAATAATCACAACACTAAATATTGAGATAAAATGAGCATTATTATCAACATTCATGCAAGACAAATATTGGATTCAAGAGGAAATCCAACAGTAGAGGTAGACGTAGTTACCGAAAATGGTATTTTGGGAAGGGCGGCAGTTCCTTCAGGTGCTTCTACAGGAGAGCATGAGGCTGTTGAGTTGCGAGATGGCGGAGACTCCTTTATGGGAAAAGGTGTTGTTAAGGCCGTGAACAACGTAAATTCAGTTATTGCAGAAGAATTGATTGGGACATCTGTTTTCGAACAAAACTATATTGATCAAACCATGATCGAATTGGATGGTACGCCAAACAAATCGAAATTGGGAGCAAACGCAATTTTAGGAGTGTCTTTGGCCGTGGCTAAAGCTGCTGCCAACGAATTGGGAATGCCTTTGTACCGCTATGTAGGTGGTGTGAGTGCCAATACATTGCCAGTGCCAATGATGAACATAATCAACGGTGGATCACACTCCGATGCGCCTATCGCATTCCAAGAGTTTATGATCATGCCGGTTAAGGCCAAAGATTTTAGCCACTCCATGCAAATGGGAACCGAAATCTTCCATAACCTTAAAAAAGTATTGCACGATCGTGGATTAAGCACTGCAGTAGGTGATGAAGGTGGTTTTGCTCCAACTTTGGAAGGTGGTACCGAAGATGCTTTGGACACTATCGGAAAAGCAGTGGCAAAAGCCGGATACAAATTGGGTGACGACGTAATGATCGCTTTGGACTGTGCTTCTGCTGAGTTTTATGTAGATGGAAAATACGACTATACCAAGTTCGAAGGAGATAAAGGAATGGTTAGAACTTCCGAAGAGCAAGCTCAATATTTGGCTGACCTTTGTGAAAAATACCCAATTATCTCTATTGAAGACGGTATGGATGAAAACGACTGGGACGGTTGGAAATTGTTGACTGAAAAAATCGGCGACAAAGTACAGTTAGTAGGAGACGATTTGTTCGTTACAAACGTGGAGCGTTTGTCTAGAGGTATCGAAAACGGAATTGCCAACTCTATCTTGATCAAAGTAAACCAAATTGGTACCTTGACCGAGACCATTGCTGCTGTGAACATGGCCAAAAATGCAGGGTACACTTCCGTAATGTCTCACCGTTCTGGTGAAACTGAGGACAACACCATCGCAGATTTGGCAGTGGCTTTGAACACAGGACAAATCAAGACTGGTTCTGCTTCCCGTAGTGACCGTATGGCCAAGTACAATCAATTGCTTAGAATTGAAGAAGAGTTGGGGGATGTAGCTTACTACCCACAAGAAAAAGCCTTCAAGGTAAAATAAGCATAATGATTTTTTAGCATAGAAGAAGCCTTTCCAAAACTGGAAAGGCTTTTTTTTGTTACACTAACAAACTTTGGTTAAATTAAGGGTGGAAGAATCACCTTATTTAAATTTCCTTCATGAATAATTTTCTTTTTGTTGCCGCCGAAAACGATGCTTTGGCAAACTGCAAAGCAGGCGGGATGGGTGATGTGGTGCGGGATGTGCCACGTCAAATTTCGGAACATGGAGATAAAGTGCACGTAATTGTACCTGCATACTCCAGATTGCATCATGGAGGAATTCCAAAGGCTACTTTAAATTTTTCCCTTAGGGGAATGGTCTATACGGCAGAACTTTTTGAGGTGCAGCCCAAAAAAGAATTCCCTAATATCTTCCATTATGTGTTGCACCATCCCGAGATTGAACCAGGGGATATAGCCCATATTTATCACAACGATCCAGAGGAACCCTTTTATACCGATGCCATCAAGTACTTTATTTTTTGTACTGCTGTGGCCGAAGCCATAAAAATGGGAGCGTTTGGAGATGTGGATGTCGTCCATTTGCATGATTGGCACTCCAGTTTGTTATTGTTTTTACGTGAATACCATCCGGCGTACACCAATCTCAAGGATATTCGAATCGTGTATAGCATCCATAATTTGGCGATACAGGGAATTCGTCCGTTCAGTGGCAATTATTCATCCGTTAAAAATTGGTTTCCTGAGGTAGATATCAATTATCAGCGGTTAATGGATTACCGTTATCAGGATTGTATCAATCTAATGGCGGTGGGAATTCGTTTTGCTGACGCAGTACATACGGTCTCACCTTCCTATATGGAAGATGTGATGAAACCAAGTTCCCCTCCCGAATTTATCGGGGGAGAAGGATTGGAAAATGATTTGGTCCAAGCCCATGAAGAAGGTCGTTTGTTCGGTATTTTGAATGGCTGTAACTATAAAAATATCAACAAAGAGAAGAAAGGAAACATCTATCGCAATACAGTGAAAGCGCTGTTCCAATGGTTGCAGGAAGAATCCAAAAAATACAAGGCCGACTTTTTGGCGCACACAGGTGAAAAAATAATGGCATTTGTGGAGGAGCGGCCAAAATTTATCGTGTCCAGTGTAGCTCGATTAACAGAACAAAAGTTTTATTTCTTTAAGCGTTCACCCGAAGCATTCGTTGAAATTTTAAAACGATTGGAAAAGGTAAACGGCATTTTCATGTTGTTGGGAACGGGAGCTCCCGAATATGAGGAATTGTTCAGGGACCTGAGTTACAAACACAAGAACTTTATTTTTACCAACGGACAGTCCGAAAAGCTTATCGATTCCCTTTATTTGGAATCGGACCTCTATTTTATGCCCAGTTTGTTTGAACCTTGTGGGATTAGCCAGATGTTGGCCATGCGAAATGGGAATCCATGTTTGGTGCACCACACAGGAGGACTTAAGGATACCGTGGAGCATATGGTAACCGGATTTAGCTTTGATGGCGATACCTATGATGAGAAAATAAAGAATATGTTGGAGGCATTCGATGTGGCTCTGGATGTCTTCGAAAATGATAAGCCAACATGGAAAAAAATTCAGGCAGCTGCGCGGAAAAAACGGTTTACTTGGAAAAAATCCGTGGACGAATACTACAAGTTGCTCTATAAATTGAGTTAGGCTTTTTTTTCTATATCATTTTAGCGTTAATATGTGCACAAATAACAAATTCAAATTGTTAATGGTTGTGCTTTTTCGTAATTTCCGCATTCTATTTTTACTAATCTATTAAAATATAAAATGTCGGATAAAGCAATACTCGAATATGGGGGAGAAAGGTATGAATTCCCTGTGATTAAAGGTACTGAAGATGAATTGGCCATAGATATCAAAACACTGCGTGCTGCAACAGGAATGGTAACCATAGACCCGGGTTACAAAAACACGGGTTCCTGTGAAAGTGCCATTACCTTTCTAGATGGTGAGAAGGGGATTTTGAGATATCGAGGGTATTCCATCGAAGACCTTGCCGAGAAAGCCGACTTTTTGGAAGTTGCCTACCTTTTGATTTTTGGTGAATTGCCAAACAAGGAGCAACTGGAAAAATTTCATAACGACATCAAGGAAGAATCCCAAGTGGATGAGGAAATGAAGAAAATTTTGGATGGTTTTCCAAAATCGGCGCACCCAATGGGTGTCTTGTCTTCATTGACCAGTGCATTGATTGCCTTTAACCCATCTTCTGTAGATGTTTCTTCAGAACGAGCCATGTATGATGCCATTGTACGTATTTTGGCTAAATTCCCAGTATTGGTAGCTTGGACACTTCGCAAGAAAAAAGGCTTGCCGTTGGATTATGGAGATGATACTTTGGGCTACGTGGAGAACATTCACAAGATGATGTTCAAGAGACCTAACCAAGAGTACAAAAAAGACCGCATAGCTATCGATGCTTTGGATAAATTGTTGATTCTTCACGCCGATCACGAACAAAACTGTTCCACATCCACTGTAAGAATCGTAGGTTCATCCCATGCAGGATTGTTTGCTTCATTGTCAGCTGGTATTTCCGCACTTTGGGGGCCATTGCACGGAGGTGCCAACCAGGCTGTATTGGAAATGTTGGAGGCCATCGAGGCTGATGGAGGAGACACCAAAAAATATATGGCCAAGGCCAAGGATAAAGATGATCCTTTTAGATTGATGGGTTTTGGTCACAGAGTGTACAAAAACTTTGATCCAAGAGCAAAGATCATTAAAAAGGCCGCCGACGATGTATTGGGTAACCTAGGTATTGAAGACCCAATTTTGGATATCGCCAAAGGTTTGGAAAAAGAAGCCTTGGAGGATTCATACTTCGTGGATAGAAAATTATACCCTAACGTAGATTTCTACTCTGGAATTATCTATCGTGCATTGGGTATTCCAACCGAAATGTTTACTGTGATGTTTGCATTGGGTAGATTGCCCGGATGGATCGCACAATGGAGAGAAATGCGCTTGAGACAAGAACCTATCGGTAGACCAAGACAGATTTATATCGGGGAAAACTTGAGACCATTTGTTTCCTTGGAAAAAAGGTAAGATTTGGGACAAATAATTTTAAAAGGGGCGATATAATCGCCCCTTTTATTTTAAGGGGGTAACAGTCTACCTGCCAAAGGCACTTTCATTTAAGGACCTATCGCTGTCATAGCAAATTCGCATAATTTCACAATGGTAATGCTTTCGAATATCCGAAAGCCCACTGTCGGCAAGGATATTTTTAGAGCGTTGAAACTCTTTATGTATAAAATCATGGGCATCGATGGCAGTTAAACTTTTTACGGTCGAATCCATCGATTGTCCATATTTATGGATGGAGGCATTTACCTTTGAAATGTCCCAATCCCTTTTGCTGGCAACGGAATCTACAGAAGATGGGAAGTTTTCTGGAAAATCCTGCTCAGCTATACAGTCCTTATATTTGGCCGCATAATTTGTTTGGGCAATGATTTTGTCGGTTACCATAGTTGTTTGGCCATCAACATAAATTGATTTCATACTTCCTACAACGGCGAATACGCCGGTAATTAAAATTGTGGGGAACAATAATTTTTTCATATGTAAGAAAAATCTTAATGCAAATGTAGCTATTAAAATTTTTCACTTCAAAATCAAGGGCCAAAAAAACGCTGTAAGTAGTGTATTTTAAACAATTGATTAACAAAAGGTTGTAAAAATTATATTTTTAGCAATGCCGAGAATACTGTCCATAGGTTAAGATGATTTTTTCCATTTTTTGTAAGTGGGAAATCTGCTTTAAAACACTAGATTTGCCCTAGAAATTTTGTAGGATTTCCATAAATCTCTTTTAAAAGAATTAAAACATGATGCAACTGAACATTGTGGATGAAACGAGTCCTTTAAAAGCTGTGATTTTAGGCATAGCGAAAAGCAACGGACCGGTTCCAACCATTGAGGAGGCATATGATCCAAAATCCATTGAATTTATAAAGGCAGGCACCTATCCGAAAGAGGAAGATATGATCCGAGAGATGGATGCTTTTGCTGCTGTTTTTGAAAAATATGGGGTTGAGGTCTATCGTCCTGAGGTTTTACAGGATTGCAATCAAATTTTTGCTAGGGATATTGCATTTGTTATAGAGGACAAGTTGTTTCATGCCAATATTTTGCCAGACCGTGAACGCGAATTTGTTGCCATTCATGAAGTATTGGAAAAAATCGACCCAAACAAAATCATTCGCCCACCGGAAGAAGTACATATTGAAGGAGGGGATGTAATGCCCTGGAACGATCATATTTTTATTGGCACGTACACTGGAGCGGACTACTCAAGTTATATTACCGCCCGTACCAATATCGAAGCGGTGAAATTCATCCGTGAAATGTTCCCGAACAAAACGGTTAAATCGTTCGAGCTCAGAAAATCCAATACCGACCCAAGGGAAAATGCCCTGCACTTGGATTGTTGCTTTCAACCCATAGGAAAGAACAATGCCATTTTGCATAAAAACGGTTTTTTGGTAGAAGAGGAATACCAATATTTAGTGAATTATTTCGGAAAGGAGAATATCTTTGAAATCTCAAAAGACGAGATGTACCAAATGTTCAGTAATGTGTTTTCCATTTCGCCAGAAGTGGTGGTCTCGGAAAGGAGTTTTACCCGTTTGAACAATTGGTTACGAGAGCAAGGATTTACCGTAGAGGAAATTCCATATGCTGAAATCGCCAAACAAGAGGGCTTGTTGCGCTGTAGCACCATGCCATTGATTAGATCATAATTTATAACCCACTTCCTGCTGCCACAGGTGCACTAAATTTGTAAGAGGATTGAGAGCGCAGATCACCAACACTATTTTAATGGTTCGTCCTATAAACTTTAGGATGAACGAACAGACCGCAGTAAACAATTATTTTCAAGAAGACCCGCACCTTAAAAATGCCGAAATCAATAAAAAGGCACAGGAGGAGTTTGACCAATTTGTAAAGGTACTTCGGGAACACGGTGTAAATGTTATTACGATAAGCGATACTTTGGAACGCGATACGCCCGATTCCATATTCCCAAATAACTGGGTGTCATTTCACGAAAGTGGAACCGTTTGTGTGTACCCCATGTTTGCAGAAAACCGAAGAAAGGAACGTCGCGAGGATGTTTTTGAACTTTTGGAGGAACATGGATTTGTGATCAATAATGTAATGGATTACACTTCGGCCGAAGATGAGGAAATTTATTTGGAAGGAACAGGCAGTATTTTAAAGGACCGCACCAACCAAAAGGCCTACTGTGCACTCTCCGAACGTGCTCATGAAGAATTATTTATTGAGTTTTGTGAGGATTTCGATTGCTTTCCTGTAATTTTTCATGCCAACCAGTCTGTGGATGGCAAACGGTTGCCCATTTACCATACCAATGTGATGATGGCCATGGCCGAAACCTTTGTGGTAATTTGTTTGAGCACCATTGATGACAAAAATGAACGTAAGAATGTTGTTGAGCACATTAAAAAGGATGGTAGGGAAATTATGGACATTACCGAAGAACAGATGTGCCATTTTGCAGGGAATATGCTGCAAGTGATTGGAGCCAACGACCAACGTTATATGGTGATGAGTACCCAAGCGTTTAATAGCCTTACCGATGCTCAGATAAAGGCGATTGAAAAGCATTGTCCAATACTTCATAGTCCGTTGGATACCATTGAGACCTGTGGGGGGGGTAGTGCCCGTTGCATGATGGCAGAAGTATTTTTGCCGAAAGCTTAAATTGTCCCCTTTAATGAGATTAATATCTTTTCTTAAGAGTTTTAGTTGATAAAACTCTATATCACATTTCTAAATTATTTAGGGAGGGTTTAAATGATATAATAGGATGTAAGTGATTTCTGTTAAAAAATGTATATTGTATTGATATTTAGATGCTTTAAGCCTGTTACAATTTCCATTTATTTAACGATTTTTCTAATATTATAATAATCGCCTATTGATTATGATAAAACAAAACCCCTTTTCACTTTATGATTTCCTAGGTTATTTTGTTCCAGGAGCAATTCTTGTTTATTTCTATTTAATACTGGATTTTTTGGAGAATAATGAGAATCAATTTAAACTATCGAGGTTTTTAGCTGACACTGGAAATTTAAAATTAGATCAAATTTTATTTTTTATAATAATAAGTTATGCATTAGGGCATTTGGTAAATTTTATTTCATCAATTACAATAGAAAAATATGCAATATGGAAATATGACTATCCCTCTAAGTATTTACTTAATTTAAAATTGAAGGGATATTGGGCAAATGGATTGATTAGGAATAGTTGGAGAATATTAATGCCGATTATCCTGTTCCCAATTGCAAAATTAGATTTTATCCTCGGCGATATATTGCAGTTTAAGGATTTCTATACTAGAAAATTGGATGATTTTTTAATAGGGCTGATTAAAGAGAAAGGACAAAAGTTACTAAATAAACTTTTTACAAATGAGTCAATGAATGAGCGGATAAACAATAATGTTGAGGAATATGATTTTTTTAGATTGTTTGCACATTACACTTTCGAACATTCAAAAAGTCACCAATTTAAAATTGTGAATTATGTTGCTCTGTATGGGTTTCTTAGGGTTTTATCCTTAATAACTGTGATCGTATTTTGGTTTTTATTTTTCTCGATGATAATTAAAACAATTCCATTTAATATTTGGGTTCTCTTTATTGTATCAATAGTGAGTTATATTTTTTTTATGGCTTTCATGAAGTTTTACAGAAGATATACATTAGAAGGACTTATGCTTATTGCGATAAATGAAGAATTATAATTCAGCTTAAAGTTATTACGTTAGTTAAAATTATATTGTGACAGCAATTATAAATTGGAAACCAAATGAGTTTAAATGATGAAAAATATAGTTTAGGGGTAATAGAATGGTCAGCTATTATAGCTTCTGGTATTTTGATCGTATTCTCATTTTTTGCTCCAAAAATTTTTACAATGCCATCATTGAGTGGGTTGGATTTTACCGAAACCGGTGAAATTGGTGATACACTCGGTGGAATAATGAATCCATTTATTGCCATTGCAGGTGTTACATTAACTTTTTTAGCTTTTTACATACAATATAAGGCAAATGTTCAACAAAGAACTTTGTTTCGTCATGAGATGGATTTCAACAAATTTGAAAACCAGTTTTATGAAATGCTTAGACTTCATAAAGATAATGTGAATGAGATATCTCTAGACCTAGCATTTGATTCAACCATTGGAGGTCAACTTAATACCAACATAGAGCAAATAAGAGGACGAGAAGCTTTTGGTTATTTTTTAGAGGAATTAAAGATTATATATTATGTTATAAAAAAGAATTTTGAAATTAATTCAAAAGAGGATAGGGTTAAAATGGCATATGAAATTTTTTTTAATGGAGTTTCATATTATAAAAAGATGCCAATAAATACTGAGGAAAGAAGAAAATTTAGAGAAGATGTATTGAAGAACTTAGATTATATAAATAATGGAAATCGTAGTGTAGGTCAAAGAGGAAATGTTTATAGGTTTAGAGAATTTGTTTATGAAAAGTCTGATTATGCATCTGCCGAAAGTTTAAGTTATAATTTATTCCAAGGACATTCAGATAAATTAGCCCACTATTTTCGTCATTTGTTTCAAACTGTAAAATTTATTACAAAACAAGATGAAAAATTTATCCCATATGAAGATAAGCGAAACTATTTGAGAATACTTAGATCTCAATTATCAAATCAGGAACAAGGAATGCTATTTTATAATTGGATGTCTAGTTACGGGAGAAAATGGGAGAATGAACAAAACAAGTTTTTTACTGATTACCGAATGATTCATAATCTTTATAATAAAATACTTATTTCTGATTTTAAATTGGAGGATTATTTTGAAGAAAGTGCTAATCTTAAGAAAGAGAAAGATAGGGATGAAGATGACCTTTTTGCATCTCAAGATTGGACAATTGAATCAAATATATTTAATTAAATTACCTTAATACGACCACAATCCCCCTTAGCGCAGATACAACTTGTTGCACTTCCCTTTTGTCAAAAGTATCTTCCTCTAAATAGAATAACATTTCTACCCCAAGGTCAAGTACCTTGGCAAGTTCTTCGGGAGTGCCATAGGTATCTTCGATCCAATTGAATAAAATTTTTTCTTTTTCCATGGTAGGAGACAAGAAAAGCGTTTTTTACCAATAGAAACATGCCATATTTGACAAGGTTAAGGAAAACTGCACAAGCCAAGCTTTAGACGTTCCTTTATCAGAACTCTGCAAACTAAAAACTTAAAACTTTCAACTCAAAACTTACTGCTCTTCCTCAGCTGTAAATCCGCGAATTGCTTGGTTGGGCTCCATGATGGTATAACCTTTCCAAAATTCAGGGTTGTACCGGGGCATATAGGTGGCACGGACGGTTTTATCTTCTTTGTAGTTTGCAAACTCATTTTCTGCAATCTCATTTTGGTCAAAAACCACCAATTCCCATTTATTGGTAATGTTCATCCGAAAATCGATGTTCAGTTTGAGTTCGTTCTGTTTGCGGCGACCTTTTACGTGCTTGTTCTTTTCCACTACTTTTAAGGGTCGGTCAATTCCAAAGTATTTGCCATCAGAAAAATCCATAAACTGAAGATCATATTTGCCATTGGGCAGTTTGGCAAATCGCATAGTGCCTTTGTATACGGTTTCACGATACGTTATGCCCAAGAGATTAAAATTTCGTAGGCGTTGTGTATTAAAAAAATCGAGGCGCATTACGGCATAGTCCTCTATATTTATATAGAGCCGCCCTTTAAAATCGGCACTGCTTCGTTTGGGCCAAAAATCTACCACATACACCCCGGCATCTCCAATATCTGCATAACCTGTTAGTTGAAAATCATAACGATTCGATTTGTCCACAAGATTTAACTTCGTGTCTTCTTTGTAATATAATTGACTCAACATCTCTTGAAAAGACCAGCGTTGGCTATCCACCAATCCAGAAACGCTATCTTTCTTTACTTGTGCCTTCACTTTTTTTACTTGATCTACACGTTCATCATCCAAGGTATCCAAAATGGAATCCACCTGAATCTTTTCACTAAATAGGCCTGATTTAATTTTTAAATAGGAACCTGGTTTCACGGTTTTTTTGAAAATATCCTCCATATGTTCCGCCAAATCCTCGAAGGAACTCACATCCCGTTTGTCATAGAGGTCGGCAGCCTTAATAATGTTCAGTTTGTATTTGGTATTGTTTTTATAGAGGTCGCCAAAACTTTCGGTATAGTGCGAAGCATTTTTGGGAATAGAACGGGCAATACTGTCCATGAGTTCTTTGTTCAACTCTTCGATGGATGATTTTTCAAACCCAAAATCCACTTTTTCCATATTGGCCAGTTCAGCTTTCCGTAGAAAAAAACGCTGCTTTACTGGACTTTTGTTCACATTGTTTGGAATGTTTTCTATCATTTTTTCAATGATATCATCTACATCCAATTCCTTGTCAAACACGTAAACTCCACTCAATTCGATGGCTTTGGCTTGAAGGAACACCAAACTGTCTTGCATTTGTTCTAAGGTAAAACCTTTTTTCTCATAGCCCATTGAGGTTACGTAAATGGAATCGGGTAGGGCGGTTCCTTCCTCCAAAACAAAACTGAATCGCCCCTCTTCGTTGGTGATTACACCTTTGTGTTCTCCGTATTGGATGGTGGCATAGGGGATTCCATTTTTGGTTTTGGCATCGACCAGTCGTGAACCAATGGATTGGGCAACCATCGGAATTCCGGTCAAAAAAATAAAGCATGCAAAAAATAAGGTCTTTTTTACAGACATCATGGTACGTGTTTATATGATTAAGACACCTTTTGAGGATAAAAGGTTGCCTGTGGTTTAGACGAACTTGAGGGGAATTTGTGACAATGTGCGAAGAAAATTGCAATCGTACCTGTGACTTAATAGTATTTTAACAGCTTGGTGATGAAGGGTTGAAGGGTGAAAGTTTGGGCAAATTTAAGATTTTGCAATGTTTTTGATCATATTCCCAAAAATAAAGAGGTGAAAGGGGAGAACGGAATACCAATAAAGTCGACCCAATAAACCTTTGGGACGAAAAGTGGCAGTTTGGTATAACACTCCATCTTCAATTTTAAACTCCAACCAAGCTTCGCCAGGGGTTTTCATTTCCGCGAAGAGCAGTAAACGTTTTCTTTTTTTATCTGCCAATAATACGCGCCAAAAGTCCAAGGCATCTCCAGGAAATATTTTATCGGGGTGGGTGCGACCACGTCGAAGTCCTGGCCCACCGACAAGCTTGTCCAAAAATCCACGAATTTTCCAGAGCCAGTTTCCATAATACCAACCTGTTTCTCCTCCGATGCTCCAAATATTTTTCAGCACCTTTTTTTCATTGGTAATGGGAAGTGATTTTTTATCCTGTAAAACCCCGTATTTGGGTACTTGTATGTAGTTCTCTAAATCTTTTTTGATCTGTCCGCTTGCAATGCTATCTTTCCAACTGCTGATAACCAAATTCTGCTCAATTTTTTTGAACGCCATATCAATGGCCTCTTCGTAAGTGTGGGTTTCAATGCCGAGCATTTGCTGAAGCTGATTGTCCTTGGCTACCACTTCCATTTTCATGCTGTCTACAAGGTTCGTGGCCAATTTATAAGAGGTGGAAGTCACAAAGTAGAGCCAATAGGAAGAAAGTTTGGGAGTCATAACGGGCACGGTAAAAATCCAGTTTTTAAAACCCCGGACTTTGGCATAGCCGTGAAGCATATCCTTATACGTGAGCACATCGGGACCACCAATATCAAAAGATTGGTTATAGGTGTTTTTGTTACCCAAGACCTGTGTCAGAAATTGAATCACATCCCTGATTGCAATAGGTTGCGTTTTGGTAAGCACCCATTTGGGAGTGATCATTACAGGAAGTTTTTCGCAGAGATCTCTAATTATTTCAAAAGATGAACTGCCAGAGCCTACAATGATTCCAGCACGTAGTACAGTGAGTTGAAAACTACCTTGGTAGAGAATATCCTCAACATTTTTCCGTGAACTGAGGTGTTTGGATAATTCTTTGTCGTTTACAATGCCACTTAGATAAATTACCTGTTCGCATTGTGTTTTTGCCAATAAAGTGTTGAAGTTTTTTGCAGCTTGCGCTTCCTTTTCATCAAAATCGGTGACTGAAGAGGTCATGGAATGAATAAGGTAATAGGCAGCATCAATATCCGATGGTACTTCTTGATTTGTGGGGTCTTCTAGAAAGTCAATCTCCACCACTTCAATATTTGAACGGGTGTTTTCGTCTACCGACAATCTTTTTTCATCACGAACAGCACAGACCAACTGATGGCCCATTTCCAATAATTTGGGCAACAAACGCATTCCAATATACCCATTTGCCCCTGTCAACAGAATTTTCATAGGTCTTCAATGTTGGTGGGTAGGTTGTCGGCTCTATGGTCGAGCATTTTCCGAAAGAATTTTTGAATTGCCTTGGTGTCCGTCCGCACTTTTATAAAATAATGGTCCATATAAATGGTACGAATGGACATCTCTCCCTTGTACACATTCAATTTGTAATAAGGAATAATGAGGCCATAGCTCTCCAATCGTGAACGGAACCCAACAATAATGCCTTTAGGTCGAAGTTCGATATTGCAGGTGTTCAAATTATTGTCGAGGATAAGTAGGTTGTTTATTTCCACACTTGCTTCCGTAATGTAAAGTTTTGGCGATCCGATACCGCCCATGGCCCAACGTTCTTTTAAGGGAATGGGTTTGCCCAAGGCATCGTCTATTTTTTTAGTGATGTTTTTGTCGGAGTACGAAACATTCAAAAGCATCCTTAAAATTAATCAAATTACAGCGGACCATTAAATATGGGTTGAGGGAAAAGCCCAAAAAATGCGTAGTTTTGCGCCCTGAAAAGCCTTATAAATGAGTTTGCAGAACGATTTAACCCAAAAAGTGATCGAGGCCGTAAAACAACTGTACCAAGTTGAGTTGCCTTCGGTAGAATTTCAACCCACTCGAAAGGATTTTGAAGGTGATATTACCGTTGTGGTGTTCCCCATGTTGCGTCATGTTAAGGGAAATCCTGTACAGATTGGAACCCAAATTGGGGAATATTTAGTGGCAAATGTGGATGAGGTCTCCAAATGCAATGTGGTTCAAGGCTTTTTGAACATTGTGATTGAAGACAGTTACTACCTGAATTTCTTCAATAGTATTTTTTCGGAAAATGATTTCGGGTATGTGAAATCCCAGTCCGATGATGCGGTAATGGTAGAATATTCTTCCCCAAACACCAATAAACCCTTGCACTTGGGGCATATTCGAAATAACCTTTTAGGGTATTCCGTGGCGGAAATTTTGAAGGCTTCGGGCAAAAAAGTATACAAAACCCAAATCATAAATGATCGTGGTATCCATATTTGTAAGAGTATGTTGGCCTGGCAAAAGTTTGGTGAGGGAGAAACTCCTGAATCTTCTGGCTTAAAGGGCGATCATTTGGTTGGGAAATACTATGTAGCTTTTGATAAGGCCTACAAAGAACAGATTGCCGAATTGGTTGAAGCTGGAACCGAAAAAGAAAAGGCCGAAAAGGAAGCGCCTATTTTATTGGAAGCCCAAGAAATGCTCCGTAAATGGGAGGCTGGTGATGATGAAGTGGTATCTCTTTGGAAAAAAATGAACGGTTGGGTGTATGAAGGCTTCGATGTTACGTACAAAAACCTAGGCGTTGATTTCGATACTTTGTACTATGAAAGTGACACCTATTTGTTGGGTCGCGATGTGGTAAAGGATGGTTTGGAGCGTGGTGTTTTCTTTAAAAAAGAAGATGGTAGCGTTTGGATCGACCTTACCGAAGATGGTCTTGACGAAAAAATTGTGTTGCGTTCGGATGGAACAGCTGTTTATATGACCCAAGATATTGGTACTGCCATCCAAAGGGTGACGGACCATCCCGATATCAACGGAATGGTGTATACAGTTGGGAACGAACAGGATTACCACTTTAAGGTGTTGTTCCTCATCCTAAAAAAATTGGGCTATTCTTGGGCAGAGCAATTGTACCACTTAAGTTATGGTATGGTGGATTTGCCAAGTGGTAAAATGAAGAGTAGGGAAGGAACCGTGGTTGATGCTGATGACCTTATTCAAAATATGGAAGATACTGCAGCATCTATTTCCCAAGAGTTGGGCAAACTTGATGGCTATTCCGAGGAAGAGAAAAAACAGTTGTACCGAACCATAGGTTTGGGTGCGCTTAAATACTACATTTTAAAAGTAGATCCCAAAAAGCGTATTCTTTTTAACCCGGAAGAATCGGTGGATTTTCAAGGAAATACAGGTCCTTTTATCCAGTACACTTATGCTCGAATTCAATCCATTTTGCGTAAGGCGGATGATGTCAAGTCGAGCGCAGTCGAGACTTCCTTGGAACTTCACGAAAAGGAAAAAGAGTTGTTGAAGCAAATTCAATTGTTCCCCGAAACAATACAATTGGCAGCTGAGAACTTTAGCCCTGCGTTAGTCGCCAACTATACTTACGATTTAGTGAAAGAGTTCAATTCATTTTATCAGCAAGTGTCCATTTTGGGAGAAACCGATGAGCAAAAGAAGAACTTTAGGGTACAATTGTCCCAAAAAGTGGGAGAGTTGATTCAATCAGCTTTCCGATTGTTGGGGATTGATGTTCCAGAGCGAATGTAGGTACCCTCTGTGTTTGGAACATGTTCCAAACACATCTCCCTTTCAAGGGAGAAGCCTAATGGGGTTTATTAAAATGTGATGCAATTTCTGAAAGTACCGATTCTAGATTTTCAAATACCATTTTATTTTCGAATCGGATTACAGTGTACCCTAGTTCATTTAGGATTTTAGTGCGTTTGGCATCATATTCTTGGGCTTGTGGAGTGTTGTGGACAGCCCCATCCAATTCTATGACCAGTTTTTCGGCGGCACAATAAAAATCAACAATGTAATTTTTTATGCTATGTTGTCGATTGAAACGTCTTCCGTATAATTTCTTAGCTTTTAAATGACTCCAAAGAAAAGCTTCTGATGGGGTTAAATTCTTCCTTAATTTTTTGCGAAAGTGCTGTAGTTCTTTGCGGTTGTGGATTCTTTTTTTCATCAATCTCAAATTATAAAGTTCCCCTCTTTATCTAAGAGGGGTAATTCAGCTTTGCTGAATTGGGGAGATTGAATTGTTAAAACTGCTAAAACTAAAAACTGACCCTAAAACTAACATTTGGGGTAATACCCAAGGAAATGTTTTCCACGGTTTCAATTTCGTTATCCGAGTTTACCCGATAATATTTGTTCAAGGAATTTTTGCGATTGGTAATATTGACTACCGAAATTCCTGCATTGGCTTTTAATCTTCTTGTAAGTTGAAAATTATAAATTGCCGAGGCATCAACTCGAAAATATTCAGGTAATCTACTGCTGTTTGGCTCTTTGTAATTGATTTGTGCGGGAAAGAAGTCATTGTTCAATCCCTCTGGGCCATCCAATGGTTCCGTATAAGGTCTACCAGTTCGGTAATTCATTCCCAAACTCAGTTTAAGGTCTTTATAATCATATGTTCCTGCAAATGTGACTGTATGCCTAATATCTAAGTTGTTTGGAAAATTCGGCGGAGCTATCGAGTCGAAAGTGTAGTCGTTTTTATTGTAGGCATAGCTTAACCAAACACTATAATTGTCTCCTTTTTTATTGGTTAAAAATTCAATGCCCTTTACTTTGTAGCTGCCAATTTCACCTGAGAATTGATTGGAATTTTGAAAGCCTTGAGTCATTGTGCTGATGCCGTCCACATCTTTATAAAACCCTTCCACTCCAACATAAAATCCTTTTTTTTCATAATTGATTCCTGCCGAGCCTTGTTTGCTTTTGGTAACAGGAAGTGTGCCGCCATTGGATAAGGTCCATCTTCGCTTTTCAATGCCCAAAAAGTTTTGCTCCAAATCTATGATCTGGTTGGTGGTCTGACTTTTAAATTCGCCTAAAATTTCACCTCTTAAATAATTGGCAATTTTAAAATTCAAGTTCAGTCTAGGCTCAATTAGAACATCGGTAAAGGTATTGAGGTTCTCTATAAAATTGAATCTTGTTCCAATTTTGGCAATGAATGTGTTTTCTTCAGAATGATAATCTAATTCGGTGTATGGGGCATGGATTCGGATAACTCCTTTGATATCGCTATTAAAATTTGGTTCGCTTAGAACGGTAATGTTGGTAATTCCAGTTTCTATAAATTGGTAGCCATTGTTCCAATTTAAGGTGTTTTTCAACCTAAGGCGCGTATCCAACTTTAATGCATTTTCAATGACTTTGTTGTTCTGGAAAAGTTGTTGCACTTGATTTCCATAAACGTTTTGGGCGTCAAGATTATACTTTGAGTAATACACATTGAGATGGGATGAAAAAGATTCGTTCCACTGGCTTTGTATCTGGGTTCCAAGGGACAGGTTGCTTTGTTGGAGCAAACTTACACTGGTTTCATTTTGGGTTATGTTGTTCTCTTCGTATTTCAGGTCGTTTTTTATGTGTATGGCACTGATACGCAGTTTGTGATTATCGTTTATGTCGTACAATATTTTTCCCGAAAAATCATAAAAGAAAAAATCTTCATCCCGTTCAATTTCATCATCCACCGACCTGTTGTTTTGGTCCGATATTTCACTGTTTTGAAAAGCCCTATCAAAAAATTGGTTGTAGGTAGGGGAGTTCACGAAATCGGTTGTAGATCTTCGAGCTGAAAATTGTAGGCCCAATTTGTTGCTAACGGGTATTTCGGCGTACAAATCCCCACTGATCAGATTAAATCCTGCACCACCCGACCAATCTTGGGCAATATGGTTGTTGGTCTCCATCTGAATAACACCACTTACTCCATCACCATAAGCTGCGGGAGTTCCATTTTTATAAATTGTGACCTCGTCGGTCAGGTATGGATTAAAAGCGGATATTAAACCAAAAAAATGCCCTGATTGGTACATTTTTATTCCATTCCACAATACTAAATTTTGGTCGTTGGTTCCTCCTCTTACATTGATGTCAGAAACGGTTTCATCAATACTTTTAATACCGGGGAGCGCTTGTACCGTTTGTAGGATATCAGGCTCGATCATTCCTGGAAGTATTCCAAATTCTGCAGTATTAATAGTGAAGCTTGCATCTTTTTCCTTGATGATTCCAGATGTTAGGAATTTATAAACGATGACTTCGTCCAATTGCTCGTATCTCGGGGATAGAAGTATTCTAGCGCATCCTTCCTGCAGAGTCAATTCCTCCACTTTAATGTATTTGGTCACGTAACCAAGGTATCTTACTTTAAGGGTTGCATTTTTTTCTATTTCCGTTAATGCGAAGGTGCCATCCGCCCCGGTGATTTGTGCCTTTTTCGTTCCTAGGATTTCAACAGTTGCACCAGTAACCGTGTTCTCTGCAAAGTTATCGAGCACGGTTCCACAAAGATTTATGAAACTTACTTTGGTCAAAGTATAGAAACGATCACTAAGTTTTTTAGATTTTATTTGAAAGGTTTGGTCGAGAAACTCCAAATGCTTCTCAAGAGTGTTTAGGCTATCGAGGACAATAATTTGAAGCTGTTCAATATCCTTGTTAAGGTAGGAAAACCTGATGTTATAAGTAGTCTCCAACTCCTTAATATGTGAGATAAGGTCAATGGAAATCTGTTGCTTTTCCTGCGCTTGAATTGAAAGTGAGCAAAACAAGAAAAACAAAATACCTAGGAAGAGGCCGGAGTATTTATTTGGATGTGTTTCCAGCATAAAAAAGTACGTTGTCGTCTTCTACTTTAAATTTGATTTGAGACGGGGTACTTATACTTTTTAACGCCATTTCTAAGTTAGTGTTGTTAAAGCTACCAGTAAATAGTAGGTCGGTATCTACATTTTCTGTGGTCACTATTATATTGAATTGTCTTTCGAGTTCTGCAAAAACAAATTGCAAGGGAATACGATTGAAACTACTTTCGTTTTGCATCCAGGAAGGGGTGTCTCCAATGGGTTTTTCCAAATCGGAAATAATTTCCCCGTTGATGACCAAAAAGGAATTGCCTGCAGGGAGTTTGGTTTCCGTATTGTTGTGGGTAACACTTACCAAACCTTCGAAGCAGGTTACCTCAAAAAAGCCTTGTCTATTTTCTACATTGAATTGTGTTCCAAGTACGGTAACGGTGCCATCTTCTGTGGCAACGGTAAATTTCTTGCCTTTGGCAACCTTAAAAAAAGCTTCACCTTCTAGGTTTATATTTCTTTCTTTATCCCAGTTCTTTTTACTGTAGGTAATTTGGGATTCGGCATTTAATATAATTTCCGAATTGTCGGGTAAGATAACATTGGTGCTTTCGGCATAATCCGTTGTAACTGTTTGACCCAGCGTTCCCAAATAAAAATAGGAACCAACCAGTAGAATGGCAAGCACGGCTGCAATACGCAAAAATGGCTTAAAAGGATTTAGGGTAATAACTTTTGGAGCTGTTCCAAAATTTTCTTTGGCGCGCACTAGAGCTTGGTCCACATCAAATTCAGGAGCTTCCAATGTGCTTGAAACTTCTTTGAGTCTTTCAAAGGACTTGTACTCTGCAGACAGTTTAAATGCTGCGAGTTCTTCCTCCGAAAGCTCTCCACTGAGCCATTTTGCCAAATAATTTTCTTGCATGGGTCTAATGCTTTACGTTCTTATAACAACCAACTTTTAAAATACCCTACCTAAAATTCTAAAAATTAATATATTATTATTTTTTTTAAGTTAAAGGCCATCGATTTTGTCTCGCAAACTCTTTAAGGCCAAATGCATTCTTTTTTCGATGGCTTTCACACTTACGCCTTCCATTTCGGCAATTTCCGCGTATTTTTTACCATCGATCCTATTTAAAAGAAAGGTGGTGCGCTGGTTTTCGGGCAGGGCGTTGAGGGCATCGTCCAATTTTTGCTTGTATTCCTGTTCCTCCATTAAAAATTCTGGAGATTCATTGGAACGGTCATTCGAATTGTCCGCATATTTTAACCGAACCTTTTCTGCCTTTATAACATTAAGGTAAAGATTGTTGGCAACGGTATACACAAAAGACTTTGCTTTATCTGGGGTTACCTTGGCACAATTTTCCCAAAGTTTCACAAAAGCTTCCTGCACGGCATCATTGGCCTTTTCCTCATTGCCGAATTTATAATAGATGTAATTAAAAACCGTTTTGGAATGTGCCTTGAAAATGGAGCTAAAAACTTGATCTTCGCAAACGTTGCTCATAATCAATGGTTTGTTTGTCAGGTCAAATATATTTGAAAAATTTTTAGAAAAAGTAGGGTTTTTTTTATGTCCGTTGTTTTACACATGAATTATAACCCCAAAATTCATTTGTTATGAAAAAGTTAGTCAGCAACATACTTCGTTTGGTACTTGTTGTTTTAGTATTGAGTTTTTCCTCTTGCCAAGAGGAATTCGAAGATATTGGCGGAGATCAAGAAACCATTGATGCCAGTTCTTCAACGGCAGCATTGATCATGCAAACATCGTCCAATGATGGATCCTATGATAATATTGTTGATGGAGCCAGTTGTTTTGCCATTCAGTTTCCCTATGTAGTTAGCGTAAATGGTGTAGAGATATCCATTGATTCGGAAAGTGACCTTGAAGTTATTGAGGCAATTTTTGATGAGCTGCAAGATGATGAGGATGTTTTGGATATCCTATTTCCAATTACCATTATTCTTTCCGATTATTCTGAAATCAATATTGAAAGCCAGGCAGTTCTGGAAGAATTGGCCTTTGAATGTTTGGAAGGCGGTCTTGATGATGATATTGAATGTATAGACTTTGTTTATCCGATCACCATGTTCACTTTTGATGTCAATAACCAACAAACGGGTGAAGTAACTATTGAAAGTGATTTTGGCATGAGACGTTTCTTTGCAGAAATGGGTTCCGACGACCTGGTTAGCATTCAATTTCCGTTAACGCTCAAAAAATATGATGGAACAGAGATTGTGGTCAACAACAATCATGAACTTGCCGACACCTTGGAATATGCAAGGGAATTATGTGATGAGGACGATGACAATGACTATAGTGATGATGACTTTACCAAGGAAGAGGTAGATGCCCTTTTGGTTGCATGTCCTTTTGAAATAAGACAAGTTGTAAGGAACGAAGTGGACAACACCGACCAATATTTTGAAAGATTGATGGTGTTCAACGAAGATGGGACGGTCGACTATTATGGTAATTTAAACGTTGCTGCTAATGGAACTTGGAGTACAAGCCAAACCGATAATGGTGTTTTGTTGAGCTTGCATTTTGATACACTTTTCGATTTTACTTTGGAATGGTATGTGTACAAGCTTGAAGAAGGTGTGATCAAATTCTATAAGGATAACGGTAACCGAATCGTACTAAGAAAAAATTGTGAGGTTGATCCTAATCCAGAAGCGAACCGTGAAGCACTGATCTCCTTGCTTCAAGAATGTGAGTGGATCGTTAAAAAGGTTAAAAACCAAGGAGAGGAAGTAGAACGATTGCTCGGTTATGAGTTTCAATTTAAACCAGATGGAAATGTTGTCTTGGGTAATGGAGTTTCTGTGACAGAGGGAACTTGGGAAATAGGGTTGAACAGCCAGCTTCAACTTTCACTATTGATCACTATGGGTGTTGAGCCTGACGTAAGTTTCGAATGGCCGTTGGTTGATTTGTTGGATTCAAGATTAAAATTTAAAATCGAAGAAACCGATCACGAAATGATTCTTTTGAAAGTTTGTGATGATAGTGCAGGCGATGGTGATGTTTCGGAAATCAGAAATATCTTAATGGGAGGAGCTTGGAACGTAGCTCTTTACCAAGAAGGTGAATTGGATTCCACAGCATCCTTTACGGGTATGGACTTTAATTTTCAAGCAGAGCATCAATTACAAGTTTCTGTAAATGCCGATCCAACGGTTAATGGATTGTGGAGAGTACTTCGTGATTCTGAAGAAGGACTGAAATTGTACATCAACTTTGATACCATGGATGAATTGGCTGAACTTACCGAAGACTGGAAGTTTGTGTCCATGACCTCAACTCGTATCGAATTGATGGATGAAAGTAGTGATGGCACTATAAAAACCTTGGTTTTTGAAAAACCATAAGATTTTTTGCCCCAATCTTTTTTAAAAGAAGGACGGCTCTCCCCAAAGCCGTCCTTTTTCTTTTGAATTATTCTTAAATTTGTCCCTCTTTAAAACAAAGAACCCATGTTCGATAATTTAAGTGATAAGTTAGATAAAGCGCTCCACGTCCTCAAAGGTCATGGACAGATTACGGAAATCAATGTTGCGGAGACCCTAAAAGAGGTACGAAGAGCCTTATTGGACGCTGACGTTAACTTTAAAATCGCCAAAGAATTCACCAATACGGTGAAAGAAAAGGCAATGGGACAAAACGTATTGACCACGCTGCAACCAGGGCAGTTAATGGTCAAAATAGTTAAAGATGAGTTGACCGACTTAATGGGTGGCGATGCAGAGGATATAAATCTAACGGGCAATCCTTCCGTGATTTTAATGTCTGGTCTTCAAGGTTCGGGTAAAACCACCTTTTCCGGTAAATTGGCAAACTTCCTTAAAAATAAGAAAAGCAAGAAACCGCTTTTGGTCGCATGCGACGTGTATCGTCCTGCTGCGATAGACCAGTTACATGTGGTTGGCGAGCAAATAGGGGTTGAGGTGTATTCGGACCGGGAAAATAACGATCCCGTAGCCATTGCCCAAGCTGGTATTGCCCATGCAAAATCATTGGGTTGTAATGTGGTTATCATCGATACCGCAGGTCGTTTGGCAGTGGATGAGCAAATGATGAAAGAAATTGCCAACATCCATAAGGCCATTCAGCCACAGGAAACTTTGTTCGTTGTGGATTCCATGACGGGGCAGGATGCTGTTAATACCGCCAAGGCATTTAACGACATTCTTAACTTCGACGGGGTAATCTTGACCAAGTTGGATGGCGATACCCGAGGTGGTGCTGCCATTTCCATTAAATCGGTTGTGGATAAACCTATTAAGTTCATCGGTACAGGTGAAAAAATGGAGGCCATCGATGTGTTCCATCCTTCACGTATGGCCGACCGTATTTTGGGAATGGGAGATGTGGTTTCCTTGGTGGAACGTGCCCAAGAGCAGTTCGATGAGGAGCAGGCCCGTAAAATCCAAAAGAAGATTGCCAAGAACAAGTTTGGTTTCGACGATTTCTTGACACAGATCCAACAAATCAAGAAAATGGGGAACATGAAGGACCTTATTGGAATGATTCCTGGTGCAGGAAAAGCTTTGAAAGGTTTGGATATTGATGATGATGCCTTCAAACATATTGAGGCAATTATCCATTCAATGACACCAGATGAAAGGTCTACACCATCACTTTTGAACGCGAGCCGTAAAAAACGAATTGCCTCTGGTAGTGGAACATCGATTCAAGAAGTGAACCAATTGCTCAAACAATTCGACCAAATGAGCAAAATGATGAAGATGATGCAAGGCGGTGGCGGCAAAAAAATGATGCAGATGATGCAGAATATGAGATAATTTGGCAAATTTCAACAGTTTATAAGCCTAAAACTCATGAAAAAGACCTTGATGGATTTGACCAAGGATGATTGGAATACCATGTTTCCGGTTGAATTGTTGGATCATGATCCCAATTGGAAGCATGTTTTTGCATCCGAAAAAGGACAAATCTTGGAAAAAATCGGGTCGGATAAAATTTTGCGTATAGAACATTTCGGAAGCTCGTCCATTCCAAATATCAAAGCCAAGCCTTATATAGACCTTTTGATTGAGATTCCTGATAGTTTGCTTTTTGATGAAGGCCTTATCGAACAGTTCAATAGTTTGGGGTATACGCATTTTAAAGTGCCGGAACGTGATGGAATTGATGCCTATATGAGCTTTGGTAAAGGGTATCGATTGGATGGCGTTAAAGAGCAGATTTTTCACATTCATATGTGCCCCAAAAATAATGTCATGTGGCAGCAAATCAATTTTCGGGATTATTTGATTGCCAATGAAGAAAGGGCAAGGGCCTACGAAAATTTAAAGATCGCTTTGGCCAATACATATAGAAACGATAGGGGAGCCTACGTTTTGGGCAAAACCGAATTCATAAAAGAAACCTTGAAATTGATTACCTTAAATAACCAAAATTAGTCCCATGGAAATCCTTGACGGAAAAAAAATATCTAACCAGATTAAAGAAGAAATCACCGTTGAGGTGGCCCAGATGCGCGAACGTGGCGAAAAAGTGCCACATTTGGCAGCAGTATTGGTAGGAAACGATGGTGCCAGCCTTACCTATGTGGGAAGTAAAGTGCGTTCCTGCAAAAAAATAGGTTTTGAGTCGACCTTGATTCACCTTCCAGAAGAAACTACCGAGGAAGAGCTGTTGAAGCAAGTGGCCGAACTCAATGCAAACCCGGATATTGATGGGTACATTGTACAATTGCCATTGCCCAAACATATTGATGAAGAAAAAGTGTTGATGGCCGTAGATCCGGATAAGGATGTGGATGGATTCCACCCGACCAACTTTGGAAAAATGGCTTTGGATATGGAGACTTTTATCTCTGCCACACCATTTGGAATCATGGAACTATTGCGCAGGTATAATGTGGAAACCTCAGGCAAGCACACTGTGGTTATCGGTAGAAGTCATATTGTGGGAAGGCCCATTAGTATTTTGATGAGTCAAAAGGGGAAGGCGGCCGATTCAACAGTGACCTTAACCCATAGCCGAACCAACGATATTAAATCTTTGACCCTACAAGCGGATATCATTGTTTCTGCACTGGGAGTTCCCCATTTTCTTAAAGAAGATATGGTCAAGGAAGGAGTTGTTGTTATCGATGTTGGCATCACTCGGGTTTCCGATGAATCCCAAGAAAAAGGATACTACATTACCGGAGACGTAGATTTTGAAAATGTGAGCAAAAAGGCTTCCTATATTACCCCGGTTCCAGGAGGTGTTGGACCTATGACCATTGCCATGTTGTTGAAAAACACCTTATTGGCACGAGAGCGCCATAACAAAGCGTAATCCTAATTTACATTTTCCTGTTCCGTTTTTAAAGCAGCCTGTTGCTCCTCATCTGGGCTCAGGAACTCAAAGTCGGTATCGGATTCGTCATTGGTGCAGCTCGAAACAGCCAAGCTTGCCATAATAAGAGTGATCAAAAGTAAAATTGTCTTCATAACGTAGGATTTGGGTAGGCATTAAAAACCTGATTGTTATTTTATAACGATTTCAGCCTTCGATTCTTGTTTTCATGTTCAATTATTCGATAACTTACTTCCTGAAAACCAACCCATATGGCTAAATCAGTAAGGAATAAAGTGGCGTGGATAGCATTTGTGCTTTTGGCCATTGGTATTGGCCTATATCCATTAAGTTATTTGTTGGCCACGGAAGATTTTGGACTTCTATTGAGCAAATCCGACGAGCTTTTGGCCAGCAGCGTTTGGACCATTGCGTTTTACGGACATATCAGTTTTGGTGGATTGGCACTATTGATAGGTTGGTCACAATTCATAAAAAAGTTAAGGGCCAAAAAATTGGGCTTGCACAGAAACCTAGGTAAAGTTTATGTGTTTGCAGCTTTAATAAGCGGACTTTGTGGGGTTTATCTTGGTTTTTTTGCCACAGGTGGCATTATTCCCTCCATTGGTTTTATTTGTTTGGGAATTATTTGGTTGTTAACTACGTTACGTGCCTATGTGGCCATAAAACAAAAAGACCTGTCCTTACACCAAGGAATGATGATCTACAGTTATGCCGCATGTTTTGCGGCTGTGACCCTTCGAATCTGGTTGCCCCTTTTATCGATACTATTCGGAGAGTTTTTAATTGCCTATAAAATAGTGGCCTGGCTGTGTTGGGTGCCCAATATGATTTTTGCCCATTTATGGGTGCGCAAAAAAGGGCTTACTTTAGACTGATTATTTGGCAAACAACTGCCCTATATCCTTGAAGGCCTTAAATTCCAATGCATTTCCTGCAGGATCCAAGAAAAACATGGTCGCTTGCTCTCCAGGTTCGCCCTTAAAACGGATGTAAGGCTCAATTACAAAATCAATTCCCTTTTCCTCTAGCGTTTTGGAAAACGATTGGAAAGTGTCCCAATCCAGGACCACGCCATAATGGGGTACGGGTACATTTTTTCCATCTACAGGATTGGTATGCAGTTCCTCTTCAGATTTTGGTTTGTAATGAATTACAAGTTGGTGGCCAAAAAGGTTGAAATCGACCCAATGTTCGGCGCTTCTACCTTCCTCACATTCCAAAACTTCGCGGTAAAAAGTTCTACATTCATTCAAATTATGAACAGGAATGGCTACGTGAAAAGGGGTTATGTTCTGCATGATCTATTTTTTCTGAAAATTAGGGCAAGTTTATTTAGCTTCCAAGAAACTAATGATTTGATTGTTGACATCGTCTTGGTGCATGGAGTGACCAAATCCTTCAGTACTTACCAATTCACTGCCATGCCAATTTTTATTGACTTTGACCGAGGCATGATAAGGGGTTATGTTATCAAGTTTATCATGAAACAACAATCCCTTTTTGCTGATGGATTTGGCAAAATTGGAAGTTGAAAACTCATCGATTTTAAATCCAAAACGCTCATGGATATAATGATCGAGGTGTTTCATTACCCGATTGTTGAACTTTAGAATATCCTGATAGGTTTGAATAATTTCATGAAACTCCGAAGGGGAACCGATAGTGACCATTTTTTGTACTTGGTCACTCGGATTTTTGTACTGGTTGTACATGATCGTCATGCCTCCGACCGAATGCCCAATAAGGTGTTGAGGGTTGTATTTCTGCACCATATGGTTGACTGCTTCTTCATAAAGTGGAACATATAAATGTTTTCCAGAAGAATATCCATGTGAAGGTGCATCAAATGCTATGATGTTATAATCAGCTTCCCTTAATTTTTTGATGAGGTTACGCCAACGGTAGGTGTTGCTTTCCCAGCCATGAACCAACAAAACGGTCTCTTTGTTGCCAGGCCATTGGTACGATTGGATTTGATGGCCTGCAACTTCCTCAACAGCAAGTTTTGCCCCATTCAAATATTCGGATTGTTCGGGTTTTACCCGACCTTTTCGCACGGTGCAAAACACATGAAACGCTTTATCGGCCATTTTTTGTGGCGCAACCAAGCTGTATACATTAAAGTATTGCCCATAAGCCAATGGCATGATCTTGGTAAGGAGCTTTTTCATGGAAGCTGTTTATTTGGAAATAAAGCTATTCCCAGCCTATCATTAAGTACTTCAATTCGGCGCTATCGGGAACTTGAACCGCTTCAATGGTCGAAGTGCTGTATCGCAAATTGTCGGGCAACGCCGCTTTGTCAATGGTAAAATATAGATTGCTTCCTTTTGGGAAAACCACAATACTGTTCAATGTGGTCACAATTTTTTTGATCCCATATTTATCCTCAATATCCTTAAAGGTGCTCATTAAGCTAATTCCTTTCTCAGATTTATATCTAGCATCCATGATGCGTACATTTTCTATGGTCGGAATACTATCCGAATTGACCGTAAGGCTCAATAGATGTTTCCCGCCTTTTTCGAAAATCTCGATTTTTTTTGCGGTTTCACTCTCTTTTACGATCGAATCGTTGGCAAAAACGGTTTCCAATTCGGAAACGGGGGTCGATTGGGTCAAAGGACCAATGCTGTCCTCGGCAATAACAAAAGTGGTGTCTTTTTGGCAAGATTGGGTTAAAATAAGGCCCACTGTTAGGGCGGTAGCTTGAATTACTTTTCTCATAGAATTTTTATCGGATCACTTTTTTTAGAACTCCCATTACTCCTCGAATAAATGTCGCACTGGTCAACACTTTTACCACAGGATTCATTCGAGTGCTTCTTCTTGTAGATGAAGACCTACTGGAAGTCGGTTTTGTTTCTTTTTCTTTCTCGGCCTCTTTTTCAGCCTTTTCAATTTTTTCATTAAGGATTTCATAGGCACTCTCCCTATCAATATTCTCATTGTATTTTTTGATCAATTTGGAGGCGTTCAATACCTCTTTGATTTCCGAATCGGACAAAATATCCATTCGACTCATTGGAGCGCGCATCATGGTTGCGGCCAAAGGAGTGGGTCTTCCTTTTTCATCAAGGGCCGAAATTAAGGCTTCTCCAGTTCCTAATGAAGTCAATACCTCGGCAGTATCATAAAATTCTGTTATTGGATAGTTTTGAGCTGTCAACTTAATAGCTTTTCTGTCCTTGGCGGTAAAAGCACGTAAAGCGTGTTGCACTTTCAATCCCAATTGTGCCAACACTTCGTCCGGCACATCCGTTGGGTTTTGGGTCACAAAATAAAGCCCGATTCCTTTGGAACGAATCAGTTTGACGATACTTTCAATCTGATCCAACAACGCTTTGGATGCATTGTCGAAAATCAAATGGGCTTCATCTATAAAGAGCACCAATTCTGGACGTTCAGTATCCCCTTGTTCTGGAAATGTGGAATAAATTTCAGCCAGTAAGCTCAACATAAATGTGGAAAACAACTTGGGTTTATCCTGAATATCGGTAAGGCGAATGATGTTCACAAAACCACGACCATTTTCATCAATTCGAACCAAATCATCCACATCGAACGATTTTTCTCCAAAGAATAGGTCGGCTCCTTGTTGCTCCAATTCAATGATCTTTCGTAAAATGGTTCCTGTAGAACTGGTTGAAATACGACCATATTCCGATTGAAATTCTTCTTTTCCTTCACCCGTTGCATATTGAAGCACCTTTTTAAAATCCTTCAAATCCAAAAGAGGCAGTTTATTATCGTCACAATATTTAAAAACCACCGCAACAATGCCTTCTTGGGTAACAGATAAATCCAAGATTCGGGATAAGAGTACTGGGCCAAATTCGGAGACAGTAGCTCGTAATCGAACCCCATTTTGCTCGGAAAGGGACAAGATTTCAACGGGAAATCCTTTGGCTTCAAAGGGTAAACCTATTTTTTCGTGCCTTTCATCAATTTTGGGATGGCCAGGACTGGGTTGGGCAATGCCGCTCAAATCTCCCTTAAGGTCCATCAACAAAACAGGGATTCCCTTGTCGGAAAGGTTTTCGGCCAACACTTGAAGCGTCTTGGTTTTCCCTGTTCCGGTAGCTCCTGCGATCAATCCATGACGGTTCAAGGTTTTTAAAGGAACTTTTACAAAGGCATTGGTCATGGTCTCTCCTTCGAGCATAGCGGCGCCCATGGTAATGTAGTCGCCCTTCATGGTATACCCTTGTTCTATGTGTTCAAAGAATTTTTCTTTGTTGTCCATCCCGTTCAATTTCCGATAAAAATAGGGTAATTTTAAGCAAAACTAAAAACCAGTATATGAAACCTTTTCAGTATGCCCTTTTGTCCATTTTCGTGAGCGGTGTTATGGCTACCACCTACGCCCAAGAAAGCACGGACATTATTTTTCATAAATCGCACGAGCCGGCAAAACAAAATGCACCTTATAGCGATATTGTCCAAGCTGGTAATACATTTTATTTGGCGGGGCAATTGGGCATGAACCAAAAGACCAGAACTTTGGTCGAAGGGGGCATCGAAGCGGAAACAGAGCAGACCATCAAGAATATTGAGGATGTTTTAAAACATCACGGGATGACCTTGGACAACGTGGTCAAATGCACTGTGATCTTGAGCGATATAGATGATTTTGCCACTTTTAATTCGATTTACACCAAATATTTTACGAAAAAACCGGCCCGAACCACCTATGCGGCTTCTGGAGTTGCGGCAAATGGCAAAATAGAGATAGATGTTATCGCGGTAAAATAACCATCAAACCAAGGAAGACACCTATCTTTGCACCATGGTCGAAGAAAACGTGATGGAACTGGTAGGTAAAGGGGTAATGCTGCCCTTGATGGAGGAATTTTATACCATTCAAGGGGAAGGCTACCACAAGGGAACGGCTGCTTATTTTATAAGAGTGGGCGGTTGCGATGTGGGTTGCCATTGGTGTGATGTGAAGGAAAGCTGGAATGCCGAAACACATCCTCCGACAGCTATTGAGAGCATTATTTCCAATGCTGAAAAGTATTCCGATACCATTGTGATTACGGGTGGCGAACCCTTAACATGGGATATGGGTCCTTTAACCGAAGGCCTAAAGGCCAAAAACATGAAGACCCATATTGAAACATCTGGGGCCTATCCCTTATCTGGAGTTTGGGATTGGATTTGTTTGTCTCCTAAAAAGAATAAACTTCCTGTTGGTGCGATTTATGAAAAAGCCGATGAGCTTAAGGTCATCGTTTACAACAAGCACGATTTTATTTTTGCTGAGGAACAGGCTTCCAAAGTAGGGGAGAACTGCATTTTATATTTGCAACCCGAATGGAGCGTTCGTGATAAAATGGTTCCTATGATTGTGGATTATGTAATGAAAAACCCCAAGTGGAAAGTATCCTTACAGACCCACAAATATTTGAATATCCCTTAAGCTTAAAAGATTAACGCCCTCCGTATTTTTGAAGGTCCAATAGGCATTCTGCATCAAAATCTGGAATGGTTACCAAACCTTTGGAGGCACGTGATTCCATTTGTTTGAGCAGTGAAGTTCCGAACTGCAATTCGGCACGCATTAAGCAGCCTTCAACACTACAATGATTTTCAGCGTCTGGATCTTCATGGTCGTTCACAGAGATTGTGCTCAAATTTACCAATCCAAACAGGTGGCCAAATTCGTGCAATAGAGTTGCGGTTTCCACATCGGCCACAGTTATCGCAGAACTGTTGTTTCCCATTTGCCGAACTGTGGATTCATAGATTACCATGGAGGTGTTTCTATAAACCGCACCTAAAGTGACCAATCCTTCTTCATCATTGTCGCTATCGGCAGGGGAATCCGCAAAATAGATGTAAACGGCCAAGGTTGAGTCATCGTTGTATTCATCCCTGTTTGCAGTTTCTAAATCTACAACTTCATCCAAGGTCAAGGTTTCCTTATTGGGCGAGGGTAGTGAGGTATATTTAAATTCAATGGTTTGCTTATTGGTACGTGCCAGTAAAAATTCTTCAAAGTTGGCAATAGCCTCAGCAGTTGGCGCATAGCCGGTAACGTAGTCAATTTCGATCAAAATTTTGTCGTAATCTACATTAGATAATAAATCCCTAGCGGAAGCTCCTGTTGATAATCGATTTCCGGATTTGTCAATGGTAGCATTGGAACCTGTTGGTGTAACTTCAGAATCTTTGGAGCAGGAAAGAAGCATCAAAAGTCCTGAAAGTAAGGTTAAAGCAATTTTCTTTTTCATTGTAGCAAATATAAAATACAACGTTCCCAAATGGAATCTATTGTTTTTGTAGCGTCAGTTTAGCCAAGTAGTCGTAATGTTCGCCTTCAACTAGCAGTTCACAATCCAATCCATTCGCGAAAGCCGCATTTTGTAGGGTGTTATAATCCACATATACCCAGTCAAAAGGTAAGCTTTGCAAGCCTTTATAAGCCATTTTGAATTCTACTTCGCCATAATAATTTCCATCATTGGGAATCCAGTATCCTCCATCCTCATCTTCCTCGAACATGTAAATAATATCACTGGAATCTAGCAATATTTGACCATTGGGCAGCAATAATGAGGCCAAATGTGTCAAAAACGAGGTTAAGTTCTTCAATTTGCCCGCTAAACCGATTCCATTCATTAGCAAAAGCAAAGTGTCGAACTTCTCTTGAGAATAGTCCATGATGTCATCCTGTACAGTGGAAATAACCCCTCTATCTTTAGCAACCGATATAGCACCCGGAGAGCTATCCAATGCTGTAACCTCCAATCCTTTTTTTTGCAGGTAAAGGGAATGACTTCCAGCGCCGCATCCAACATCCAAAACCTTTCCGTGAGCTAATTGCAATGCTTTTTGCTCAAGTTTGGGCATTTCTTTAAAATCCCGAAACAGATAAGGAACGGGAATAACATCTTCTTCATCCAAAGATGAATAGGTGGTTATATCTTCTGTGTAGTTGCCTTTTTGATAATCCATCAAGGCTGTCCCAAAAACATCTGGCATGGTAGACGTTGTTTTTTACAAAGGTGGGACTTTAATTGCTTTGAAAGGTTTAAAATGGATAAGTTTGTTTTACATAAAATGATGTCGTCACCCTGAGCTTGTCTCAGGGTCTCATTTCAAAGAGTTAAGTGATGAGATGCTGAAACTAGTTCAGCATGACGTTAAAATGGATAAGTTTGTCCTGTTATGGAGGATATTTTAAGGGATTTGCCCAATAAGGCGAAGGAGAAACATTCGGAAAACAAAAAGTTCTTCAGCAAATTGAAGAAGAAACCGCCAAAAAACTTGGATTATGTGATGCAAGAATTGCACCATGAGGAGTTTGAGCGTACGGACTGTTTGAAATGTGCCAATTGTTGTAAAACTACGGGCCCTCTTTTTACCAATGCCGATGTGGAGCGAATCGCAAAACATTTTAGAATGAAACCTTCCCAATTTATCGATGCCTATTTAAAGGTCGATGAAGAGAATGACTATGTATTGCAAAGCGTGCCCTGCACTTTTTTAGGTGCCGATAATTATTGTTCCATTTATGAGGTGCGACCCAAAGCCTGTCGAGAGTTTCCGCATACGGACCGAAAAAAATTCCAACAGATCAGTAACCTTACTTTAAAGAATGTGGCCATTTGTCCCGCAGCTTTTAATATTGTGGAGGCAATGAAAAAATCCATCAAGATTTGAGGTTTTTTTATATTTTGAGGGCATGGAACAGCTTATTTCTTATTTCGAGACCATCCCATCTTGGCACCGAAGCCTGATTCTGGTTGGGGGCATCACTTTTTTTTGGATTTTGGAGGGTATAGTCCCACTTTTTAATGTGCCCTATAAAAAATGGAGACATTCTGTTCCCAATTTCTTTTTTACAATGACGACGATTATTGTCAATTTTCCATTGGCTTTTTTGCTGTTGAAATCTTCGGATTGGGCAGTGGAAAATCAGTTTGGGATTATTAATTGGTTGCCCGAAATGCCCTTATGGTTGTATGTGCTGCTCGGTGTAATGTTGCTCGATTTGGTGGGTGCCTACGCGGCCCATTGGGTGGAGCATAAGGTAAAACCACTTTGGATGGTGCATTTGGTGCATCACTCCGATCATAATGTTGATACGACCACTGCCAACCGGCACCATCCTTTGGAAAGTTTGATCCGTTATATTTTTACATTGACTGGGGTATTGCTAGTTGGAGCGCCCATTGGAATCATTATGCTGTACCAAAGTCTTTCGGTGGTATTTTCTCAGTTTAACCATGCCAATATTAGTTTGCCGAAAAAGGTGGACAATGCCATCAGTTGGATCATAGTGAGCCCCGATATGCACAAAGTGCATCATCATTATCAATTGCCCTACACGGATTCCAACTACGGAAATATTTTTTCTATTTGGGATAGAATGTTCGGTACTTACATGTATCTAGATGTTAAGGATATTGTGTATGGTGTTGATACGTTTCCAGATGAAAAGGAAAATAGCAGCATCAAAGGATTGTTAAAGCAACCTTTTCATAAATACCGAAGACCGACTACTGAGGGTTAACTGTCATTTCGAAATGACAAGCTTTGCTTCGATTGAGAAATCTTTATTTCCAAGACATCTCGATTGCCTGCATGTCGCAGGTGGGCGCTCGATGTGACAACAATGGTATACGAGTGAATTCGAGCAATTCGAGTCAAGAAAATGATTTATTAATCATAGATTAGATACTTCGCACGTATTTTTTTGAAGTTTTCCAAATCGTCTTGCCACGTAGCTTTGATTTCCTCATTGGTCATGCCCTGTTCAATTTGCTGTTGCAACAAAGGAGTGCCCGCATGTTTGGTAAATCCATCGGTTAAAAAGAATTTCGATTTGTCTACTGAGTTAAGGTAGGCATCAATGATCCATTCCATAGTCACTTCGTTCATGCGTTCCGTTTGCGATAAATCCTTGCCGAAACAGGTTTTGCCCTCTTCCTTTGGATATTTTGAACCAAAATTAGGTTCAGGAACATAACTGAAATCATATTGGCTACTATCCAAAAAGGAAGCTCCATATCGCTGAAACTGAAACTCCGTTCCTCGTCCTGCATTCACATTGGTGCCCTCAAAAAGTCCCAAACTGGGGTAGAGGGTGATGGAAACATCATTGGGTAGATTCGGGGAAGGTCTTATTGGTAAATGATATGATGATTCATGGGTGTAATTTTTCAATGCAACCACAGTTAAATCAGCCTTATTGCCATTTTCCAGCCAACCCTCTCCGTTCAATAGTTGCGCGTATTCCCCAATGGTCATCCCATACACCAAAGGAATAGGGTTCATGCCCAAATAACCAGTGTATTCTTTCATCATGGTGGGGCCATCCACATAATGACCGTTAGGGTTGGGTCGGTCCATAACAATAATAGGAAGATTGGCTTCGGCACAGGCTTCCATTACCAATTGCAAACTAGCAATAAAGGTGTAAAAACGAACCCCTACATCTTGAATGTCAAAAACCATTACATCAAGGTCGGCCAATTGTTCGGCGGAAGGTTTCCTATTTTTACCATACAGTGAAATAATGGGCAATCCCGTTTGTGAATCAATCCCATCTTTTACATGTTCCCCTGCATCGGCAGTGCCTCTAAATCCATGTTCAGGTGAGAACACTTTTTGAATGGAAACATCCAAAGACAAAAGCGAGTCCACCAAATGGGTATATCCAGCTTCATTAAAAATCACACTTGTCGGATTGGCCACAACACCCACTTTCTTATCTTTCAACAACGGTAGATAAACCTCCGTTCTGTTGGCGGCAACTTTAATTTCAGGAACAGGTTCCGAAATCAATTCTGCTGAGGTGTCCTGCTTTTCTTGGCCTTTGCAGGAAGAAAATATCAAAAACAACAATAAAACTGTACTTTTGAAAACAGATAAAATGGGCATTCGTTGAATTTAGAGTTATTTATTGCCAAACGCCTGATCACAGGGAAGGAACATAAAATTAGTATTTCCGCCCCTATTATAAAAATTGCGATTGCGGCAATTGCCATTGGTGTGGTAATGATGCTTATTGCAATTGCTACGGGGGTTGGACTTAAAATCAAAGTAAGGGAAAAAGTCTCCGCCTTTAACGGACATATTCAAATTTCTAGTTTCGACAACAATACTTCCGAGGTATCGGTGATGCCCATATCCATTCATCAAGATTTTTATCCAGAGTTCAAAAATGTGGATGGCGTTCGCCATGTGCAAGCCGTGGCGACCAAAGGTGGAATCATTCGTACCGAAGATACCTTTGAGGGTATGCTCGCCAAAGGGGTGGGCACCGATTACGATTGGAGCACTTTTGAAGAATATTTGGTCGATGGTCGATTGCCCGATTATTCCGGAAAATTGAATGAGGAGGTATTGATTTCGAGCATCATGGCCAACCGTTTGCAATTGAAAGTAGGGGATGATTTTTTCTCTTTTTTCTTGAAAGATGGAGATGCTTCCCAAGTGCCGAACAACCGTCGTTTTACGATTATTGGGATATATGATAGCGGTTTCGAGGAATTTGACGAAACCTATGTTTTTGTGGATATCCGTCATATTCAACGCATGAACAAATGGGAAGCTGATGAAATAGGCAATTTTGAGGTCTTTTTGGACGATTTTGACCAATTGGATGCTAAAAGCAATGAAATTTACAATAACACTCCGTCCGATTTGGATTCGCAAAACATCAAAAACAAGTACTTCCGCATTTTTGAATGGATAGGACTTTTTGATTTCAATATTGCTTTGATCATTGGGATCATGATCATTGTGGGTGGAATCAATATGATTACGGCTTTGCTGGTTCTTATTTTGGAGCGAACTCAAATGATCGGGATTTTAAAAGCTCTCGGTTCTGCAAATTGGAGCATTCGAAAAGTGTTTTTGTACAATGCAGCCTATCTGATTGCCAAAGGGTTGTTTTGGGGAAATCTGATCGGACTGGGCTTTATTTTTCTTCAGGATAAATTCCGAATGTTCAAATTCCCAAATCCAGAAGAATATTACATCGAGTACATTCCGGTGCATATGGATGTAATGACCATCATTTTATTGAATATTGGGGTAATGCTATTTTGTTTGCTCATGCTTTTGGTGCCCTCCTACATCATTACCAAAATTACTCCTGTTAAAGCCATCCAATTTGAATAGCAACCACGAGGTATTTACTGCATAAATTGATAACTTGGGCAGCAAAATAACCAACATGACTTTTCAGAAGATTTCAACCCTATTCGCGCTGTTTTTAGCCGTAACCGTTTCAGCCCAAAAACTAAGTAGAACCGAAAAAAAGATTGTTTCCACCATTGAAAAAAACCGTGGGGAGGCCATCGGATTTTTGGAAAAAGTAGTGAATATCAACAGTGGGACTTTAAACGCTAAAGGCGTGAAAGAAGTCGGAATGGTGTTCAAAGATGCTTTTGACAATATCGGATTTGAGACCACTTGGATTGAAATGCCTGCCGAAATGCACCGAGGAGGACATTTGTTTGCAGAAACCAAGGGAACCAAAGGAAAGAAGCTTTTGCTTATTGGTCATTTGGATACCGTTTTTGAAGAAGATAGTCCGTTTCAAACTTTTGAAATGATTAACGATAGTACTGCACACGCCCCAGGAGGGAATGATATGAAAGGTGGCGATGTGATTATGTTGTATGCCTTAAAGGCCCTTGAAGAAAATGGACTTTTAAAAGATGCCCAGATCATCGTAGCTTACACAGGGGATGAAGAAAGTACAGGAAAGCCATTGTCCATCAGTAGAAAAGATTTGATTGACGCTGCCAAGCGTAGCGATATAGCCCTAGGATTTGAAAGTTCCACTGGATTTAATTATGCCACAGTCGCCAGAAGAGGGGCTTCGGGTTGGTCTGTTGAGGTGGAGGGAAAACGTGCCCACTCCTCTGGAATTTTCAGTGAAAATACGGGAGCGGGAGCCATTTTTGAAATGTCCAGAATCCTGCACCAATTTTATACCGATGTAAAAGGAGAGGACTTGTTGACCTTTAACCCTGGTGTTTTGTTGGGCGGTACTTTTGTGAACTATGATGAGTTAACCAGCAAAGGGGATGCCTTTGGAAAAACCAATGTGGTGGCCCAAAAAGCAGTCGTAAAAGGTGGACTTCGTTTTATTTCTGAAGAACAAAAAGAACGCGCTCGTGATAAAATGAGAGAAATTGTGACCAATAATTTACCTCAGACTTCAGCAACGGTAAGTTTTACCGATAGCTACCCAGCGATGGGTCCAACTGAGGGGAATTTGGCATTATTAAGTCAATTCAACCAAGTGAGTTTGGATTTGGGCCAGGGAGAAGTGTTGGCCTACGACCCAGGAAGACGTGGCGCAGCTGACTTGTCTTTTGTTGCTGAATATGTGGACGGATTGGACGGTTTGGGAACCATGGGTTCAGGGGCGCATACTCCTCAAGAAACTGTAAATCTTAATACGATTGAGGCTTTGACCAAACGTACGGCGATTATGATCTATCGTTTAATCAACTCCAAATAATGTTCGAATTAAAAAACAAACAGGCTAGTGTTCGCATCGATAAAGGCGAATTGGTAGGTTATGTGTTGGACGGTCTTGAGTTCATCCACCAAAAAGGAAGTCCAGGTTGGGGGAGTACAGACACGGAAATGTTTCCCATAATTGGTCCTGTTGATCAAGCCAATTTTAGGGTGAGCACACCTAAAGGTGAAGCCATTCAAGATCAACATGGTTTATTGCGTCAATTTGATTACGAATTGATTTCACAAAGTGAAACCAGTGCTGTTTTTCTGAAAAAGTACAAGGCAGGTACGGAAATCAAGAATTCAAAATATCCCGAAAAGTCAACTGAACCTTTGATGTCTTGGCCCTATGATTTTCAATTTGAAAAATCATACCAATTGATGGAAACTGGACTGGAAGTGACTTTTAAAATCACAGGAGAAACCGATATGCCCTTTATGTTAGGCTACCATCCTGCATTTAAATTGCATTCGGAATCACCAATTATAGTAGCGAACAATAAAGAAATTACCTTGGATGAGGTGTTGGCGGTCGGAAGTCGTGCATTACAAGTGCCAGATTGCATTTCCATTACCTTAAAAGATGAAAAGGAAATTACGATCAACACCGAAGGTTTTGGAAATTTTATGTGTTGGACCGAGGTGCGAAATATGGTCTGTATCGAGCCTATTACATTTTACCCATATGCTGTGGATCAGCAAAATTTAAATCAAGGATTTCAAGAAGTGGGAGAGGAGTCGGTTTTTAAAGTGGTTTTGACACCAAAATCCTAATTTATCCAAACTTTTCTTGCAACTTAGCCACCACATCCTCCGTAGTTGCGTATTTTTTCTGTCGTTCCAGAATCGTTGGTGCAGATTGTCGCACCGCACAATCAGGAATGGCACAGCGTTCGCAGGTCACCCCGACTTCAAAGGTTTTTATAGCGCGGTCGTCCAAGAACTTCACTTTCTTTTTAAGTTCATTATTGATCAACAATCCAAGACTTACGCTGCGGTACATATCCTTTTTAAAAGGGTCTGCAGTAGCGCTTGAAAAAATTAAATAGGAAAGCCCATCGGTAGGGTAATGTGAAATCTGAACATCCATTAAATGCTCTTCCGAACTTTTGGCAATGTCCTGCAACACCCGAATGGATACCCATCGCCTACAGTATTTCTCGTTGGTTTCGTTCCCGTGTGGGGAATGTTGATGCGTTAAATGGAGTTCTTTGGTGATCTCAAATCGATTGCTGTTGCCCTTGTGGCTCAACCGTAAAAAGAACAGGTTCTCCAAATGGTAATCGTTGGGCAAAATATTCGTCAAGCGTTGGTATATGGATTCAGGAGAAGCATTGTAACTTTTCTTGATGTTGGCCAAAAAGGTTTTGTCAAAAGTGGGCTTGGCCAAAAATGCATCAATGTCTTTTGTGATCAAATCTCTTGGAATTACCAATGCGCCTGCAAAATAGGAGGCGTAGAAATTATTTAGCACCTGGTCAAAATTGTTGAATTTTATCCAAGTAAAAGTGTAGAGTCGCTCTTCAATATTTAAATAATTGTATCCGATTTCTTTAGCATAAATAAAGGTGCGCTGTGCCTCGTCAATATGGTCGGCAATCAATAGGGTTTTGGTTTTGGGAATAAAAATGGAGCGTAGGTTGTCCAATTCGCTGTATTTCCCCAATTCCTTATTATTGATGGTGTATCCGTATTCCTCCACCAGAATTTCTTCAAGCTCTTTGGAACCAAGCGACTTTTTCAGATGCACTTGATACGCCTTGCTGAAGTTTTGCACAGCTTCCTCCAGTTCCGGAAAAAAGTTATTGCTCGCTTCTTGAAAGGAACGAAGGGATGCTAAATAAAAGTTCTCCTTGCCAAAATTGTAATGTTTGGCAATTTCAATAATGGTGGCGATAAAGGCATTTACCTTTGTGGGGGCGTTCGCAACAATGTCGATAAGGTCACTCTCCTTAATACCGAACAACTCTAACGGAAGTTCCTTGAGCACTTTAGATTGTAACAATTCGCCCACTGGAGCCAAGTTTTTATCGAGCTTTAAGGATACCATACTGTCGTAGGGCACTTCCAATTTTTCGGCTAAAAGCGCAATCTTGTCCGTCTTTGGATATTTTTTGCCCTTTTCTATCTCGTTCAGATACGATTTAGAAAGCCCCGAAAGCTTGGAAAGCCCAAATAAGGATAGTTTTTTCTTGGTTCTCAGCTGTTTAAGCTTGAGTCCGAATATTAATTTGATGTACTCTTCTTCCATATTCTCAACCAAAGATAGTTTTTTCTGCGAATTTGATAAAAAAAGCGAAATAAATAAAAATAGCGAACGTTCGCTTGTTTTTCTCAAACGTTTGCGTTAACCTTGTTGAACAAAATGTAAAATGGTATGGAAGAAATAGTTATCACCAGTACAGAATTGCAATTTGCAAAGGAGGTATCAAATTATTATCCAGAATTGCTTACCGATGAAGCCATTGAATTTTTAGTTTCATTACATCAAAAATTCAACAAGTCGAGACTGCAATTGTTGGAAGAAAGAACTAAAAGGCAAGCCCAGTTCGACTCGGGTATTGCTCCAAACTTTCCGGAAGAAACGGTCTACACAAGAACTGCACAATGGAAAGTAAAGAACATTCCAGAAGATTTACGCGACCGTAGGGTGGAGATTACGGGTCCTGTGGAACGAAAAATGGTAATAAACGCCTTGAATTCGGGAGCTAAAACGTTTATGGCCGATTTTGAGGATAGCAATGCCCCAACTTGGTATAATTGCATGCAAGGGCAACAAAATCTCATCGACGCTAATAACCGCAGCATTACCTACTACGATTCTAAAAAGGGTAAAAATTACCAATTGAACAAGGAGGTCGCCGTGCTTTTGGTACGACCAAGAGGATTACATTTAAATGAAAGACATCTTCTAATTAATGGAGAACAGGCTTCGGGTAGTATGGTGGATTTTGGACTCTATGTTTTTCATAACACTAAGATTTTGAAAGAAAGGAAATCTGCCCCTTATTTTTACTTGCCCAAATTGGAACATTACACCGAGGCGCGTTGGTGGAACGAGGTATTCAGCTATGCTGAGGAACTTTTGGATGTTGCCGATGGAACTTTCAAAGCAACCGTTTTGATCGAGACCATTACTGCGAGCTTTCAATTGGATGAGATCATTTATGAGCTCAAAAACCATATTGTTGGGTTGAACTGTGGTCGATGGGATTACATTTTTTCTTACATCAAAAAGTTTAGAAACCACCCCGAATATATCTTGCCAGATCGTGATCAGGTAACCATGACGGTGCCTTTTATGGATGCCTATTCCAAATTGGTGATCCAACGATGCCATAAAAGAGGGATTTTGGCCATTGGAGGCATGGCGGCCCAAATTCCAATCAACAATGATCCTATAGCCAATGAAACTGCATTGGAAAAAGTGCGATTGGATAAAGAACGAGAAGCAAAAAATGGACACGATGGCACTTGGGTGGCCCATCCTGGATTGGTTCCCATTGCAATGAAAACCTTTAATGAGCAAATGCCAAGTGCCAATCAAGTGGTGGTACTTCGGGAAGATGATAGAATTTCTGCCTCAGATTTAATTGAGGTGCCCACTGGAAGTATCACCGAGAAAGGGGTGCGTAAAAATATTTCAGTTGGAATTCTTTATCTCGAATCTTGGCTTCGTGGTAACGGTTGTGTCGCCATCAACAATTTGATGGAAGATGCAGCGACTGCTGAAATTTCTCGAACTCAGGTTTGGCAATGGCTAAAATTCAATGCCATGTTGGATGATGGCCGAAAATTGTCCAGTGAACTCTATCAGTCCATTTTGGATGAGGAAGTGGCCAAGATCAGACATTTGGTAGGCGAGGGCAATTTACACAGCACCAAATTTGAAGAGGCCATCGCTTTGTTCGACCAACTGGTCAAGGCAGAAGACTTTGAGGAATTCCTCACCTTAAAAGCTTACGATGAAATTTAAACGAGTGAAACAACATCAATAAAAAAATCCCTTAATGCGCGAACATTATAAGGGGATTTAAGTCAAATTTCGAATTATAAAATTATGGAAAAAAAGGAAAAAATTCAAACGTTGGTTACCGATTGGACGGTAAATCCCAGATGGAAGGGTGTAGAACGTCCATACACGGCCGAAGAAGTGATTAAACTTCGTGGTTCTTATGAAATCGACCATTCCATTGCCCGTATGGGTGCTGAAAAATTGTGGGACAAGCTCAACAATCAAGAGTTTGTTGCAGGACTGGGCGCTTTGACCGGAAATCAAGCCATTCAAGAAGTGGAGGCAGGCTTAGATGCCATTTATTTGAGTGGATGGCAAGTGGCCGCCGATGCAAATTTAGCGGGAGAAATGTATCCAGACCAGTCGCTATATCCAGCCAATAGTGTACCTATGGTGGTAAAACGCATTAACAATGCCCTTTTACGTGCCGATCAAATTCAGACCGTGAATGGGATTCAAGATAAAAAGGATTATTTGGTGCCGATTGTGGCCGATGCCGAAGCAGGTTTCGGGGGAAATCTAAATGCCTTTGAACTGATGAAATCCATGATTGAAAACGGGGCTTCTGGAGTGCATTTTGAAGATCAATTGAGTTCCGCCAAAAAGTGTGGGCATTTGGGAGGCAAGGTGTTGGTTCCAACCCAAGAGGCTATCAATAAATTAATTGCGGCCCGTTTGGCTGCAGATGTGATGGGAGTTCCAACGGTTATTATTGCTCGTACCGATGCCGATGCAGCGAATTTGCTTACCAGTGATATTGATTCTCGAGACCACAAGTTTCTAACGGGGGAACGTTCATCAGAAGGATTTTTCTATGTAAATAATGGATTGGAGCAGGGAATTGACCGAGGACTGAGCTATGCTCCCTTTGCAGATTTGATCTGGTTGGAAACCTCGACCCCTGATTTACAACAGGCTAAAAAGTTTGCTGAAGGTATCCACAGCAAGTATCCAGACAAAATGTTGGCCTACAATTGCTCCCCATCTTTTAATTGGGCAGCAAGATTAAGCCAAAAGGAAATGGAAACCTTCCGTGAGGAGTTGGCTGCGCTTGGTTATAAATTCCAATTTATCACTTTGGCAGGATTTCACGCTCTCAACACCAGTATGTTCGAGCTGTCAAAATCCTACAAGGAAAGAGGAATGGCTGGTTATTCCGCTTTGCAAGAACGTGAGTTTGCGTTGCAAAAAGATGGCTTTAAGGCAGTAAAGCACCAAGGTTTCGTAGGTACTTCCTATTTCGATTTGGTTCAAAATGTGGTAACGGCTGGTAAGACGAGTACCATGGCTATGAAGGGTAGCACCGAAACGGCACAATTTACCTGATATCTGTAGTTGTTTGTTCTGAAGAGATGCCCCTTTTTTGGGGCATTTCTATTTTATAGAACTCATGACGGTACTTTCAGAATGCTTTAAAAGGTAAGCAGCCAAAATTCCTTCAGTTTCAATTGTGTTTTTTTGAGGGGTTATAAAGGCTTCAATGTCCTCCAAATTTGAAATGTCCACATCATTTTCGATAAAACCGTAGCCTTTGTACATGCCATCGGCAATGAGAACAACGGCACTTTCCGTTGCATCACGCCCTTTTTCTTTTATCACTTTTACATCTGAAGCCAATAGTTTCATATGTTCCACAGCTTGGCGAACCTTTTCGTTATAATCTGTAATGGATTCCTCGCCTCTGCAAATTCCTTCGCAGGTGGTAATGGAATGATGGGAACATGGGGCATTGGTCTGTTGCAAATGGCAATATTTGGGACAGAGCGAAAAATGTTTGCACAATTCTTCCAAATAGGCCCTACAATCGGTTTGGTTGTAAAATATTTTAAGTGGTCTGGGAATTCCCTTTATGGTGTTGAACGCTAAGTGGAGAATTCCATTTCTATCTTCATATTCAAAAATGGCATATTGCCGAACTGTATGTTTTTGTGCCCGGTTATAGGGTGGAAACAAGCGTTTGATTTCAGCGGATTCCATGAGCAAGGCCACCAGCTCACTTCCAGAAAGTTTAAAATCGATATGGTTGGTTTCGGAGCACATTTGAATTTCTTTTTTGCTCTTGTCATAAAAATGACCCAGTACCCGCTTTTTTAGGTTGATGGCTTTCCCTACATAAATGATCTCCCCTTTTTGATTTTTGAAATAATAAATGCCCGGTTTGTTTGGAATAACATCAAAAACAGATTTGGGCAAGTGGGGAGGGAGGGTAGCTTCTTGACTTCGTGCATTCAAGAATTTTTTGAAAACGGTGTCAGCATCAGGAGTTGTAAGTAGTTTTTCAAAAAGTAGAACTGTAGCATGGGCATCGCCACGGGCACGGTGGCGATCTTGTAAAGGAATGTCCACTGCAGAACACAATTTGCCCAAACTATAAGACTGCAGTCCTGGAATCAATGTTCTGGACAAACGTACGGTGCATAATTTTTTTCGGGTAAAGTCCACTCCTATTTGACGGAACTCTTCTTTGATTACCCCATAATCAAAATTGACGGAGTGGGCCACAAAAATGCAATTCTCCGTGAGGTCTAAAATGTTTTGGGAAATTTCAGGAAAAGTGGGTGCGTTTTGCACCATTTGGTCGTCAATCCCTGTTAATCCTGTAATGTAATAGGGAATGGGGGCCAATGGATTTACCAAGCTCGTGAACTCGTCCACTATGCTGTTTCCATCATACTTAAAAATGGAAATCTCGGTAATCTTGTTACCCTTGATTCCGTTACCCGTAGTTTCTATGTCGATGATGGTGTACAACCCCTAATATAATTTTGACTTGAAATTATAGATTAACCCTTCAGCTTCCAAATTAAGAAGTTAAAATGGTCGTGGTTTAATAAAGTGGGGTTAGTATTCGAATTAGATCTTAAAGCTAAAGCCGTCTTCCTGAACCTTCTTTTCGTATTTGTCCTTGTCAAAAATATAGAGATAAGCACCTTTTCTGGAAACGGACATGTCCTTTTCATCCAGCTTTACCAAAATATCCAGAGAATTAATCTTGTTGATGAAGTTTCGTTTGTCCAGTTTTTTGTCCAAAATGGATTCATAGAGGTTTTGTAACTGTCGCATGGTAAATTTCTCCGGCAATAATTCAAACCCAATAGGTTTGGTCAATGCACGACGTCTTAATCGTGCTTTGGCCTTGCGAACCATTTCATTGTGGTCAAAAATCAAGTCTGGGGCATCTTTGATGTCGAACCAATGGGCGGCATCGATTTGAATGCCATCAAAACGGTGACTGTCCACATCGATCAAGGCAAAATAGGCCACGGAAACCGTTCGTTGTCCGGGGTCCCTATCAATGGTACTGTAGGTGTGTAGTTGTTCGAGGTACACATCATTTAAACCAGTAAGGGTTTCCAAAACCCTGTCGGCAGCTTGGTCCAAATCTTCATTTTTTTTGAGGAATCCCCCAATCAACGACCATTTGCCCTTTTCAGGTTCAAAATTCCTTTTGATCAGTAAAATTTTTAGGCGTTCTTTTTCAAAGCCAAAAATAATACAGTCAACTGCCAGTAAAACCTGGTCTTCCTTTTGGTAATAATTGAGATGCATGCCCAAGTTTTCTTTAACCTCTAAATCTTCAACGGTCTTCATAAAAGTTAAAAGTCCTAAAACTAAAATATTTAAACAAATATCTGGCGTAGAAAGTCTAAAATAAGGTTACAAGTGTTAAAATTACATTTTTTTAACGAAATGTTTGCATTTCTAATTTTTCTTCTTTTATTTTGAAGGTGTATAATGCACACTTAATAAATAAGTAAACTAAACAACATGCTAACAAACACACAACTACTGAAGAAGAAGTTGGGTATTTTGAGTCGTATTTGGCTGCTCCCAATTTTCTTCCTTTTTCTTGGTTTGCAAGGGCAAGCACAAGATTTGACTATCACTGGTGTCGTATCGGAAGCTGCCACAGGTACACCAATTCCAGGAGTCAACATTTTAGTGAAGGGTACTACCAATGGTGTGGTTTCCGATTTTGATGGGAACTATATCATCAAGGCTACCACAGGAAACGTACTTATCTTTTCCTATGTAGGATTTAAATCAAAAGAAATTGTTGTTGGGACCAGTTCCGCAATCGATGTAGGACTGGAAGAGGACACCAATGAGTTGGATGAGGTGGTAATTATTGGTTACGGTTCGCAGAAAAAATCGGATCTAACAGGTTCAGTTGCCGTGGTGGATACCGAGGATGCCAAGAAATTGGTAACACACGATGTCGCCAAGATGATCCAAGGACAGGCACCAGGGGTTACCGTACAATCTTCGGGTGAGCCAGGGGGTTTTGTAAACATTAAAATTAGAGGTATCAGTTCCTTTAGCAACAACAACCCGCTTTTTGTGGTTGATGGTATGTTGGTTGACGATCCTTTTGACTTTGCTACGGGTGAAATCGAATCCATTCAGGTGTTGAAAGATGCGTCTTCCGCTGCCATTTATGGGGTAAGGGGTGCCAATGGGGTTATTATCATCACTACTAAAAAAGGAGCTGAAGGCAAATTGGACATTACCTATAAAAGTTCCATTGGGTTTCAGAATGTTACCAAAACTATTCCTTTGACCGATCGCGTTGGTTATCAAAACATTACCAATGCGGCTTATGTGAATTCAGGTCAAGCGATTTTGCCAGGGAACGACCCGTCCAATCCGCTGTTCATCGATAATGTGAGTACAGATTGGCAAGATGAAGCCTATCGCACAGGAGTCTTGGAGAACCATTCCTTGACATTTACAGGGGGGTCCTCCATGCTTAACTACAACTTGAACGTGGACTACTTCAAAAACACAGGATATTTAAGAACACCTCAGGCTTATGAGCGTTATTCCACGGTTTTAAACCTTGGAGGTAAAAAAGGTAAATTTTCTTATGGTTCCAGATTGAGTTATACCCGTTCCGATAAAGAAAACTTCAATGAGTATTTGGCAGGAACATCTTCGATTATCAACTTGTTGCAAGCCATTCCAACTATGCCTGTTTACGATGAAAATCGTTTGGGAGGATATGGTGGTGCCGATAACTTGACGCAAAGAGCCATTACCTTGAATGTAATCGGGTACAACAATTTGATCACCAATGAAAACTTGAGAAATCGTTTCGCTGGTAACATTTGGGGAGAATATGAAATCATCAAAGGCTTAAAATACACCTTGAGGGCCAGTTACGACCGTTTGGATTGGCATGATAGATACTTTAACCCTCCAAGTGATTTGGGATGGTATTACATTACCACTCCTGATGAAGCCGCGTTGAACGTGAACACAGGAAATAGAACCCGTACCGTAGTGGACAACCTTTTGGCCTACGACGTGGATTTAGGCAAACACAATATTAGCGCACTTTTGGGTTGGATCCAACAAAGGGATGATTTTTATCGTCATTCTTCCCGAGCTGTCGGGTATGATGTGGAGACCATTCCACAGTTGAACTACGGGGCTTCGCAAAGTGCTGCCGAATATCAGACCACACAAACTGCAGTGTCTTACATCAGCCGTGTAAACTACGGTTACGATGATAGATATTTGCTAACTGCCAACTTCAGAAGGGATAAAACCTCTTTGTTCCGCGAAGAATTGAATACTGGTGATTACTATTCTTTTTCCGGGGCATGGAAAGTGCACAACGAAAGCTGGGTAAGCCTTCCAGATTGGTGGGAAACCTTGAAAATTAGAGGTGGTTATGGTGTGTTGGGTAACAATACAGTTGCTCCCTATGCTTATTCTCCAACCGTAAATGCCTTTGCCAGCTATGTGTTCGACAATGAATTGGCCAATGGTACCACCGTTGTAACGGCAACTGACCCTAACTTAAAATGGGAAGATACCAAAACAGTGAACGCTGCTATCGAAGTGGGAATGTTCAACAACAAGCTTCAGTTTTCTGCGGAATACTTTGAGAAAAAATCCACAGATATTTTAGCGGATGTTCCACTACCATTGTCATCGGGATCTATTAATTCCGCTTGGGGCGTAGTGGTTCGTAAAAATGCTGCCGACGTAAAAAACAACGGTATGGAATTTACCATGTCGTACAACAATCAAGATCACGACTTCAAATACAACATTTCGGCAAACTTGGGTACGTTGAAAAACGAAGTATTGCGAATCGGTGAAAACAACAACCCAATTTCGGTAGGGGAACACCGCACCGAAGTAGGTCGTTCCATTGGTGAGATCTACGCTTACGAAACCGATGGATTGTTCCAAAGTCAAGAGGAAATCGATGCTCATGCATCACAACCTGGGGCACAGCCCGGTGATGTAAAGTTCAAGGATTTGAACAACGATGGTTTTATCAACGATGAGGATAGAAGCTTCCAAGGGGTTACCATTCCAAAATACAGCTACGGTCTAAATTTTAGCGCCGATTACAAAAACTTTGATTTCTCCATGTTCTGGCAAGGACAAGGTGGCAACAAAATCTACAATGGAACCTACAATGGTTTAATGATCGGAGGGTTGTTGAACCACCACACCGATATGTTGGATTACTGGACACCTACCAATACCGATACAAATATTCCTAGACCAGATGTTACAGAGGCGAATGCCAATGCAAGGTCTTCGGATAGATTTGTTGAAAAAGGAGATTACATCCGTTTGCAGACCCTTCAATTGGGTTATGTGATTCCAACGGAGAAAATCAATTTCCTTAACCACATGAGGGTTTATGTTTCTGCACAGAACCTTTTAACCATAACCAGTTATAGAGGTTATGATCCAGACTTTGCCAGTGACGGATTGTTCAGAAGAGGATTCGAATTTGGTTCTTTTCCAAATCCAAGAACATTGTCCTTAGGAATGGAAGTGAAATTTTAATCATCTGAAATTAAGCAAACATGTACACAAAAATATTTAAACAACTAGGATTGATCGCAGTTTCAGGTCTGTTGATGACCAGCTGTGTGAAAGAAGAAGACTTGGTTCAGGTAAACCCTAACGAACAATCAGAAGAGTCGTTTTGGCAAACCGATGAAGATGCCCTAAAGGGAGTGAATTCCATTTATGGAAGCATGATGATCGATGGAACCTACATGCGAAGCACCCAGATGCTGTTGGATCTTAAGGATGATGGAACACGAAGTAACAGTCCGTGGGCAGCAATGGCCAACATCGGAAAATTCAACTCCAGTATTGCCGACGAGGCCATCTACGGTTGGACCTATCGTGATTTCTACCAAGGAATTTTCAGGGCCAATCAGGTTTTTGACAATATAGAGGATATCGAGTTCGAAGACGGAGCATTGAAGAATAGAATTTTGGGTCAAGCACATTTTTTAAGAGGCTTGTATATGTTCCACATGGTAAATTTCTTTAGAAATGTTCCCATTCCTTTGAGCAATGAAACCTTGGTGCACGAACAAAAAACACAAGAAGAAGGTTGGGCACAAGTTATATCCGATCTTCAAGCTGCAGCCGATTTATTGCCAACAACTTATGACAACGTATCTGGTTTGGATCAAGGGGATACAGGTCGTGCTACCAAAGGAGCTGCTTTGGCCTATTTGGGAAAAGCACAATTGTTCAACCACGATTTCAGCTCCGCTAGAGATACTTTTAAACAAGTAATCGATTTAGGAATCTATGCATTGGTTCCGAACTATGCGGACAATTTTACCACCGCTAATGAAAATAATAGCGAGTCCATTTTTGAAATCCAATTTAGCAGGGATGCTGGTGGAGTTGACTTGAGCTGGGGTAGTGTTCCTGTGGCAAGTTGGAGTAGAACCACCGCTCGTGCCATTACTTACGCTCCCCGTAATTTTGGATGGACAGATGCACAGCCTACTTGGGCACTTTTCAACGACTTTATGTCGGAACGTACCGTGGATGACCAACAAGACCCACGGTTAAATGTGACCATAGCTTGGAACGATCCCGCCGGGTATCAACTTTACGGACATGAATTTTCTGAATTCTATGCCGCGAACGCAGCAGATTTGAACGATTTGTTCATCAACAAATACCAAAATTCGGATGGAAGCAGGGCCGATGAATACGATTGGCGTTCAGGAATCAATGAAAGATTGATGCGCTATGCGGATGTTTTGTTGATGTATGCTGAAACTTTGAATGAAACAGGAGCCACAGGTGAAGCATATACCTATATCCAAATGGTAAGAGACCGTGTGAACCTTCCTAACCTTCAAGATGTAAAACCTGGAATGTCGCAAGCAGAAATGCGTGATCAAATTGCACACGAAAGATTTTTGGAATTTGCATTGGAAGGTCATAGGTTCGACGACATCAGACGATGGGGCTGGTTAGAAGATGCTACCAAATTGGCTTGGTTGCAATCCCGTGATTCGGAGTTCGAGACTTATGTTCCCGGAAGAGAATATTTTCCCTTACCACAATCGGAAGTGGATAACAATCCTGGGATGAATCAAAACCCAGGATATTAATAATAGTGCATACTCATATGGGTTAGTTTAGTTAATTAAGAGTTCCGCGCCCTTCCTAGGCGCGGAACATTTATCTGCCCAATTGAAAATGTACGGGATGAGATATAATTTTTAAATAAAAAATGTTCAAAAACTGATTGATAATAGAAAACGATGAGACAAATAAAATCAATAGTAATAGCGGGCCTACTTTTAACTTTTCCAAGGTTTGTGGGAGCACAGACCACGGTAAAAATTTCAGAACCCGAAGATGAAGTGATTATCAGCAAACATATTTACGGTCATTTTTCTGAACATTTGGGACGTTGTATCTATGATGGACTTTATGTGGGCCAAGAAAGTGCAATTCCCAACCAAGATGGGGTGCGTTCCGATATTATCGATGCCCTTATCGACCTAAAAATTCCAAACCTTCGTTGGCCAGGCGGATGTTTCGCCGATACCTACCACTGGAAAGATGGCGTAGGACCTAGAGAAGACAGACCATCCATGGTAAACCGTTGGTGGGGAGGGGTTACCGAAGACAATAGCTTTGGAACCCACGACTTTTTGAACCTATGCGAAACACTGGGTGCTGAACCTTATTTGGCCGCAAATGTGGGAAGTAGTTCTGTTCAAGAGTTTACCGAATATGTGGAGTACGTACTTCATAAAGGAGGAAGTCCAATGGCAGAATGGCGTAAAGAAAACGGTCGTGAGAACCCTTGGGCCGTTAAATATTGGGGAGTTGGAAACGAAATGTGGGGCTGTGGGGGTAACATGACCGCTGAGCACTATGCAAATGTATATCGCCAGTATGCCACCTTCATGACCGATTGGACCAATAGTGATGGCTTATTTAGAATTGCTTCAGGAGCCAATGTGGATGATTACCACTGGACCGAAGTGTTGATGAGGGATATTCCTAAAAGTTTGATAGAAGGAGTTGCCTTGCACTCCTATTCTTTTGTGGAATGGAATGAAAAAGGTTCTTCTGTGGATTATAGCGAAGAGCAATACTTTTCTACCATGAAAACCGCATTGATGATGGATGAGTTGATCGTGAACCACACTGCGATCATGGACAAATACGATCCAGAAAACAAAATTGCTTTGGTTGTTGATGAATGGGGAGGCTGGTACGAAGTGATGGAAGGAACCAACCCAGGTTTCCTGTACCAACAAAACACCATGCGCGATGCGATGATTGCAGGAACAACTTTGAACATTTTCAACAATCATGCAGATCGAGTAAAAATGGCCAACTTGGCGCAAACGGTTAATGTGCTACAAGCCGTGGTGTTGACAGAAGGAGAAAAAATGCTTCTGACACCGACCTACCACGTTATGAAAATGTACAATGTGCATCAAGATGCAACTTTATTGCCCGTTTCTTTTGATGGTCCAACCTACGAATTTGAAGGAGAGAGCTTGCCTGCAATTTCTGCATCCGCTTCAAAAAATAAAGAAGGAGAAGTGCATGTTTCCCTGGTTAATATCGATGCCCATAAAAGTCATACCGTAAGTCTTTCGGTGGAGCAATTTGGTGCGAAAAACCTAACAGGAACTATTCTTTCTTCAAAAGATTTACAAGACCACAATTCATTTGAGGCACCAGAAACTATTCAGCCCAAGGAATTGAAATCCATCAAAATTAAAAAGGGAGTGGCTGAAATTGAATTACCTCCTTTTTCTGTATTGGTATTAAAAGCTGAATAAAATCAGATTGAGAGCAATAGGTTCACATACAATAAATTGTAAAGCAATGCTTTGGGCATTTGGATTCCTATTGGTTTTAGGAGTGCAAAGTTGTTCCAAAGATGACCCAGCCACACCAAATCCAGAACCAGAAGTTATTGATCCAACCCCAACGGAACCCGAAGAGGAAGAAGAAACTTTTGATGGCCCAACCTATGCGGATGATTACACACCATTGGCAGCTTGGTCCAACAGGGATTCATGGAATTTGGCCAATGTGCACGACCCAACCGTGGTAAAACAAGGGGAATATTATTACATGTACCAAACCGATGCTTCCTATGGAAATGCTCACGAAGGAAATGGGCATTTTCACGGGAGAAGATCAAAAGATTTGGTCAATTGGGAATATTTGGGTGCTACCATGCAAGAAGCACCAACTTGGGTAAAAGATTCCTTAAACACGAATCGTGTAAAAATGGGACTTCCCGAGATTGAAAATCCGAGCTATGGCTATTGGGCACCTTGTGTAAGACAAGTGGGTGGAGTGTATCGCATGTACTACAGCCTTGTGGTGCATGAGTTGATTGAAGGAGATGACGATTGCGCCTCTTGGGGCGAAAGACCCTATATCGGAATGATGGAAACCACCGATTTGGCCTCCAATGTTTGGGAAGACAAAGGAATGGTGGTCACTGCAATTCCCGATGGAGTGGAAGATTATTACCGCGATGATTGTGGGGACTGGAGCTCCTATTACAAATTCAACGGAATAGACCCCAGTTTTATAGAAACTCCTGAAGGTGAACAATGGCTGATCTATGGGTCTTGGATGACAGGAATCGCTGCCGTTCAGTTAGATCCGACCACAGGTAAACCATTTCAATTGGAAACGGAAGCCGACTATGGAATCCGAATTGCGGGCCGTGGTTCGCCAGCTGTGAATCGATGGCAAGCTTTGGAGGGTGCAGAGATCATCTATAACGAAGACACGGGATATTATTACCTCTTCTTGGCTTATGACGAATTATCGAAAGCATATAACACAAGAGTGGCAAGATCTACTTCCATTTTGGGACCATTCGTAGGAATAAATGGTGCCAATGTTTCCCAAGGAGCCGAGTGTTGGCCCATGATTACACACCCATATGCATTTAATGATCACACAGGTTGGGTGGGCTTTTCACATTGCGCTATCTTTAAGGATGATCTATCGGGAAAATGGTATTACACATCACAGGCAAGACTGCCCGAAGGTGTACCTGGAATCAATGTGTCAAATGCAGTGATGATGGGGCATGTTCGTGAATTGGAATGGACGTCCGATGGTTGGCCTGTTGTGGCACCCGAACGCTATGCAGCAGTTCCAGAAACCGAAATTACCGAGGCCGATATTGTTGGGTCTTGGCAACAAATAACCATGGAATACCAATATCAAGTGCAACAAACGGCACAAAATGTTACGTTCAACGCAGATGGGACTTTAGGAGGTGCTATGAGCGGCTCATGGTCTTTGGAAAGTGCAACCAAAACATTAATGGTAAACGGTATTGAATGCAAGTTGCTAGATGCTTGGGATTGGGAAGCCTCAACCCGAAAAGTGACCTTGTCCTATTCGGGTTTAACCGATTTGGGCAGACCCGTTTGGGCCAAAAAGAATTAGTGAAATGAAAAAAAGTTTATTCATATTATCTGGAATCCTACTTTTTTCTTGCAAGCAAGAAAAGGAAGCTTCCATTCAAGTTGAAGAAAAACCATCTTTGACCGAAGCCAAGGAATTGTCCATAAACAATCCCATCATAACGGATGTTTATACAGCGGATCCAGCGGCCATTGTCCACAACGATACCGTGTATTTGTACGCTGGGCATGATGAAGCACCAAACGATTTCAATTTTTATAAAATGGATGAATGGTTGGTCTTTTCATCCATTAATATGGTTGATTGGACTTCGCATCCAGTTCCCTTAAAAGTAACCGATTTTGAATGGGCCAAAGCCGATGCTTGGGCTGCCCAAGTAATCGAACGAAATGGGAAGTTTTATTGGTATGTTACCGTAGAACATGGCACCATTCCAGGAAAATCCATTGGAGTGGCTGTTGCAGATAGCCCAACAGGACCCTTTAAAGATGCGTTGGGAAAAGCGTTGATCACCAACGATATGACTAAGGCAACCGACATTTCTTGGGACGATATTGATCCCTCGGTAATTATAGATGATGATGGCCAAGCTTATCTGTTCTGGGGAAATACGGCTTGCTACTATGCCAAACTCAAAGAAAACATGGTGGAATTGGATGGAGAGATAAAAACTATCGACCTACCTAATTTTACAGAAGCACCTTGGATCCATAAAAAAGGAGAATGGTATTACTTGTCTTATGCCTTTCAATTTCCAGAAAAAACGGCTTATGCAATGAGCAAGTCCATAGATGGTCCTTGGGAATACAAAGGAATTTTAAACGAATTGGCTGGAAACAGCAACACCAACCATCAAGCCATACTAGAGTACAAAGGGTTGGATTACTTCATTTACCATACTGGGGGAATCCAACCCAATGGAGGAAGTTTTAGAAGGTCGGTAAGCATCGACCGATTGCATTACAATGAAGACGGAACATTAAAACGTGTCATCATGACCTCAGAAGGAATTCAAAAATAAGAGCAATGGGAAAGAGTTCAAGTATATTGGTAATGTTGGCTTTAATAGTGTCTTTCGGGTCGTGTGCTCAAAAAAGACCAATTACCCATGATCCAGTGGTTGCAAAACAGGGCGATACTTATTATTTGTTTTGCACTGGACCGGGCATCACAAGCTTTACCTCCAAGGATCTTAAAAATTGGACGCAAGAAGACCCAGTTTTTGCCGAAAGTCCAGAATGGGCTTTGGATGTCGCTCCTGGATTCAATGGGCATATTTGGGCTCCTGATATTTCTTTCCACAACGGAACTTACTATTTGTACTATTCCATTTCTGCATTTGGAAAAAATACCTCTGCCATTGGATTGGTTACCAATGCAACCTTAAATCCAGATGATGCTAATTATAAATGGGAAGATCAAGGCATTGTTATTCAATCCGTGCCCAACCGCGATTTATGGAATGCTATCGACCCCAATTTAATTTTTGATGAAAGCGGCATACCATGGTTAGCCTTTGGCTCCTTTTGGAATGGTCTTAAAATGGTTAAAATGAATGCCAACCTCAAAGAAGTGGCCCAGCCCGAAGAATGGCATACCATTGCCAGAAGGGATAGGGATGCTGGTTTAGCCGACGATGATCCCGGAAATGCTGCATTGGAAGGACCTTTTATCTTTAAAAAAGATGACTACTATTATCAGTTTTTGTCTTGGGATTTCTGTTGTCGAGGCGAGGACAGTACCTATAAATTAATGGTTGGCCGTTCAAAATCAGTTATGGGACCTTATTTGGATAAGGATGGAAAACGACTTGACGAAGGAGGTGGTTCAATGGTTATCGAAGGTAATAAAAACTGGTATGGCGTTGGACACAATAGTGTGTTCACATTTGATGGAAAAGACTACAATTTTATGCACGGCTATGATGCCAGTGACAATGGTCTGCCTAAACTCATTGTAAAAGAAGTTAACTGGGAAGGCGGTTGGCCCGTTGTTGCCCCCATGGAATAAATAATGAATCAAACTATTTCATATTGCGAATGAAAGCATTAAAAAAAATTGGAATATTTACCTTATTGGTGTTGATTTTCAGTTGCAAAGATCAAAAAACTGAAGTTGCCCAAGTTGAAGAACCGCAAACAGGATATAAAATAGAACCTGTTGATATTCAAAATGTGAAAGTGACCGATGAATTTTGGTTACCGATCATTAAAAGGGTTCAAGAAAAAACCATTGAATATGCCATTGCCAAATGTGAGGAAGAGGGTAGACTTGATAACTTTTTGATTGCGGGCGGACAAATGGAAGGCGAGGTAAAAGGTGCCATGCCTTTTGATGATACCGATGTCTACAAAATTATTGAAGGAGCATCCAACTCTTTGATCAGTTCGCCTAACCCAGCATTGGAAAAATTGGTGGATTCCTTGGTGTCCATCATCAAAGTAGGTCAAGAAGAAGATGGTTATTTAACCACATGGAGAACCATCAATCCGGCAAAACCACCCGCACCTTGGGTAGAGGTAAAAGAAGGTGTGAGATGGGATGGTTTGTTCATGAGTCATGAGCTGTACAATGCAGGACACTTGTATGAAGCTGCCGTTGTACATTACAAAGCCACGGGTAAAAGAAACTTTTTGGATATCGCCATCAAGAATGCAGATCTGATGGTGAAAACTTTCGGAGATGGTGAGGGTAAAATTGGCGCCGTTCCAGGGCATCAAATCATCGAAACTGGATTGATCAAGCTATACGGCGTAACCAACAATAAAGCCTATTATGATTTGGCCAAATATTTTTTGGATAATCGTGGAAACCCAGAGAATCATGAACTTTTTGGTTGGTATTCCCAAGATCATGTACCCGTAGTGGAACAAGATGAAGTGGTGGGTCATGCAGTTAGAGCCGTTTACATGTACGCTGCAATGACGGACATTGCTGCCATTGATAAGGATACCGCATATTTAAAGGCGACAAATGCATTGTGGGACAACATGGTAACCAAAAAAATGTATATCACTGGAGGTATTGGAGCGGAACATGAAGGTGAGCAATTTGGGGATAACTACGAACTTCCAAATCTGACCGCATATAGCGAAACCTGTGCAGCTATTGGAAGCGTGTACTGGAACCATAGATTGCACAACCTAACCGGAGATGTAAAATATTTTGATGTTATTGAAAGAACCCTTTACAATGGATTGATTTCTGGACTTTCTTTGGATGGTCAGCAATTCTTTTATCCAAATGCCTTGGAATCCGATGGAGTGTACAAATTCAATCGTGGCGAATGCACCCGTCAATCTTGGTTCGATTGCTCTTGTTGTCCAACCAACGTTATCCGATTTATTCCTGCCATGCCAGGGTTGATCTACTCCAAAGCTGGAAACGATTTATATGTGAATCTCTATGCGTCCAATGAAGCCTTGGTAAAATTGAAAGACCAAGATGTATTGGTGTCACAAAGCACCTCATACCCATGGGATGGCAAGGTAAGGTTGGCAGTGAATCCAGAAAAAGAGGGCGAATTTGCCATCAAACTTAGAGTGCCGGGTTGGGCTAGAAACGAAGTATTGCCAGGAGGCTTATATCATTTCGCAACCCAATCAGATGACCAAAACACCATCTCAATAAATGGTAAAAAAATGAACGTAATGGCTGAAAATGGCTATTACACCATCACTAGAAACTGGAAGGAAGGGGATGAAATCGCTTTGGAATTTCCAATGACTGTTAGAGAAGTGCAAGCCAATCCATTGGTAGAGGAGGATAAAGGTAAATTGTCTTTGGAATATGGGCCATTGGTGTATGCTGTGGAAGAAGTGGACAATAAAGGAAACTTCGACAACATCCATGTTTCCACCAAAGATGTCTTTAAAGTGGAAATGCAACCCGAATTATTGGGTGGGGTGAATACCATTTCAAACGAAAATTTAACGGCAATCCCATACTATGTGTGGTCCAACCGAGGAATAGGAAAAATGAAAGTGTGGTTGCCAACCGAACAAATGGACTAAATTTTTTAGTCGAAATACATTGAATTGATTGAATGAAAACTGAAAACCAAAAATTAAGCATACTTGAAAAAGTAGGATATGGATCCGGCGATGCTGCGGTAAACGTAGTGATCTCCTCCATGTTTTTGATCATTACCTTTTTCTACACCGATGTCTTTGGATTAAAACCAACGGACATGGCCCTACTTTTCTTGTTGGTACGGTTTATCGATGCAATCACCGACCCCTTAATGGGAATCATAACCGATAGGGTCAAAACAAAATGGGGGCGTTACCGTCCTTACTTTTTGTTCCTTTCCGTTCCTTTTGGAATTTCGGTTTTCTTGACCTTTACTACGCCTGGTTTTGATTATGCTGGGAAATTGGTATATGCCTACATCACCTACATATTTGTGACCATCATGTTCACTTCGGTGACCATTCCATACATTTCGTTGATCAGTGTATTGACCAGTGACCCTCAAGAACGACTTTCAGCGAATGGATACCGTCTGTTCTTTGCCAAAATCGCAGCGTTCTTGGTTTCCATAGTAGTGCCCATCTTGGCCGATAAATTGGGAGGGGATAGCATTTCTAGAGGTTACCAATTGGCAATGGGAATCATGGCTTTGTTGGGGACAGGATTATTGTTGTTTTCATTTTTCACTACCAAAGAACGTGTAGAGCATGTCGTGGATGATAAACCGTTACTGCAGCAATTTAAATTGTTGCTCAAAAATGGACAGTGGACCCTTTTATTGGGTGTTTGCTTCTTTGGCACGGTGGGTTATGTGATCCGAAACTCTGTTGCGATTTTTTACGCCAAATATTTCTTGGGAGGAGATGCAGGGATGCAATCCACCTTTTTGGCTACTGGAGTTGTGGCGGCCATTTTGGCCATGCCAGCTTCCACTTTGATTACTAAAAGATACTGCAAGGTCAAATTGTTTAAATGGACCCAAATTGCTGTGGGTGTCATCAGTTTGATCATGCTTTTGGTGGTAAAACCAGGCGATGTGATGGTAGCCTATGTGCTTTATTTCATCCTCTCCTTTGTAGTTGATCTGCACGCACCAATTTTCTGGTCCGCCATTGCAGAAGCTGTGGATTATGGACATGCAGAAAGTGGACAACGTGTTTCTGGCCTATCATTTGGAGGAATTTCATTGGCCCAAAAAATGGGAATGGGAATCGCTGGAGCAGCCGTAGGATACTTGCTAGATTATTTTGATTACGTGCCAAATGCAGTGGAGCAAAGCGAGTTTGCCTTATATGGTATTGCATTGATGTTGACCATAATTCCAGGGGTGTTCCATACTATTATGGGAGCGATGATGTTCCGCTACAAAATAACAGACGAATATTACGAAACTATAAAAGCCAAATTAGGAATTTAATCATGGGTGATTCAAAATCATATGCACCAATAGTAGAACAACGGGCAGATCCTTTTGTGTACAAGCATACAGATGGGTTTTACTACTTCACAGGATCGGTGCCGTCTTATGATTCCATTGAACTAAGACGAGCAAAAACTATAGATGGTTTAGCTGAGGCAGAGACTTTTAATGTTTGGTTCAAGCATAAGTCTGGCCCCATGAGCCAACATATTTGGGCACCCGAAATTCATTTTTTGGATGGGGAATGGTACGTCTATTTTGCAGCAAGCGAAGTTGATGACATTTGGAAATTGAGACCCTATGTGATCAAATGTACAGGACAAGATCCATTGAATGATGAGTGGGTTGAATTGGGACAAATGCAGGCCGCTGATGGTGACAACAAATCATTCATCGATTTTTCGTTGGATGGAACCGTATTTGATCACAACGGAAAAAGATATTTCTGCTGGGCAGAAAAAACGGGCGGACAGTTCGCAGCTTCCAATTTGTATTTGGCTGAAATGGAATCGCCCATCAAACTAAAGACCACCCAGTTTATGCTCACAACACCAGATTACGATTGGGAACGAGTGGATTTTTGGGTAAATGAGGGTCCTGCTGTCATTAAAAATAACGGCAAAATATATATCACGTTCTCGGCCAGTGCCACAGGAGCTTGCTATTGTATGGGGTTGATGGAAGCTGACGAAGATGCAGATCTATTGGATAGAAATTCTTGGAAAAAATCAAGATACCCAGTGTTGGAATCAGATTACAAGAAGGGCATTTACGGCCCAGGACATAACAGTTTTACCATTGCTGAGGATGGAGAGACTCCTTTGTGTATTTATCATGCACGTGATTATGAGAAAATAGAAGGCGACCCATTGTACGATCCTAACCGTCATGCCAGAATGATGAAAGTGGAATTTGATGTAGAAGGAAGACCCGTCTTCAAACTTTAAAAAGAGAAAAACAGAATAACATGAAAAATACGGTACTTACATTTTCGGTTTTTGCTTTGATGGTGCTTGGTTGTAAAGATGCAACTCAGGTGGAAACTGCCAATTCGGAATCAAATGAATCTGTTTTTACTGTGGCTGAAGTTTCAGAAGGCTCCACTTCAAATTTGGTGGTCGATCTAGCCGATACTGGAATCAAAATTCAGCCTACTATGTATGGTATTTTTTATGAGGACATCAATTTTGCGGCAGATGGAGGTTTGTATGCCGAGTTGATCAAAAACCGCTCCTTTGAATTTCCACTTCCAAAAATGGGATGGGAAGAACCCAACAGTGTTCGCTATTCCTTGAACGAGGAGTCAGGTTTTTCCAAGATTACCAACTATGTTGACCCCCAAGGTGGGAACAGAAGATATAGTCATACCGTTGTTCACAACGATGAAAAATATGAACTGTTCAACAACGGATTTCGAGGAATAGGGGTCAAGAAAGACGACCAATACAATTTATCCTTGTTATTGGCCAATGCTGAGGGTGTAGAGCAATTGAATGTTGCCTTGGTAGATACACTGGGGACTGTTTTGGCCTCGACCGAAATTATTCCAGATGCAAAAGATTGGAAAACCTACGAAGCAGTTTTTATTCCAAACAAAGCAGAAGCCAAAGCCCGATTAAAAATCACTTTTGAAGGAAATGGAACCATTGATATGGATATGATTTCCTTGTTTCCGAAAGACACTTGGAAAGGCAGAAAAAATGGTTTGCGAAAGGATTTGGTAGAGCTGTTGGATGGATTGAACCCCGGATTTTTACGTTTTCCTGGAGGCTGTATCGTAGAGGGACGCACTCTGGCACAACGCTACCAGTGGCAGAATACTGTGGGTCCTGTAATCGAAAGGGAATTATTGATCAACCGATGGAACGATGAATTTGCGCACAAACCTGCTCCCGATTATTTCCAAAGCTTTGGTCTTGGATTTTTCGAATACTTCTTGCTTTCCGAAGATTTAGGGGCATCACCTGTGCCTATTTTGGGTTGCGGTATGGCATGTCAGTTCAATACAGGGGAATTGGTTCCTTTGGAAAATCTCGACCCATATGTGCAGGAAGCTTTAGATCTTATCGAATTTGCAAACGGTGATGTGAATACACCTTGGGGTAAAGTGAGAAGAGATATGGGGCATCCTGAACCTTTCAACCTAAAATATTTGGGTATCGGAAATGAGCAATGGGGTCCCGAATATTTTGAACGTTATGAGATTTTTGCGAAGATCATTGGTGAGAAATATCCCGAAATCATTTTGGTTTCTACCCCGGGACCATTTTCAAATGGAGATATGTTTGACTTCGGCTGGGAACAAATGAGGAAACTCAATGTAAAATTGGCCGATGAGCATTACTACAAAAGCCCGCAATGGTTTTTGGACAATGCCAATCGCTACGATGGTTATGATCGCAACGGACCCAAAGTGTTCGCTGGGGAATATGCGGCACATACACCGGGAGTGGAGGATGGTCCACTGGAAAACAATTGGATGGCCGCACTTTCCGAAGCTGCATTTATGACTGGTTTGGAACGAAATGCAGATGTTGTCCTTATGACATCCTATGCGCCGCTAATGGCTCACGCAGAGGGTTGGCAATGGGCACCCGACCTTATTTGGTTTGATAATCTTCAGTCGTACGGAACCACAAATTATCAAGTGCAAAAGTTGTTCGCCAACAATGCAGGAACCGATTTGTTGCGCATTACAGAAGATGGAAAACCTTTGATTGGGGAACAAGCACTTTATGCTTCCGCAGTGAAGGATACTGAAAAAAATGAATTGATTCTTAAAGTGGTAAACACCTCCAATGTTTCTCGAAAATTGAATGTGGATATAAAAGGAGGAAGCATTAAAAGTGAGGCAACTGTAATTGGGATGGCTTATGAAGATTTGTATGCCACTAACTCATTTCAAGAGCCTTCAAAGATCATCCCAACCGAAAGTGAAATCAAGGTAAATGGGGAGAGGTTCGAAGCTGAAATCCCAGCACAGTCGTTTACCATTTATAAAATTGGAATAGAAAATTAAAGAATAATAGAATAGAGCATATAGCAATGAAAAAGTATGTAATTGGATTGGATTATGGTTCGGACTCGGTTAGAGCCGTAATGATTGATTCACAGAATGGAGCTGAGCTGGCTTCCGAGGTGTTTTGGTACCCTCGTTGGAAGCAGCAGATGTATTGTAAACCCGGAATCAACCAGTTTAGACAGCATCCTTTGGACCATATTGAAGGGTTGGAACATACCATTAAATCGGTGGTCGAGGAAAGTGCCGTAGCACCCGAATCCGTTTTGGGAATTTGTATTGATACCACAGGATCATCGCCAATGCCAATTGCTGCCGATGGAACGCCTTTGGCCATGGTGGAGGGATTTGAGGAAAACCCAAATGCCATGATGGTGTTGTGGAAAGACCATACTTCGGTAAAAGAAGCCAACGAAATCAATACCTTGGCCAGAAGTTGGGGAGGAGTGGACTATACCATGTTCGAAGGTGGAATTTATTCTTCGGAATGGTTCTGGGCCAAAATTTTGCACATTGCGCGTCAAGATAAACCCGTAATTGATGCCACGCATACTTGGATGGAGCATTGTGATTTCATTACCTATTTGTTGGCGGACAATAAGGATATGAAAACCTTTAAAAGAAGCCGATGCGCAGCAGGACATAAGGCCATGTGGCACGAAAGCTGGGGAGGTTTGCCAAGCAAGGAATTTTTGTCTCAATTGGATCCATATTTAGCTGATTTAAAAGACAATCTTTATGATGAGACCTATACCTCCAACGAAATTGCTGGTCATTTGAATGAAGAATGGGCAGCTAAATTAGGATTGACCACAAGTACTGTCATCGCAGTCGGAACTTTTGATGCCCATGCTGGAGCCGTAGGTGCCAAAGTGGATCATCATGCGCTCGTGCGAGTAATGGGAACATCTACTTGTGACATCATGGTTTCTTCCAACGAAGCTGTTGGTGATAAAACCGTAAAAGGTATCTGTGGACAGGTTGATGGCTCTGTAATTCCTGGTATGGTTGGTTTGGAAGCAGGTCAATCCGCATTTGGAGATGTGTTGGCTTGGTTCAAAAATGTATTGCAATGGCCGATCGATAACTTGGTTTTGAATTCCAAAGTGCTTTCAGATGCGCAAAAAGAGGAATTAAAAGCTGAGGTGGAATCCAAATTCATTCGTGAATTGGCGGTTCAGGCTGAATCAATTCCATTGGCTGAAACTGTACCTGTTGCTTTGGATTGGGTAAACGGACGTAGAACCCCAGATGCCAACCAAGAATTGAAAAGTGCTATTTCGGGAATTTCTTTAGGAACAAAAGCTCCTCATATTTTCAAATCGTTGGTAAATGCCATCTGTTTTGGAGCCAAAATGATTGTCGATCGTTTTGAAGAAGAGGGCGTGAAAATCGAGACCGTTATCGGAATTGGTGGGGTGGCCCGTAAATCACCTTTTATTATGCAAACCTTGGCCAATGTGTTGAACATGCCGATAAAAGTGGCGGAATCTGACCAAGCACCAGCTTTGGGAGCTGCTATTTATGCGGCGGTCGCATCAGGAATTTATGAAAACGTAATCGATGCCAGTAAGGTAATGGGCAGCGATTTTGAAGCGGAATATTTCCCACAGGCATCCCAACTTGAAGTGTACGCCAAATTATTGCAGGAGTACAAAGATCTGGGAAGTTTTGTGGAAGAGCAAACCAATAAAAACAACTAAAAAATGAGTTCAAAATATAAATCTTTAAAAGAGGAGTGCTACGAGGCCAATATGGAACTCAATGCCCTTGGTCTTGTGATTTACACTTTTGGAAATGTAAGTGCCGTAGATCGTGACAATGCGGTTTTCGGTATCAAACCCAGTGGTGTGCCTTACGAAACATTGAAGCCAGAAGATATTGTGATTTTGGATTACGATAATACTATTGTTGAAGGTTCACTTCGACCGTCATCTGACACCAAAACCCATAGTTATCTCTATAAAAATTGGGAAAATATCGGAGGCGTGGCCCATACCCATGCGATGTATTCCGTTTCTTGGGCTCAGGCGCAAAGAGACATCCCAATTTTTGGAACTACCCATGCCGATCACCTTACCCAAGATATTCCATGCGCACCGCCCATGGCCGATGCCTTGATTGAAGGGAACTACGAGCACAACACAGGGATTCAGATTTTGGACTGTTTTAAGGAACGGAATTTGGATTATAACGAAGTGGAAATGGTTTTGATCGGAAACCACGGTCCATTCGCTTGGGGAAAAAATGCAGCCAAAGCAGTCTACAATACCAAAGTATTGGAAACCGTGGCCCAAATGGCCTATTTAACGCTTCAGATAAATCCTCAAGCGCCAAGATTAAAAGATTCACTAATAAAAAAACACTACGAGCGTAAACACGGTAAAAATGCCTACTACGGTCAATAATTAATTCAATAGCAATGAAAATTTCATCAAAAGAAATCTGGTTTGTAACAGGTAGTCAACATTTATATGGACCAGAAACGTTGAAACAAGTGGCCGACAATTCAAAAAGTATTGTCGACGGCTTAAATGGAGCAGGAAAACTACCTTTAAACTTGGTTTTTAAACCCATTGTAACCACCCCACAAGAAATTACTGCCTTGTGTCGTGAAGCAAGCAACAATCCCAACTGTATTGGACTCGTGGCTTGGATGCACACCTTTTCCCCTGCAAAAATGTGGATAGCAGGACTAACTGTTCTGAGCAAGCCGCTATGTCACTTACACACCCAGTTCAATGCTGAAATTCCTTGGGATTCCATTGATATGGATTTTATGAACTTGAACCAATCGGCCCATGGTGACCGTGAGTTTGGATTTATGATGTCCAGAATGCGCAAAAAACGTAAAGTGGTTGTGGGACACTGGAAAGATGAGCGTGTTCAAAATAAATTGGCCATTTGGTCACGTGTAGCTTTAGGTGTCGATGAGCTTAAAAACATGAAAGTGGCCCGTTTTGGTGACAATATGCGAGAAGTTGCAGTTACCGAAGGGGATAAAGTGGCCGCTCAAATGCGCTTTGGTGTTGCCGTTAACGGATACGATTCTTCAGATATTACCAATATTATCGATTCTTTGGATCAAAAGGCCATTGATCAATTATTGGAAGAATACGAAGCCAGCTATACCTTGTCTGCTTCACTTCAAAAAGAAGGGGCACAACGTCAATCTTTGGTAGATTCAGCGAAAATTGAGCTTGCGCTAAGAAGCTTTTTGGAAGAGGGAGGATTCAAAGCCTTTACAGATACTTTTGAGAATCTTGGAGCATTAAAACAATTACCAGGTTTGGCGGTTCAGCGATTGATGGCCGACGGATATGGTTTCGGTGGTGAGGGGGATTGGAAAACATCGGCCTTGACCAGAACTATGAAGGTAATGGCCGAAGGTTTGGGGGGAGGGACCTCATTTATGGAGGACTACACATATCACTTTACCCCTCAAAAAGATTATGTTTTGGGATCGCATATGTTGGAAATTTGTCCATCCATTGCCAGTGCAAAACCATCTTGTGAAGTACATCCATTGGGTATTGGAGGTAAGGAAGACCCTGTGCGTTTGGTTTTTGATTCGCCTGCGGGAGCTGCTTTGAATGCTTCTTTGATTGATATGGGAAATCGATTCCGATTGATCGTTAACGAAGTGGAAGCAGTGGAACCAATGGCCCATTTGCCAAAATTACCAGTGGCACGAGTGCTTTGGGATGCCAAGCCTAGTTTGGATATTGCCGCTACCGCATGGATTCATGCTGGGGGAGCACACCACACAGTGTACACCCAAGCCTTGACCACGGAATACTTGGAAGATTTTGCCGATATTTATGGAATTGAGCTTTTAGTGATTGATGAAGACACTAAAATAAGATCATTCAAAGACCAACTGCATGCCAACGAAGCGTACTACCATCTGTTTCAGCATGGGATGTAACATAAATTGTGAATCATGAAAATTAAAAAAACCAAGCCATTTATAGTTATACTTGCTGTTATTATGGCAGCAAGTATAATAGGTTGTAAACAAACTAAAAAAGATGACCCAATAGAAATGGAAACTGTGAAAACTGAACCATCAAATTTTAAAATCGAAGAAAGTGTATTCGGTACTTTGCCTGATGGGAGCGAAGTAAAAAAGTTTGCTTTGTCCAATGAAGCAGGTACACAAGTCGATGTGATTACCCTAGGAGGTATTATTACGCGATGGACCGCTCCAGATAAAAAAGGTGTTTATGGGGATGTGGTGATTGGATTCGATAATTTGGAACAGTACCTTGAGCCAAATCCATTTTTTGGTGCTTTGATAGGTAGATACGGTAACCGAATTGCAAAGGGCAAGTTTTCGTTGGATGGTAAAGAATATACATTGGCGACCAACAACGGCGAAAACCATTTGCACGGCGGGGATAAAGGGTTTGATAAAGTTCTTTGGGACGCCAAGGCTCAGCAAACCGATAAAGGCGCTGAATTGGTATTGACGTATACAAGTGCTGATGGGGAAGAAGGTTATCCTGGAAAATTGGATGTAACCGTTACCTATACTTTGATGGCAGATAATGCACTCGATATTCAATATGAAGCTGTGACGGACAAACCTACCGTTGTAAACCTTACACAACACACGTATTTCAACCTATCCGGTCAATTTACAAAGCCTGTATTGGATCATGAACTGGTTTTGGATGCTGATGCATTTCTTCCTGTTGATAGTGGATTGATTCCAACAGGGGAATTACAACCAGTTGCCGGAACGCCATTTGATTTTACAACAAGTAAATTGATAGGCAAGGAAATAGAAGCCGATAATGAGCAAATCAAACTTGGCGGTGGTTATGATCATTGTTGGGTGTTGAACAAGCCTGATCAAGGTTATCGATTGATTGGTTCTGCATATCATGGTGAAACAGGCCGTTTTATGGAAGTGTTTACCGATGAGCCGGGCGTTCAATTTTATAGTGGAAACTTTCTGGATAACACACTTCCCGCGAAAGGTGGTGGAACTTATGGAAAACGCGCTGGATTTTGTTTGGAAACCCAACATTTTCCAGACAGTCCTAACCAAGAAGGATTTCCATCGGTTCGTTTAAATCCAGGAGAAAAATATGCATCAAAAACCACTTATAAATTTTCAGCTAAATAACCGACTTTCATGAAAACACTGGATACTTTTGATTGGATCACGATATCCATATACTTTTTGGTCCTTTTGGGCATAGCCCTTTGGGTTATCCGTAAAAAAGAAAACAATACAGAAGATTATTTTTTGGCGGGTAGAAACGTAGGCTGGTTTGTGGTCGGTGCTTCTATTTTTGCTTCCAATATTGGGTCGGAACACGTTGTAGGCCTTGCCGGTGCAGGAGCAGGTAACCGTTTGCCTATGTTGATCTATGAAATTCAAGCTTGGGTGGTATTGATTCTTGGTTGGGTATTCCTTCCTTTTTATGCACGGGCAGGGGTGTTTACCATGCCTGAATTTTTGGAAAAACGATTCGATGCCAGAGCAAGATGGATTTTATCTGTATTCTCCATTGTTGCTTATGTGCTTACCAAAATTTCCGTGACCATTTATGCGGGTGGGGTGGTTGTTTCCGCTTTACTTGGAATTGATTTCTGGACCGGAGCTATTGCGACGGTTGTGTTGACAGGTATTTATACGGTACTGGGTGGGATGCGCGCTGTGGTGTATACAGAAACTTTACAGGCCATCATTCTAGTTATCGGAGCTGCGGCATTGACCATTATCGGTCTTGATCATGTAGGAGGTTGGGAAAGTATGAAAGAAACCGTGACCCCAGAATATTTAAACATGTGGAGAGCGGCATCTGACCCTGATTTTCCATGGCCACCACTGTTGATCGCGAGTACTATTACAGGTATTTGGTACTGGTGTACCGACCAATATATTGTACAACGTGCACTAACGGCAAAAAATATTAAAGAGGGTAGAAGAGGGACCATTTTTGGTGCCTTGTTGAAGTTGTTGCCCGTTTTCTTGTTCTTGATTCCAGGGGTAATTGCCTTGACCTTAAAAATGAGGGGAGAATTGGAATGGGATTCGCCAGACCAAGCGTTCCCGGTTTTGATGAGTAATTTGCTGCCATCTGGTTTGCGTGGATTGGTAGCTGCAGGACTTTTAGCTGCTTTGATGAGTTCACTGGCATCTGTGTTCAACTCATGTTCAACCTTGTTTACGGTTGATATCTATAAAAAATTAAGGCCCAATACGCCTGAGAAAAAATTGGTGCGTACAGGTCAGATAGCTACTGTTATAGTTGTCATCATCGGTATCATTTGGATTCCGATCATGGCCAATATTTCTGGGGTTTTGTATGAGTACCTTCAAAGTGTACAATCTTACATAGCACCTCCGATTACAGCGGTATTCCTATTGGGTATTTTCCATAAGCGAATCAATGCACAAGGCGCATTTGTAACCATGATCACAGGTTTTGTGGTCGGAGCGGTCCGAATCGTTTTGGAGTTGGTCAAAGATTCTTTGGATCCTGATGGGTTCTGGTATTTAATGGGAGATATGAACTTCTTGTCATTCGCCTCTTGGTTTTTCCTTTTCTGTGTGATTTTAATTGTGGTTGTAAGTTATGCCACTAAAGCACCATCTGAGGAGCAATTGAAAAACCTTACGATGGCTACCATCGATCCAGAAGAAAAGTTGAAAAACAAAAACAGTTACAACTGGAAAGACATTACCATTTCACTTGTTATCATTGCCATTGTGGTGTATGTAATGGTGTGGTTCAATGGTAATTAAATCGGAAAGTTTATTGCATAAAAAAAGCCCCAATTTAAGTTGGGGCTTTTTTTATATCTCTAAGTTTCCTGCGAGTTGTTTTAGGAGAATCTCTGAAACCTTGGCTTGGTATTTTGCATTGCTGAGACGAACACTGGCATTAATGTAATTCAACTGTGCCGTTCTAAACTCAATAGTTGGAATAATACCAATGCGATATTTTTCAACGGTGATCTCAAGGTTTTCACGAGCTATTTCTTCATTGGTTTTTTCCAATTCCATCAAACTGATATTGGTCAAATAGGTTTGATAAGTGGTGTTTACCAACGATGCCAAGGCCTGTTCTTGTTGTGCAATGGAGATCTGTGCGTTTTCAAGGGCCACCTTGCCCATTTTTTCATTTCTATTTTGATTAAAACCATCAAAAAGGTTTAATCGAGCACCAAAACCATAGTTAAAACCTTGTGCCTCGGAACTTGTGGTAAATCCCACACTATTTTCCGTAGTCCTAACATTATATCCGGAAACCACATAAACAGTAGGGTACCTGGCAGCTTTGATTTGTTTTAATTGCAATTCACTAATTCGCTTGTTGATTTTTTCAGCTTCTAAGATGGGGTTTTCTTCGGCCACTTGTACTTCCAATTCATCCAGGTTGAGGTTTTGGTCAACAAAAATCTCAGGAATCACTTTGAAATCAATTTTAATGTCACGTGCCAATTGCTCGTTCAATAAAATTTTAGTGTTGGTGTAGGTTTCCATTTGACGTTGCATCAAAGTGCGGTCCGTATTCAAATCCACTTGCGCATTGAGCACTTCCAATTTGGATGCTTTACCTATGGTAAAACGGTTTTGGGCCAATTCAACCCTTTGTTCCGAAATGGTAAGCGTACTATCAAGGGCCGACAGTTGCTGTTGCTGTTGTACCAAGTCATAATAGGTGGTCATTATCTCGCCAACTTTGTCCAAAATGGTTTGTTTGAGTTCAGCTGCGCCTAATTTTTCGTTCTGCTTAAGCTGTTCTCGATTGGCAAACATGCGAAGACCATCAAAAATGGTCCACTCCAAGTCAACACCATAAGTCAAGCTCTTGTTTTCGGCATTGTCCATTACAATTTCGTCCCCATTGGAACGAACTTGAGTAATATTCTGCGTGCTTCTATCGTCTGCTACACTTGCTGAAACCTGGGGCAACATCCCTGCTTGTCCGACTGTTGAACCCAATGAATCGATTTTAAGGTCGTTACGGGCAGTTTTAATCTGATAATTGTTTTCCAAGGCAATTTTTATAGCCTCTTCCACATTCAGTACCTCCTGTGAAAAACCACAAAGGATACCGCCAATTAAAAAGAAAAGAAGGTTGGTTGATTTTTTTAGGGCCATACTAGGAAATTTCTAGGGCTTTAAATTCTGGTCGTTGCACTTTTTTGCGAGACCACATTAAATATAAGGCTGGGATAATGAATAAGGTCAATGCCAATGAGAACATGGTTCCGCCGATGATTACAACACCCATACCCGTTCTACTTTGGGATGCCGCACCCAAGGACAATGCAATGGGCAATGCACCTAAAGCCACGGTTAAACTGGTCATTAAAATCGGACGTAGTCGAGAAACGGAAGCTTTCATGATCGCATTCATTTTGGATAAATGCTCGTCTTCTTCCTGTAGCTGATTGGCAAATTCCACAATAAGAATCCCGTTTTTGGTCACAAGACCAATCAACATAATGGTTCCGATCTGGCTAAAAATGTTCCAACTTTCACCAAACAACCAAAGGGAGAACATGGCTCCAGCCACCGCCATCGGTACGGTTAGGATAATGATGAAAGGATCAATAAAACTTTCAAACTGGGCAGCCAAAATCAAAAATATCAACACAAATGCAAGTCCGAAGGCAAAAGCGGTATTGGAACTACTTTCAACGAAATCCCTTGATTCACCACCAAGATCGGTGGTAAAGGTATCGTCCAAAACACGTTCTTTTATGGCTTCCATCGCTTCAATACCATCCCCGATACTTTTTCCTGGTGCTAAGTTGGCCGAAACCGTGGCCGACATATAACGGTTATTATGATAGAGTTGAGGTGGACTACTGTGCTCGGCAACATTTACCAAGTTGTCCAACTGAATCAATTGTCCTTGCTCGTTTTTCACGAAAATGGACGTTAAATCCATTGGCTCGTTTCGGTCTTGCTTGTCAAATTGACCAATAACCTGGTATTGTTTTCCGTTTCTTAGGAAATACCCAAAACGCTGTCCACTTAATGATAGTTGAAGAGTTTGAGCCACATCACGAACGGAAACTCCCAAACTTTCAGCTTTTTCCCTGTCGATGGTCACATAAATTTCAGGTTTGTTGAATTTTAGATTCACATCCACAAATGAAAATGTTGGGTCTTTTTCGGCCTCCGCCATAAATTCAGGAATCTTTTCCTGTAGTTTTTCAAAGTTTTTGGCTTGAATAATGAATTGTACCGGGGCACCACCACGCTTGTTCACCGAAATGGTGGGTTTTTGGAAAACGCTGGATTTTCCTCCAACATAAGATTTTGCCCATTTACTAAAACTTGTGGCAATTTCATCTTGGGAACGCTCTCTTTCACTAGGGTCTACCAATATTATACTGGCGCGGCCACTATTTACTGAAGAGGAACCAAAACCAGGTGATGTCATGATAAGTCCCACCTTGGCTTCTGGAATGGAATCCAATACCAAATCGGTAATGTCGTTCATATAGCGCTCCATGTATTCGTACGATGAGCCTTCTGGAGCATTTACCACGAGTCTCACATAGCTTCTATCATCATAGGGGGCAGTTTCTTTTTGCAGTAAATTGTAAAAAAGTACAATCACGGCAATACAGGCAAAAAGAATCGGAAAACTGATCCATTTTTTGCCGATAAACTGCTTTAAGGATTTTTCATAGGATTCGTTCATCCGCACAAAAAACTTCTCCGTTACCTGATAAAATTTCGATTGGTTTTGTTTGCCCGGTTTAATTAGATATGCGTTCAACATAGGGGTCAAGGTCAACGACACAAAGGCCGAGACCAGAACGGCCGAACTGAGTACCACACCAAATTCCCTGAAGAGACGTCCAACAAATCCTTCCAAGAAGATTACCGGTAAAAACACGGCTGCAAGCGTAACCGAAATGGAAATAACGGCAAAGAATATTTCTTGCGAACCTTTAATGGCAGCTTGAATGGGCGACATGCCTTCTTCCACCTTTTTATAGATGTTCTCCGTAACCACAATTCCATCATCCACAACCAATCCCGTTGCCAAAACAATGGCCAAAAGGGTTAGCACGTTAATGGAGAATCCGAACATCCACATGATAAAGAAGGTGGAGATCAGGGAAACAGGAATATCGATCAATGGTCTTACGGCCATCGACCAGTTTCTAAAGAAGAAATAGATCACCAAGATTACCAAGACAATGGAGATGAGCAGGGTTTCTGCCACCTCTGTCACTGCGCGACGCACAAAAACGGTGTCATCCACAACAATGTTCAATTTGATATCGTCGGGAAGGTCTTTTTTAAGTTGCTCGTATTCTTCGTAAAACGCATCGGCAATTTCCAAGTAGTTGGTGCCGGGTTGTGCAATAATGGCGGTTGCCGTCATCAACTGACCTAAGTTGGTCATTTTGGTCTCCATGTTCTCGGCTTCCAAAGTAGCACGTCCGATGTCACTTAAATGCACTAATTTTTCCCCATCGGTTTTGATCACGATATTGTTGAATTCCTCTTCGGTATTCAAGTTTCCAATGGTTCGAACGGTCAATTCCGTATTGTCGCCAGTCAATTTTCCCGATGGCAATTCAATATTTTGAGCCAATAATGCACTTCTAACGTCTGCTACGGTAAGTCCATAAGCGGCCAATTTTATAGGGTCTATCCACAAACGCATGGCATAGCGGCGCTGTCCCCAAATTTGGATACTACTTACACCTGGAATGGTTTCCAAGCGCTGTGCAACCACATTTTCCGCAAAATCCGAAAGCTCCAAAATGTTTTTGGTGTCACTTTGAATGGTCATGGATAAGATACGCTCAGCATTGGTATCCGATTTGGAAACTACGGGTGGAGCGTCCAAGTCATCAGGAAGGCTTCGTACGGCTTGGGAAACTTTGTCCCTAACATCGTTTGCCGCTTCTTCCAAATTTTTTTCCAAGTTAAATTCGATACTGATGGAACTGGAACCCTGCACACTCGAGGAGGTAATATTTCGAATACCATCAATGGAGTTAATGGCTTTTTCAAGTGGTTCCGTGATTTGGGATTCAATAATATCGGCATTGGCACCGGAGTAATTGGTACGAACCGATACTACAGCTGGCTCAATGGATGGAAATTCCCGAATGCCTAAATAGGTGTAGCCAATCGCTCCAAAAATAACGATGGCAATGTTCATTACAATTGCAAGAACAGGCCTTTTTATACTTATGGTGGATAAATTCATTACTCGGTAGTTGCGATTTTTGGATCTTCAAGTTTCACGTTAATGGGAGTTCCATTTTGTAGTGCCATTACCCCGTATGTTACAATGGTATCCCCTTCATGCAAACCAGAAAGCACGCGAACCGAACTTCCTGTTCTAGAGCCAATCTCTACGTCAATTTCTTTTGCCACTCCGTTTTGGGCAACAAAAATCCTCTTTCCGTTTTGCACAGGAATAAGGGCCTCTGTAGGCACCAATAGTGCATCGTTTACAGTTTCCAACGGTAATTTAATGTTGGCAAATGCACCTGGGTACAATTTGTTTTCGTGATTGTCCATTATGGCCCTCATCCGCAAAGTACGGGTGGTGATGTCCACTTGCGGGTCAATCGCGTAGATGTTTGCCTCGTATTCTTCCTTACTATCAGAGGTGGTAAAGTTTAAAACGGTGCCCACATGCACCTTGGAGGCATATTTTTCTGGAATCGCGAAGGTAATTTTCAACTCATCCGTGTTTACCAATTTGGCGATAACGGTAGAAGGCGTTACATAGGTTCCTTTGGAAATGGTACGCAGACCAATGGTTCCAGCGAAAGGGGCCCTAACCTTGGTTTTGGATATTTGGGCATCGATAAGCTCGGCTTCGGCACTTGCGGATTGAAAATCGGCACTTGCAATATCGTATTCTTCTTGGCTAATGGCCTGTTTTTCGAGAAGGAGCTTGGCCCTTCTTTCATTTTCGGCGGCCAATTTTTTTGCGGTAAGTGCTTTGGAAAGTTGGGCACGCAGTTCAATATCGTTTACTTGAACCAAAATCTGACCTGATGCCACTTTGGTTCCTTCTTTAAAATTTATGCTTTCAATAATGCCGGAAACTTCACTGCGGATATCAATTTCTTCATCGGCTTCTAGGGTACCGGAAATGGCAATGTTATCGTCAAAGGTTTGGGCTTTTAAGACCATACCGGAAACGGTTGCTATGTTTGGACCGGAACTTCTTGTTTTTCCAACTTCAGCATTGGAATTTATCCGATAGATAACAAGTGCTCCTATTCCAACGGCCAATAGGGTGTAGACAATGTATTTTACTTTCATTTTTGGTTTGGTGGATGGTATTACTAAGCTTAGGGTCTAGTACACCTACAAAGATAAAATTAACGTATGGGTTAATCCCTTGCGCCTTTTGTTTTTAACATTGCAATCCGCTCAACTGCTATATGGGTGGGGTTAACATCAATAAAACAGGGGTAAACACCAAAATACGATAGGTTTTTTTGTTAATTTTTTGTAATTTATTGTCTGACTAAAGTCATTTTTTTTGGATTGTTCAAGAGTTACCTTTAATGAAAGTGAGATGGTCATGAGAACAGTACTTATTCCTACGGATTTTTCAAAGAATGCCCTGCATGCGATTCAATATACTCAAGAGTTGTTTAAATGTGAAAGGGCCTGCTTTTTTATTTTGAACGCTTATGCGGAAGATGTTTATGGGGAATTTCATACGGCATCAGAAAACGATATTGAGAAATTTAAAGAGGAGAAGCGACACGAAGTCCAGAAAAAGCTGGATGATTTGTTGGATAAGGTTGTTGGAACTCCACCCAATCCATTGCATACTTTTGAAACCATTGCCAGTTTTGACACCCTTGTTGACAGCGTTAACGATTTTGTGGATGAAATGAACATCGATTTGGTGATCATGGGTACCAAAGGGGAGACCAGCGACCATAAAACCACTTTTGGAAGCTATACCATCGAGATTTTCAAGTATGTGAAATGCCCAGTGTTGGCCGTGCCAGAAGATTTTGATTATCGGCAACCCAAAGCCATTTTATTTCCAACCGATTATATGTTGCCCTACAAACGAAGGGAATTGAAATTGTTGGGAGATTTGGCAGGCAAGTTTAAATCCGACATCCATTGTCTGTACATTACCGATTTTGAAGATTTAAGCTTAAGGCAACAGGACAACAAACTGTTTTTGGAACAAACTTTGTCACGTCCGTTTGTGCATTTTGAAACCACCTCGGTCAAAAACAAGGCGGATACCATTATGGAACATTTGGATGATAAAGATGCGGGTATGTTGGTAATGGTAAATTCCAGGCACTCATTTTTTGAGGATATGTTGTACAGGTCCACTGTTGATTTATTAGGCCTGAAGGTTAAAGTGCCATTTTTGGTCATGCAGAATTTAAAACGATGACATCATGAAAAAGAAACGGGTCATATTGCCAACGGATTTTTCCAAGAATGCGTGGAATGCCGTTACATATGCCCTATCTATTTTTAAAAATACACCTTGCGATTTCTTTATTTTAAACGCCTATCAGGTTGGGGCTTCGGGCCTGTCCACAAAAATGGCAGGCGCCAACAGTACCCGATTGTACAATTTGATCAAGGAGGAATCGGAGCGGGAACTGGCAGCTGTTTTGGAGAAGGTCCAAACGATGGACAGTCATCCTGAGCATACCTTTAAAACACTTTCAATTGCCGATTCTTTGGTAAATGCGATTGGAAAAGTGGTGTATCGGGAAGAAGTGGATTATGTGATCATGGGAACCACCGGCGCTTCTGGTTTAAAGGAAGTGTTTATGGGCAGCAATACCTACAAAATCATAAAAGAAATTGATTTTTGCCCTGTTATTGCTGTGCCTGCAGATTATGAAAGTGAGGGCAACATCAAATCCATTTTATTGGCCACGGGTTATGACCACATTTTCGAAGCCTATGAGTTACAACCCATTTTAAGTTTGGCAAAGCATTTCAACTCCAAATTATATATGGCCCATGTTGGGGATTTGGAAGGTTTATCTGCGGAACAACAGGCTTCCCAAGATGCGTTGAAAAATCTTTTATCCGATATAGATTTTGAAATTGTAGAGGTGGACAAGGAAGTTTCTGTGACACATTCCATTCAAAAAATGGTGGATGGCGACCAGGAAATTGATATGGTGGTAATGATCAATCATGGAAGGGGATTTTTTGAGCGGTTGACCCGCGAGCCTGTCATCAAAAAAGTATCCTTCAATTCTCGGGTGCCCTTTTTGGTCATTGATCTATTTGAATAATTTACAAGTAAGATTTTGCCAATTGCACCAATTCGTTTTTTTGCAGCACTCCGGACTGTCTCCAAAGTTGTTTTCCTTCTTTAAACAACATTAAGGTGGGTACGCCCCGTACCTGGAACGTATTGGCAAGGGATTGATTTTTATCTACATCAATCTTTACAATTTTAAGGTCGTCGCCCATTTCATCTTTTACCTGTTTTAAAATGGGTGCCAACATTTTGCAGGGTCCACACCATTCGGCAGAAAAATCGATGAGCACCAGTTGTTCCGTATTGATCAAAGAAGAAAAACTACCTTTCATAGCTATAAAATTTGTACCGCAAGTTAAAAAATTGAGAGGGCAATCTTGGTAATTAAAGTTACATTGGAATTTATGGAATTAGGTTTTGACAAATGTCTTTTTCCTATCTTTATTCGCTGCACATTAAAACAAACTATTTTCCATGTTTAAAAAGACTTCCGTACTATTATTCGGTGCCCTAATAGTGGCAATATCGTGTAAGGACAATTCAGAAAAGGAGAAAGAACAAACTTGGCGGACCAAAAAAGAGGCCGAGGCCAACCAAACCCACAACCAGCTTTTGGATGTGGAGAAGGAGCAGGGATGGGAGCTGCTTTTTGATGGGGAAACCTTGAATGGATGGCATGTGTATAACCATCCCGAAGGTCAATCGGTTTGGGAGGTTAAAAATGGAGAACTGCATACTGTGGCCGATGATGAATCTTTGACCGCTGGCGATCTTTTAACCGATAAACCCTATGAAAATTACGAATTGACCATGGAGTGGAAAATTGCCACACGAGGCAATAGCGGCATTTTTATGAACGTGCAAGAGCGTGAAGATGTGCCTACGGCATGGCAAACAGGGCCTGAATATCAAATTTTGGATGCCGACCATATGGATATGAATGTGGCGGAGAAAAATCCAGGCTGCTTGTATGTTTTTCAGTCACAAGCCAACCCGGTCGAAATGAAACGTGGCGAATGGAACCGAACCCGAATTAAGCAAGTAGATGGAAAAGTGGAGTTCTATTTGAACGGCGTATTGACCGCTCAAGAAGATTTTAACTCGCCCGAGTGGAAACAACAAATTGCTGCGACCCATTTTGAAAAATATCCTGAATTTGGTAAGGCCACCAAAGGAAAGATAGCCCTTCAATATTGGTATTTTGAAACGTGGTTCAGGGATATCAAGATCAGGGAACTATAAAGTAATCGACTTTGTTAGGGTTGTTGGTTGACTTTGATTTGTTGAATCAACCCTTCCAAAATCTCATCTTTTTCATCCAACAAATGATCTTGAATTAAAATGTCGGGAATAACCCCTCTATGTTCTGTACTTCCATTAACTCTTGTAATCTTTCCCTTGGAAATATAAACAGGTATCTTGGTGTTCGGTAATTCAATTTGGAAAATGGAGGCGATTAGCGATGCGTATTCCCCAGTTTCCTCCCCAACCAACGTTGCAAATCCATAGTCTTGAATCTGTGCTGCGGTTACGGTTGCTTGTGAATGCGATTGCCGATTGACCAATGCGTAAATATTCCCATCAAACCTTTTGTTTTTGGGTTGGGGTTGATAATCCTCGAAATGGTATTCATAAATTTCTCCATCTTTGCGCATCAATACCTCTTTCCAAAAAGCTTGGGTAGTGTCGTATTGCTTGCGAACCTGTTCCTTTAGAATTTGACTGGTTTTAAGTGTAAAGCTTGAGTTCCATTTAAAAGGTATGTCAGCAATGTAAGAGACCATATAATCGCTAAACGAGTCGTCGCCACCTGGATTGTTTCTTAAGTCTAAAATGAGGTTTTTGATTTTCTGTTTTTTAATTTCCACAAAGGAAGAATCTATAAACTGACGGTACTTGGTTTCATCCCCACCAAATCCACCTGGGTTGAGGTACGCTATATCATCCAATAATTTAAGTTCCATTTGGGATTGAATGACTTCCTCGCGCTTCATTTCATAATCCTCTATCAAATTAATGGCGGGCAACGTATAATTAGTGATGATGCCATTGTCCATTAGGTCGACTGTGAATTCTTCCTTTTTACCAAATACCTGCCAATACAATCTGGGGAACGAAGTCAACTCAATCTTGGCCTTTTTAAAATAATTCCGCTCTGCGGAAATCTGAGGATACATTTTTTCCAATATCTCTTCTATGGAAACACCATTTACGGCTACAATTTCACTTCCAAGTTTGATATTTTCATTATTCGACCAATTTTTTCGGATCAAGGATTTTCCATTTTCAAAGGCAATTTCCAAAGGGAAGATGGTTCCGCCAGCGTAGGCATACTCTCGATAAGAACCTCCAGGGAAGGGAATAAAAGTATGTCCATTGTCCATTTTTGTTATTACTTTTTGAAAAAGTGTTGTGGTCTCCAAAAGGTTAAAACTGTCCTTTTGAATTTGGTTTCGAATCTTTTCATAATTGGCCTCAAACTCCAATTTTGGCGTATAGAAATAAAGGTCGTAATGTGCCTCTTCCAAAATCTTCTTTAGATCGGATAAGTCTTCCAGCACCTCCTTTTTTGAAAATTGATTTTGGGCAATCAACCCACTGATTGAAAACAGAAACAGCAAAATAAAGTATTGAAACCTTTGAATTTTAGAGGTCATTTTTAGCAAATTGAAATTTGCAACAAAACTATGTTCCGAGAGGGTTTGGAGCGACCGAATGCGTCTATTCGGACTTATTTTTTAGCTGCTTTAGAAAGGCACTTGGCGTTTTTCCTGTCGATTTTTTAAAAACTTCATTAAATGTTGATTTTGATTTGAACCCACATTCAAAAGCAAGGCCGAGCAATGTTAACTTTTCACTTTGAGGTAACGCCATTCGTTTTTTAAAGACTTCGATGCGGTAGTCGTTCACGAACTCATAAAAGTTCTTCGAAAAGCTTCGGTTAATGGTTTGGGATACTTGTTTTGGGTTCATTTCCAAAAGTTCGGCAAGTTTGGTCAAATCAAGGTCGGGGTCCAGATAAGGTTGTTGCGTATCCATAACCTCCCTAATTTTTTGGGCAAGTTCGGGTTGAGGTGGCTTTTCCTCAGTTTTTATTTTTTTTGTGGCATATCCCGATGTTGCTGTTTGTGCTTTTAGGTAGCCTTTAAATCCAATCCAATAAGTTACCACAGCCAAACCTACAAATGCTGGGAGAAAATACGATTCTTTCAAACCTCTATCAAAAACAAAACGGTCTATTTCGCTCAACAGGTTCCATCCGATCCAGAATCCAGAAAACACAATTATGGGAATTTTTAACCATTGCAATGTTTTGTGTTCGATATTGGAATAGTTTTCTTTCAACCAAATTTGATATTTGATCAATATCCGTAGGGCCAAAACCGTATAAATGGTAATGGAAATAATGCCAAACCACTGTTCTGTCAAATAGAATTTTGTGTAGGGGTGAACCGGAGTTTGGTACATGCCATCTGCGCCCAACCTGTAAATTGCGGTTCGGTAAAAAATAAACTCCAACAGAACAGGTATAAAATGAAGCAAATCCCTTTTATCGAATTTGAAATCTTTATCGGTAACGCTTTTGGTGTAAAAATATAGGGCAGGGCCAATCCCGTAGAGCAGCTCTAGCTGCACATACCTAAAGGTGTCCATCATTTCGTAGCTCTGGAGCACATTTACAAGAGCGATGTTAAATGCCATCAATGCAAAAAAGAAGATGAGCAGCGACAAGAAAATATGGGATTGGTTTCGTGGTTTTTTTACGAACAACAAAATACCCAAGACCATCGCTTGAAGCGCAAATACGAAAATAATGGTCGTTAAAATCGGATTTGGTGAAGTCATGTAAACACGAAGTTAGCCAATTTCCAAAGCAAGTTGATTACTTCAGAAATTTTGGCTACTCGTTAAGGGTGTTCTCGAAAAAGAGTTGGAACATTTAATATTCCAAACGCTGGCGATTCAAAAGGACTTTGGCGTAATCCCTGCCCAATTTATCGCCATAATCTTCATAGGATTTTCTTGCCCATTGCAGGGCCATATCGGTATTCCCCAAAACTTCGTGGGCTACTGCAATATTGTAAGCGGCCCTTCCTGCGGATTTACTGGAACGGTCATTGGCAATATCGGTCCAAATGTTAATGGCGTCGTTCCAATTGGCCACTTCGGTACGTCTCCAACCGGCATCAAATGTATTTTTGTCCCTTCCTTTTCCTTTTTTGTACATATCGCGACGCACCCGATAATAACTTGGAAGAAACCTGCTGGCATAATCCATTCCCGAAGAATAGGCCACTTCAGAAAGTGATGAAAAAGGAATGGCATTGCTCAGCACATCCACTTCGGTATAAAAGTTCTGTTGAAATTGGTCTATGATAGTATTGGAAACAGGATCATACATTCGCCAATAGCTTTTGATATTTACCCTGGCCCGTCGAGGAATTCGTCCACTAGGTGTCCCATCACGTATTACCGAAGCAATTTGTTCAACTGCCGAGTTTAGGGTGAAATCCGTATTGGAGTCAAAATTTTCCAAGACCAAAAGTACATCGGCGCCTGTTTCGTCACAGATGGCCCGTACTTGGTCCCAATCCAAAAGTTCCGGGGTAACACGAGTACCTGTTCCTTCCAACCGGGTAATTGAGGGCATTTTTACGGTAAGATGATGGCTGTTTCTAATTCCATCAAAAATCCCTTTTAAGGCATCATCGGATGCTAATTTATCCGAACCTACCACTTCTCCCGTGGCAATGGATTCCAAAGTTTTGTTGGATTTATCCTCCTCCTTGGTCAAGGAACGGTTAACAACGGCAATATTGTTGATGCCATCGGGCAACACCATTGCAGGTTCTTGGGGATAGTTCAAATTTACATATCCCGAACTGGCACAAGAAATCAAAGAAACAGCAATTACAGTTAGCAGAAAAAAGTTGAAGTTTTTCATGATAGTAAGATTTTGGTAATGTGTTAAAATCAACAAACATGCCAAAAAAATGGACATTACCTTTTTACCACCTACATAAACGAGTGCTAATGTCTTTTATTTTTAGGTGTTGAATTAATTCAAACTTGAGTGACACAACCCTAATTTTCATATCTTGAGGGAATTTTATTTGAAACATTGCGTAACAACTTAGAACAATCAAACCAACCTAAAATCAATTCAAAAATGAAAATCAATCTTTTACTAGCTTCGTTTTTATGCGCAGCTGCAATAGGGTCTGCTCAAGAAAAAGTGGATTCCGAAGCCATTGAAAAAATCAAAAATGAAGGGTTCAACAACTCTCATGTCGAAGAAATAGCCTTTAACCTAATAGATAAATCCGGCCCCCGTCTCAGTAATTCAAATGGCTATAAACGGGCAGCCAATTATGCCAAGGAACAATTGACAGATTGGGGATTGGTAAATTCCCATTTGGAGCCTTGGGGCGAATTTGGAAAAGGATGGGAGGTAAACAAAAGTTACTTGGCCATGACCCAGCCGTATTATATGCCCTTTATTGCCGTTCCCAAAGCTTGGACAACCGGAACAAATGGTGAACTAAGCGGTAAAGTGGTGTTTGTTGATATAAGCTCGGAAGAAGATTTTTCCAAGTACAAAGGTCAGTTAAAGGGAGCAATTGTTGCCATGGTGCCTTCGGGAGATCAAGGCCCGACCTTTAAACCGGATGCGGTTAGGTTTACTGAAGAAGAGTTGAAGGAATTGGAAGCGCCAGTTGTGCAAAATGGTAATGATGAAGATATGGCCGAAAGACGCAAAAGGTGGATGGCCATGCGAGAACTAAATCAAAAAATTGGGACATTCTTTGTGGAAGAGGGTGTAGGTTTAATTCTAAAAGGAGCAAGAGGAATTGAAGGAACATTATTTACCAGTGGTGGACGAGGTTACCTAAAGGATGCTCCAGCTAGTGTGAGTGAAATAGAAGTAGCTCCAGAACATTTAAATCTTTTGGCACGATTGAATGCCAATGGGGTTCCAGTTGAAGTTGAAGCTGAAATCAAAACCACCTTTGACGAATCGGATTTGCAAGGTTATAATGTGATTGCGGAAATTCCTGGGTCGGATAAAAAATTAAAGTCCGAATTGGTCATGTTGGGAGGTCATTTGGATTCTTGGCATGGAGCAACTGGAGCTACGGATAACGCCGCTGGTTGTACCGTTATGATGGAAGCCATACGCATTCTAAAAGCATCGGGTCTAACTCCAAAACGAACTATAAGAATTGCGCTTTGGGGTGGTGAAGAGCAGGGGCTTCACGGATCAAGAAATTACGTTAAAAATCATTTTGGTGATGCAGAAACCATGGAATTGACCAAGGAACATGATAAGGTTTCGGCTTATTACAATATCGACAATGGGACGGGAAGGATCCGAGGAATTTACATGCAAGGGAATGAAGGGGTAAAACCGATCTTTGAAGAATGGTTCAAACCTTTTGACAGTATCATTGACAATACCACTTTGACCATTCGAAATACAGGCGGCACAGATCATTTAGGTTTTGATGCCATCGGTATTCCAGGTTTTCAGTTTATACAAGATCCCATTGAATATAGCACCAGGACCCACCACACCAATATGGATACCTATGAGCGTTTGGTGATCGATGATCTAAAACAAATGGCTGTAATCGTTGCTGCTTTTGTGTACAATACAGCCCAAAGAGACGAAAAACTTCCTCGCGAAGTTTTGGAAGCCGAATCGAAGTAGTAAAAGCTAAAACAAATAAAAAGCCGCCAAAAATTAATTTTTGGCGGCTTTTTTTGTGGAGCCGGAGGGATTCGAACTACCATTCAAATTCCTAATGAATAAAGAGTTTTTGGCGTCTTTGAAAATATATGCTCATCGAATAGGTAGTCCGTCAAAATATTTATCTATTTGTTGAAATGGAGGGTTGCTTGCAAGTTTTCCAAAAAGAATTACCCCTTTTTAAAATCACTGGGTGAAACCCCAACGTGCCTTTTGAACATGCGGGTAAAGTAAGCTGGATCCTTAAAATTCAAAAAGTAGGATATCTCAGAAATGGAGTATTGGGTGTTTAAAAGGTATTTTTTTGCTTCCCTGATTAATTGGTCATGAATGACATCCAAGGCTGTTTTTTGAACTACATTTTTGCAAATGCGATTAAGATGAACCGTGGTAATACCCAATTCCGAAGCGTACTCCGAAACATTCTTTTGTGAGGTTGTACTTTGCCGTATCTTCCTTTGATAGGCTCTAAAATATTTGAGTGACTTGTTTTTAATTTCGAGCTTTCGGTCCTCCTTGTGTCTTGCAATTTTATAAAGCGTCACACAGAATAACTCAAACAAAGGTTGGAGTGCCAACTTTTCATGATGGACATCGGTTAGTTCTTCCATGATACGATTCTTGGTATATAATATGTCTTCAAGAACCCTTGGATTGGAATGCAAGGAATGATAATCCAAACGGTTGATTTTATATAAAATATTCGGGTTGTTCTTAAACAGTTGTTCCATAAAATTCTCTGAAAATGTAATCACATCCCCAGCTACATGAGCTTCAAACTTAAATCCATGAAGATGATGGGCCGGAACAATAATGACACCTGGGCCTTCAAAAGGAATTTCTGAATTACTGGTTAGCAACAATCCTTTTCCTTTCTCAATAATAAAGATTTGGGTCAAATCAGTGTGCAAGTGTTTTGTGATTTCCCAATTATAGACCGCACTACGAACAGAAAGCGGTTCACAATGGAAAAAATCGGGCAGCACCGAACCATATTGATCTCCATACAACCCATTATAATTTAAAAGACTTGACACTTAAAAGTTTTATTTGTACAATTATTATCATATCTAAAATAGTACATAAATACTTATAAATAAGTAATTAGATAATATTTATACATTTAAAATGTATTAAAAGTACAAGAAATAGTTGTGTTTTTGCAATAGTTCTGGGCATTAAAAAAGTAATTTTGGAATAGACCAATGCACATAAAAAATGGGAGATGTATTTTTGAACAAGGCCGACATGGATGTCCATCCACCGCGATTGCATACCGACTATAAATCGACCATCCTAAGAGCACCCACAAAACCGTTATTGTTGCTAAAACCTTCCCTTTCGGAATATACAGGGCCTGTTTTTGGGGATATGAATATCGGAGAGTTTGATCATGATCTTACCATAAATGGTCGTAAAAATGGAGAGCCCATCGGAGAGCGTATGGTGGTGCATGGAAAAGTTACAGATCAGAACGGTAAACCTATTCCACATACTTTAATAGAAGTTTGGCAAGCCAATGCGGCAGGAAGATATGTGCATAAAGTAGATCAGCACGATGCTCCCTTGGACCCTAATTTTTTGGGAGCGGGCAGGTGTCTTACCGATGCTGAGGGCAACTACAAATTTTACACGGTGAAACCAGGTGCCTATCCATGGGGCAATCATTACAATGCATGGCGGCCCAACCACATACATTTTTCATTATTTGGCGGTGGTATTACAAGCAGATTGGTGACTCAGATGTATTTCCCCGGCGACCCTTTGTTAAAGCACGACCCTATTTATTTGGGAGTTCCCCCTAAAGGGCGCGATCTGCTCGTCGGTCATTTTGATTTAGGTTTGACAGAACCCAGTTTCGCTCTTGGTTACCGATTTGATATCGTTTTGAGAGGGCATTCAGCCACGCCATTTGAGAACCTTTAAACGAAATTCAAGATGAAACAAACACCATCTCAAACCGTTGGGCCATATTTTGCATATGGGTTGACCCCACAACAATATAATTACGACTTTCCTTCGCATGTAGATGGAAATATGGTTGACCCCTTAACCACTCCGAATACTATTACCATAATTGGTCAAGTTTTGGATGGGGAGGGAAAGCCTATTGATGACGCCATGATTGAGGTATGGCAAAACGATGGAGAAAAAGCTTTGTTCGGTAGATATGGTACAGGTACCGACCCAAACAATCGGTTTATTTTCAATACCATTAAACCGAAGAGTGTAAACGGTCAGGCACCTTATGTGACTTTCGTGGTGTTCATGAGGGGGCAATTGATCCATTCCTTTACTCGAATGTATTTTTCAGACGAAACTAGTCTGAACAAAACTGATGAGACATTGAACAGCATTCCAGAGCATCGCAGAAATACACTGATTGCAAAACAAAATGGAAATCAATACCAGTTCGATATCCACATGCAAGGCGATTTGGAAACCGTTTTTTTCGACATTTAGAACAGATTAAATGAGCTTGTACAGCGAAATATTTTATTCCAAGGAAGTCAATTCCCTTTTTTCCAACCATAACCATATTTCAAAAATGCTTTTGGTGGAAGCGGCTTTGGCCAAGGCTCAGGCTGAGGAGGGCATTATTCCTAAAGAAGCGGCAACCATAATTGAGCAATGCTGCAATGTCAATTATATTGACTTGGAACAGTTGAAAAATGATGTCCATTTGGGTGGAAACGCAGCAATACCTTTGGTAAAGCAATTGGTTCGCATTGTAAAGAACAACGATTTTGAAGCATCAAAATATGTGCACTTTGGAGCTACCAGTCAAGATATCATTGACACAGCAACTGTTTTGCTCATTCAGGAGTATCTGCATTGGGTGCAGGGAAAGACGCATCAATTAAAAAGTATTTTACTGGAACTCACCAAATCCCATCGAGAAACATTGATGATGGGACGCACACTGCTACAGCAAGCCAAACCAATAACTTTTGGATTAAAAACAGCAGGATGGTTGGAAGCATTGCACAGAACAGATAACCGTTTGGAAGAAGCCAAAATGCGAGTGTTGTCCATTCAATTGGGAGGAGCTGTTGGTAGTGGAAATAAACGTATCACAGCCGAAGTAAAGCAAACGTTTGCCAATTTATTGGGACTTTCTGATGCTTTTACATGGCAAGCCCATCGGGATAACTTTTCAGAATGGGCCTCTGTGTTGTCTATCTTATCGGGAACCCTTGGAAAAATTGCCAAGGATATTTCGTTGTTGATGCAAACAGAAATCGGGGAGGTTTATGAACCTGCAGCACCAGGACGAGGAGGTTCCAGCACCATGCCACATAAACGAAACCCTGTTATTTGCGCAGTGATTTTGGCCAATGCCATGCGAACTCCGAATTTGACCGCAACCATGCATTCTAGTATGATTCAAGAGCATGAACGTTCAGCAGGACTTTGGCATGCCGAATGGGAAGTGCTCACCCAACTAATGGCACTAACTGCGGGAACTGTGGAAAAATCCATCGAATTATTATCGGGATTAGAAGTGCATCCCGAACGTATGCTCCATAATTTGGAATTGACAAACGGCTTGATCTATGCCGAAAATGTTTCATTAGCACTGGCCCAAAAAATGGGAAAAATTCAAGCACATGAACTTGTTGAAAAAGCTTGTGAAATTGCCATTCGAGACCAAAAACATTTAAAACAAGTCCTTTTGGACCAGTCTGTTGATCTAGCGGATTTGGACTCTTATTTTGATCCCAAGAATTCCATTGGACAAAGCATCTCATTTGTAGATTCAATTATTGCAACCTATGAAAACCAATTATAAACTTTCGGGAACACCGAACAGTCCAGTTTTAATTTTTTCCAATTCTTTGGGAAGTACCATGGCTATGTGGGATGACTTGATTCCGTATTTGCTACCTTATTTCCGCATCCTCCAATACGATACCAGAGGTCATGGCGGAAGTGAAGTAGGTGTGGACCCTTGTACCATTGAAGCTTTGGGCAGGGATGTTTTGGAAATCATGGACCAACTCAACATCGAGAAAGCCGCTTTTTGCGGATTGTCCATGGGAGGCTTGATTGGACAATGGTTGGGTGTTCATGCTCCAGAACGGTTTTCCCATTTGATTTTGAGCAATACCGCGGCAAAAATTGGAGAAGAATCAAGTTGGGAGGCACGAATTAAAAACATCATAAAAAATGGAATGAGTGTTTTGTCTGAAAGCACTATGAATGTATGGTTCACAGATGCATTCCGAAAAAATTATCCTCAAAAAGAGGTATGGGCAACCCAGATGTTACTCAATAATAACCTAATTGGCTACGCAAATTGTTGTACAGCCATTGGAGAGGCCGATTTTCGAGATTCCATAAAAAATATACCTTTAAAAACACTGGTCATAACTGGCGATGAAGATGCTGTGACTACCATTATACATGCCGAATTTATGGTGGCGCAAATTCCAAATGCTGAATTAAAAGTATTGCCTGCGCGTCATTTGGCGAGCACAGAATTACCTGCGGAATTTGCATCCCTTTTGATTCATTTTATAGTGGGAGAAACCAGTTTTGAAAAAGGAATGCACGTGCGAAGAACAGTTTTGGGCAATGAACATGTAGACCGAGCACAAAATAATATTACAGAGTTTAATGAAGCCTTTCAGGAAATGGTTGCCGAGGTGCCTTGGGGAATGGTCTGGACAAGACCAGGATTAACAAAGCATCAACGTAGTTTGATTACCCTTTCCATGATGATCGCTTTGAACCGTACCCCAGAATTTAAAATGCACATTAAGGCGGCAATAAACAATGGGGTAACTCCAGATGAAATCAAAGAGTTGATGTTGCAATCGGCCATTTATTGTGGATTCCCGGCGGCCAACGAAGCCTACCATTCCGCACAAGAAGTTTTGGGTAATCTTGATCTTAACTAAGGCTGTGAAATGAAAAGGATCCAAACACAAGTCGGAATTATTGGAGCAGGTCCTGCGGGACTCACGTTGGCACATTGGTTAAAGCAAAAGGGCATTTCCTCGGTAATTGTGGAGTTGCGAAGTAGGGAATATGTAGAGGGGCGCGTTCGTGCTGGATTGTTGGAACAAAATACCGTCGATATTTTAAATGAACTCGGCATGGGTGCCCGAATGCAAAAAGAGGGCATGGTGCATGATGGGGTTTACTTGAGTTTTGACCAAGAACGTGTTCACATTCCTTTTGCAGAATTGACAGGAGGGCGACAAATTACCATTTATGGGCAACAAGAAGTAGTGAAAGACCTCACGGATGCTTGGTTACAAGCTGGTGAACAATTGTATTTTGAAGCGGGAGCACATCAGATTACCGACATCGATACAAATTGCTCAAAAATCCATTTTACGCACAATGGCGAGGAGGGAATAATTGACTGTGATTTTGTTGCAGCCTGTGATGGGTTTCATGGTATCGGTAGAAAAGCCATACAAAAAGACAGTTATCGAGCCTACGATATCACTTATCCGTTCAGTTGGTTGGGGATTTTGGCAAATGTGGCGCCATCCACCGACGAATTGATCTACTCCTATCATCAAAATGGTTTTGCATTGCACAGTTTGAGATCGGATACGGTTAGCCGATTGTATATTCAAGTGGATAATGATGACCACATTGATAATTGGTCGGATGATCGCATTTGGGAAGAATTGGCACTTCGATTGGGAACCAAAGGTTGGTCTTTGCAATCAGGTCCTATTTTCGATAAAAGCATCACCCCAATGCGAAGTCACATGATCGATAATTTAAGTTCAGGACGACTATTTTTAGCGGGGGATGCAGCACATATTGTACCCCCAACGGGAGGAAAAGGACTGAATCTGGCCATTGCCGATGTGAAACATTTGGTTGATGGTTTGATCGGTTTTTACAAGGAAAATGAAACCCAATTATTGGATAATTACACCGAATTGGCGTTACGTAGAATTTGGCGGGCACAGGATTTTTCCAACTTTATGACCACACTTTTGCATAAACAAGATGACCATGGGTCGTTTACCTATCAACTTCAAAAGGCCAAGTTCGACTACATTAAAATGTCATCAGCCTACAGAACAACCATAGCTGAAAACTATGTGGGATTGCCTTTTGAATCTTATGATTATTGATTGAATTATGAAACACATACCTCAAATATCGCCCCAAGAGGCAGCCAAGTTGGTCAAAGACGGCGATATTTTATTGCAAGGCGGATTTGGAATGACGGGCAACCCTGTGCATTTAATGAAAGCATTGGCAGAAACCACTACCAAGGATCTAACTTTTATCGGAAACAATGTGGGTGAACCTGGCATTGGCGGAGGATTGCTTTTGCGCAACGGTCAGATTAAAAAGATGATTGGCTCTTTTTTTACCAGTAACCCAGAAGCTGTGCAAGCGGCTCAATCAGGTGCTGTGGCTTACGAATTATTGCCTCAAGGAACGTTGGCCGAAGCGATTCGGGCAGGAGGAGCAGGAATCGGTGGTTTTTATACCCCAACTTCGGCAGGAACACCTTTGGCCGAGGAGCGAGAAACCAAAATCCTTAATGGAGTGGAACAGGTTTTTATTCCTTGCATTAGGGGCAATGTGGCTTTTATTCGAGCATGGAAAGCGGATAAATGCGGCAATCTCCAATATCGAATGACAGAACAAAATTTCAACAAAGCTATGGCCACCGCCGCAGATATTGTGGTGGCAGAAGTGGAAGAAATTGTAGAAGTTGGGCAATTGGATCCTAACCAAATTCATACCCCAGGATGTTTTGTGGATTATTTGGTAGAGGCAAAATTAGCACTCGAAGATTTGGGTAGTTCAGCATCCGTAGCATCCAGTAGAAAAGTGAGCGATAGCCGAATGAACATGGCTAAACGAGCCTTGTCCGAATTGAAAAAGGGAGATATCGTGAACCTTGGAATTGGAATTCCGACCCTTATAGCTGATCTGATCCAACCCGAAGATGATATCAACTTGCATACCGAAAATGGAATGCTGGGTGTAGGTCCAGTGCCCACTGATGGAGGCGGAGCATTGGATTATCCTGTGAATGCAGGCAAGATTCCCGTAACCGCCTTAAAGGGCAGTAGTTATTTTGATAGTACAGAAAGTTTTGGAATGATAAGGGGTAAACATATCGACATTGCCATTATGGGCGGCCTGGAAGTTGATGAAAAGGCCAATTTGGCCAATTGGGCAGTCCCCGGAAAGCCTTTATTGGGTGTGGGAGGTGCCATGGACTTGGCTTCTGGTGCAAAAAGGCTCATCATCACGATGACACATACGAACAGTGATGGAAGTTCCAAAATTGTGAAAAACTGTTCACTACCTTTAACTGCAGTAGGTGCCGTGGGTATGATCATTACCGATTTGGCGGTTTTTGAGTTTATTGAAAATCAACTGACCTTAATCGAAGTGATGCCAGGAAGTACTTTGGAAGAAGTCCGAACCAAAACCGATGCGAATTTTAAATTGGACTTACGCTAATTGTTGGATATTTAATTTAAGGAGAACTAGATATGGAAGAGGCTTATATTATTGATGGAATCAGAACCCCAATTGGAAATTTTCGTGGGAGTTTATCTTCCATTCGCACCGATGATTTGGCCGCAATGGTGATCAAGGAATTGGTAAAACGTAATCCAAAAATTCCAACCGATAAAATTGATGACGTCATCTTGGGTTGTCACAATCAAGCAGGGGAGGACAACAGAAATGTTGCCCGTATGGCTTTGTTGTTGGCGGGATTGCCCCATACGGTTCCTGGCGAAACAGTGAACCGATTGTGTTCTTCTGGAATGTCGAGTATTATTCATGCAGTGAGGGCCATTAAGGCAGGTGATGGGGATATTTTTATATCTGGCGGTGTGGAGCATATGACCCGTGGACCTTTGGTGGTTTCTAAACCCTCAGCTGCATATGGAAACGATTCAAAAATGTACGATTCCAGTTTTGGATGGCGCTTTGTCAACCCTAAAATGGATGAAATGTATGGCACCGACCCCATGGGAACCACGGCGGAAAATTTGGTTGAGATGTATGGGATTTCCAGAGAGGACCAAGACCAATTTGCTTGCAACTCCCAATTAAAAGCTGCCAAAGCTCAAAATAGGGGAAGATTGAAAGAGGAAATCATGCCTATTTCAATTCCGCAACGAAAAAAGGACCCCATTATATTTGAACATGATGAATTTGTAAGACCCAATACGACCGTGGAGGTTCTTTCCAAACTTCGTCCTGCCTTTAAAAATGATGGCACCGTAACAGCAGGAAACGCATCGGGATTAAACGATGGGGCAGGTGCAGTTTTTGTAGCCTCGGGAAAAGCTGTTGAAAAATTTGGACTTGAACCGCTGGCAAGAGTAGTGACTTCAGCAGTGGTTGGAGTAGAACCCAAAATCATGGGAATCGGTCCTGTTTTTGCCACAAATAAAGCTTTGGAAAAAGCAGGTTTAATACTAGATCAAATGGACGTGATTGAGCTTAATGAAGCCTTTTCGGCCCAAAGTTTGGCATGTATCAGGGAATGGGGCTTAAAAGATGATGACCCTAGAATCAATGTGAATGGAGGTGCCATTGCGTTAGGGCATCCATTAGGCATGTCTGGCACTCGAATTACCTATTCCGCAGCATTGGAACTTCAAAAACAACAAAAAAAATATGCCTTGGTCACCATGTGTGTTGGTGTAGGAATGGGTTACGCCGTGATTTTGGAACGACTATCGTAAAATATCCCTGCGATCAATAGCCTTTCTGCGATACTGTAAAGGCGTTTGTTCTTCGTGTTTTTTAAAGAATTTGCTGAAATGGGAGGGGTCGCTAAACCCTAATTTATATGCAATTTCCGAAATGGACTTATCCGAAGTGAGCAACATCTTTTTGGATTCCCGTTTCAATTGCTCATGAATCAACTGCAAAGCCGATTTGTTCACCAAGTTTCTACAAACCCGATTTAAATGCCCAGAACTGATATGCAATTCTTTTGCGTAATCAGCAACGGTCCAAGCGTTGTTGTGCTGTTGTTTTACCAATCTCAAAAAACGATTGTAGTACGAAAGCGTTCGGTTATCATTTGGGAATTCCAAGGTAACATGCTCCACAATTAGGCGGTACAAGCGCACAATTAAAATTTGCAACAGCAACTGAATAATTTTCTGTCGTGCAATCCTTTTCACCTTTAATTCGGCATGAAAACGCAGGCGCGTGCTCATCAACTCGTCAAACGAAGCCAATTCTTCATGAAAAGGCAAATACCGCATATCTTGATAATAATGCGAAATATCTGGCAACCCTTTCAAACAATCATCAAACAAAGAAGTCGCCAACGTAAGCACCTCACCCTTGATGTCTTTCGAAAACTGAAACCCATGCAAAATCCCATTGGGCACAAAAAGGATACAAGGGCCCGCAAACGAAAAGCTTTGCCCATCAGAAATGAGCTTCCCACTTCCATTTTCTATAAAGAACAATTGCGTAAGATCGGTGTGCAAATGCTCGGGAATCTCGTAATTGAATTTTGAAATGGTCAATTTAATGTTCTCCAAATGAACCATTTGTTCGGGCCATGAAATGTCCTGTTCCCCGAACACCCCTTGATAATTTCTATATGGATATCCCAAAATGTTGTGTTTTTACTAAAATGAGCCTTTCAAATTTATTACTAAAGTAAATTATGTTTGAAATATACAAGTTTAGATTGAAAATTTACCGCTTTTCAAGCCATTAGACAATTATATTTGGGTAGTACTGATTTGCTACATCGCATCATCAATAAAATACACCAAATCTGAAATTCAATATGGGTACCACAACCTTTACTATGAATCAATCTTTTCCCATGAATGCATGGTATGCCGTTGCATGGGATGTTGAAGTAAAAAAGGAATTGCTTGCACGCACCGTTTGCAACAAAAAACTGGTGTTGTACAGAACATCAAAAGGTACACCTGTGGTTTTGGAAGATGCTTGCTGGCATAGATTGTTGCCACTTTCCAAAGGAACGCTGTACAACGATAAAGTAGTTTGTGGGTACCATGGTTTGGAATACAATTCAGATGGACGTTGCACTTTTATGCCGTCCCAAGAAACGATTAATCCCTCAGCCTGTGTAAAATCGTATCCAGTAGTGCAAAAGCACCGATTTGTTTGGGTGTGGATGGGAAATCCAGCCCTTGCTGATGAAGCTAAAGTACCCGATATCCATTGGAACGATGACCCTGAATGGATTGGCGATGGCAAGCTGATAGAGGTCAAGTGCAACTATAGATTGGTGGTCGATAACCTTATGGACCTAACGCATGAAACTTTTGTGCATGCAGGCAGTATTGGGGATAGAAATGTGGCCGAAGCTCCATTTGATGTAGTGCATGATGAAAATTCAGCGACGGTTATCCGTTGGATGAAAGGCATTGACCCACCTCCGTTTTGGAAATCCCAATTGGGCAAAAAAATGAAATACGAGGGCAAGGTCGATAGATGGCAAATCATAAAATTTGAAGCGCCTTGTACCGTGAATATTGATGTTGGTGTGGCTGTTGAGGGAACTGGTGCACCTGAGGGCGACCGATCACAAGGTGTAAATGGATATGTTTTAAACACCATTACTCCATCAACAGAACAGACCTGTCTTTACTTCTGGGCCTTTGTTCGAAACTACAATTTGCACGATCAAAGCAATACTACCGAATTAAGAGAGGGCGTAAGCAAAATATTTGCCCAAGATGAGGACATTTTGGAAGCACAGCAACAAGCCATAAATGCCAATCCCAATCGGGAGTTTTATAACCTGAATATCGATGCTGGGGCCATGTGGGCAAGAAGAATTACCGATGCCATGGTGGCCAAGGAACAAAATTGATTTAGGAGATGAGGTACAGAAATATTTGGGTAGAAGCTGAGGTGTGCGGTATTGCACAGGTTGCTGAAAATGTGATGGAAATTAAGTTGCAACCACAAGTAGGTACAGTTCCCTTTTCCGTTGGTTCCCATATTGATGTAATGGTACCCATTAATGAGGTCATGGAAGTGCGAAGCTATTCCTTGGTGGGGGAGTATACCCCAAATACACCATATACCATTGCTGTAAAAAAATTGCCATCGAGCAGGGGAGGTTCCAGTTATATGTGGATGCTGGAGCAAGGAAACAGAATTAAAATTTCCCATCCCACAAACAATTTTGAGCTCGCCTACAACTCCAAAAACTACCTTTTGGTCGCTGGTGGAATTGGAATTACACCTTTGGTGGGTATAGCTGAGGTTTTGGCCAAGGATCCGAGCAATAAAGTACAAATGTTCTACATCGGGAAGAATGAAACAGATATGCCGTATTTGGAGCGGTTAAAAAATTGTTTGGACTCCCGATTGACCATTCATTTTAGTGAATCTATGGGAACATGTGATACCCAAGAAATTATCAAATTGGCTGGGGAAGATACCTTATTGTACCTCTGTGGTCCTCTTCCCCTGATGAATGCAGTGCGCAAAAATTGGGAACAAAGTGAATGGCCCAACACCCATATAAGGTTTGAAACTTTTGGTGCATCAGGTAAGATGGCTCCCCAAGCTTTTAAGGTAATCATCCCTAGATACAATTTGGAAATTTTGGTGGACGAAAACGACACACTTTTTAATGCCTTGGAACATGTGGGAATTCCAATGATGTCTGATTGTTTAAAAGGAGAGTGCGGTTTGTGCATGGTAGATATTCTAGAACATAGCGGAATTATTGACCATCGCGATTTTTTCTTGAGTGATGACCAAAAAGAGGAGAACCATAAGTTTTGCTCTTGTGTAAGCAGAGTGGCCAATGGGGCTATAACCATTGAGGTGCCTTATCAAGGAGAGACCATTTCAAAATAAAAAGAACAAGTATTATCGAACTATGATCATAAAGGACAAAACATTTTTAATTGGTGGAGGAGCTTCTGGATTGGGGTTGGCAAGTGCGCAAAAAATTGTTGCCTCTGGAGGCAAAGTGATTTTGGCGGACATCAACGAAGAGGCTGGAAAATCAGCTTTGGAACTTCTGGGAGACCAAGCCTGTTTTGTGAAAACCGATGTGACCCAAGAAGAAAGTGTAAAAAATGCTATTCAAATAGGGTTGAAAAAATTCTCGACCATTAATGGATTGGTGAACTGCGCTGGAATAGGGCCCGCCCAGCGAGTTCTGGGAAGAGAATCCTTGCACAGTTTGGAGTCATTTGAAAAAGTGATCAAAGTAAACCTTGTGGGCACTTTCAATCTATTGCGTTTGACTGCACATCAAATGCAACAGAATGCTCATGGGGAAGATGGAGAACGCGGAGTGATCATCAATACAGCTTCTGTTGCTGCATTCGAGGGTCAGATTGGTCAAGCGGCCTATTCAGCATCCAAAGGTGGAATTGTGGCCATGACCTTGCCCATTGCTCGAGAATTTGCCCGTTTTGGTATTCGGGTAATGACCATTGCGCCTGGGATTTTCGAAACTCCAATGCTGCTGAATCTTCCCGAAGAAGCCAAGGAATCATTGGGAAGTCAAATCCCATTTCCATCAAGACTGGGAAAACCTGAAGAATTTGCCCGTTTGGTGGCACATATCATCGAAAATACAATGTTGAATGGAGAGGTCATCCGATTGGATGGAGCCATCAGAATGGCCTCAAAATAAGTAATAGCCATAAAAGAACTATGAGTCAAACTACACAATTGATCAAGACCGAGATTAAGCAAAATGTACTTCTTGTAGGCTTAAATCGTCCGAATAAAAGAAATGCCCTCAACGATGCATGCATCCATGAATTGGATGATATTTTCAACACCTTACCCAAAGATCTTAAATGCATTATAATTTATGGGGAGGGAGACCACTTTAGTGCTGGTCTGGACCTTTCAGAATTGCAGGAACGAGATGCCATGGAGGGGATGTTGCATTCCAGAATGTGGCATAAGACCATGGATAAAATTCAATATTCGGAAGTGCCCGTAGTGGTAAAATTGCATGGTGCCTGTGTTGGTGGTGGCCTCGAACTGGCTTCCTGCGCCCACATCCGAGTAGCTGAAAAATCAACATTTTATGCATTGCCCGAAGGTACACGAGGCATTTTTGTTGGCGGTGGAGCTTCAGTTCGATTGCCCAAATTGATTGGCATCGACAAAATGATGGACATGATGCTCACAGGTCGCGTGCATAAAGCTGAGGAGGGTTATGCCTTAGGATTTTCGCAATACGTTGTTGAGAATGGGGAGGGCATGGCAAAGGCGATGGAATTGGCACTTCGCATTGGAGAAAATGCACCGATGACCAATAGGGCACTCACACAAATTTTACCTCGTATCGTAGATGCTGGACAAGACATTGGTATGGTCATGGAATCTATGACCGCGGCCATTGCGCAAAGTGCCCCAGAAGCCAAAAAACGACTAAAGGATTTTTTGGAGGGAAGAGCTAAAAAAGTAGGGGAATAATGGAACTGAAAAAAACACCCTTTTTGGATATTCCCACCTTGGCTCCCGATATCATCAAGAAAGTGTCGGCTACTGGCGATATCATTCTTGAAACTAGAGTTGCATTGGAGGAAGGGTCTTCAAGAATAACCGACCATTTAAAATATTGGGTAGAAAAAATACCTAACAAGGTCTTTTTGGCCCAGCGTGATGAAAATGGCCAATGGGAAAAAGTCACTTATGGGGAAGCTTGGAAAAAAATGCTGGGTATCGCGGCATATCTATTGCAAACTCCAGTAAGTGTGGAAAAACCTATTGCCATACTTTCAGGAAATAGTGTGGAGCATGGATTAATTGCCTTGGCAGCCATGCATATTGGGATTCCGTATTCGCCAATTAGTCCTGCCTATTCTTTACGCTCCACGGATTATGTGAAACTGAAACATTGTATGGAATTGCTTACCCCTGGGTTGATTTTTGTACAAAACGGAAAACAATTCTCCAAAGCGATTCATGCTGTGGCCTCCCACCTCCCAGTTATCGCAGTCAATGATGTGCTTGAGGGTCAAACTTCGTTCGATGAGGTTTGCAAAACCGAAGCTTCAGAAGAAGTAGGAAATACACATGGTACAATTCAATCGGATACCATTGCTAAAATACTGTTCACTTCAGGGTCTACAGGCTGGCCCAAAGGTGTGATCAATACCCATGGAAACATTACCACAAATTGGCGGCAAATCACCCAGACCTTTCCATTTATGAAAAATGGTGGCTTGGAACTCATAGATTGGTTGCCTTGGAACCATACATTTGGCGGCAATCACAATTTTGGCTTGACACTTTACAATGGTGGAACTTTGTACATCGACGAGGGGAATCCAACGCCCAAAGGCATTAAAACCACCATTCAAAATTTACGTGAGGTTGCCCCAACAGTCTATTTCAATGTGCCCAAAGGGTTTGAAGAGCTTATTCCCATTTTACGAGCTGATGACACCCTCCGTAACCACTTCTTTAGTCAATTAAAAATGTTCTTTTATGCAGGAGCGAGCATGCCCCAACATGTTTGGGATGGTTTGGAGCAATTGGCTTACGATACCATAGGTAAGCGTTTATTGATCTCTACAGGTTTGGGCATGACAGAGGCCAGTCCGTCCGCTTTGTTCAATACGGAATTTGGGAGTCAATCAGGAATGCTCGGAGTTCCTGTCCCAGGTTTAAGAATGAAGTTGGTACGGGATGGGGATAAATTAGAGGCTCGATTTAAGGGAGGAAATCTCACTCCAGGCTATTGGCGAAATCCCGAAGCGACCCAAAAAGTTTTTGATGAAGATGGCTATTATAAAACTGGGGATGCGCTAAAAATGGTGGATGAAAATGAACCCAATAAAGGGATGTTGTTTGATGGTCGTATTTCGGAGGATTTTAAGTTGGATACAGGAACTTGGGTACGCGTGGGGGTGATGCGTTCTCGATTAATAAAGGCAGGAAACGGGATCATCCGCGATGCTGTTATCGCTGGACATGATGAATCCTATATTTCGGCAATCATTATTCTGGATCAACACCTTTGCGAAAAACGTATTGGAGATTCCACTAAAACGAACATCAAGAGTTTGGCAAAGCATCCATTGGTGATTGAAGAAGTTCAGCAAGCTTTGAATCAATTAGGTTTCGAAAGTACAGGAAGTTCAACGTGTATCGTAAAAGCTATCATAGCCGATTTTGAGTTGGATATGGACAAAGGAGAAGTGACTGATAAAGGTTCCATCAACCAAAGGGCAGTTTTGACCCATAGAAGGGAACTAGTGGAACATCTGTATGCGCCCCAAACTATGAACGGCACATTGGAATTTAAAAAATAAAGCACAGAAACTAACTAACAAACTAAAATGACAAACGAAAAAGAATCAATATCCCTATTACAGTATGCCACGATCTTGGTATGCTTTCTAATGAATATTTTGGACGGGACCGATGTATTGGTCATCTCCTACAGCGCTCCCGCCATTGCAGATTCATGGAATGTGAGTCCAGAAGCATTGGGCGTGGTTTTCAGTGCAGGCTTGGCGGGAATGACCCTGGGAGCTTTATTTTTGGCCCCATTTGCGGATTTCATTGGTCGGCGAAAAATGATATTGCTAAGCGCCATTTTAATGGGGACAAGTATATTTTTAACGTCCTACACCACATCAGTTTCACAATTGATTTTGTTGCGTATTTTAAGTGGAATTGGCATTGGAAGTATGTTGGCCAGTACGGCGTCACTTACTGCAGAATATACGCCTGCTCGGACTTCCAATTTTTGGGTGAGTATGGTCATTTCAGGATATCCGGTGGGTGCGGTTTTATCTGGGTTAGTAGCAGCTGAAGTTGTACCCAATGAGGGTTGGCAACAATTGTTCCGATACGCAGGTTTGGCATCATTTGTAACACTGCCCTTAATTTGGTTTTTCCTGTCCGAATCATTGGAATTCTATTATAAACGACAACCACAGGGCGCACTTCAAAAAGTAAATGCGATTTTATTGAAGATGAATCGCCCAACTTTGGATGAATTGCCAGAACCTACCAAAAAATCAAAAGGAATTCCAGTAAAGGGATTGCTGGGCAAAGAATATGCAAAAGCTACCATACAACTTTGGATTGCATTGTTTCTCGCTTTTGCCTGTCTTTATTTTTTAACTAGTTGGATTCCTAACCTAGCAGCGAATACAGGAATGTCCATTTCCTTGGCCATTTATGCAGGCACCATTTTTAATGTGGGGGCATTTTTCGGAATTCTGACCCAAGGATATTTCTCAACACGTTTTGGATTAAAGCGAACCATCGGGGTGTTTTTTGTGTTGACAGCCATATTGATGGCCACCTTTTGGGTTTTTATTGGTTCGGATTTTATTTTGTTGATTTTCGGATTGCTCGGATTTGGTATTCAGGGTGGTTTTGTGGGATTATATGCCGTGGCAGCACGAATGTATCCAACCGAATTTAGGACCACAGGTGTTGGCTGGGCCATTGGAATGGGAAGATTGGGTGGTGTAATTGGACCAGCGATCGGAGGGGTTTTGATTGGCATGGGATTGACTATGTCAACCAACTTTTTGATCTTCGGAATACCTACACTTTTAGCAGGATTGGTTACCTTTTACCTTTCATCAAACAAAATCAGATAATATTTAAAAGGATATAATGATAGATATTGAAAATATAGTTGCGCTTGATGTACATACCCATGCAGAACGTTCTTGTCGCCAACCCCATGATGATTATAGACCGGAGTTGGATGAGGCTTTTGCAAGGTATTTTAAATCGGACGAAAGACCTACTATCAATGAAACTGCGGCCTATTATCGTGAACGAAATATGGCCTTTATCATGTTCACGATTGATTCGGAACATCAAACGGGTTTAAAACGAATTTCAAACGAAGAGGTGGCCGAAGGCGCCATGGAAAATCCAGATGTGATGATTCCTTTTGCGAGTATTGATCCACATAAAGGAAGAATGGGTGCTCGTGAAGCTCGAAATCTGATTGAGAATTATGGGGTAAAAGGGTTTAAATTTCATCCTACGGTGCAGGGCTTTTATCCAAATGATAGAATGGCTTACACATTATATGAAGTAATTGCAGAGTATAAGTTACCTATGTTGTTCCATTCTGGACATTCAGGATTTGGTTCTGGTGTAAAAGGTGGTGGAGGCTTGCGTTTGGAATATTCCAATCCCATGCATTTGGATGATGTGGCCATTGATTTTCCCGATGCTCCGATCATTATTGCGCACCCTAGTTGGCCATGGCAAGATGAAGCTTTGTCGGTTGCCATGCACAAACCCAATATTTACATCGATTTAAGTGGATGGTCGCCAAAATATTTCCCAAAACAATTGGTGCAATATGCGAACAGCCTTTTAAAGAAACGGATTTTATTCGGTACTGATTTTCCTTTGATCACTCCTGACCGTTGGATGAGTGATTTTGAAGAAGCAGGTTTTAAAGAAGAAGTAAAACCACTTATTCTAAAAGAAAATGCCCTTATCATGTTAGGCTTGAAATAGGCAAAAAGTGATATCAAAAAAAGCCCCTTTTTTAAAGGGGCTTTTTTGTAGTGGAGCCGGAGGGATTCGAACCCTCGTCCAAACAAGCAATAACTAGGCTTTCTACATGCTTAGTTTTGGTTCAATTTTCGACGTACGACCGACCCAAAACAGCCTATCGTGCGCTTAGCTTCTTTAGTTTTACGACCTTAACGAAGCAATAAGATCGCTATGTTGACTTTTATGGTGCCCCAAAAAAGACCGCCATCAACAAGGGCTGTCAAGGGACATTCAGCTTGTGCGCCTAGCGCACCGAGGCTTGGACTTACTATAATTCAGTCAATTAAGCAGCTAAAGCGTAGTTAGACTCGCCATTTAAAAAAGTTGAGACATTGAATTAACGAGCATCATTCCCATAGCTCGACATGCTTACATAACCATTGGTCTCGCTGTCAAAACCGGTCGGCCCCATAATGAGATTTCATTCCTGCGAAGGCAGGAATCATTCCCATTTTTTTATCAAAGAACTTAACCTGCATTATGCATGGTCAGAGTGTGGGCGTTCCCAAGAACCTGCTTGGCAACTTCTCGGTCGGGCTATCGACTTTATCTTTTTCTGATTCTCGATGGCGCTCGAAATGACAGAAAAAGGATACCGCCTCTATCCCTAACGCGGGCGGCAAAGGTAACTTATATCTTCAAAAGATAAAAAGTTTGTACCATCTGCCCATTACCCTTATTTTGGTCAACAATTATACCAAAGCAGTTTATGAAATTCGGAATCATACGCGAACGTAAAAATCCGCCAGATCGTAGGGTGGTGCTGTCCCCAACGGAGTGTCAAAATGTCTTGAAACAATTTCCAAAGGCAGAAATTTTGGTGGAAACATCCCCTATCAGAACCTTTTCCGATGAAGAATACATAGAAAAAGGGTTGCAAGTTGGCGATGATATGGAATCCTGCGATGTGCTTTTAGGGGTAAAAGAAGTACCTATCGATGCTTTGCTGCCCGACAAAAAATACTTCTTCTTCTCCCACACCATAAAAAAGCAGCCCTATAATCGGGAATTACTTCGTGCTATTCTTTCCAAGAACATTGAGTTGTACGATCATGAGGTGATCACCAACCCTAAAGGGCAGCGTTTGGTAGCTTTTGGACGATATGCTGGAATCGTAGGGGCCTATAACGGATTCAGAGCCTATGGTTTAAAATACGATTTGTATCAACTACCCAAAGCCGAAAACCTAAAGGATCAACAAGCTTTGATTGCCGAACTGAAACAAATTAAACTGCCCAACATCAAAATCCTATTGACAGGAAAGGGAAGGGTAGGTAACGGTGCCAAGGAAATGCTCGATGGCATGGGAATGAAAAAAGTTGGGGTGGACGACTATTTGCATAAATCTTTTTCCGAACCCGTGTATTGCCAAATAGATGCAGCCGAATACAACAAAAGAAAAGACGGGATACGAGGAAATAAAGCTGATTTTTTCCAGAATCCTCAGGAATATAAATCCAATTTCTTCCGCTTTGCCAAGGTCACCGATTTCTATATTGCCGGTCACTTTTATGGGGATGGAGCCCCATTTTTATATACTCGGGAAGATGCAAAGCAGTCCGACTTCAAAATAAAAGTTGTGGCCGATATAAGCTGCGATATTGACGGACCTGTTGCAACTACAATTCAACCATCAACAATTGCGGATCCCATTTATGGGTATAACCCCGTTTCCGAAAGCGAAGACGATTTTAAAAAGGAAAATGTGATTGCCGTAATGGCAGTGGATAATCTACCATGCGAATTGCCAAGGGATGCAAGTGTTGGCTTTGGGGAAGCATTCTCCAAATTTGTGATTCCAGCATTTTTCAACAACGATGAAGATGGAATTTTAGAACGCGCCCGAATGACCCAAAATGGCCAACTTACTGCCCGCTATAACTACCTTCAAGATTACGTTAACGGGACAGAATAGCCCTTAAAACGAGAATCAACACTTTAGAGTTGGTAATGTGTTGTTTTTTAGTATATTGCTCGTCCTATACTTGCAAAAAAGTGAAGTTTAACTGGTTATTTTCTGGAGATGACGATCCAGCAATGAAACGCACTTGTATTGACCTAGAGTACAAGTTGAGACCAAGGATCACAAAGTTCCTCCTTTCAAAGTTGGACAGTGACTATTCTGGAGACTTTTCCCGTTTTTGCTTCGATGTGGATTTGGATCGCAAATGGGTGTCCATTTCCGACACGACCCCACAGGAGCTTATCCATAAAATTTTGACCGATTTCGATGCGGTAATTAATGGTTCCCCTTTTCCTTCGGTTGCCTAATTAATGCAATGTAATTTCCCAATTAACAACAGCCTGTTCTTTCGGGGCAACATATGCGCTCAATGCCTTTAGGGTTAGTGTTACCTTATCCTTTTTCTCCAAAGTTTTAATGTTCAAGGTTTTCGATTCACCGGCAGGAATGGTGAACACTGGAGAGCTCGAATAAAAAGTATACTCCATTTGATTTTCCAACATGAGGTCGCTACTGGTTACATTTTTAAGGGACACTTCTAAAATGGATGTTTTATCAATGTATTCCGCCTTTTCTATAACTAAACTAGCTTGTAATAAAGGAACCAAATGTTCCTTTTTACCCACAAATAAGGAGTTGAATACTGCAACAGTTCTCCCTGCAAACAAGGCTTCTTGCAGTGATTCTGGAGTTCTTTCTTTGGCAAAAACCAATGTGACAGGTCTGTCAATCCCTTTACCCACATATTCCCAATCAATCAATCCATGGATGTCGCTTGTACCCATAATGGTTAAATTATGCTCCAAGGCCAACGCTAAGGATTCCTCAGCATAATCGCCAACATTGATCACTTCGATACCGTGTAATTCCCCATTTTTGATGCGCTCTTTTTGAAAATCGCTCAAGATTGGATTGCCGGTTGGAGACTGTGCATACCATGCAGGGTGGTTCCAAAACACAAAGGCACCCTGTTTTTTCGCTTCCCCGAAGGCATCTTCGGCTTCATTGTGCAATATTTTATTGGCATCTTCAATAAAAATGGCATTGCTGTGTCCCATGGGGGCCTGTCGCGTAATCTCTGAACCATGAATGATCATAAGATCATGGTCTTTGGCCTCTTTTAAGGCTAGTTCAAACGAACGGTTTCTATCTGGGTGTGGGATATCTGCTTTGTGGGGTTGATACTCCAAATGTTCCGTCAATGAAATCACATCCAAATTATCGCGAAGTGCTTCGCCAACCCGAATGGTCGGCCAAACATTACCATCGGAAAACACTGTATGCTGGTGCAAATCAGTTTTTAAAGTGATATAACCTGGCACATTCGGAAATTCAAGAGCTCTTGAACTTTTATGGGTATGCTCCTGAGCAAATAGTGTGATTGTGGCAAACAAAGCGATAAAAAAGGGTTGGAATTTCATGATGATGGTTTTTTCAAAACTAATAAACTTTAAAGCTGTATGTATAAGGGGCATCACATTTTACAAACTGTTAACCTCAAGGTAATCTCGTTGATTTTTTCAAGCTTAAAGGGTGCCGTTGGGAAATCACAATTAATAAATTTTTAAGGAAGTAAAACAAGACTTTACGCAAAATCATTGTTAGGTTTGCCAGCTTAAAACCTCGATACCTTGCACATTGATTTGATCGTTGCGGCCCTTTGGAGTCTTTCCCCTTTTGGAGAGGCCAAAGTGGGCATTCCTTATGGCATGTACCAAGGGGTGAACGCCTATTTGGTGTTTATCGTTTGTTTTGCGGCCAATGTAGCGGTATTTCCCTTGATGATGTTCTTTTTAAAGTACATCAATCAACACTTGATCAAATGGCGTTTTTATAAAAAATCGGCTGTATATGTGGGCCAAAGGGCAAAAAGAGGGTCGGGCAAGAACATTCAGCGATTTGGTTTTCTTGGCATCGTACTTTTTGTGATGATTCCACTTCCGGGTACAGGGGTATACGCAGGAAGTATTGCGTCTTACATCTTTAAAATGAAAAAGCGACAGGCCTTTGCTGCTAATACCATCGGCATTTTCTTTTCCTCAGTAATTATTTGGGTAGCTACCCTTATGTCTTTGAATGGGGTTTCCTAAAATCAAGTTATTATTATCCCGCTTTCTCTGTTGTTAGAGTTGTATTTAGTTACTTTGTTCCTAACACTAATCTTAAATTATTTTTATGGCTTCAGGGTTTTTTGCCGTGTTGGACGATATTTCTGCATTGATGGACGATGTGGCAACCATGAGTAAAATTGCAACCAAAAAAACAGCGGGGATTTTGGGGGATGACTTGGCAGTAAATGCCGAAAAAGCGACAGGTTTTTTATCGAGTCGTGAAATCCCTGTGCTTTGGGCCATTACCAAAGGTTCTTTTTTGAACAAGTTGATCATACTTCCCATTGCATTTTTGTTGAGTGCCTATTTGCCCGTTGCTATTACCATTATTTTGATTTTAGGCGGTGTCTATTTGGCATACGAAGGTGCTGAAAAAGTGTACGAATATATTTTTCACCGCAACAAAGATGGGCATGTAGAAAAGATTGAAGAGGTGACTGAGGAAAAGTTGCCCGAGTTGGAAAAACAAAAGATAAAACAGGCCATTGTAACCGATTTTATCCTGTCCATCGAAATAGTGATCATAGCATTGAGTACAGTGGTCAATGAATCCCTGACCATTCAGATCATAACCGTTTCCATTGTGGCATTGTTGGCCACTGTTGGGGTTTACGGCATTGTGGCATTGATTGTCCGTATGGATGATTATGGGTACAAACTCATCAATTTAAATAAGCAAACCGATAGTTTTTCCGATAATGTGGGGAAAGTTTTGGTGAATGCACTTCCAAAGATCATCAAAGCGTTGTCCATTGTTGGGACTTTGGCCTTGTTACTTGTTTCTGGTGGAATATTTAACCACAACATTGAATTTTTCCATCACTTGTTCCCCGGCCTTCCGACCTTGCTCAAGGATTTTATTTATGGATTGGTGGTAGGAATCGTTGCATTGCTTTTGATGAATTTGGTCAAAAAAATGTTCGTGCGAAAATAATTAAATCAAAAAAAACGGCTCTTGATTTTCCAGAGCCGTTTAAGATTTTTATTGGGCCAATTGACCGGACCAATCAATTTTGCGAGAGGTTAACATAATGGTCGCTAAAATCACAAAAAGCCCGATACTGCCAACCAATAGAGCATAATCTTCTAATTGTATAATCACAAAAATAAAGGAATAGAGTCCCAACATGGAGCCCAAAATCAACAACGTGAATTTGGTACTTTTAAGAATTGATCTTGAATAAATGGTTATCAAGGAGACAATTGCGATTCCTGAAATTACATAGGCAAATAGGTAATTCTTGTGTTCAGAAATGGAAATTAAAAGGGTGTAAAACAAGACCAAGGCCAAACCAATCATTAAATATTGAAATGGATGAATAGGAATTTTGCTGCTTATTTGAATGAGTAGAAAAACCAATAAGGTAAGACCAATGATCATAAATCCATATTTACTGGTGCGCGAAGTTTTTTGATAATCGTCAACAGGTACCAAGAATTCAGTGCCAAAGGCAAAATCGTTCAAATCTGGTAGATTATCATAAAAAGATTGCCCAAACCGTCTATTGGTTTCCAAGACCTTCCATTGTGCCTCAAAACCATTTTCCGAAATTTTCTTTCCCTCCGTATCTGGTAAAAAGTTGCCATTAAAACTAGGGGAGTGCCAATTGGATTTCATCGCCACGCGGGTTTCCTTTCCAATGGGAACATATTGCAATCGATTACTGCCATTTATGGCAATGGTCGACTCAAAGTTTAATGCTTTGTCTTGGATTTCTTTTAGGTTGATTACGAAGCCAGATTCAAGTGTATTCATATAGGTGTTGTCAAACTTTGGTTTAAGATCATAGGTTTGATTGTTGAGCTTAATGCTTACCGTATTTCGAATTCCTTTTAAATTGCTTACCTTATATAAAACGGTGGCTTTATCCCATAAAATGTCCTTGGCATCAACTTCTTTTTCTGAAAAATCAAGCTGGGAGAACAAACCTTTTACATTTGAATTTGCAGTGTAGACCACCGATTTATAAATACCACGTTCCAGAGGTTGCGTAGTTATATTCGAATTGATGTTCAGTTCATCTGGAAAGAAATAGGCTTCATGTCTTACTGCCTTTTCCGTTATGAGAAAGGTTTTGGTCTTTTCGTCGAATACCTTTTCTTCAACAAATTGATTGTAGGGAACCTTGAGAATTGGGCCGTTTATGATTACTTCCTCGCCCCATTTGGTGTTGATTTCTGAGATAACTTCTTGTTGACGCTGTCCCCGTTCCCAAATAAGGTCATTGACAAATCCTAAAGGAATCAATAAGATGAGGATTAAGAATCCTACAGTGATCATTTTTGCTGAAATAGAATTTTTTAACCAATTGCCGATACGTTTTTGTGGTGTCATGTTTATTTAATTTAAAAGTACTTTGAAAAACAAAGTAAGTTGATAAAAAATTTTAGTTGCTATTTCTTATGAGATGCTCAATGGCATCGATATGTTTTTTAAAAGCTTGTTTGCCCAAATTTGTAATGGAATATTTAGTGTTTGGTTTTTTTCCGATGAATGACTTTTCAATGTTTATGTATTCCGCCTTTTCCAGCGTCTTGGTATGACTTGCCAAATTTCCATCGGTAACATCCAACAATTCTTTGAGTCGATTAAAATCAACAGCATCATTGACCATTAATATGGACATAATCCCTAGCCGAATGCGATGGTCAAATATTTTATTGATATTGTCTATCAGCCCCATACTATCTTTTATCTTCCTTAAAGTGCATTATTGTTCCATAAACAATGTGCAAAATACCAAATCCAAATACCCAAAACCAAAATCCATAGCCAGGAAATGCGGCACAGATCAATCCTAAAACAATTTGACTGTAGCCAAGATATTTTACAGTGCCGATCGTATATTTTGAAGCATTGACCAATGCCAGTCCATAAAAAATAAGCATTAAGGAGGCGGTCAGTCCATAATGTCTACTACTGAGTTTGATTAAAATGTAGATGCCACCTGTAATTAAAGGCACAAAAAAATTGATCAATAATCGCTTGGTCGTCTCGTCCCATATTTTTTCATTGTTGCGCTTGGCTTTGCGAGTGGTCAATAAATATGCGGTTACAAAACTGAGAACCGCGACTAGAATTAAGATGCCCACTATGAATTTAAATGGAGTACTGTTTATGGTAATGTGCTCATCCGCATTGGGTAGAAAGAATAAGTAAGCTATGCTTGCACCGGTAATGGCATAGATTCCCGCTAAAATTCCTGATAAGCCGGTAAGTGATATAAATCGAGAAGAACGACTCATCATATCCTTGATTTGGGAGATATCGTCCAGGTATTTTTTTGAATCCATAGTAAAGTACTTTGAAATTCAAAGTTAAAATAAAAATCGAATTAAAATATATTTTTTTGACTATTGGGTTATTTTTAATCCGTGAACCCAGCTGAAGATTACATCATTAACCAAAAAGAACCCTACAGAAGCATTTTGTTGCATCTAAAAGCTGTGATTGAGTCTGTGGTAAATGATGTGGAGATGAAGTACAAATGGGGCATTCCTTGCTTTTATGTGGGCAAACAGCCCATTTGTTATTTAAATGTGTCCCAAAAAAAGAGATATGTGGATATTGCCTTTTGGAATTCCGCCCATTTGACTTTGCACACGGAAAAAATGGTAAGCGAAAACCGAAAGGTGGTTAAATCCCTTCGGTATTTAACTTTGGAAGAAATTGATCAAGAGGTGTTGGTCGATGTTTTACAGGAATGTTACTCGCTAAAACACAAGGGTTTTTATAAGAGATGATTTTTTTTAAGCGGCGACTTCCCCAATCTCTTTCTTGCCCAATTTGAAGAACGCGACCCAGAGCACTACAATCCCCAAAATCAACCAAAGCAGATCCACCAAAAGCATGTGTTGATATCCTTTTTGATATGCGACCCACATCCAATTACCTGTTGCAATTCCATTTGCCACTGGAACCAACAATCCCAAAATACCTCCGGAGATCAATGTCCATTTATTGGTAAAAGCAATATCCCTTTTAAGGATAAGGAACACGGTTGCTACCAACCAAATAGGAAAATAGGTTTGGTATAAAAAGGCCATATTTACAGTGGGTGCAAACTTTACGACAATAAATTCCAACGCAGTGACCGGTAGCATACTCAAACAAATGGCCATATACCAATTGGCCACTTTTTGGTTGAATTTACGTCGCTTTTCTGGAATGTTCTTTTTGTCCCTGGCCACAAGCCAAATCATGATTCCAGAGAGGATCACAAAGCACGAAACCAATCCTAGAATAAAGGAAATTAACCGTAATCCATAACCGGCGTAGTCCCCAAAATGGAGGCGGAACATCATATTTTTAACCCCATCCAAATACGAAGTTTTGGCAATTGGCACTTTTTCCTGGGCAATGGAACCGTCGGCAACATTGTAAATACGGTACCCTAAACCGTTGAGTTTGGTGTCATATCCTAGATAACCACTAATGGCAGCATGCATATTTTGATCGCCGTAGTTGAAAATATGGGTTTCGGTTACCCTAAAATCACCCCATTCTTTTTTCATTTCCATTACATACTGATCAAGGTTGATGGTCTTGTCCAATTTTTTGTTCTGGAATTCGTACACAGGATGGTTGTACTCCAAATCTTCGTACAATTTATTGGCATCGCCATCATAAAGACCCATTACCATCGGAAATACCAAAATGCCTTTGAGCAAAAAGAAAGCCCCCGTTACGGCATACACAAACTGAAATGGGAAGCCAATCACTCCCAAAGCGGTATGGGCATCTGTCCACATGGTTTTTAATTTGGCCCACGGCCTAAACGTGTAAAAGTTGGAAACAATCTTGTTCCAGTGCACCAAAATTCCTGTTATGATCGCGAAGAGAAAAAAGAAGGCAACAATCCCAGCCAGGGTTCTTCCGTAAGGGTAGGGGATTTGATCCAAAAAGTGGAGGCGGTACAGGAATTCCCCTAAATGATAGTTATCTGCATAGCTTTCGGTTTTGGTCTTGGCCTCGGGATCCAAATAGAAAAATACGGGTGCTTTATCGGCTTCCGAAGCCAATGTATCTTGGGATGCTCCCATGTTGACCGTAATGCTTCTTTCGTTGTAATAATGGCGCAATTCAACATCCCGTCCGTACAAATTGTATTCAAGTGAAAGGTCATTTAATTGACTGTCAATTCCCTCGGGCAATGCATCTTCTTGACTTACGGAATGCCCACGTTGCCAATTGGCAATTTCATCCCGAAAAAATGAAAATGATCCTGTGAAGAAAATAACGTAAAGCGCAACGCTGATCACGATACCGCTGACGGTATGCGTATGGAACAAAATATTGTAAATGCGGTTTCCCATGGTTTTAAACAAGAGGGTTGTTTTGGTTTCCGAAATAGAAAATGACAAAGAGCACAAGGCTGGCTAAAAGGTAAATGCCCCAGACTTTCCAACCGTTTTTGCCCAAAAAGGCAACCACCATCAACACGGCCCATAAAATGAATGCCGAAAAGGTGCTGGTAATAATTACCGCTACGTGGTTGAACCAACTGGCCAAAGCCATGTGGAAAATTAGTGAAACGATTAGTCCACCCAAAATAGCGGCAGTGATCTTCGCAAATCGTTGGGAGGGGGCAGGGGTCAGATATTTTTTGTTGGCCGGCATAGGTTAAAACAATAAGATTTCAATAAGGATGGAGCATATAAGGAAGATGCCCAAAAAACGGTAGTTCAATAAACGTAATGGAGCCAAAAGAATTACCAAGCTGGCAACAGTCATCAACAATATTAAAAAAGTGAACGTTCCCGAACCTAGGCCCCAATAAAAGCAGCTAAGCCCCAATGATAAAATCATTAGGGCCAAACTGGCTAATTGAGATGGCTTTTTATGTTCACCACACCATTTCTCCAGACCTAAACTCCCTATGGCAGCCATTTTTTTTGAGGTGCCATATGAAAGATAAAAGGCCAAAAAGGTGAGCAATGAAATGAAAGTGACCATGGCGCTTATCGTTTGATGCAATAGGTGGCGCAATGCCAGATAAATTCGTAATCCTCGCCATTATAGGTGCCTGGGATTTCTTCCTTGGTGGTCGTCTCTACAATGTACTTGGTATTCCAAGGCAGGGTAAATGAAACCTCACCATTGTCGTCGGTGTACAATGTTTTTGACCATAGATCGGAAACATAGACGTTAAGCTCATTTTTGGCTATGGGTTGTCCTTTGTACAAAACTTTAAGTTTGATTTCATCCCCATTGTTCTCCAATTGCTTCACTACAATTCCATCAGGATTTACCGTTTTTGTATCGCCATTGGCACCTACTTGAACTTTTGCCGTTGAATGATAGTGCGTCTTGAAAATCCCAAAATCGTATTGGGTATAATCGATGACGTCGATTTCATTGTTATTGAGAGCAATGGTGTACACCCCTTTTTGAGATGGGGTAAAATTGGCCAAATAGAATTCCTCTTTGGCAGTTGTGCTCAGTTGGGTTTTAGTCCCATCGGGAGCAATTACCCAAAGGGTAAATTTGGAAACCAAAGGAAAAGCTTCGCCCTCCACTTTTTCGATAACACCATAGGTGTACTCTCCATAATGCACACGAACTTCCTGTACTTGACCCAATGCTCCTGTACCATTGGTCTCTATCCATAAATAATGGGCCGATGCTGTTAGTACAGGTAAGGTGATGAGCATTAAAGTTGCTATAAGTTTTTTCATGACTTGCTCTTAGAATTTATAGGTAAAGTTTGCAGAAAGACTTCTCAAGTTTTGAGGGCTAATGGTAGACCAACCCTTGTAGTAGTCTTTGTTCGCAATGTTGTCTAATTTCAAGGTGATTCTAAAATCTCTTGCTTCATAAAAAGTTGAGGCATTCAAAATGGTGTACTCATCAATAGTGAACGTGCCATTAGATCTGTTGAAGATTTTATTTTCGCTGGCGTAGTTTCCACCAAATCCAAGGCCAAAGTTTTCTAAGGCACCTTGGGTGAATCGGTAGCTTGCCCAAACGTTGGCCAAGTTCATTGGGCCTGCACTTTCAGGTCTGAACCCTGTGAAACTTGCAGCTCCTTCAACCAACTCACTGTCGTTATAGCTGTATCCAGCGACAATGTTCAAGCCATCAACGGGAGAAGCAATAAGGCTTGCTTCAAAACCTTTGCTGGTCTGTTCCCCGTCTTGGGTGTAGTAATAGTTGTCGGCATCGGTGTCGATACGCTGAGCCATGTCACTTACGGTGATGTCGTAGTAGCTGAATGTGGCAGAAAGTTTGTCGTTGAACAAGTTCAATTTGGTCCCCACCTCAAACTGGTTGGCATGTTCTGGGTTCAATGCTCTTACGGAGGTATTCCCGTCAGATAGTTCGGTTACCGGAGCTACGTTGCTAAATCCGTTCATATAATTGGCGAATATGGATACTGTGTTCAAGATAGGTTGGTACACCACTCCAAATTTTGGAGAAAATGCGGTTTGATTGTAGCCATCGTTAGAAAAACGATCCACTCGCAAACTGGCCATGGCAGACAATTCGGGCAAGAGGTTGATCACATTGGAAGCGTAAGCACTAAAGATTTCTTGCTCCGCTTCACTGAATTGTGCCCCAGGGTTTGCCAACGTGGCGATTCCTGCATCTGCCCCAGCTTGTGTCAACACACCAGAATCGTACAAACCAGTTCCCATTGGAGTTCCGTAATACGCATGCAGAGAGGGAGCAACGGCTTGGAATTCATCAGGGTTTTGACCTACGTAAATGAAACCTTGGTTTCCGTAACCTGTGCTGTTGTTGATAACTCTGGTCTTGAAATAATCCAATCCAACCACCAAACGGTTGCGCATGTTTCCAATGTTGAAATCCCCGATAAAGTTTTGTTGGATATCGGTGCCCAAGGTTTGAGAGTTTTGGTTGCTGGTGTAGCGAGCCAAAATAATACCGTCTTCAATAGGAGCTCCTGAAAGTGATTCAACAGTTGAGGTAATCTCGTATAAGTAGGAGTAATAACCATCCGACTTTGCATTGGATCTGGAGATTACAGTCTGAGAGGTCCATGCATCACTCAAAATATAGTTCATCTGACCTTGCAGACTGTAAGTAGGTGTATCGATGTACAAATCGTTGCTAGTGTAAGAACGTTTGTAATCGTAACCCAATTCATCCAGATTGGTTACGCGAAGTGGCGAACCACGGTCAACAAATAGCATTGTCTGGTTAGTGCTTCTGCCATTGTAAAATTCTGTATTGATGTTGAAGGAAAGTCTATCGCTAGCCTGAAATGCCAATGAAGGGGCAAAGAAGAACGATTTTCTGAATCCGGCATCTTGGTAGCTGTTCTGTGTATGGTACGAAGTGTTCACACGGAGCGCAATATTGTTTTGGTTGCCCAAGGTGGTGTTTACATCCGCACTAACCCTGTTTAGACCATAACTGCCAGAAGTGTAAGAAATGTTTCCTCCAAAACCGTAGAATGGTTTTTTGGTGTTGATGTTGATCAATCCGCCATAAGAAATCAAGCTACTACCATATAAAGTTCCCGATGGGCCTTTGATTACTTCGATTGATTCCACATTGGCTGGGTCTGGACTTCCGTTGGTCAAGCCTGGCAATCCGTTGATCATGGTTGGTTGTACTGCAAATCCACGAAGCGAGAAATATCCTGCTCCATCGTTTCCTCTACCTGTTGACTCCCAAAGTTTGTCGATTCCAGGGGCATTTTTAAGGGCGTCATCAAAATTGGTCACCACTTGATCTTGCAATAATTCTGTGGAGATGGAATTGTACACCTGAGGATTTTCAATGTCCTTTAAAGGCATTTTGGATACATAAACACTTGCTTTGCGGGCATATTTGTTGATTTGGTCCCCTTCAACAACTACTTCGCTAAGTTGTTCTTGACGTTCCACCAATGTGATGGTCTGAACGTTTGTAGTTTGATTGGCATAAACGGTCACGGTTTTGTTCTGCGTACCAAAACCTACCATGGAAAAGGTCAGAGTGTAGGAGCCAGGGGCAAGGTCTGCAATTTCATATGCACCTGAATAATCGGTATTGGTACCTAAACTAGTGCTGGAAACGGCAATGTTCACATTTGCCAGCGGATTGTTTCTTTGGTCGGTCACTTTACCGATAATGTTTCCTGATTGGGCTTGCGCAATAGAATAAAAAGCCAAGCTTAGGATGAGAAATATATGTTTCATTTTATTATTTGAAATTAGTCTAAATAAATAGTTTCGCAAATGTATATGCCGATTCCTATTTATCCAAAATATATTTAGACTAATTATAAATAAAATTTAAAATAAAACGTAAGTATCTTTAAATCAATATATTAATTTTATAAGAAAAAGCTAAAAAAGGTGCTTAAAGAGCGTTGATGGTCTTGCGAATGGCGGTTAAATCCGTCAATAATTTTTCCAATAAACTTAAATCAAGCATATTGGCTCCATCACTTTTGGCATTGGCAGGGTCGAAATGGGTCTCCATAAATAGACCGTCAACACCAGCTGCGATTCCTGCTCTTGACATGGTACCGATCAATGCGGGTCTACCGCCCGTTACCCCAGAAGATTGGTTGGGTTGTTGAAGGGAATGGGTTACGTCCAAAACCACCGGAGCGTATTGTTTCATTGTTGGGATGCCTCTAAAATCCACAATCATATCTTGATAACCGAACATGGTCCCTCTGTCAGTGATTATGGCTTGTTCGTTACCCGTTTCCGTCACTTTGGTCACTGCATGTTTCATGCTTTCTGGACTCATAAACTGCCCTTTTTTCAAGTTGACGACTTTTCCTGTTTCTGCAGCTGCCACTACCAAATCGGTTTGGCGAACCAAAAATGCAGGAATTTGAAGCACATCCACATATTCCGCAGCCATAGTCGCATCAGCAATTTCATGGATATCGGTAACGGTTGGAACTTTAAACGTTTCAGAGACCTTTCTCAAAATTTTCAAGGCCTTTTCATCCCCAATCCCAGTAAAGGAATCCATGCGGCTACGGTTGGCCTTTTTAAAACTTCCCTTGAAAATATAAGGTATTTTCAAGTCATCGGTAATGGAAACCACCTTTTCCGCAATGCGCATCGCCATTTCTTCGCCTTCAATGGCACAGGGGCCTGCCAATAGAAAAAAGTTGTCGCCTTCGGAATGTTTTATCTGAGGAATTTTGGTCAAGTCCATTTCTTAAAGTTTGCACAAATATAGTACTAAACCATGGTATACTTTTTAGATTTATCAAGATAAACCACTAACCATGAAGTATACTTTTCCATTGCTTGTGCTGTGCCTTTTTCCAATTTTTATACAAGCGCAATGGCAAGAAAGGGGCGGAACCTTTGATTTGATTCATCTGGAACGCCATCAATTTAGATTGAACCTTTTGAGTCCTGGATTTACCTATGAATTCGGAATTTTTAAGAACCAAAGTGTTTCCACCGATTTAGGTCTGGCCGCTGCCACTTATGAAGAAGGTTATGCCTTTGGATTGGCAAGCAACAATAGGTACAGATACTACTATAATTTTGGTAGAAGAGAAGATTTGGGAAAGAATACTTCAGGTAATTCAGCCAACTACATTGCCGCCGCACAGGCTATTTTCTTTTCACAATTGCGCATTTCCACAAATATTGAAGGGCCAAAGGATTTCAACTTGGGATTTTATGGAATGGTCTATGGAATTCAAAGAACCTATAAAAATGGGTTTAATTTTAATGTGGAATTGGGCGCTGGATTATATAAGGGCGATGGTGTTCCCGATGGTTATGGTCCCTTGTTCAATTTCACTTTTGGATGGGTAGCAACCAAACGGAAATCCAAAGAACCTATTTTCGACTAAAGGGTTGATTAAAACATACTATTTTGCCAAACCAAAGGTTATAATAGTACCAAATTAACCTACAATGCGTCGTTTACTTCTTTTGATATTCCTATCCATGGGATATTTTATACATGCCCAATATGGCAAAAACTGCGAAATACGTCAGTTTAAGCTCAACATCTTCAATCCCGGAATTGAATACGAAATGGCTGTGGGTGTAAACAGCACCTTGGATTTTCGCGTAGCTTGGCAAGCAGCTTTGGAGCCTGCTAGTGAAACTCCTTTGGAGGACTTTGATTTTTTTCCAGCTATTACCGTTCAAAACCGATATTATCACAATTTAAATAGTCGTGAAAGACGCAGAAGGTCCATTTATGGAAATTCTGGTAATTATTTAGCGCCTTCGGCCGCGATTTTTTCTCCTGGCAAGCGCACCGTTGAGGGGCGAATTGTAGATGGAGTGCACGGATACGGTGGTTTGGTATATGGCATTCAGCGCAGTTATGATTCGGGCATAAGCTTCTCCATAGATGCAGGCGCAGGCTACTATGTGGGGCCTTTTAAAGGGGCAATTCACCCAGTTGTAAACCTCAGTATTGGGTGGATTATTAGTGAAAAGCGATGGTGTGTAGGCCTGTAGGTATGAAACCCTCACAAAATCAATAAGATAAAAATAACATTCAGGAGTATTGACAAGTGGAAAATAGCAGTATCTTTGCGGCCTTAAAAATCAGGTTATGTCCAAGATAAAGAATATTGCAATTATTGCACACGTAGACCACGGTAAGACTACCTTGGTGGATAAAATCATGTACCATTGCCAATTGTTCCGAGATAACGAGAACAAAGGAGATTTGATCTTGGACAACAACGACTTGGAGCGGGAGCGTGGGATCACCATCGTTTCCAAGAACGTTTCCGTGGTGTACAAAGACACTAAAATCAACATTATCGATACCCCTGGTCACGCCGATTTTGGTGGTGAGGTAGAGCGTGTATTGAACATGGCCGATGGAGTGTTGTTGTTGGTGGATGCCTTTGAAGGCCCAATGCCACAGACCCGATTTGTATTGCAAAAAGCTATCGACCTTGGTTTAAAGCCATGTGTTGTTATCAATAAAGTAGATAAAGAAAACTGTACCCCAGAGGAAGTTCACGAAAAGGTATTCGATTTGATGTTCGAATTGGGAGCAGAGGAGTGGCAGTTGGATTTCCCAACGGTTTACGGTTCTGCAAAGAACAACTGGATGAGTGAAGATTGGCAAAAGCAAACTGAAAACATCGAGCCTTTGTTGGATATGGTAATCGAGCATGTTCCTGAGTTCAAACCAGAACAAGGAACTACCCAAATGTTGATCACTTCTTTGGACTTCTCTTCATTTACGGGACGAATCGCTATCGGAAGATTGCAGAGAGGAACCCTTCGTGAAGGACAACAAGTTTCTTTGGTGAAAAGAGATGGAAGAATCGTGAAGACCAGAATCAAGGAATTGTTCACGTTTGAAGGTTTGGGCCGTGTGAAAGTGCAGGAAGTGGTTGCTGGTGATATCTGTGCCATTGTAGGTATGGAAGGTTTTGAAATCGGTGATACCGTTGCCGATTTTGAAAACCCGGAACAACTTAAAACTATTGCTATCGATGAGCCTACCATGAGCATGTTGTTCACAATTAACGATAGCCCTTTCTTTGGTAAGGATGGAAAATTTGTGACTTCCAGACACATCAAGGAAAGATTGGAAAAAGAATTGGAGAAAAACTTGGCCCTTCGTGTTCAAGAAACCGATAGTGCTGATAAATTTATGGTGTTTGGCCGTGGCGTATTGCACCTTTCCGTATTGATCGAGACCATGCGTCGCGAAGGATACGAACTTCAGATTGGACAGCCACAGGTTATCATCAAAGAGATAGACGGCGTAAAATGTGAGCCTGTTGAGCATTTGACCATCGATTTGCCGGATGAAGTTTCTGGGAAAGCCGTGGAAATGGTATCTATCCGTAAAGGTGAAATGATCAGTATGGAAGCCAAAGGTTCCCGTATGATCTGTGAATTCAATATTCCATCAAGGGGTATCATCGGTTTGCGTAACCAATTGTTGACCGCTACCGCAGGTGAAGCTATAATGGCACACCGTTTTAAAGAATATCAACCATTGAAAGGGGATATCGCACAGCGTTTGAACGGTTCTTTGGTATCTATGGAAAACGGAACTGCGATTCCTTATTCTATCGATAAATTGCAAGAAAGAGGTAAGTTCTTTATTGATCCGGGAGAGGATATTTACGAAGGACAGGTAATTGGTGAAAACTCACGTCAAGATGATATGACCGTGAACGTGACCAAGACCAAAAAGTTGTCCAACGTTCGTTCTTCAGGTGCTGATGAAAAGGCTAAAATTGTGCCTGCCATTAAATTCTCTTTGGAAGAAGCATTGGAATACATCCAAAAAGATGAGTACGTTGAAGTGACTCCAAACCACTTGAGACTTAGAAAAATCTACTTGAAAGAAGTAGATCGCAAAAGAAACAAGGTAATTTAAAGAATTGCACTTTAACATATATAAGAAAAGCGAATGAGGATATCTTCATTCGCTTTTTTATTTTGAGGGAAATTGGTTTTTATTCAGTTTTTAAATCGAATGGCAGTAATACTTTCAAGAAAAAAGATTCTTCATTCGCTTTGCTCATTTAGAATGACACTACTCTTTCTTCTGAATTTTTGATTGTAATTATTCTAGCGAAAGAAAGTGCTCTGTCATTCCGCGCTTTTAAACGGAATCCATTAGTGTTAAACTAAGGATTCTGAATTGTGAGATTCTTCACTTCCTGCTTAACTAGCAGGCAGACGTTCAGAATGACAATCTTTTTTAATGGTCAAACATTATTGTAAATGTCCGTGGTGCTGTTCGCGCAAACAAGCCACAGCTGCCCCTATGATTCCAGCATGGTTCATCAATTCAGCTTTTACTACTTGGGTTTCAATGTCGATATGATGGCTAAATTCTTCCCAGTCTTTGGAGGTTCCTCCACCTACAATAATAAGGTCAGGGCTAACAATGAGTTCTACAAGTTGTAAAAACTTATTGAATCGTTTTCCCCATTTATCGTAGCTAAGATTTTCTCTTTCTTTGGCCGAAGCTGCGGCCCAAGATTCTATTTTTGTATGTTTTTTGTAGGGTATCTGTCCTAGCTCAAAATTTGGGATGAGCACCCCATTTAAAAATGCTCCGCTGCCCAGACCGGTTCCGATAGTGATCATGATCACCAAACCGTTTTTGCCTTTTCCCACGCCATAGTTCATGGAAGCATATCCTGCAGCATCGGCATCGTTGAGCACGGTAAATTCGTGACCGGTATATTCGGTGAACAACTCATCGATGTTAACCCCGACCCAACTTTTATGAAGATTTCCAGCAGACAAACAGACCCCATTTTTTACTATGGACGGAAATCCACAACCCACGGGACCTTTATAATTAAAATGCTCCACAATTTGGGCCACAACTTTGGCCATGGCCTTGGGTTTTTTGGATTTTGGGGTCGGAATTCTAAAGCGTTCGGTTAGCATTTCACCGGTTTCGGCGTTGACCAAAGCACCTTTTATGCCCGATCCACCAATATCAATACCTAATATCTCCATATAGGGAAGCAAGATTAATTTAGACAAAGAAACAAAATCTTTTTTTGGTATGGTAATTCTATGGTTTTAGTAAAAACAAAACCCGAACAGTATTGCGTTCTGCTCGGGTTCAGGTTCAACAAAAAAAATCAAATCATCATGAATTGTAATTTTCCAAAAGGAGCACTATGGCATTCTCGGATAGTGCCTCAAGTTCCAAGTGCTCCAAATTCCATAGCATTAAACTGTCCCTAGTTTCCAATAACCTGTTTTGTAATTCAAACGCACCATTGATCACAAAGGCTACTAGGGTATTTTTTGTTTGGGCAGGAACCAATTCCGCCTCGACCCTTCCATCCAAAACCCCAAAATGCAATTTCAGGTTTTGTGATTCAAAAATGGTATTTAAAGCATTTTGACCATAATCAGAATAAGATACCTTCTTATCTTCCAGTGCATCTTTCAACCAGATCTGAATATAATTTACACTATACTTCTTACTTGGGTTTTGAATTTTAAAAGTGGTTCCTTTTTTCAGTGAAACCACTTGAAGTTCTTCGGGGGCTACCTTTACGGTTTGTTTTTTGTCTAAGGTGCCATATAGCACTTCTCCCACCAGTGGCATCAAGATTACGGAAGTGTTTTTTTCTATGGTGAACAACTTGCTTTTACCTGGTGCCAAGGTTTCATCCGAAATCCTCGATACATTTTCTTGTATTTCAACTCTTTCAATTGGAGTGGAAAGACATCGATATTCATTGGATTCGTATCGATACCGTTTGTCAGCCAAGAAAATTTTAGCTGGTTGTTGTACCATGTTTCCCATTTCAATTTATTTTATCCGTTTACGTAGATATCATGCGTTAAGATGAATCCTTCATCCACACTGCCGCTCACGCTGGCCAATTCCTCTTCAACACCATCGCCGAATACATTGTCCTGTGAATGGTAGGTATAACCGCTCATGCCTTTGGTATAACCATATTCTGTTGCTGCATTTACACGTACCACTGCACTATTGTCTCCTTCAGGGAATGCAATTTGGGTCACTAAAAGCGAATCTCCATCTGCATTGTAAATATGCACGTGAATGTGGGTGGAACGACCACTGTACCATCCCGGGAAAATTGTGGAAAACTCAACCACTCCACTGGAATTACTGATCTGTCTTCCCCTTAAAAAGTGATTGTTGGTGTAATTGGTGGATTGCATACCTGTTCCTCCGTATTCGGAATAATTACCATCCTTGTCACAATGCCAAACATCAACTAGGGCACCTTCAAGAATATTACAGCTATCGTTTACATTTCTAATGGTAATATTGAGGTCAAGATCAATTCCTGTGCGATCACCAACAATATCCACACGCTCATAATTTTCTGGATCGTGCGTTGGAAACGGGCCTTCGGTTTCACTTGGGGTCACTTCACAATCATCAACAGTTTCCGTATCTGAAGACGTATCCGAACTGGTGTCGGTCGAGGTTGAACTTGATGAATCATCGGTGGATGAATCGGAAGTGGTGTCCTCTTCCAAAAGATAATCGTCTGCATCCGATGAGCAAGAACGTAAAACGGCCAAACTGGTGACCGATAGTCCGGCGAGCCCGACCCCTCTTAAAAATTCTTTTCGTTTCATAGTTAATACTTTGAGGTAAAACTATGTTTATTAAGGTGTTGGAGATAATTAATGAGGTGAGTGCCCTTAATGTTGAGGTAAATGGACTTGAAAAGTTAAAGGTTTTTTAAAATTTCAGCCTTATAGGACTTACTCATCGGAACCGTGAAGTCAGCAATTTTTGCAGTGTCCTTGTATACACTCGAAATTTTGTTCAAGGCGATGATATAGGAGCGATGTGATCGCAAAAATTGGGGTTGGGGCAGTTTTTCCATGATGGCCTTCATGGTGGTTCGGGCCACAATTTTTGATCTGTCTGTCAAATGAATCTGAACATAATCATCCAAGGCTTCAATGAGCAACACATCCTCAAAGGCAACATGGTACAATTTAAAATCTGCACGAATGGTAAAATGGGTTTTTTCGTTGGAACTCGATAGTTCAAGATTGATCTGGGTCCTGGCCTTGTTCACTGCTTTTTCAAACCGTGGGAACGAAAATGGTTTCAATAAATAGTCAATGGCATCAATGTTAAATCCCTCTACGGCATAATGGTCATATGCCGTAGTGAAAATTACCTTGGTTTGGTTTTTAAGTGATTTATACAGGTCGATCCCGTTGAGTTCTGGCATTCGGATATCCAAAAACAGAAGGTCTACATCAAATTTATTGAGGTAACGAATGGCTTTTCCTTGTTCCGTGAAAGTCTGGACCAAATCAACATCATCGATTTGACCGCAATAGGCTTGAATCACATCCAAAGCCAATGCTTCATCGTCCAGTGCCACCGCTCTGATCATGTAAGGTCCAAATAAAGTTTTACCGAATAAAAATCGTCATTTTGGGTGACTTCCAAGTTATGCTTGTTCGGATAAAAGTAATCCAAACGTCTTTTTGTGTTTCGATTGCCCTCCGTGGTCGGTTCCATAATGTTGTTTTTATGGACCGTAATTTTGTTATCCACAAGCAGCTCAACTCCTTTGGGGTCGAGGGTTATGACAATACTGATTTTTGACGCTTCGTCTGGGTTTACACCATATTTAAAGGCATTTTCAACATAATTTACCAAGATAATGGGTGCAATACGCTTTCGGTTGGGTTCGCCCATAATTTCAAAAGTAAAATCGGTGTTATTGCCCATTCGCAATTTTTGAAGGTCGATATAATCTGAAATATATTGAATTTCATATTCGAGGGGCACTTTTTCAGAATCACTTTCGGTGACCACATAGCGCATCATATCCGAAAGTTTGAGAACAGCCCATGGTGCTTGGTAGGATTTTTTTAAAGTAAGCGCATAAATGCTGTTGAGGGTGTTGAACAAAAAATGGGGATTGATCTGCGCTTTTAAATAGTTGACTTCCGCCTTTAGTTTTTCATTCTGAATTTTCTTTAATCGGTTGTCCAATCGCAACAACATGGACAAAATGGTGATGATGATAAATTGAATAAAAAATGTATCTCGAAGTGCAAAGATATTGATCAGGGGTTCCTTTTTTGGTCCATTTGGCATTGGGGGCATGTCATCTGGCCTTTCCATGCTTCTTTCGGGCATGGGCTGCCGTTGCATTTGGTTAGGGAAATCGTTATTTCCAGAAAAAAGGACTTTTGGCAAGTAGGAAACAATCAAAAAACATAGCAAAAGTGATAGAAAATACAATCCTCTTTTTTTATTGGAATACAACTTGGGAACCAACCAATAATAATTGGCATAGTAAAACACCAATAACAATAAATACCCAACAAAATTTTCGCGAAACCCTCTGGCTTTCAGCATATCCGTAAACGAATCGAAATCTGGGGAGGTTAAAATAGGAATACTCAATAACCCCAAGCCAATGAGAATGTTAATCCAAAGATCTCTGTTTTTTAGCGCCATTATTTTTTGGAATTGGCCAAAGCTATGTAAATCAGGACAAAAGCCTTAATATTTGAGGTGAGTGAAACTAAAACTGCGGTTAAACGGCCTTCTGAATCACTTCAAAAAGTTTACTTCCATCACATTTTAAAGTTTTATGCGGATACTTCAAAATCAAGGCGTAATCGTGGGTGGCCATAATTATGGTTCGTCCATTTTGGTTGATATCCTGTAGCACCTTCATAACCTCTACACTGGTTTGTGGATCTAAGTTTCCCGTAGGTTCATCCGCCAGAATAAGTTCGGGATCGTTCAATAAGGCTCTAGCAATCGCAATACGTTGTTGTTCGCCCCCTGAAAGTTCGTGCGGAAACTTAAAGCCTTTGGTTTTCATGCCCACTTTGTCCAAAACCTCCTCAATTTTCTCCTTCATTTTAAGGGGGTCGGTCCAGCCGGTTGCCTTGAGCACAAACTCAAGGTTGTTGTTCACATTGCGGTCGGGCAATAATTTAAAATCCTGGAAAACGATGCCCAATTTTCTGCGCAAAAAGGGAATGTCCTTTTCCTTCAAGGAGGCCAAATCAAAATCCACCACCTGCCCTGTACCTTGTTTAAAGGGAATATCTGCATACAAGGTTTTCATAAAACTACTCTTGCCACTGCCTGTTTTGCCTATCACATACACAAAATCTCCCTTTTTAACTTCTAGGTTGACATGGTTCAACACCAAATTTTCATTTTGGAATACAGCTACATCTTGTAATTTTACAATGGTCTCAGGCATAATATGGATTTGAGAAATAAAGGTACTAAGTTCTAAAATTATTCTTCATTTTGGTTTCGCCAAATTTTACAACTTTGTATACCATTATACTTTGGCCTAAATTTTGACGTTATGAATAAAGTCAATCGAGAACAGCTTAGAACACTATGAATCGAAAAAACCTCCTTGCTATTCCCATTTTAATGGGAACTTTTTTTGCAGTATCCGCTCAGGAAACCCAAATATATACCCACGAAAATAAAGACTACCAAGCTGCCTTGGCGCTCTATAACAATGAGCAGTACCAAGCTGCACAGAGCATTTTCGAGTCGGTAAAGTCAACCACCAAAGATTACGAAACCGAGGCCAATAGTGCCTATTATGCCGCTAACGCTGCCATTCGATTGAATCAGCGTGGAGCGGATAAAATGATGGAAGATTTTGTGGAACGCTACCCGACTTCTACCAAAAGAAATTCCGCCTTTTTGGATGTGGCCGACTATTATTTTGAAACAGGAAAGTATCCCTACGCCTTAAAATGGTATAAAAAAGTGGATGAATCTTCCATGCCGTATTCGGAGCGTGACCGTTTTAATTTCAATAATGGATATGCTTTATATGCTTCCAAACGACCCGAAGAAGCCGAACGCTATTTGAACAAGGTAACCACTTCCCAAAAGTATGGTTCGCAGGCCAAATATTATTTGGGTTACATCGCCTACGAGCAAGATGATTACACTGCGGCCAACGCCCGATTCGACCAAATTCAAGATCCTGAATTGTTGGATGAGAAGTTGACCTACTACCAAGCAGACATGAATTTCAAACTTGGTAAGTTTGAAGAGGCCATTGATTTGGCCAAAAAACAATTGGCAAAATCTAACCGACAAGAGGTTTCGGAATTAAACAAGATCATTGGAGAGAGCTATTTCAACTTGGAACAATATGCCGAGGCCATTCCCAATTTGCAAGAATATAAAGGGAAACGCGGCAAATGGAACAATACAGATTATTATTTGTTAGGGTACAGCCATTACAAATTGGGGGATTATCAAAGTGCGATCCAGCAGTTCAATAAAATAATTGATGGAAAAAATGCCGTTTCCCAAAATGCTTATTACCACTTGGCGGAATGCTATTTAAAGTTGGATAAAAAATCCGAGGCTTTGAATGCCTTCCGAAATGCTTCGCAAATGGATTTCAGTCCAGAAATTCAAAAAGATGCCTGGTTGAACTATGCCCGTTTGAGCTACGAAATCGGAAATGCTTACGAACCCGTTCCGCAGGTACTGACCACTTATTTGGAAACTTATCCAAAGGATGAAAACCAAATGGAAATTCAAGAACTTTTGGTGGACTCTTATATTACTTCAAGAAATTTTGAGGGCGCGATGGAGCTTTTGGAGAAAAACAAAAACTACGCAAGCAAAGAAACCTATCAAAAAGTGGCCTATTACCGAGGGGTGGAACTTTTTATCGATGGAGATTACGAAGGTGCATGGGAACGCTTTGATAAATCGTTGAAGAGTGCCGAAAACAAAACTTTTGAAGCTCGTGCATTGTATTGGAAAGCGGAATCGGCATACCGAATGAACCGTTTTGAAGAAGCTTTGGTCGATTTTGTACGTTTCCAGAATTCATCGGCGGCAAAAACACTTCCCGAATATGAGCAATTGGATTACAATTTGGGGTATTCTTACTTCAAACTTAAAGATTACAATAACGCCACTTCTTATTTTCAAAATGTAGTGAGCTCCGATGCTATTGACGAAGCCAGAAAAAACGATGGGTATTTGCGATTGGGCGATAGCTATTTTGTGAACAGCAAATATCAATTGGCAAAGAAAGCGTACGATGCTTCATCAAAGATGAATGGACCAGAACGCGATTATGCGACTTTTCAAACAACACTTTGCGATGGCTTTTTGGGCAACAACTCAGCTAAAATTGAGGGTCTTAACCAGTTTTTGACCATGTTCCCGACATCAACTTTGCGAGACGACGCCTTATTTGAATTGGGGAACTCCTACATTCAAAACAATCAAGAAAATTTAGGTTTGCAAACCTACGATCGAATCGTTTCTGAATTCTCTAAAAGTAAATTTGCCCCTAGAGGATTGTTGCGAGCAGGTTTGGTGCATTACAATGCAAGTCGTAACCAACAAGCATTGGATAAACTAAAAGAAGTCGTTCAAAAATATCCGAATACACAAGAAGCCAAACAAGCAGTGGCTACGGCCAAATTGGTGTATGTGGATGAGGGGCGTGTGAGCGAATATGCTGCTTGGGCCAGAAACCTCGATTTTGTGGAAGTGACGGATGCTGAACTCGATAATGCCAGTTTTGAATCTGCAGAAAGAAAACAAATCGAAGGCAAGACCGATGCCGCAATTCGTGGGTATGAGGATTACGCCAAACAATTTCCAAATGGATTGCATATTGAAAGTGTGAATTTTGCTTTGGCGCAACTCTATTTTGCGCAAGGACAGAAAGACCAAGCCTTGCCAAAATATAAAGCGGTTGCCGATAGTGGAACTGGGGAATATACCGAACAAGCCTTGACCCGTGTTTGTGAAATTTATGTGGAAAAACAGGATTACAACAGCGCTATTCCCTATTTGGAACGTTTGGAAAGCACGGCAGGAATCGTGGAAAACAGAACATTTGCCCAGTCCAATTTAATGAAAGGATATTATGGTCAAAAGCAGTATTCCCAGACCATTTCGTATGCCGAAAAGGTGTTGAAAGCCCCAAAAATTGACGACCGAATTAAAAGTGATGCGCAGATTATGATCGCTCGTTCCGCCATAGCAACGGACAATGAACGTTTGGCGAAAACGGCCTACCAAGAAGTGCAACAAATCGCATCTGGGGAACTCGCTGCTGAAGCGTGGTATTACGATGCTTATTTTAAAAATAAGGAGGGAGATTTTGAAGCTTCCAACACTTCCGTTCAAAAGTTGGCCAAGGATTACGCGGCCTACAAAGAATGGGCAGGAAAAGGTTTGGTGATCATGGCAAAGAACTTCTACAATTTAGGGGACGCTTTTCAGGCCACCTATATTTTAGAAAGTGTGATTTCCAACTTTTCCGAATTTGAGGACATCGTTTCGGATGCAGAAAGTGAGTTGGCCACAATCAAGGCCAAAGAAGCTGAGAGCAATTCATCCGTAGATCCCAACCAAAACTAAACGAGACACAACATGCAAAAGAGAACCTATATATTTTCATTACTTTTTTTGAGCCTTTGCGGAGTGGTTATCGCCCAGGAAGAGGATAACATTGGTACGGAAACGGTAACGGTGGTTAAACCGTATTCCCCCACCGTTTCAGATGCCTTTAAAATCAAGTCCTCCCCAAGTTTGAACGATTCCATTGTGCTGCAAAAGAAGAAAATCAATTACAGCATATTTTCGGTGCCCGTGGCATCTACATTTACCCCTGCAAAAGGAAAAGCTTCGGGAGTGGAAAAAACTCCGCCTCCAACATTGTACAATTCATATGCATCGGTGGGGTTGGGCAATTTCAACAATGCCTTGGTGGATTTTTATACCAGCCGCGAATTTAATAGGGGTGAAGATCTGTTGGATTTTGGTTTTACCCATAATTCATCCCGTGGGGATTTGGACTCCACACCTTTGGATACTGATTTTTATGACACCAAAGTAAATGCTTCCTACGCCAAAAAGGATAGGTATATGGATTGGGGTGCCAGCGTTGGTTTGCAGCATCAACTATACAATTGGTACGGCATCCAGAGCGAATTGTTTACCGAAGATGAAATCAATGCAATGGATGAAACGCAAAATTATTTCAATGCAGAGGCCAAAGCGAATTTCAACATGGAAGATTCCCCATTTAAAAGTGGGAATATATTGTTGAGACGTTTTTGGGATGCCACAAAATCCGCAGAAAACCGTGCAGTGATCAATCCAACTTTTGAACTGCCTATTACCGAAGAATTGATTACCATTTCTGCCAAAGTGGATTATGTGGGAGGTAGTTTTGAGAATGGGGACATCAACGAATTTGAAAACCAAGGAGAGAAGAAGTATGGTTTTTTTCAAGCAGGGGTAAATCCAAGTCTTCTGATCCTTCGTGATGACCTTACCGTGAATCTTGGTGCCAATATTGTGTATGGATTGGATATTGAAAACAGTGACAGCAACTTTTATATATATCCTGCGGTAACTGCTTCGTATAGATTGTTGGATGAGAATGTAATCGCTTACGGAGGAATCGAGGGAGAGTTAAAACAAAACTCCTACCACGATTTTGTGGATGATAACCCATACGTGTCTCCAACGCTAAACATTGAGCCAACAGACCAGCAGTATGAAGGATATGTTGGATTAAAAGGACAATTGACCTCCAATATCGGATACAATATCAAAGGTTCGTACATGGCGGAAAATAGAAAACCCTTGTTTTATCAGAACAGTGTGAATACCGACAGAACTGACGAAAAGAGCTATTACTACGGAAATTCTTTTCAAGTGTTTTATGATGATGTTAAAACATTGGGGGTTTTCGGGGAAATCAATGTGGACGTAAACCGAAATTTTACTTTGGGAGTGAATGCAGAGTTTTATGATTATGATACTGAAACAGACAACCCAGCGTGGAACTTACCTTCCATAAAAGGTTCTTTGTTCATGGATTACCAGATTACAGACCAATGGTACATGGGTGCCAATTTATTTTATGTTGGGGAAAGGGATGCTTTGACCTCGGTGGCCTTGACCAATAATGTACCTCCAACAATTTCTTATACGCCAATTACCTTGGATGGCTTTTTTGATGCCAATGCCCATGTGGGATATCGCTTTAATGATCAGCTGTCTATTTTCTTGAAAGCATCCAACATTGCGAACAACAATTACCAGCGTTGGGCCAACTTTAGAGTACAGGGATTCCAAGCTTTGGCAGGGGTTTCCTATAAGTTTGATTTCTGATTTGTAGGATTTTACGCAATAATTTTACAGATGGGGCGTTTTATACGCTCCATCAAGGCATTGATTATCATGTGATTGATGGTTTCCAAATCATTGGCGACCATGCGACTACGACCTCACTACATATCGTCCATAACCCTATTTGCGTTGACCATATCCATGTCTTTTTCGCAAAACTTGGTAATGAATGGTGGTTTTGAGGATTTCATCAACTGTCCTGTTAAAATGAGCAACCTCAATGGCGATGCCGAACATTGGAGTGCTCCTTCATTAGGCACTACTGACTATTTTAACCAATGCAGCAAAACAAAATTGGGGGTTCCAATGAACTTCAAAGGGAAACAAGACCCTTACGAAGGCTCAGGCTATGCAGGTTTGTATTTGTTTGCTCCCAAAGATTATCGGGAATACATCCAAGTGCCATTGCATGAAACCCTTGAAAAAGGGAGTCGATACCGTTTGACCTTACAAATTAGTCTTGCTGAAAAATCAGATGGTGCGGTTATGGATATTGGAGCCGTATTTTCCGAAAAACCCCTTTCCATTCATACCAAAAGACAACTTTCGCATGGCGTTTTGTCATCATCTCCAGTGCAAACAACACACATCAAGCAATTCCCCGCCACTGGACTTTATGAAGACAAGCAAAAATGGATGGAATTGAGTTTTGATGTAGTGGCCAAAGGATTTGAAACCCATTTGATTTTAGGGAATTTTAAAAGCAATGCAGGCACCACCTATGTTAGTAATGACAAGGGTGCCAATGCTGAAGAAGGTTATTCCTATTATTATTTGGATGATATTTCATTGTCTTACCTAGGGCCAGAATACAAGGCAAATGAGGTTTACGTATTAGATCACGTCAATTTTAATTTTGACCGTTTCGACCTTCAGCCAAAGGCAAAGCAAAGTTTGCAAGATGTTTATGCATATTTAAAGCAAAATCCCAACCTTCAAGTTGCTATTAGTGGACATACAGATGATTTGGGTTCCGATGCATACAACGATGTGCTTTCCCGGGAAAGAGCTTTGGTCGTCGCCAACTATTTAATGGCCTTGGGCTTGGATAAAAAACGAATTTCCTCCAAAGGCTACGGCGATAAAAAACCTATCGATTCCACGTTGACGGAGGAAGCACGACGTAAAAATCGACGTGTGGAATTCGTAATGACCGAGTTTGAGGACGAAAATCCATAAAATTCTCCTGCTTTTATCTAATTTTGGAGGAAACCATCCGAAATGAAAAAGTTCCTTTTTATATCCCTTGCTTTTCTAGCATTTTCTTGCCAACCTAAAGAAGAGGTGGATCTTATTGTTCAAAATGCCAACGTCTATACCGTCGATGAAAATTTTTCGAAAGCTTCTAGTATTGCCATCAAAAATGGAAAGTTTGTTGCTGTTGGAGATGCCGAAGATATTACTCAAAAATACAGCGCTAAAGAAGTATTGAATGCCGAGGGCAAAACCATAGTTCCAGGTCTTATCGATGCGCATTGCCATTTTTATGGTTTGGGTATGAATCAACAGATAGTGGATTTGGTGGGTACCCAAAGCTTTGATGAGGTAGTGGAAAAAGTGGTGGCATTTCAAAAAAAACGCCCATCAAACTTTATTCAAGGTAGGGGATGGGATCAAAACGATTGGGAGGTGAAAGAATTCCCGACCAAAGAGAAATTGGATGAATTGTTCCCTGATACCCCTGTTGCCTTGCGTAGAATTGATGGACATGCTCTTTTGGTCAACCAAAAAGCTTTGGATATGGCTGGAATTACAGTCGATACCAAAACCGAGGGGGGTGAAATCGTAAAGGAAAATGGTAAGCTAACCGGAGTGTTGGTAGATAATCCAATGGGATTGATTTATGATGTAATGCCTGAAATAGGTAAGCAACAACAAATTCAGGCACTTAAAGATGCTGAAAAGTTATCCTTGGATTATGGATTGACCACTGTGAACGATGCTGGTCTTTCCAGAGATATTATTGAACTTATAGATAGCCTACAACAAGCAGGGGAATTGTCCATTCGAGTTTATGCCATGGTCTCCAACTATCCAGAAAACCTGGATTACTTTTTAAATAAGGGCATCATCAAAACAGAGGGTTTAAATGTACGTTCCGTGAAAGTATATGGTGATGGCGCTTTGGGTTCCAGGGGAGCAGCTTTGCGTGAACCGTATACCGATAAGCCAGGTCATTTTGGAGCCATGGTGACCCCAGTGGACCAGATTGAAGCCTTGGCGCAACGAATTGCTGCCTCTGATTACCAAATGAATACCCATGCCATTGGCGATTCGGCAAATATTGTGGTGCTTAGAGCTTATGACAAAGCTTTGGAAGGAAAATCCGACCGCAGATGGAAAGTGGAACATGCTCAAGTCATCTCTCCCTCCGATTTTGATTACTACGAAAAAGGTATCATCCCATCCGTGCAACCCACTCATGCTACTAGTGATATGTATTGGGCAGGGGATAGATTGGGGCCAGAACGTGTTAAAGGAGCCTACGCCTACAAAGAGTTGTTGGACAAAGCAGGATTGGTAGCTTTGGGGACCGATTTTCCCGTAGAGCGCGTAAGTCCATTTTTAACCTTTTATGCTGCTGTAGCGCGACAAGATTTGGATCAATATCCCGAAGGAGGTTATCAAATGGAAAATGCGTTGAGCAGGGAAGAAACCTTAAAAGGTATGACCATTTGGGCTGCTTATTCCAATTTTGAGGAAGATGAAAAGGGAAGTATAGCACCTGGAAAATTTGCGGATTTTGTCATTTTAAGTGAAGATATTATGACTGCGCCTTTGCAAAACATTCCAAACATACAAGCCGAACAAGTCTTCTTAGGCGGAAAAAAAATGAAATAAGGTCGAGTGTCATTTTGAACACCTGTCCTCCGATAGGGTAGGACGTGAAGAATCTGGTTTTATCGTTTTTGACATTCAACAATAAAAAAGCCCCAAATTGGGGCTTCTCTATTTTTCAGATATTTTTCGACTTAATATGAAAGAGGCAAAGTAACTCTTGTGGTTCCCCAGCCCATTACCAAATTTCCATCATCGTCAAAAGCAATGGAAAAAGCTTCCAAAGCTTCACTATCGGAACTTACTTTGGCAGTAGCTCTTGCCACATCGCCATCGCTGTTGTACGAATAAGCACCCCACTCGTGAAGGTTGCTGTTCAAAATAACGGTCCATTCTCCTTCCCCTGGAATAGTGAACAAGGCATAAGAACCCGCTTTAATGGTTTTGCCTCCAAAAGTAACGTTCTTAAAAAATGTAATTTCGGTGGACTCATTGGCTCCTGTTCTCCATACTTTACCAACAGGGGCAAGTTCATCCAAGCTACGTCCTTTTAATTGCGGACGGCTATAAATTACTTTGGCCATTTTATTGGTTTCCCTAGAGCTGGACGGGTAGTATGCAATGTCTGCAGGACTCGCATCCAATCCACTGAATTTCTGTGCTGTAGCCTCGGTCGTGAATACAAGGCCCGCAAATAACATTAGTACTAAGGTTAAATTTCTCATGATTTTGGTTTTAGTTTATTGTCAAATCTAATTAATAATTATCCAATATAAAGACGATAAAATATAGGAACCTTACAATGTGTTCGATGTTAAAGCCAAAATCATTGATATTATTTCATTTTGATATAAATGATGTATTTGTAATTACAAAGTGTAGTAAAAAAGTAATATTTAGTTTTATAAATTAAGTTTAAGGTTCATTTTTGTATCATAATTGTAACAATAAATAAAATATTATGTGTGGAATTGTTTGTGCATTTGATGTAAAGGAAAGTACCGAGGTATTGCGCCCACAATTATTGGAAATGTCTAAAAAAGTTAGGCACAGAGGGCCGGACTGGAGCGGTATATATGCTAATGATAAAGCAATTTTGGCCCACGAAAGATTGGCAATTGTAGATCCAGCATCTGGAAAACAACCATTGTTCAGTGCCGATGGAAAATTGGTATTGGCCGCCAATGGTGAAATATATAACCATCAAGAACTTCGTAAGCAATTTGATGGAAAATACGAATTCCAAACACAGTCCGATTGTGAAGTGATCTTGGCTTTGTACCAAGAAAAAGGAGTTGACTTTGTGGATGAAATGAACGGAATCTTTGGTTTCGCAATTTACGATTCCGAAAAAGATGAGTACTTCATCACAAGGGATCACATGGGAATTATTCCATTATATATTGGTTGGGACAAGAACGGAACCTTTTATGTGGCCTCAGAATTGAAAGCCTTGGAAGGAACCTGTTCCAAAATCCAACTTTTTCCTCCAGGACACTATATGCACAGCTCCGATGGTGAATTTGTGAGATGGTACCAAAGAGATTGGATGGAATATGATGCTGTAAAGGAAAACGAGACCAGTATTCAAAAAATCAAGGATGCCTTGGAAGCTGCCGTGCACCGTCAGTTGATGTCCGATGTACCTTATGGGGTTTTGTTATCGGGTGGTTTGGATTCTTCCGTTACCTCTGCCATTGCAAAAAAATATTCCCAAAAACGAATCGAATCTGGAGATACTGTTGATGCTTGGTGGCCTCAATTGCACTCCTTTTCTGTAGGATTGGAAGGTTCTCCCGATTTGGCAGCTGCTCAAAAAGTGGCCAAACACATCGGAACAGTTCATCACGAAATCAAATTTACCATTCAAGAAGGTTTGGATGCCATCAAAGATGTGATCTATAACTTGGAAACTTATGACATCACAACGGTAAGAGCTTCCACACCTATGTACCTTATGGCCCGTGTGATCAAATCGATGGGTATAAAAATGGTGTTGTCCGGCGAAGGGGCAGATGAGTTGTTCGGTGGTTATTTGTATTTCCACAAAGCACCAAGCCCAAAAGATTTCCATGAAGAAACCGTTCGTAAGTTGGATAAACTTCACATGTACGACTGTTTGCGCGCCAACAAATCATTGGCTGCATGGGGAATCGAAGGGCGTGTGCCGTTCTTGGACAAAGAGTTTATGGATGTGGCCATGAGCATCAATCCAAAAGATAAAATGATCAACGGTGAGCGTATGGAAAAATGGGTGGTGCGTAAAGCCTTTGAAGATTATTTGCCGGAAAGTGTTGCTTGGAGACAAAAAGAGCAATTTTCTGACGGTGTAGGTTACAGTTGGATCGACACCTTAAAAGAATTGGTGGCCGAAGAAGTGAGCGACGAGCAATTGGCAAACGCACATTTTAAATTCCCGATCCAGACACCGACTTCTAAAGAAGAATATTACTATAGATCCATTTTCGAAAGTCATTTCCCTTCGGATGCAGCGGCATTGTGCGTGCCTCAAGAACCCTCTGTGGCCTGTAGCACCAAAATCGCGTTGGAGTGGGATGAAGCCTTCAAAAATATGAACGATCCATCAGGTAGGGCAGTGGCCAAAGTGCACACCGATGCCTACCAAAAATAATCCATTATTTTAATCAGCCAAGAGTGAAGTGATTCGTAAGATTATTTCATTTAATTAGCCAAAAAAAGCCCCTTTTTAAGGGGTTTTTTTATGAAAAGGATACCGACCGCCACTTATTCGACGAAACGCTCATTTTTCCACAGTATTTGTTGATAACTTAGGGTGTTCAACACCCTCCTTTAACCCTTTTCAAAAGGGTAATCATTATATTTGTAAGATTTGAAAATTTGAAGGCAAACACAAAGTATATATGAGCGAAGAAGCGAACAAAAAACAGTACTCAGCGGACAGTATCCAGGCCCTTGAGGGTATGGAGCACGTACGTATGAGACCTTCCATGTATATTGGAGATGTTGGGGTCCGTGGTTTGCACCATTTGGTGTACGAGGTAGTGGATAACTCCATTGATGAGGCCATGGCCGGATATTGTGACACCATTGATGTGACCATTAATGAGGACAACTCCATAACCACTAAAGATAACGGTCGGGGTATCCCTGTTGGCCTGCACAAAAAAGAAGGTGTTTCTGCCCTTGAGGTGGTAATGACAAAAATTGGTGCGGGTGGTAAATTTGACAAAGATTCCTATAAGGTGTCCGGAGGTCTGCACGGGGTAGGTGTATCCTGTGTGAATGCACTTTCCAATCATCTAAAAGCTACCGTTTTCCGCGAAGGAAAAGTTTGGGAGCAAGAATATGAAAAGGGTAAACCGCTTTATCCTGTAAAAAGTGTTGGGGATAGTGACGAGACTGGTACTGTCGTTACTTTTATTCCAGATGATACCATCTTTACACAAACCACAGAATATAATTATGAGACCTTGTCTAATAGGATGCGTGAGCTTGCCTATTTGAACAAAGGCATAACCATTACCCTTACCGATAGAAGAAATAAGGACGATAAGGGAGAATTTATCTCCGAAACTTTCCATTCTGAGGAAGGATTGAAGGAATTCATCAAATTTTTGGATGGAAACCGTGAGCCATTGATTCAACGTGTAATCTCCATGGAAGGAGAGAAAAACGGAATTCCAGTGGAAGTGGCCATGGTGTACAATACAGGGTATACCGAAAATTTACATTCCTACGTAAACAACATCAATACCCACGAAGGAGGAACGCACCTTTCTGGATTTAGAAGAGGTTTGACCACCACCTTGAAAAAGTATGCCGATAGTTCTGGTATGCTTGACAAGTTGAAGTTTGAAATTTCTGGGGATGATTTCCGCGAAGGACTCACGGCCATTGTTTCTGTAAAAGTAGCAGAACCACAGTTTGAAGGTCAGACCAAAACCAAATTGGGTAACCGTGAGGTAACCAGTGCAGTGAGTCAGGCGGTTTCCGAAATGTTGACCGATTATTTGGAGGAGCATCCGGAAGATGCCAAGCAGATCGTGGAGAAGGTAAAGTTGGCTGCCCAAGCGAGACATGCAGCGGCCAAGGCCCGTGAAATGGTACAACGTAAAAACCCAATGAGTGTGGGTGGCTTGCCAGGGAAATTATCCGACTGTTCCGAGCAGGACCCGACCAAATGCGAAGTGTTCTTGGTAGAGGGTGACTCTGCGGGTGGAACTGCCAAACAAGGTAGGGACCGAAACTTTCAGGCTATTTTGCCATTGCGAGGTAAGATTTTGAACGTGGAGAAAGCCATGCAGCACAAGGTTTTCGAAAATGAGGAAATCAAAAACATCTACACTGCCCTGGGTGTGACCATTGGTACCGAAGAGGACAGCAAAGCATTGAACCTTGATAAACTGCGATACCATAAAGTAGTGATCATGTGTGATGCGGATGTGGATGGTAGCCACATCGAAACCTTGATTTTAACGTTCTTCTTCCGTTATATGCGCGAGCTTATAGAAGGTGGTCACGTGTACATTGCAACCCCACCATTGTATTTGGTTCGCAAAGGACAAAAAAGAAGATATGCTTGGAACGATAAGGAACGTGATGAAATAACCGCTTCCATGAATGGAGGGGTCATCATTCAGCGTTACAAAGGTCTTGGAGAGATGAACGCGGAGCAATTGTGGGATACTACCATGAATCCTGAGTTCAGAACCTTGAGACAAGTAAGCATCGACAATGCATCCGAAACAGATAGAATCTTCTCGATGTTGATGGGGGATGAAGTTCCACCAAGACGGGAGTTCATCGAGAAAAATGCGGTCTATGCCAACATAGATGCATAAATAAACGCCGTACACAACAAAAACTCGCCCCAAAAAGGCGAGTTTTTTAGTTTTGGGGCAAACTTAAAAAAATGAAGAAGATTCTTTTATTGATGGCGCTGTCATCCATGACCCTAGTAAAAGCGCAAGGTATCAACGATCTTTTGATATCGGGTGTGGAAGATGCCGAACGATTTGCAACTTCCTTTTTGGCACCGGTCTCCGAATCGGCTGTGTATGGTATTTCATCAGGTTGGTATAATTCTGCGGATGCGAAACCCCTTGGTGGATTCGAAATTTCCATTGTAGGTAACATTACGGGCTTCAAAAACAAAGAAGACAAAAAGGTCTTTTTATTAGATCCTGCCGAATATGATAATTTGGACTTTGTACAAAATCCAGGGGTGCCCAGATTGGTTTCAACAGGACTTGGAGATATAGAGGGTGTTGAGGTTTATGTGGAAGGTCAGAATGGATTTTTTCGAGAGCAATTTGAATTGCCATCAGGATTGGCTGCCGAGGATTTTAATTTTATTCCATCAGGTTACCTTCAAGGAAGTGTTGGACTTATAAAAGGCTTGGAGGTCAAAGCTCGTTTTTTACCTAAAATCAAATTTGATGACGATGCCAAAATTGGACTTTTGGGAGCGGGATTGCAGTATGATTTTACCAAGATGCTTCCTGCTGACAAATTATTGCCCGTAGCAATATCTGGGGTTATCGGCTACACCAATTTAAGTGGTGAATATGATTTTACCGAATCTAGTACCATAAATGGTAGCGATCAAAGATTGGATGCCAAAATAAAGACATGGAATTTCAGTGCAGTGGTTTCAACCCGAAATATTCCCGTAATCAATTTCTATGGTGGGTTGGGGTATATCACTGGTACGTCGGATATAGATGTGTTGGGAACCTATGAAGCTCGTGGACCCTTTTTTACCGAAACCGTGGTTGACCCATTTTCCATCACAGAAAAAGTAAGTGGGATTGCAGCAAATTTGGGAACAAAAATCAAATTGGGATTCTTTAGGATCAATGCCGAGTACAACTTCGCCGAATTCAACACCTTTACTTTTGGTTTGAATTTTGGATTCAGATAAAACTAAATAACCAAACATAAGAAAGGCCCCAATTTGCATTGGGGCCTTCTATTTTCATATAAGTAGTCTTCACGTGTTATTCCCTGGTGGCGAAGACCGAACCATTCTCCAGGGTTAAAATTTCAGGTTGCTCTGCTTTTTGCATGCTCACGGTGATATCCTGAACTTGGGGATCGCCATATATTATGGTATAGATGCCGTTATCTTCGGACCATTTAAAATCGGTATAAAAAAGGAGTTTGGAATCGGAGTAGCTCTGGTACCTTCCCAGATACACATCATTAAAGATCCACTCTTCACGTGTGGTGCTCGAACCTTTGTCGGTTGATGTGGAAATTTCGGTTTTTGCCCAGATGCCCAAGATGGGGTCGTTGTTCTCAGGTATCTCGCTACAGTTGCTTACGGCCAAAATGGCTATAATGGACAACAATGAAAAGAGCTTTTTCATAGTCTCGTAGGTTAAATAGGATTTGGGACTATTAGAACGTCGTTTTGTAGGAATCTATTGCGCAAACACCCAAGAAAGATTTTTTTTTGGGGTAATGGAGGTCTTAAAAAGACAATTTTAATCTCATTTGTGAGGGAAGTCCGTTTTTCTGATTTTCAACAAGATTTAAGCCGCTAAAACTGGTAAAAGTCAGCATTTTTCTGCTGTAAATGCCTTATTTTTGAAGTCTAAAAATTTAAACTTACACAAATGAAAGTTACCGTAGTTGGAGCAGGCGCAGTAGGAGCAAGCTGTGCTGAGTACATAGCAATGAAAAATTTTGCATCTGAAGTTGTTTTGTTGGACATCAAAGAAGGATATGCCGAAGGAAAAGCAATGGATTTGATGCAAACTGCATCCCTAAATGGTTTTGATACCAAAATAACTGGAAGCACCAACGATTATAGTAAAACTGCAGGCAGTGATATCGCAGTGATCACTTCTGGAATTCCACGTAAACCTGGTATGACCCGTGAAGAATTGATCGGGATCAACGCGGGAATTGTAAAAACTGTGGCCACAAACCTATTGGAGCATTCTCCTAACACTACGATTATTGTAGTAAGTAACCCAATGGACACCATGACCTATTTGGTGCACAAAGCAACAGGTCTTCCAAAGAACAAGATCATTGGTATGGGTGGTGCATTGGACAGCGCACGTTTCAAATACAGATTGGCCGAGGCATTGGGAGCTCCAATTTCCGATGTGGACGGAATGGTGATCGGTGGACACAGTGATGTGGGTATGGTACCGTTAATCGCCCATGCGACCAGAAACAGTGTAAAAGTTTCCGAATTCCTTTCCGAGGAAAAAATGGATTGGGTTGTAGAGGAAACCAAAGTTGGTGGTGCAACCTTGACCAAGTTGTTGGGAACCAGTGCATGGTACGCTCCTGGGGCAGCCGTATCTGGATTGGTACAGGCCATCGCTTGCGACCAAAAGAAAATGTACCCATGTTCCACTTTATTGGAAGGCGAGTACGGTTTGAATGATATTTGTATCGGTGTTCCTGTTATTTTGGGTAAAAACGGAATCGAGGAAATCGTGGAAATCGAACTTACCGATGCAGAAAAAGCTAAGATGCAAGAAAGTGCCGAAGGTGTTAAAAAAACCAACGGTCTGCTAGACGTATAAGCTCGAAATACATCAGCATAGAAATTGTCATTTCAGGTGTAACCCCCAAGAAATCAGTGTAGATTGACTTGGAACTATAAGGGTTGATTTGAGATGACAATTTCATTTTATTTTTACGGTTACCCACCATTATTGCAATTACATTAATTTCTATTGGCAAATCTTATCGGAAATGATATATTTGCACGCTGTTTAAGAAAACTTCTAAAAATTTAATAATCAATGCAAAATAAAGGACTTATAAGGCTTTTCGCGATCCTTTTTGGCTTGGTGAGCATCTATCAGCTATCCTTTACTTTCATCACAAGTAAGTTGGAGAAAGATGCTGAAGCTTATGCTGTTAGCCAAATTTCGGAAGCTGAGGAAGATTATGTGGCAAAGCGTGAAGCTTTAGAGGCATCGTACTTGGATTCCATCAGTGACAACACTGTTTTGGGCTTTACAAGCTATGGAGAGGCGAAGACGAAAGAGTTGAACAAGGGATTGGACCTTAAAGGAGGTATCAACGTAACCTTGCAGATATCCGTAAAGGATATCTTAAAAGGGCTTGCCAACAATACCAAGAATCCGGTGTTCAACAAAGCTTTGGCCGATGCCGATGTTGCTTCCAAAAATAGCGATGCTACCTATTTGGAACTGTTTTTTGACGCTTTTGACAATATTAAAGGAGATACCAAATTGGCCTCCCCAGATATTTTTGCCAATAAAGGTCTAAGTGACGACATCAATTTTCAAATGAGCGATGATGAGGTAAAACCCGTTATCAGAAGAAAAATTGATGAGTCCATTGTTTCTGCATTCGAAGTACTTCGTGAGCGTATCGATGGTTTCGGGGTAACCCAACCAAACATTCAACGTGAAGGAAACTCAGGACGTATCTTGGTGGAACTGCCAGGTGCGAGGGATATCGCCCGTGCTCAAGATTTACTTTCAAGTACTGCCCAATTGGAATTCTGGGAAACCTATCCTCAAACCAACCAAAGTTTGGGTGTTTTCTTGGTTAATGCCAACGAGCGTTTGAAAGAGATTTTAAAGCCTGAAACTACCACTGAGGAGATTTCTAAACCAGAATCTGAGATCGATTCATTGTTGTCCGATGTGGCACAGGATTCTTTGGATATGACCCAAGAGGCCAATCCGATCCTAGGAAAATTGATTCCTGCCAATCCAGGTGGTCATGCCATTGCAAGCGCCATGGTGTCCGATACTGCCGAAATTGGTGCATATTTGAGAATGCCTGAAATCAGAAGGTTGATCCCTAATGATATTCAGTTTGTAAAATTCCTTTGGGAAAGACCAGCACAGGATTCTGAAATCGCTGAATTATACGCACTTAAATCCAATAGGGATGGTGTGCCAAGAATCAGTGGAGACGTAGTTTCCGATGCTCAAGATACTTTCGACCAGTTCAACAAGCCTGCGGTGAGCATGACCATGAACACTCGCGGTGCAAAGGAATGGGAAAAATTAACAGGTGATGCTTATAATAACCAAACAGGTATTGCCATTGTTTTGGATAATAAAGTATACACCGCTCCTGGTGTTTCTTCTGGGCCAATCTCTGGTGGGCGTTCAGAAATTACAGGTACTTTTACCGTAAATGAAACCAAGGATATTGCCAACGTATTGCGTGCGGGTAAACTTCCTGCATCTGCAGATATCATCCAATCCGAAGTTGTTGGTCCATCATTGGGTCAAGAAGCTATTGACAGTGGATTTAGATCATTTATGATCGCCATGCTTTTTGTTTTGGCGTGGATGATCTTCTATTACGGTAGAGCGGGTGTATTTGCTGATATCGCTTTGATTTTCAACATTTTGTTGATTTTTGGGGTGTTGACCAGCTTAGGTGCTGTGTTGACATTGCCTGGTATCGCGGGTATCGTATTGACCATTGGTATGTCGGTGGATGCCAACGTACTTATTTTTGAAAGGGTAAAAGAAGAATTGCAAAGAGGAAAAGGCAAGGCACAGGCCATTGCCGATGGTTTCGGAAATGCATTGTCTTCCATCTTGGATGCGAACATCACTACAGGTCTAACCGCAATTATCCTTTTCATCTTTGGTTCTGGACCCATTAAAGGTTTTGCAACAACCTTGATGATCGGTATTGTTACATCTTTGTTCACAGCCATTTTTGTGACCAGATTAATGATTGAGGCCTACACCAGCAAAAAAGGTAGACGTTTGGATTTCTATACTGGAATTACAAAGAACTTATTCAATAAACTGAGTATCGATTTCTTGGCAAAACGTAAGGTTGCCTATATCATCTCTGGTATTTTGGTTGCAGTGAGCGTTTTCTCCTTATTGACCTCAGGTTTGCAACAAGGTGTGGATTTTATTGGAGGACGGACGTACCAAATTCGTTTTGAAAAGGCGGTTAACCCCTCTGAAATTGCATCTGAATTGAATACGGTCTTTGGAAGCGGAACCAATGTGAAGACCTTTGGTGGAAACAACCAAATCAAAGTAACTACTCCTTATAAAGTAGATGAAGAAGGAATTGAGGTAGATGCTGAGATTCAGGATAAACTATATACTTCATTGCAAAAGTACCTTCCAGATGGAACAAGCTTTAATGATTTCACTGTTGGTGCGTCAGAAAAGTCAATTGGTATTATGCAATCCGTTAAAGTGGGGCCTACCATTGCTGATGATATCAAGAAAAATGCTTTCTTGGCCATCTTAGGTTCGTTGGCGGTAGTATTCCTTTATATCTTATTGAGATTTAGAAAATGGCAATTCTCATTGGGTGCCGTAGTTGCGGTATTCCATGATGTATTGATTGTATTGGGAATCTTCTCCCTAACAGGAACAATCATGCCATTTAACATGGAAATTGACCAAGCCTTTATTGCGGCCATTCTAACCGTAATCGGTTACTCGCTCAACGATACGGTGGTTGTGTTCGACCGTATTCGTGAAATTACCGGCCTTAAAGGTTGGAGCGGAGGCGAAAATATCAACGAGGCCTTGAACAGTACTTTGAGTCGTACCTTGAACACCTCGCTTACGACATTGATCGTGTTGTTGGCCATCTTCGTTTTCGGAGGTGAAAGTTTAAGAGGATTTATGTTCGCGATGATTATTGGTGTAGTTGTGGGTACATATTCTTCTGTATTCATTGCAACACCTGTAATGTTCGATTCATTAAAGAAGAAAATCGCTGCTGCTACGGGAGCATAGATTTCGTTTTTTTAGATTACACCAAAAAAGGCCACTTTTAAAAGTGGCCTTTTTTATTATCTAAAATTAGGTAGTGGTAAAGGTTTAGAGAACAAGTTCAATTCCTTTTGAACCATTTGGATCTGGATGTAGTTCAAAAATGCGTTCAGGCTCCAATTGGGATTCCTTTCTATGCGAAACAAATACTATAGCAGAATCGCTTTCTTTGGCAATCTTATTTACCAATGCCACAAATAGAGAGGCACTGGAATCATCGAGTCCAGCTGTGGGTTCATCCAAAATTAAAAGTGGTGGGTGTTTAACCATCGCCCTTGCCATCAATACCAATCTTTTATCACCAACCGAAAGGTCTTTAAAATAATCATCCTTTTTATGGTTCAAATTGAGGAGCGTCAACCATTGTTTCGCCAACTGTTTCTCTGCATCCGTAGGTTGAACATAAAGTCCAATGGAATCGTGCAGTCCAGAAATTACCATATGTTCCAGGGTGTGGTATCCTCGAAACTTGTTGGTTATGGCTGGAGTATAATAGCCTATTTTTTGTTTAAGATCCCAAACACTTTCACCGCTTCCTTTTTTTTGTCCAAATAGGGTCAAGTCTTGACCATAACCTTTGTGGCTATCTCCGGTGATCATGCTCAAAATGGTAGATTTCCCACTTCCATTCGGGCCAATCAATTGCCAAAACTCTCCTGATTCGATCTTCCAATCGATTTGGTTTAAAACTTGTCGACCATCAAAACTTACCGACACATTTTTGAGCTGAACCAAAGTTTTTTCCGAAACATGAATGGGGTTCAATGGTAAAGGAATTGCCCCTTCAAACTGGACTTGCTTGGTTTTATTTACTTTCCAGAAGTCTTCTTTTGATACGTATTTATGGAGTGAATTACCATCCAACTTTAAAAAATCGGTGGAACTTGGTAAAATATCCTCCAAACGACTGACCAATTGCACCAAAGTTCGAGAGGATGCTATTTCGTTCAATTGATCTTTTAATTTGGCCTGAGTAGCTACATCCAAATTATCAAAAGGGTTAACCAAAATTAGAAAATCAGGGTCTTGCTGCAATAGATAATGGAGCAAGGCTTTTTTTTGCTCACCACTACTCATTGTTTTTAAGGGTTGATTGGTATCCCTTGTCAAAATTTTAATGTCGTGCCGCTCTTCTTCATCCATAAAACGGTTGATTTCGGAGCGTGAAAAAAGTAGACCTTTTTTAGGCTGAAGTCCCTCCAAATTGGAAACCGATTGATGCTTTAAAAGGGATTTCACCAAAATATTGGTGTTCGAATTATTTTGGATGAGTATTGCGTAGTTTTTGGGTGTGTTCATTCAAAAAGCGGTATACTCCCAAATTTACGATGATTACGTATTTACACGAAAAATATGAACAGGATTGTCCTTATAAGTGGTTGTTTTATCCAAATGCATCCCATTTTTTAGGGCCACTTTTTGGGAAGGAACATTGTCCACATGGATAATGGAAATCAATGAGTCAGAAAAATTATTTTCAAAGGCGAACAGCTTACATTTTTGGGCTGCTTCAAAAGCATAACCTTGCAGCCAATATTCAGGAAGTACGGAATAGCCAATTTCCAGTTCTTCCAAAGCATTCACCGTTTGCACCAACAGTCCACAGATCCCGACCAATTTTCCGGTTGATTTGGAAACAAGGGCATTCATGCCTCCTAAATCGTTTTCATACCGTTCAAAAATGCGGTCAAATTGTACTTGGCAAGCTGTTTTGGGATCAGAGGGAAGGCCTTCCCAATATTGTGTGGATTTAGGGTTGTGGTAAAAGGGGAGCCAAGCCTCAAAATCGGATTCCGTCAATTTTCGGAACTCTAAGCGTTCCGATGCTTGATGTTCCAGTAGATACTTTGCCATTTAGTTTCTTGAAAAACTGATGCTGTCTCCTGCTTGGAATCCGTGCGTATCCGAAAGTCCAGCATTGATTTCCAAAACATATTTGGCAGGGGCTTCCGACGGTAGGCTACCTTCATTATATGCTTCTGCATCTTTTTGGATACTCACTATTTTTTGTTCACCATTTATATAAATGATGTCGAGGGGAAACTGGGTGTTTTTCATGTAAAAAGATCGCATGCGAACATCTGGAAAAATAAAAAGCATCCCTCTTTTTTCCTTCATGGATGGACGGTACATCAAACCAGTTTGGGTTTCGTATTCAGTTTCCGCAATTTCAATGTCAAAATTCACGGCAGTAGAATCCGAAGCCAACTTGATGACTTGTAATTCACCTTCTTTTTTAAAAGAAATGGTTTCTGTTTTTATGGAGGTTTTGGTTTCGCTTTTGCAGGAAGCCAAAAACAATGTTGCCAAAAACAGTATTAAAATATTTTTGAACATGAACTAGTATTTGCTTTCCAACCTCGGTTTTATCATTAAAGCAAGCCCGGCAGCAATCAATGGAAGGCTCAGCCATTGTCCCGTGGACAAAAGCCCTATTTTATCTTCAAATCCACCTTGACTCTTTTTGTAAAATTCCACTATAAAGCGCACCACGAAAAGCAACATTAAGAACAAACCAAATAAAAAGCCAGGTTTAAAATCTTTTTTGGATTTCCAATATACAAGATACATAATGGCAAAAACTATAAGGTAGCCAAATGCCTCATACAATTGCGCTGGATGACGGTAAGGAATGGATTGTAAAAGCTGTGAAAATTCCGGATTATGCTCAATGGCCTTGTAGGCTGCATTTTCAGAGGTTTCCTTTGTCAGTGCCATGGCTTTGTACGCGGGCATGTCATCCGAATCACGGATAAAACGGGTGGCAAAAATGTATGATTTATCCTTTACCACATCTCCATTGATCTCGGAATTGAAAAAGTTACCGATACGAATAAAGGCAGCGCCAAGGGCGGCAGGTACCGACATTCTATCCAATAACCACATGATTTTTATATCCTTCCATTTTATGGTGTAGAGGATCATTCCGATAATAGCGGCAATGGTGGCTCCATGACTTGCCAATCCTGTGAATCCTGTAAACTCATACCCATTGATAATACCGAAAAGGGAGCTGTCTGCACTTTTCTTGATTGGTAGAAGAATAGATAAGGGGTCTTCAGAAAAAAGTTCTGGCTGATAAAAAATCACATGGCCCAAACGTGCACCCAACATAATGGAAACCACGGAATAAATGAAAAGGGAATCCAATTGTTCCATGGATTTTTTTTCATTTTGGAATATCTTTTTCATGAGCATCCACCCAACAACAAAGGCAGCGATCCAAAGAAGATTATAATATTTTATCTGTAGAAAACCCAGTTTAAAAAGGGTTCCTTCGGGGTTCCAATCAAATCCAAGGAAATACATCTTGATTATTTTTTGGACTAATATAACTACTTTGATTGGTTGAAGCGTTGCATTGGCACTTCAATTTTAAGGAACAGGGTCATAACCACTTCCACCCCAAGGGTTGCAACTGGCAATGCGTTTTATGGACAACCATCCTCCTTTGAAGAGGCCATGCTTCCGTAAGGCTTCCAAAGTGTATTGTGAACAAGTGGGGGAATAGCGACAGGTAGCGGGGAGCATGGGTGAAATCAAATATTGGTATAATTTTACCAAAAGAACAAAAGGGGCTATCAATATCTTTTTCATGCACGATGTGTCTGCGGGTACAAGGTAAAAAAAAGCCCCGATAAATCGGGGCTCGCACTAAACATCCTCTACTGGTACAAGAGGTTCTAAATTTTCTCTTTCATCATCTGTATACAATCTGGATTTGATTACAAACCGAAGTCCCATTGGAATTTCCAGACTAAAACTGGATCCTCTTCCTGTGGTAATGTCCACGGTCAGTTGGGTGTGTTTCCAATATTCGAACTGATCTTTGCTCATATAAAAGTTGCAACCGTGAATAGTGCCCAAATGAACATCGTTGTCGTTGAGCATCAATTCGCCTTTGGGAAAACACATGGGCGATGAGCCATCGCAACATCCTCCACTTTGGTGAAACATAAGCTCACCGTAGCGTTCCCTTAATTGGTCGATAACTTCTATGGCATGGTCGGTGACCAAGACCCGTTTTGTCAAATCCTTCATTCTAAAAGAATCCAAGCTTGTTCTTGTCGTAAGAAATCAGCATGTTTTTGGTCTGGCGGTAGTGGTTCAGCATCATTTTGTGTGTTTCCCTACCGATTCCAGATTTTTTATATCCACCGAATGGAGCGTGAGCTGGGTAGGCATGATAGCAGTTTACCCAAACTCTACCTGCTTCAATTTGTCTTGAAATTTTATAGGCTTGGTGCATATCGCGAGTCCAAACCCCAGCGCCCAATCCGTATAGGGTATCGTTGGCAATTTCCAAGGCTTCAGCTTCATCCTTAAAAGTGGTCACACAAACTACGGGGCCAAAAATTTCTTCTTGGAACACGCGCATTTTGTTGTTACCTTTTAAGATGGTTGGCTGAATGTAGTATCCGCCTTCTAGACCTTCGTTGTAAGCGGCTTCACCACCTGCAAGTACTTCGCATCCCTCTTCTTTTCCTATTTGGATGTAGTTCAGGATTTTTTCGTACTGATCGTTGGAAGCTTGGGCACCCATCATGGTGGTTGGATCCAATGGATGGCCTAATTTAATGGCCTTGGTTCTTTCCACTACGCGCTCAATAAATTTGTCATAGATGCTTTCCTGAACCAAAATTCTGGATGGACAGGTACAAACCTCTCCTTGGTTCAAGGCGAACATTACGGCACCTTCCAAACATTTGTCGAAGAACTCATCATCTGCTTCCATGATGCTTTCAAAGAACACATTTGGCGATTTACCACCCAACTCCAAAGTCACAGGGATGATGTTTTTAGAAGCATACTGCATGATCAATTGACCGGTTGTGGTTTCACCCGTAAATGCAATTTTGTTGATTCTTGGGCTGGAGGCTAATGGTTTTCCTGCTTCCAATCCAAAACCGTTTACCACGTTAAGTACACCAGCTGGTAGAATGCCTTCAATCAATTCCATTAAAATAAGGATACCTACAGGAGTTTGCTCAGCGGGTTTTAACACCACGCAGTTTCCTGCGGCCAAAGCTGGGGCAATTTTCCAAGCGGCCATTAATAGGGGAAAGTTCCATGGAATAATTTGTCCCACCACACCTAGAGGCTCCAAAATGTTCATGGAAACTGTATTGGAATCCAATTCACTTACCGAACCTTCTTCGGCACGGATAACACCTGCAAAATATCTAAAGTGGTCTATGGCCAATGGCATATCGGCAGCGCGGGTCTCGCGAAGTGCCTTACCGTTGTCCCAAGTTTCTGCACGGGCCAAAACTTCCAGGTTTTGTTCCATTACGTCTGCAATCTTAAGTAAAAGGTTGCTGCGATAGGCGGCAGAAGAATTGTTCCATTCTGGTGCAGCTGCCCATGCAGCGTCCAAGGCCTTATCAATATCTTCAGCGGTAGATCGTGCAATTTTGGTAAAGGAGTTTCCGTCTACGGGAGAAATATTGTCGAAATATTCCCCGTTGGTTGGTGGAACCCATTTTCCACCGATGTAATTTTCGTATTGCGCCTTAAATTTTGGTTTTTCCAAAACACTGCGCTCCGTAGTTTGTACATTGCTCATAATACTGTTGTTTAAGTTAACTTTTGTGTGTTGAACGTGCATGGTTCAACTGACTGATTTTAAAAGTATTGATTTTGTAATCCGCACATCTGACGTATTCTATTAATGACATGACCGATTCTCTTTCTTATTGAATATTTAACAATTATTGACTTTGAATTTTTTATATTTAATAACTAAACTTATAATATATTAAGGAGTAGTAATATTTCTATGCGATTACCTGAACGATTTTTTAAGGAACGTAAGCTGGAGCATTTGGTCGAGAACCAAACTTCGTACACGCTCAACAATGCCTCAATGCATGTTTTTGAAACGCATTTGCAGGCAGAAAAGGTGTTGTTGCAGTTTGATCAGCCCGTTTTGGCTTCTATGCTGATTGGCAAGAAGGTAATGCACTTACGTGATAAGGAAGCGTTTAATTTTTTACCAGGTGAATCGCTGATTCTGCCATCCAATGAGGTCATGTGCATTGATTTTCCAGAGGCAGATGTGGAGAATCCTACGCGTTGCTTGGCCATGGCCATTTCCGATGAAAAAATCAACAAGGTCATTAACTTGATGAACGAGCAAATGCCCAAAGTGGATGGTTCGGAATGGGCCTTGATGGATTACAATTATCACTTTACCAACGATGCCAGTATTTATGGGATCATCCAACGGTTATTGTACTTGTTCACGGAAAATCATCCTTCCAAAGATTTTTTTGTGGACAATATGGTACAGGAGTTGATCATTCGCATTTTGCAAGGCAGTACTCGGGAATCTTATGCTAAAAATGCGGCAAAAATGAGTTCCAGTAATCGGTTGGCCTATGTGATGGAATTTATTGCCTCACATTTGAACGAGCAACTATCCATCAGTGATTTGAGCAGAAAGGCCTGCATGAGCGAATCCCATTTTTATAAGACCTTTAAAGACGAATTGGGTGTTACGCCAATCGACTTTATCAATAATGAGCGGATTAAAATGGCCATTCAATTATTGCAAGATCCTGACAAGAAAATAAAAGAAATTTATCTGGAATGTGGGTTTGAGAACCGTTCCTACTTCAACAGGCTTTTCAAACGAAAAATCCATGTGTCACCCGGACAATACCAGTCAAAATTTAAGAAAGACTAAGGTCTAGTTCAGGCTGAAAGTAGTTCCGTCTTTTCCGTCCTTGATTTGAATGCCCAAAGCGTTGAGTTCATCCCTAATCTTATCCGAAGTGGCAAAATCCTTATTGGCACGGGCTTCATTTCGAATTTGAATCAATAATTCCATTACTCCGTTCAAAGCTGCGGAATCATCATTGGCCAACGATTGGTTTTCAATACCAAGCACATCATATACAAAAGCTTTCATGGTTGTGGAAAGCTCATTTTTGTCAGCTTCGGTTATACTGGATTTCCCCTCTTTGATTAGGTTGATATTTTTAACGGCATCAAACAATTGCGCAATCAAGATAGGCGAGTTGAAATCGTCGTTCATTGCATCGTAGCACTTCTGTTTCCAAGCGGCCACATCAAAATCTGAAGAACTTGATGTTGGTAAATTGTCCACATTGTCCAAAGCATCCATCAAACGGTGATATCCCTTTTCGGAAGCCAGTAAAGCATCATCGCTCAAATCCAAAATACTGGTGTAGTGGGCCTGCATCATAAAAAAGCGAACCACTGCAGGGGTGTAGGGTTTGCTCAAGATGTTGTTGTCCCCACTAAAAATCTCAGCGGGATAAATATTGTTGTCCGTGGATTTGGACATTTTTTTACCGTTTAGGGTAAGCATATTGGCATGCAGCCAATATTTTACAGGAGACTTACCAGTGCTTGCCTCGGCTTGTGCAATTTCGCATTCGTGGTGCGGGAATTTTAAATCCATTCCACCACCGTGAATATCAAAGGTTTCGCCCAAATATTTGGTGCTCATGGCTGTACACTCCAAATGCCAACCAGGGAATCCATCTCCCCAAGGAGAGGGCCAACGCATAATATGCTGTGGTTCGGCTTTTTTCCAGAGGGCAAAATCCTGTGGATTTCTCTTTTCATCTTGTGCGGTAAGCTCGCGGGTATTGGTGATCATGTCCTCCAATTTACGTCCGCTCAATTTACCATAATCGTGGTCTTCGTTGAACTTGACCACATCAAAATAAACAGAACCGTTTACCTCGTAAGCGATTCCTTTTTCGATTATCTCCTTAATAATTTCAATCTGCTCAATAATATGCCCAGTGGCCGTTGGCTCAATGCTGGGAGGCAACAGATTTAATTTTTGAATGGTATTATGGAAATCCACGGTGTAGCGTTGCACTACCTCCATGGGTTCTATTTGTTCAAGTTTGGCCTTTTTGGCAATCTTGTCCTCGCCTTCATCTGCATCGTTCTCCAAGTGACCTGCATCCGTAATGTTCCTCACATATCGAACTTTGTACCCTAAATGTTTAAGGTATCTAAAGATCATATCGAAAGACATAAAGGTACGGCAGTTGCCCAAGTGTACATTGCTATACACAGTTGGACCGCAAACATACATGCCTACGTGGCCTTCATTTATGGGTTCGAAAAGTTGTTTTTGTCCTGAAAGTGAATTGTGGATGCGTAGGTGTTGGTCTTTATACAGTTGCATTAATCTTTTAGGATTAAAATTCGGTATCTAGGTTGATGTAATCCAAAAATTCCCTGCGAACGGCCTCATCCTTAAATTTTCCTCCATACTCTGCTGTAACCGTGCTGCTTTCGATGTCCCTGATTCCCCTTGAGTTTACACAAAGGTGCTTGGCATCAATTACACAGGCAACGTCCTCGGTTCCCAAGACTTCTTGAAGTTCTTTTACGATTTGAATGTTCAAACGCTCTTGAACCTGCGGTCTTTTGGCATAATAATCCACAACGCGGTTCATTTTGGAAAGGCCAACCACAGTACCATTGGAAATATAAGCGATGTGTGCACGGCCTACTATGGGCAGTAAATGGTGCTCACAAGTAGAGTAAAGCACAATATTCTTTTCAACCAACATTTCACCGTACTTGTACTTGTTGCTGAAAGTTGAGGAGTTTGGTTTTCTATCTGGGTGAAGTCCTCCGAAGATTTCTTTTACGAACATTTTTGCCACACGTTTTGGAGTACCGTTCAAACTATCATCTTCCAAGTCAAGTCCTAGTGTGAGCATAATTTCCCTAACGCTTTTTTGTATTCTTGCGATTTTTTCATCGTCGCTCAATACAAAAGCATCTTTCCTCATGGGTGTATCCGTTGAAGAGCCTACGTGATCGTTGCCTCTTTCCTCATATTGTTCTTCCAAAGCCTGCTCTAATTTCATAGCTGTTTATTCAGGAGAGCAAAGATATACATTAATCAACGATTTAACATCTGCTTACCGATGTTTGACAACATAAATTATTGTTAAGGCAGGCACGGCGGTACTTTTATAATAGCCAAACCTACAGTCTTTTATGTTGAAATATTTCACCAACCTCTTTTTATGGGTCATATTTTGTCAAGCTGCAACCGCGCAGGTTGCACAGGATTGTGTGGATGCCATTCCTATCTGTAACAATACGCCCGTTAATGGTGGTACGCACGATTTTGGTACTGACGACTTCAATGGGGCAACTTCTACAGGATGTTTGGAGGCTACCACTTTGGGAAGTATTGAATCCAATTCGGCATGGTATCGATTTAGAACCAATGCATCGGGACAATTAGGATTTAATATCGGTCATGACAGTACCGAAGATTGGGATTTTGCATTGTATCAAGCTTCCGATTGCAATGCGCTGGGCGAACCCATTCGCTGTAATTTTTTCGATAATAGCGAAGGGGTAAGTTTTATTGGTGTGGGCGAAGATCCAACTGGTAATATGGCTTCTGTTCACTTTGAAGATTGGTTGGAAGTGGAGCCGGGACAGGATTACTATCTTTTCATCAATAATTATAGCAATGTAAACTCTGGATTTTCCATACAGTTTACTGGTGCCATTTGGGAAACCAATCCGTATGATGCGTTGGATTGTTCCATAATAAATAATCTTTTGGGGCCACCGATTGCGGCTTGCGAAGGCGATAATGTGGTGTTGGATGCCACAACTTCCGATGCCTTGAATTATAGTTGGTTCATAAATACTGGGTCTGGTTATTCTCAGATTGCAGGTGCCTCTGCTGCTACCTATGCAGTTACCGCAACTGCAGATTATCGGGTCGTAGTTGCGACCAACGCTGAAACAATCATCAGTGATGTGCAAGTCGGATTCAATCCAAGTCCCTTGACAAGCGCGGTTTCCGATGAATCATTTTGTCAATTGAATGCTTTGACCTTTGATTTGAGCACCAAAGATGTTGAAGCTTTAGGTGATCAAAGTCCGAATGATTTTATGGTTAGCTATCATAGTTCTCCATCTGATGCCACATTGGGAATTCATCCCTTGGAAAAGGAACATCAAACATTGTTAGGTCAAGAAATCATTTATGTGCGAACTACTTCCATGGCCAATTCCAATTGTTTTGATGCCTCACAAAGTTTTGTTTTGGAGGTGATTGAGACTCCGGTTCTGTCTTTTCCCGAAGAAGAAGTGATTTGCGAAACCGTGGGGTCCTTGGAAATTGGGGAGGCTTATCCTGTTCCAAATTTTGAATATGTTTGGAGTACAGGAGAACAAACACCGACCATTCAGGTCTCCGAAGCTGGCGAATATACTTTGACCGTGACCAATGCGGTTCATGGGGTAAATTGCGAATCAAGCAGAACTGTGAAAGTTTCTATTTCCGAAATGCCAGTGATTACCAGTATCGATATTGAAGATATGAGTGCCAACAACATAGTGACCATAAACACCGAGGAGCAGGGCGTTTTTGAATTTGCCCTGAATGATGGGGAATATCAAGTTGGGAGCGTATTTGAAGGTGTGCCCCCAGGAGTGCATACCGTTCATATGCGCGATCTTTATGGTTGTGGCGAAGTTGAGGAAGAAATTGTGGTGGTCGGATTTTTGACCGCATTTTCGCCCAATGGCGATGTATTGAACGATCTATGGCAAGTGGAGGGACTTTCTACCTTGAACTCACCCATTGTTACCATTTTTGACCGTTACGGAAAGCTCATCAAACAAATGAACCAGTTCGATGTGGGATGGGATGGCAATTTTCAAGGAAAGCCACTTCCGTCCACCGATTATTGGTTTAAACTTTCATATTTGGACAAAGATGGCAACCGAACCTATGCCAAATATTTGCAGAGCCATTTTTCCTTGAGAAGATAAAGGGTAGGTATTTCATCGATATACCGCATATTTTTCTTACCTCTGCATACTAAAACCTACTATCTTTAAGTTATACAGGTTATGTAGCATAACCTTTAGCCCAAACCTTATGAGAGCTCTATTTTGCGCCATTTTCCTTATTGTTTTCTTTCAGCTACGGGTTGGCGCACAAAACTCACCAGATTGTAGAACCGCTATTCCCGTTTGTGCCGACGCCCCAATTATGGGAACCACAGATGGAGGTGGTGATATCGATGATTTTGATCCAGAGGTGATTACCCAAACAGGTTGTTTGGAAAAGGGGAGTGTGAGTTCGGCAAACATCGAGAACAATTCTGCTTGGTTTGTATTTAGGGCCGGTACCAATGGGCAAATTGGTTTTGATATCGCCGCCCTTCCGGGAACATCGGGCGTAATAACCGCAGAATGGGATTTTGCCTTGTATGGTCCTTTTGATGAAGAATCAGGAGCAAATTACTGCACTATTATTGGTGATGGTTCCGCCCAGCCCATTCGTTGTAACTACGAATACAACGATACAGGTTATACGGGTATAGGTGTGAACCCAGTTGATGGTAGGGTAGGGGCTCCTTTTGTGAAGGCAAGTCAAAACACCTACGATGAATGGTTGAATGTGACCGAAGGTGAGATCTACTATTTGTTCATCAACAACTACAACACCAATTTTGATGATGAGCCAGAGTTTTTCGAATTGACGTTTACGGGAACTTCTGTGGATGAGGATCAAGATACGGCTTTGGATTGTACCTTAAGGGATGAGTTTTTGGGATTTGATATTGTGGCCTGTGAAGGTGATCCCGATATTGTTTTGAGCGCCTTGAATTCGCCAGCAGGTCCAAATTTGAACAATATTACTTGGACTGTGGATTGGGACGATGATGGCACCATTGACCAAGTATTGGCTTTTGGTCCAACTGAAACTGAATATACCGTTTCGAGCCCAGATTCAGGTCGCTATTTTGTGTCTATTGAAAACAGTCTTGGTCAAATTTATTCGGATGATGTGCTTATAACATTCTATGGTCCACCAGTCTTGGAGGAGGTTCGCATCATTGATGATTTGGTTTCCAGTGATCAAACAGACCCTTATAATGTTGAAATTGTTCCTGTCGAGGATGGGTATTATGAATATGCAATCAATGGTGGCGAGTTTCAGGATAGTCCTGTTTTTTACAATGTGCCGCCAGGGGTAAATACTGTGGTGATCAATGATAAAAATGGTTGCGGTACTTCGGAGCCGGCGCAGTTTTTGGTTGTGGGCTATCCTAAATTTTTTACGCCCAACGGCGATGGTGTATACGATACTTGGAATGTGTTGGGTGTTGAACAACTTACAAATCCCGTAGTGTATATTTTTGACCGTTATGGCAAGTTATTGAAGCAACTTGATACCAATTTAGGTTGGGATGGTACTTTCAATGGACGTGACATGCCTTCATCCGATTATTGGTTCCGATTGGATTATGACCAGGATGAGGATGGTGTTATGGTGGCCACCCAAGTGCGTAGGCACTTTTCCTTGGTTCGATAAAAAAAGGCCAGAATTTCTTCCGGCCTTGTTAACTTGAATATTTTTTCTTTTTTAGAATTTCATGGAGTAACCCAAAGAAATATTGGTGTTTACCCTGTTAACCAAACTGGCTAGGTCAAGACCGCCATCAAAGAAATAGGTGTTTACATCTTGCTCCATTCTGGTGTAGGAAAGGTCAATTCTACTGGCACCAAAATTGTATCCGATACCACCTGAATAGGCATTCAATTCTCCTACGGTACTTCCATCTTCATACGGACTGTCCTCAAAACGGTACCCAGCTCTTAAACTCACTTGGTCAATTCGATATTCTCCTCCAATTCGATAAGTGTTCACGACGCCCAAAGTGTTCGAGATGTAATTGTTCTCATCCGCAAAACTAGGGTCTGATGATGGTTTCAACTTCGCTTGGGACATGTCTTGGTAGCTATAATCAAAGCTTATCAAACCAGATTTGCCAAAAACAAGTGCTGCACTACCTGTAATTTTTGCAGGTGTTTGGATTCTATAATCTGGGTATAGGTTTACAATGCCAAAGTTGATGTAACTGATATCCGAAACCGCTAAATTTGAATTGATGCGTTGCGAAGTGTCATCCCGTAATCTATACCATGTCGGCGATTGGTAGCTACCACCAATGCGGACCGATTCATTCAATTTGGCAATGGCTCCCAAACTAAAGGAAAATCCTGAACCATCGGTGTGCAATAAATTATCGAACGAACTACTTTGAATCAGGGAATTGGCATTGTACCCATCCTCATCAAAGTAGGTGACCTGGTCGTAGAAAACACTGTGGAAGTTCAATGCGGCACCAACATAAAGGTTTTCCTTGTATTGTCCGGAGAAATTAAAAGTAAACTTGCTATTATATCCAGAGGTATTGTTTACATAGCGCTGATTGACACTATTGTAATTGGCGTTCGAATAATAGGAGGTGTTGCTGTCATCATCGGCAACAGGCTCAATAATCCCCGCTTGGAAACCTAAGAATGCCTGTTGGGGCCCGTATCCCAAACTGGAACCGATGTCCAAATAAGCATCCTCAATATATTCTCCATCTTGTGTTCTTAATGGGCCTAAAGGTTCGCCCTGTGCAAAGTTCAAAAAGTAGTTGTCGATTCCCACCGATGAACTTCCCCTTGCCAAGAATTCATTTTCAAAGTTCTGCACCATGTCGTAATTCACTGCGAGGGCAATTTTCCGCCAAGGATTTTTGTCAGAGGCCTGAAAAACGAATACACCACCAGCTTGGTTAAAGTTGAGGTCGTTCATGGTGGTATTGGTCATTCCGCCACCATAAAAAGCGTCGTTATTGCGGTGGTAATTGGTTCCTGTAAAAGTGATTTCGTTATAGTTGAATACCGCCGACCCTGCAGGGTTTACGTTAATGGCGCTTAAATCGCCTCCCAATGCACCAAAGGCACCTCCCATAGCTTGAAACCTTGGGGTTCCCTGTAGGTCTTCCGAGCTAAATCGCAGTACATCATCTATGGTCTGGGCACTTGCAAAGGCGCATACCAATACCATGATGAAAGTTGAGATTCTCTTCATTTTGTTTGATTTAGATTAAAGGAATAGTTTTTAGAATGTTATGGTCTGCCACCTCGGCTTCCACCTCCGCCGCCACGTGAACCGCCTGATGATCTTGATGCACCGCTGGAACCTCTGGAACTGCTACCTCCAGAGCTTCTAACAGCACCGGAACTTCTGGAAGATGAGCCGCTGCTGCGGTAACTGCCCGAGCTTCTGCTTGAGGAAGGTGTGCTGTAGCCACTGCTTCTTGAGGGTGTAGAATATGATCTGGAACTATTGGTTGATCCTCTATAACTTGGATACGAACTTCTAGTACTTGGACTACTGGTTCCACTATAGGTTCTTGAACTTCTGTTTGGTGAATAGGTGCCATAAGAAGGTCTGGATGTTTGACTACTTCTATTATAATAGCCAGCTGTGGAACGAGTGCTTCTACTGGTTCTATAGTCTTGGTTTCGGGTTGCTGCAGCGCTTCTTGAATAGCGTTGCGTATTGGCACGATTGGTGTACGTGCTGTTACTTCTTCGCGCTAAATTATTGCTTCTATTGGTGACCGCAGAATTTGAACGTCCACTGTTTCTTCTTAAATCACTGGTGTATGTATTTCTAGAACGCAAAGTGGTTCCTGGAATGTAGGAATACCCCCTTCTACCACTATTGTAGGCATATCCACTCCTGCCATAATATGGTCTGTTGTAATAGTAGGGTGAGTACCATCCGCCGTAATAACCGCCCCAGGCATAACCACCTCCCCATCCATAATAGGGATAACCATAGTTCCAGCCCCAGCCCCAACGACTATATCTCCAAGGGTTGTACCATCCCCATCCCCAGCTGTTGTAAGGATATCCCCAGGCCCAACTGTTGTATCCCCAGTAGCCGCCCCAACCGTAGTTGGCCCAGCCCCAGCTGTTGTCGTAAACATTTATGGAAATGCTGGTAGGGTTATCTCCCCATCCTGGATTTCCATTGTAATTGTTGTTGTACGCAAAGTAATCGGTTTGTTCTCCATAAGGAATGGTGTCGTTTGCCATTTGGCTGGAGTAACTATCGATGTCGGTAAAGATTTCGCCATCTAAAATCTCACCATATTCATTGGCCTTTTCTCCAAAATAGTCCCCATAAATGTTGTTCTCCATTTCTGCATTTCGAACAGCTTCGGGATTTTGTTTTTCTACATAAACAACACGATCTCTGCTGGAATAAATACCATCGTCGTAATATGATGTTTGTTGGTAAGAACCGCATGAAGCCATCAACAGAGCGATGATGGAAAATGCTGAAAAGGTCTGTAGTTTATTGAGGGGTAAAGACGTTAACATGGTGCAATTTTTATTGTTGAACATATTAAAAATAACTAGTTTTACCGAATTATTTTATTAAAGAAATCACAAGTTTTGTGCCAAAGTTCAATAGATGGGTAAAAATTTAACAAGCCGAGCAGAAGATTATTCCAAATGGTATAATGAACTTGTTGTAAAGTCGGACTTAGCTGAGAATTCGGGAGTTAGGGGTTGTATGGTCATAAAACCTTATGGCTATGCCATTTGGGAAAAAATGCAGGCTCAATTGGATAAAATGTTCAAGGAAACTGGACATGAGAATGCCTATTTCCCCTTATTTATTCCAAAATCCTATTTAAGCAAAGAAGCAAGTCACGTGGAAGGGTTTGCAAAAGAGTGTGCCGTTGTGACACATTATAGGTTAAAAAATGCAGAGGATGGCAGCGGTATCGTTGTGGACGAAGATGCTAAATTGGAAGAGGAGCTTATCGTGCGTCCAACATCTGAAACCATCATTTGGGACACCTATCGCAAATGGATTCAATCGTATAGGGATCTTCCATTAAAAATAAACCAATGGGCCAATGTGGTACGTTGGGAAATGCGCACCCGATTGTTTTTGAGAACTGCCGAATTTTTATGGCAAGAAGGACACACTGCACATGCCACTAGGGAAGAAGCTATTGAAGAAGCCGAACTCATGATGAATGTGTACGCCGAATTTGTAGAAAATTATATGGGTGTTCCCGTAATCAAGGGAACCAAAACTGAAAGTGAACGATTTGCTGGTGCCGAGGAAACTTACTGTATCGAGGCATTGATGCAGGACGGAAAAGCGCTTCAGGCAGGTACATCCCACTTTTTGGGACAGAACTTTGCCAAGGCCTTCGATGTGAAATTTGCCAGCAAAGAAGGGGTGCAAGAGCATGTTTGGGCCACTTCATGGGGTGTTTCTACCCGTTTGATGGGAGCTTTGGTAATGACCCACAGCGATGATAATGGTTTGGTATTGCCTCCGAACTTGGCACCGATTCAGGTGGTAATCGTACCTATATATAAAGGAATGGACCAACTGGATGCTATTTCTGAAAAAGTAAATCCATTGGTAAAAGAACTTCGCGCCAAAGGAATTACCGTTAAATATGACGACAGGGATACCCAAAAACCTGGATTCAAATTCAATGAATATGAGTTAAAGGGTGTGCCCGTTCGATTGGCGGTTGGTCAGCGCGATTTGGCCAATGGTACTTTTGAGGTGGCAAGAAGGGATACCTTGGAAAAAGAGACCGTTGCTGCTGATGGCATCGTGGACAAGATTGAAGCTTTGTTGAAGGAAATGCAGGCCAATATTTTCCAAAAAGCCTTGGATTATAGGGATAGTCACATTACCGAAGTAAATTCCTATGAAGAATTTAAAAAGGTGTTGGATGAAAAAGGAGGCTTTGTATCAGCACATTGGGACGGTTCCATGGAGACCGAGGATAAAATCAAGGAGGAAACAAAAGCCACTATCCGATGCATTCCTTTGAACGCAAAACAGGAGGAAGGTAGCTGTATTGTGACCGGAAAACCATCTTCGCAACGGGTATTGTTTGCAAAGGCCTATTAATTAGGTGCAAAAAATAATATTTACTGTTGCAAGACTTAAAAATAGTTGTATTTTTGCATCCGCAATTGTGCAACCATATGGCCCGTTCGTCTAGGGGTTAGGACGCCAGGTTTTCATCCTGGTAACAGGGGTTCGATTCCCCTACGGGCTACGAAAGTTCATATGGACTTATTGAAAATAGGGTTTTTAATCCCTGAATTGAAATTAATGGCCCGTTCGTCTAGGGGTTAGGACGCCAGGTTTTCATCCTGGTAACAGGGGTTCGATTCCCCTACGGGCTACAAAAAGTATTTAGAAAGAATTAATTAGAAGCAATGGCAAACCATAAGTCAGCATTAAAGAGAATCAGAAGAAACGAAGCGGTACGTTTGCGTAACAGATATCAGCACAAAACTGTGCGTAATGCTATCAAAAAATTGCGTAACGAAGAAGACAAAAAAGCTGCTGAAGCTTTGTTGCCTACTGTAGTTGGTATGATCGATAAATTGGCCAAAAAGAACATTATCCATACCAATAAGGCATCAAACCTTAAGAGTAAGTTGATGAGCAAGGTTGCAGCAATGTAATTCTTGACTTTAAGATATTAAAAAAACGCTCCCATTTAGGGGGCGTTTTTTTTTTACTTGTTTATCTGAAGGTTTTTCTTCTTCCAAAAATGGCGCCCGCAATAAAGCATACATACATAAAAAGTACGGCGATCATTAAAACATCAAATACTCCATTTTGTGAGGCTACTGTAGGCAACTCATGGCCCACATAAAAAACAATGGGGAAACAGATGTAAAAAATCGTCAACCCTAAACTTGTCCAAAACATTAGGTTGTGTTTTGTGGGATACTTCTCTTTGTCGGTTCTTTTCTCATGGATGTATAGCCCAATGCAAATCAATAATATAAGCGAAGAAATAATGTCCGCATAGTACAAGCTAATATGAAATGGATTTTGGAAGAAAAGACTGATCGAGAATGCCAATATACTTGTGAAAACACCATAAACCACCCATTTTTTATGCTTTTCAAGTTGCAATATCTGCCAGTACACGTGGTAGAAAAATTGAAAGGACACCAAAGCATAAATATTATAAACGATCACATTGTGGTTGCTATAGGCATCATCTGTTAGAAATTGAAATTCATCAAAACGCCAAATTAAATAGCCCAACATTTCGGACAAGAATGTAAATATGACGAAGATGGGAAAGAATTTTAAGGGCGTATCAACATAAATGCGATAGCGAAATATAACTACGATCCAGGTAATTAGGTAGAGCGGGATGGTATAAAAGTTGATCAAAAAATCGTAAAACTCTTTCATGCAGTGGTTGCCCCTATTCTAAGGATTGGGTTTCCTTAAAAATACGCTTATTTACAAAAATACTCTTAGCGGAAGGCTTTTCTGCTATGAACCAATACTCCTATAAGGAAAGTGCCGTACATGAACAATATGGAAATACTTAGAATGGTCCTGAAATTATAATCTATCCAAATCTGGGGAATCTCGTAGCCTACCCAAAACAAGGGGGGATAGATGATGTGGAACACCCCAAGTCCCAAACTGGTCCAAAACATCAGGTTGTACTTCATGGGGTACGGACTGTCCTCTTGCTTTTTTTCTTTGATGTAAAACCAAATATTGACCAATAAGATTATCGAAGCAACGATATCTGCATAATACAGGTTGCTATAAAAGGGATCTTGGAAAAACAAGCTTATGGCATAACTGGCCAAAGTGACCAAAGCACCAATAATGATCCATTTTTTGTGATCCTTGTTTTTAACGACCAGCCAGTATACGTAGTAGTAAAACATAAAGGAAATCACTGAATATATGTTGAAGATCAAAACATTGTACCAGCTATATTTTTCCACATGTATCACCTGAAACTCATCAAAATACTTGATCAAATACCCCAAAACCTCCGTGAGCAAGGTGTACATCAAGTACATGGGATAGTATTTGAGCGGGGTATCGTAATAGGTGCTGTAACGAGCCATGGCCACTATCCATACAATAAGGTAAAATGGGAGAATATAATGTTGGGTAATAAAAGTGTAAAATCCTTCCATTGGTGATGTAAAACCGCTTAAATTTCAGTGAATTTATGGGGTTGCAAATGTAATAAAAAAGCCTCCGTAAGAGGAGGCGGTTATTTAGTTTAATAGTTAGCCGTTACCTGAATGCTTTTCTTCTATGAAACAATAGTCCAATAATAAATGTAACATACATGAAGACAATAAGTAGCATCAAAAATTGGTGCAGGTGGAATTTTACATAGAGCAACTGGGCTTTATATCCCATTAAGAAGATAAACGGGAAGAAAATATGAAAAGCTGCAATTCCCATGGTAGTCCAAAACATGAGGTTGTACTTTTGTGGATAAGGATTTTCTTCCATTCGTTTTTCCTTGATGTAAAGGGCTATTGCGATCAGTAGAACAATTGAAGCAATCAAATCCGCATAATATAAATTGGTGTGTAAGGGATTCTGGAAAAAAATGCTAATAAAGTACGATGTAATTCCAACTATTCCACTGTATTTTACCCAGTTCTTGTTTTTTTTCTGTTTTAAAACATCCCAGTAAATACGGTAGAAGAATGTGAAAGTGACTATTGAGTAGATGTTAAAGATGATCACATTGTGCCAATCATACCTGTAATCTGAAAAAAATTGAAAACTATCTGTGTACTGGATAAGGTATCCTAAGATTTCAGTCAAAAAAGTATACATGATAAAAATAGGATAGAAGCGTAGTGGCGTATCAAAATAAGTGCGATAACGCCACACTGCAACTATCCAAGTTATCAGATAGAGTGGAATTGTATAAAAGTCAACAACTATTTTTAATAGTTCTTCAAACATTCAAATTGGATTATCCTTAATAATCTCCGTTTGGTGGTGGCCCGCTTGTACTCCTATCAAGAACTAGACTAGTGGTATCGGCCATCATCATGGCAGGAATCATACTTGCATAGGATTTATTGCCCTCTTTGGTTTTTCCGACCGCTTTATCTCCAACTGCATCTTTGATTAATTGGGCTTTTCCGTCAGGTCCGATGTAGAAGCCATACTCCTCACCATTAACATCCATAGTTGGAACCACAAAAACAGAATTTTGTCGTGGGTGTACAAAACTTGCTTTATCTGGATAATTGGCAAAATAGAAACGCAACGATGAAATTTTTACCTTTGCTGTATCCGCTTCTTGTTCAATATATTTAATGTATTGCTTCATTTCATCAAACGAAAAGGAAGAAAATCTAGCAACCTGAAATGGAGCTTCCGGGCTTCTTTCTGCTTCATATTCCGAAATCAAATCTACTCTATGTTTGGTGTAATTGTCATAAAGCGATTTGGATTCTTGAAGCGAAATTATGCCTTTAGGTGGCGCTACAGGTTCTGCTGCAACAGGTTCTGAAGTGGTTGGATCGGTCGATTGTTCTTTTTTGGCTCCTTGTTGGCAACTTCCCAACAAAAAAAGCATAGACCCAAGGATAGCAAGGGTTCCTTTGCGAATGTTTTTCATGGTATAAGTGTTTAAAAGTTCAGTTTTTGGGGAAACCGATTTAAAGATAAGCCATTTCTTTAAATGCATGTACTAAAAAACCCTCTAGAAATTTCTAAAGGGTTTGCAATATATTGTTTTTGAGTGAATTAACTACTCGTTCATAGTGAGTAAAAACTCCTCATTGTTCTTGGTCTGCTTAATGCGCTGCTCCATAAACTCCATGGCTTCCACAGGGTTCATATCGGCCAAATATTTGCGCATGATCCACATACGTTGAATGGTATTTTCATCTAACAAAAGATCATCTCTACGTGTTGAGGAAGAAATAAGGTCAATGGCTGGGAAAATTCTACGGTTGGAGATTCTACGATCCAACTGAAGCTCCATGTTACCGGTACCTTTAAATTCTTCGAAGATCACCTCGTCCATTTTAGAACCAGTTTCTGTCAATGCAGTGGCGATAATGGAAAGTGACCCACCGTTTTCAATATTACGGGCCGCACCAAAGAAACGTTTTGGCTTGTGCAATGCGTTGGCATCCACACCACCACTCAATACCTTACCAGAAGCAGGCTGTACGGTGTTGTAGGCACGGGCCAAACGGGTAATGGAATCCAAAAGGATTACCACATCGTGTCCACATTCCACCAATCTTTTGGCCTTGTCCAAAACAATATTGGCCACTCTTACGTGCTCGGTAGCTTCCTTGTCGAAAGTGGAAGCCACAACTTCACCACGAACGTTACGTTGCATATCGGTAACCTCCTCAGGACGCTCATCGATCAATAAAATAATTTGATAAACTTCTGGGTGGTTGGCTGCGATAGCGTTCGCAATATCCTTAAGCAACATGGTTTTACCCGTTTTGGGCTGGGAAACGATCATTCCCCTTTGTCCTTTTCCAATAGGAGAGAACAAATCCATGATTCTTGTGGAAATGGTGCTTTGCTTTTCGGCCAATTTGAATTTTTCCTTTGGGAACAATGGAGTCAAGTGCTCAAATGCCACACGGTCACGCACCACTTGTGGATCCAATCCGTTGATCTTGTTCACCTTGATCAAAGGGAAGTATTTTTCACCTTCTTTTGGTGGCCTAATATTTCCTAAAACGGTATCCCCAGATTTAAGACCGAACAATCTGATCTGCGATTGGGATACATATATATCGTCAGGAGAAGAAAGATAGTTGTAATCGGAAGATCTTAAAAATCCGTAACCATCTTGCATAATATCCAGCACACCTTCACTTTCAATAATGCTATCGAACTCGTATTCAGGTTCTTTGTACCTGTTTTTTAAGTCCTTGTCAAAATTGCTGCTCTTTTTCTCGTGCTGGTTTTTGTGTTGCGGGTTATTATTATTGTTGTTGTTCCTGCGGTTGTTATTTTGATTCTTTTGGCTGTTGCTATTGTTGTTTGGTCTGTTGTCTTTTTTCTGAGACTGCTGACTATTTGAATCATCACTTTTTTGATGGGATTCTTTTTTTGGAGCAGGCTTAGGGTTTGCGTCTTCTTTTTTCTCCGTGGCAGTTTCGTTGGAATTGTTACGGGGAGATCGAGCACGTTTTGGCTTGGGTGCAGATTTTTCCTCTGTGGATGTAGAGGCGGCAACGGTACCTGCTACCGCTTTGGGGTTGGAAGCCTGAACGTCCAAGATTTGATAAACCAAGTCCAGTTTTTTTAAGGTCTTGAATTTGGGAACGTTAAGGTCTTTTGCAATTTCTTGCAACTCAGGAAGCTTTTTAGCTTTTAGATCTGAAATCTCAAACATTAAGTAAAGAAATAAGTTAAACTTGTGTGATTCTAAATATGAAGTAAGGTTATTTTGGATGCTACAGGAAGAAAGAGTTCCTAGGTAGGTGCTTGCTAATAACGACACAATAATACGAATAATTTTTCAAGAATATCGCTTCATTTATCAAAAAGACGCCTATTTTTGCATTTCGAAATCGATTTGCACAATGATTCAACGAATTCAGACGTTTTTTTTACTGGTTGTAGGCCTCATTTCTGGTGTACTTCCATTTTTTCTGAATCTTTGGGTCGAAGTGAACGGTAAGGAGGTTTTTGCCCAAGATGAAATTCTGGTAAGCCTTGCCTTTTACGTGGTTACCGTGCTGGCTGTGGTTTCGATTGTAATGTACAAAAAACGACAAAATCAATTTGTGGTAAACAGATTGAATATGATATTAAATCTTTTTTTACTAGGATTTTTCGTTTATCGATCGCTAAGCTTATCCGGAGAAACCGTAGTTTCTGAGAAGGGTATTGGGATGCTGATTCCTGTATTTTCTATCGTTTTTCTGGTCCTGGCCAACAGGGCTATCAAAAAGGATGAAGATCTTGTAAAATCTGTTGATCGCTTACGTTGAACCTAACATCTTAGTAGTATTAGTGCGAAAAAACCCTGGCTTCGGTCGGGGTTTTTACGTTATCGTTTGCCCAATTCAATTACTTCCAAATCAGAAATTTTATCCCCGTTGATCACAAAGCGTAGCATGGTTCGCACTTGGTGGAATCCGTGCTTTCCGCTGGCTCCTGGGTTCATGTGCAACAAATCCAATTTTTTGTCGTGCATCACTTTTAAAATATGGGAATGTCCACAAATAAAAAGTTTTGGGGGATTGTTTTTGATCTCATCCCTTACCCGAATATTGTATCGGTTTGGGTAACCACCAATATGGGTGATCCAAACATCCACATCCTCGCACATAAATCTGTTGTTCTCCGGAAATTCCTTTTGGATAACGTGGTCGTCAATATTGCCATGAACCCCCCGAACAGGCTTCAAAGCCTCAAGTTTGTCCGTAACCGATAAGCTTCCAATATCGCCTGCGTGCCAGATTTCGTCTGCCTGTGCGGCATATTTCAAAATGGTATCGTCCATGTGTCCGTGCGTGTCGGAGAGCAGTAAAACCTTGGTCATAACGCTAAAAATATGCTAAAAAAATCCGCTTGGAAATATGTTGGAGGGGATTGAATTATCTTTATCGACTTAAAAGTAAGGGATTCCATTGAGATACTTCATCCAATTTTCATATTTCGGCAAAGCTTATCACGGTTGGCAAAACCAACCCAACGCTATAACCGTGCAAGAAGTTTTGGAAAAGGCATTGAGTACGTTGCTTCGTGCTAAAATTGAGGTGGTTGGCGCAGGTAGAACCGATGCGGGTGTACATGCAAAGGAAATGTTTGCCCATTTCGATTTTGAGCCCATTGCCGATAGAGATGAGTTGGTGTATCGATTGAATTCGTTCTTGCCCGATGATGTCGCCGTACAGGGGATTTTTGAGATGGTGCCCAGTGCCCATGCAAGGTTTGATGCCACCGAACGAACCTATGAGTATTGGTTGGTAAAAGAAAAAAGCCCTTTTTATTTTGATTTGGCCCATTGCGTATTGCAACCTTTGGATGTGAATGCCATGAATCAGGCTGGAGCTATGCTCTTGGAACACTCTGATTTTGAATGTTTTTCCAAATCCAACACCGATGTGAAGACGTATACCTGTGATGTTCGCCATGCGAAATGGGAGGTAAGTGAAGATAAATGGGTGTTCACCATCACGGCAGACCGTTTTTTGCGCAACATGGTTCGCGCTGTGGTCGGAACGTTGTTGGATGTAGGGCAGGGCAGGATAGCCCCCGAACACATTCATAAAATTATTGAAAGCAAGGACAGGGCCGAAGCGGGTGTTTCCGTACCTGCAAAAGGTTTATATTTGACCAAGGTTTTATATCCAAAAGATATTTTTAATGAGCGACAGTAAGGATACAGGAAAAGCGTTTGATTTTAGACTTTTCAAACGAGTGTTTTCATATACCAGGCCCTATAGGGGCATTTTTTGGTTGGTGGCCATTGTGGCCATTTTATCCGCAGCCTTCGCTATTGGAATTCCAATTTTGGTAAAGGACATCATCAACGAATCCTTGGAAAGCAAAGACAGTCAACAATTATTGAATGCTGTTGTGCTGATGTTGGTCTTCCTTTTGGGACAGGTAACCACCCAGTTGCTGTTCAATTATTTCGCCAACCTTTTGGGGGAGTCGGTAATAAAAGATATCCGTATAAAGCTGTTCACTAAAATGACAGGCTTTAAAATGACCTATTTCGATAAATCTTCCATTGGAGTTTTGGTGACCAGGGCCGTTGCCGATATGCAACGTATCGGGGAGATTTTTAGTCAAGGATTTTTTATGATCGTTGCCGATGCCTTAAAAATGTTGTCGGCCGCAATCATAATGCTCGTGGTCAATTGGAAGTTGGCCTTGATTGTTTTTGCGATTCTTCCTGTGATTTTGATAGCTACCCGCTTGTTTCAACAAGCCATGAAGGTTGCTTTTGTTGAAGTGCGTGCGCAGGTGTCCAATTTGAATTCTTTTGTGCAGGAGCGTATTGCAGGGATGAAGATCGTGCAATTGTTCAACCGTGAGGAAATTGAAAAGGAAAAATTCAGGGTCATCAACGAAAAACATCAAAATGCTTGGTTGAAGACCGTTTGGTACAACTCCATATTTTTTCCAATAGCTGAAATCTCCAACTCCATAGGCATTGGATTAGTGGTGTATTTTGGGGTAATTCAAAATATAGAGAATGTTGGAATGGACAACAAAGGGGCAATTTTGGCTTTCTTTTTCTTGATGGATTTATTGTTCCGTCCGTTGCGTCAGATTGCTGATAAATTCAATACCCTTCAAATGGGAATGGTGGCAGCCAATCGAGTGTTCAAAATATTGGATACCGATAGCCATATTCCAGATGAGGGAACCGTTGAAAAAGCGGATGTAAAAGGTGATATTGAGTTTAAAGATGTGCATTTTGGTTACGTGCCCGATGAAGAAGTGCTTCATGGCATAAACTTTAAAGTAAAAGCAGGTGAAACCGTTGCCATTGTTGGGGCAACAGGAGCGGGAAAATCTACGATCATTAATTTGCTCAACCGTTTTTACGAAATCAACTCAGGGCAAATTTTGGTGGACAATGTGTGTTTGAAAGATTACACCTTGCATTCGTTGCGATCACATATTGCGATTGTACTTCAGGATGTGTTTTTGTTTGCCGATACCATTGCAAATAACATTTCACTTCGCGATGAAAATATTACCACCGAACAAATTGAAGAAGCGGCCAAACAAATTGGGGTTCACGAATTTGTGTCAAGCTTGCCTGGCGGCTACCAATACAATGTAAAGGAGCGTGGAAGTATGCTTTCCAGCGGTCAGCGCCAATTGATTGCTTTTTTACGTGCTTATGTGAGCAATCCCAGTATTTTGATTTTGGATGAAGCTACCTCGTCAGTGGATACCTATTCCGAACAATTGATCCAACAGGCTACAGACAAAATTACCGAGGGCAGGACTTCTATCATTATTGCCCACCGTTTGGCGACCATTAAAAAAGCAGATAAAATAATTGTGATGGATGCTGGGGAAATCGTTGAGATGGGCAATCACAAGGAACTTTTGGAAAAAGGTGGCTATTATTCCGATTTGTACAATGCCCAATTCTTGGCAGAGGAAGTGGCTTAATTAACCATTTTTAGGTTGAAAATCATCTAGGGTAACTTCTCCTGTCAAAAACATGAGAATGGGTATGATCAAACTAATTGAGAAGTACAGTATCGATACGAGTAAATAAAAAAGAATAAGTCTTGCGAAAAGCATAATTCCTTGTGCTTTTGAAATCCTAGCGATAACATAACTTGTATAAATAAGCATGGTCAATGAACCCAAAAGGGAATAGGTCATGTAGTGTTCAGGGGTAAATAGAAGCACTATAACGGATGGAATAAAACTAAAAAGGCTAAAATGCGCCAAGGAGTACATAAAAATGATGTTGCGTTCTGCGAAGTTGTATTTCTTCTCATCAAAACACAACCAACCTGCAATGGCCATCAAAGGAATATATACAATAAATAACAGGGCCTGATAATCCATCGTATACCCCAACATTTTTTTCTGAAAAACCGTTTGTGACTCATTGTCGAACATGTCGAATGCCATAAAATCAATCGATTTGGTCATCAGGAATACTATAATTCCAGATAGGGTAAGGGCTAGCCCTAAATAACTAATGGGGTTCAGGTATTTTCTGCGAAGTCCTTGAAGATAACCTTCAATCACAATTTCGGGCTTGGTAAACAGATGTACGAAAGTGTTGATAAAGGTATTGTCCAGATTGAAATATCTATCTAAGACATCGAACCAAAGATTTTTGACGGTAATTCTATTTCGGATGACCTTTCCACCACAATTGGGACAATACAAGTAGTCGGTTCTTAAGTTGGCTTCACAATTTTTGCATGTCATTGCTCCAAATCCTTTTTAAGTTTTTTGGTCAATTCCTCGATACCCTTAAAGGGGATAAAATCCCCATTTTTTATATATGAAATAGCACCAGTTTCCTCACTGACCACCAAACAAACCGCATCGGTTTTCTCTGTGATTCCAACCGCAGCTCGGTGCCGAAGTCCAAAACGTAAAGGAATATTTCTATCGTTGGAAACAGGTAAAATCACTCGTGTAGCGGTAATAAAATTATCTTGGATCACAATCGCGCCATCATGGAGCGGACTATTTTTAAAAAAGATACTTTCCAGAATGGGTTGGGTGATTTGAATATTCATGGCATCACCGGTCGACATTACAAAATCCAATGCATTGTTGCGTTCAATCACAATGATGGCTCCCGTTTTGGTGCTTCCCATTTTTTCGCATGCCCCCACAATGGATTCCACATCTGTTTTAGTGGCGATAACATCCTGCTTCATGAATTTAAAATGCTTCAGGAAATTCCGTTTCTTGGCAAAATTGGTGGAACCGATCATCAACAAAAATTTTCGTATTTCCTGTTGAAAAACAATGATCAAAGCGATCAATCCAATGTTCATGAATCCACCGACCATACTACTGATCATTTTCATTTGAAGCAGTTCGGTCAACTTCCAAAGCGCCCAAACAATTACAATTCCGATAAAAATATTGATGGCAACGGTACCTCGAACCAGTTTATAAACATAATAGAGCAAAGCTGCCACAAGGAGTATGTCTATGATATCCGTAACCTGAAAATCGAGAAAATTTAGAAAATCCAATAGCAGTGTTTTTGTAAAATTAGCAAAAATAGAAGAACCACTGCCTAGAGTGCATTGGCTTTCAACACTTCTACAAGTTTAACACATTCCACGGCTTCTTTTACATCATGGGCACGAATAATATTAGCCCCTTTTAACAAGGCAACGGTGTGCAATGCAGTGGTTCCGTTCAAGGCTTCTTGGGGATTGGATTGCAAAACTTTATAGATCATGGATTTTCTGCTCAAACCTATCAATATGGGCAAACCAAAGGTTTGGAATAAATCAAGGTGATGGAGCAAGGTGTAATTTTGCGCTGTGGTTTTGGCAAATCCGAATCCAGGATCTAGGATCACATCGTTTATTTTTTTGGAAGTAGTCTTGGCTATCTTTTCCGAAAAATAGGTTTTCAAATCCAAGATAAGGTCATCATATACAATCTCTTTTTGCATGGATTGTGGAGTGCCTTTCATGTGCATCATAATATAGGGAACCTGCAAATCGGCAATGGTGTCGAACATATTCTCGTCCAAATTTCCTGCAGCAATATCGTTTATGATGGCAGCGCCGTTTGCAACACTTTCTTTCGCTACCTTGCTTCTAAAGGTGTCAATGGAAATTAAGGTTTCCGGGAAATGTTTCAGCACCAAATCGATGATGGGGATCATACGTTGCAATTCTTCATCCTCCGAAACATGTTCGGCCCCTGGACGTGAACTGTAGGCGCCCATATCGATAAATGTGGCACCATCGTTCAACATTCCCTCTACGCGATTCAAAATGGAAGCCTCATCTTTATAGGTTCCGCCATCAAAAAAAGAATCGGGGGTAAGATTTAAAATACCCATTACTTTGGGCACGGTAAGATCCACCAAATCACCTTTGCAGTTTATCGTCATAAAAAATAACTCCTTTGTTGGGTTTCATTATCTTTGGCAAAGTGCATGCAAACGCACAGAATTGAACGAAATTTACGCAAATTAGCAACAATAGATGCAGCAGACTTCCCAACAATACGATGCGGTGATCAAAACCTGTCGCGATTTGTTCTCAAAAAAGGCTAAAGACTACGGTACCGCATGGCGTATTTTGCGATTGCCCTCCCTAACCGACCAGATTTTCATTAAGGCGCAGCGCATTCGAAGCCTTCAACAAAATGAGGTGCGAAAAGTGGATGAAGGTGAACGATCTGAATTTATCGGGATCATCAATTATTCCATTATGGCACTCATCCAAATTAAAAGAGGGGTAGTGGAACAACCAGATATCAATTCAGAAGAAGCCATTGCTTTGTATGATGAGCAGGTGGCCATAACCAAAAAATTAATGGAGGACAAAAATCACGATTATGGCGAAGCCTGGAGGGATATGCGCGTGAGCTCCCTCACGGATTTGATCTTACAGAAATTGTTGCGGGTAAAACAAATTGAGGATAACCAAGGTGCTACTTTGGTAAGCGAAGGGGTGGATGCCAATTACCAAGACATGGTTAATTATGCGGTTTTCGCACTAATTCATCTTGGGGAAGAAAATCCTAATTAAAAGTCGGGCGAGTATTCCCAAATTAAATAACAGTTGTTTGGGAATTTGTGCAATTGGTGGCAAACAAGTAGAGCTTTTATATATTTAGTAGTTTGAAATTTATACAATGAAATATATCGTTTGGATATCTAGAATAATAGTCGGGGTGCTATTTATTATTAGTGGTTGGATCAAGTTGAACGATCCTATGGGGTTTTCTTTCAAGTTGGAAGAATATTTTAGTCCGGGGGTACTGGATTTGCCCTTTTTAACACCTTTGGCCTTGGGAATTTCCATTTTTGTGGTAATTGTTGAGGTAATCCTCGGAATATTACTTTTAATAGGATTTAAACCAAAATTTACGGTCTGGAGCTTGCTTTTGATGATAGTGTTCTTCACTTTCCTCACTTTTTATTCCGCTTATTTTAATAAAGTGACCGATTGTGGGTGTTTCGGGGATGCAGTGAAATTGACGCCTTGGGAATCCTTTACCAAAGATGTGATTTTGTTGGTGTTTATTTTGATTCTGTTCTTCGGAAGAAAATACATTACACCACTTTTTCCTCCAAAAACCAATTGGATCATTGGAGGAGTGGCATTGGTAGCCTGTACCTGGTTTGCCAATCATGTGTTGAACCATTTGCCAACCGTTGATTTCAGACCCTATAAAATAGGGGCCAATATTCAGGAAGGAATGTCGGTGCCAGAAGATGCGCCAAAATCAATTTCAGAGTATAGATGGAAATTTATTGTCGATGGGGAAGAAAAGATATTCGTAACAAATGGTTCTTTTCCAAATGTGGAAGGTGGTAAATTTACCAATGAGGTAGAAACAGTGGAAATTCAAAAGGCCTATGAACCTCCTATCCATGATTTTACCATTGAGCAAAATGGAGTTGACTTTTCGGAAAGGGTATTGAACGCACAAAAAATAATGTTGGTCATAGCCTACGACCTTAAGAAAAGTAATTACGAAGCTTTTGAAAAAATAGCGGAAGTAGCAGCAAAGGCCAAACAAAATGGCTATCGAGTTATTGGAATGTCTGCATCAAGCAAAGAAATGACCGATGAACTTCGGGCTGAATATGGACTGGATTTTGATTTTTACTTTACCGATGAGACCACTTTAAAGACCATTGTCCGCTCCAATCCAGCGGTATTGACCCTTAAAAAGGGAACCATTCAACAAAAAGTACATTACAACGATTTGGATAAACTTACTTTCTAAACAATAACACAAGAAAAACAGAGATCATGAGAACAAAGATTGTGGCAGGAAACTGGAAGATGAATAAAAACCTTCAGGAAACGGAGGCATTGTTGACTGAACTATCCGCCAAACTACCCGATACCAATGCAACGGTTATTGTGGCGCCAACGTTTGTGAACCTTCAGGCGGCACAGAGCGCTCTTGGAAGTTCAACCATTAAAGTGGCTGCACAGAACATGCATTTTGCAGAAAGTGGAGCTTACACAGGAGAGATTTCCGCAGATATGTTATTGAGCCTAGACATCGACACCGTGATTTTAGGTCACTCCGAAAGACGTGCCTATTTTGGTGAAGATGATGCACTTTTGGCCAAAAAAGTGAACACTGCCATCGAAAAAGGATTGAAAACCATTTTCTGCTTCGGTGAAGAATTGGAAGACAGAAAAGCGGACAAGCATTTTGATGTGGTGGAAAGCCAATTGAAAAACGCATTGTTCAGTTTGGATGCCAGTGCTTGGAAAAATATTGTGTTGGCCTATGAGCCTGTTTGGGCCATTGGGACTGGTGAAACAGCTTCCCCTGAACAAGCACAGGAAATGCACGCTTTTATTAGAAAAACCATTGCTGATGCTTTTGGTGCTGCTGTGGCAGATGAGGTTTCCATTTTGTACGGAGGTAGTGTAAAGCCAAGCAACGCAGGTGAGATTTTTGGTAAACCCGATGTGGATGGAGGTTTAATTGGTGGCGCATCATTGGTAGCTGATGATTTTGTGGCCATTATCGCTGCTATTTAAAGAATCTTTATGTCCTTGGTTTATTTAGAATTCGATTTTAAGGTAGACCCTGCCCAACCCGCAAGCGATATTCTGATTGCGGAGTTGGGTGAGCTGGGCTTTGAAAGTTTTGTGGAAAACGAAACAGGGGTTCTGGCTTACATTCTAAAATCGGAATGGAAGGAGGCAAACCTGAACCATCTTTTTGTACTTCAAAACCCAAATTTCAATATCAGTTGGACCACCAAAGAAATTGAGCAACAAAATTGGAATGCCGAATGGGAACGAAATTTTCATCCCATTATAGTCGGGGATAGGTGCATGGTTCGCGCGCCTTTTCATGAAGCAATTGAAGTGGATTTCGATATTGTTATCGAACCCAAAATGAGTTTCGGTACAGGCCACCATGAAACCACCCACATGATGTTGCAGCATATTTTGGACAACGATTTCGAAGGGAAGTCGGTATTGGATATGGGCTGCGGAACCGGAGTCCTTGCCATATTGGCAAAAATGAAGGGTGCTGGAGAAACCGAGGCCATTGATATTGATGAATGGTGCTTTTTGAATACGGAGGAAAATGTAGAGCGTAATAACTGTTCTGATATTAAGGCCATGCAAGGTGATGCTAGTTTGCTGGGCGACAGAACCTATGATGTGATTCTGGCCAATATCAACCGAAATATTTTATTGGAGGATATCCCTGTCTATGCAAAATGTTTGAACAAAGGAGGCTCTTTATTTTTAAGTGGCTTTTATTTGGAGGATTTGGATGTGATTTCTGCAAAATGTGCCGCCCATGGTTTGGAATTTGAGAAAAAAATGGAGAAGAATCGCTGGGTTTCAGCAAAATATGTAAATTAGAGAGAAGTAAATCTCAGAATTTATGGGCACTAGGGAAAAAGAATTGGAAGATGTCCTTCTAGAGGAAGAGACCATCAAAGAGCATGAAATCGTACTTTTTAATGATGATGTGAACACCTTCGACCACGTTATCGAAACCTTGATCAATGTTTGCGAACACACCCCCGAGCAAGCGGAGCAATGTTCATTGATCGTGCACTATAATGGAAAATGTACGGTAAAGACCGGGGAATATGACATCCTTAAGCCCAAATGCACTAAATTGTTACAAGCTGGTCTTAGTGCAGAAATCATGTAGTCGTTATTGGTCTTACTTAAATGAGTTCTTTTGAATGAACACATGGAACGCACTTTTTAATAACTAAAAACACGGGAGTGTCAAAATCCATTAAACCAACACCAACCATTAACTCTCCTATCTAAAAAATGAGCGAATTTTTTAAGGCCGAACTAAAAGATCGTTTTTTAGATTATGCCTTGAGTCGAACCGATTACTTCGAAATCCAAACTTTGTACGATGAATATTTGAGACCCAATTATAGTTTGGAGTTCGTGATAAAACTGGTGCAGGACATTTTGGATTACGATCCTTCCCTTTTGGATGTGATGAGTGGAAATGGCTTGGATTTGTTTTTACTCGCCTCCACACCAAGTACCGAGGATTTTTTGAATGAAGGTGGGTTTATGCATTTGTATGTAAAGGAAGAGGAGAAATGGGATGTGTTTTTAGATCAATTGTCCAGTACTCGAAAGCTTTCCAAAGAAGATAAAAAGCAGATCAGGAGGGATGCTCCAGATTTGAAGCGGGAAAAAACCATGCTGTTCGGATTGGTTGCCGCGGTGGCCATTAGTTTTTTGTTCACGGTGTTCAGTATGATCAATGGAGCATTTCTACAACCAGAATATGTGCCTGCCGATGAGTTTGAACGCAAGCTGGAATATTTGAAGGAACAATACATTATGGAAAATGAACGCCTTCGACAAGAATTGAATTCAATGAAACAAGCTTCGGATACTTTGAATTTGTGATATAAAGGAATAAAAAAAGGCAGCCAACTGGCTGCCTTTTTTAATATGTTTCCGATTTTAGTCCTTCATTCCAGGTTGAGTGATTTTATACCCGGTTTCGGCTTTGGTGTCTTTTACTATTTTCTTTACATCTTCCAAAAGTTGTTTTGCGTCATAAATAATACCGTCCTTTATGGTGTATTTAACCCCACCAACACGCTCAATGGTGTTGTCTTCTTGCAATTGGATGGCTCCTGTGCCGTACAAGGCTTTAAAGTTCTCCAAAGGATTTTCTTCCACAATCACAAAATCTGCCAATTTCCCTACTGTAACCGTGCCAATTTGGTCATCCATGCCCAAAGCTTCTGCACCGTTCAAGGTAGCCGCTTTGATCACTTCCAACGGGTGGAAACCAGCTTCGCGCAATAGTTCCATTTCCCTTGGGTATGCAAATCCGTACAATTGATAAATAAAACCCGCATCGGTGCCTACGGTGATTCGTCCACCTCTATTTTTGTACTCGTTCAAAAAGGTCATCCAAAGTTTGTAATTCTGCTTCCAGTTAATTTCCTGTTCGGTACCCCAATAATGCCAGTAGGATCCATGGGATTGTCTGCTCGGCGCATAAAAATCCCAGAGTGCAGGTAAAGTGTATTCCTCATGCCATTCCGCACGTCTCGCACGCTGAAGGTCACGATTGGCTTCATAGATCACCATGGTTGGGGAAATGGAGAAATCCAACGAGATCAATTCATCCATTACTGCATTCCATTTATCGGAATACGGTTTTGCCGCTTGGGTCCAAAGTTGACCTGCTTCGCCAAAACGATCCTGTTCGTTCTGGTAATTGTAATCCAAGGAATAGTTTTGTACCGTCCTGTCTTCGAACATGGCTTCGGGCAGGCCATACCAATGTTCCATGGAGGTCAATCCGGCACGTGCACTGTTCAATACATTCCAACGGCCTACATAAAGTTGGGCATGGTGTGTTTTGGAGCGTAATCCCAATTTTTTGTTCTCATCCAAGGCAGCGGTCATTACTTCGGGGAGTCCGCCACCAAATTTGATACCGTCCGCACCCTTTTTGGCATTGGCACGTACCCATTCGCGAGCAGCTTCGGGAGTGGTAATGTCCAATCTGCCCCGCTCGCCATCTAAATTATTGCCAAACCAGTTGTAGGCTTTTATCCGTGGTGCCGTGATTTCGTTTTTATTGCTTTTATTTTTTTGGTCCAACACCCAATCGATCCCATTTCCAGAACCTGGGTCGCAAATGGTGGTAATGCCGTGTCCCAACCATAATTTGTACACATATTCGGCAGGGGTGCCTTGAGGGATACCTCCAATATGCGCATGGGTGTCCACAAAGCCAGGGAGAAGATACATGCCCTCTGCATTCAATTCTTTGCCACCCGGTTTCAGTTGGGGTCTTCTGTTGGGGTTAATGTCCATTCCTGGAAATCCAACTACTTGTACCGAGGTAATTTTGTTGTTCTCGACCACAATGTCAACAGGTCCAATAGGTGGGGATAAAGTACCATCTATTACGGTGACCCCACGAATAATAAATTGGGACCAAGGCCCTTCTCCTTCGCTTCGTGGTGGTGCTTTTTCAATTTGGGCCTGCAGCTGCAGCCCAAAAAGGACGCATGTAAGTAGTAAAAAACTGATTTTGAGGTTTTTCATAATTAATTCATTTTGGTTGGTTTATGGTATTGGCAATTATAGGGTCGTTTCAATTACAATATGACAAGTTGAATTTTAAAATCTTACCATATTCTCGGTTGCATTGAAAAGACTATAAATATTCCCTTGCTAATTTAATTAACCTATTGGTTTTTTGTTAAATTGTAGTAAGCTAATTCATTTAACCATTGCTATATTTTCGTAATTACACCGCCACAGTGGCTAAAATTGTGGGTGTATTGTTCCTTTTTATTTGCGGACAATTCACTCATGCACAAGAAGCCAATATCACTATTTCTGGGAATGCTAAAACTGCATCCGAATTCTTTGGGGAACTTGGGGAACAATCCGGGTATTCATTTTTTTACCTTCAAGAATGGTTGGACACAGTTGAGGTTCGTCAAGATTTTGCTAATACTTCCTTGTCCGACATTCTAACTTCAGTATTAGCTGGCACCCAGTTGAACTTTTACATTTCCAATAAGGAAAAGCGTGTTTTTATATTGCAGAACAGTATCGTTTACGATGAACTTCCCGGAAATTTCTTTGGCGTGACCGACACGACCTTAACCCAAGTAAGTGTTACAATCAACCAAAACTTACCACCCCCCGCATTTTATAAGGAAGCAACGGCACAATCAAGCAACAAACTTCCTTTGGTGCGTATCGGCAGGGCAGATAGACAAGATTTACAATCTTCCTACAATTTATCAGGTAGGGCCCTTAATTCAAAAACAGGTGAACCTATTCCAGATTTGGCCATTCGTGTAAAGGGAAGTGCTAGGGTAACCGTTACCGATGAGCAAGGGAATTACAATTTGGAACTGCCAGCGGGTTACAATGTAATTACAACCAGTGCCATGGGGATTCGGGATATGGAAAGGGAAGTGGTAATGTACAACGATGGTAACCTCAATCTGAACTTGGAAGAAAGTTTGGAGCAATTGGACGAGGTGGTCTTGGAAGCGGATGCGGTAAGAAATGTGGTCGATGCCACTACTGGAAACGAAGAAATTGTATCCGAAGAAGCCAAAAATATCCCCTTGGTTTTAGGGGAACGGAATATTTTGGAGGTCGCAAAAGCATTGCCCGGCATCTCATCGGCAGGTGAGGGGGCATCTGGACTTAATGTTCGTGGAGGTAAAACCGACCAGAATTTGGTGCTTTTGGATGATGCGGTAATTTATAATCCAACCCACTTTTTTGGAATTTTTCAGGCATTGAATCCCTTTACAACCGAAAGGGTAAATATTTATAAAGGAGCGCCTCCTGTTGAATTTGGTGGCAGGTTATCTTCTGTATTTGACATTGAGACCAAAAATGGCAATACAGAAAAAATTTCAGGAGAAGGTTCCATTGGGCCTGTGACCGGAAATTTGGCCCTGGAATTTCCGATTAAAAAAGATACCTCTTCGTTGATTGTTGGGGCTAGGGGAGCCTATGCCGATTGGATCCTCCGTTCTTTGGATGAAGAATCATTGAACAACAGTCAGGCATCTTTTTTTGATGGTATTGTAAAGTACCATCACAAGTTTAACGAGAACAGTGAAATTAGAGGGACCGCATATTACAGCAAAGACAACTTTAGTATCACTTCGGATTCATTATACAATTATAGCAATCGTCTTTTTTCGGTACGATGGAGCCATAAATTGAGTGAGAAAACCAACGCTACCTTGTTGGCTGCCAATAGTGATTATCGATTTGGGATTGATTTTGATGGGGAATCGAACAACGATTTTGAATTGGATTACACCATTAACGAATCGGAATTGAAATACAAATTGCGAACCCGATTAAATGAAAAACATACCTTCGATTATGGGATTTCAGCCAAATTTTACGCTACAAATCCTGGTAGTATCGACCCGAAAAACAGTGAATCCAATGTAACTCCTGTCGATGTGGATGATGAACAAGGACTAGAGGGAGCACTTTTTATTGGGGATGAATTCAAGATTTCCGATAAATTTTCTGTGGATATTGGGGCACGATATGCTTTTTATGCCGCAATGGGCCCGGCAACCCAATACGAATATGCCGAAGGAGAGCCCAAAAGCGAATCCACGGTGGTCGATACCTTGAATTACAACAGTGGTGAGTTTATTAAAACCTATGGAGGACCAGAGGCAAGAGTATCTGCACGGTACCTGTTCACTCCCGATTTTTCGGTAAAGGCAAGTTTTAACAATGCCTATCAATTCATCCATACCCTATCCAATAACACTACCGTTTCCCCAATCGATACTTGGAAATTATCCGACCTGAACATTAAACCCCAAGTCGGTTATCAGGCCGCTTTGGGATTCTATAAAAACTTCAATGATAATATGTTCGAAGTTAGCTTGGAAGGCTATTATAAGCTCATGGACGATGTATTGGATTTTAAAACTGGGGCCGACTTGTTGTTGAACGAAAATGTGGAGACCGAGGTTTTGCAAGGCGAGGGTAAAGCCTATGGAATTGAATTTTTACTCAAAAAGAACAAGGGCGATCTTAATGGATGGTTGAGCTATACCTACTCGAGATCCTTTTATAAGTTTGATGGAGATTCCAGTGAGGAGCGCATCAACAATGGCGAATTTTTCCCTTCCAACTTTGACAAACCGCATGACATAAGCTTGATTGCCAATTATAAGTTGACAAGAAGGTTCAGTTTTTCCATGAACTTTGCTTATCAAACGGGTAGGCCGATTACCTATCCTGTCGGAACCTTTAGGTTCAATAATGCAGATTATGTGGTGTTCAGCGATCGTAACAAGTATCGAATTCCGGATTATTACCGACTGGATTTAGGGTTCAATATTGAAGGGAACCACAAAAAGAACAAATTGGCCCATAGTTTCATCACTATCCAAGTGTATAATGTTTTGGGGAGGAACAATCCGTACTCCGTGTTTTTTGTGACCGAGGATGGAGAGGCCAAAGCGTTGCAAAGTTCCATTTTTGGGATTCCTATTCCCTCCATAACCTACAATTTTAAATTTTAATGAAACTTTCCAATCTCATATATCGGATAATTTTCGGATTGATGATCCTAACAGGTTGTGTTGCTTGTTTGGATGAACTTGAAATTGACACCTTAAATGATGATTCTGCTACCAATTTATTGGTGGTCGAAGCTGTGCTTACCGATGAGCTGAAAACCCAGACCGTATTTTTAAGTAGAAGTGATTCCCGATTGGATTTGGAAACGGATACCGTATATAACCCATATCTTACCCCTGGGGCAACACCCTATGATTCGGTCACTGTGGAATCTGGTGCTACGGTTAAGGTTTTGGGCAACGATGGCTCCGAATATATGTTTACGGAAGGGGAACCTGGAAAATATTATTCCAATACACAATTTGCATTACAAATGGGAACCCAGTACAATCTGGATATTACAACAAGATCAGGTATTGGTTACACTTCCGATCCCATTCAAGTAATGGGTACTGCAGGAATTACCGATGTGTATGCCGAAAGAATAATTAATGATGAAGGCGTTGAAGGAGTAGCGATTTATGTAGATAGTGAACCCTTGTCAGGAGATTCGCAATATTACCGCTATGCCTATGAAGAAACCTATAAAATAGAAGCGCCCCTTTGGACCCCGTTCGATTTTGAGCTAACCAATTATGATAATTCCACAGATCCACCTTCCTACAATCTGGAAATAGTTGAACGGCAAGTCCAAAACAAAATTTGCTACAATACCGTGGCATCCAATGACATAAATGTAATGACCGTGGTAGGAAATGCATCGGCAAAGATTACAAGACATTTGGTGCGTTTTATCAGCAGGGAAAATTTTATCATAGCCCAACGCTATAGCATTTTGGTTAAACAGTTTGTGGAATCTCAAGAGGCCAACTCTTATTTTGGAATCCTTAAGGATTTTTCGCAGTCAGAAAACTTGTTTTCACAAATCCAGACAGGCCCGATTTACTCCAATGTATTTCGAAAGGATGGTTCGAATGAAAGTGTTTTGGGCTACGTGGAAGCAGTCGGAGCCACAGAAAAAAGATTGTTCTTTAATTATGAAGACTTTTTTCCGAATGAAGAAAAGCCATCTTATGCCTTTGATTATAATTGTGGTTTTCAAACTGCATTGTTATATAATCCAGAGCCCCCACCAGCTTGCTCCCAGGGTTTATTGGAAAGAATAGACGCTAACATTGTAACTTATTATTCTGCATACGATGCAACTTTGGTTCCCAATGCCTCATGTCCAGGGCCTTATATTTTTGTGCCAAGGTTGTGTGGGGATTGCACCCTGTTGGGAGCTAATGTGGTGCCAGATTTTTGGGAGGAATGAGATGGAAAAAGAAGACATATCATCTGATTTATGCATTTCTATTGCTTATGGGAATGGGCTCATGTGTAGAGGAGCTGGAAATAGAAACCTTGAGTGGGGATGGAGCAGGAATGTTGGTGGTCGATGCTATTTTTTCAGATGAGCTTAAGACCCAAACAGTATATTTGAGCAGGAGCGATTCACGTTTGGATTTGTTGACAGATACCATTTATAATCCATATATGCCACAGGGAATCCAACCTTTCGATTCGGTTCCTCCAGAATCGGGAGCATTACTTAAATTATTGGGAGATAATGGAGAAGAGTACAATTTTACAGAGGGGTCGGAAGGTCATTATTTATCAAACGAGCCTTTCGCATTGGAGTTGGATATATCTTATATCTTACAAATAACCACAAGTTCAGGAACGGAATATGTTTCGGATGCTATTCAGCTTGCAGGTACTTCCGAAGTAATCAATTTATATGCGGAAAAGGCCATTAGTGATAATGGCGTCGAAGGGGTGGCCATTTATTTGGATAGTGACCCGATTGAAGGAAGTCCCGAAAACTATCGATTCGCCTATGAGGAAACCTATAAAATTGTGGCTCCCTATTGGCAAGTTTATGACTTTGATTTAACGAATTATGATCCTGTAACACTAGAACATGATCTCTCTTTAATCGAACGGCAAGTTCAGAACCAAACCTGTTACAATACCGTTGTTTCCAGCGGAATTGACCAAATTAGTACTGTAGGGAATTCAGGGGCAGATGTTCAACGACATATGGTAAGGTTTATAGGGAAAGACAATTTCATCATCTCCCATAGATACAGCATATTGGTGAAACAATATGTGCAGTCCAAGGAAGCTTATTCCTTTTTTGAAGTATTAAAGGATTTTTCACAATCCGAAAGTCTGTTCTCGGGTGTGCAACCCGGCGCATTGTATGCCAATGTGAAAAGGGCAGATGGCACGGAAGAAAATGTTTTGGGGTATGTAGAGGCGGTAAATGTGTCCGAACAACGATTGTTTTTCAACTACGAAGACTATTTTCCAGATGAGGAATTACCACCGTATGCATTTGGTTTTAATTGTGATTTGCAAACGGCCCCCTTATTCGATTTACCTGATTGTCCCCAAGGACTGTTGCCAAGAGTGGAACTTGGTCTGGTAAGTTATTTTGCCGCTTATGATGAGAATTTGGTTCCTTTGGCTGCTTGTGTGGGACCTTATGTTTTTGTGCCACGCTTATGCGGGGATTGTACCCTTTTAGGTGACAATGTAGTACCCGATTTTTGGATAGATTAAAAAGTATAGAATGAAAAAACAACTTGCACTTTTTTCAATATTGTTTGGTGTCGCCGGTTTGGTAAGGGCACAATACGTAATCAAGGACAATTCGGAACTTCTGAATTTAAAGAATCTACCCCAAGAAAAGGTATATCTGCACCATTCAGGGCCACTTGTTTTTGCAGGGGAGTATGTAAATTATGCATTCTACAATTTCAATGCGCAAAACAGCAGGTCCAGCAACATCAGTTATATCGGGTACGTAGCATTGGTGAACGAAGCAAAGGAATATGTGCTCGAACAAAAAATAAGATTGACCAATGGGAAGGGACAAGGGGACTTTTTCATTAATACCGACATACCATCCGGCAACTACAAACTATTGGCCTATACCCAATGGATGAAAAACAATGGGCTAAAACAAGTGTATAAAGATGATATCGTTGTGATTAATCCCTATCAAGTGGATCAAAGCGCCCTGTTGTCAGATCCTGTAGAAAGCCAAACAACATCGGTAACTTCACAACCCGTGGATTCTTCCATGATTTTGATTCATCTGGATAAAAATATCCATCAGCCAAGGGAAAAAGTCGTGTTGAGTATTAAAAATTACAAAGCCCAATTGGGTCATGGCAATTATACCTTAAAAGTTCAAAAAAAAGAACAGATTCCAGTGGTGCCTGAAATGAACGCCATGCAATTCGGAGCCACATATATGGGTGTTGATGGCGAAATCATTAAAAAGGCCGGCGATAGCCTTTATCTTCCAGAACAACGGGGAGAATTATTGTATGGAACGGTTAAGAGGAATGGTGTGCCCGTAGCGGATGCAGATGTGGTGGTGTCCATTCCAGGGGAAGAGTTTTTGACCAAGTTTGCCATTACGGACGAATCGGGCAATTTTTATACCTATCTAAAAAAACAATATAAAACCCCAAAGGCCATTATTCAAGTGCCCAATGGTTACAAAGACATGATTGTTGAACGGCGTTATGCATCCAAATTGGATGTTTCGGGATTAACTTTTGGAGATTTTCATCTCAAACCAGAATATAAAGATGAAATCATTGCAAGAAGTGTTCACAATCAATTGGAGAATCAGTTCTTTTCGGTAAAACCCGATTCAGTTTTGTTGGGATTCCCAATTGATCCTTTTGATGGAGGTATGCCGGAAACTTTGCGCTTGGACGAATACACCCAATTTCCAACTTTTGAAGAAACCTTGGTGGAACTCTTAAGCTTTGCTGGCTACCGTAAAAATGGAAAGGGGAACGATTATATTCGAGTGGCCCAAGATTTTGAAAAATACAATGAAGCATACAATTTTGACCCGGCCATTGTGATTGTGGATGGGGTGTTTATTCCCAACCATGAATCCATTAAGGATTTTGATGCACGGAAAATCGAGACCATCAGTTTGGTTCGCGACCAGTTTGTAATGTCTGGAAAAAATTATCAGGGGATGCTATCCGTGAAGACCTATGATGGCGATTTTTATAAAGAATACCAACCAGAAGTGGGGATCAATGTTGATATTGTAAAACCGCTGGACAAAAAGAACTACTTTAAACAGTTTTATACGGCAACAGATAGTTTGGGGTTTGGTAAAATCCCGGATTACCGAAGGTTGCTGCTTTGGGAGCCCCATATCGAAGTTAAGGATGAAGAACTGCATTTCGAGTTTTACACATCTGACCTTTCCGGAGAATTTGAGGTAGTTTTTGATGGTTTTACCACCTATGGAAAGCCCATTTCGTTTAAAAAGGTTTTCGTGGTCAGGGAAGAAAATCAATAATCGTACTTTTATAGGAACTAAACTTAAATTAAGGTACTATGAAAACTATGCGAACCCTTTTAATGCTGAGTGCGATCTTCCTTTTTTCCAACTTTCAGACCTTTGGTCAGGAAAAATTGGATGCCGAAATTGTTTCCGATCTTTCAACGACCAAACACTATGCTTTTGGAGTGAGCGAAGAGCTTCATTTTAGGGGTGTATTGGGCATGTACGACAGACTTGTGGATAGCGGGGTTGAGGTAACCGATTACGAAATTGTGGTAAAAGGTAAGGTGGTAAAGCAATTGGTAAAAGGTTCGGAACTGGAAACCTTATTTCAAAAATATAAAGGAAAAGTACGGGTAAGCGTTTGTAGTGTTGCCATGGAAAAGCTTGGCGTTACCGAAGATCAGTTGGCAGAGGGCATGGAACCTGTGGTTACCTATTCCGTTCGATTACTGCAATTACAGGCTAAAGGGTACAGTACCTTATTTTATTAAAAAAACGCCCAATTTAAATTGGGCGTTTTCCTGGATTGATTGATTGGGTTGAAAAGGATGTTAATTTGATTGATGATACTTAAGATATATCCTGTCAATTTTTGATCAATAAACCCCTAGCTAACTCAAATATTCACTAATATTTAAGGTGGCCTTTATAAGGGAATTCCATAGTGACCACATCATCCACAAAGTTGATGCGGCCGGTGACGCCTTCAAAAACCCCGGTGCCACTTCCCTTTACGACAGGATGTTGACAGCGCCCAAAAATTTCAGCGCCCAAGAAAAATCCATCTTCTGAACATCCTTCATATTTTGCTTCAAATTTATAAGTGGTAACAAATGTGCCATATTCGCCTTTGTAGTATCCAGTGAATATTTCGGTTCCTGATTCAAGGTAAATTCCACTCGGAGTGCATCCGTAATCCTCAACGAATACATATAAACAGCCCTCTAGATCTCCGGACATGCCTAGGGCGAAATCTGCTCCTGCCGCTGTATAATCACAATCAGTTTCTTCCGCATAGTATCCAATTCCATTAATTTGTGTAGCACCTGCCTTAAGCGTAGTGGCTTGGATATCGGATTCTTGCACATCATTGTTTTCACAACTACAGCCTGTTAATATAAGTGCCAGGCCAACAATAAAATAAATTAAGGATTTAGTTTTCATACTATCTGTTTTTAGAGGTTACTATTGAAATTTGTTATCGATATCTTTTGAATTGGATAACATCGAATAACACTTTCAAAGTTTTACAATTGATGCCTAAATGGATAGTACTATTGTTCCTATGAATGAAACAATTGTTCCAATGTTAGTTCATTTTGGAAGAAACAGGTTGTTTTTTGAAGCTTTCAGGTGTTTGCCCTACTTCTTTTTTAAAAAGTCGGATAAAATAAGAGGGAGATTCAAAACCGGTGGCATAGGCAATTTCATTGACCTGAAGATCGCTGGTTCGCAGCATGTGTTTTGCCTTTTCTATTTTGATGTGGTTAGCGTATTGGGTAAGTGATTTTCCCGTGAGTGATTTAATTTTTCTATGCAATTGTGTCCTACTTACCCCCAAGGCTTTGGCCAAATCGCTGGCCGACATTTTCGTGGGATTATCAAGTATGTATTTTTGAAGTTTGCCGATCAATTGCGAATCCAACTTGTTCACAATGGTTTTGCCGAAACTCGGTCTTTTAATGTTTAAAAGTTCCGAAAGATATTGTTGTTGCCTTTTTTGTTTGATCAAAAGATTTTTAAGTATCGAGGTCAATTCTTCTGGATGAAATGGTTTGGTCAAATAGCCATCAATGCCTAAACCATAGGCTTTTTGTTTGTCCTGCGTATGGGTTCGGGCACTCAACATTAAAAAGGGAATGTGGGAGGTGGCCACATTGGATTTTATTTTTTGACAGAATTCAAATCCATCGGTATGGGGCATCATCACATCACTTATAATTAGGTCAATATCTTTTTTCTGGGCTTTCAAAAGTCCTTCTTCCCCATTATTGGCAAGTAAAATCCGATATTGACCGGATAAAAGGGTTGTGATAAATTGTTGGATGTCCTTATTGTCTTCCACTAATAGAATGGTTGATTTTTCCGTTTTTTGTTCAAATTTTTTGGGTGGATCAATCGTTGCTGAAGCTTTGTTAACGAAAGGCTCAAAATGGTTGGCGGTCATCACTGCTGCCGAATTTTTTATTGGGAGGGTAATGGTAAACGTACTTCCCTTGCCAACTTCACTACAAACATGGATGGTTCCCTCAAGCAATTCAACCAATTCCTTGGTCAGGGATAACCCAATGCCACTGCCTTCGTTGCCATTTAAATCGTTGGTTTTGTAGTAGCGGTCAAAAACCAAGGGTAGGTCATTTTCCGAAATGCCCTTGCCGCTATCCGAAATTGCGATGGAAACCAGTTGCTCTTTCTGGGTCAACCTAACGGAAATCTTGCCATTTTCAGGGGTGTATTTTATGGCATTGGACAACACATTGTTCAAGATTTTTTGAAGTTTGTCATCATCGAAATCCATATGTAGTTCACCTACATTGGAATGGAATTTAAGCTGCTGCAATTTGGACTGTGAGAATGACCGGTACAGGGCCACACATTTTTTAATAAAGACCACAATATCTCCATTCTTATAATGAATTTCCATTTTATTGGCATCCAATTCGGACAGGTCCAACATTTGGTTGACCAAGTTCAATAATTGATCACTATTGGATTCGATGCCATGGGTCAATTGGTTGATATGTTCCTCTTTATTGTTTTTAATGAGTATCGCGGCAAATCCCTTGATCAAGGTCAAAGGAGTTCTTAGTTCATGGGAAATATTCGCGAACATTTTGGATTTTAAATCGTCGATTTCCTTGATTCTCTTACTTTCTGCAAGCGCCAGTTTTCGGTTAAGATTGAATTTGTAGAATGCATAAACCAGACCGATGAGCAAAAGGAAATAAACCAAAATGGCCATATTGGAGGTATACCAAAATGGTTCAACGGTAAATTGGAAACTGGCGTTGGCGGTCTCCATTCCCATTCCATTGATGACTTTTACGGCAATTAAATAGTTGCCCTGTCTTAGGTTGGATAGGTTTATTTCCTTGTTTCTGCCTAAATCGACCCAGGTTTCATCGTCTATTTTGTATTGATACGATAATTGCTCTGGATTCTGATATGCCAATGCACTTAATTTAATGCTGAGGCTTTTGGTTCCACTTTGGAGTGTAAAGTTGTTGGCATGCACATCCGCACCGCTAAACCAATATTTATTATTGGCCTTTACCTCTTGGATATAAATTTGGGGCACTTCATGAATTGTTGAGAGTTTTTTTGGATCATAAATAAGCACTCCATTGTTGTAACCTATCATAAATTTACCGTCTTCCATGGCTACAATAGGGCCAGAGAATTCGGAATTCGGTTTAAGGTTGAAATTTTGATGGTTCAACGTATTTGTGTTCAATAGACCCAGTTTTCCTTCTCCAACCGTCCATATAATGGAGTCATTGTATTTGTAAACTCCATCAAACGATCCTTCAACCACCCTTTTTAGACCCGACTTAAGGTTGGATTTGTCGGCAAAACTTATTCCATCAAATTTATTCGCAACCCACATGCGATTGTCTCCATCTTCATAAAAGTCGCCGAACGGTCTAGGATTTTCATAATTAAAGTCTGGGTTTAGACAATAAATGGAGTCGGTTTCCAAATCCATTACGGATGTGGAGGCCTGGCCGATCCATAATTTGTTGTCTGTATCAACATAAAGTCTTTTAAAATAATCGTAATCACGGGAGGTTTTACCTATAAATTCATCCTTATATTTTTTAAAACTTAAGTTGTCATAATTAAATTGATATAGTCCATCCCTATTGGATCCTATCCAATAATTATTGTTTTGATCCTTGGCAACACATCGCAAAAATGTTTCCAGACTATTGGCTATTTGAAGGGGCGGTTCGGTTACCTTATTGTTCTTGGTGTCAAGAATATATACTTTTTGGTTGCCCAGCACAAGAATACGGTGATCATCCATTTGCAACATATCACGAAGAACATAACCTGTAGTATTGGGTGTTTCGGGAATAGGGATGATACTAAAGCTCAGATCCGAGGCATTTACCTTATAAATACCCATACTATGATCTGTGCATATGTAATAGTAGTTTTCTATTTTGATAATTTTAAGGATTGGCGTTGGGTAATCAAACTCGTTGTTTTTAACTAGATCTATATGTTTGCTCGATACATCTGGATTGTATTTGTATAGCCCGTTGCCGTCGGCAAACCAGATCATTCCCCTTGAATCCCTAAGCGTTATACCCAAGACCTTTCCAATCCTATAATTATTGTTGACGCCCTTTAGGATTTTCTGTTCAAGTGGGTCGTACTGGACCAATCCTCGGAAATAGGATGAAATCCAAAGTGTGCCATCGTCGTTCTTGAAGAATTTTGTGATTTCGTGGTGAAACAATTCTGAGCCTCTTTTCAATATTTGATAAGATTCGTGACTGTTCTTTTCAAAAACATACCAATTGGCTCCATTTGAGCCTACATAAACTTTATTGTTTAAGGGGTAAACTTCATTGATATACCGTTGAAAAAGGTCCTTTTTATTTTGATACTGATAAATTTCATAGTGGTCACTTTTTTGGTCATAGGCGATGAGCCCCTCACTAGTCCCCAACCATAAAAGTTTTGGGTTTTGGTCATCAGGAACAATTGCATTGATCTGGTAGAATTGTTCAAAGGGTTTATTTAAGGTGTCGGTCTCTTGAATATTTATGAATTTATGATCCTTTTTATCAAGATCAATTTTAATAAGGCCCTTACCGGCAAGTCCTGCCCATAAATTGTTGCCATCGTCAATATAAATACTATTGCAATTTCCCATTACCTTGGCAATAGATGGGTAAAATGCATTGATGGGTTTAAATTCAGGCGTTTTCAAAGGGGACATTAAAACACCCGATCTGGAAGTAATGAAAATGTATTTGTTTTTTTGGTCTATGGACAATTCGAGAACATCTCCAATCGATTTTTGTACGCCATTGTCATCGTAATATTCATAATTGACAAAAGTACTTCCATCAAATCGTGTGACACCCTTGCTCGAAGCGATCCATAGAAAACCTGCATTATCCTCGATCAGATTATAAACAGCATCTGTTGCTAAGCCATCCTTAACGGTATATCGAGTGTAATTGTCAAAATCGGACCATTTAAGTTGCGACATGACATTAAACTGAATAAAGGAAAGCAGTATGAGTAGCCTACATCTCATAGTCTTAAGATACAAATAACTCTTACTAATTTGAAAATAAAGTGTTTAACGGTAATTTTTTATGTATGGATTGAGATTTCGCAATCAAAAATGGAAGGATTTCAGTTGGCTGTTTTCTAAGCATCACTAGCTTAGTTTTCAATTTTATTTTAGGATTCCTATTTAGATATCCTCGAAAAATTTATGGTTCAAATAAGTAAAATAAAGTTAGGTTTGTTACTTTGCTCTACCGAAAGGGATGTCCTTTTTAGGTGGTTTTTAATTAAAATCTTGATTTTCCATTGTGTTTTCCAAACTGAGTAAAAGTGCTTACATCCTTTTTTTTGCAGTGCTACTTGTGGCTGTGGGCATATTCTTTTTTACTCATGGAGAGGAAGAATATGTGACGGTTTCGGAATCCCTGCCAGTTCATTACAACGGGGAGCAGTTTGCAGGATCGGAATCATGTATTGCCTGTCATCAAGAAATTTATCAAAGTCATATCCAAACAGCCCATTATAATACTTCGGCAGTTGCCACCGCTGAAACCTTAAAAGGTGTTTTCGACGGTACTGCACACACAGTTGAACTAATTGATGGCAAGGCGCAAATCCTTCAGGAAGGAGAAGACTTTTTTCAGACCATACAATCAAAAACTTCTGATAAATTATTGGACAAATCGCGTTTGGACCTTGTTGTTGGCTCAGGTGTTAAGGGACAATCCTATTTATCTTTCAATGGAGATTCACTTTATCAACTTCAGGTTTCCTATTTTACACTCATCGATGATTTTATCAATAGTCCAGGTTATCCTAATTATAAATTCTCTAGGGCAGTTACAGATAATTGCGTTAAATGCCATGTGACTTTTGCAAAGAATGAGAATCCAAAGGGCATTTCAAATGTGTATGATCGAAAATCCTTTATGTTGGGTATCGACTGTGAACGTTGCCACGGCCCATTAAAAAAGCATGTCGATTTTAGGACGGGAAATGTAAGTCAATCAGCAATGGATCCCGTAATCCGAATTGATTCCCTTTCGCGACAAATGCAAATGGACAATTGCGTGCAGTGCCATTCTGGATTGCGTGCTATTCAAATCAAGGACAATCCTTTTTCCTTTGTTGTTGGGGATCAATTGGACAAATATGCCAAAAATTACAATTTTGGGCGTCCCCAAGCAGAATTGGATGTACATGGAAATCAATATGGTCTGCTAAAAAGCAGTGAATGTTTTAAAAATTCAGAAGCATTGAGCTGTACTACCTGCCATAATCCCCACAAAAAGCAACGAGGCGATTACGATCATTTCAACTCAAAATGTATGGAATGTCATGCCGCACCCCAAGATTTGCATAATAATTCTGGATTGGATAATGCCAATCTTACCGATTGTATCAGTTGTCATATGCCACTTTTTCCATCCCAGACCATGAAGGTGAGATTGGATGAAAATGCAGAGGAAACCTCTGTGGACATCCGAACACATCTTATTGGGATTTATATAGAACAGGTACTTCAAAACGGCAAGGAGTAACCCCGGGAAAAATATCTTTTTTTAATTGACTTTACCGAGAATTATGGTAAAGGGCAGCCATTATTTATAAAATTCTTGAATTTGGGGCTGCTTTGTTTTCAATTCATCAAGTTTTTTTGGTCATAGTACTACTTTCCGCAACGAATTTTTCAAAGAAAGTGTATGATACAGATCAAAGAAGCCCCAGAATTTTATGATGTGATCATTGTAGGTTCTGGAGCTGGTGGGGGAATGGCGACCAAACAGTTGGCCGATGCCGGATTGAATGTGGCCGTGGTGGAAGCAGGTCCGTTTTTTGACCCAGCCGACCCCAAAACCATGACGCAATTAAAGTGGCCCTACGAATCGCCCAATAGAGGAGCAGGTACCACAAGGGCATTTGGTGGTTGGGATATGGCCTACGGCGGATGGGAGATTGAAGGCGAACCCTATACCCACGAACCAGGTACCAAATTTGACTGGTTCAGGTCCCATATGTTGGGGGGTAGAACCAACCACTGGGGAAGAATTTCCCTGCGTTTTGGACCTAAGGACTTTAAAGGAAAAACACGGGATGGGCACGGAGAAGATTGGCCAATAGGCTATGACGATGTAAAGCCCTATTACGATAAGGTGGACAAACTGATTGGGGTTTATGGTACCAATGAAGGATTGGAGAACGATCCGGATGGGTTTTTTCTTCCACCACCAAAACCAAGATTGCACGAGCTTTTCTATATCAATGGAGCCCAAAAATCAGGAGTTCCTGTTATTCCTGGGCGACTTTCCATGCTGACCAAACGAATAAACAACGACCGTGGGGTTTGCTTTTACTGTGGACAATGCTCTCGATCATGCTCGGTATATGCTGATTTTTCTGCAGGAAGTTGTTTGATATTCCCAGCTCAAAAAAGTGGGGGAAAAGTTAAAATCTATGTCAATTCTGTGGTTCGCGAAGTAACAACGGATGAAGAAGGTAAAGCAACTGGGGTATCCTATGTCAGCAAAGACGATCTAAAAGAATATAAATTAAAGGGAAGAGTGGTAGTTCTGGCAGCATCTGCTTGTAGCTCAGCTCGAATCTTATTGAACTCCAAGAGTAAGCAACACCCTAATGGATTGGGAAATAGCAGTGATCATGTGGGGAGGTACTTGCACGATTCAACAGGGGCAAGCCGCGCAGCATTTGTTCCCGCACTTATGAACCGAAAAGTTTCCTATAACGAAGATGGTACAGGTGGAATGCACGTGTATTCGCCTTGGTGGGGAGATAACAGTAAATTGGATTTTCCTCGTGGTTACCATATCGAAGTTGGAGGTGGAATGCGCCAACCCAATTACGGTTTTGGATTTAATACCAACGAGTTCAATAAATTCTTTGGCCTTAATGTTGGGGGTTATGGCGATGTGCTACGCGATGATGTGAAAAAATATTACGGTTCCGTAGTACATATGGCAGGTAGAGGTGAAGGAATAGCCCGAAAGGAAAATTATTGCGAGATCGATAATACTACCGTGGATAAATTCGGAATCCCCGTGCTCAAGTTCAACTACAAGTGGTCCGACCTTGAGGTGAAACAGGCCAAACACATGCAGGACACTTTTGAGGAAATCATTCATAATATGGGAGGTGAAGCTCTCGGAGATAAACCAGGGGCCGACATAGATTATGGACTTCTGGCTCCGGGACGAATTATACATGAGGTGGGAACCACAAGAATGGGGGATGATCCAAAAACTTCGGTTACCAATAAATTCAATCAATTGCACGATGTGGACAATGTCTTCATTGTAGATGCAGGGCCTTTTACCTCGCAAGCAGATAAAAACTGTACCTGGACCATTTTGGCATTGTCGTGGCGTGCCTCGGATTATATCATTGAGCAATTAAAACAACAAAATCTTTAAAAATGGACAGAAGAAAAAGTATACAAACCATCATTATGGGAGCTGGTGCTTCTGCCTTGATGTTCCATGGTTGCAAGACCGATACGGAATTGGAATTGCCAGTAACATCCGAAGGCCCTTATTTTGGAAGAACCCCCGAGGAATTGGAACGCATCGAAAAGTTAAAGGCCATCCAATTGTTCAATGCACATGAAATGGAGACCATTACTTTGTTGAGTACCATAATTCTACCACCAAAGGAACCACATGGCGGGCCTATTGAAGCAGAGGTTCCTGAATTTATTGAATTTATTGCCAAGGATATTCCCGAATTGGAGCTTACCCTAAAGGGTGGACTCATGTGGTTGGACCACCAGAGCAATTCGAACTTCAATACAGAATTTAAAACCGCAACCCTTGAGCAACAGAAGCAAATTTTGGACACCATTGCATTTCAGGATATAGAAACACCTTTGGATGAACAACCTTTGGAAATTCAATTTTTTGCCTTGATGCGCAACTTGACCGTTACGGGTTATTATACCTCAAAAGTGGGAATTGCAGATTTAGGGTATAAAGGAAATCAGCCCAATGTTTGGGATGGGGTTCCCCAAGATGTATTGGATCAACATGGTGTGGCCTATGATCCAAAATGGATCGCCAAATGTGTGGACCAAAGCAAGCGGAACGAAATCGCCGAATGGGACGAACATGGTAATCTTTTGACCTAAACAAAGCTAGTCCGGCTCAAAACGACAACTAAAATATTTTAACGGATTTTAAGAATATTATTTTTAAAAGCGCAAGAACAGAGGTGTTTAATTATAAAATTCATGAATTTGATGTTTTATAATCGCACATTTCTTAATACGTGTGGTCTTTAAATTTAAGTTTACCATACACAAACTGTTTTTTCCCAAAGAGGAGGAAAAAGAAGAAATCTCAATTGATTAACTAACACAAACCTTAAAATTGAACTTATGAAAAAACCTTTTTTCAAGAGAATTATTTTTTTGGTTGCTGTACTTTGTATGGGTTTCGCACAGGCCCAATCAATAACAGGTACAGTTTCCGATGAATCAGGACCCTTACCGGGTGCCAATGTTTTGGTCAAGGGGACAACCAATGGTACCCAGACCGATTTTGATGGTAACTTTAGTATTGATGCTCCCAGCAATGCTACTTTGATTATCAGTTATGTAGGATTCAAAACGGTTGAAGTGCCCGTGAATGGACAAACGACTATAAGTGTGGTCCTTGAGGAAGATGCCAACAAATTGGACGAGATCATTGTTACGGGTTACGGTACACAGGCCAAAAAGGATTTGACCGGTGCGGTAACCGTTGTTGATGCCGAGGAAATGCAGTCCATCCCTTCTACTACCTTTTCACAACAATTACAAGGTAGGGCAGCAGGGGTAACCATTGTGAACGATGCGCGTCCAGGTGGTGAAGCTACGGTTCGTATCCGTGGTTTTGGTACGTTGGGGAACAACGACCCATTGTACATTATCGATGGGGTGCCTTCCCAAAGACAATCCAACCTTAACCCAAATGATATTGAATCTTTGCAGGTGTTGAAAGATGCTTCCTCAGCTTCAATCTATGGATCAAGGGCGGCAAATGGTGTTATCATCATTACTACCAAAAAAGGAAAAATGGGGAAACCAACCATTGATTACAATACCTTTTATGGTATTCAATCTCCAGCTAATGATGTAGAGGCATTGAACGCCCGCGAATTGGGAGAGTATTTGTACTTGGCCGATTTGTATGCAGGAAAAACTCCAAGCCATGGGCAGTACACCTTTGGTGCCAATGGAGAGGTTTCAATTCCAGATTACGTTTTCCCTAGTGGAGCTATGGAAGGTGATCCAGGAACCGATCCTAGTTTATATGCTTTGGAGCCAGGTAATATTTATGCAATTACCCGTTCAGCAGATACCAACTGGTGGCAAGAGGTTTCTCAATCAGCACCAATTCAAAGCCACAATATTTCCGCTTCAGGTGCCACAGAAATGGCTCGTTATGCCTTTAGTTTAGGTTATTTTTCCCAAGAAAGTATTGTAAAATTCTTTAGCTACGATAGGGTTTCTTTGAGAGCCAATACAGAATTCAGGGCTTTGAACAAAAAGTTGACCATCGGGGAAAATTTTACAGCATCGTTTGATAACCTAAAAGGAAATGTATCCAATGATGATGAGCAAAGCCCTGTTTCCGGTTCTTATAAGCACCATCCATTACTTCCCATTTACGATATCGCTGGTAATTTTGCAGGAAGTAGAGGTGCCAACTTAGGTAACAACTTTAACCCATATGCGAGATTGTACAGGGATAAGGACGATAGAAGATATAGCCTTCGTATTTTGGGTAATGCATATGCCAATTACGAAATCATTCCAGGTCTTGAAATCCGTACCAGCTTTGGTTTGGATGGAAGAGTACAACGTGAAAGGGATTTGGGACGTCCACAACCAGAATATGTGGAAGGTAACTTTATCCGTTCATCCACCGCCAGGGAACAATATGAGTACCAGTGGACCTGGACCAATACATTGACCTATGCCAAGACCTTTAACGAGGTGCACAACTTTAAGGCTTATGTAGGTGTTGAATCCATTCAGCAATGGGAAGAGCGTATGGAGGGAAGACGTGAGCGTTATGCCTTTGGGACCAATAACATTCTAAGCTATTTGGATTTGGGTGATGCCACAACCGCAACAAATAGAGGTTTTGTGTTCCAAGATTATACCCTATGGTCACAATTCGGTCAGTTGAACTACGATTATGACGGAAAATATTTGGCCCAGGTTATTTTGAGAAACGATTCATCCTCAAGGTTCCAACAAGCCTCCCGTAGCGCATTCTTCCCTGCATTTAGTGTGGGTTGGAGGATGTCCGATGAAAAGTTCATGGAGAATGTTACTTGGATCGACAACTTAAAGTTTAGATACGGTTGGGGTAAAACAGGTAACCAACAAATTGGAGATTACAACGCATACACTACATATCGTTCAGATATCGGTACAGGTGGTTATCCAATTGATGGATCTACAGGTTCTCCTACCATCGGATTTGCACCAAGAGCTTTTGGTAATCCAGCTGCCAAATGGGAGGCAACCACCTCCAACAACCTTGGTATGGATTTGGTAATGTTGGACAATAAAGTATCCGTTAACCTGGATATTTGGAAAAGGGTAACCTCTGACATGTTGATCAACGTACCGGTAACCTATACTGCTGGTCAGGCTGATGAACCTGCCTTTAACGTTGGGCAAATGACCAATAAAGGTTTTGATTTGGGAATTAGTTATGGGGATCAAAAGGGAGATTTCTCCTATGAGATTAGCGGTAACATTTCCGCTTACAAGAACAATGTAGACCAGTTGGAAGGTGAGAGCACCAGAATCTTTGGTCAAAGTAGAAGGATACCTGCGCTATCGGTTACTGAAGCTGGTACCCCTTTGGCTTCCTTCTATGGATTCAAAAACTTGGGAATTTTCCAAACACAGGCCGAAGCTGATGCATGGGCTCCTTATGGTGATTATAATGCACCGGGTAAATTCAGGGTGGCCGATATCAACAATGATGGAGTGATCAATGACGACGACCGTACGGTTATCGGAAGTCCTCATCCAGATTTTACCTATGGTATCAATATCAATTTGAGCTATAAAAATTTGGATTTGAACATATTTGGTAATGGATCACAAGGAAACGATGTGTTCAACTATGTTCGTTATTTTGCAGATTTCAATACCTTCCAAGGTAACAGAAGTACCAGAGCTTTGTACAATGCATGGCAACCCACCAATCCACAATCAGATCCAAGTACTTGGGTAGCGGCGAATCCGAATGCCACTTCCCCTATTATGGATGCCAATGACCAGATCAGTAGTAGACCTTCTTCATACTTGATCGAGGATGGTAGTTTCTTCAGGTTAAAGAACATTCAGTTAACGTATAACTTTCCTGAAAGTGTATTGTCGGCCATTGGATTGGATAGAGCGCAAGTGTATGTGCAGGCACAGAACATTGCCACCTTTACCAAATATACAGGTCTAAATCCCGAGGTTCAATTGAGCAACGCGGACGATGCTAGAAGAAACCTTACGTTAGGTTATGATGGTGGGGCACAACCCGTGGCCAAGACCATTAGTTTGGGGTTAAATGTTACACTTAAATAATGAAAACTAAATGTTTACAGAAATGAAAAAGATAATATCGAAATTACTTGGGACTCTTGGCTTGGTGGCTTTGGTACTGAGTTGTAATAACGATTTTTTGGATAGACAGCCACAAGGCCAGTTCAGTGAGGCGGATGTTGCCACATTGGATGGTGTGAACGGTCTATTGCTCGGAGCCTATACCATGGTGCCTGGTGGTGGTTTGGAAGGACAGACCTGGCATAACGACATTCACAGCTGGGTGTTCAATTTGGCCTCCGATGATGCTTTGAAAGGTACCGATGCAGGGGATCAACCTGAACAGTCCTTTATTGAAGCGTATGACTTTCAATCTTTTAACGTTCATATCCGTGACAAATGGAGAGGACTTTATAAAGGTGTTGCTGCAACCAACAACGTGATCAACACTTTGGCAAAGGTTGAGGACGCCACTGAGGAACAAAAGGAACAGATCATTGCTGAAGCAAGATTCTTGAGAGGTTTGTTCCACATGGAAGCCAGAAAGATGTGGAGAATGCCAACGTATATCAGTGATGAGAATTTTGATTTGAACGATTTGGAAAGCACCAAGGTGCCAAATGATCGTGAAATCTGGCCATTCATTGAAGCCGATTTTCAAGCTGCAGCTGCAGTTTTGCCAGAATCGCAAAGTGAGGTGGGAAGACCCACAAGCTGGGCTGCAAAAGCATTTTTGGCAAAGGCTAAAATGTACCAAGGATGGAACTCAGATGGTTCTGCCAATGCAACCAAACTACAGGAGGCCAAGCCTATTTTGGAGGACATCTTGAACAATGGGCCATTCTCTTTGATGGCGAAGTACCAAGACAACTTTTTGGTATCTACGCGTAACAATTCAGAATCGATCTTTGAAGTACAGTATGCGATCAGTAGTGCCAGTGGTGATGCAGCAAACAGAGGTATCGGATTGGCGCACCCCTACACCGATCCATGGGGATGCTGTGGTTTTTACCAAGCGTCGCAAAACCTGGTAAATGCATTCAAAACCGAAGGAGGACTTCCAATGTTAGATACTTTTGACGATGCTGATGTGCCTGCTACTGTTGATCCAACAACAACCTTATCAAATTATACAGGTACTTTAGATCCAAGGCTTGACCATTCCGTAGGTAGACCTGGGATCCTGTACAAAGGATTTAAGATTTACCAAACCGATTTCGTTCGTGACCTTACTTATGCCGGACCATTTTTCAGTATGAAACATGTTGCGGAACCAGAAGCTTTCGGACAAGGTGGTTGGGGTAACCTTTCGGCCAATAACTACAGACTAATGCGCTTGGATATGATCATTCTTTGGCTTGCTGAAGTTGAGGTAGAGGTAGGTGACTTGGAAGTAGCCAGAGGATTGGTAAACCAAATCAGAACAAGAGCTGCAAACCCAGAAGGCTTTGTTCCTTTGGCGACCCAAGGAGAGGAACGTAATGATTTTACCATTGTTGATGGACAGTATGCCGCCAACTACGATATCGCTACCTATGACGCTGTTTGGACCGATAAAGATGTGGCTAGACAAGCGGTACGTTTTGAGACCAGATTGGAATTTTCCATGGAGGGACACCGTTTCTTTGATTTGCAACGTTGGGGTATTTCTGCTCAGGTATTGAACAATTATCTCCAAAGTGAATCCGAACACAGAACCTATTTAGTTGGTCGTTCATTCCAGGCAAACAAAAACGAATTTTTCCCAATTCCTATTGAGGCAATTGATAGATCGGTTAAAGATGGTGCGCCGACTTTAACACAGGATCCAGCTTACTAGTAAAAAACAGATTCAATTTTAGGATTTTGTGCCTAACAATCAAAAGGCCGTGGTAGCAAATGCTATCATGGCCTTTTGTAGTTTATTCAAAGAGCAATTCTACTTGGTATATCAGTGTCAAAAACGAAATAAATCAATGATGGGTACTCGGTATTTCAGGAGCTTTTTTTAAGCTTCAATCATTTATATGTCCTTGATAATTAACGTGAAAACACCGTGTAATACGGGATGGTTAACACAAATGATTACACAATTGCACCATTACAAGACCTGTAGGTTTTCATGGAGCAGCACCAGCGTTAAAATTCTTGAATTTGAGGTGTCTTTTTGTAAATACAACGCTCAAAACGAGTGCGATAAGTTAAATTTACGATAGATAGTTTATTATAAAAGTTTGACTTTCCTCTTAGTTTAAGTGATTGGATAAAAAACCTAAAATTTTGAGTTAGTTGAATTTTAATTCATTCGAGTTTAAAAGCAATGTTGACTTCATACAACATTGCTTTTTTCATTGGGGACAGCATGGTAGGAGAAATACAAATACATAAAACTCACATCCCATTTTATGGGTTTTTACCAAATAGATTCATCTTGGTTTGAAAAAATATTCCAAATGAATTTATCATTTTGTCAAATTACACCTACAACTATTAAAGAAATGTTAAATTAGAGCAGTGAAAATTATCAAGACATGTTAGCAACCTCAAAATTTAATAGCAGTTAGTTTGTTTAAAAAACGAATGGAACATAAACTATTGGAATAACAAACAAACGCACATCATGTTAATTGGACGAACTTGGATAATGCTCTTCTTTTTATCCATTGTATCTGTATATGGTCATGACATTACATCAAACCATCTTCAGCCGTATTTGGACGGTATAAAGAAGTTGGTGGAAAATCAACAATTCCCAAAATTGGAGGATCTGCTGGAGGAAAGAGCAAATGCTTCGGGGGAGAAAAAGATTGATGTAAACTTGGAACTGTACACCTATTATATTTTTAAATCGACCGAATTGGCCAAAAAATATAATGATGAAGCCAATGTACTTTCAAAAGACTTAAATTATCAAAAGGGCTTTTTAAGAAGTATAGGAAATCAAGCTTTTATCTATTTTATTGAAGGGCAGTTTGATAAATCCATGGAGTTGGCCTGTCAACTGGATTCAAATGATAAGCTACAGGATTTTAGTAAAATTAAAGCCGATACAGAAACGCTCAAATCCTACATTTTTACGGAAAGAGGGGAATACGATCTCGCCTATGAAACCGCATTGGATCTTTTGGAAGAAGGAGATGATGCCGAGGATTCCTATACCCGTATGCGAGCCTATTCGGCAATTTCACATTTTTATCTCCGATTGGGGGAATACGAAAAAGCACTGGATAACTGCCTGCACGGTCTGGATTATATCCTGGAATTGAAGGAAGGACGCTTCATTTTTCCTAAAATAGATGAAATCGCTAGGATGACCCATAAATTGAAGGGGAGCAAGGAAGCCTTGGATATCTATGATTTTTATTTGGAATTGGAAGAATCCATTGAAGCGCCTGGAGACTATATTCAAAGTGTGGTTTATATGAATATCGCCACTATTTATATAGAGGAGTTGGAATTGGATAAAGCGCAGGATTTTTTAAACAAGGCACTTGAATTAATAGAAGCCAACAATTATAGATTTAGAAAACCAAGAGCCCATGTATTGATGGCGTTGCTCCATTTAAAGCAAGGGGATAGCATTGCCGCCCAGAAAGATTATAATAATGCCTACCAATCCGCAAAGGAAATCAAGGCTTTTGATGTTATTAAGGAAGTAAGCAAGGAATTATCCTTTTTAAATAAAGCAATGGGATATTCAGATGAAGCGGAATATTTTGCCAGTCTTTATTTATCCGTAAGTGATTCCCTTTTCTCGGTCGAATCCGAACAACGACTTAGGATACTTGAGGCTCGAAGAAGGATTTCCGAAATATCCAGACAGAAGGAAATATTGGAAATCAAATCCAAGTCACAAGAAGAACGCTATCGCTTAATGCTCATCATATTGGCTATTACCTTGATATCGGGATTTTTTGCCACGCTCTCCTATTTTAAGGTTAGAAGAAAGAACAAACTGCTTTTTTACCGAACAAAGGAATTGGCGGTAGAAAAGCTAAATCAAAAGAAAAGGGTGGAAAATGGTGACGAAAAAGAGGCCAAAGTCGAGGTTGGGGAATCAGGCTCCAGTAAAAATTATCTGGATGAAGATGTTAAGGAAATAATTCTAACGAAGCTCAATAGGTTGGAAGATGAGGCCTTTTTTCTGAACTCCAAATGCAGTTTGCATAGCTTGGCTGAGGTGCTGCAAACCAATCAAAAATATTTGTCGCAGGTGATCAATCATGAAAAAAATGCCAATTTCAACAACTATATCAATAACCTAAGGATAAATCATTTATTGAATCGATTGTTGGAAGATAAAGAGTATCGAAACAGTAAACTTGCCTACATCGCCACCACAAGTGGTTTCAATAATTTAAATACGTTTTATTCTGCATTTAAAAAACGTTTGGGAATTCTACCATCCTATTTCATTGAAAAACTGAACGAAGATGAAGCAAAGGTTTCGACATAAAAGGTTAAAATCATGTATAATTTATAAATAGAAAGAAGATTAAGAATGAGCAGAAAATTTGGAACGTTGACATTGATTTTTGTGGTTTTGTTTGCCAGTTGCAAAACAGAAAATTCAAAAACTGATGTAGTGCAAACTGAACTAACCAAAACCGAACAGCAATCGGATACCCTTACCAAACATCTTAAACCATTTGATCCAGAATTACCCACCATTGGACTTTTAATTTACAATGGAGTTTTACAAAGTGAAGTGATCGCCACTTCAGATGTTTTTGCCAAACCAACTGAAGGAGGCAAGCAACTTTTTAATGTAATCGCAATTGCCCAGACAGAAAACCCTATAACCACCGAAGAAGGAATGCATTTTGTTCCGGATTATACCTTTGCCAACTGTCCTAAATTAACCGCCTTGTTTGTACCAAGTGCCTATGATATGTATGCACAAGTCCATAATGAGGCCATTGTGGAATTTATTAAGGCTAAAAATCAGGAAACAACCTATACGGTAAGTAATTGTGCAGGGGCTCAACTGATTGGAAAGTCTGGAATAGCTGATGGACATAAAATTGTGACATGGATCGGGGGTGGAGAGCAATTACAAAAGGATTTTCCGAACCTAAAGGTGCAGGATGATAGTTTGGTGACCTATGTTGAGGATGGAAAATTTATTTCTTCCAATGGGAATTTGGCAAGTTATATTTCCGCATTGAATGTTTTGGAAAAAATGACGAGCCCAGAACATCGAAAATTTGTGGAAAGCTATCTTTACTTGGACCGACTTCAAAATTGGGAAAATTAAAGGAAGGAACTTATTATAAAATAAAAAAGGAGCTATTTAAATAGCTCCTTTTTTGATGTGACCGCGGCAGGATTCAAACCTGCAACCTTCTGAGCCGTAATCAGATGCGCTATTCAGTTGCGCCACGCGGCCTTATTTAAGGGCTGCAAATATATTTCTTTTTAACTTTACGACAAAACCTTAGCAAATAAAAAATGGATTTCGGTACCTACATTCGTGATATTAAGGACTATCCCAAACCTGGAGTGGTTTTTAAAGATATAACCCCCTTATTAAATGATCCTATTGCACTCAGAAAAACAGGAGAAGCTTTGTTGGGATTTACCTTCAATATGCAAATAGACAAAGTGGTTGGGGTCGATAGTCGCGGGTTTATTTTTGCACCCCTGCTCGCCGAAAAACTTCAAGCGGGATTTGTGCCAGTTCGTAAAAAAGGCAAGTTGCCCTATAAAACCGTTTCAGAGTCTTATGTACTCGAATATGGCGAAGGAGAATTGGAAATCCATGCCGATGCCATTCAACCAGGAGAAAAGGTTTTGGTTCACGATGATGTTTTGGCTACGGGAGGAACTGCGGAAGCCGTTTGCAAATTGGTAGAGAAATTAGGGGGCGAAGTAGTACAATGTAACTTTTTAATAGAACTTACCTTTCTAGGTGGTTCAGAAAAGCTCAATGGTTATCCAATTAGAGCGCTATTACAATATTAACCCAAGGCTTTTGTGGTAACAAAATACCGCCAGCCTATTATAGCCAATTGCAATTTACTTGCTTTGGACAGATCCAATCCTTTTTTGGTGTAGGAGGGAAGTACAACTTTGTTGATTTTCGCCAAAATTTTATAAAACATGTTTGTCTATTGTGCGAGACAAATATAATCAAGAAACAAATAATTGAATTTGCATGAAATATTTAGCTAAAAATGAGCTGTATAATTTACGTCATTGTTTCAATTTGTATATTTCTAGAAGCACAGGTTAAAACGCAAAAATCCCGCCATTTGGCGGGATTTAAAGTGACGATGGATTATTTCTTTTCCTTGCTCATCATTTGCTTGGCGAGATCAGCTCCGATCAAGGATTGCAACAAAGTGTTATCGCTGCTTTTGGATGTGCCGCTCCCTTCGATAAAAATCTCTGGAAGTCTCAACTCTTTGAGTTCACGGGCTACACCAACGGCTTTTTTATATTCCCATTCAGCGCGCTCCTGGGGGGTTAGTCCAGCGTTCACTAATTTGGCATTTTGATAGGCTTCGGCATCGGCGGCCACTTTTTTACTTTGGGCCTTGAATTTTTCCACTTCAAACTGCTTTTTCTCTTTTACCAAATTGAACTCAGCCACCTTGGCCTCGGTTTCCGCAGCAATGGTTTTCTGAATTTGCTCTTTTTCCAAACGGGCACGCTCTGCGGCTTTTTCTGCCTCACCACGGGCCTTTTCCTTTTGGGCTCTATAAAACTCACGCTCGGCCTGCTGTTTTTCTAGCTGGGTCTGGGCAACTTCTTCTTTTTGCAATTGTAATCGCTTGTCAAAGGTTTCTTCCCAGTCAATTTCCGTAACCACTGCCTGAACAACGGTCAAGCCATAGCCTTTTAAAGAATTACCTTCTTCTCGAATCGGTACTCCATCAACGGAATGTTTAATGCGAAAACGCTTTTGTTTCGATTCTTTGTTTACCACAGTTCGCACGGTGCTGCTATCACCAATGATCTCTCTTTGCTCATCTGCGGTATACTCTTCCAATACATACATGCCATTTTCCAATTGATCTCTAAAAAAGCGGTCAAAGTCAGAAGCTTGACCAGAGATATAATCTTGGGCGTCCATGAGTTTACAGGTATTTTTTATGGACTGATCTATGTTGGGAATGATTCGCGAGCGAATTAGGTTTTCTTCTGTTTTGTTACGGTCGGCAACGGACAAAAATTGACCCTCATCCTCGGTATTTATACTAATGACAACGGAAGTTGCAATTCTGGCTTTTACCGCATCACTGAAGGCCCAATATTTTGCAGCATCCACGTTGGCATATTCGCTTTGTTCTCCCAGATTTCCTTCACTGGTCGGAATTACATATTTAATTGGCAATTCAAACTGGATGGGAATCAGCCTTCCCCACATTTTGGTGTGGATACCTTGTCTAAAGACAGCTTTCTGACCTCCCCAAGGATATTGTACGGCATAGGCAGTTCCGGGCTCAGCATAGAAAAAGGTTCCAGTTACTATACTCATAACAATCCCCAATCCTATAATCTGAAAACTGCGCTTGGGTGTAAACCATTGTAGGAGTCGACTATTTTTAAATAGAGGTTTCGAAATTAAAGTTGTAATTCCAAAAAGAACGATAAGTATTCCAAATAATGTAAGCATAATGGTTGGTATTAGTGGTTAGACAAAAATGTAGGTGATGAGCTGTACCAGCAACAACACTAAAAGCTTGATAATTGTGATCATTGTATTGATGAATTAAGAGTTGGAAAAACGTATAACCGGTTATGTTTTTTCAATATATAATGAGGGAAATCATAGTTCCAAGCTTTTGAATGAAAATCTATGCAATTGCATATGGAATTGTAGTTTAAAAAACGATCTGCTCCTACAACAGAAACAGGTTTCCTTATAAAAAGTTATAAAACGTAATATTAAATGGTGTTTTATATTTTAAACAGTAATAATTGTAGGGCCTTTTTTGGTCGGTTTTGAAAATCCAAGGGAGGTTTCGTTTAAAAATGGGGTGTTTTGGCCCTTTTCGTTTGTGAAGTGCAAATAAAAAAGCCGCTCACAAGTGAACGGCTCCTTATAATTTTTAGTTGGTAGATTAACCTTTTTTCATGGTAATTTCCACCACGCCATTTTTGGCTTTTTTGCCATATTTTTCAATCGCAGTATTACCTTTAAATACATTCATGGATTCAATGTTGGAATGGTCGAGTTTTTTAACATCTTCTGACTTCGCTTTTTTGCCATCAATAAAATAAAGGGGCTCATCTTTACCATCAGTGTCGATAAAGAAAAAGCTGTTTCCACCTCCAATTAATTCAATATCCGCATCGTCATCGGAATCTTTGGAAATAAAAATATGGCTCCCTTTTTTTACAGTATCAATTGCAATAGAATCACGGAATACCATAATATTGCTTCCTTTTCCCTTCTTATGGGCATAAAGGGTGTCCATTTTTATAATAATGTGCTCTTTTTTCCCATCTTCTGATATAAAGACAGCACCATCATCGCTGCTTTTTACTTTGATTTCAATTTCTTTCTCTTCGCCATCCTCAGTTTTTACGATTACTCTCTTTTTGCCATCCACTTTTTTGATGACAATTTCTTTCTCATCGGATGTGGTCCAAGTAGCGTCCCCGTCCATTTTATGGATACGGATTTTATGCTGCTTGCCGCCTCCAAATGAAACGGTGTTGGCTTCATCGTTATAAAATACGTTGATGGGGTCAATGGTACCATCGGCATTACTATTGTAGCTGCTGCTAAAGCTTTCTCCTTTGGAGTTTTTGCCACTAAGTTGCAAACTGATCTCAATGATTTCTTTAGCCTCATTACGCACTGCCGTATAACTGAAATCAATGTCATCGGCAGCTAAGTCCTTTTTCATTTTTTCCAGTTCGTCATTGGTGGTGTTTTTGTCGATGATGAGTTCGACGGTTTTGTCCCCAAAAAGCATATCGTCCATGTTAGGTTCTGCATAGGTGTAGACCGTTTCCGTTGCAAAACTTACCAAGAAGAGTCCTAATAGGGGAAGGATCAACAAGGTTTTGAAAGCATTACTTTTTTTCGATTGATTTTGATTTAACATGACTATTCGTTTTTTGATTAATGAATTATAGAATGAATTAGTTAATTGATATCCCGGTTGCTCCACAGCTTGTTTGAGCATGAGGTATTGATAGGCTTTCTTATTGGGAGCGCTTTGCATGGCAAAATGATCGGCCAAATATTCCAGGTTTTGTTGTACAGCAGTCTTGTACAACCATAATAGGGGGTTGAACCAGAAAACTATTTTTAAAACTTCCAAGAACAAAATGTCCAACGAGTGCAATTGTTTGGCATGCACCTTTTCATGGTCCAATATCGTTTTGAGTTCATCCGAAGCAAATATGCGCGGGTTGTAAAAAATGTAGTTGAAAAAGGAAAATGGGTTGATTTTCTTCTGGGTTTCAATATGTAAAAAAGTAGACTCCCTCCAAATCACTGCATCATTCGCCAAAGACTTAATTTGAATTAGTCGGAACACAAATCGAATCAAAAAGAAAGTGGTTATAATAAGGTATACGCTTAAAACAATGTTTTCGGTAGACCAAATACTGTTCAATGGTTCAGTTGCTGTGACGGCGTTCATGTTCACAGCTTCCAAAAATTCCGGTTTTTCCCTCAACACGGTTCTTTTGATTTTGATCAATGGAAATAATAGGGAAAGGATAAGACCAGACAGTAAGAATAGTCGGTTCTGGGCAAACAGCGTATCACGTTTTAGAAAAAGTAAGTAAACCGCCAAGAAACACCCAAGGATTGCCGCTGATTTTAATAGGTATATAAATATAGCTTCCATTACTTTTTCTTTTCAATTAGATCTATGATCTCTTTTAGTTCGCTAATGGATATTTTTTCCTCTTGGGCAAAGTGGGAAACCAAGCTTTTGTAAGAGTCATTATAATAATCGGCAATGGCTGTGTTCACATATTTTTTTCGATATTCTTCCTTGCTGACCATTGGAAAGTAACGGTGGGTGTTCCCAAAAGCTTCGTGGTCCACAAATCCCTTTTCCTGCAAGTTCCTAACAATGGTGGATAGGGTGTTGTAGTGGGGTTTTTCCCCTTCTATCTCTTCCAGGATCTCTTTTACAAAAGCCTTGTTCAGTTTCCAGAGGATTTTCATGATCTCCTCTTCCTTATTGGTCAATTTTTGCATGATGAATCGATTATGGAACCAAACATAATACTAATAATGTAGTTGAACAACTATTTTTGTAGTTTGTTAACTATTTTTATAGTTTTTATTTTTCTGCTTCTATGCACTTAGGAGTAGATCTTCCTGTATCTTTACGGCAAAAATTTACTTTTTGGGAAATCTACTCTTTATTGTTTTAGGGCTTGTTTTGTTGATTGTTGGAGGAAATTGGTTGTTGAAATCGGCCGTAGCCATGTCCCTTCGTTTATACATTCCAAAGATTGTGATCGGTATGACGGTGGTGTCGTTTGCAACATCGGCCCCTGAGCTAATTGTAAGTGTAAAGGCTGCTTTGGATGGTTTTCCTGATTTGGCTCTGGGTAATGTGGTAGGCTCCAATATTGCCAATTTGGCCTTGGTATTGGCCATTACCGTTATTTTGGGCAGTATAGATGTCCGAAAGAGTTTCTACACCACCGACTGGCCAGTAATGATGTTGGCCTCTTTGGTTTTCTGTGGCTTCATTTATTTTGATGGAGTGCTGCAACAATACGAAGGAATTATTTTAGTGGCCTTGTTGTTTGCCTTTTTGGTTTATCTGCTTCGATTTCAAAAAACAGCTGTGGAGGACGAAATCCCTGAAGACGATGTTCCCTTACCGTTATATAAGATTGTATTGTATTTGGGAATTGGCGGCACCGCTCTGTGGGGTGGCTCAGAGTTGCTCATTAATGGAGCAGTGGGCATGGCCTCATCATTTGGTGTAAGTGACCGTGTGATAGGAATCACGGTTGTTTCGGTGGGTACCAGTATTCCAGAATTGGCTGCATCGGTAATTGCCGTGCTTAAGAAGGAAAAGGCGATTTCATTGGGGAATTTAATTGGCTCCAATATTTTCAATCTTTTGGCCGTATTGGGCATTACCTCCATTATAACACCGATTACGGTTGTGGATCAAGGTTTGTTGACCAGCGATATTTTTTGGATGTTGGGAATCAGCTTTTTGATTTTGCCCTTGGTATTCTTTCCGAAAGGATTACGATTGGGTTGGAGGGATGGTCTAGTGCTTTTAGCTGTTTATGTTCTGTTTGTTTATATGACCATAAAATAAAAACCGCCCCATAAAAGCGGGACGGTTTTCATCTATAATCAACAACTAATTTATATACTACTATAATTTTGCAGATTTAACCGTTTTAATAATACGGGCTGCAATTTTATAAGGATCTCCGTTAGAAGCAGGTCTTCTGTCTTCCAACCAACCTTTCCATCCTTTTTCCACAGTGATCAAAGGAATACGGATAGAAGCACCACGGTCAGAAATACCATAACTGAAATCAGTGATGGAAGCAGTTTCGTGCTTACCGGTCAAACGTTGGTCGTTGAACTCTCCGTAAACTTCAATGTGTTCCTTGACAACAGGTCTAAATGCTTCACAAATTTTTTCGTAAACATCTTTGGAACCTGCAGTTCTCAATATAGAGTTGGAGAAGTTGGCGTGCATACCAGAACCGTTCCAGTCCATATCCTTACCAAGTGGTTTTGGGTGGTATTCAATATAGTAACCGTAAGACTCGGTCAATCTTTGTAACAAATATCTAGCGATCCAAATTTCGTCACCAGCTTTTTTGGCACCTTTTGCAAACAACTGGAATTCCCATTGTCCACAGGCAACCTCTTGGTTGATACCTTCAAAATTAATTCCAGCGGCAATACAAAGATCTGCATGCTCTTCAACTAGTGCTCTACCATGGGTATTTTTACCTCCAACAGAACAATAGTACATTCCTTGTGGAGCAGGATAACCACCAACAGGGAAACCTAAAGGTAATTGAGTGGAAGTATCCATAATAAAATATTCTTGTTCAAAACCGAACCAAAAATCATCATCCTCATCATCAATAGTAGCTCTACCATTGGAAACGTGTGGAGTACCATCTGCATTCATAACTTCGGTCATAACTAGGTAGCCATTATTTCTTGCGGGGTCCGGGTAAATAGCTACAGGTACCAGTAAGCAGTCTGAAGAACCTCCTTCAGCTTGTTGTGTAGAAGAACCATCAAAAGACCAATTGCCAAGCTCTTCCAAGGTTCCCTTAAAATTTTCATGTTCTTCAACTTTGGTCTTACTTCTCAAGTTTTGTGTAGGATAGTACCCGTCTAACCAAATGTATTCTAATTTAATTTTGCTCATAATTCTGGTAGTTAATTGTTCTCAAATTACATGATGAACAAAAATAGTTTTTTCATTTAATTATCAATGTTTTGAAGGGGTAAAATCACAAACTCACTCTTATTATTTAAATTACCCCTGTTTTTGGTGGGGATGAGTGAAAAAAAAGTAAATTTTGAAGGTTATATTATTAAATTGTTAATTGTAGATTTGATTTTTTAAACACAAAGCAAATGCCTAAAAATAGATTTCAGGCTTTGGCAGAAAGTCGCCATAGAGATCACAAAAGTATCAACGAATCGGGTCGTAGATCGGACTTGTTCGGTAAGTATGTTTTTAATGAAGAGAAGATGCTTCAATTCTTAACGAGTGAAGCATTCGATAAGGTAAAATCTGCCATATTTCAGGGAACCAAGATCGACCGAAAAATAGCGGACCAAGTGGCCGAAGGAATGAAGGCATGGGCACTGTCCATGGGTGCTACGCATTATACACACTGGTTTCAACCCTTAACCGGAGCCACTGCCGAAAAGCACGATGCTTTCTTTGATATTTTGCCGAATGGCAAGGCGATGGAAAAGTTTGGTGGCGCCCAATTGGTACAACAAGAACCCGATGCATCCAGCTTCCCAAGCGGTGGAATCCGAAACACTTTTGAGGCTCGTGGATATACCGCTTGGGATCCAACTTCCCCAGCGTTTATTTATAAAACCACCCTCTGTATCCCGACCATTTTTGTGGCCTACACAGGGGAGGCTTTGGACAATAAAGCACCCTTGTTAAGAGCACTTCACGCAGTAGATCAGGCCGCCACCGCAGTGGCCCAATATTTTGATAAAAACGTTCGAAAAGTACATGCAACTTTAGGATGGGAGCAGGAGTACTTTTTGGTGGATAAATCGCTTGTAAATTCCCGATTGGACCTATCCGTAACAGGACGCACTTTAGTGGGAAGTTTTTCTGCCAAAGGCCAGCAGTTGGATGATCACTACTTTGGTGTGATTCCACCACGCGTTTTGGCCTTTATGATCGAATTGGAAAAGGAATGTACCCAATTGGGAATTCCGGTTAAAACACGTCACAATGAAGTGGCCCCAAACCAATTTGAATTGGCACCAGTTTTTGAAGAAGCGAACCTTTCCGTAGACCATAACCTATTGTTGATGGATGTGATGGAGGAGATTGCCGACCGTCACAATTTCGCAGTGCTTTTCCATGAAAAACCCTTTGCGGGCATCAACGGTTCTGGGAAACACAATAACTGGTCGTTGGCAACAGATACAGGTGTGAACTTGCTCAGTCCAGGTTCAACCCCTATGAAAAATCTTCAGTTTTTGACCTTCTTTGTCAATACCATCAAAGCGGTGGATTCGTATGAAGAATTGTTAAGGGCGTCCATTGCATCTGCCAGTAATGATCATCGACTGGGAGCGAACGAAGCACCGCCACCCATTATTTCCATATTCATTGGTGGACAACTGAATGACGTTTTGGATGAACTCGAAGGCGTTTCCAAAGGAAAATTGTCCCCAGAGGAAAAAACAGAATTAAAATTGAACGTGGTTGGTAAGATCCCTGAGATTTTACTCGACAATACCGATAGAAACAGAACATCCCCATTTGCATTTACTGGGAACAAGTTTGAGATGCGCGGTGTTGGCGCCAAGATGAACTGTGCCAAGCCCATGACCATGCTCAACACTATCATGGCCAAGCAGCTTACCGATTTTAAAAAGGAAGTTGACATCTTGATCGACAAGAAAAAGTTGAAAAAGGATGAAGCCGTTTTCAATGTGCTACGGGAATACATCAAAACCTCCAAGCGTATCCGATTTGAAGGGGATGGGTACGGTATAGAATGGCAAGAGGAAGCAAGAAGGCGAAAGTTAAGCTACAACAAAAACACCCCTGAGGCACTCCAAGTAATTACATCCAAAGAAAGTGTGGCACTGTTCAAGGAGATGGATGTAATGAGTGAAGTGGAGCTTAAAGCCCATCAAGAAGTTGAGTTGGGCGCTTACATTTTTCATATCCAGATCGAAGGAAGGATTTTGGGGGAAATGGTGTACAACCATATCATCCCAGCGGCCATAAAATACCAAAACCTGTTGTTGGAAAACATTCAAGGGTTGAAGGATGTTTATGGAGCTGCCCATAAAAAAGTGGCCGAAAGTCAATTGAACATCTTAGAGCAGGTAGGCGAGCACATTTATGAAATCAAAAAACTTTCAGATGAAATGGCCGATGCCCGCAAACGTGCCAATGGCATGCAATTGAGCAACAAAAAGGCCCAGGCGTATTGCAATAACGTAAAACCTTATTTCGATAAGATCAGGGAACATTCGGATGCATTGGAAAAATTGATTGCGGACGAATTTTGGCCATTTACCAAATACAGGGAAATACTTTTTTCAAAATAGAAGTACCCTCCCTTTTGTAAAACACGGAAAGCATGTCGATAGTTTGATGGCTTTCCGTTATTTTTGCGCAAACATTTCATATGTCGTCGGATACCAGTAAAAGATATGCCCAAAGAGGTGTTTCAGCTTCCAAAGAAGATGTGCACAATGCCATCAAGAATATAGACAAAGGACTTTTCCCTAAAGCATTCTGCAAAATTGTGCCCGATTATTTAACGGGCAGCGAAGATCACTGCTTGGTAATGCATGCCGATGGAGCAGGGACAAAATCCTCCTTGGCCTACATGTACTGGAAAGAAACTGGCGATATTTCTGTCTGGAAAGGTATTGCCCAAGATGCCTTGATCATGAATGTGGATGATCTTATTTGTGTGGGGGCAACGGATAACATCATGCTTTCCTCTACCATTGGTCGAAACAAAAACCTGATTCCCGGCGAAGTTATTTCAGCCATCATCAATGGAACGGAAGAATTGATTTCCGATTTGGCCGACCACGGCATCAGCATTCGTTCTACGGGTGGTGAAACTGCCGATGTAGGGGATTTGGTGCGAACCATTATAGTGGATTCTACAGTTACCGCAAGAATGGAGCGCAAAAATGTGATCGATAACGCCAATATTAAAGCGGGGGATGTAATTGTTGGATTGGCCTCATTTGGTCAAGCTACCTACGAAACCGAATATAACGGTGGTATGGGTAGTAATGGTTTGACTTCTGCCCGTCACGATGTTTTCAGTAAATATTTGGCTGAAAAATATCCCGAAAGTTTTGATGCTTCGGTGCCGGATGAGTTGGTATATTCTGGAAACACAAAATTGACCGATGCCGTTCAGGATTCTCCTTTGGATGCAGGGAAATTGGTGTTGTCTCCAACAAGAACTTATGCGCCCATCATCAAAAAAATCCTTACAAAATATACATCGGAGAACATTCACGGCATGGTGCATTGCAGTGGTGGTGCTCAGACCAAGATTCTTCATTTTGTGGATGCCTTGCACATTATCAAAGACAATATGTTTTCCATTCCGCCTTTGTTCAAATTGATTCAAGAACAATCGGGTACGGATTGGAAAGAAATGTACCAAGTGTTCAATTGTGGACATCGCATGGAACTATATGTAAATGAAGAAGTTGCTGAGGATATCATTTCCATTTCCAAGAGCTTTAATGTGGATGCCCAGATTGTGGGACGCGTAGAGGCTTCAGAAACTAAAAAACTGACCATTACCAGCGAGTATGGTAAGTTTGAATATTAGCATACGATTTGTTCCAAAATAGCGTTAAATAGTATAAACCCTACGCTATGGAAAGAAAGGAATTTTTGAGGAGCTTGGGCGCTGGTGCTGCTTTTGCTCTCACTTTTCCCTGTTTGCACGGATGTTCATCAGACGACCCGCCTGGAAATTTGGTCGAACAACCTACAGGTGTTGACTTTACTGTCGACCTTACTACAAATGAAGCTGCCAATCTTGCCAATAATGGCGGATTTATCCTTAAAAATTTAGTGGTAATTGCCAAAAACTTGGAAGGTAATTTTATTGCGGCAACCCAAGTTTGTAGCCATGAATCCTATGATCAAGTGAGGTTTGTGGATCAGAGTGGGGGTATTTTTTATTGTGATGTGCACGGTTCTCGTTTTGCGCAGGATGGAACACCTTTAAATCAAATTGGAGGTACAAGTGCTAAACCCATTAAAATCTACAATACCGAACTTAATGGCGATATTTTAAGGATTTTTGAATAGCCCTAGTTTTACATTCGAATGAAATATTTACTTATTCTACTTTGCGTTTTTGGTTTCAGTGTGCTCCATGCGCAAGAATCCCAAGGTACTTTTAAAGCTGCATTGGCTCAGGCCGATGCTGAAGATAAACCTATTGTCCTCATATTTTCGGGTTCCGATTGGTGTGCTCCATGCATCAAATTAAAAAAGAGCATTTTCGATACCGAAGAATTCAAAAATTACGCGGCCGAACATTACGTGATGTATGTGGCCGACTTCCCTAGAAAAAAGGCAAACCAGCTTCCGGAAGAGCAAATGGGAATCAACAAAACATTGGCAGCAAAGTATAACCAGAAAGGTTATTTTCCATTGGTGGTCGTGTTGGATAAAGATGAACATGTTTTGGGAGAAACTGGGTTTGTGGCCCGAACTTCTCCAGAAAACTACATAAAAAAGCTTAACGGATTTATAAAATGAAACCTCAAATTGCCTTAGTGTTCAGTCTTTTTTGTCTGCTATCCTTTGGGCAATCCAGAGAAGATTATGTTACGGTAAAGCGTACCCTAAAATTAATGGGTACACGCTTTGAAATTACAGTGGTAGCCGAAACGGAGGAAATTGGATACATCAACATCGATTTGGCCGTTTCCGAAATTACCCGAATAGAAAAAATAATTTCCTCGTGGGATAAGGAATCTGAAACCTCCCAAATCAATACCAATGCAGGTATCAAACCTGTTAAAGTGAGTCCAGAGTTGTTTCAACTCATCGAACGTGCCATTAGGATATCTGTATTTACCGATGGCGCATTCGACATTACCTATGCCTCCATGGACAATATTTGGAAGTTTGACGGAAGTATGGACAAAATGCCCACTGATGCGGAGATCAAAAATTCGGTGGCGAAGATTGGTTTTCAAAAAATTGTCTTGAATGCCGAGGAACAAACCGTTTATTTGCCAGAACCTGGAATGAGAATCGGGTTTGGTGCCATTGGAAAAGGATATGCAGCCGATAGGGCCAAATCACTTTTAATTTCCAAAGGAGTGCCTGGCGGCATCATTAATGCCTCTGGTGATTTGACCACTTGGGGAACAAAGGCCACAGGAGAAAAATGGTTGGTTGGAATTGCCAATCCACTGAGCAAGGACAAAGTTTTCAGTTGGCTGCCCGTTGTGGAATCTTCAGTGGCCACATCAGGTAACTATGAAAAGTTCATCATTTTAAATAAGAAAAAATACTCCCATATAATAGATCCAAGAACAGGTTTCCCAACCACAGGAATCAGTAGCGTTTCCATTTTTGCCAATCAAGCAGAGCTTTGCGATGCCTTGGCTACTGCTGTTTTTATCATGGGAAAGGATGTGGGTCTGCATATGATCAATCAAATTGATGGGGTAGAAGCTGTGATCGTGGATAGTGAAAACAAAATTCACAAAAGTACAGGGATAATGTTCGAATCAAATCAGTAAATTTAATTCATGCAAAAACCTCTTTTATTACTGTTGTTATTGGTGGCTTCGAGTTCCTGTGTTGCCGTTCGGGAATATGATAAGGTGTATTTGAACGATGAGGAAATGCAATTGAGTGCTAGACCTTGTGAGCGTTTTGAAACAAATTTCCATTTGTACCGAGAAGGTTCTTCAGGTGCCAATGGAGGCAAAACGGGAGGTGGTTGTGGATGCAATTAAGACTTCGAAGAACTTCAATATGATGCTGCAACCAACTAAACTTTTTGGCTTTCTTACCGTTATCTTTTTAATGACAGTTTCAGTGGGGCAGGCTCAGGACAATTCCTATACAAAAAGGGTGTTGGAGACCAGCGAAATAGATATGCTGTTCAGTTATTATTCCCAAGATGGAAACAATGCCGCGGTAACGGGTGGTGAAGGTACCGAGGAATTAACGGATGTGACTTCAACGATTGTATTGCGGATGCCTTTGAATGAAAATGATATCCTAACCGTGGATGTAGGTTTGTCAGCCTATACTTCTGCCTCATCCAGCAACATAAATCCTTTGGACGGTGGATTTAATGTGACCCCATTTGATGCTTCTTCGGGAGAATCAAGAAAAGATATGTTGGTCTATTTCAATCCCAAATACCAACACAATTCTGAGGACAGAAATAAAATCTGGAGTGCAAATGCCTATGTATCGTCTGAATACGATTATTTTTCGGTGGGAATTGGAGGTAGTTACACTCGCTTGTTCAACGAAAGAAATACGGAAATTACCTTGAGTGGTAATGTGTTTTTGGACAAATGGAATGCCATTTATCCTATTGAACTTCGTGATGGTTTTTTTGATGATCGCATTACTGGGAATGGCACTTACAATCCCACGTTCAGTGAATTTGATAAGGAAACTAGAAATTCATATTCGCTTTCGCTGAGTTTTTCGCAGATTTTGAGCAGGAAATTACAGGGAGCCCTTTTTGTGGATGTGGTTTCACAGAACGGATTGTTGAGCACCCCTTTTCAAAGGATATATTTTTCGGATACCGAAGATTTTTTCATTGACGATTTTCAGCTGGCCGATAATGTGGAGCAACTGCCCGGTAGCAGGTTCAAGATTCCTTTTGGCGGACGTTTGAACTATTACCTTAATGATTTGATGGCCCTGCGAACCTATTATAGGTATTATTGGGATGATTGGGGCGTTACCTCCCATACCGCAAATATTGAGGTGCCTGTAAAAGTATCGAACAAGTTTTTGGTGTATCCTACATATCGCTACTATACACAAACCGCTGCAGACTATTTTTACGATAAAGGTCAGGTGCAATCCAACTACGAGTTTTATACCTCGGATCACGATTTATCAAAGTTCAATGCCCATCAATATGGTGTTGGGGTGCAGTACAAGGATATTTTTACCCAAGCCAAGGTGCTCAGTTTTGGGTTGAAGACTATTGACCTGCGTTTCAGTCAATACGATAGAAGTGATGGTCTCAATGCTTTTATCGTGACCTTTGGGACTACATTTGTGGGGAATTAGAAGGTAAATAACCCTCTTTAATTAGGTTTTCTTTTCCATCAATTAATTTAGAACATCCGTTTTTGAGAAAATATAATTGGTCGCATAAGTCAACTATTTCCTCATACATATGGTCGGTAATCAAAATGATTTTATTGGCTTTTTTTCTATCAATTAGCTCTTTGATACTTGAAACATAAATCGGCGCTAAATTGGAAAAGGGTTCATCCAAGAGAATAATGTTTTTGTTGCTATTTAAAACCAAATAAGTTTCCAAGAGCCTACGTTCCCCTCCAGAAAGTTCGTTTGTTGGTTGATTTTGTAATTTCTCAAAATGCATGAACTTATGGATAAATTCATCCCAATCAACATGGAATAACTTAAAGTAGGTTATGATTTTTAAGTTTTCGGAAAGCAATTTATGTTGTGGTAGATATGCTATTTGATTTTGTTGATATAAAGGCCGCTTCATAAATTTTCCATCAACCCGTATGGATTTATATTTAGGTTGAAGACATCCAAATAAAATGTTTAACAATGAGGTTTTGCCCGAGCCATTTCTTCCTAGTATGCCTGTAACTTTTCCGCTTTCAGCATGTATGTAAACCCCTCTCAAAATTTGTTTGAGGTCGAAGGAAAGTTCTATGTTGTCAATTTCAAGTATCAAGAAAAAAAAGTAAATAAATAATGATTGAAATGGTCATGTCAAAAGTGAATGCAAGTAATAGTAAACAAGCCTTGGAAATTCCGAAATTGTGATAGAGGATTAAATCCTTTGAATAACTGGATTCAGAAAATCGCAAAAGAAAAAAGAGGATAAACCCAAGTTTGAGTAGAATGACCGTGTAAAAAGGAGCTTCAAAAAGCAATAATATAATTGCTATCAAAGTAGAGCTAAATAGTATGGTTTTATAAAATTGAAAAACCAATAAGTAGGTTTGTAAGCGGAATAATGGAGTCATGGTGTTTACTAAATGTACAAATTAATCGTAAATTCGCAGTCTTAAGGAGGATAGATTTATGCTAGATAAACTCAATATCGTAAAACAACGTTTTGATGAGGTTTCGGACCTTATTATTCAACCTGATGTTATCTCTGATCAAAAGCGGTACATACAGTTGAACAAAGAATACAAGGATCTTAAGGTACTTGCCGAAAAACGTGATGCGTATATAGAATTGACCAATAATATCACAGAGGCCGAGGAAATTCTTGCCGATGGCAGTGACCCTGAAATGGTCGAAATGGCCAAAATGCAGATGGACGAGGCCAAAAGTGCCCTGCCCAAATTGGAAGATGAAATCAAATTTTTGTTGATTCCAAAAGATCCCGAAGATGCCAAGGATGTGGTTATGGAAATCCGTGCTGGAACGGGTGGGGACGAAGCGAGTATTTTTGCTGGAGACCTTTTCCGCATGTACACCAAATATTGCGAATCCAAGGGCTGGAAAACCAATGTGATTGACCTTAGTGAGGGTACCAGTGGGGGTTACAAAGAAATCCATTTTGAAGTTTCAGGCGAAGATGTATACGGAACCCTTAAGTTTGAAGCAGGGGTGCACCGTGTGCAACGTGTACCTCAAACCGAAACACAGGGTAGGGTGCATACCAGTGCTGCAACCGTTATGGTGATTCCAGAAGCTGAGGAATTCGATGTGCAGATTGACCCAAAGGATGTTCGTATAGATTACTTCTGTTCCTCAGGTCCAGGTGGTCAGTCGGTGAACACTACCTATTCGGCCGTTCGTTTGACCCACCTTCCAACAGGATTGGTGGCGCAGTGTCAGGATGAGAAATCACAGCATAAAAACAAGGATAAGGCCTTTAGGGTACTTAGAGCCCGTTTGTACGATATGGAGCTGGCCAAAAAGCAAGCGGAAGATGCTGCTAAAAGAAATTCGCAGGTAAGTAGTGGCGACCGTTCAGCTAAAATTAGAACCTATAACTATCCCCAAGGAAGGGTAACCGACCATAGAATTGGTTTGACCCTTTACGATTTGCAAAACATCATGAACGGGGATGTTCAAAAAATAATCGACGAACTTATGTTTGTGGAGAACACCGAAAAACTGAAAGAAGCTTCAGAAATTTTCTAAATAAGTTCAAGGCGTCGAGAACCATAAAAAATGAAGATAGAACACCTAGTTTCCCAAATACGTCAAAAAGAATCGTTTCTCTGCGTGGGATTGGATACGGATTTGGAGAAGATACCTTCACATTTATTACAGGAAGAGGATCCCATATTTGCTTTCAACAAGGCCATTATAGATGCTACCCATCCATATTGTGTGGCCTACAAACCCAATATTGCGTTTTATGAGGCTTATGGTTTGGATGGATGGAAATCTTTGGAGCGTACCATGGTGTATTTGAATGAAAATCATCCAGAGATTTTTACCATTGCCGATGCCAAACGTGGGGATATTGGGAATACTTCAACGCGATATGCAAAAGCATTTTTTGGGACCCTGAATTTTGATTCCATTACCATTGCGCCATATATGGGCAAGGATTCGGTGGAACCCTTTTTGGAATTTGAAGACAAGCACACCATTTTATTGGCATTGACCTCCAATCAAGGAGCTTTCGATTTTCAGACCAAAAAAGTTGAAGGGCACGAATTGTACAAAGAAGTGCTCAGCGTATCCAAAACCTATAAAGGTGCTGAAAGGTTGATGTATGTAGTGGGTGCAACCAAAGCAACCTATTTAAAAGATATCCGAGAAATAATTCCTGAAAGCTTTCTGTTGGTTCCAGGGGTAGGCGCACAGGGCGGTAGTCTTGAAGAGGTCTGCAAATATGGAATTACCAAAGATGTAGGTTTGTTGGTAAATTCTTCCAGAGGAATTCTCTACGCCTCAACGGATTCAGATTTTGCAGAAGTTGCTAGGGATAAGGCAAAAGAAATCCAGCAGCAAATGGCTGCGGAACTTGCAAAGTTGTAATTGCCTTACGCTAGGCTTTCAAGCGTTTTCTTAAGGCTTTGTGCTTTTCTAGTGAAAAATTCTCCCAATTTGGAATCCTTGCCAGATACATTGGCTGCCTTTTCCAAAAAGTTGTTGTACATCACTTCCAAAACAATGGCTGGTTGACTGATGTTGGTAATTGGAGTAACCGCACCTACTTTACAATATTGATTTTTCATAGCTCTCAAGATTTGTTATAACAAAGATACGTTCAAATGGCGCTGCTGGACTACGACTTATGAGGGTGTACGTCTATAAATCGGGTAATTTATCTAAAATTTAACGTGTTGACTGCGTTTTCGCCATTTCTAAGCCATTTTTTTGGAAATAATTTAACTTACCTTTAATATAAAGGCAACCTTCCAAAAGTGTAAGGTATGAGAAATTTAGTATGGATTTTAGGACTGATGGGCTGCATCAACCTTGTGGCACAAAACACAAACTGTAATTGTTGTTCTGAAAACCATAGGGCATTTGATTTTTGGATTGGGGAATGGAATGTAGTCAATTCAATTAATGGAACACCTGCGGGAACAAGTATCATTAAACAGGAAGAGGATGGGTGTGTGATACGCGAAAATTGGACGAGCATTGCCACTGTTGGATACACAGGTACAAGTCTTAATTATTATAATGCCCAAACCCAAGAATGGGAACAATTGTGGATAGACAATACGGGAGCTGCTTTAAAACTGAAAGGAAACCGTGTGGATAATCAAATGATATTGACTTCTGACCCTTTTGAAAAGGATGGCAATACATTTAGAAACCGGATTACTTGGACCAAAAACGACGATGGAACGGTTCGGCAACTTTGGGAAGTTTTACAGGAAGGTTCAGAAAATGTAGTGGCCTTTGATGGGCTGTATCAAAGAGTGAAATAAAAAAAGCCGGTAACAAACCGGCTTTTTAACTAACTAACTCAAAAAAATGCTAACTCAGATAACTTATACAAAATTCAAGTTTAAGGACCTGATTTAGGTTAATTAAACTTTAGGAATTTGTTATAATTACTCTAATTTATTGATTTTATAACGCATTAACCCTAAAGTTATTGCATTTTTTTGAAAAAATTATGATTAATCTTGCAAAGCGAACACTTTTTTTAACAATTCTGTTGATCGGGACGAAACTTTTGTCCTAATTTCCTTCTCTTCCACCGCAATCATGGTGTAAACACCTTTCAAGGCTTCATTGGTGGTATAGTCTGTTAAATCGGGGTTTACATCGTTGGTCAAAGGCAAACTATTGTACTTGGTAATGATGCTGCTCCAAATCTGGTCAGCACCTACTTTTTGGAACGAGTTTTTAATGATCGGATTGAATTTATTGTACAGTTGGGTCTGTGTGGAACGCTCCAAATATTGCGTGGCTGCATTATCGGCACCCAATAAAATCTGTTTGGCATCATTAAAAGTGATTCCCTTTACTGCATCAACAAAAATAGGAGTGGCTTCGCCCACAGCATCCTCGGCAGCACGGTTTAGGATTTTCAAACCTTCATCTGCCAAGCTGGACAATCCAACATCACGTAAAGTTTTGTCCACTTTTTGCAATTCTTCGGGCAGCAGGATTTTTACCAACTCATTTCTATAAAATCCATTTTCACTGGTAAGTTTGTTAACTTGTTTTTCAATGCCAAGGTTCAATGCTTCTCGTAATCCTTGAGCAATTTGGTCGTTTCCGATACCTGTTGTTCCTTGTGGCAATTGGTTCACAACTTGTTGTAGTTCTGCACATCCCATAATCTGGAATGCCAAAATGCATAGCAATAATCTTTTCATGGTTAAATGATATTTGGGTATATAATCTTAGGGCAAACTACATAAATTATGCCCAACTTCTCAAAAGAATTAGGTAAAACCCTAGTTTTTTGTCCGTTAATTTGAGTTTCTGAATGGTTTGGGATTTCTATTTCAGTTCAAAGACCCAACCCGTTTTGGCATCAATGGTTAAAGGTAGGTTCAAATCGTATGCTTCTCCGTTGATAATGTTTATACCTTTGGAGTGATTTTTTATTCCTTCAGAAAAACGACCCAAATCAATGGTTTGTGGTTTGGCAGAATTGTTCAGCACAACCATCACGGATTCATCGGGCAGATACCTAAAATATACATAGACGTTATCTTGCGGTGCAAAGTGCAATGTTTTTCCTTGGTGGATTGCCTTGCTGCCTTTTCGCCAATTCAAAAGTTTTTTGGAATAATCGAAATATTCATTCTGTAGGTCGGTTCGCCCAGATGCAATAAAAGCATTTTGTGCATCGCCTTCCCATCCGCCAGGAAAATCCCGTCTAATATCTCCATCACCCTTACCCTTGTCTCCCAACATTCCAATTTCATCACCGTAGTAGATTTGAGGAATACCGCGAAGGGTCATGATCAAGGTAAGCGCCAATTTGTATTTTTCCACATCCCCATCAAATTCTTGGTTGATACGGTTCACATCGTGATTTCCCATTTTTATCAAAACATTGTTGATGTTCGGATACAAGAAATCCTTGGTCAAGTGGTCGTACACTTTAAAAACCCCGTCTCCCCAATTTTGCTCATCTTGTTTAAAAACCTGTGGTAAAATGTCGTGCAGCGGAAAGTCCATCACACTGGGCAAATTGGAATTGAATCCTTGAATCGCACCAATTTTACTGTCTTTTTGCCAATATGCAATGTGTGCGGTTTCATGCATAAAAACTTCTCCAACGATGTTAAGGTTAGGGTACTCTGCCATCACTCGGGTCACCCATTCGGTGATCCCCTTTTTATCATTGTAGGGGTAGGTGTCCACACGCAAACCATCCAAATCTCCATTTTCAATCCACCAAATGGCATTTTGAACCAAATAATCGATTACCATGGGGTTGCTTTCGTTCATATCGGGCATGGTGGTATCGAACCAACCGTCCATATTGCCTTTTGCATCCACTTCGGAGGCATAGGGATCAAATTGACTGGTCTGAATGTAGTTGCTTCTCTTAAAACCATTTTCACCACCTTCCCAATAATGCACCCAGTTTTGGTCTGGTGGATCTTGGATCAACCAATGGCTTATTCCCCAATGGTTGGGCACAAAATCCATGATGTGTTTCATTTCTCGTTGATGAAGCTCAGCCGACAATTTTGAAAAATCTTCATTGGAACCATATCGCGGGTCTATTTGGTAGAGGTCACTACTCGCATAGCCGTGATAGGAATACACTTTCTCATTATCCAATGTCAGGGGAGTACTCCAAAGCGTGGTTGCACCCAATTCGTGAATATAATCCAAATGATCGATTACCCCTAGAATGTCACCTCCATGTCGACCACCTTGATGTTCTCGGTCAGCTTTTTCAATAGTATTTGTGGTTGAATCATTGGATGGGTCACCGTTGGCAAATCTGTCGGGCATGATCAAATAGATCACATCGGAAGAATCAAAGCCCTTGCGTTCGGCCGAACCTGCTTTTCTTTTTTTGAACTCATAATCAAATGTACTGACCGTTTTTCGCCCTTTTTTAAAGGAAAGTTGGGCAACTCCATCCGCAATACCTTTGGTGTCAACAGTTATGAACAAGTAATTTGGATTGGCAACTTTCACCACTTTTTTAATGGAGATGCCATTGGAAAATACAGGTTCCAGTTGGTTGATGTTGTCCCCATACACCAAAAGTTCCAAATCGGTATTCTTCATTCCAGTCCACCAATAGGGCGGTTCAACCCGTTCCACTTGGGCAAAAGAAATGTTGACTATGGCCAAGCACAGTAAAGTGAGAATGCTTTTCATGTGTGTTTGTTTAGAGTTCTTTTATGCTGATGGCGAATCCGCCACCTGGTACTGATGTCAGCTTTAATTTTGATTTTGCGGTGACCGTTTTCGATTGGATGATGTACGATTGCGGATTGGTTTTGTAATGTGCATTTTCACCATCACTATAAATAGTGGCCTCGTATTTTTTGCCCTTTTCCAAGAAATCCAATACAATCGTAGCAGTTCGCTCGGTGGTTCCGTTTACGTTACCTACAAACCAGTTTGCACTGTTTTTATCCTGTCTGGCCACAGTGATGAAATCTCCAGGCTCAGCTTCCAAATATTGGCTTTGTTGCCAATCTACTGGCACATCTTTGATGAATTGAAAGGCATCTGGAAATCGTTTGTAGTTTTCAATCACATCTGCGGCCATTTGGAGTGGACTGTACATAGTCACATAAAGTGCCAATTGATTGGCCAAGGTGGAATTCACATGACTCTGATTGTCAGGATTCAACTTGCTCACTTCCATTTCAAAAATACCGGGAGTGTAATCCATGGGGCCACCGATCAATCTGGTAAATGGCAATACGGTAACATGATTGGGTTTTGAACCTCCAAAAGCTTGGTATTCGGTTCCTCTTGCCGATTCGTTCCCGATCAAATTGGGCCACGTTCTAGCCAAACCAGTTGGGCGAACCGCTTCGTGGGCATTTACCATAATCTGGTAATCCGCTGCTTTTTCAATAGCAAATTGGTAGTGGTTCACCGCCCATTGGTTGTAATGGTTTTGTCCTTTAGGCAAAATATCCCCAACATAGCCACTTTTTACGGCATCATACCCATTGTCGTTCATAAAGGTGTATGCTTGGTCCAAGTGACGCTCATAATTTCGAACCGCTCCTGAGGTTTCATGGTGCATTACCAATTTTACATTTTTTGATTTTGCATAATCCCGCAGTTCAGCAACATTAAAATCGGGGTAGGGGGTCACAAAATCAAAAACATCCTCTTTATGGTGGCCGAACCAATCTTCCCAACCCACATTCCAACCTTCCACCAAAACAGCATCCATGCCATTTTCGGAGGCGAAATCAATGTAATCCTTTACATGTTGGGTATTGGCAGAATGCTTTCCATTCGGTTTTGCTTTGGAATAATCTGTTTTGCCCAATTGAACCGAAGGAAATTCATCCGTGTAGGCCCAACTGCCACTTCCCGTGATCATTTCCCACCAAATCCCGATATATTTTACAGGATGAATCCAAGACGTATCCTCAATTTTATTGGGTTCGTTCAGGTTGTAGGTCATTCTGGAAGCCAAAATATCCGTTGCATCATCACTGGCGATAATGGTACGCCAAGGGGTGTGACGAGGTGCCTGCATCTGACCTTTGTCACCAACGGCATCTGGAGTCAACCAAGAAGTGAAAACAAAGTTTGTATCATCCAAATCAAGATGCATGCAAGCGTAGTTTACCAAAGCTGCTTCGTGTAAGTTAATGTAAATGCCTTCATCGGTTTTTAGCATCAAGGCAGTCTGAACTCCCGTTTTTGAAAACTGTTGTTGCGATGCATTTGGCGTTACGGCACCATCGAACAATCCACGGATTTCAGATAACCTTGATTCTGTATAATCATATTCTTGAGTGTCGTAATCCCCTGGAATCCAAAATGCGGTATGGTCTCCCGTCATGGCGAACTCGGTGCGCTCTTCCTTGATCACGAAGTACACCAAATTCTTCTGTTGTGGAAATTCGTATCGAAAACCTAAACCGTCATCAAACAAACGAAACTGAATGACCATGATGCGTTCCGTTTCATTTTGTTTTAAAGTTATGGCCAGTTCGTTGTAATGGTTTCTAATTTCTGACTCTTCACCCCAAACAGGTTTCCAAGTCTCATCAAAAGTTGAAATTTTAGACTCCAAAACCGTAAATCCATCCAATAGTGATTTTGCATCATCCTTTAATTCAAACCCAAGCTTACTGGATTTGATGATGGCCTTGTTTTTAAAATCCAATTTATAAGTTGGGGTGCCATCTTCCAAAAGCTGGAAATCCATTGTAAAATTCCCGTCTGGGGATTTCAATTCTTGGGCGGAAACCCAAGTGCTCAAAAGCAAAAGAAAACTTAGAATTGAAATGGATTTTATGAACTGTTTCATGCTAATTTATTTTATTGAAGGGTCACTTTAGTGCCATCTACCAAAATTTCCAATGGTGCACCTTCATCAATGCTAAAAGTTGGACCTTCTTGCGATACCGTAACCTTTACAATTCGATTTCTGAAATTAATTTTGAAGGAATAGCTCTCCCATTGCTCAGGAATCTGCGGTTGGAAACTCAGTTGGTTGTCCACTACGCGCATACCGCCAAAACCTTCCACAATGCTCATCCAAGTTCCTGCCATGGAGGTAATGTGCAATCCTTCTTCCACTTCCTTATTGTAATCGTCCAAATCCAATCGAGAAGTACGTAAATAGAAAGTATAGGCTTGTTCCATTCGACCCAATTTGGCCGCTTGAACGGAGTGAACACAAGGCGAAAGCGAAGATTCATGCACCGTAAACGATTCGTAGAAATCGAAGTGTTTTTCAAGCTCTTCTTGGGTAAAATGGTCTTCAAAAAAGTAAAACCCTTGCAGAGTATCCGCTTGTTTAATGTAGGGCGAACGCAAAATTCTATCCCAACTCCAATGTTGGTTGATGGGGCGTTCTTTTTTGTCCAAATCCACTACGCGAACCAAATCCTTGTCTAAAAAACCATCTTGTTGCAAGTAAATGCCCAATTCTTCGGAGTAGGGGAAGTACATGTTGTCTGCTACTTTTTTCCAAAGGGTTGTTTCCGCTTCACTTAAGGCCACTTTTTTATAAATTCTCTCAAAATCGGCAGCATGGTTTTCTTTAACAAAATCCAATTGCTCCAAGGCATATTCCAAACACCATTTGGCCAAGTAGTTGGTGTACCAGTTGTTGTTGATGTTGTTTTCGTATTCGTTGGGCCCTGTTACGCCCAACATTACATATTTATTGCGATGGGTGGACCAGTTAACGCGTTGTTGCCAAAAACGAGCAATGCCTATCAATACTTCCAAGCCCATTTCGGGAATGTACGTGAAGTCTTGGGTAAAACGAGTATAGTTGAAAATGGCAAATGCAATCGCACCATTTCTGTGGATTTCTTCAAAGGTAATTTCCCATTCGTTATGGCACTCTTCCCCGTTCATGGTTACCATCGGATATAGTGCAGCACCATTGGTAAATCCCAGTTTTGCAGCATTTTCAATCGCTTTATCCAAATGGTTGTAGCGATATTTTAAAAGCTTACGGGCAACTTCTTGGTTTTTGGTGGCCATATAAAATGGAATACAATAGGCTTCGGTATCCCAATAGGTGCTACCGCCATATTTTTCACCCGTAAAACCTTTAGGTCCAATATTTAATCTGGAATCGGTTCCTGTATAAGTTTGGTTCAACTGGAAAATATTGAAACGAATTCCCTGTTGTGCTTTCACATCGCCTTCAATGGTAATGTCGCTCATTTCCCAAACCAGTCCCCAAGCTTTCTTTTGTTCTTCAAGTAGAGCATCAAATCCAAAGGCAGAAACTTCATTTAATATTTGGTTTGCCGCTTCGGTAAGTTTGTTTTCATCATGGTTTCGGTCAACCGTATATCCGCCAAATTTTATCAGACTCACTTTTTCGCCTTTGGCAACTTGTTGTGAATACGTTGATTTAATGGAAAGTTCTTCTTTAGAAGTAGCATCTGGAGTATCCTTAACAGACTTACCATAAATCAAATGTGACTGCATAAAGGTGCACACCTTAAAATGGGTTTTCATGGTATGCGACTCGATAAATGCCCTGTTTTTCTTGGATGAAATTTCGGTGGTGTTCCAAAATTTATCGTCCCAGTTGCTGTCTTCATTGGTGATTCCAGCATCCAAATACGGATTGAACTGGATTTCGACATCTGAATTCAATGGAGTGATTTCAAATTTGATGGCTCCAACTTCATCATGGGACAGACTTAAAAATCGGGTTGAAACCACTTCGATTTCAATATTATTCAGAGTGGTAGCCACAAAACTTCTACGGTACCATCCCTCTTTCATATTGAGTTCCCTTTTAAAATTTTTGATGTTGGTACATGTAGCCAAATCCAACGATTCGTCATTAATGGTCACGTCGATGCCAATCCAGTTCGGAGCATTCAATACTTTGGCAAAATATTCAGGATATCCATTTTTCCACCATCCCACTCGGGTTTTGTCTGGATAGTAAACGCCAGCGATATAACTTCCTTGAAAGGTGTGGCCAGAATAAGATTCTTCAAAATTGGCACGTTGGCCCATGGCTCCGTTTCCAATGCTAAATAGACTTTCGGAGGATTTAACTCGATCCTTATCGAAACCTTCTTCGATAATGCACCAGGGATTCGGTTGTATATAGTCTTGATTCATTGTAGGGATGATTGATGTGTTACTAGTTCTTTAGTGTGTGTTTATTGTTTTGTTTTTGTGAGACTTACAATATTTGAAAGTATGAATTTCAATCAAATTGTAGCAGGTTCATCGTCAATATCTTGTACTCGCGATACCAAAAGTGCAGCGATTATGAAGGCCACTCCACTTGTCATCAAAGCGTAAATGGGTTTTCCGCCATATAGGTATTGCACCATGGGACCACCGATAAAGGCATTCACGATTTGTGGTATCACAATAAAAAAGTTGAAAATTCCCATGTAAACTCCCATTTTTCGAGCTGGAATGGCACCCGCCAAAATCGCGTAGGGCATGGCCAAAATACTGGCCCAAGCGATACCGATTCCGATCATAGAAAGAATCAACCAATTTTCATCGGGCATAATATAAATGGATAAAAATCCTAGGGCCCCGATTACCAATGAAATGGTATGTGTCTTTTTTCGTCCCACTTTTTTCGCAATGGCAGGCAGAAAAAAGGCAAATACAGCAGAAACACCATTGTAGACACCAAACAGGATGCCCACCCAGTCACCTGCATCTTGATAGGCTGCACTTTGACTATTGTTGGGGTCCAATCCATAAATATGCTCTGCAATGGCTGGGGTGGTGAATACCCAAAGCCCAAAAAGCCCGAACCAAGAAAAGAACTGTACCCAGCTCAATTGACGCATGGTCAATGGCATTTTAGCAAAATCGGTAAAGATGTCCATCAACCCGCCCGTCGATTCCTCTTCTTCTATGGAATCTTCTGCGGCGTTCAATTGCGCCATTTCTTCTGGAGAATACTCCTTGGTGGTAAAAACGGTCACTGCAACACTGATGACAAGCACCAATGCTCCAATTATAAAGGAGAGTAAAAGATTTAAAGGTACTTCGCCAGCGGCCGCAACATTGCTGATGCCAACCCAATTGGTCAAGGCGTAGGGCAACCAAGAACCGATGACGGCACCGATACCGATAAGCACGGTTTGCACACTGTAACCCAAGGTGCGTTGGTCGGATGGCAACATATCGGCAATCAAGGCCCTAAAGGGCTCCATCGCAATATTGAATGAGGCATCCATGACCATGAGCATACCGGCACCTACCCAAAGAGAAGGCATAATGGCCGTGAACATATCAGCATTCGGCATTAAAACAAGACCTAAGGACGCAAGGAGGGCACCTGTTAAGAAAAAAGGGCGTCTACGTCCAAGTCGAGTCCAGGTTTTATCGCTGTAATGGCCAACAATGGGTTGAATAATAAGTCCAGTGAGTGGTGCAACAATCCAGAACCAAGAAAGCTCGTGCACATCGGCACCAAAACTTTGAAGTATTCTACTGGCATTGGCATTTTGGAGGGCAAAGCCCATTTGAATTCCTAGAAATCCAAAACTGAGGTTCCAGATTTCCCATAAGCTTAATCTACGCTTTTGAAACATTGTGATTGGTGTTTGGTTCACAATCGGAACAGTTTTAACCGTTCTATTTTTTACTTGGGAGGTAAAATATAAGCGTTGATAGTGACAAAGATATGTGATTTTAAAACATTTCTCCCAAATTTATTTTTTCTGTACCACCTGATTTAGTGTGGAATCTCGAATAATAAGATCGGTTTTTACCACCTGGGTGGTGTAAGGGGTTTCCAATCCGTTGTCCATTTGCTCCAAACGATTGATCAGCGTTTGCGCTGCAATTTCTCCCATTTGGAACCCATGTTGGCTCACTGTGGTAAGGTGTGGACGGGCATATTTGGATAATATTCCATCCGAAAAACCGATTACCGATAGCGCTTCGGGAACGTCCAATCCACGAAGACGTGCCACGTTCAATGCGGTAACGGCGTAAATTTCATTCACGCCAAAAATACCGTCAATATCAGGATGAAGTTCAAACACTTTGTTGATGCGTTCTTCCAAAATGCGCTGGTCTTCATCGGAATCTCCCAGTTCTCCAATACGAACCACCAAATCTTCATCAAATGGAATTCGGTTTGCGGCTAAAGCATCTTTATAGCCTTCGGTGCGCAATCGTCCAATATTCAAATAATCCTTGGTGGTAAGCAGCAAAATTTTCTTTCTTCCCTCATCTATCAGTTTTTGAATCGCCATTCGACCGGCCTCACGATCATCTATGATGATTTTGTCACTCGGGATCTCATCTACCGCCCGGTCGAACATGACAATTGGGATACTTTGGTTGATGGTTTCCTGTAAATGGGTATAGTCAGCTTTTTGAAGGGTTTCTTTGGAAAGTGAGATAATGAACCCATCGATACTGCCATCAATCAACATCTCCATGTTGATGATTTCCTTGTTGTAAGATTCGTTGGTAACCCCAATAATTACGTTGTATTCCTTGGAATTGGCCACCTCTTCAATTCCCGAAATGACTTTTGCAAAGTAATGGTGCACAATCTCAGGAATTATGACGCCAATCGTTTTGGTTCGCTTGTTTTTAAGACTAAGGGCAACACTGTTAGGGCGGTAATTGTAGAACTTCGCAAAAGCCTGTACTTTTTCACGGTTCTCCTTGCTTATATCCTTATTGTCTTTAAGCGCTTTGGAAACGGTTGAAATGGAAAGCCCCAACTCCGAGGCAATCTTTTTAAGCGTCATTTTAGGTTTCATCCTGCATTTTCTTTAGTAGGAAGCACCAAAAAATGCTATTCCTCCCCAAATATACTCTGATTAAAAGTGGTTCGGGAATTTTTTATCAACCTGAAAACGTTGTAAGTGCCCAAATATGACAGATGTCAATAAAACAGGGTTTCGATTTACATATTTTCGCTTTTGGGAAGTAAAATATAGCATAATCGTAAAATTAACTTTAACAAACTTCAATATGAGAATTAAACGGATGTACCTTTTATGGTGCATGTTTCTAGTTCCTCTGGTTCAGTTCGCCCAAATAACTGTGCAAGGGGTAGTTACGGATACCGCTACTCAGGATCCTTTACCTGGTGTGAGTATCATTATAAAAGGAACCACTCAGGGAACAGCAACCGATTTTGATGGAAATTACCTTTTGGAAGCCAATATGGGTGACATTTTGGTGTTTTCCTACATTGGATTTCAACCAAAAGAGGTAACAGTTACGGGCTCAACCCTGAACGTAGCACTTGATGAAGATACTACGGCCTTGGATGAGGTTGTGGTGATCGGGTACGGTACAACTACGGTGGAAGACGCAACAGGTTCTGTTTCTTCGGTTACCACCGAGGATTTTAACAAGGGAGCCATTGTGTCTACCGACCAATTGCTTACGGGTAAAACGGCAGGTGTTCGAATTACAAACAGTGGTGGTCAGCCCGATTCTGCACCGAATATCCGAATTCGTGGTGGGTCTTCATTGACAGCAAACAACAATCCATTGATCGTTATTGATGGGATTCCAGTGGATAATACCAATCCAGCTGGTGTGAGCAACCCACTTACCTTGATCAACCCGAACGATGTGGAAAGCTTTTCCATTTTGAAAGATGCTTCGGCAACTGCCATTTATGGATCTAGGGCTTCCAATGGGGTTATCATTATTACCACCAAAAAAGGTTTAACAGGGGAATTCAAATTCAATTTTGCTTCCAATACAACGGTTAGTACTGTTGGGAAGAAGATTGATATGATGAATGCGAGTACTTTTACAAGGTTCATTCAAGAATATCATCCAGACTACACCAACTTTTTGGGTATCGATGATCCTACTACCACTGCAGAGGATGATCTTTCGACTACCGATGTTATTGAAGGAAGAATCCTTTCCAATACCGATTGGCAAGACGCTATTTTTCGTACGGCCATTTCTTTTGACCATAACTTGAGTGCACGCGGTAGTATTTTTAAAACAGTGCCAATTCGTTTGTCTTTAGGGTATACCCAATCACAAGGTTTGGTAAAAACAAGTGACTACGAGCGTGTGACCAGTTCCTTAAAAGTAACACCAAGATTTTTGGACGACCACTTAAAAATTGATTTCAATGCAAAAGGAATCATGTCCAAAAAGAACGCTATCGATGAAGGTGGTGCCTTGGGTGGAGCTGTAAACATGGATCCAACCAAGCCAATTTATGATACTGCTTCGGACAACCGTTTCGGTGGCTATTACCAAAACACTGTTGATGATGGTGGGTTTTTGAGCTTGGATGGTCAGTGGAACCCAGTTGCCATTTTAATGCAACGTTACCGTCCAGAGCGTGTTAGCAAAATTTTGGCCAATATGGAAGTGGATTACAAAATGCACTTTTTGCCAGAATTAAGAGCGGTGGCCAACGTGGGTATCGAAGCTTCCAAAGCAAAAGTAAAGGAAGTATATACCGACAATTCATTGGCAACATACCGTCAAGATGATACTGCAGTAGATCCAGATCCAAACTACCGATTCAATCCCGGTGTAAATTACAGGGAAAATCAAGATATCATCAACCAAACCCTTGAAGGTTATTTGGCCTATGAAAAGGACTTGGATGGCGCCATTACCAATTTTGATGTTCAGGCAGGTTACTCCTACCAGAACTTTAGAAACGATGGTAACAAAGAAGAGTACAATTATGACACTTCAACTGGGGAGCGCTTTTTGGTTGAAGATCCACAAAACCCTACCAACAGATATTTTAATGAGTTGAACCTGCAATCCTATTTCGGTAGAGGTAACATCAACTTGTACAATAAATATTTGTTGACGCTATCTTTTAGAGCAGATGCTTCTTCACTCTTTTCAAAAGAAAACAGATGGGGTTATTTCCCTGCTGCAGCCTTCGCATGGAAAGTATACGAAGAAGGATTTATGGAAAATGTAAACTTTGTGAACAACCTTAAATTAAGATTGGGTTGGGGTAGAACTGGTCAGCAAGACATTACGGGAGCTGTTGGTTTTTATCCTTCAATCCCATTGTTTGAAGCAGGTTCTGTTACCAGTCAGTATTTGTCTGGATATGCTCTTTACTCTGCAAAACCGTACAACTCAGATTTAACTTGGGAGAAAGCGGAAACTTTCAACGGAGGTATTGATTTTGGGTTCTTCCCTAACAATGTGTTGAGTGGCTCCTTCGATGTGTTCTATCGTACCACTACCGATTTGTTGGCCACCGTACCCGTTGCCCCAGGTCAGGCATTGACCTCTTCATTCGTGAAAAATGTTGGTGAAACTGAAAGTAAAGGTTTCGAGGTGAACTTGAACGTAAGAGCGTTGCAAACCAGTAAAATGGCATTGGAATTCTACGGAAACACTTCGTATAACAGAGCAGAGGTGACCAATTTGGAAGATGTGTCCCGTATTACCGCAAGTGAATCCGGAATTCCAACAGGAACAGGGGTAAACTTGGCGTACCACGCGGTAGGATACCAGCCTTATTCGGCTTGGGTGTTCCGTCAGTTGTATGATGATGCAGGAAACCCAATTCACGGGGCATTCGCCGATTTCAATGGTGATGGCGTTGTGGATAACGACGATAGATACTACAGAGCAATGCGTCCAAATTGGACATTTGGTTTCGGATTTAACTTCAACTATGGCAATTTCGATTTGAGCTCCAGTTTCAGGGGACAGTTCGGAGGTCAAGTTTACAACTCAAGAAGATTGACTTCTGGATGGGTGGAAAGAGCCATTCCGAACAACTCCAACAGCTTGTCCAATGTGCTTGATTTCTACAATGGCGCAGCAGACTTCAACTTTGTTGATGTTCGTGGAAACGTGCCCTTTTCCGATTACTATTTGGAAGATGCTACGTTCCTAAGATGCGAGAACATTGTATTGGGTTATCGTTTGCAAGATGCCTTGCCCAACGTGACCATGCGTTTTTATGGCGCTTTGAACAACCCATTTATCATTACCAAGTATAGTGGGCAGGATCCAGAGAATTTTAATGCAATAGACAATAATTTCTATCCAAGGCCCCGCTCCTTCACGTTTGGGGTAAATGTGGATTTTTAAGATATCTGACATGAAAAAATTAACAGCAATAATATTTTTAGTAATTCCATTGGCCCTGATGGTTCAGGGATGTACCAAGGATTTGGATACAGCGCCCCAAGTGGAGCTTACCTTGGAAGAACTGTTGAATCAAGATCCAAATGCCATTGGTGGTATTTTATCACGATTGTATGCCTCGTTCGCACTTTCTGGCCCAGATGGTGCTGGTAGTTCGGACATCGATGACGATGCAGGGGAATCCCCATTCTTAAGAGGTATTGTTAACCTTCAGGACTTTACTGCCGACGCAATGAAAAACCGTTGGGGAGATGATGGTTTGGATCAGTTGACAACGACTTCCGATTGGGATGAAAACAACAAGTTTTTCCGTTACCTATACAACAGGATCTATTATACCATTCCACAAGCGAACAACCTGCTTTTGGTGTTGAGTGCAATTGATATTGAAGATCAAGATCAAATAGAAGGAGAAGTACGATTCATTAGAGCCTTGGCCTATTATTATTTGGTGGATTGTTTTGGAAAAGGGGTGTTGGCTACCGAAGAAAACTACGGTACATCCGACCCATTGCCAGAGGTGGACCGTTTGGAATTGTTCACCTATTTGGAAAATGAGTTGTTGGCCGTTGTGGACCTGTTGCCCGCCAGCAATGAATATGGTAGGGCGAATAAAAGTGTTGCCAGAATGCTTTTGGCCAAATTGTACATGAATGCAGGTGTTTATACCGGCACTACCATGTTTGATGAAGCAGTTCCAGTGATTAACCAAGTGATCAATGAAGGTGGTTATACGTTGGATGAGAACTTCGAGAGCATCTTTTCTGGGGATAATTACTTGTCCAACGAGATTATTTTCCCATTGATTGCCGATGCCGATATCAGCCAGAGTTATGGAAACACCACTTACATTGTGAATGGAAGTTTGGGTACCGAGACCATGACCCTTAGCGATTTTGGAGCCGAGGAAGGATGGAGTGGACATAGGGCTACCAAAGCTTGGTACGGACTTTTCAATAATGGGGATTTAGAAAACAGCACCGATGCAAGGGCTGCTTTGTTCTGGACAGAAGGTCATAACTACGAAATGACCGATTACAGAGCTTGGACCGATGGCTATCCTGCCGTTAAATTTAGAAACACCTTCTATTTTAGCGAATCCAATCCAACCAGTTTCTCAAGTACAGATTTCCCATTGTTCCGATTGGCAGATGCATACTTAATGTATGCTGAATTGGCCGTGCGCGGAGCTTCGGGTGCAGATATGGCCACTGCAGTGGGCTATGTGAATGCCGTTAGAAATCGTTCCAATGCAAGTTCCATTTCACAATCTGCTTTGAATTTGGACTTCATTTTGGATGAAAGAGCAAGAGAGCTCAATTTGGAAGGACACCGAAGAAGTGACTTGATTCGTTTCGGCAAGTTTACAGGAAACAGCTATTTGTGGCCTTGGAAAGGAAACACCTTGAACGGTACATCCATTCCTGAAACCTACAAACTGTTCCCGATCCCATTGACCGCATTGGAGGCCAATGAAAATTTATCTCAAAATCCAGGATTCTAATTAACTAAACACTCATGAAAAATATCAAATCATTTATAGCACAAGTTTTAGGGGTGGTTACAGCCCTAGCGCTTTTCACTGCCTGTGAAAACGATGACCTAACACCAGAATTCACTTTGCAAGCGGCATCAGAGGATGTAGCGTTTCAAAACGAATTTTTGGCAGAATATTTATTGTCCGATGAAACTCCGGATAACATTGCTGAACGTTTTGTTTGGAATCAGGTGGACTTTGGAGTACCTACAGAAGTATCCTACCAATTGGAAGGTTCCATCTCAGAAAATTTTGATGCAGACGGAGCATATCAATTCGATTCTGGAACGTTGACCACTTTGAATGCAAGCGTTACCGTTAAACAATTATTGACCATGGCCGAGGGTCTTGGATTGGATGATGACCCATCCACCACGGACGAACAAGGGAATCCTAACAACTCTGGCACCGTTTACTTTAAAGTAACTGCTTTCGTAGGAAGCGGAGAAGGTGTTGATGCAATAACCGCCGAATCCGAAGTTGCGGCATTGACCATCAGTGTTGTGGAAAAAACTGCGGATAGTGGTGCTGGATTCGCAATTTCCAGCTGGGGTATTGTTGGTTCCGGGTACAACGATTGGGGTGCCTTTGCCGATGCTCCTTTCTATACTACCGGTACAGATGGAGTGTATGTGGCCTACGTGAACTTGTTGGACGGTGAAATCAAATTCCGTGAAAACAACGATTGGACCAATAACTACGGTGATACCGATGTAGACAAAACGTTGGATGCAGGTGGAGATAATATCCTGGTTACAGCAGGAGACTATAAAATAACCATGAATCTAAATGACAATACTTATTCAATGGAAGAATATTCTTGGGGTGTTGTTGGTTCTGGTTATAACGATTGGGGCGGTGCAGGTCCTGATGCCAAGTTCTTCTACGATTATACCACAGATACCTTTAAAGTGGGTGTTGAGTTGATTGATGGAGAGATCAAATTCAGAATGAACAACGAATGGGTAACCGATTTTGGAGACTCAGGAGCCGATGGTACTTTGGATGCAGGAGGCGATAACATTGTTTCCGCAGCAGGATACTATATGATCACTTTAGATTTCAATGCAGGAACTTATACCATGGAAGCTGCGGATCTTTATGGTGTAGTAGGAAGTGGATACAACGATTGGGGTGCCACAAACGACTTTATGTTGACCGAAGTAAACCCAGGTATTTGGGTAGGTGAAAATGTAGAGTTGATTGATGGAGAGATCAAATTCAGGGTTAACGAAGCATGGGATGTGAATTACGGTGACTCCGGTGTGGATGGAACTTTGGATGCAGGTGGAGATAATATCGCAGTAACTGCAGGAACCTACCTGATTACTTTGGACTTTACCGACGAAGGAGCTCCAACCTACTCCCTTATTGCAAGGTAGTAAAGTGCCCTTTTATATAATCTAAGATAAAGGGGAATGGCAAAATGCCGTTTCCCTTTATTTTTAAATAAAACATATGAAGAAACTTTTACTTTTTTCTTTTCTCCTCTTTTCCATGGCAACATGGGCTCAAGTTACCATTGAGCCTTTTCCATTTGCGGTGGATCAAGAAATCACCATAACCGTCGAAGCCAATAGCAACGAAACGGATTGTAATGGGTTTTCCAATCCGAGCAAAGTGTATTTGCATTCAGGGATTGGAACAGATGTCGACCCTTGGACCACTGTTGTCGGAAATTGGGGGCAAGACGATGGTGTTGGGGAAATGACAGCTAATGGCGATGGAACTTGGAGTATCACATTTGTGCCCGAAACCTATTATGGTCTAACAGCTGAACAAGCCAACAATGCCACCCAAATGGGAATGGTGTTCCGAAATGCTGCGGGTACCCAAGAACTCAAGGATAATGGGTGCAACGATTTCTTTTTTGAGGTCGGAAGCTTTCAATTGCAATTGAACAATCCCACCGAAAACCTGACACTTTTAAATCCAGGAGAAAGTTTATCCATTCAAGCAACAAGCTCGGTAGTGGCGGATTTTACCTTGACCATAAACGGAAGTATTGTAGACACCTTTAACGGTACCGATTACAGCTACGATCATACGAATATCACCGAGAATTCCCAATATACTTTGGAGGCTGAAAGTGGCGGCGAAACCCGTACACAAAACTTTATGGTGGTAGTAAATGTGGTGGAGGAAGCAGTCCCTGTGGGCATGTTGGATGGAATCAACCTAGACCCATTGGACGATACCAGTGCTACCTTGGTTTTGTATGCTCCAGGCAAGGAAATCGTTCATTTAATTGGAGATTTTAATAGTTGGACACTTTCAGACGAATATTTGCTTAAAAAAGATAGCGCCCAAGACCGTTTTTGGATGGAATTGACGGGGTTAACTCCCCAAACCAACCATATGTACCAGTATGTGGTCGATGGTGCAATTACCATTGCAGACCCTTATTCAACCCTTATTTTGGATGAGGACAACGATCCTTACATCAACAATACAACCTATCCAAATTTGCCAGCTTACCCAAGTGGACAAACCGAACATGCGGTTACGGTACTTCGGACAGGAGACCCTGATTATGCATGGACAAACAACAGCTATACCTTGCCCAGCAAAACCGACTTGGTGGTATACGAGCTTTTAATTCGTGATTTTGATGAATTGCACAGCTTCGATGCAGTTCGTGCCCGTTTGGATTATCTACAGGAATTGGGTGTAAATGCCATCGAACTTATGCCAGTTTCCGAATTTGACGGAAACGAAAGCTGGGGATACAACCCATCTTTTCATATGGCATTGGATAAATACTATGGCAATGCCGATGCCTTCAAGCAATTAGTGGATGAGTGCCATGGTAGGGGAATGGCAGTAATTTTGGATGTGGTGTTCAATCATGCAACAGGTCAAAACCCATACTATCGACTTTGGAATACCGATAATGGTGGTTATAATGGAGTTGCCAGTAACGATAGCCCCTTCTTCAATGCTACACCTACGCATTCCTATAACGTGTTCAACGATTTCAATCACAGTCAACAAGCGACCCAAGATTACGTAAAACGCGTAGCCCAATATTGGATTGATGAATATAAAATTGATGGCTACCGATGGGATTTGACCAAGGGTTTTACCCAAAACTGTACCGAATCGGATGAAAGTTGTACAGGGAGTTATCAGGCGGATAGAGTTGCCGTGTTAAAAGAATATGCCGATTACCAATGGGAAACGAATGAAGATTTTCTTGTCATTTTCGAACATTTGGGCACTAATGAAGAAGAAACCGAATGGGCCGAATACCGTTTGGATGAAGGCAAGGGCATCATGCTTTGGGGCAACTTAAATGGCTCTTACAGCGAAGCAGCTATGGGGTGGAACACCAATTCCGATTTTTCATGGATTTCTTATGTGAATCGTGGTTGGACCGTTCCATCAAATGTTTCTTACATGGAAAGTCACGATGAGGAACGGATGATGTATCGTAACCTCAATTTTGGTAATGCATCTGGCGATTACAATACCCAAGATTTGGCAACAGCTTTGGATAGGGTAAAATTGGCCGGTGCTTTTTTCTTTACCGTTCCAGGACCAAAAATGATTTGGCAATTTGGTGAATTGGGCTACGATTACTCTATCGACTATAATGGTAGAATCGGGAACAAACCCATCCGCTGGGACTACTTTGACAATCCCGACAGAAAAGCTGTTTACGATACCTGGTCGGACCTAAACCTTTTGGCCGTTGATGAACCCATTTTCGAAACTTCGGATTTTGTTATGGATGTGGCTAATTCAAACGGATTAAAAACCATTCATTTGACCAATCCATCCGCAGGTGTTGATGAAATTGGATTCGTGACCATCATCGGAAACTTTGGTGTAGTGGAACAGGAAATCGACCCACAATTTCAGGAAATAGGGGTGTGGTATGAGTTTTTGGCCAATAACCTTAAGCATGTGGTGACCAATGTGAATAAGACCATAACACTGGCTCCAGGCGAGTATCGCATTTTTGGTAACAACCCGACACTTCTTTTTCCAAACGACAATCCACCCGATGCCGATTCGGATGGTGTGTTGGACGCCAACGATCATTGCCCAGATACACCTTTAGGTGCGGTGGTAAATGTGGATGGTTGTGAAGTGTTTTCACTGCCAGAAAATAACTTTAGCGTACTTACCAATAGTGAAACCTGTAGAGGTAGCAATAATGGAAGGGTTACCATAACCGCCTTGGAAGCACTAAGCTATACCGCAACCTTATCAGGGACTTCAGGGGCAACCATCAATTTTGACGCCACTGCAACCTTCGAAAATCTATCCGCCGGAAACTATGAGCTTTGTATCACGGTTTCAGGACAATCAGACTATCAGCAATGCTATACATTGACCATCACAGAGCCCGAGTCCTTGGAGGTATATTCGGAAATGGACAAAGACACCAATATACTTTCCTTGGCGCTCAAGGGTGGGGAATATTATAACATTCAAATCAATGACCAAACCTACCTCACAGCCAGTGATTCGTTCGATTTAAAACTGAATCAATCCGTAAACACCCTGAAGGTTTCAACAGATATGGATTGTCAAGGTGTTTTTGAGGAAACTTTATTGCTTACAGATAGGGCCATGGCTTATCCAAATCCAATGGTGCAGGCTGAGCAAGTTTCCGTTGACCTAGGTTTTAATACCAATGAAGAGATGAATGTTCAGGTTTTCGATTTGAACGGAAGACTTCACGTTTCAAAAGTTGTCCAAGCAAACTTTGGAAAACTGGATGTGGATTTATCTGGATACGCAAACGGATTTTACCTGATCAAAGTGACAGGAAAGGAAATCGCTCATGAATTTAAAATCATCAAACAATGAAAATAGCTTCTAAATACATAGTTCCTTTGGTATGGTTGACCCTGTTTTCTTGTGGAGGAGGGGGAGATGACCCCACACCTGAACCAGAACCCGAAGTGCCGGCACCGTCGGCCGCAACATTGGTCTTTCCTGACAATAATGAGGAATGTACCGAAGGCGTACTTGTTTCGGATACGGAGAGTCAAGTTACTTTTCAATGGGCAGCATCAGAAAATACGGATGACTATACCCTGACCATTCAAAATTTGGAGACAGGGGTGGAATCATCCTCTACGACATCGAATACGGAATTACAGGTTACTTTGAATAGAGGAACTGCCTATTCCTGGAATGTTGTTTCCAGTGCCGATGGTACCAATGAAACTGCGTCGAGTGAAACTTGGCGGTTTTATAATGCTGGAGTGTCAATTGAAAATTATGCCCCTTTTCCTGCCTATGATCCCTATCCCCAAATGGGAATAGAAGTTGCTTCTGGAAATATTTCTTTGCAATGGGCAGGATCGGATTTGGATGGGGATACATTGACGTACACTGTGTACCTCGATACGGCCAATCCTCCAGCAACCTTATTGGGAGAAACTGCATCCACTAGCATTGATGCAACATTGGATGCGAATACGGTTTATTACTGGCAAGTGGTTACTTCGGATAGTGCAGGTAATAGTTCAACCTCAGAAATATTTGAATTTAGGACCAGTTCTTAAATTGGTCTTTTGAGTTTTATAGTTAGTTAAGATAGGGGGCAATTTGCCCCCTTTTTTCTTTTTAAACTAAGAAAAAATAACCGTTTTATTGTTGTACACCATTGTTTTTCGTGCCACATGGAGTTGCACGGCGCGGGATAGCACAATGCGCTCCAAATCCCGTCCTTTGGCAATAAAATCCTTAACCGAGTGCGTATGTGAGACTGTCGCCACATCCTGCTCAATAATAGGTCCAGCATCCAAATCTTCTGTAACATAATGACTGGTGGCCCCAATAATTTTCACGCCTCTTTCAAATGCTGCATGGTAGGGTTTTGCGCCTGCAAAAGCAGGTAAAAAGGAATGGTGGATGTTGATGATGCGTTGCGGGAACTTATTGATCACCTTTGGTGATACAATTTGCATGTATCTCGCTAGTACGATAAAATCAACATTGTATTTTTTCAATAATTCCAGTTGTTGATCCTCAGCTTCGGCTTTGTTGTCCTTGGTCACAGGAATATGGAAAAAAGGAATATTGAACTGTTCCGCCACATACTCCAAATCCTTATGGTTGCTCAAAATAAAAGGGATTTCAACTGAAAGCTCCCCCGAATTGTATCGGCTCAACAAATCGTAAAGACAGTGATTGTATTTGGATACAAAAATGGCCATTTTCGGCTGATATTCGTCCGTATAGGCATCCCATTCCATGTCAAAGGGTGCTGCCAATTCTGTGGCAAACCCATTTTTGAAATCAACCAAATCCAATTCTTGTTCAAATTCACATTTTAGGCGCATAAAAAACACCCCTGCCTGTTTGTCCACATGCTGGTCCAAATACACCACATTCCCAGTTTGCTGGTGAATATAAGTGGTTACAGAGCGAATGATACCCGATTGATCGGGGCAATGAATAAGAACGGTAAGCTTCATATCCTTAAATTAGAGGGTAAAATTATGGTATTCAAAAAAGTAAGCCCAAGAGAAAGCTGTTTTTTATAATATTCTAATCAAAAACAAAAATCACTTGCATTTTCTGTAAATTGCAAAGCAAATTGAGACCTTTTATTGCAGATGGAACAAATTAAACCCTATCAGCCTAAACATAAAATTAGAATTGTAACCGCAGCATCCTTGTTCGATGGGCACGATGCGGCGATTAATATTATGCGAAGAATCATCCAGGCCACTGGTGTTGAGGTGATTCATTTAGGGCACGATAGGAGTGTGGCCGAGGTTGTGGATTGTGCCATTCAAGAAGATGCCAATGCCATAGCCATGACTTCATACCAAGGTGGACACAACGAATATTTTAGGTACATGTTCGATTTGCTGCAAGAAAGAGGAGCAGGGCATATCAAGATTTTTGGAGGAGGCGGAGGCGTTATTCTTCCTGAAGAAATAAAAGAGTTGATGGCATATGGCATCGAAAGGATTTATTCCCCCGATGATGGTCGCGAAATGGGATTGCAAGGCATGATCAACGATTTGGTGGAACGATGCGATACTGCGGTGCCCGATTTGGAGCTTCCCAAAGGGAAGACTTTGGAGGAAGAATTGAATGCAAAGCATCCCAACACTTTGGCTCGTTTGATTTCTTTGGCCGAAAATCGCCATGAGGAATTTGAAAAACAGCAATCCAAAATAGAACAGGCTCAAGGAAATGTTCCCGTATTAGGAATCACTGGGACTGGAGGAGCTGGTAAATCCAGTTTGGTGGATGAGTTGGTACGTCGATTTTTGATGGATTTTCCTGAAAAAAATATAGGGATTATTTCCGTAGATCCGTCCAAAAGAAAAACAGGAGGTGCCCTTTTGGGAGATAGAATCCGAATGAATGCCATCAACAGTGAAAGGGTGTACATGCGTTCTTTGGCAACCCGTCAGTCCAATTTGGCGTTATCCAAGCACGTTGCGGAGGCCGTTCAAGTGCTGAAAGCGGCAAAATACGATTTGATAGTCCTTGAAACCTCAGGAATTGGTCAATCCGACACCGAGATTTTGGAGCACAGCGATGTTTCACTCTATGTGATGACGCCTGAATTTGGTGCTGCAACCCAATTGGAGAAAATCGACATGTTGGATTTTGCCGATATCGTTGCTATCAACAAGTTTGATAAGCGTGGTGCTTTGGATGCGCTACGGGATGTGAAAAAGCAATACGCCCGTAACCACGGATTATGGCACACCAACGAAGATGAACTGCCCATTTTTGGAACCATTGCCTCCCAATTCAATGATCCAGGGATGAACAACCTTTATAAAAAGGTCATGGATACTTTGGTAGAAAAAGCTGGGGCTACCTTGCAATCAACCATGGAAGTGACGGATGAAATGGCGGAGAAAATCTATGTGATTCCGCCAGCACGAACGCGTTACCTTTCTGAAATCGCTGAAAATAATAGAGGTTATGATGCCAAGGCGCGTGAAGAGGCCAATGTTGCCCAAAAATTATACGGTATCTTTTTGACATTGGCATCCACTGTGGAACTGGACCAAGAAAAAGCAGAAGAGCTGTTTTTGGATAAATCAGGGTTGAACGAAGAGGAAATAGAATCGTATACCAAAACTGAAGATTCCAAAGCATTGGTGAAACTACTCATCAAGGAATTTGATCGAGTGAAAATGCACCTCAATCCGCACAATTGGGAGGCCATTTTAAAATGGAGGGAAAAAGTAAAACGCTACAAAGCGGAAATCTATTCCTTTAAGGTAAGAGACAAAGAAGTCAAGATAAAAACCCACACCGAATCGCTCTCGCATAGTCAGATTCCTAAAATATCGTTGCCCAAATACAAAGCTTGGGGAGATATTTTACAATGGATTTTGCAAGAGAATGTTCCTGGAGAATTTCCATATACGGCTGGATTGTATCCCTTTAAAAGGGAAGGGGAGGACCCCACTCGAATGTTTGCAGGGGAAGGTGGTCCTGAGCGAACCAATCGCCGATTCCATTATGTGAGTATGGATATGCCTGCCAAACGCTTGTCCACCGCTTTCGATTCTGTGACCTTGTATGGAAACGACCCCGACCATCGCCCAGATATTTATGGAAAAATCGGAAATGCAGGGGTGTCCATTTGTTGTTTGGACGATGCCAAAAAACTGTATTCTGGTTTTGAACTGAGCAGTCCGATGACCTCGGTAAGCATGACCATAAATGGTCCGGCTCCTATGTTGTTGGCTTTCTTTATGAATGCGGCCATAGACCAAAATTGCGAGAAATACATCAAAGAGCATGGTCTGGAAAATGAGGTTGCGAATAAAATAAAATCCATTTTTAAAGATAAAGGAACTGAACAGCCAAGCTATTATGGAGAACTTCCTAAAGGAAATGATGGTTTAGGTTTGATGTTGTTGGGTGTAACGGGAGACCAAGTGCTTCCCGATAGCGTGTACCAAGAAATTAAAGTCAAGACATTAAATCAAGTTCGTGGTACCGTACAGGCCGATATTTTAAAAGAAGACCAAGCACAGAACACCTGTATATTTTCCACGGAGTTTGCCTTGAAATTGATGGGTGATGTTCAAGAATATTTTATTGAGCAACAGGTGCGTAATTTTTATTCGGTTTCCATTTCGGGCTATCATATTGCCGAGGCTGGAGCCAATCCGATTACGCAATTGGCATTTACACTTTCCAACGGCTTCACGTATGTGGAATATTATTTGAGTCGTGGGATGGACATTAACGCGTTTGGTCCTAACCTGTCGTTTTTCTTTTCCAATGGAGTGGATCCTGAATATGCTGTGATTGGCCGTGTGGCCCGACGTATTTGGGCCAAAGCTTTAAAAGAGAAATATGGAGCCAATCCACGGGCGCAAATGTTGAAATATCACATTCAAACTTCAGGAAGAAGTTTGCATGCGCAGGAAATTGATTTCAACGATATCCGTACCACGCTTCAAGCATTGTATGCGATTTATGATAATTGCAATTCCTTGCATACCAATGCTTATGATGAGGCGATTACCACCCCTACCGAAGAATCTGTCCGTCGTGCGATGGCCATTCAGTTGATTATCAACAAAGAACTGGGCTTGGCCAAAAATGAGAATCCGATACAGGGTTCATTTATTATCGAGGAACTGACCGATTTGGTAGAGGAGGCCGTTTTAATGGAATTTGATCGAATTACCGAACGTGGCGGAGTTTTGGGTGCCATGGAAACCATGTACCAACGTTCTAAAATTCAGGAAGAGAGCTTGCATTATGAAACCTTGAAGCACTCTGGGGAATATCCTATTATTGGAGTGAACACCTTTTTGAGTTCCAAAGGATCCCCGACCATTTTGCCTGCTGAGGTAATTCGCGCTACTGAAACTGAAAAGGAAAATCAAATCAAGACGCTGCAAAATCTTCATAAAAGGGAGGCCAATGAATCCAAAAAGCAATTGTCGGAATTACAGCAAGCTGCCATCAACAATGAAAATATCTTTGAAAAGTTGATGGAGGTGGCCAAATATTGTTCATTAGGACAAATCACAGAGGCTTTGTTTCAAGTAGGAGGGCAGTACCGAAGAAATATGTAAGGGAAAATTTGTTTTAGTTGATCAAGGACTTTCTCCATTTCTTAAAAGAAATTCTGAAAATTCGAATCTCTTTGCGAAGTAGGTTCAAGTATTCCTTTTCTTTAACACCGTCTCTTTCCAGCCCGTTGCAATAGGCCAAAATGTTACGGGTCATAATGTTGATGTAGGCCAAACTTTTCATTCGGACAGAAGGGCAATTGCTCAAAGCGGCCTGTTCCAATTCTTTGGTGATCAGGTCGGCATCTATCAATAAAGATTTTGAAAGGTCGTCACGGAAGGAGTCAATCTTGCGCAAGGATAAAATCTCGCGGTTTTGGGCAAAGTAAGCTGCCACAGCTTCGCTCAAGTCACGAAGTGCCAAAGATTTACGGTATACGACCAAGGAATTAAGAGAACTTCTCTCCATTTTTCAAAAGCAATTTTGTAGTATAAAATTACGGACGAATCAAAAATTATTACTTTTGTTATTAAAGCAATAATTCGGTTTTGCTTTCGATTATAAATATTTAATCAAATTTTTCTTTTTATATGAAGATAGATGAGCTTAACTGGCAAATACTAGGTCTGTTGCAGCAAAATGCAAGGGAATCTTTTGCGCATATTGGTCGAAAAGTTGGGTTGACCCCGCCCGCTGTCGCGGAACGTGTAAAGAAAATGGAGGACCTCGGAATTATAGAAGGATACAGGGCCAATATTTCGTATGGAAAGGTGGGCTATCAGCTAAAAGCAATTATAATGTTGCGTGCCTTTATGGGTAAATTGAAGCCCTTTTTGGATAAGGTAAAAACTTTTCAGGAAGTGGTGAATTGCTATCGGATAACCGGTAACGAAAATATTATCATGGAAGTGGTGTTGAGAGATCAGGCCCATTTGGAAAAATTTATTGATGAACTTATCGTTTATGGTGAATGTAGGACACACATTGTGTTGTCCAATGTGGTGGCACAATCGGCCATAAAAAAAAGTAGACCCATTTAGGATTTGTTTAGTACCTTAAAGTTGTCAACTGGTTTTGGCCAGATTTTTGATATGAAGATTACTATGAAAAACACTAACCTTATTTTATTCCTTTCCATTTTTTGGGTTACAGCAGTTTCATCCCAACAGCTTGTTTTAAAGAAAGGGGAGATTATCCAAGACCTTACCGTTAAAGATACCATCGGAAATACCTATTCGCTTTATCTACCAACAACTTTTAGTATGGATAAAGAGTGGCCATTGCTCATGGTTTTTGATGTGAATTCAAACGATAATGAGGCCTTGGCCATGTTTGCATTTGCCGCAGAGAGCCAAGGCTATGTGTTGGCAGCTCCAAAATTAAATGATTCCATTTCGCTTACCGATAATATGTTGATTACAGGAAGGGTAATGAAAGAGGTAACAAGTCTAATTCCGGTTGATCATAACCGAATCTATGCCGCGGGATCCGATTCAGGCGGGCGATTCGCCACTTTAGTCCCAATATTGATGCGAAGTATAAATGGAGTTATGTGCATTAGTGCAACCTTGGCTAATCGGGAGTTATTGGATTTAAAGGAACCGTTTCATTTTGTTGGTATTGTGAGCAGGGATAATTTTAATTATACGGCGATGCTTACCGATACACAATTACTCGATCGTTTAAAAATGCCGAATCAAACCTTGTTGTTCGATGGGGATAATATTTGGCCAGGAACCAGTTATATCGAAAAAGCCTTGGAGCTATTTACCTTGGCAGATATGGCCAAAAATAAGATTCCAAAAGATACAGCCTTTATCGAAAAAGCCTATCAACAAGATATTTTCAAAGTTAATTCGCTGAGAAGCAAAGGGGATTTGTTGTTGGCGGAGCAATACCTTACCGAAATGATGTCGATGTACGGGGCACATATAAATTTGGACTCGCTCAGATCTGTACAAAAGAATGTTAGGCGGGATAAAAATTACAGGGAGCAAAAACGAGCAGAAAATGCGGTGTTTTTAAAAGAGTCCATGTTAAAGGAAGATTATCAATACTATATGGATGAGGATCTGTACACCTATAATTTCAATAATCTGGGATGGTGGAACCATCAGATGGGAGAGATCAGAAAGTTTATTGATGGAACGGACAGGATGGAGCAGCAGATGGGAAATCGTTTGAATGGATTTGTAAATGCCTTGGCCGAGGACAATATTGATGCCATTGGCTCGGAAAAACAAGTGGATGAAAATGCGCTGGCATTTTTGTACATGCTCAAAACCATCATAGAACCCGATAATTTTGAATACTATTTAAAAACGGTATCGCTCAGTGCCAAGAACGAGGATTACGGAACATCACTTTTTTATTTGGAAGAATTGTTGAAAAAGGGTTTCAAAGACGCAGATAAAATCTATTCTTTGGAACATACCGCATTGCTCAGGATAACCCCTGAATTTAATGAGTTGGTTTCAAAATATCTAAAAGATGCCCGATACGAGATCGACCAAAATGAAGGGGCCAAGGAAAATTAGCATTCCCGAGTTTTGATTGGAGAGTGTATTTTTGCACAAAGCTTTTCTGGATGAAATATGCAGTCTTATTTTTTGGTTGTCTTTTGATGGCTTGTGGTCAGGGCAAAAAATACCATGATGAAGAGAAATCTGAAACAAAACCATCTTCAACATTGATGGCAGATATTCTGGCCTATCAAAACGAGCAAAACGAAAGTTTTAAAGATCCAGAATCATCCCCCTTGCAGGATAAGTACCGTAAAGATTTTGAAGGGCTCGATTTTTTTACAGCTGATACCACATATGTTGTGAAGGCAAAATTTGTGAGGACTCCGAATGCAGTTCCTTTTTTTAATCCCACTACCACCGATAGAAAAACGCAAGAGGTGGTTTATGGCATGGCTTATTTTACCTTAAATGGTATTGAGCATCAATTGGAAGTGTACCAAAGTTTGGATCTGTTGGATGATGAGGAATACGAAGATTATTTATTTTTACCTTTTCTTGATGAGACCAATGGAGAGGAAACCTATGGAGGTGGAAGGTATATTGATTTGAGCATTCCGGAAGGGGATACCCTGCTGATAGATTTTAACAAAGCCTATAACCCTTATTGTGTTTATAACAAAAAGTACTCCTGCCCTCTAGTGCCAAGGCAAAATTATTTGAGAACTAAGGTGAGAGCAGGAGTGAAAAATTTTAACAAGGAATAGGAACAAAAAAAGCCTTAGTCCAATGGAGTAAGGCTTTTTTGTTTTTCATAGAGGTATATTTTCTAGAAAGAATAGATTGCAGCGATCAAGAAAGAAGATTGGTTGCTTGTGAATCCTCCGTCACCATCATTGTAAGGCTCCAAATCGTTACCCCAAGTATCCAAACGAATTTCTGGCTTGATAATAAGGTTGTCCTTTGTAAGGCTTCCAGTCAAAGTTAATCCAAGTACTGGTGCGTCGTCATCAGAAGCATCGTCAGTAAATGTCATGTACTCGCCACGAAGTCCTAGTGCAAAGCTATCGGACATAGTCAACTGAGGGTAAATGGCAGCACCATAAAATCCAGTTCCAGTTTCTGAGTTGTCGTTATAAGCGGCATTGATACCGAAGAAGAAGTCTTCTGTAATGTCGAATCCACCGGTATAGTCAATCTCAAAACCAAGACCTCCATTTCTTCCACTGTCATAGTATAGATTCAAGAATTGGCCGTAAAAACCAAGTTGACCTCCCAAAGAGTATTCTCCACTATCACTAATGTCATTGGTATCCCAAGGATTCATTACAGCAAGCATTAAACTTACATCATCAGATAGTGCAAAATCTGCTTTTAACCCTAAATGAGAGAATGGCCCATTTGAGAAAAGGTAAGATACGCTATAGTTAAAGTTGGCTTGTGGAGCGATTACCTCATACCCTAAAAAGGTATTGAAACGACCCATGGTCAAGGTAGTGCTCTCAGAAACATTCCAATAAACATAAGCCTGGTTAATGATTCCGTTTAAAACATCATTGTTAAAAGTAGCTTCGGTACCTCTAGGTCCAAAAACCAAATCAACAACTACTCCGGTGGAACCCATATCGTAACTACCTACCAAATTGGCCATACCCAATGCAAAACCTGTTTGATTGGCAAAAGAGGTAAATGAGGCAGTTGTTGCGTCTCCTCCATCCTTAGTGGTGGTTCTCCAATAAGCATCTACAGAACCGCTAATGGAAAGTTTTGAAGTTTCTTCTTCTTCCTGTGCAAAAACAGAAATTGAAAGCATTGAAAATATGGCAATGGCCAAATTTTTTCCGAAATTTGTATTTATAATCGTTTTCATATCATAATCGTTTTAGTTGTCCTTTTTTGGCTTAGGACAGTTAGTTGTTTAATCGTGAGTTTGATTGAAAAGGTTATGTAACGGAGCGTTTGGCAGAACGCTCCGTTTTTCTTTTCAAAATGTGTTGTTTGTGAGTTTGATTATTTGTCTTGGGTAATGTGCTCTGGATAAGCTTCGATTCCATGCTCGTGGATATCCAGACCTTCTACTTCCTCTTTCTCGGAAACTCTTAGTCCTATGGTTTTCTTCAAAATGAACAATACCACGAAAGATGCTACTGCAGCCCAAACAATATAAGCTAACGAGCCATAGGTTTGTACCCAAAGTAATTTGGCACCTCCACCGTAAAATAGTCCGCCATCCAAGGCAAAAAGTCCTATTAAAACAGTTCCTACAAATCCACAAGTTCCGTGAACAGAGATGGCACCAACTGGGTCGTCAATCTTTAATTTCTTATCGATGAATTCAATAGATATTACCACAAGGATTCCACAAACAAGACCGATGGCCAAAGCACCTACTGCGCTTACAGCACCACAACCGGCAGTAATACCTACCAATCCGGCCAAAGCACCGTTCAAGGTCATGGAAATATCAGCTTTACCATAACGTGCCCATGTAAAGAATAGGGCTCCGATAGCACCAATAGCAGCGGCTAGGTTGGTGTTGATAATTACACTGGTTGCAGCTACGGTATCGTCGCCGCCCCAAGCCAATTGGGAACCACCGTTAAATCCGAACCATCCCAACCAAAGGATAAATACCCCTAGTGCTCCGAAGGCCATATTGTGACCTGGAATCGCTTGAGCTTTACCATCTACATATTTTCCGATTCTAGGACCAACCAAGATGGCGGCAACCAATGCGGCTGCACCACCAACGGCGTGTACCACGGAAGAACCGGCAAAATCGATGAATCCAGCGGTGTTCAACCAAGCATCGTCATCGAAAGGCCAGTACCAGCTACCAGAAATTGGATAGATCAGTGTGGTCAATACGGCAGAAAAGATAAGATAGGTGGAGAACTTTGTTCTTCCAGCTATGGCTCCTGATACAATAGTGGCAGCTGTTGCACAGAATACTGTTTGAAAGAATAAGTTGTACCAATCATCGGCACTGAAAAAGAAATATCCTTGATCTGATGGGCTGGATCTAAAGAATCCGCCACCTACAAGGTCACTACCATACATAAATGCATAACCTACAGCCCAGAACATTACGGAACCTATAGCAAGGTCCATGACATTTTTCATGATGATGTTTCCCGAGTTCTTGCTTCGTGTAAATCCAACCTCTACAAGGGTGAATCCTGCCTGCATAAAGAATACCAATACCGCGGCCAAGGTAATCCACAGCGCGCCCATATCGCCAGTGATGGCTTCAACGGCTTTATCTATTGCTTCTTGTTCTTGTACAATCATAATCTAAGTTTTTTGAGTTTTTGGCTAAATAATGTTAATTGATTCCGGCGCTACCGCTCTCTTTGGTTCTTATTCTGTAAGCCTCGATCATGTCGGACACGAAAATTTTTCCATCCCCTACATTGCCGGTGCCTGCAGTTTCCAATAGTACGTTTACGGTTCTTTCCAGAAAGTCATCGCTAACAACGATAACCAAATACCTCCTCTGAATATCGCTGGTACTGTACGAAATACCACGATACACATGTCCTTGTTTTTCATTTCCAACTCCAGTTACATCCCAGTAACTAAAGAAGTTAACCTCAATTTGATGCAGGGCTTTTTTCACCTCATCAAATTTGGATTTTCTAATAATTGCCTCGACTTTTTTCATAATTAAGTAGTTAATTGATCACTCAAATATAGCGGAATTAGGTCGAGAGTATTAAAAATGAAAGGGGTATCATGTAATTTTTATGGGTATAAAAAAAATACCCCAAAAATTTTAGGGGTATCTAATTTTAAATAAAGATTTGTTATTTATTTGTTGATTTTATCTTAACATTTAGGGCTTTAAAATTAAATTAAGGCAGTTTTGAGCCTCTAAAATCAATAAAATGTTTAGGTTTTAACAAATTTTAACGATAAAAATGCAATTTGTAACTAATCTAAGGATCTGGCAATCCAAAGTCCTAGCACAATGGCCAAAATTCCGACTACAATGCTCGAAATCATATAGATGGCAAAATTGAGAAGGTCTCCATTCTTAATAAGGTAATGCTTTTCATAGGCGAATGCCGAGAAGGTGGTAAAGCCACCACAAAAACCAGTTGCCAAAAATAATGTGCTGTTTTGGGAAAGGAATTGTCCTTTAACAGATAGGCCCAATACAAGACCTATAATAATACAGCCAACAATGTTTACCAAAAATGTTCCGAGGAAAAAATTGTGCAGAAGAGGGTTTAAAGGTTTAGAAATTAGGTAGCGCATCACGCTTCCCAACCCTCCACCAATAAAAACAAGAAAGGCCTGTTTCATAGGCTAAAGGTACAAACTATACCGCTTCCTTGTATTCTGTTTCAGAAGTCTCGCGCACCCATAGTTTGGTGGTCGCCGTTTCAGAAACACGTTGGATTGGTTTTAAAAATCTTTCTTTTGCCCCATTGACACTGAAAATCAACAGTATCGCATTAATAGCAAGTAAACCAAGAAGTATGCTAACAAATAGTACCATAATTGTTTGCCAAATTAATGTTAAACAAAAGTACGGTTTTTCCTATAGCATCAGGTTCAATGGAACTTTAATGTTGTGTAAAATCGAATTTTTGTGGTGATGGCAGATTATTTTCTCAATTTTTGAGAAAATACTTGATTATAAATAGGATAATTATAAATGATATAAAGGAAACCAAGATCCAAATCACACCTTTATAATTTTTCTTGTGCAATTTTTTGTCCTTTTTATAGGAAAGGGAAACAATGACAATAAATGCAATGAAAAAGAGTATGGCAAATATCAACTGTCCTGTACTGAACATATATTTATATTTTTATGCAAAATTAAATCAATTATAGGGTAATGGAAAGTAAAATTAAAGCAGTGGAGTTGTTCCACAATTCATTTGGATTGGGTGTGCAACAAAATCCAAAGGCGGATTTAGGGAAAGATAAGAACCTATTGCGTTTTAATTTAATGGATGAGGAGAACAAGGAGTATCTTGAGGCTGCCAACGCTAACGATCTAGTAGAAGTGGCAGATGCTCTTGGCGATATGCTCTATATTCTTTGCGGCACTATTTTGGAGCATGGCATGCAATATAAAATCGAAGAGGTGTTCGAGGAAATCCAAAAAAGCAATATGAGCAAGTTAGGTGCGGATGGGAAACCTATTTATAGGGAAGATGGAAAAGTGTTGAAAGGGCCCAACTATTTTAAACCGGACATTAAAACCATTATGGACAAATAAAAAAAGCACCTTTTAAAGGTGCTTTTTTTATTAGATGACTTCGTATCGCCATCCAAATTTATCTTCGGCTCGATTATATTGAATATCCGTAATGCGTTTTTTCAATAAAGAGGCATAGCTATTTTCTAATTCGGGAAGGTCGTAATCCTCGCCGTGGTATCCGAATCCTGCAATCGGAGAGATAACCGCAGCGGTTCCAGCCCCGAACATTTCTTTGAGCGTACCATTTTTGGCCGCTTCCACCAATTCGTGTACGGAAACTTTACGAACTTCGGTTTTGATTCCCTCGTCATTCGCAATATCCAAAATACTCTTACGGGTAATTCCATCCAAGATTCTATCGTTGGTTGGAGCGGTAAGTAAAGTGTCGCCGATACGAACAAAAACGTTCATGGCACCGGCCTCCTCAATAAATTCGTGGGTATTGTCGTCTGTCCAGATTACTTGTTGGTATCCTTTTTCGGCAGCCAATTGGGTTGGATAAAATTGCCCGGCGTAGTTACCACCAGCTTTTGCATAACCAACACCTCCATTAGCGGCACGGGAATAGGTTTCCTCAATAAGTACCTTTACTTTTCCGGAGAAATAGGAACCGGAAGGAGCACAAGCGATAATGAATTTATATTCATCTGCTGGTGAGGCGTGGAACCCATTTCCAGAAGCAAAAATAAAGGGCCTAATATATAAGGAACTTCCAGGGTTTTGGGGGATCCAATCACTTTCAACTTGAATAAGCGCATTAAGACCTTCCATAAAATAAGCTTCAGGAACTTCTGGAATGGCCAAACGCTTGGCGGATTTGTTCAAACGCTTCCAATTTTCCAAAGGACGGAACAACCATACTTTACCATCCTCATCCTTATAAGCCTTCATTCCTTCAAAAATGGATTGCCCATAATGAAAGATTTTAGCGGAAGGATCTAAAGTAATGGGTTGGTAAGGGACCACCTTGGGAGCGGACCATTCCCCATTCTTATAATCACAGACCAACATGTGGTCAGAGTAAACACTTCCAAAGGAAAGGTTGTCAAAATCAACATCTTGTATTTTTGATGTTTTGGACTTCTCGATAGCTATATTGTTCGCCATTATTTCCATATCTCTTACATTTGCAAAGTTAAAATTAGCTATTTATTGTTAGTTTTGAACCATTACTTTTCTAATTTTCGTACTTCAAACACATTAACCATAAAGTTCTATAAAAATGAAGGTTTTTAACAAAATCACTATTGTATTCCTAACTGTTTTGGCGGTTTCGTCCTGTAAAAAAGAAACTATCAAAGGTGATTTTTTCGGGGCCGAGTTCGAAATTTCCTCCGATGCGGATAAAACAGCAATGGCCTATGCCAATATAACTACCAAAGATTCTGTACAAACCCAAATGGTGGGAGAGATTACTGAAGTGTGCCAAGCCAAAGGATGTTGGATGAAGGTAAAGTTGGATTCTGAAGAAGAAGTTTTCGTTAGATTCAAGGATTACGGATTCTTTGTGCCCAAAGATGCGGCGGGTAAAACCGTGGTGATGAACGGTGCTGCCTTTTTTGAAGAAATGTCGGTGGATGATCAGAGACATTATGCCGAAGATGAAGGTGCCTCCGAAGATGAACTGGCATTGATAACCAGCCCTAAAAAAACATATCGATTTGAAGCTGATGGGGTGCTTATAGCCCAACAACCTTGAAAAGAAAGATTATAGTCACTGGCGATGGTTCCAAGACCATCCAAATTGAGGAATGGAACGAACAGTACCATTCCAAGCATGGTGCGGTTCAGGAAGCTTATCACGTATTTATTAAACACGGACTTCAATTGTTCACTGATACTGAGATCAATTTACTGGAAATTGGTTTTGGAACAGGTTTGAATGCCCTGATCACTTATTTGGAAGCTCCCAAACAACAGCTTACAATCAATTACACAGGAGTTGAGGCCTATCCTGTTGAAATGAATGAGGTGGAGCAGTTGGATTATTGTCAACAATTAGGTGCTGAGGAAATGGAGCCTGTTTTTAAACAAATGCACCAAATACCTTGGGAGTCTCCAAACAAAATATCGGATTACTTCACATTGCACAAGCAGCAAAAGGATTTTAAGGAAATCTCGGAAACAAATCAGTTTCATCTTATTTATTTTGATGCTTTTGGTGCTAGGGTGCAACCCGATTTGTGGACGGAGTATATATTTAGTATTATGCACACCGCTCTTCAACAAGGAGGTGTCTTGGTGACCTATGCTGCCAAAGGTAGTGTTCGACGCGCCATGCAAGCTGTCGGTTTTACGGTTGAACGTTTGCCGGGTCCACCAGGAAAAAGAGAAATGCTACGGGCCATAAAAAACTGATTTCATATAGGGATGTTAATATTTTAACCCTTCGAAATCATAAAAAGTTATAAAATTCGCGCAATAGTGTTAAACCTAAATTAACGTCTGAAAAACAGCACTATAAACGTGTAATTTTGTCCAAAATAATAGAATGAGGGTATTGATTACAGGGGCTACAGGATTGGTGGGACAGGCCATTGTTAAGGTACTGCAACACAAAGGTATCCCCATTAATTATTTAACGACCAGCAAGGAGAAAATTTCATCCGATGAAGATTTCCAAGGATATTATTGGAACCCTTCCAAAGGTGAAATCGATTTGGATTGCTTTAAAGATGTTCAGGCCATTATTAATTTGGCGGGTTCGAGCATTGCAAAACGCTGGACGCCTTCCAATAAAAAGAAAATTCTTTCCAGTAGGGTCGATAGCTTAGCGACTTTAAAAAAAGGTATGGAAAAAGCTGGTGCCCAAGAAGTGGAGTGTTTTGTTTCTGCTTCGGCCATCGGTATTTATCCGGATTCCACCTCGAATTATTATGATGAAGATTCAAAAGCCATTGATGGTGGTTTTTTGGGTAAAGTGGTGACCAAATGGGAGGCAGAGGCCGATACTTTCAAAGCATTGGGATTGGATGTGGCAAAAGTTAGAATTGGATTGGTGCTTTCTGATAAAGATGGAGCCTTGCCAAAAATGGCTATGCCCATTAAAAATTTTGTGGGAGCTCCCATAGGTTCGGGAAACCAATGGCAATCTTGGATTCATATTGATGACTTGGCACAAATGTTCGTCTTTATTATCGAAAACAACCTCAGTGGGGTGTTCAATGGAGTGGCGCCGAACCCAGTGACCAATACAAAGCTTACCCAAAAACTGGCCGAGATCTTGGACAGACCGCTCTGGTTGCCGAATGTGCCAGAATTTCTTTTAAAGGCAGTTCTCGGTAAAATGTCCACACTATTACTGGCGAGTCATCGAGTGAGTAGTAAAAAAATCGAAGAAGAAGGGTTCACTTTTCAGTACTCCAACATTTGTTTGGCCCTGAATCAAATTTATGTTGAAAACAAGGAAGAGGAAAAGGCCTTGGAAGCCGCTGAAAATGAATTGATATAATATTACTCCATAGTTTAACCTACTCAAAGTCCGCTTTTGCGGATTTTTTTATGTTTTGCTGTGACATTTTGACATTTTTGGACAATTGGCAGTACTTTTGCCACTTCATATTGGTAAAAAATTAATAGACATGAGCGATAAAAGTAAGGTTGAGGAAATGGAAGAGGAGTCCAAAAAAGGACAAACCGACGGGAGTACTGAGCTGAACGGTGAAGATATAAACAGCGACCAAGCAGAAAAACAACAAGAAGTTTCTGTGGAAGACCAATTGAAGGAAGATTTGGCTAAAGAAAAGGATAAGTTCCTCAGATTGTTCGCCGAATTTGAAAACTTCAAGAAGCGAACTTCCAAAGAACGTATGGATTTGTTCAAAACTGCAGGACAAGAAGTCATAGTGGCATTGTTGCCCGTGATGGACGATTTTGACCGTGCACTTAAGGAACTTGCCAAATCTGAGGATAAGGAAATGTTCAAAGGAGTGGAGCTCATCAGCAATAAATTCAGAGAAACTTTAAAGAACAAGGGCTTGGAGCAAATCGAAGTCGGTGAAGGCGATGTTTTCGATGCCGATGTACACGATGCCATTACCCAGATTCCTGCCCCGAACAAAAAATTGAAAGGGAAAATTATCGATGTGGTCGAAAAAGGGTTCAAACTAGGAGACCGTATCATCAGACACCCTAAAGTTGTTGTTGGAAACTAATTATATATGAAGGAGGATTATTACGACATACTAGGAGTCTCCAAAGGAGCTACTGCTGCTGAAATTAAAAAGGCCTACAGAAAAAAGGCCATTGAATTTCATCCCGACAAAAACCCAGGCGATGAAAAGGCCGAGGAAATGTTCAAGAAAGCTGCAGAAGCGTATGAGGTATTGGGTGATCCCGACAAAAAAGCCAAGTACGACCAATTCGGACACGCCGCTTTCGACGGAAGCCAAGGATTTGGTGGTGGAGGTATGAACATGGAAGATATCTTCAGTCAGTTTGGGGATATTTTTGGTGGTGCCTTTGGTGGTGGATTCAGCGGTTTTGGTGGCTTCGGTGGAGGTGGTCAACGCAGAATGAAAGGAAGTAACCTTCGTATCCGTGTGAAGCTAACCTTGGAAGAAGTGGCCAATGGTGTGGAGAAAAAAGTGAAGGTGCGCCGTAAGCTACAGGCCGATGGGGTAACCTATAAAACCTGCCATACCTGTCATGGAACCGGTCAAATCACCAAGGTGACCAATACCATTTTGGGTCGTATGCAAACGGCTACTGCTTGTACAACATGTGGTGGTTCAGGTCAGACCATAGATAAAAAACCTGCCGATGCTGATGCCCAAGGGTTAAAGGTGGTCGAAGAAACCGTGTCCATTAAAATTCCACCAGGAGTGGAAGATGGTATGCAGTTAAAAGTATCCGGAAAAGGAAACGCAGCCCCAGGCAACGGAATTTCTGGAGATTTGTTGGTGGCCATTGAAACGGTGGAGCACGAGACCTTGAAAAGAGAGGGTGACAACTTGCACTATGATCTATACATTAGCATTTCCGAAGCGGTTTTGGGTAGTTCCAAGGAAATTGATGCCGTTGGAGGAAAAGTGCGTATAAAATTGGAGCCAGGAATTCAGTCTGGTAAGATTTTGAGATTGAGAGGAAAAGGGATTACCAGTTTGAACGGATACGGAAGCGGAGACCTTTTGGTTCATGTGAACGTTTGGACGCCAAAGACCCTAAATAAGGAACAAAAAGAGTTTTTTGAGAAAATGCAAGGCGATGAAAATTTCACGCCAAAGCCTGAAAAATCTGATAAATCCTTCTTCGAGAAGGTAAAAGATATGTTCTCTTAAGAATAAAAACCTTTGTGTTTAAATAAAAAACGTATATTTGAAACTGATGTTGGGTGACCGATATCTAATTTTCTTTTTCATAGCAATTTTTTTCCCATCCTTAATTTGCTTTAAGGGTGGGTTTTTGTTTTTAAGGGAAACCTTGTTTTTCAACAATTACATATCTTTGAAAAAATAGATTACATGGATCATATCCTTGTTGCCAAAAATGTGTCCAAAACATATGGAGACTATACTGCATTGCGCAACATTTCGCTGGAAATCCCAACAAATTGTATTTATGGACTTTTGGGCCCAAACGGGGCTGGAAAGACCTCTTTTATTAGGATCATCAACCAGATAACCCACCCCGATGTTGGAGAGGTTTTGTTCAATGGGGAGCCTTTGGCACCACATCATATCGCATTGATCGGGTATCTGCCCGAAGAACGTGGATTGTACAAAAGCATGAAGGTAGGGGAACAGGCTTTGTATCTAGCCCAGTTGAAGGGTCTGTCCAAAGCTGAAGCTAAAACCCGATTAAAATATTGGTTCGACCGTTTGGATATTGGAGATTGGTGGAACAAAAAGGTGCAGGAACTTTCCAAAGGAATGGCACAAAAGATCCAATTTATTGTTACCGTGCTGCACGAACCCAAACTCCTCATTTTTGATGAGCCGTTTAGTGGATTCGACCCTATAAATGCAAATCTCATCAAAGATGAGATCCTACAATTAAAGGAAAATGGAACTTCCATCATCTTTTCCACCCACCGAATGGAATCTGTAGAGGAGCTTTGCGAGTACATTGCCTTGATTCATAAATCGGAGAAGATTTTGGACGGCAAACTATCCGAAATCAAAAAAGCATACAAAAACAACATCTTCAATATTGGCCTACAAGCGGAAAAAGACGCCCATGGGTTATTGAAGAACCTGGAAGAAAAGTTCAACATACTTTCATCCCATATCGATTTGGCGGAAAACCAATTGGATTTTAAAGTACAGCTGACCAATTCAAATACAGCAGGGGTTTTGACCGAACTATCGGGCATGGCCAACATCAATCGTTTTGAAGAAACCATTCCTTCGGCCAACGATATTTTTATTCAAACCGTAAACAACAAGGACAATGGCAAGTAAAATCGGATTGATCATAAGACGTGAATATTTGGCCAAGGTCAGAAACCGTTCGTTTGTAGTGATGACCATTTTGAGTCCTATGTTGATCGTGGGTATGATCGTGCTGATTGCCTATTTGACAAAAGTGAACGACGATGAAACCCGTGTGGTGGCAGTTTTGAATGAGAGCAGTTTTTTTATGGAAGAATTTCAGCCGACCAAAAACCTGTCCTTTGTGCAATTTGAAGGAATCGGTTTAGAGGAGGCCAAAGATTCTACCAACGCCTTGGAATATTATGGATTATTGTATTTGCCCAACGAGCAAAATGTGGAAAAAACAGCGAATGCCACGTATCTTTTTACCAAGGACAACCCCAATACCAACATTACCCAAAAACTGGAAAGCATTTTTCAACGACAATTGCGACAAGACCGATTGCAAAAGTTGGGGGTAAGTTCCGAACAATTTTCAACGGTTGAGGCCCCTTTCGAAATCAACTTGGCCACCTTTGAGGGTGAAAAGAGCATGAAAGGCATCAACGAGATTAAAGCGGTAATCGGAGGCGGATTCGGGTATGCCATTATGATGTTCATTATTATTTATGGTGGATTTGTAATGCGCAGCGTTATCGAGGAAAAAACCAGCCGTATTATCGAAGTGATCATTTCTTCAGTAAAACCCTTTCAATTAATGCTGGGCAAAATCATTGGAACCTCATTGGCCGGTTTGACGCAATTTACCATTTGGATCATTTCGGCCTCTATACTTTTGACATTGGCGGTAATGCTTTTTGGAATCGATTTGGCGCAATTATCTGGAGATTCGCCCATGCCTGCTGGGCCAATGGGAGCTGGAATGTCGCAAATTGAGGGTATGGACAGTGAAATGTTATTGTATGCCCAAGAGATTTTGGATATTCCGTGGGGATTGTTGATCGTTTCCTTCTTTATCTATTTTGTATTGGGCTATTTGATCTATAGTTCCATTTATGCGGCCATTGGTGCAGCGGTGGATAATGAGACCGATACCCAACAATTTATATTCCCTATTATTTTACCTTTGATGTTGGCAATCTATGTGGGCTTCTTTTCAGTTTTCAGTAATCCACATGGCCCTATTGCGGTTGCATTTTCATTGTTTCCGTTGACATCGCCAATTGTAATGCTGATGCGTTTGCCTGGCGGAATAGGAGAAGGGGGCGTTCCGTTGTGGCAGTTTTTAACATCCGTAGGGGTGTTGATCGTTACCTTTTTGGGAATAGTGACCTTGGCAGCCAAAATATACAGGACTGGAATTTTAATGTACGGTAAAAAACCAACCTATAAAGAGTTGGTCAAATGGTTGAAATACTAAAGAAATTATGCAAGAGGGTGCAGAAGACATAAAAGAGATCATCAAAGAGGATGTTTGGGGCACCATAAAGGATTTTTTGGATCTTGGTGTGCATCTAGGTGAAGGCGAAAAATCCATTGACCTTACCATTGGATTATTATTGCTCTTGACCGTTGCACTAGTGGCCACCAAGTTTATTTTAAGATGGCTTCGACATTTGCTCACGCGAAAAATGGAACAGGAGGACAAGCAAAAGTTCTCGAGTGTTTTCAAATTTACCAATTACGTAATTTATTTAATCGCGGTCGTATTTACCCTGAGCGCAGCAGGGGTGGATATTACTTTGGTGATTACCGCATCGGCAGCCTTGTTTGTAGGTCTGGGTCTGGCCTTGCAAGAATTGTTCAAGGATATTCTTGGGGGTATTTTCATCATCATCGACAAATCCTTGCAGGTAGGGGATGTGGTCGAAGTGGATGGAAAGGTGGGTAAGGTCTTTGAAATAAAATTGCGTACCACAAGGGCCATTACTAGAGACGATAAAGTTTTGATTTTGCCCAATCATAAATTCATAAGCGACATCGTTTATAACTATACCCAAAACCACAAGACCACACGAGAAAAAGTGAGTGTTGGTGTGGCATATGGGAGCGATGTACAATTGGTGACCAAGATTTTGGAGGAAATAGCGTTAACTCAGAAACAAGTATTAAAGAACCCAAAACCTTTTGTTTTGTTCGAGGACTTTGGGGATTCCGCCTTGATATTTTCCATTTTCTTTTTTACCAACGATACGTTCAGGGATCCAAGGATAAAAAGCGAAATGCGTTATAAGATTGATGCCAAGTTCAGGGAAAACAAAATTTCCATTCCATTCCCACAGAGAGATATACACATTATTCAGCCTAAATAATAGAATACAATAAAAACCTTAAAACATCATAGTACAAACTGGAAGCTGTTGGCTTTGATTGTAATACTTTGCGGTCAATTTGGATGGTCGCAGAGTACGGATATTCTTCGATTTGATTATTTGAACATTCCCGAAAACGATGCGGGTATGAAAACCCAGCGTTACAAGGCACTTTTCAATTATCCGATCAAGTTGAACAAGAAAAATGACTATTTGATCACCGGATTTGAGTACAATCGATTTGATATGGACTACTCCAAAGATCTTCCCTTCGATAAAAGTGGGTTGATTCGTTTTCATGTCATCGATTTTAATGCAGGAATTTTAACCAAATTGAATGAAAACTGGAACTTTATTGCCATTCTAACCCCGAGATTGGCCTCTAACTTGTTGGATGGTACCGAAGCGGACGACTTTTTTATGAATGCCACGGCAACCATTTGGAAGGAGCGACCCAATGCGGACAAACCCTACAGATTGGTGTTGGGATTGACCTATAATAGTACTACCGGTTTGCCAGTTCCACTGCCCTTGATCAACTATTACAGAAGGTTTCATCCAGATTGGTCGTTTACGTTGGGAATCCCACGAACCAATTTCAGACACCATATAAATGATAAGCATTTGGTAGAGTTGGCATTGTTCTTGGATGGTTACTATATCAATCTCCAAAACGATGTGATCATGGATGATGGTCGAGTGGCCTCAAAAATATCGTTGACCGCTTTGGTGGGGAGTATCGGATATCAGTACAATTTATCCAATCGTATGTCATTGTTTGCAACACTTGGACGGTCCGTGATTCAAGAGGGTAAATTAAGGAGCGATGATCAAGGAGAGGTATATTTATTGAATAACGAGTCAAGTTTTTATATTAGGACTGGATTTAAAATAGGAATTTTTTAAACTTTAGGTATGTCAAAAATTTTGGTAATAGAAGATGAATCGGCCATTCGAAGAGTGCTGGTAAAGATTCTTGCAGAAGAGAACGATAACTATAGCGTCCATGAGGCCGAGAATGGCCTTGAGGGTATTGAAGCCGTAAAAAAAGAGGATTTTGACCTTGTACTTTGCGATATTAAAATGCCCAAAATGGATGGTGTTGAGGTCTTGGAAGCTGCCAAAAAGATAAAACCTGAAATTCCGTTTATCATGATTTCCGGCCATGGGGATTTGGATACCGCAGTGAACACCATGCGCCTTGGGGCCTTTGATTATATTTCGAAACCACCGGATTTAAATCGGTTGTTGACCACGGTTCGAAACGCCCTGGACAGAAAAGAATTGGTAGTGGAGAACAAGATTCTTAAAAAGAAGGTGTCCAAAAACTACGAGATGATCGGGGAGAGTGACGAGATTGGCGTCATTAAGGATATGATCGAAAAAGTGGCCCCTACCGATGCCCGTGTGCTCATTACAGGCTCGAATGGTACGGGAAAAGAATTGGTGGCCCATTGGGTGCATCAAAAAAGTCCGAGATCTACTGCGCCCTTTATCGAAGTGAACTGTGCGGCCATCCCATCCGAATTGATAGAAAGTGAATTGTTTGGCCACGTGAAAGGAGCATTTACATCCGCCGTAAAAGATCGTGCAGGTAAGTTTGAAGCCGCGAACAAGGGTACCATATTTTTGGATGAGATTGGCGATATGAGCCTTTCCGCACAAGCAAAAGTATTGCGTGCCTTGCAAGAAAATAAAATTTCCCGTGTTGGTTCGGACAAAGACATAAAGGTCGATGTTCGTGTATTGGCCGCCACAAATAAAGATTTAAAGAAAGAAATTGAGGAAGGGAAATTCCGTGAAGACCTTTACCACAGGTTGGCGGTTATTTTGATCAAGGTGCCAGCCTTGAACGACAGACGTGATGATATTCCCCTTTTGATTGAGCATTTTTCCCAAAAAATTGCCGCAGAACAAGGTACGGCCCAAAAGGGCTTTTCCAAAAAGGCCCTTGAATTATTAAAGGGTTATGATTGGACAGGAAATGTGCGCGAACTTCGCAATGTGGTGGAACGTTTGATTATTCTCGGTGGCAAGGAAGTTTCAGAGGACGATGTAAAATTGTTTGCCAGTAAGTAAGGCTCAATTACATTTTTTTAGTCGGTTCAGAGCATTTTCCGATAGTTCTTTCACACGTTGGTGATACTCCTTTTTATGGGGGGAAAGTTCGGTGTTCAATAGGATCAAACGAGCTTCTTCATGAATGTTTGAGATAAAACGTTGTGCATCCGGACAATCCACATCGGTAACCACTTTGTCCAAGGAAGTTTCAAAACTCAGTAAACAGTTGTGCACTTGGTGTTCTATGGCCTGCCCTTGGGTCAGGAATATGGAGTTTTCTGATTCCAAGGCATTTTTGGTGTTCATTACCAAAACATTGTTTCCGTAGCTGCTTCGTGTCTCTTCTTCAAAAATGCGCAGTACCTTTTCTCCGATCATCACATTTTCCAAAGCGATGTGCAGATTGGTTTTGGAATTTCTAAAATTGTCTGATTTGGTTGCGTTTTTTAAGAAGGAAAGTGTTTTTTCCAAACTTTCAATGGTGCCATCACAACCACAGTCCAAAAAGTTGCTTCTTGTTTTTTCGATGCTGTTCAAAGCTTTATATGCATGGTATTTGGCCATGTTCACATCCTTGGAGGAAACAGCTTTTTCAATTTCGGTTTTAATAAAATCAAGATTTGAGCTCGCGTAGGTGCAAGCTTGTGGAGTTTTAAAGGCGGAAGTCATGATCAACAGGCTAATAAGGCCTACGATGAAGACTATAAGTAGGATAATATTCTTCGTTTTCATAACGCTTTGGATTTGGGACGTTTGCGTATTGATACTCCTAAAGTTATGTTGTTACTGATTTTTGTAGGAAAATAAATCGTTTAAAGCACCAACTTAGACTATAAAAGGTAAAAAGTCCGATGAAACGCAAGCTTACTTGAAACTATGTTGAAATGCACAAAAAGGGTTATCTTCAAGCCAATGAAAAATATAGAAGCAACCACATATCGGGTGCAGGGAACGCTCGATTTGACCAAGACAAATACCTACGAGGATTTTGGTTCCACCGAAAAGGAATTGAACAAGGCACTGAAGAAAATTCGCAAAGAACTGGGTGAATTTCAAGACACACTGTACGCCCATGGTAAGTATGGTGTTTTGGTGTGTCTGCAAGGCATGGACACTGCTGGAAAAGACAGCCTTATTAGGGAAGTGTTTAAGGATTTTAATGTAAGGGGCGTTGTGGTACATAGTTTTAAAGTGCCTTCTACTTTAGAGAAAAAGCACGATTATTTATGGCGACACTATATTGCCCTGCCCGAACGCGGCAAATTCTCGGTGTTCAACCGTACACATTACGAAAATGTGTTGGTCACTAAAGTGCATCCGGGTTACATTTTGGGTGAAAACCTACCTGAAGTGAACGACGTTGGTGATATTGATGAAGCCTTTTGGGAAAAAAGATATCAGCAGATTCGGGAATTTGAACAGCATGTAGTGCAAAACGGAACCATTGTGTTCAAGTTTTTTCTCAACCTATCCAAAGAAGAACAACGCCAACGGTTGTTGCGAAGAATTGAATTAAAACAAAAGAACTGGAAATTTTCCCCTGGGGATTTGGAGGAACGAAGGTTGTGGGACAAATATCAGGAATGTTACCAAGAAGCCCTGAACAAAACTTCAGAGGATTATGCACCTTGGTTCGTGATCCCTGCAGACAACAAGGAAGCAGCCCGTTTGATCGTTGCATCCATTATGCTGGAAGCGTTAAAAAAATACAAAGATATTGAGGAGCCTGAGTTGGACGATGAAATAAAGGCTAATTTAGAAATCTTTAAGCAAGAATTGGATAAAGAAACCACATGAGAGTAACCCTACTATTGGCCTTTTTATTGGTCAGCACCCCATTTTTTTCCCAAACAGAAGACGAAAAACAGATCAAATCGATCTATAATAAGGCATTGACCGATGGCAAAGCCTATGATTGGCTCAATTACCTTTCCAATCAAATCGGAGGTCGACTTTCGGGATCTGTGCAGGCACAGGAAGCCGTGGATTATACCAAAGGCCAATTGGATTCTTTGGGTCTTGACCGCGTTTGGTTGCAACCAGTGATGGTACCCAAGTGGGTAAGGGGAGTTCCGGAATTCGCCTATTTTGAAACCAAGCCTGGTTATACCACCAATGTGCCGATTTGTGCTTTGGGCGGTTCTGTATCGACCCCAAGTGGCGGTTTAAAAGCCAATATAGTGGAAGTGCAGGGCATTGAGGAATTGGAAAAACTAGGCAAGGAAAAGATTGCAGGTAAAATTGTTTTCTACAATCGTCCGATGGAGCCCACCTTGATCAATACGTTTTCGGCCTATTCGGGTTGTGTGGATCAAAGAAGCACAGGTGCAGTGGAAGCAGCTAAATTTGGTGCGGTTGGGGTGATTGTTCGTTCCATGAACCTAAGATTGGACGATTATCCTCATACGGGAAATATGCGCTATGGTGATACCCCGGTCAGTGATAGGATTCCTGCGGCAGCTATTAGTACCAATGGGGCCGAGTTGTTGAGCACGACCCTAAAATTGAATCCTGATGTCAAGTTTTATTTCAAGCAAAATTGCAAGCAATTGGAAGATGTGCAATCCTATAATGTGATCGGTGAAATAACTGGAAGTGAGTTTCCGAAAGAGGTAATGGTCGTTGGTGGACATTTGGATTCTTGGGATTTGGGAGATGGTTCCCACGACGATGGTGCTGGTTGCGTTCAGAGCATGGATGTGTTGCGATTATTGAAAGAAACAGGGTACCGTCCGAAAAGAACCTTGCGCGTAGTTCTATTTATGAACGAAGAAAATGGGATGCGTGGTGGAAACAAATATGCTGAAGTAGCTCGAAGTAAAAATGAAAACCACGTATTTGCTCTGGAAAGTGATTCAGGTGGATTTACCCCTAGAGGGTTTTCCATTGATGCCTCTGATGACAATATCAAACAAATACAAGGTTGGAGAGATTTGTTCGAACCCTATTTGGTACATATGTTCGTTAAGGGAGGTAGCGGTGCGGATATAGGACCACTTAAAGAAGAAGGAATGGTACTTGCAGGATTAAGACCTGACAGTCAACGTTACTTTGACCATCATCATGCCGAGAACGATACTTTTGAGCATGTGAACAAACGTGAATTGGAATTGGGTGCTGCGACTATGGCCAGCTTAGTATATTTAATTGATAAATATGGAACTGTGACCACACAAAAGATAAAGGGCTAATACTAGCATATTATTTAAAAGATGACCGTTCTATTTAAGGACGGTTTTTTTATGCAGGAGAATGAAGCTTTTTTCTGCTATCCTTTTTCATTTGCTTGGGGCCGTACCACAACCAAAATCCTGTAATGGTAAAAATTAAAAGGGAAATTCCCATAATAGAAGTGTAGGTCAGTTTAATAAAGCTGCCTGTGCCCAAATAATCATCAAGAATGGAGCCATCGTGAACATTCTCCAGAAAATCGGAACGTCTTTTTCCTATGGAAAGCACTTCACCTGTAGCCCCATCCAATTGCACTTCCATAAATTCTTCCACAAAAACGAACTTTACGGATCCTTTGTCTTTCCGCATATCGATACGATCTATTTCCAATGATAAATCAGGGGAAACCTCTTGATGCAAAGTGGTACAAGCGATAGTGTGCAAACTGTCCACAGGAAGCCATTGGGCAAGGTCGGAAGTGGTACCTTTTTGGGTCTTGGGTATAATATAGCCATTGGAGTTCTTTTTCCATCCCAAAAGGAGCCCTGAAACTGAAATGACAAAGAAAAAAATGAATAATAAAGCGCCTGTGGTTCGGTGTACTTTTCTAAAAATGCGTAATACTTTGGCCTGTTGTTTCCTTTTGCCCATTCCTAACGATAAAAACCTTAAAGATCCATAAAATATATGAAAGGCGAAAGAGGGGAATGGTTAGAATATCCTCCTTAGGGTATGATTTAACGTAACTTTTAGAATTGTTGATTGGGTGAGCAACCTAAATCTAGGTTCCTGCGATCGGTGAGCCAAAAATACCAACCGCAATTTCGGCCCAAAGCAATACAAACAATCCGATCAAGGTCAAAACCCAAAAAAGGCGTTTTTGGAAGTTCTTGGATTTCTTTAGGACCAAATCGATAGAAAAACCTAGTGCGGACAAAAGAATCCCAGCGACCAAAAAGTCGAATGCAGACCATTGTACTTCGGAACTGAATTGCATTGCAACAAAGGGAACCAACAATAGGGTCGCTATTGAAAAAAGAATAATATGTGTTCTTGAAAACGTCATGGATTAAAGATAAGCACTTTTGAGTTTACTTTGGATGTTGGCGAATTGTATGTGTAAATGGGTATAGATGGTTGTTTTGATTGTGCATATGGGAACCATGTTTTAGAGTTGGTGTTGGCGTTTATTTATTTTTCGCAATTCTAAATCCGAATCCATCGTTTCGCGTACTTTTTGGAGATTGATACCTTACCTCGGGCATATGAATTCCATATGCTAAAGGTTTTCCGTCTGCACCCTGGGTGCCATAGAACCAACTTATACCCTTAGAAATCTTTTCATCACCATCGGGGGGTCCTTGTGGATTGACTTTGCTTGTTAAACTGTCTTTGTTGGGGTTATACCAATCAAAAACCCATTCCCCCACATTGCCTGTCATATCGTAAATCCCAAGTTCGTTGGGTTTTAAAAGTCCAACTTTATGGAAGGTACTGTCCGAGTTTTCCGCCACCCAACCTACTTCAATGGGATTATTGCTGCCACTATATGCATATCCCTTGGTTTTTTTACCTCCTTTTGCAGCATATTCCCATTCGGCCTCGGTAGGTAGCCTTCCTCCAGCCCATTTTGCAAATTCATTTGCTTCGTCCCAAGTTGCAAGCATTGGGTTTTCATCAATCCACTTATAATATACCTTAACACCATGTGCATTTTCAATGGGTGCATCTGGCATGGCCCTACCGGTTGCCTTACAGAATTCCCTAAATTGTTTAACGGTTATTTCGTATTTGCTGATATAAAAGTCATCAAGTTCAACCATTCTATGTGGACTTGTGAATCCTGTAATGGTGTCGCCCTTCGGACTTATTATAATTTGATTCTTGCCCTGCTCAAAAGTTCCACCCTCTACAAAGATCCAATCTATTTTTATAGGGTCCGTACCACAAGAAATTAGAATCAACATACCAATGAGGGATATACATATATGTTTTGACATACGATCTGTTTCAAGTGTAGGGTTACGGTAACGCATAAGCTTAGTGCGTGTTTAGAAGTGCCAACTTTTCAATTTAAACAGTAAAGAGATTGGCTAATTTCCAATTCGCTTCATAGTTTTATTTAACCATTATTCAAAAGTAGTTTGTTCTACAGGTTTTAATTTAAACAACGGAACCTGATAGTAAGGCGCACCCTTATTTTGTTTAACGGGACAAACTAAAATATCAGAGCGTTTTATATAACCTAATATTTGAATTTCATTTGGTTCAACTGTTTCATTGTATTTAACACCAATATAGATGTCTTTTGGTTTGGCTCTAACATCGTGAATTTTAGGCATTAAATAGCGGAAGTGGTTTTTTGTGGCAGATTTGATTTCCACTTTTTTTGAATTAATGATCATATCACAATCGTCAACAATTCCAGAATCATCTAGACCCTTCGCGGATTTTTCAATTTCAAATTTATTTTCCAACCATTTACTGGTTAGCATTTCACATACTATGCCACGCCAGGCTTCAACATTGGTATATCGCCAACTACCGGCATCTATTTTTTTGAAAGCTTCAATTTGTTGTTTCGCAAACAACTTGTCTTGTTCTGATACCTGTATTGCGATCATAATTTTTGTTTTTTACAATAAACAGGAATTCCTTGTTCTTTTCTTTTTTGGTTTTACCGGTAATTTGATAGTTGTGTTTGCGCTCAATTACTTCAACATTGTCCGAATATTTGCCCAACAGATTAAGTAGTTCATTCTTGCTTGGAAAGGAAGAGTTATTGTAGCTTAAATACCAATATTTAAAATTGTTAAGTTTAGAAAACAACTTATCAAAAAGCTCAATTGCAGAATGTTTATTTACAAAGTTGTTTTCAAATGGTTTTGTTACTTCTGATGTTATAAAATTGTCCACTAAACCATAAAAACCAAAATAATTATTCATTGTTCCTGTGTAGGGTGGGTCTAAATAAATAATATCTGCTTTTACGGTTTCCAACAAATTGAATATGTCATCGTTGTAAGCCATATTATTTTTGTCATTATTAAATATAGCTTGATTGTACTCATTCAAATTTTGAAGAAAATGATGTTTGAATGTATGGTTATGATATGCTCTTCTTCGTTTGTACTTATTATAGCTATATTCTTCATCCCTTAATTGGACTATTTTATCCCAATGTAAGGTAAACCTAGAATAGGGCATTTTACGAATCATAGCTCGTCGCATTAAAGCGAATGCCAACGATTTTTTTTCCTCTGACTCCAACAACTCGATGTTTTGCCTATACAAATCAAGTTCTTTGCATTCTTGTGGGAAAAAATAAACTTCTGAATAGTTTTTAAACATAAAACCTTCAAATGGTTCTCCTTTAAAAATTATTTCTATATCATTTTTGTCAAGTACGATGCCGTTGTTTTTAACCAATGCGTTGGCAATATGAAAATTGATTTTTAAAATATCATTTGTATAAATCTCCAATCCTCTGCGTTTTGCTTCATAGCTTAGTGAGCAACCGCCGGAAAAAGCATCAAAAAGTGTTTTTGCATCCGTTGGAAATTGGTCGCATATCCACTTTGCAATTTTTTCTTTATTGCCTATATAATTTACTTTGGGATATTTAAACAATTGCACTCATTTTAATAATTACACTTGCAATAGCCTCTGCCATTTTTGGCGGAACAGAATTTCCTACTTGTTGTTGTTGGGAAATTTTTGTGCCTTTGAATTCAAAATCATCCGGGAAAGATTGCAGTTTTGCCAATTCACGAACCGTCAATGCCCTGTTCTGTTCATAATGAAATATTTTCCTCATATCTCCCGTAACCGTTACAGAAGGTTTATCGCTTGAATATTTTATATATTTTCTAACATCGCCCGATTTTGGTCTAATTTGTTCCGGGATTTCATTTCTGTCACCACCATCAGAAACAAAGCTCATTTTATGCAACATTTGTTCTGAATGGGACATTGCGATGTGATTTGGAATTTTTGATTCTTGTCCGGATTCTAATTTTGGATAGGAAGATAAGGCCTCTTTTACAGTTACGTATTTATCGACTTCCTTTTTAGGGAAAAGGATTTTTTGATTGTTTTTGGTTCCAATGAAGATTACACGTTTTCTAACTTGGGGAACTCCATAATCTGCTGAATTTAGAATTTTACATTCAACTTTATAACCTAGTTTTTCAAAATCAGTTATTATTTCTTTTCTGGTATTTCCTTTATTATGGTTATAAAGTCGGGCAACATTTTCCATAACAAAATAGGTAGGCTCAACAACCTTAACAACCCTGACAAATTCTTTAAACAATCTATTTCTTGGGTCTTCAATAAATTTTCTTCCAATATTTCCCGCAATGCTAAATCCTTGACAAGGTGGTCCCCCTATAACAACATCGATTTCATCATATTCTTTTAAATATCTCAATTCAGAATCCGTTACCTCGCAAATGTCTTTTTGAATTAAATTGTGGTTGGGAAAATTATAAATATAGGTCTTACAAAAACTAGGTTCAATATCTACTGAAAACACATTTTGAAAACCTCTATTGTCAAATCCAAGTGAAAAACCACCGGCCCCAGAGAACAAGTCAATATATTTTAAACTTCTGCTCATAGTTCTAGTTTTCCTTGTTTAACATTGGTATTGCGATAATAATTTGCAGTGTCTTCCGCAACAGCAAATACCGATTCCGAGCATTTATATTTAAAAGCTTCTCGAGCAAATTTGTCTGCAAAAAATAAATCGGTTACGTGTTGAGGTTGAATTTCAAATAATTCTGAAAGTTCCTTTAGTTTAGATTTACTGAATTTTTGACTTCCGTTTTCTATTCGACTGATTGCACTCGTATTGATTCCGATTTTTGCACCGAATTCAGTTTGAGTCCATTCTCGTTTTTCTCTTTCTGTCTTAATGAAATTTCCGAAACTTGCCATTTTATTGATTTGACCCATTTTTAGCAAATGTAAAACCAACTTGCGAATTTTACATCAAGTTGTCAAATATTTTTTCGGGTGGCGGCGGGGAAGTGAATGCTCTTTTAATAAGATAAGGTGCGAGCAAAATGAAATGTGCTTGAACATGCGGTAGGCTATTCAAAGCTTGTTATAATGGTCGGGCTAACGTTTCGTAGTGGAATCGTCCCCAGGATTATTCCGCCGAAATCTAGCCGTTTGATTTATACTTTTATTTTGGTGTTGCATAAAACCACAATGAATTATAGCCGTTGTTAGCTGTTGGCAATTTTATGTTTATTTTTCTTAACAGACGGAATCCATGAAATATATAATTCCACAACCAATATCGGAATTACCCAACTCATCCATTCATATGTCGCATCCCTAACATCTTGATTATCAATAAAAGATAAAAAATTATGTTCGTAAACTAAATCAGATAAAATGCGGAGAAATACAAAAGCAAGTGTTAAGGTATAACTTCGAATCATGAATAACCGATGGGCTTGAATATTTTTTCTTTTAGCAGTTATCCATGCAGCTGAAGTCATAAACAACCAGAGTGTAGCTAATAGCAAGGTTGGAACTATGGAGCCATCATAGGGTTGAGTTATCCCTAGATAAATTGCTGTTAGACCTCCAAATAAACATCCCAGAATATATAGCTTCCCTAACAATCTATGTAATTTGATATAACGATTACGAAACCAAACCCAAAATTGAAAAGGACCAAGAATTAATGGAAGTACTGCAGTTATTAAATGAGAAACAAACCAAAATTGTTTATTCCAAAAAGTCGGCCCTATTCCTTCGTTAATAAATCGAAAGTTTATTGCGCTATAAAGATAATAAGCACTTAAAACTATAAGTGTAGTCCAAAATATCTTCCTAGTAAAATTATTTAATTTTGTCATATTTTCAAGTTTGCAGCTAAGGGTTTTGGCTATGGGTAGTTGTGTGGTCTGTGTTTTAATTTGCATGCCTGCCTTTTGACATTCAATTGCCTATGGCTATTGTTTTAGACGTTTTTACTTTAAGATAAATTTCTGAACCTTATTTCCCAAAATATCCACCACATAAATACTTCCATCATCATCGATTTGAATATCGTGATATCTTGAAATTGGACCATCATAGATTCCAGATCTACCAAACTGTGTTTGTAGGTTTAAATCTAAATCAAAGCGAAAAATATCAGAGCCTTTAACTATAGTATCATTAACAATCATATAATCTATTCCAAAAAGGCAGTTATTCCGATTATCAACCGTTACGGAATAGAACTGGTCAGTTGTTTGATTTTGCCAGAGTGTGATGAAATTTCCCTCACTATCAAACTTTTGAATTCGATTATTTTCACGGTCAGCAACATAAACGTATCCTTTTTTATCTAAATCAATTCCATGCGGAATATTGAACTCTCCTTGACGATCTCCATATTTGCCCCATTCAAACAAGTATTTGCCTTCTTTTGAGAATTTTACAACCCTACTATTGCCGTATCCATCGCTTACATAAAAAGAACCATCAGATGAAACAGCTACATCCGTAGGAAGATTAAAATGTTCTTTGTCATTTCCAGCAACTTGGGCTGTTCCTAAAGTCAAAAGTAGCGTTCCATCCGATTTGAATTTAAAAATTTGATGAAGGCCAACATCTGTTACCCAAATATTGTCTTCCTTGTCAATTTCCAAACCGTGCGGCATTATAAATAAATTCGCCCCCCAACTCTTTAAGACTTTGCCTGTTCGCTTATCTATGGTCGTGATGGTGTTTTCTTGAATTTTATTTTCAGACATAGGTTCTTCCCAAACTTTACTTGCTCGATGAAAAACCACAATATTGTTTTTAGAGTTGATTGCGAGGCCAGTTGGATTCCCTAAAATGAAATCACTAGGTAAATCAGGCCAATCCTCAACAAGAACATACGAATCTGATTTGTAAAGTTCTTGTTCAGGTTTATTGTTTTTGGATTCTTTACAGCCTATAGTCATAAAGGCAGTGAGAATGAAAAGAATGCTAGTTTGTTTAAATGCCATTTATTGGTTTTAGTCTGAATAAGTGATGCATAACGGTAAATGTAGGGCAATGGCAGATTGCCTAATAATTTAAGCTTAAACCACTTTGTGTTCGAAATGGATTACAAGCTTCAATTTTTAATGTTTTCCATTCCATTGCTTATTTAAAGTATTGTGTATTTGTGCTTTAAATTTAATTTTTCTTTTCGCAAATTAGTCTAAATCCGATTGAAAATCCCCAAAGATCGGGGGCATGGGTTTTTCTACTTGAAGATTTTGCATTGTCCGCACCAAAGTACCAACTACCACCCCGTATTACCTTTTCTTGCCCTGCATTGGGCCCCGTTGGGTTTGTAACCTTGTTCGATGTAAATGGGGCATACCAGTCGCTTACCCATTCCCAAACATTGCCATGCATATCAAAAAGTCCCCATTGATTGGGAGGGTAGCTGCCCACAGGAGCTGGACTCCCCAGAAAATTGCCCTTCTTCGAATATTTTGATTTTGTTTTAGCGTTGTAGTTTGCTATACTATCATCAAGCATTGACCCAAAGGCAAACGGTGTTTTTGTGCCTGCCCTACAAGCATATTCCCACTCGGCCTCGGTGGGAAGACGAAACTGGAATTCTGTGGACATATCATTCAACCGGGTCATAAATAATTCAACATCAAAATACGAAACGCCAACAATGGGAAAGTCTGGATTGACATTACGAAAAGGGGAGGGCTTTTCAGGATGTAATTCTTTGTTTCCCATTATTTTTTCCCATTGGGATTGGGTTACTTCTGTTCTTCCGAGCCAATAATCATTTGTAAGGCTCACTTCATGCAAAATTTCTGATTCTTTTAAATTTTCATGATCTCCCATAAGAAAACTGCCCTTTTTTATGTTGACAAATTCCATGCTTAAAATGGGTTCCGTTAAAATAGATATGGGTTCATCCCTGCAGCCTGTAAGGATCAAAAGAAGTAAAACAATGCGCAATGGCCTTTTCATTTGGTATGGCTCTGTATCTTAGATAATCATGGGGGCTGGTTTTAACTCTTTTCGTTTGCACCAATAATAAAAGGCAAAACCAATTCCAACAATTGGCAAAACGATTCCAAATTCGTCTATAAAATAGGCTGTGTTCCCTGTGTCTTCGGTTAAAGGTGTGAAAATATTTTGAATGAATAAATTATGACTTGCATGAAGTATTACAGCAGTCCATAAGCTTCCTGACTTGATTCTAAACCAAGTATAAATGAAACTCATGCTAATGATTAATACCATAAAACAAGACATGGCATACCAAGATGGTGTGCCACTGTTATAATCTGCAAAGAGTAAAATTGGTAAATGCCAAATCCCCCAAATGCAACCGGAAATCAAAGAGGTTTTTGTAAATCCTTGGGTTTTGTACAGCTCTGGAACCAAAAATCCACGCCATCCAATTTCTTCCCCTAAAGCACTGGAAGCGCTTCGAATGGTTCCATAAATTCCAACTAGGATAAAGTATAAAACTATAATAAACCCAGTTCCTATTTCGCCAAATCCAAAAGAGTTGGTAAGCCTAACTACAAATTCCTTATTATAAAATCCACCCCAGCCAAAGACCCAAATTATGAGATAGGCAATAAATGCATAAATGAGCGGAATTAGATAACTCCATAACTGGTACTTTGTTTGGCCCCATTTCCATCCAAGTTCAGAAATATCCCTTTTTAGTATTTTCATGGTGATCAAGGCAGAAATCCCTGGACACCACATCAATCCCATGGTAAATTGCCCCCATCCACTGCTGAGAGTGCCTGAATAAATAATTAGAAAATAATATACCGCGCTTAGGGCCAATGTGATGGAAAGAAATATGCCAATTGGCTTTAATTTTTTCTCAGTCTGATTTTTCATGTTGGTTTGGATTGGTTTAGGTGAACTTGTGACTAACGATTTGTATAACCGTCAGTTTATCGGTTTGTGTTACTTTGTTTTTTGGTATACCTTCATATTGGAAATTATGATTTGATTAAAATCCCTCACTGTTATAGCTACAATCAATTGGTTAACCGGCTTATTTTTTTTCAATCACGTAAGAAACAATTTTCTTGACCTTGGTCCCTTTGGCACTGGAAAAATCATAGAAGTCTGAAAATCCAAAAACACTGCCATTTTCCATTAGCATATCTCCATTGACCGCGGCTTCTTTCCCGTGTGTGATAATTCTATCTATGGTCAATTCTGCAACTTTATTATGCTTCATTTGTTCCAATGCCTCCCTAAACCCCTGCTTTCCTTCAATCGGAATATCTCCTACCAAATTCCATTGAATAGTATCCTCCATGAATTCCATAGCATTATCCAAGTCATAGGTGGCAAAGTAGATGGTAAGGTTCTTTACCAGCTTTTTCTTGGGTGAGTTTCCACAATCAGGGGTAATATTCAACTTCATTTCAATGAATTCATGTGCCACAGGCTTTTTAATAACCATTCCTTATCTAAAATAATGGTTTTAAAGATATATTGAATCTCTTTTTAAGGCTAATTGACTGTTTTTGTTTTTATTAATTGCAAAACATTGAGGTGGATTCAAAATTGATCATTAGAAAAAACAACTTGTTTGCAAAACCATAAATGCTTTTACCCTTGCCTTTAAACCTGTATCTTTGCATCCTTGGAAAAATCCAAGAAAATCGATTCTAATAATCTATTAATCACATATAATGCAAGACGGAATCTACGCAAAATTCAATACCTCCAAAGGGGAGATTTTGGTGAAACTAACCCACGATAAAACGCCAGGAACGGTAGGTAACTTTGTGGCCTTGGCCGAAGGTAACATGGAAAACAGTGCCAAGCCCCAAGGTAAACCCTATTACGATGGACTTAAATTCCATAGGGTGATTGCCGATTTTATGATCCAAGGGGGATGTCCACAAGGAACCGGAACCGGTGATCCAGGTTACAAGTTTGATGATGAGTTCCATCCAGAATTGGTGCACGATGCCCCTGGGGTGCTCTCCATGGCAAATGCAGGTCCTGGAACCAATGGGAGTCAATTCTTTATAACCCACGTCGCAACGCCATGGTTGGACAATAAGCATACGGTTTTTGGGCACGTTGTGGAAGGTCAGGATATTGTGGATGCCATTGCCCAAGGTGACAAGATCGACAGCTTGGAGATTGTACGGGTAGGGGATGAAGCTGAAAAGTGGAACGCCATCGAAGCCTTTAGGGTTTTTGAAGGTGCTAGGGAAAGACGCATCGCCGAAGCTAAGGCCCAAGCCGAAGCTGAAATGGAAAAATTGGCCGCTGGTTTTGATAAAACCGATAGTGGGCTACGTTATAAGATCATTCAAAAGGGAAGTGGCGCCAAAGCAGCAAAAGGAAATACCGTTTCTGTACACTACGAAGGCGCATTGACCAATGGTCAAGTATTTGATTCTTCCTATAAAAGAAAACAACCCATCGATTTTACGTTGGGCGTTGGTCAGGTAATCTCTGGCTGGGATGAAGGTATTGCGTTATTGCAAGTTGGCGATAAGGCTCGATTTGTAATTCCGTCGCACTTGGCATACGGTAGTGCAGGAGCAGGTGGGGTTATACCTCCAAATGCAACCTTGATCTTTGATGTGGAATTAATGGGCGTTAAGTAAAATACTTGCCCTTTACATAAAAGAAAAGCTTCCAGTAATGGGAGCTTTTTTATTTTGTGGTGCGATTTACACTTACCAATAATAGACAAAAGTTGATCGCGAGTAATAAAAGTAAAATGCTAAAAATTGAATTCATGGTTAGAGTTATTTATTACGTAACAATTGAACGATAAAAAACCCTACCTATTGTGCCGAAAAAAATGTAAACCTATTTTTTTGAACCGTTTACGCTCCAAATCAAAAGCAAAGCGTTAACGATCAAAAGAAAGCTAAGTACTGTGAAAAAAGTGTTCATGTGATTTTTTGATTAATGGTTGTGGGGAACAGTGTTTGCTTATTAGATAGGAAAAGTCTGATAGGTTGCGTGGAAAATCAAGAAAAAATAAAAGCCCGGGAAAAACCCGGGCTTCTTTATAAAAAAGTATACTGTTACCTTAATCTATAACTTGTACATTAACGGCGTTCAATCCTTTTTTACCTTGTTGTAGTTCGAATTCTACAACATCACCTTCTCTTACTTCGTCGATTAAACCAGAAATGTGTACAAAGTGATCTTTGTTTGAACCATCTTCAGTGATGAATCCGTAACCTTTGGAATCGTTGAAGAATTTTACTGTTCCTTTACTCATAATTAAAATTGAAAAAATTAAATCTGCCGCGAAGGTACGTTTAATTTCATGATAATGAGATTTTAAACCATTTATTTTCAAAAATAATTATGCTGTGGGGTCTGGGGTCAAACGCAAATATGGTTTTATCTCTTCAACACCCTTAGTAAATATGGTCTTGGCCTCTGCCGTTGGAATAGAAGGACTTACCACAACCTTTTGTCCGTTTTCCCAATTCGCAGGTGTAGCAACCTTATGGTGTGCTGTCAACTGTAACGAATCGATAACACGAAGCAATTCATAAAAATTACGTCCTGTGGAGGCAGGATAGGTCAGCGTTAACTTGATCTTTTTATCAGGCCCGATAATGAACACCGAACGCACCGTAAGCGTATCGTTGGCATTGGGGTGGATCATATCATACAGGTCTGAAACCTTTCTTTCCACATCGGCAACGATAGGGAAGTTTACTTCGGTATGTTGGGTTTCGTTAATGTCCTTGATCCATTCTTTGTGCGATTCTGCACCATCCACACTCAAGGCCATCATTTTTACATTTCTTTTGGCGAACTCATCCTTGAACTTTGCCGCAGTACCCAATTCAGTGGTACAAACAGGCGTAAAATCAGCAGGGTGAGAGAACAAAATGCCCCATCCGTCGCCGAGGTATTCGTAAAAGTTAAGGGTTCCTTCAGAAGTTACCGCCGTAAAGTCTGGAGCGGTATCGCCTAATCTTAGCGTTGCCATATATTTTGATTTAAATTGATAATTTGGTTAATCCTATAAATTTAGGGGATTATTTCGACCTGTCGGTTTAAATGCGTTAAAACTGTATTAAACTTTTTTTGATGGATTTAAAGGTTTCGCGATAGATCACGACCAAAAGATTAATACTTTTAAATATGCAAAATCAAGAACTCGAACAGCTACGTTATCCCATTGGAAAATTCCAAACACCCCCTGCAATTTCCCAAAATGATTTGGAGAATTGGATTTTGGTATTGGAAGAATTGCCCAAAAAATTGGAAGCCATGGTGGCCCCTCTGACGGAAGAGCAATTGGAAACGCCTTACCGCCCTGGTGGATGGACCGTAAGACAATTGGTGCATCATATATCGGACAGTCACCATAACAGCTATTTGCGATTTAAATGGGCCTTGACCGAAGATAATCCCGTTATCAAACCCTACAACGAGAAAGCTTGGGCCGAACTTTTTGATTCCAGAACCGCACCCATTCAAATGTCACTGGACCATTTAAAGGCGGTGCATGCCAAATTGGTGTATTTGATCAAGGGATTGACAGCGGAACAGTTGCAACGAAAATTTACCCATCCAGATGGGAACCAAGAATCGACTTTGGAGCTAAATGTGGGAAGATATGCATGGCACAGTAACCACCATTTTGCCCATATTGCCCATTTGATTGAGCGGGAAGGCTGGTGATTACAATTTTTTGGTCAATATCCACATCGGTTTTTCGGCTTCCAGTACACCTGGCAGCACCACTTCGCTTTCCCTTTTGATCACATAGCCATTTTTCTGATAAAAATGAATGGGATTGCCCTTTTGCATGGTGTCCAACCAAACCAGTTGTTTGTTCATGGATTTGGCTTTGGCCTCGATCCATTGCAATGTAAGTTTGCCCAATCCTTTGCCTGAATGCTCTTTTAGAAAATAAATTTTTTCCGCTTTCAAGGCTTCTTCTGGGGAGATTTCATCTATTCCACAACGCAATACCAGTTTTAAAATCCCCACGGTTTCCCCGTCGTAATTGATAAGATAATGGCCATTACCGGGATCCTGTAATTCCTTTTCCACTACAGTTTTCGTCAACCCATTCGATATGTAGGGCGTTGGGTCGGCATTGGTCCATAAATGCAAATAATGTTCACGGTACGATTTTACACCCACTTCTAAATAGGAGTCTATGTTGGCCAAGGTTACAGGAATAAAATTAATTTCCATAGGATGAAAAAGTAAAGGCTAAGCTTATTTCCATTTGATATTACAACCCAAGCTCGGCTTTTGGTCTGAAGAAATGGATTTCCCATTCAAAAGTGCATCCAAGGCATTTCTGAGGTCCGCACCCGTTAAAGGAATCCCGTTTTGTGGCCTTGAATCATCCAATTGACCGCGATAGACCAATTTTAAATCAGCATCGAACAGATAAAAATCGGGCGTGCAGGCAGCATCGTAGGCTTTGGCCACCTCTTGACTTTCATCATACAAATATGGGAAGGTATAATCGGCTTCTATTGCCTTTTCTTTCATCAGATCCGGGGCATCTTGCGGATAAGTTTCCACATCGTTGCTGGAAATGGCAACAAAACCAATGCCCTTTGATTGATATTCCTTGGCCAATTTTGATATTTCCGGGTTTACATGGATCACAAAGGGGCAGTGGTTGCAAATAAACATGATTACCGTTCCTTTTGCACCTTTTACCTCATCCAAAGAAAGGATGTTATCGGATACCGTATCCAACAATGTGAAATTAGGGGCTTTTGTCCCCAACGGAAGCATGTTACTGGGCGTTCTGGCCATTGAATGATGTTTTTACAGGTAGTGCAAAAATAAAAAACGACCTGCAAAAACAGGTCGTTGTATCTATTTTAAAAGTAAAATCCGTTAAATGTCGTCGAAATCCACATCGGTAAAACTCTCCGTGGTGGAGCCATTTTCACTAAAGGTATCTTCCTCCTTTTTAAAATCTTTTTGGTGACGTTCAGAAATTACTTCTTGCCCTTTTTCGTCAATAATGTAATCCATCATTTCATCCATGATTTCCTGAAAAGCGGTGAAATCCTCTTTGTAAAGATAAATTTTATGCTTTTTGTAATGGAAGGAACCATCGTCGTGGGTAAACTTTTTGCTTTCGGTAATGGTAAGGTAGTAGTCTCCAGCTTTTGTGCTTCTAACATCAAAGAAATATGTTCTTCTACCTGCTCTTAAGACTTTTGAATAAATCTCTTCCTGATCCATTAAATCTTTCTCGCCCATGTGGTTTAGTGTTATTTATCTTAGTTGTATTTTGTTACCAAAAATGTAAAAAAAAAGCTAATTCAGCAACTTTTTTAAGATTCTTTGCCCGAGAGTTGGTTGATGTAGAGATCCTTATAGTATCCCTCTTGGTTGTTCAATTCCTCATGGGAGCCCTCTTGAATGATTTTGCCCTGATCCAATACGATGATCTTATCCGCATTTTTGGCAGACGAAACCCTATGGCTTACGATCAAGGTGGTTTTGCTTTCAGAAACCTTCTTCAAATTGTTCAATATCTCCTCTTCGGTTTCCGTATCCACTGCGGACAAACAATCGTCGAACAAATAGATTTTGGGGTCCTTTAAAAGTGCCCTCGCAATCGATACCCGCTGCTTTTGTCCACCACTTAAGGTAATGCCCCGTTCCCCGAGAATGGTATCGTATTTTTTGGCAAAACCTTGAATGTTTTTATGTACCACGGCCTGTTTGGCAACGGCCACGATCTCATCGTGGGTGGCATTTTCCTTACCAAATCGAATGTTGTTCTCAATGGTGTCGGAGAATAAAAAGGCATCTTGGGGTACAGCCCCAATGGCTTGACGTAAATTATCCAAATTGAGTTGTTGAACAGGAACCCCATCGACCAAAACAGCACCGGATGAAACATCGTACAATCGGGCCACCAATTCCAAAATGGTCGATTTTCCTGAACCGGTTTTACCTAAAATCGCAACTGTTTCTCCAGCTTTTACTTTAAAGGAAACATCGTTCAAAGCTGTAATTTCAGTGTCCTCGTACGTGAAAGTGACATTCTTGAACTCGATATCGCCATGAATGGTTTTGCTTTCGGCAACGGTATTTTTGATCGCTGGCTCCACTTGCAAGAACTCATTGATTCTTTTTTGTGAAGCTTCGGCGCGTTGCACAATGGAAGTTAACCAGCCCACAACGGCCACAGGCCAGGTCAGCATGTTCACATACAGGATAAATTCGGCAATGATCCCAACTGTTTCTATTTCTCCGTTGATGTATTGTTTTCCACCAATGTAGATCACAAAAATATTACTGATGCCGATCAACAAGATCATCAAAGGAAAGAACCAAGCGTTCACTTTGGCGAGGGACATGCTGGTGTCTTTACCTTCATTGGCCAAAACCCTCATTTGTTCATTTACACGTGGTTCAATACTATAGGCTTTGATCACGGAAATTCCTGAAAACGATTCTTGTGTAAAGGTGGAAAGGGAAGATAAAAATTCTTGCACCTTGGTACTTCTGGCATGAATGACTTTACTGATTTTATAGATCAAAATCGATAAAATGGGCAGTGGCAACAAAGTGTAGGTAGCCAAAATAGGTGCCTTGATGAACATAAGGGGCACCAAACATATAAAAAGGGTCAAGGTCTGGATGCCGTACATGATCGCCGGCCCACCGTACATTCGAACTTCGCCCACATCTTCACTGATTCGGTTCATCAAATCCCCAATACGATTCTTTTTATAAAAGTTAAGGCTCAACCATTGATAATGGTCAAACACCTCATTTTTTAGATCATATTCAATATAACGAGACACGTTAATAATAGTCTGACGCATCAAAAAAGTGAAAAGTCCAGATAAAATAGCCGCCCCGATGATGATCAAGATGTATTGCAACAACAAGCCTTTTGCATCAGAAAGTGTGATCACATCAGCCATATATTCCTCCACCGCTTGGATGGATTTGTTCACATAGGAAGGCATGATCAAAGAAAAAATACGCGCAATGATCGTGATCAAAATGCCCACTAGCAGCTTAAACCAATATTTTTTGAAGTATTTATTAAGGTGTTTCAGTTCCTTCATAAAAGGGGAGGACAGTTTTAGTCAGTTGTAAGACAATCCAGCAAATATATGTCTTTGGGAATAAAGTAAATGTTATAAAAGTGATAAGAAAAAAACTTTGGTAGGTAAGATTGAAATATAAGCTTACTTTTGCGGAGCGAAAGCCAATTAATGACTTTAAAAGTTCTTTAGACATGCTTACCCGAAGGCACATTAGAGTAAAAGTGATGCAATGCATCTACGCATTGGTCCAATCCAAGGATGAATCCCTGCAAAAACAGGAAAAATTCTTAAGAGTGAGTATAGAGAACATGTATGTGCTCTACCTTCTAATTTTAAGCCTCCTGGCCGAACTGCACCGTTTGGCGGAAAAACATGTGAGCCACGCATCCAAAAAGTATGTGGCCACCGAGGATGACAACTACCCAGACCCAGAAAAATTCATTAAAAACCGATTGTTGCTGCAATTGGTCAACAATGATGCGCTCAAAAATGAGCTTTCCAAACGAAAGTTGGATAACTGGTACTTGAATGAAGAGTACGTAAAGATCATCTACAAAGAAATTGTGGCCAGTGATATTTATAAGGAATATATGATCAGTGGCGAAAGTTCCTATGCGGACGACCGTGAATTGGTGTTGAACCTATTCCGCGATATTATTGCGCCCAACGAAAAGATCTACGAGTATTTCGAAGATGATAAACTTACTTGGGTGGACGATTTTCCGATTGTGAACACCTTTTTGATGAAACGATTGAAAAAGGCCAAGCCCGATGTGTCCGAACGTTTCTTTTTACCAGCTTTGCTCAAGGATCAAGAGGATATGGAATTTGCCAATGAGCTGTTGACCAAAACCTTGCTCAACGATGCCAAATGGGAAAAGGAAATAGAGGGCAAAACCCCAAATTGGGACAACGATCGAATCGCAGAAATAGATTCCATTATACTAAAAATGGCTATTTGTGAGTTATTAAATTTCCCTTCCATACCCGAAAAGGTAACTTTGAACGAGTATTTGGAAATTGCCAAGGAATACTCTACGCCAAAGAGCAGCATCTTTATCAACGGGGTGTTGGATAAGCTGGCGAAGGAGTACAAAACCTCGGGTAAATTGCAAAAAATAGGCAGGGGTTTACAATAAAACAATAATTGTTTAATTTTGGAGAAACAAATTTTTATCATGAAAAGAATAACAACAATTTTTAGTTTGCTTATGGCTGTGGCCTTGGTAAGTTTTTCTTGCAAGGACAAAGCTTCTGAAAAAATAGTTGCTGATAACGTACAGACAGCTGAATCTAGGGATGATGCACAGAAGTTGCTTCCCGTAATGACATTTGAAAAAGCAGAGCACGATTTTGGAACCATCCAAAGAGGAACTCCACAAGAATATGCATTCGCTTTTACAAATACAGGTAACGCCCCATTGATCATAACCGATGCTAAAAGTAGCTGTGGATGTACCGTTCCAAATCCTCCAAAAGAGCCTATCGCTCCAGGAGAAACTGGTGAGCTATTGGTTAAATTCAACGGATCTGGACAAAACCAGGTTACCAAAACCATCACTGTTACTGCAAATACTGCCAAAGGTTCCGAAATTTTGAGAATCAAAGCATTTGTACAAGCTCCAGAGGCTATGCCAGCTGGTCCAGTAAAATAATTTTAAAGACCTGAATGGAAAACCTAGGACAATTTTTACCTCTGATTTTGATTTTCGCCGTGGCGTATTTCTTTATGATTCGCCCGCAGATCAAACGTCAGAAGGATGAGAAGAAATTTACATCGGAATTAAAAAGAGGTGATAAGATCATCACCAAAAGTGGGCTTCACGGCAAAATCGTGGAATTGAACGACAAGGATTTTTCTTGCGTGATCGAGACCATGGCCGGAAAATTGAAGTTTGACCGCTCTGCCATCTCCATGGAAATGAGCAAGAAACTCAACACTGCTCCAGCTGAAAAAAGCTAAGGTTCCGAAAACCATAATTTAAGGCGTCCTCCCAAGCAATTGGGGGGACGTTTTTTTTGTATCTTATTCCAAATTTGAAATTATGGCAACACGTAGACAATTCGTAAAAAAGGGTTCATTGTACATGGCTGGTTTGGGGGCATCCTTTGCCCTACCAATGGATGTTCTGGCATCGGTTCGGCGAACCATTAGTCCCAACGATAAAATTCAGGTGGGATTGATCGGCTGTAACGGTATGGGATTTTCCGATTTGAGCTCCATGTTACAAAACAGCGAAGTGGAAGTGGTGGCCCTATGCGATGTGGACGAAAATGTGTTGCGTGAAAAAACGGCCGAACTGGAAAAGGGAGGCATTAAAAAGCCAAAATGGTATTCCGATTATAGAAAATTACTGGAAGATAAAGATATTGACATTGCCATTATTGGAACGCCCGACCATTGGCACTGCCTTCAGCTAACCGATGCTATTGATGCAGGAAAAGATGTGTATTGTGAAAAGCCGATTGCCAATTCCGTGGCTGAAAGTGAAGCCATGTTGGCCAAAGTGAACGCAAGCGACCGAATGGCGCAAATAGGGCAGTGGCAACGTAGCGAACCTCATTTTGTAGATGCCATCAACTATGTGCATTCGGGTAAATTGGGCCAAATTCGTTTGGTAAAGGCGTGGGCCTACCAAGGGTGGATGCAATCCATTCCCGTGTTGCCCGACAGTCCTGTGCCCTCTGGTGTGGATTACGATATGTGGTTGGGGCCTTCACAAAGCCGACCTTTCAATAAGAATAGATTCCATTTTAACTTTCGATGGTATTGGGACTACGCAGGTGGTTTAATGACCGATTGGGGCGTGCACATGATCGACTATGCGCTTTATGGCATGAAAGCTTCCGATCCCAAATCCGTAATGGCGATGGGGGGTAAGTTTGCCTATCCCAACGATGCAGCCGAAACGCCAGATACCTTGCAGACCATTTACGATTTCGGGGATTTTTCCCTGCTTTGGGAACACGCTACAGGCATCGATGGTGGCAACTACGGCCGAAACCACGGCGTGGCCTTTATCGGGAACAACGGCACCTTGGTGCTCGACCGTGGGGGTTGGGAAGTGATTCCTGAGCACGACCGACCACATTGGAGCCAAGATCTAGGGCCTAAAATAGAAGCTGTGCCCTTGCAAAAAGGCATTGGACAAGGATTGGGATTTCACACCAAAAATTTCTTGGAAGCGGTTAAAACCCGAGACGCCTCTATTTTAAAAGCACCGATAAAAGTGGGTTATGATGCCGCCATGGTAAGCCATTTGGGCAACATTGCCTACAAAACAGGCGAACGTTTGTTCTGGGACGCCGAAAACAAAAAGTTCAACGATGCCAAGGCTGATGCCTTACTGATGAACGAATACCACAACGGTTGGGAGTTTCCGAAGATGGGTTAGAGAATTTTTGGAAATGCACTAATCGGTTTTATACACGTTGTTGTGTGTAGTGCTTTATCCATCTTTTTTAACTAGCAGTTCCATCACGGATTTCACGAATGTGTCTTTTATCTTTTTATTTAAGTCTCGCATATTTTTATATTGTCCTACATTAATTCGATACAGAATGTCTGTTGCAATATTTTCTGGTAGTTCAAAATCAAAGTTCGTATTAAATTTCTCAATAATATTCTTGATTCTGAATTCAACAAACTTTTCTTTATGGCTGTGAAATAAAGGCATAAAATATCCTTTATAATCAAATCTAGACCTTAATTCAGGTGAAATTCTTTTCGGAAATTCCTCTTTACTAATATTTGAAGTGAAAATTATAATGAATCCATTTAGGTCAATTTCTTCTGCCATTGAACTTACCATTTTTCCACTTTCAAGTACATCTAGAAAATAATTAAATAGAGTAGAGTTGGACTTTTCAAATTCGTCAATTAGAATTACTCCAATATCTGACTCTTTTATTTTAATGAAAATTTCCCCAGCTTCACTACCGATGTAACCTCTTGGACTTCCAATAAGTGAGTTCAAGGCATTATCACTACTGTAATTTCCGAAATTAATTTTCGCAAGTTTTGACTTGCCACCTAAAGATTTGTGTATTGCTCTTGCTACTTCTGTTTTTCCAACTCCAGAATCTCCCATTAGGAATAAAGACAATATTTTGTGTTCTCCAAGTTTATTAAAAACTCTAAAATTTCTGATTAGTTCTGAAAAGTCATCTTTGAATTTTTCGTGACCATAAATGTGATTTGAAAATAAATCGTTGAAGTCTTGAATTTCTTCACTATTTAGGTCAATAATTCTTTTATGATTTAATTTTTTTGTTTTTATACTGTTGTCAACAACATTGTATTCAACTTCGATATCTTCTATTGAGTCTATATCTATAAAATTCTCAAAACAATATCTCAATTCATATTCAAATAATTCTTTGTGTTTATTGTCAGCTATAAAAATTGTGTCATAAGGAAACTTTGGTAAAACAAGTTCTGCGTTGTATTGTATCCTATCCAAGCTGACTAAAGATGAAATGTCCACTATTTGATAGTTTTCATCTACCTCATTGATTTTTTCAAAGTTTAATAAACCATCAGTAACACTAATTATTTCTTTGCCTTCTTCTGATTTTAATTTTTTATAAAAGTCAAAATATTGCTTGTCGAAAAATAATAACTGTGTTCTCATTAATTAGGTTCATTAGGAATTGTTACATTCTGAATAATCGCTAATAAATCTATGTAATGAAATTCTTTGTCTTCGTCTTTAGAACTAGCAAAAAGAAAGTCGGTGTTTTCTTTTTTTGCGGTATATTGACTGTCTTGAATTTCTTTTACTTCTTCTTTATTACTGATCATATTTTGCATAGAACCGATTTCTTGAAAAAACTCTAAAGAGTTTTTTAGGGAATCTATCTTTATTTTTCCCTTGTATAAACCGACAACAGAAACTTTTCCAATAAACAAGTCGTCAACGCTATATGAACTTTCAAATTCGCTTTCAAACGTCATTGGTATTTTGACGAGAAGTTCATCATCATTTTCAACCATTATGCCTTTCATTTTATAGGCATAATCTTTAAACATAGAGTTGAATAAGTTGTTTATGTCAAAACCATTTGCTCCAGGAATATTCATTCCTTTAAATGAACCACTAGTAAATAGCTTTACAGTTCTTAATTCGGGTTCATTTTCCAATGTGAGATTGACATTATCAACTTTGATTAGACTTCCTTCTTGTACATTTTTGAAACTAGTAATTAAGTTGCTTTTTTCTATTATTTCATTTAAAATAATTGATTTAGTAGTTTTTATTTCAAAGGTTTCAAGAACTTTTTGAGAATCAGATTTTAAGTTTTTACGTCCTGCTTCTCCTTCCAATGATGCTCCTGCTATATTGAAAAGGTTAAGAAAATTAACACCTAACTTTCCTCTGTAATCAACTTCTTTTCCGTCAACTTTATCTGTTTGCTTTTCCTTACTCAATGCAATAACATTACTCAACATCATTTTGATTTCGTAAACTTTTGGAAAATTAATATAGTAAATGTTGAAAATCATTATTTTAATTTATTATGGATGTTTCTGAGCATTACACACGACGTTTAAGATATGATTCGTTTTAATGAATTATATCGACCGATAAGTGAAGTTAGGGTTTTTCTGGTTAAAATTCCGCCGTCAATTGACGAATACCCTTTTTGAGTTGATAGATGGGGGAAACGCAGTAACCAAAAGGAAAGTTTATGCTTGTTTGAATAAATTTTTACTCAAAAAGCTGGCCGATAGTCTTCATGGGCAAAAACATTTTTTTGCTATCGGGCAATATTATAAAACCGTACTTGGTGTAGAATTTTTCAGCAGCAGCGTCCAACGGATCAACCACTACGGCAAAAGAGCCTATGGTTTTCGATAATTCATAGCTTCTTTTTAAGGCATCCACCAAAAGCAATCTCCCGATGCCCTGCCCTTGAAATTTTTGGTCAATGGCCAATCGCCCAAGTAATGTAGTTGGAATGGCTTTGTAGTATCTGGGTAATTTTTTCTGTATTTCGTTTGGAACAAGATTTAAGGGAATACTGTTGTTCGATAAGGTGTAATAACCTTTATTAAGATTAGTTGGGGCCTCTTTAATTACAAAACAAGCGGCAAGTTTTCTTTTAATGTCTTGATTTGCTTGTTTGTGGAGGTATTGGTCCAACATTTCCTTTCCACAAGAAAAATAGGATTTCTTGTGTTTGGAATGTAAAGGCTCTGTAATTTGGCTCACTGATCAAAAAGGGATTTAAACTCTTCGGCGGCTTTTGTGAGTGCTATGTTGGGTGCCTGCGGATTCATAATGGCATCAAAAAAAACCTCGCTATCTTTTTGGGAAGCAAGGATTCGCTCTTTTTCGTCTATGATTTCTTGTGCCTTTTCTTGGGCAGCCTTTACAACAAAATCGGTCAAATTTCGATAACCTCCCAAACGAGCTGCTTTTTCAAAGAAAACCTTTTGCTCTTCGGGAAGTCGAGTGTCAAACCGTGCATTTTTTAGCTGTAATTCTTTTGATGCCAAGTTGTTCATTTTTTACAAATGTACGGATTAATTACGTACTTTTTTAAATTCGTTTCGGTTTATAAATTAATTAGGAAGATAAATTTAGAGTAGATAGACCTATAACGTCTTTGCCAATTGACGAATGTCCCTTTTAAGTTGATGGATTTACAAAACGTTACCGATACCCATCATTTAACCCAACTCCATCCTTGATCATCGGGAGAATTTTTTCCAACCTACGCAGTTTGGTTTTTTCCTGTTTGGCCTCTGCAATGTATTCGCAGAACTCCTTTTGTTTGTAGGGGGTAAAATTTTCAAAAGCCTTTTGTAAAGTTGGGTGCTTTTTTAGCTCTGCGTGCAGCAAATCGGGAATCTCAACTTTATTCGTTTTTTCGGGTTGAATCTCCAAGCCCTTTTTCTGGTTTTCCAAAGATTCCGTCATGTAGGCCAAAACGGCCATGTCATCCACTTCATCCAAAGCGGTAAACTTCCAGTGTCGCATGCCCTTGGTTTTGCCTTCTTGGGCATTTTCCAACACCTTTTTTGGGTCTTTTAAGAACACCCCATTAAAAAACCACACCCCAAAATGGGATTTGAACTTACAAATACCAAAAACATTTTTACCCTCGATGGTGTAGACAGGAAAACTCCATTTAAAGGTTTCTTCAGCTTCCGTTTTTAAGGCCAATTGGCGCAAATGCGCAATGCCATCCCTAAAGGGATGTTCCTGTTCGTAATAGGCTTCCAGTTTTTCTGACTTTTCCATCTTACTTGATTTGCGTTGCAGTAAGTTCGCAAATTTTCACGATAGTTAGGGTCGCCTTTTCCATACTTTCCAAGGGAACATATTCGTATTTTCCATGAAAATTGTGTCCGCCAGCAAAAATATTGGGGCAGGGCAATCCCATAAAACTCAATTGGGAACCATCCGTACCCCCTCTGATCGGTTTTATGATGGGAGTTATGCCCAGCGATTCCATGGCCTCTTTGGCAATCTCCACAATATGAAAAACAGGCTCCACCTTTTCGCGCATGTTTTTGTATTGATCTTCGATGCTCAAGCTGAGGTAATCCCCATATTTTTTATTGAGCTTGGCCGTAATGTCCGCCAACATTTCTTTTCGCGCCGCAAATTGGGTGGCATCGTGATCTCGAATGATCATATCGATTTCCGCATGCTCAATTTCACCTTTAATTTTATGCACATGAAAAAAGCCCTCAATCCCCGTAGTGTGTTCAGGCACCTCGCGTGGGGGCATCAAACTTAAAAACTCGTTGGCTATGCCTATGGCATTTACCATTTTGTTCTTTGCATAACCAGGGTGCACACTTTTTCCTTTTATGGTCACTTTGGCCTTGGCGGCATTGAAATTTTCGTATTCCAACTCCCCAATCTGACTACCATCCATGGTGTAGGCCCATTCTGCACCGAATTTTTCAACATCAAACTTGTGGGCGCCTCGACCAATTTCTTCATCAGGGGTAAAACCAATCCGAATTTTTCCATGCTTGATCTCTGGATGGTTGATCAGGTATTCCATGGCCGTGATAATTTCCACAATACCCGCTTTATCATCGGCACCCAAAAGGGTAGTGCCATCTGTGGTGATCAAGGTTTGTCCTTTGTATAGCAGAAGATCTTCAAAATAATCCGGAGATAGCACAATGTCCTTGCTTTTGTTCAGCACAATGGCACTCCCATCATAATTCTCGATGATCTGAGGTTTTACATTTCTACCCGAAAAGTCAGGGGATGTGTCAAAATGGGAGATGAAACCAATAGCAGGCACTTTTTTATCAATATTGCTTGGTAGCGTCGCCATGATGTAGGCGTTTTCATCAATCGAAACCTCTTCCATTCCTATTTGATGTAGTTCCAAGACCAACTTTTTGGCCAAGTCCCATTGCTTTTCGGTACTTGGTGTTGTTTTGGAATAGGGGTCACTTTGGGTATCGATTTGAACGTATTCCAGAAATCGGGGCAGTAGTTTTTCCATGTTTGGCTTTTTACCAAAAATAAGGCTATTCAAGGGTAATTTTCTAGAAGAAACACATTAAAAAAAGTATCTTTCGGGAACAAAACAGCATTTGCTTTTGAAACCTCTCATTCTTTTTCTTCTCTTTTTAATTACCCAAATGGGTCATGCCCAAATGGAATGCATGCTCGGTGTCGGCGGCAAGGATGATGATACCATTGTTAAGGTTTTTGAACTTTCCGAAGAGCAACAAAAAAGTTTAAGAAATTGGAGTGCCGAACTTAAAGTGCGCAATGATATCCTAAAGGATAAGGCCAGATTTCTGATGAAAAAAAACGAGGAAAGCTCTCCAGAAGTTCTCATGACGGTATCTGGTCAGTACAGCACCCTTATGGACAGCATGAAACAAAATGTTCGGATGATGGATAAACGGTTGTTGAACTTGTTCAATGAGGTGCAATACGAACGTTATTTAAAATTGTGCGAACAGATGACCTTGCGACCCATCTATATAAATAGGTTGCTCAACGAAAATTAAAATTATTGCTGCGTACTGTTTTAGGAGTTTTTATTTTTGTCCAAATTTCATGCTGAATGTATAAAATCCTTATTCGCCCCATCCTCTTTTTGTTTGATCCTGAAACCGCACACCACTTTTCATTTTGGGCGATAAGAGTTAGTTCAAAGTTGGGACTCAACCATCTTTTCAAAAGTATTTTTAAGGTAAACGACCCTCGATTGGAACGTGAGGTTTTCGGTATAAAGTTCCCAAATCCGGTAGGTCTGGCCGCTGGTTTTGATAAGGATGCCAAACTATACAATGAGTTTTCAGATTTTGGCTTCGGTTTCGTGGAAATTGGAACCTTAACGCCAAAGGGACAACCGGGCAACCCCAAAAAGCGATTGTTTCGATTGTTGGCGGATAAGGCCATCATTAACCGAATGGGATTCAACAACCATGGTGTTTTTGAGGCGGTGGAGCAATTAAAGAAAAAACACCGCGTATTGGTGGGTGGAAATATTGGAAAGAATAAAGTGACCCCGAACAACGAAGCCGTAAAGGATTATTTGATTTCTTTTGACGCCCTTTTTGAGCATGTGGATTATTTTGTGGTGAATGTGAGTTCACCCAACACACCAGGATTACGCGAATTGCAGGATAAAAAACCTTTGACGGATCTCCTCAATCAATTGAAAGTGCAAAACGGGAAATTGGGCAAGAAATTGGAACAAAACGAGAAACCGATCCTTTTAAAAATAGCACCCGATTTAACAGATGATCAATTGTTGGACATTATCGATATAGTAAAGGCAACCAAAATCGACGGGGTAATTGCGACCAACACCACCATTGAGCGTAAAAACCTTAAATCCCATTTGTTGTTGACCGAAGAACAAGGAGGATTGAGTGGAAAACCGTTAACGAAAAGAAGTACCGAAGTGATCCGATTTTTGTCCGAGAAAAGCAATAAGGCATTCCCGATCATTGGGGTGGGAGGAATCCATTCTGCGGAAGATGCCCTTGAAAAATTGGATGCAGGAGCAGACTTGGTGCAATTGTACACAGGCTTCATTTACGAAGGCCCTGCGCTCATCAAAAAAATAAATAAAGCTATCTTAGCTAGGATGTCTTAGCTATGAACTCTTTGCTTTTTTTTACACTGGAATCCATTAATTATTCCATCCTTATTGGATTTGTGATTTCGGCTTTGGCCTTGGCCATTTCCCCAGGTCCAGACAATATTTTTGTACTGACCCAGAGCATTAGCAAAGGCACAAAATCAGGTTTGGCCACTGTAATGGGACTTATGTCAGGTTGTTTGGTGCATACTACATTATTGGCCTTTGGGGTTTCCGAGATCATTAAAAGAAGTGATACTTTATTCTTTGCCATCAAACTTTTTGGAGCCCTTTATTTATTGTATTTGGCCTATATGGTTTATCGAAGTGATGCTTCCATATTGTTGGATGAAAAAAAGGAAAAAGCAAGCTCACCCATGAAGCTTTTCCGTATCGGTTTTACCATGAATGTGCTGAATCCGAAAGTAACCATCTTCTTTTTGGCCTTTTTTCCTGGTTTTTTGTTCAGTGATGAGCTGAATACCGTGATTCAGTTTTACGTATTGGGATTTATTTTTATCCTGAGCGCTTCGCTGGTTTTTGGTTCCATTGCTGTTTTGGCAGGGAGCATTTCCACCTATTTGAAGCAACATAAAAACACTGGGCTGTACCTAAAATGGGTGCAAATCATCGTTTTTGTGGGTATTGCATTGTATCTATTGCTATCGGATAAATAGTGCTATTTTTACCCATGCCTATGCCAAAAGTAAAAATCATAGAATGTCCTAGAGATGCCATGCAGGGTATCAAAACCTTTATTCCCACCAAGGAAAAGGTAAAGTACATCCAGTCTTTATTGGGCTGTGGTTTCGATACCATTGATTTTGGAAGTTTTGTGTCGCCAAAGGCGATTCCGCAAATGCAGGATACGGCGGAGGTATTGGCACAACTGGACCTTTCCCGAACCCAAAGCAAACTTTTGGCAATCGTGGCGAACCTGCGAGGGGCTGAAGATGCCTGTCAACATGAAGCCATAAAATATTTAGGATTTCCTTTCTCCATTTCCGAAAACTTTCAAATGCGGAACACCCACAAGACCATTGATCAGTCGGTGGAAACCTTAAAAGGTATTTTGGAATTGGCACAAGCCCACGATAAAAAAGTGGTCACCTATATTTCCATGGGATTTGGAAATCCATACGGTGATCCTTGGGATGTGGATATAGTAGGGGAGTGGACGGAAAAATTGGCTGAAATGGGCACGAATATTTTATCGCTTTCCGATACCATTGGTAGCTCGACCCCAGAAGTAATCGAGTATTTATTTTCCAATTTGATTCCGAAATATCCCGAAATTGAATTTGGGGCCCATTTGCATACCACGCCAACCAAATGGCACGAGAAAGTGGAGGCTGCCTATAAGGCAGGGTGTCGTCGTTTTGATGGGGCCGTGCAGGGATTTGGCGGTTGTCCCATGGCCAAGGACGAACTCACAGGAAACATGCCCACCGAAAAGATGTTGTCCTACTTTACAACCCAAAAGGCTGATACTGGGGTAAATTGGATGGTATTTGAAGCCGCTTTCAACAAAGCCACTGAGCTTTTTTCAGTCTATCATTAGATTTTATTGAACAAAAACCAGCTTATATGTTAAATGTTAAAATTTATTTAAATTAAGTCTAAATAAATTTGGTTGATGGCATGTGTAAAAATATATTTGCCGCGCATTTTAAAAATGACACATGAAAAAATCAATCATCTTTCTAGCATTACTGGTATCAACTTTTGCATTTGCACAAACGAGCACAGACTCGATTCAATTAGATCCCCAAAAACAAATCAATGCAGCGCAACGCTTATTATCTGGGAATTACGGTTCGGCGGTAACCGTTGGCGCTTATGGCGAAATGCTGTATAATCAACCCAATGGACAAAATGGGGAGTTGGATGTACAACGTTTGGTGGTTTTATTTGGATATAGATTTGATGATCGTACCCAATTTGTAACCGAAATTGAATTCGAGCACGTAGAAGAGGTTTATGTAGAACAGGCTTTTGTGAACTACATGGCCGCTCCAAACTTTAACATTAGGGGAGGTTTAATGTTGGTGCCCATGGGAATCATCAATGAATTCCACGAACCCACCACCTTTAACGGTACTGAGCGTCCAGCCATGGACAATGTGATTGTTCCGACCACTTGGAGAGAACTGGGTGTAGGTGTCACAGGTAGGTTCAACTCCATTTCTTTGGGATATCAGGCCTATATTTTCAATGGTTTTAAATCCACGGAAGCCGATGGTGAAGGTGGGGTAACTGGAATGTTGAGAGGCTCCAGTGGACTTAGGGGCGGTAGACAAAAAGGTATCCAATCCACTATTAACAAACCTAACCTTTCCACCAAATTGGATTATTATGGTATTCCAGGACTTCGATTGGGCTTTTCTACTTATTTGGGACGCACACAGGCCGAAGATGATGTACAGGAATTGGATGGTTCCGATGTGGGCATGGCCATGTTTGGATTGGATGCCCGTTATGCATACCAAAAGTTTACAGCAAGGGGTCAGTTCGTACATGCTTCATTGGCTGATACGGAGGCATACAACAACCTTACCGGAAATAATTTAGGTAGTGCCCTTCAAGGATGGTATGTGGAAGGTGCCTATAATGTCCTTCCTTTTGGCAATAGACAAAAATTGTTCGCTTTTGTCCGATATGAAAACTTTGATACTCATGCCAGTACCGCAGGAAATCTATTGGAAAACGATGCCTACAATAGAACTGATGTAACAACCGGACTTACCTACCATATTGCGCCAGGGGTTGTGGTTAAGGGTGATTATCAATTTAGAAGCAATGCGGCAGATAGTGATGTAACAGACCTGTTGAATTTTGGAATAGGTGTTTGGTTCTAATAAAATCACTCTATCACTATTCAGTCTAAATTAATATATTTGAAATATGAAATGGATGAGGGTTTACGGTTTTTTTTTAGCCTTATTGCTGCTCTTTGGGTTTGTAAATCCAAATGAGCTCAATAAAAGAGCGTTAAAAGAAGTTGCCAAAACGTTTGAAACCGAAAGTTTCACAGTTGAATCCATCACTTTTTCTGATGAGCAAAATGTAAATCTTCCCATACAGATAACAGGTCAAAACTTTTTTCGAGTAAAGAATGCAGAAATCCTATTGGGCTACGCATTTTTTGACCAAGCACCGAGCAAAACTGCCAAATTTGATTATTTGGTGGTTTTTGATGCTCATTTGAAAGTGATAAATACCAAAGTGCTTGTCTATCGGGAAGAATATGGTGGGGAAATCGGCAGTAAGAGATGGCTCAAGCAATTTTTGGGTAAGACGGGCGGAAACCGTGTAAGTGTTACCTCCAACATCGATGTTATTTCTGGTGCCACAATTTCTGTGAATTCCATGACCAAGGCTATGGATAATTTGTTGGTTACAATCGGAATGCTTCAAGATAAAAACTTGTTATGATGGCCTATGATGGTTTATTGACAAGATTTCCCAAGGAGATAAAACTTTTTATCGCTGTTTTTGTTTGTATGCTTTCAGTTGGATTTTTTACTGGTCTGTTGTTTGTAAATCAAACCGATTCAAATACACCAGCTGGCATTGAGGAAAACTATCTGGGCAATGAGGAGGATGAGGAAGCCAAAGTAATGAAATTTGAAAAAGGGGATAGGGAAATGTTGACCATTATCCATACCCATATCCTTTCCATGTCGTTCATCTTTTTTTTATTGGGGGGTTTGGTTTGGTTGGCAAAAGCACCGAAGAAACTCAAACTTTTCTTGACCATTGAACCGTTTCTTTCCATCATCCTAACGTTTGGTGGAATCTACCTGATGTGGTCGGGTGTTAGCGGGTTCAAATATGTCGTTATAATTTCAGGGATTTTAATGACATTAACTTTTGTTACTTCCGCATCCTTAGTGCTTTGGCAATGTTTGAGAACCCAGGGTTCCTAGTTTTCAATAAAAGTATAATTGATATCTTCCATACCCAACAGTTCCACTTTTCGCGTTTCCATGTTTAAAAGGGTCAATAATTCAGTTATTTCTTCACGGTTTACCAAGATAATAAAGTGCTTCTTGCCTACTGAAATTGGAATTTTGCGTTGCTGGCTCCAATGTTTCAATTGATTTTCCCAATAGGCAATATCCAATTCTTCTATATAAGATTTCAAAGCTTCCAACTCCCATTCATACAACTCAAAACAAAGATTGTTGAAGATGAGCTGGAACAATTTACTGTGATTGCAAAAGGTAACTGTTCCGTTTTTGGATTGACTAATGATGTTCAATGATTTGCACATAGTAAAGATTTGAACCCTAAAGATACTAATTATTTATAATGATTCTAAATAAATTAAAAAAGAATGATTTCGGTCAAAATAAATGCAAAGTGGTAAGGGTAGGTAATCAATTAAATTAGTGGTATATTTGCACGCAATTAATCCGTAATTGCAATGGAAGCTCACCAAAACAAAATTGTTGGCGAAGGACTCACATACGACGACGTTCTACTTGTGCCAGCATATTCAGAAGTTCTCCCCCGAGAAGTTAACATTCAATCCAAATTTACACGTAATATTACCATCAATGTGCCCATAGTTTCGGCCGCGATGGATACCGTTACCGAATCTAGAATGGCAATTGCCATGGCTAGGGAAGGTGGTATCGGGGTATTGCACAAAAACATGACCATGGAGGAGCAAGCCCTCAAGGTCCGCAAGGTAAAACGTGCCGAAAGTGGCATGATCATGGATCCTGTTACGCTTCCATTAAATTCTTTGGTGCGAGATGCCAAAGCAAGTATGAGAGAACACAGCATTGGGGGTATTCCCATTGTTGATGCCGATAAAAAATTGATTGGAATTGTGACCAATCGTGACCTTCGCTTCGAGAAAAACGAAAACAGACCTATTTCTGAGGTAATGACTTCTGAAAACTTGGTTACTGTTGGTGAGGGTACTTCCTTACAACAAGCCGAAGTGATCCTCCAAGAAAACAAGATTGAAAAACTTCCTGTTGTAAATGAAAAGGAAGAACTTGTTGGCTTGATCACGTTTCGAGATATTACCAAATTGACCCAAAAACCGATTGCGAACAAAGACCAATACGGTCGTTTGCGCGTGGCAGCTGCCATTGGGGTTACTGCCGATGCTGTTGATCGTGCCGCGGCTCTGGTAAAAGCTGGAGTGGATGCCATCATTATTGATACGGCTCATGGTCACACTAAAGGTGTGGTGGGCATTTTAAAAGAAGTTAAAAAAGCATTTCCAGAATTGGAAGTGGTGGTAGGTAACATTGCCACCGGCGAAGCTGCCAAATATTTGGTAGAGGCAGGTGCCGATGCCGTTAAAGTAGGTATTGGACCAGGTTCCATTTGTACCACTCGTGTAGTGGCTGGTGTAGGTTTTCCACAGTTTTCTGCTGTTTTGGAAGTTGCTGCTGCCCTTAAAGGTACTGGTGTTCCAGTAATTGCTGATGGTGGAATCCGATATACAGGTGACATTCCTAAAGCGATTGCTGCCGGAGCGGATACGGTAATGTTGGGTTCATTGTTGGCAGGTACCAAGGAATCCCCTGGAGAAACCATCATTTATGAAGGTAGAAAATTCAAATCGTACCGAGGAATGGGCTCCGTGGAGGCCATGAAACAAGGTAGTAAGGATCGTTACTTTCAAGATGTTGAGGACGACATCAAAAAATTGGTTCCTGAAGGTATTGTGGGTCGTGTGCCTTATAAAGGTGAGCTCTATGAAAGTATGCACCAATTTATTGGTGGTCTTAGGGCTGGTATGGGATATTGTGGTGCAAAAGACATTGCTACCTTAAAAGAAACCGGTCGTTTTGTGAAGATTACAGCAAGTGGTATTCACGAAAGCCATCCTCATGATGTGACCATCACTAAAGAAAGTCCAAATTATAGTAGATAAAAAATGAAGATGAAATTGGGTTACTTACCTGCGTAAGTGGCCCAATCTTTGTCTTTGTAGATGTTGTCGCCAAAATATTTGGCAATCTGTAAAAAGGGTTCCACTTTCTGATATCCTGGCACAGGAGACAACATATTGATTTTTTCATCCAAGAAAACCACGGTCGGGTAACTCAATTGACCCTGTAAAAGTGCCGCAGCCAATTCGTGGTAGCCATTTCTGCCAGACGGTACAAACTTGAAGGTTTTACCATTGTACTCAATAGGGTCTTTTCCTTCGGCATTCATTTTTACCATGTAAAAATTATCCTGCATGTATTTGGCAACTTCTGGATTTTGGAAGGTATCCTTGTCCATTTTCTTGCACCACCCACACCAGTCCGTGTACACATCAATAAACATTTTTTTAGGTTGGGCATCAGTTTGGGCCAATGCAACTGCTTCTTCCCATGAAAGCCACTTTATATCTTGTGCCTGGGCTTGAAATCCAATGAATAGAAGAAAAAATAGGCTGATTTGGGTATATATGGTTCGCATAGTATGTGAATTTTGATGTAATCGTCGTTGCTTCAATACAAAACTAACGAAAATTGTGCCAAAAAAGTATTCAGCGCCAGAGTTCTAAAATGAATATCAAAACGGAAACTGTCAAAGCTAATGGGGCATAATATCTGCTATCCATTTTAGCGAAATGGGTTTGTTTTATGCTTTTAAAAAATCCCAAATATTTAAAGTCGCCAACGGCTCTCACTAAAAATAGGATTCCAATCGCCACAGAAATATAATGAAGTCCTGAAAAGCTGATAATTTCCAAAAAGGGATTCAGGTAAATTAGGGCGAAGAACGCCAATAACAACGCAATTATTGATGTTCCCACTTTTCCAGGTTTCAACTTTAGGGTGCCATCCGTGCCAGAAGGCAATACGGCCGTAGGGTCTTTTACACCAAAAAGGGCCCAATAAAAATGGAGCCCTGATAAAAAGATAAATATGATGGAAAGCAATAAGGAAATTACATCCATATTTACTTTACGGTTTCTTTTTTGGTGGTTTCAAACAGTTCCTTTACATCCACCTGATTGGCCAAGATGTCATCGAAAGTCTCTCTTTTTCTGATCAAATGGGCTTTTCCATTGTACCAAAGTACTTCCGCAGGACGGTATCTGGAGTTATAGTTGCTCGCCATGGTAAAGCAATAAGCTCCCGCATTTCTAAAGCATAAAATATCGCCTTCAGAAATTTCATTGATTCTACGGTTGCTGCCAAACGTATCCGTTTCACAGATATAACCTACCACGGAGTAGTATCTTTCCCTACCTTTTGGATTGCTGATATTTACGATTTCGTGACTGGAACCGTACAACATGGGACGAATCAAATGGTTAAAACCGGAATCAACGCTTGCGAAAACAGTGGAAGTAGTTTGTTTTACCACATTGACTTTGGCCAAGAAATAGCCAGCTTCGCTTACCAAGAATTTACCTGGCTCAAAGGCCAAGGTCAACTCCCTGCCATATTCTTTGCAGAACTCATTGAACCTTGAGGATAGTTTTTTACCCAATTCATCAATATTGGTCTGGATATCCCCTTCTTTATAAGGTACTTTAAAACCGCTACCAAAATCGATAAACTCCAAATCTTTGAAGTTTTTGGCTGTGTCGAACAATATTTCAGAAGCATACAAGAATACATCGATATCCAAAATATCACTTCCCGTATGCATGTGGATACCGTTGATGTTCATATTGGTCAGCTCCACAATGCGCAATAAATGCGGAATTTGATGGATGCTGATTCCAAATTTGGAATCGATGTGGCCCACGGAAATTTTGGAGTTTCCACCCGCCATTACGTGTGGGTTAATTCGGATACACACAGGAATATCGGGATGCTTGCTTCCAAACTGTTCCAAAATGGAAAGATTGTCAATATTCACTTGAACACCAAGTGCAGCAGCTTCCTCAATTTCTTCCAAGGATACACCATTTGGGGTAAAAATGATGGACTCTGGTTTAAAGCCGGCCAAAAGTCCTAATTTTACCTCTTGAATGGATACCGTGTCCAAACCACTTCCCAAACTGTTCAACAGCCTAAGAATGCTTACATTGGACAATGCTTTTGCGGCATAATTCAACCGAAGACTCGGAACACTCTTAAAAGCTTTGGTAAGCTTTTGGTATTGCGAAGTGATCTTATCGGCATCATACACATAAAGTGGTGCGCCAAATTGTTGTGTCAGTTGAAGTAAATCCTTAGAATTCATGTGATAAAAGTATTTGGGCAAAACTAGACAATGCATGGGATGTCCACAAGAAAATAGAATATTTTTATAAAAATATAACACATTGTTTGATTTGCAACTCAAACGGTTTAGTCCTATGGTTGCGGCTTTAGCCGTTTGGTTGTATTTTTAGGCAAACATCAACCATGAAACTTCCGCTATTTCCATTACAATCTGTTTTTTATCCAGGGGAAACCGTACCGCTCCATATTTTTGAGGAGCGCTACAAACAACTCATTAAAGATTGCAGAAAGGAGGCCATGACATTCGGCATTCCCGTTTTCATCAACAATAAGATTTCATACGGTACCGAGGTACAATTGGTGGAAGTGGTAAACACCTATGATTCGGGCGAAATGGATGTAATCTGTGTGGCCCGTCAAGTATTTAAGGTCTTGACTTTTGCAGAATTTATGGATGGCAAATTATATGCAGGGGGAGAGGTCGAATTCTTGGAAATGGAAAACAGTGCAGCCGATAACCTTCGCTTGGAAGTGATGCAAAAAGTAGAGGAACTTTACGGAATCATGGATGTGCCGTTTACCACCATTTCGCCCAAACAATTCAACAGTTATACTCTGGCCCATAAAATGGGATTGTCTTTCCAACAGGAATATGAATTGTTGCTGATGACCAAGGAAACAGACCGCCTAAATTTCATTAAAACCCATCTGGAGGCAACCACCCAAGTGTTGAACGAAGTCAACCGAACCAAGTCGGTAATCGAATTGAACGGACATTTTAAAAACTTTGATCCATTGAACTTTCAGGATTTTAAGTTGTAGCGTTTCAAATAATACATATTTATAGGTAATTAATCAATTATCAACTTCAATATCTCCCTAGTGTTGTTTATTTTTGTCATCAAACAAAAGTAAATTCACAGATGAATCTTCACGAATATCAAGGAAAAGAGATTCTAGCCAGTTTTGGTGTTAGAATCCAGCGAGGAATTGTTGCACACAATGCCAAGGAAGCGGTAGAGGCCGCAAAACAACTTACGCAAGAAACCGGTACCGGATGGCACGTTATCAAAGCTCAGGTACATGCAGGTGGTCGTGGTAAGGGCGGCGGTGTAAAACTTGCCAAGAACTTGAAAGAAGTGGAAGAGTTGGCAGGAAGTATCATCGGGATGAACCTTGTGACTCCGCAAACATCTGCTGAAGGGAAAAAAGTACACCAAGTATTGATCGCGGAAGATGTGTATTACCCAGGTGATAGCGAAACCAGCGAATTCTACATGTCTGTTTTGTTGAACAGAGGTAGCGGAAAAAATATGATCATGTATTCTACCGAAGGTGGTATGGATATCGAGGAAGTGGCTGAAAAGACCCCTCATTTGATTTTTACCGAAGAGATTGACCCTGCAATGGGACTTTTGCCATTCCAAGCGAGACGCATTGCCTTTAATTTAGGTTTGTCCGGAACAGCATTCAAGGAAATGACAAAATTCGTAAGCTCTTTGTACAAGGCTTATGTTGAAAGTGATTCCAGTCTTTTCGAGATCAACCCTGTGTTGAAGACTTCCGATGATAAAATTATGGCTGTTGATGCCAAAGTGACCATTGATGATAATGCGCTTTACAGAAGAAAAGCATATGCAGAAATGCGTGACCTACGTGAAGAGAACCCAATCGAGGTAGAAGCTCGTGAAGTAGGATTGAACTATGTGGATTTGGATGGTAACGTAGGTTGTATGGTAAATGGAGCCGGTTTGGCAATGGCTACCATGGACTTGATCAAGATGGCAGGCGGAGAGCCGGCCAACTTCTTGGACGTTGGAGGTACTGCAGATGCCAAAAGGGTAGAGGAAGCTTTCCGTATTATCCTTAAGGATCCAAACGTGAAAGCAATTTTGATCAATATCTTTGGTGGTATCGTTCGTTGCGATCGTGTAGCCCAAGGTGTTGTGGATGCCTATAAGAACATGGGAGATGCAATTCAAGTTCCAATTATTGTAAGATTACAGGGAACCAATGCCGAATTGGCGAAAGAAATAATCGATAATTCCGGTTTGGCGGTACATTCTGCCGTTCAATTTAAGGAAGCAGCAGATAAAGTTAAAGCAGTTTTGAGTTAGACTCAGAAACTCGATTTATAAGCTAAAAAGGGCAAGGTTGAATCAACCTTGCCCTTTTTGTTTGTAAGAAGTTCGGGCTGTTGAAACGTCAGTGTTTTAAAGGGTTTGCGGTCAATTCAATATGTTTTTATAGGTATGATTTTGGTATTCTCAAGATATTTGGAATAATGTTGAAAACCCCTTAAAATCAATACGTTATTGAAAAGTTAAATAAACTAAACATTTGTTAAATCTCAGAAAAGTGTAACAATTTAATTTTTTAATCGTCTTATTTTTGAAGTGTCATTAAAAAGGGAATCATAATCACCCCTGTTTTTGACAAATCATTAATCATCATTAATCAAAAAACAAAAATCATGAGAAAAATTAAAACTGTTTCTACGGTATTGGCGCTATTCGCCGTAATGAGTGTATTTGCCAACAAAGGCAAAAAGAAAGTAGCCAACGAAAACAACAACCTTAGCGGTCAGATTTACGAAATGTTGAAAGACAACCAATTTAATTTGGAGGAGTCTGGCGATTTAACAGCTGAAGTCAGTTTCATCATCAATGAAAAAGGCGAAGTTGTTGTACTTTCTGTGGAAACCAAAGATGAAATTTTGGAAGGCTTCGTAAAGAGCCGTTTGAACTACAAAAAAGTGGCTTCTTCCGCTGTAGTTCCTGGTAGAGTTTACGAAGTTCCAGTAAGAATTACCGCCTAATAGACGGAAATTATTTTGAGTTAGTTAGAAAAGGCCCTGATATTCAGGGCCTTTTTGTGTACTAAAACCAATGTTTTTGAGTTATGTATGTACTGAATAGCAACGAAAACCAAGCGCCTATGGGTACATACGAAGAAAAACTCAGTATTCTTTCGGAGATGATCGCCTTCGCTAGGGTGGATCATTCCCTTAATCAGGCAGAGTATGAATTTCTGCTGAAGGTGGCCTTGAATCTTGGTGTCGATAGACCGACTTTCGATGGATTGCTAAAAGAAAGGTCTCCGCAGGTTCGGCTTAAAACCCAAGGAGAACGCATCGTACAATTTCATAGATTGTTATTGTTGATGAACATTGATCGCGAGCAGCACCGCAAGGAAATCAATACACTTTATAATATTGGATTAAAAATGGGGCTTCCCCCCGTGGCCATTGGTCAAGTTTTGGAAGTGATGCACAACTACCCCGACAATATTATTCCGCCAGATGTCCTCATCAATATCTTCAAGGCACATTATAATTAATGTCATAATGGCATTGTAATATTCCAATAACATGTCTAAATGACATGATTTTTGCATTGGTACACGTTTTGTTTTTTACTGTGTGATTTAAATGTTTAACTAAAAATTGAATCGCCATGAGTATAGTAAAAAGAAACAACCTGTTTTTCCCATCCTTGATGAACGATTATTTGAATCCTGACTGGTTTGGAGGTACAGATAAGTGGAATACTTCTGTTCCCGCAGTCAATATAAAGGACAATACAGAAAATTTTGAATTGGAACTTGCTGTTCCAGGTATGAAAAAAGATGATTTCACTGTAGAAATCGATAACGATGTGTTAACCATTTCCAGTGAAGTAAAATCTGAAAATGAAGAAAACAAAGAGAATTATACCAGAAAAGAATTCTCATATACTTCTTTTAAAAGAGCCTTTACCTTGCCAGAAACCGTTGACGGTGGTAAAATCGACGCTAAGTATGAAGATGGGGTTTTAAAATTGACATTGCCCAAAAGGCAAGAGACATTGCCAAAACCAAAACGATTGATTGAAATCGCCTAAAAACCGAAAGATATTAGAACACCAACTAGAAGGTGTTTCATGATGGTTAGTTTAGTTGGTTAGTTTGAGGTGCGCCCCTGCAGATGCGGGGGCGCACTTTTTTTGGTTTACTCCATAGGTTCGGTCAAAACGGCTATGCACGACATAATTCCTTCAAAATAATTGCCTAGGCGTAAATTTTCGTTGGGAGCATGAATGCTGTTATCGGGGTTCGGAATACGAAGGGAAACCCCTGGAACACCGAGCGTATTGATGAACGGTGCAATGGGTTGTGAACCTCCTGTGGTCCTCATGTTTACAAATTGGTCGTCAAAAAGTCGTTCCATGGCTCGGTTGAGCATTTTGCCCATGGAAGAATCAAAATCAGTGCGAAATGGTTTGGAACCCAATTTATAGGTAAACGATGCCAATTTTGGATACAGACTACGCTCCTCATCGGTTGGAATGGAGTCCACCAAATGAAAACCCTGATCTTCAATATATTGTTTCAAGGACTCCATTAATTTTTTGCCATCCGATTCTGGAACCAAACGCATATCAATTTCCGCAATGACTTCGGAAGGGATAATGGTTCTCACTTCCTTACCCACCCAAGCGGATTTCAAACCTCTGATGTTCAAAGATGGATATTGCAATGCCTCTTGATAAGTTGCCCCTACTTTATCGGGCGATGCAATGCCTAAATTGGAAGTTATGGTGTCCATGTTTTCGGGAACTTGGTTCAATTTCTCCTTTTCACTTTCGGATAAGGAAATACCATCATAAAACCCTGGAATTTGAACAATGCCCTCGTCATTTTTTAAAGAACCCAAGAGTCTGGAAGCCATAAAAATGGGGTTTGGAGAAAAGTTTCCGTATTGCCCACTATGCAATGCTCGTTTCGCTCCAAAAATCGTCAAGGTGGCTGAGGCCATCCCTCTTGCACCATAGGTCAAGGTGGGAAGGTTGGATAAATGGCGGGTTCCGTCCATAATCAAAATACCATCTGCAGCCAATAATTCACCATGTTTTTGAACCACTTCAGGTAAGTCGGGCGAACCCAATTCCTCCTGAAAATCCATAATCACCTTAATATTGTATTCTGGGGTCTTGCCCAACTTTTCCAAAATACGTAGCGCAGAAATAAAAGCCATCGATGGGCCTTTGGAATCTGAGGCAGACCGTGCAAAAATGCGCCAATCCATATCCAAATCGGTTTTATCCAAATTTGCGTTCAAGATTTCCCATTTTCCTTCTTCCGTTTTTGATTTTAAAACGGGTGCATATGGACTGGGTTGATGCCATTCGGTGGAGTCCACAGGTTGACCATCAATTTGGCAGTAGAAGAGTAAGGTCTTTGTTTTTTTAGGGTATTTTTTTTCTGCAAAGAGCAAGGGAGCACCTTGCATTTCCAATCGTTGGGTTTGGAACCCGAGTTCAGAAAAAATGTTGGTGCATTCCTGAAGATTGGCTTCTATTTGCTCAGGGTAATTCCCATCATTCGGAATGGTTAAGAAATCCAATAGACTTTTTACGGAACTCTTGAATTCTTTTTGGGTTGCCGTTTCAATTTGTTTTTTGCTTAGTTTCTGGCCTTGGACGCCCAAAGCGATAAAAAAGGTCAGTAAAGTGGTCAGGTAAAGGTTGGTCGGTTGTGTTGGTTTCATGATTCTTGAAGCGACTTGATTTCGTCCCGTAGTTTGGCCGCTTCCATAAAATTAAGGTCTTTTGCCGCTTTTTCCATAGCTTTTCTCTTATCACGAATCAATTTTTCTTTTTGATCTTGGGTCAAATAGGCCAAATCGGGTTCTGCAGCACGCAATTCTTCTTTTTCAAAATGGTAGGTGGACACCGAATTTTTGGCAAGCGCACTGTCCAAACTCTTGTTCAAGGCTTTTGGAGTGATGTTGTGCTCTTTGTTGTAGCTCATCTGTTTTTCCCTGCGGTAATTGGTCTCGTCGATGGTTTTTTGCATACTATCGGTAATCTTGTCCGCATACATAATGGCTTTTCCGTTTAGGTTACGGGCAGCGCGACCCACCGTTTGTGTCAGGGAGCGGTTACTTCTCAAAAATCCCTCTTTGTCTGCATCCAAAATGGCAACAAGCGATACTTCGGGCAAGTCCAATCCCTCACGCAAAAGGTTTACCCCGATCAATACATCAAACAATCCTTTACGCAAGTCTTGCATGATCTCCACGCGTTCCAAGGTATCCACATCACTGTGAATATAACGGCATCGAACATTGATGCGGCTCAGGTATTTGGTAAGTTCCTCCGCCATTCTTTTGGTTAATGTAGTGACCAAGGTTCGTTCATCCAATTCAACCCGTTGCTGAATTTCCTCTACCAAATCATCAATTTGGTTTTCGCTGGGTCTAACTTCGATAATGGGGTCCAACAAACCTGTAGGACGAATAATCTGTTCCACATACACCCCTTGACTCAGCTCCAATTCGTAATCCGCGGGCGTGGCACTCACATACAACACTTGGTTTTGCAACAATTCGAACTCCTCGAACTTTAAAGGGCGGTTGTCCATAGCAGCAGGCAAACGGAATCCATATTCCACTAAATTTTCCTTTCGGGAGCGGTCGCCACCGTACATGGCATGCACTTGGGGAATGGTCACGTGGCTTTCATCGATCACCATTAAATAATCTTCTGGGAAATAGTCCAACAAGCAGAAAGGTCTGGTGCCGGGCTCACGACCATCCAAGTAGCGGGAATAGTTTTCAATACCCGAGCAATAACCCAGTTCGCGAATCATTTCCAAATCAAAATTGGTACGTTCCTCTAAGCGTTTGGCTTCCAGTGGTCGCCCTATTTCTTTGAAATAGTCCACTTGCTTCACCAAATCATCCTGAATATCGCGAATCGCATTTTGCAACACATCCGGAGAGGTCACAAACATATTCGCTGGGTAAATGTTTAACGAATCATATACCTCGATAACATTATTGTTGAAAGGATCTAGGGCTTCAATTTCCTCGATTTCATCCCCGAAAAAGTGAATGCGAAAGGCATGGTCGGCATAACCGGGGAACACATCCACCACGTCACCTTTTACCCTAAAGTTTCCATTTCGGAAATCCGCGGTGCTCCGAGCATAGAGACTCTGCACCAATTGTTTTAAAAATTTGGTACGGGAAATCACTTGATCCCGATGAATGGTAATCACATTCTTTTGAAATTCCACTGGGTTTCCGATACCATACAAACAGGAAACCGATGCTACCACCAACACATCCCTTCGTCCTGAAAGCAGGGAAGAGGTAGCACTCAAACGCAACTTTTCAATATCCTCGTTGATGGAAAGGTCTTTTTCAATATAAAGTCCACTCGTTGGAATATAGGCTTCAGGCTGGTAATAATCGTAGTAGGATACAAAGTATTCCACCGCATTGTTGGGAAAAAACTGTTTGAACTCCGAATACAACTGAGCCGCCAAGGTCTTGTTGTGTGCCAAAACCAAAGTGGGTCGCTGTACGCTTTCCACCACATTGGCCACGGTAAAGGTCTTCCCGGAACCTGTTACACCCAACAAGGTTTGATGGGAGACATCACCCTCAATTCCTTCAACAAGTTGCTTTATTGCTTGAGGCTGATCGCCAGTAGGTTCAAAGTTCGAAACAATCTGAAATTTCATAGCGTAAAAATAGTAAAGGATAGCCTAAGGAACACAGGTCTTTAGGATAACTTTTAGCTATTCCGCCCCTACAAATCGCGCTTCTTCAACAAGGCGTAGGACAAATAAATAAAAATGGCGGTCCAAGCGATTACGATAAGATACTCGTACCAATACGTATGGTAATCAAATTTAAAATCTTCCCCGATTTGGTTACCAATCGTCTGAACAGCGGACAATCGCGTGAACGGTTCCTTGATCATGTTGGACATGGATTCCAATGGAAATAGGCTCTTCACTTTTTTGGCAGCATCCCAGCTCATGACTTTCCAACCCATCAATCCGAAAGCCAATTGTTCCAAGATGGTCCAGATGATCAAGAATCCAAGTGCAAAAGCAGAGCGTTTTACCAAAATCCCCAAGAAAAGACAAAAGGAGAAGAAAGCGACCAACTTAAAGAAAAAGGCCACCAAAAATCCAAGATCAGAAAATATGATGGAGATTTCGTTGTAATCGGAATAGGCCAAGCCAAGAATCATGGACACCACAAAAACAAATAGGGTAGAAATCCCTGCAAAGGAAACAACCGTCAACACCTTTGAAAGGATGAATTCCTTTTTGGATAAACCATCAATCAAGTTCTGTTTGATGGTTTTATTGCTGTATTCGTTGGACATCATGGACACGATCACAATGGCCAAAAACAATTTGAACAAAGCGGTAACAAAACTGTTGAAGTGCCAGATGTATGGAAAATTAAAGATTCCTTGGTCGGCCAAATGAAACTGGACAGGTCCAATGTCAAATTTAATGGCTGCCACCAATGCGATAGAGGTCAATAGTACAAAATAGGCGATGATAAGCACCTTACTTGCCCTATTGTTCCACAGTTTTATAAATTCTATTTGAAGTAGACGTAACATTCGTTTTTTGATTAGTTGTTGTTGGTCAGGGTTAAAAATTGTTCTTCGAGGCTTTCTTTTCGTTTTACCAAATGGGATAAAACAATTCCTTTTTCAAAAAGCATTTTGTTCAAAGTTTCGGCATCCATTTCCTCTTTGAGATAGGCCGTTAAAGTACCGTTGAAGTTTTCCAGCTTACCAAAACTGGCATTCTTTTCCAGTAAACTGATGAGTTGCTCCATATCGTTGGTGCGCAATTCAAAAAAGCCATGACTGGCCAACATACTATCCACGGGGCCTGAATATAAATTCACCCCTTTGCGAAGAATAACCACATGGGAACACACTTTTTCCACTTCATCCAACAAGTGGGAGGCCAACAAAATGGTAGTGCCTTGACCTGCAATGGTTTTAATGATCTCTCGAATTTGATGGATTCCCTGGGGGTCCAGACCGTTGGTGGGTTCATCCAAAATAAGGATTTCTGGGTCGTTGAGCAGGGCAGAGGCAATGGCCAAACGCTGTTTCATCCCTAATGAATAGGTTTTGAACTTGCTGTTTCGACGGTCCCAAAGTCCGACCAATTCCAATTTCTCTTGAATCTTGGTTTCGGGCACTTCCTTGATCTTGCATACCAACTTTAAGTTTTGGATAGCCGTCATGTACGGGTAAAAGTTGGGACGCTCAATAATGGCGCCCACTTTTTTAAGGGCTTGGTGGGTGGAGGTGTTGCCGTCGAACCAACTGAATTCCCCAGAAGTTCGGTTCACAACGTTCAAAATTATGCCCAGCGTAGTGGACTTGCCACTACCATTAGGTCCCAAAATACCATAGACATTTCCCTTTTCAATGGTAAAGGAAAGGTCGTTTACGGCAGTGAGGTAACCAAATTTTTTAGTGAGATGGTTTACGGTCAGTATTGTTTCCAAGAGATGCTATCGTTTTTTGAATGGTTTATACTAACTTGACGATGTTTATCAAGATTTGTTACAAAATAATCAAATACAATGTCCGAAGAAAAATTGATGTCGAAAAAGAAACCAGCATATCCCATAAGCAAGGAGCTGGATGAATATTTGGATTATTACAACCGAAAAATCGAGATTCCCATCCACTATGAAGACTTATTGCGCTTTTCTGGAAGTGTTGCCGTATACGATGCCAATGATGAGGACACCCTTTGGGTGCGGGTGTATTATCCCGAATTTGATAGGGATGAAATCGATTTGGCGTTAAAAAGGGTCTATTCCATTTTCGTTTCCGATGGTAGCGATACCATTTTGCAATATTTGAATGTGGATTATGTGGACTATTGTACGTTTGGGAACTCCAAGCCTTTTCGCATCAAAGTGCGTAATATTTTGAACGACAACTACACTTTGTTATATGTGAAAAAGACAGATGCTTCACGAGTGTACGGCTTGGAATTGGAGCATATGCTCTCCCCGTACAGCATCAACTTTGTGATTTATCAAAACACCCTGATTGAGGAGCATATTGTTGGCATTCCTGGGGATCTGTTCATTAAAAAAAATCTTCCAGAATGTTCTTCTTTTGATAAGGCGCAAATCGCCAAGGAGTTCGTGAAGTTCAACGAGCGTTGTATGATACGTCTCTTGGGAGATATGCGTTCCTACAATTATGTGGTGGTGCCCACCCACGATTTTGACAGTGTGGTGTATAAAATTCGGGCCATCGATTTTGACCAACAATGTTACGAAGGCAAGCTCAAGGTGTACCGTCCACAGTTTTTTAAGGAAAACAATGTAATGGTCGATTTGGTGCAAAGCAAACTCACGATTAATTCAGTGGAGCAATATATCGTGGAGGAGCGTTCCATTATTGCCAAAAGAATCTTGAGCTGGGGCAGAAGATTAAAAGTGCTTTTGGAAATTTGCAAAAAGGACAAGATCTCTACCCCCGAGAATATAGAAATGCTCAAAACCCAATTACGGGAATTGACCGGCGATATCAACTTTAGGGATAGCAAGAATATGGGCGATATTTTGACCCATGCCTTGGATTTTGTAAAGCGAAATTATGAGGATGTAAGTATGAAACAGATTATAGAGAAAAAGTTCTAGCTCTTCTGTTCCTTGTTGAAATACACCAAATAATAGTACATCTGACGTTCTTCGTCCCAACCTTTTTCCACAAATTTTTCAGCGGATTCTGGATTGATGAAATCCAACTTGATCTGAATATTGGTGTCCAAGTTGATCACGTTTTTGATTTTCCTACGTGCATCGCTCACGGCTTTGTTCGCAATATCAAAATTGGAAACGTCCTCAATACTGTACTTGGGACCCTTTTCTACTTTGTAGTGTTTAAACTCGGGAATCAAATCTGGATTTTCCATCACCTCGTTCAAGAATGATGTTTCTTCGAAGTTGTCATTCTTCGCAAAGTGGTTCACGGCACGGTTCATAAACAAAACCTCTTGTTGCTTGTCTTCCGCGGGCAATACCACATCCTTTGCAAAGTTTTGACAGAACTTCAGGTAATTTTTGGTGTAAAAGTTCTCATCGGTCAAAGGAACAAGTCCCAAAAAGTTTTCTACCCAATATTTGGCATCGTAGCGGTTGCTGTCCACCGACAAAATTTTGTAACCTTCTTCTTTATCAATATTAAACACCACGCAACCCTTATCCAATTTGTTGATGTTAATCCCTTGGCGAATCAAGATTTCAAGGTTGTTTTCCTGTTCTTTAAACTGAAGGAAATCGTGCTTCAATTCACTTTTGAAAATACCAACGGCATCGGTTTTTTGGTTATCGATGACCATATCCGAAAAATGAACTACATACACCTCTCCGCTTTTAATATGCGGGTGGTTCGATTGTTCGAACAAATGAGTGGTAATCGTTTTTGAAATTTGATGCTGATCTGCAGGGTTTTCAAAAATTCCCGAAACAGCCTTATAAATATCATTGAACTCCACATCCACATCGTTTCCAAATCGATAGTAATTTTCTTCTTTTTCACGGAAAGGCTTAAAGAAATATTCTTTCAACAAACCAGCCATTTCATCGTTCAACGAAAAAGGTTCGGAGGATAAAAAAGCAGCTTCGTTTTTACTTTTATTACCTACGCGGTGGAGTGAAATACTTTCAATTTGGGCGTTGTATAGGTTAATCATATTTGGGCAATGGGTTTAGGGTAAAGGGTTAATGGTTTAAGGTAAAAGGGGAGGACTAATTCCAGTTTTCGTCAAAGTCCATATCATCGTAGCTGTCCAAAAGGTCATCATAATCACCTTCTTCTTCTTCATCCATTTCATCAGCTTCGAATTTTTTCTCTGGTGGAGAATCCGGAAGTTCCCCAAAACTGAACAACACATTCGGATAAACGCGTCCGTCTTCCTTTTCAACAATATCGGCAAGCTCCACAAAAAAGGTCCACATACTGAAAAAATCGTACACATAGATCAATTTCGGATTGTTTTCGGTCATAATGTCCTCCAAAAATGTCTCGTTCATCAATCGAACATCCGAACCACTTTCGCTTATGTCAAAAAGTGCGATTTCCTCATCTTGGTTCCATTCCTCGTCACAAGTGTAAAAAGATGCCATTTCACTGCCCTCAAAACCAAAAGCTTGGGTAATGGCGTTATGGAAATCTTCTAAAGTTGAGCTTTCTTCAATCTCGATATCCCTAAAGGTATCTTCCTCAGCATCAAGTATTATCCTGATTTTATAAATCATCCAAAAAATTTTAGAGTGGGCACAAAGGTACAATAAATAGCCCTTATTTGGTAAATCTATGCAGCGTAAACGTCATGGCGGCCAATAAGAAAAATGCACCGATCTGATGTGCAATTCCCAACCAAAGAGGAACGGCATAAATCAGCGTTAAAACACCCAACAAAAATTGAACAAATACTAAAGTAAATAGCGTTATCAATCCTTTTTCCTGCAAAGGTGTACGTTCCATTTTTCCAGTTTTGAACCAAATAAATGTGATAATACCTACCACTACATATGCCAGATATCGGTGCACAAACTGCACGCCACTTTTTCCTTCAAAAAAGTTTTTGATGAAAGGCTGTTGTTCGATATAGACCGTTTCGTGAATCAGTTTTCCATCGCTCATTAAAGGCCAATGGTTGTGGATAAATCCCGCATCCAAACCGGCTACAAACGCCCCCCAAACGATTTGAATCAGTAATAGCACCAATCCAAAACGAATCAAGTTTCGGATGCCTGTATTGATTTCTTTTTTGGTGGGATAGATGAGGTCCAACGCCACCCAAAGGCTGTAAGCGAAAGTCAAAAATGCAGTGGTCAAGTGGGCTGCAAGTCTAAAATGGGATACATCGGGACGGTCTACCAAGCCACTTTTTACCATATACCAACCCAAAAAGCCTTGAAATCCACCCATAATGAGCAAAATCACACATTTTTTAATGGTGGGTCTATCTAATTTTTTAGTGAACAAGAAAAACAAAAAGGGTAGGATGAAAACGATACCAATAAATCTTCCGATAAATCGGTGCAGCCATTCCCAGAAATAGATGTCCTTGAAATCCTCTAGGTCAAAATGACTGTTGAGCTTTTGGTACTCGGGATATTGTTGGTACAATTCAAAGGCTTCTTGCCATGCCTCTTCGGTCATGGGGGGCAAAGTGCCGTGAATCAATTTATAGTCTGAAATGGAAAGTCCGGAATGGGTAAGTCGGGTAATGCCTCCCACCAATACCATTACAAAAATGAGAAAACACCCCGTTAACAACCAATACACAACGTATTTGTTCTTTTTCATTCGGACTTGACTTTTAAATTCAATGCTTTACCCTTTTCCAACATAAATTGAAAGGCGGCTTCGTATTCATTTGGGATTTCCCCTTCCAAAATCGCCTCTTTGATGGCATCTTTGATAATCCCAATTTCTTTGGAGGGTTTTAAGTTGAAGGTTTCCATAATTTCTTCCCCAGAAACTGGAGGTTGGAAATTTCGGACATGGTCACGTTCTTCAACTTCCACTATTTTTTGACGAACAATCTTAAAGTTGTTCTTGTATTTTTTCTGCTTTTTCGGATTCTTGGTGGTAATGTCCGCTTCACAAAGGGTCATTAGGTCTTCCACGTTATCCCCGGCATCAAAAACCAATCTACGGACCGCGGAATCGGTTACATGGTCTTCGGATAGAATGATGGGGCGTGAGCTCATCATGACCATTTTTTGAACGAATTTCATTTTTTCGTTCAAGGGCATTCGTAGCCTTTTAAAGAGTTTGAACACCATTTTAGAGCCCACAAATTCATGCGCATGGAACGTCCAACCAATTTTCTTATGGAATTTTTTAGTTGGGGCTTTCCCGATATCGTGCAAAAGGGCCGCCCAGCGCAACCAAAGGTTGTCGGTGGTTTCCGAAATATTATCGACCACTTCCAAGGTGTGCCAAAAATTATCTTTGTGGCGTTGCCCCTCAATTTCTTCGATGCCCTGCAATGCGGTTAATTCGGGTAAAATTAATGGGAGCAATCCTGTTTTGTGCAGCAATGAAAATCCGATGGAGGGTATGGGACTCATCAATATTTTGTTGAGTTCATCCACAATCCGCTCTTTGGAAACAATTTTAATGCGCTCTTGGTTTTCAGTTATGGCTTGCAGAGATTTTAGCTCGATGTTAAAATGCAATTGGGTTGCAAACCGAATGGCACGCATCATGCGCAAAGGGTCGTCGGAATAGGTGATGCCCGGCTCCAATGGGGTGCGAATGATTTTTTGGTCCAAATCGCCCAGTCCATTAAAAGGATCTAATAATTCACCGAAATTGGATTCATTCAGCGATAACGCCATGGCATTTATGGTAAAGTCACGACGGTTTTGGTCATCTTCCAACGTACCATCCTCAACAATGGGTTTTCTGCTATCGCGGTGGTAACTTTCTTTTCGAGCCCCCACAAACTCCAATTCCAAATCTTTGTGTTTGATCATGGCGGTGCCAAAATTCTTAAAGACCGAAATTTCAGGTTTACCTTCAAGCTTGGAGGCCACTTTTTTCGCGAGTTCAATACCGCTGCCAATGGCAACAATATCAATATCTTTTGGTGTATTTCTTTTTAAGAAATAATCACGCACATAACCACCGATAACGTAGGCATCCACGCCCAATTCGTCAGCGGCTTCTCCAATGAGTTTAAAAATGGGATGTTTTATGGCTTCTAAATGAACCTGCATCGTTTATCTATTCCCGAATTACCTTCACCTGTCCATTATTACTCAATTTAATAATGGAAGAGGGTGAGGGGTTTTGATTTACATCGGGCAAATTTACCACATAGTCCACTCCTTTTAAAATTTCTGGGCTTATATCCTTAAACTGTTTTGGGGTGGGCTCTCCAGAAATATTCGCCGAGGTGGATACAATGGGTTTTCCAAACTTATTTATTAGGTATTGACAGAATTTATCCGAAGCCACTCGAATGGCCAAGGTATTGTCATCGGCAACCAAATTTTCAGCAATTCCTTTAGGCTCATCAAAAACAATGGTGGTGGGTTTGGTGGCCAAATCCATGATGTCGTAGGCCACTTCGGGAACTTCTTTTACATGGCGTTCCAACATCGCTTGGTTGGAAACCAAACAAATGAGCGCCTTGCTATCTTCCCTTTTTTTAAGGGCATAGACCTTTTTTACGGCTTCTGGATTCGTAGCATCGCAGCCAATGCCCCAAACCGTATCGGTAGGGTAGAGGATAAGGCCTCCTGCCTTCAAAATTTCATTACAATTGTTGATTTCCTGATTCATATCCCTGCAGAAAATAATGGTTATCTAAATTATTCGGATGCGGTTAGTTGAGTGGCCAACTCATAAATTTTGGCTATTTGATTTGACTGCTCATAATTTTGTTCTATATGTTTACGTCCTTCAGCTCCCAAAGTTTTGGCAAGTTCAAGGTCATTGCAGAGTTCGAGCATATATTTCGCCATTCCATCCACGTCTTTTTCATCCACTAAAAACCCCGTTTTGTTATGCACAACAAGTTCTTTAATTCCTCCATGTTTGGTGCTAACAATGGGTAGACCTGACGACGAGGCCTCCATAATACTAACGGGCGAGCCTTCCATATCACCATTGGGTGCCGTGATGGAATGTTGCACAAAGGCCATTGATTTGCCCATTATCTCTGAAATTTCATTTTGGTTCAATATGCCAGTAAATGTTACGGATTTTTCAATGTTCAGCTCGGTAATCAAATTTTGGCATTCTTCATAAAGCCCCGTTTTATTGCCAACAAAAATGAGCTTGGCATCTGGGTGTTTTTGCAAGACTTGGTTAAATGCTCTGATGGTATATAGCGGGCCTTTTTTCGGGGTCAATCTGCCTACAGCAAGAAAGGTTTTTGGTTTTATATTCTCTCTATTTGCTATAAATTTAGAAGTGTCAACCCCACATGGAATAATATGGATTTTTTCTTTCTTTGCTCCTAAATCAACCAACGCCGTCTTCATGTCTTGGGAAACAACAATAATGCTGGATGCATAATTGAACAAGCTTTTGTAATTGCTTTTATATTGATGGAGTAATTTTTTATCGGTGGCATCGTGACCATGAAATATTACCATTAACGGAATGTTCAAAGATTTACATGGCGATACCATATGCGATGCGCTCATCCCATAATTTGCAAGGACCACATCGATTTTGTTTTGTCTTAGAAATTTTTTCATGCCATAATCGCTGAAAAAATTATTCCTTCCTACAAATATTTTCAACACCTTATGTAAAATCCAAAATGGCCAGGGGCTCAGTATATTACCATTTTCCAATCGCTCGGGATATCGTCCACCATAAATCGTATACGTCTCAAATAAGGCATTGAATCCTTTGATTTGATCTCTTATAAAGGTTTCCGAATACGCATGTTTTTCCGTTCTGGTAATACATATTTTCATGATGGAGACTTTTGTATGGTTTGTAAAATTAGTTCAATCTAAAAAATGAGGTAGGAAAAAAGGTTTTCTTGAAAAAATAGAATCACAAAATTAAGCATATGCGATAATATTTAATATTTCTATTTTTGCCAAGATGAGTCCGAAAGAAATAGAACCACCGAAGATTTCCGTTATCGTAAGTACCTATAATGCCGAAGAATGGCTAGAGAAAGTGCTTTGGGGCTTCAATTGTCAAATTTTCAAGGATTTTGAAGTGGTAATTGCCGATGATGGGTCTGGTCCAAAGACCAAGGCTTTATTGGATGAAATGTCCGAAAAGGTATTTTACGATATTGTTCATGTTTGGCAGGAAGATGATGGGTTTCAAAAGTCCAGGATTCTGAATAAGGCTGTTGAGGCCTGTAGTGCTGACTACATTATAATGACGGATGGGGATTGCATTCCCCGTGAAGATTTTGTTGAGGTGCATTACATTAATAAGGAGGAAGGTTATTTTATATCAGGAGGCTACTATATGTTGCCCATGAACATCTCCAAAATGATCACCAAGGAGGATATTGAACAGCAAAACTGTTTTCATATTCATTGGCTCAAAGAAAAAGGAATTCCCAAAACATTTAAGAACAATAAATTGACTGCTAGTGGGGTTGTTTCCAAATTCCTGAACACCTTTACGCCCACAAATGCCAGTTGGAACGGACATAATTCTTCCGGTTGGAAAAAGGATATTTTAAATGTGAACGGTTTTGACGAACGGATGCAATATGGTGGTCAGGACCGTGAATTGGGCGAGCGCCTGTTCAATTTCGGAATTAAATCCAAGCAATTGCGATACAGCGCCGTTTGCGTGCATTTAGATCATAAAAGAGGGTATAAAACTCCAGAATCCATTGCAAAAAACCAGGCTATTCGAAAAGAAACTAGGTCTCAAAAAGTAGTTTGGACCCACTACGGCATTACCAAATAGTAAGCCAGTTCGTTCTTTTTTTCCAGTCTTTTCAATTCTCTGAAACGCTCCAAAACACCCAATGCGTTCAGGTAACAAATGGTCAAGCCTTTTTTGCCATCTAAAATCCCTAATCGGATAATGTAATGGTTGAAAAATTTCCAAAAGGGCTTAACCGTCATCAAAAGATAATTGAAATGCTTTTCTTTATAGAAATCTTCTTTGGCTTTTAAGCGACCATAGCAAAGCATTTTACTTTTATAATCCTCGTAGTTCTTATAGCAAAAGTGCAACAACTTTTCATTTAAAATTCCGGAGGTACCATCCACCTCAAGGGTTTCATGGACAATTTTCTTATCTGTAAACTGAGCCTTGCTTTTTCTGAAAAGCCTGTGGTTTTTATCCGTTTGCCAACCACTGTAATTTAGGGGTTGGTTTTGAAACATGAACTTTCTATAAAACCAATACGCCTCATGTGCATTTGGATTGTTGATGGTTGCGGTGATTTCTTTTTGAAGGCTATCTGTTACCACTTCATCGGCATCTAAAAACAATACCCAGTCATTGGTTGCTTGCTTTAGTGTAAATGACTTTTGAGCTGTAAAATTCTCGAAGGGATTCTGAATCACTTTAACCTTGGGATGATCGAGGAGGTATTCATAAGTGCCATCGGTGCTATAGGAGTCCACAACGATTATTTCATCGGCAAATGAAATGGATTCAATACACTTTTCAATGTAACCTATTTCGTTGTAGGTAATAATAAGTGCTGATAATTTTTGCTTTGGGGTGCTCAATTCAGCCATATGCTTTTTATTGGTATGTGGTTAGCTGTTTCTAAATCTAAAACAAAAAAAATGATTAAAAATTGTTTTACTTGTTATTTTTCTTACAACAATCAAATCTACAATTTCCCTACTCTTTTTTTGTTAAAACTGTATACCGGAACAGTTTTATCCAATAGATATAATTGGGAAAAATTGGTTGCGTGAAAAAAGTCGAGGATTTATTTCAACGCCAATTGAGAACTAAATAATTTTCTTGTTTTGGACAACGCAGCGCCAATAACTTGGTGCATATCGTAATATTTATATTCTGCTAGCCTACCCCCAAAAATAGTGCTCTCGCTTTTTGTCATTTCCTTGTAGAGGTTGTAGCGTTGCGTATTTTTTAAATCATTTATGGGGTAAAATGGCTCATTTTGGGAGGAAGCTTCCAATGGGTACTCTTTTGTGATTACCGTATTTTTTTGGGTGCCGTACTCAAAATGTTTATGCTCAATGATTCTGGTAAAAGGGATTGAGGCTTCCGTATAATTTACCACAGCATTTCCTTGGAAATTAGGCATTTCCATTGCTTCATGCTCAAATGTAAGACTGCGATATTCCAGTTTTCCATGTTCGTAATTGAAATACTCATCAATTTTACCCGTGAAAACCACCTGTTTTGCCAATCGTGATAATTCAGACCTGTCTTTGAAAAAATCAACATTGGTTAGGCACTTTACATTTTTTAGGAGACCTTCTGTTAATTTGTTGTATCCGCCAATCGGAATTCCTTGATAGGTGTCGTTAAAATAATTGTTATCAAAAGTAAATCGTAACGGGAGTCTTTTTATAATAAAGGGAGGTAGTAAAGTGGCTTTTCTGCCCCATTGCTTTTCCGTATATCCTTTAATCAGTTTATGATAAATGTCCTCCCCAACCAGTGAAAGAGCCTGTTCCTCTAAATTGGTTGGTTTTGAATTTTTGTAAGCGCTTGTTTGTTTGTTCAGAATTTCCTTTGCCTCTTCTGGATTTTTTGTGCCCCATAACTGATAAAAAGTATTCATGTTAAAGGGCAAATTATAAAGCTTGCCCTCAAAATTTGCCAAAGGCGAATTGGTATATCTGTTGAAGGGGACGAAACTATTTACATAGTCCCAAATAGTTTTGTCATTGGTGTGAAAAATATGCGCCCCATAGGTATGCACATTGATGCCATGGATATTCTCACAAAAGGTATTCCCACCTAGGTGGTTCCTTTTGTCTATAACAAGGCATTTTTTGTTGTTTTTTGTGGCCTCGTGGGCAAATACAGCCCCAAATAACCCAGCGCCAACAATTAAAAAGTCGTAATCGGCAGTAACCTTCATTGCTAGAAGTTTGATTTAATGAAGGGTTATGCTGGGTCGGCAAGTTATGAATTACTTTAAAGAAAAAATATATATTTGATAAAAGGTATTCCCAAATGCCCAAACTTAACCGCTACTACATATCTAGAAACTATAAGTTTTCTAAAAATGCTGCTTCCAAACCAAAAATGGATTGTGAGACCGTCTTGTCAATGATTGGTTTTAAGAATCTTGGGTTTGAGCAGACCAACCATCCAAGTTCGGCCCTTGGAGCCATCATCAGCTTTTTTGGAATTACCAAAGGATTGATTTTGCTACCCTTTTCATCGGTTTTATGCATGCAATATCCTTTGAGCAAGTTTTATAACTATCAAATAGGTATTGCCAAACTAAAGGGATGTAAAATAATCCTTATTGTTCATGATGTTAAAACCTTAATGGGGAAGAACAAGGATGTGAAAAAGGAGATGAAACGCTTCAATCGAGCCGATGTTCTTGTTTTGCACAATCAAGTAATGATGGACTGGTTTACGGAAAATGGATATAGAGGTAAAATGGTTCCCTTGTTTTTGTTCGATTACTTATTGGGTAATGGTCAAAATCTGCCGGACACGCCCCAAATCTTTGAAAAAAATGTGGTTTTTGCAGGAGGTTTGGGTATGGAAAAGAGTGCCTTTTTATATCAACTGGATGATTTGAAAGAAACAGATTTTAATTTGTGGATCTATGGAAGTGGATATCAAAAGGAAAAAGTAAGTGCAAGTTCAATTTTGGACTACCAAGGGGTTTTTGCTCCGGATGAAGTTTTGCATAAAATGAAGGGTAACTACGGACTTGTGTGGAACGGCAACTCAATTAAGGAATGCGATGGTGCCTTTGGAAAGTACATCCAATTTAACAATCCACATAAAACATCACTTTATTTATTGGCTGGGTTGCCTATTATCGTGTGGAACAAAGCGGCGGTTGCCAATATTGTAGAAAAAGAGGGGATAGGGTTTGCAATTTCATCATTGAAAGAACTTTCTGAAAAACTAAATGCGATCGATTCAGAAACTTATTTCAGGATGGTTTCCAATGTCTCATCAATTAGAAATAAAATAAAGAACGGCCACTTTTTGCAAGTGGCCGTCGAAAAAGCTCTAATTTCTATTTCTTAAAGAAACTTATACTGCTACATCATGCTCTCTAAGGGCATTGTTCAGCGATGTCTTTTTATCTGTACTTTCTTTTCTTTTACCAATGATCAATGCACACGGCACTTGAAACTCCCCAGCAGGGAATTTTTTGGTATAACTTCCTGGGATGACCACTGATCTTGCAGGTACTCTTCCTTTCAATTCAATTGGTTTGTCACCAGTTACATCAATAATTTTGGTTGAGGCGGTCAAAACCACATTCGCACCCAAAACAGCTTCTTTTTCAACACGAACACCTTCCACAACAATACATCTAGAACCGATAAAGGCATTATCTTCAATAATTACCGGAGCAGCTTGCAACGGTTCCAAAACACCTCCGATACCAACACCACCACTCAAGTGAACGTTTTTACCGATTTGTGCACAGCTTCCCACCGTGGCCCAAGTGTCAACCATAGTGCCTTCGTCTACATAAGCACCAATATTTACATAACTAGGCATTAAAATGGTTCCTTTGGAAATATAGGCTCCGTGACGTGCCACTGCGTGAGGTACCACACGAACACCTTTTTCTTGATAGCCTCTCTTCAACGGAATTTTATCGTGGTATTCAAAAATGCCAGCTTCAAGTACTTCCATTTTTTGGATGGGGAAATAAAGTACTACGGCTTTCTTTACCCATTCATTGATCTGCCATCCATCTTCGGTTGGCTCTGCACAACGCAATTCACCCATATCGATAAGGTCAATTACCTCTCGAATGGCAACTTGGGTCTCTTCTTCTTGCAACAACTCTCTATTGTCCCACGCTTTTTCAATTAGCGTTCTTAAATCTGTCATTTTCTTAAAATTTTTACAAAGATAAGCCCCATGGCAGAATATTAAGAGCATTTTTAAGGGCATAACATTTTTAAGGTTATTTTTGCCAAAAAATTGTCTTGGCTAGAATTTTGGCATTGGATTATGGAAAGGTAAGAACGGGAATCGCGGTTACCGACGAGCTGCAATTGATTGCTTCCGGACTTACCACTGTGGAAACGCCAAAACTTTTGGATTTTTTGGGGGATTACCTTCAAACAGAATCTGTAGAACGATTTGTGGTTGGCTTGCCCAAACAAATGGATAATAGTGAATCCGAGTCCGAAGTACTGATCCAAGAATTTTTAAAAAAATTAGTGACCAAGTTCCCTAGTATTCCCGTGGAACGCCAAGATGAACGATTCACCTCTAAAATGGCCGTGCAATCCATGTTGGAAAGCGGGTTGAAAAAGAAAAAGAGAAGAGAAAAGGCCTTGGTCGATGAAATAAGTGCCACGCTGATTTTGCAGGCATACTTAAACCGTTTTTGATTTATGATTTTACCCATTGTGGCGTACGGGGACCCCGTTTTACGAAAGGTAGCAAAGGATATTGATTCGGAATACCCAAAATTGGATGAGTTGATCAACAATATGTGGGAGACCATGTACAATGCCCATGGCGTTGGATTGGCAGCGCCCCAAGTTGGTTTGCCCATTAGAATGTTTGTGGTGGACACGACTCCTTTTGCTGATGATGAGGATTTGACCGAAGAGGAACAAAAACAATTGGATGGCTTCAAAAAAGTGTTCATCAATGCTAAAATTGAAGCCGAGAGTGGCAAGGAATGGGATTTTAGTGAGGGCTGTTTGAGCATTCCGGACATTCGCGAAGATGTAAGTCGTAAGCCAGAAATCGTTATCAGTTATTTAGATGAAGATTTTAAACCCCACAAAGAAACCTATGATGGGTTGTTGGCAAGGGTAATTCAGCATGAGTACGATCATATTGAGGGAATTTTGTTCACAGATAAATTATCATCATTAAAAAAGCGACTGCTTAAAAGTCGTTTGGAAAAAATTTCCAAGGGAAAAATCACTGCAGACTACAAAATGAGATTTCCCGATATCAAAAAACGACGTTAAAAAAATCGCAGTTCCTTATAAAAACATATTTTTGCGCGCATAAATTATTTTAAATGGCATTAGACAAAATTTTATCTATCGGAGGTAAACCAGGACTTTACAAATTGTTGACCCAAACCCGTGGTGGTTTTGTGGGAGAATCCCTTTTGGATGGCAAACGAGTTACCGTGGGCTTAAGAAGCAATGTAAGTGTACTTTCGGAAATCGCCATTTACACCTTGGAAGAAGAGGTGCCGTTGAAAGAGGTTTTCCAAAAAATCAAGGAAAAGGAAAACGGAAATAAAACTTCTGTGAGCCACAAGGCCGATAAAATTGAGTTGGAAGAATATTTCTTCGAAGTGCTTCCCAATTATGATGAGGATCGAGTGTACGCCAGCGACATCAAAAAAATCATTCAGTGGTACAACATTCTTTTGGACAACAACATCACTGAATTTGTTGAAGTTGAGGTAAAGGAAGAAGAGGCACCAGCTGCCGCCGATGCCTCCGCTGAGGAAGAATAAATCTTATTCCTATTCTTTTTTCCAGTCAATCAATTTACTCGGGTAATAATTGACGTTCATTTTTTCCAGATAGGGAACCTGTTTGGCCAATCTTTCTTTGTAGTCCTCCCAGTTGAGTTGTTCTGAAGATGTCCAGCCCAATTCGGCATAACCAATCGCTCTTGGAAAGGCCAAATACTCCAGTTCGGCACTATTGCTAATGGTTTCGGACCAAAGTGGTGCTTCAATACCCAGAATATTTTCTTTGGGAAGTCCCTCCACATAGGTTTCAGGATCCCATTGGTAGCCCACATTAACGGGAATGTAGGCCGCCCAGTGTAATCCATATTCCGAAATGGAATCGTATTGCATATCCAAATAAGCTTTTTTGGCTGGAGAAATAATAATTTTCGAACCATTTTCAGCAGCTTTTAAAGCGTGCTCTGGTTCGTTCCAAAGTTGTACCACGGATGAGCCATCAATCTTGGCTTGGGCAATCTCATCCCATCCAATCATGATTTTACCGTGCTTTTGCACAATTTTTTCCACCTTTTCCACAAAAAGGATGTAATCGCTCTTTTTGGTCACATGGCTTTCATCACCCCCAATATGAAAGTAAGGGCTTGGCGACATGGCGGCAATTTCGCCGATCACATCATCCAAAAAGCTATAAACCGTATCTTTTTGGGCATCAAATGAGCTGTAACCCACTTTCATATCGGTTCTTACTCTTGGCGTTTCCGCCTGACCTGCTGCATGTAAGAACGGATAACTTAAAGAGGCCGAGTTCGTATGCCCTGGCATATCCATTTCAGGAACAATTTGAATGTGTCGCTCCGCTGCGTAGGCAACAATATCTTTATACTCCTCTTGGGTGTAAAAACCACCCTCGCCGCCTCCAACTTCACTTTGACCACCCACTTCGGTAAGTTTGGGCCACGATTTGATTTCGATACGCCATCCTTGATCATCGGTTAGGTGCATGTGAAGCGTATTGTATTTGTAGTACGCCAAAATATCGATGTATTTTTTGACTTCATCCACCGTAAAAAAATGACGGGCCACATCGAGCATGGAACTTCTGTAGGCCAGTTTGGGAGCATCCATAATTTTTCCAGAGGGAATCACCCAAAGAGGCTGGTCTGTCAACGTATCATTACTTTGCTCAGGAATCAATTGTCTTAAGGTTTGAATCCCACGAAAAGCACCAGCGGCCGTTTTGGCATTCAATAAAATGGAATCCTTTTTAATGTAAAGTTGATAGGCTTCAGGATTATCCAATTCTTCGCTATCCGATTGATTGATGTAGATCAATCGCTCCAAAGTGTTTTCAGAAGTGGAATTCACTCCTAGATTTAATCCTGTTTTCCCCTTTATTTTTTCAGAAAGAAATCGCCCTACTTTTTCAAACTCAGGGTCAGTGGTTGAGGTGTAAATCGCTGTACCAGCACCCAATCCAAAAGCACTGTTTGTCGGAATGGTCTTTACGGGTTTTGGAATTAGAGCGACCGCAGAAAGGTCGGTTTTTGGAAAATTGATTTCCTTTTTTTGTTCTTCGCAAGCTGCTATGCAGAGCACTGCAGTAAACAGCAAAATTGATTTTTTGATCACGGTTGTTTAGTTTATTTTACGTAGTCTTTGATTACATCGTACCAGATGTCGTAACCTTTGGCATTCATGTGCAGGCCATCCTCCACAAAAATGTCGTGTTTTACTTTCCGTTCGTCCAGCATGGGATACCAAACATCAATAAAATCGACACCATTGGTCTCGGCTGCCAATTGTTGTAATTTTCGATTCAAACGGCGGTACCTACCCCTATATTTCCATCGAGAGATACTCGGCTTAGCCGAAATTAACACGATTTCCATGTCGGGATTTTTTTCTTGAAGCGTTCTTAAAATACGCTGGGAGGTTTCAAGAATGGCCTTGGGCCGTTTTTTGGCGAAAATATCGTTGTCTCCCTCATAAATAAAAACTTTAGTAGGGGTGTAGTCTAAAATGGTTTCATCCAAATAATGTTCTAAATCTGAAAATTGGGACCCTCCAAAACCTGTGTTCAATACTTGTTGGTCTGGAAAACGTTCCTGCACATCTTTCCAAAAACGAATACTGGAACTTCCCGTAAAAACAATGGTGGGTTGGTTGGCGTCCCAAATAGTGTCGTACTTTTTTTGAATGGCCTCTATTTCTTGTGCAAAACCTTCAGGGTTCTGTGCGTGAATCAAAAAGGGAGCAAAAAATAGGGCAATCAAAAAATACTTCATTGTATTTGGGTTTTCTAAAAAATCAGAGTTGAAGATAGTGATATTTTAAGTTTTTAAGGTTGTTGAAAAATTGCCATTCACAATGCATTAACCGTCAGTTCGAGTTTTTCTGTAAGGAAAAGTATCGAGAACAAGGTTATTTCTCGATACAGTTTTTATATGGTTTCGACTTCGCTCAACCATCAAAAACCACTCGAAATGACAATTTTCTAATAAGTTCATTTTGATGATGGGAATTTCAAGAAAGGGTCTTCGTATTTTTGGTCAAAATCCACAGCATGAATACTAGATCGGAACAGTTGGCCGCTTTTGACCGCCTTTTAACCATTATGGACGAATTACGGGCGCAATGTCCTTGGGATAAAAAGCAGACCATGCAAACGCTTCGTCATTTGACCATTGAGGAAACCTACGAGCTGGGCGATGCCATTTTGGATAACGATTTGGAAGAAGTCAAAAAGGAACTGGGCGATATTTTGTTGCACATTGTGTTTTATGCCAAAATAGGTTCCGAAACCCAAGATTTTGATATTGCCGATGTGGCCAATGGCATTTGCGAAAAACTCATCAACCGTCATCCACATATTTATGGCGATGTAAAAGTGGAGAATGAGGAGGAGGTAAAACAGAATTGGGAGAACATTAAATTGAAAGAGGGCAAAAAAAGTGTGCTCGAGGGTGTGCCGAATGGATTGCCATCTTTGGTAAAGGCCAACCGAATCCAAGACAAAGTAGCAGGGGTGGGGTTTGATTGGGAGCATCCTGAACAGGTTTTTGAAAAGTTGAAAGAGGAGTTGGCGGAGCTTCAAGTTGAAGTGGAAGCCAATAATGCAGATAAAATGGAATCCGAGTTTGGCGATGTGCTATTTTCTATGGTCAATTATGCCCGTTTTTTAAAAATCAATCCAGAAAATGCCTTGGAACGCACCAACAAAAAGTTCATCAAAAGATTTCAATATTTGGAACAAAAAGCCAAAGAGGCTGGAAAATCTTTGAGTGAAATGACCTTGGCCGAAATGGATGTGTATTGGGAAGAGGCCAAACAACTTTAAATTTATCCGTAAGCTAACGTAAAGTTTGGGGACAAATGTCTCCGATCTGGCTATATTTGCCATCCTTTTTAAAATACCGCAGTGTTTCAGAACTATACCAAAGAGTTTGCCTATAACCTAAAACTGTCCTATCCCGTTATTTTGGGGATGCTGGGGCATACTTTTGTGGCCTTTGCCGACAATATTATGGTAGGGCAATTGGGTACAGCAGAGTTGGCTGCTGTTTCATTGGGTAATAGTTTTGTCTTCATCGCGATGTCCTTGGGAATTGGTTTTTCAACAGCGATTACACCTTTGGTGGCCGAAGCGGATGGTGCAAAAGATATTGCTTCGGGTAAAAATGCCCTAAAACATGGTTTGGTGCTTTGTACCATATTAGGTTCGGCACTGTTTGGACTCATCTTACTGGCCAAACCTTTAATGCACCATATGAAGCAACCGCCAGAAGTGGTGGAGCTTGCTTTGCCGTATTTGGATTTGGTGGCATTCTCTTTGGTGCCCTTGATCATTTTCCAAGCATTTAAACAGTTTTCAGAGGGACTTTCTGAGACCAAATATCCCATGTATGCCACCATTTTGGCGAATGTGGTGAACATTACCCTTAATTATCTGTTCATTTTTGGTTCGTTCGGATTTCCAAAATTGGGTGTTGTGGGTGCTGCGGTCGGAACCTTGGCATCACGGATCATTATGGTGATTTATCTCTGGTTCATTTTAAAACGAAAAGAAAAATTCAAGCCTTATATGACTCATTTCAATTTTAAATTGATAGAGAAAAAGGTGATGAACAAAATTATAGGTCTCGGTTTTCCATCTGCTTTGCAAATGTTTTTTGAAGTGGCCATTTTTACCGCAGCAACATGGTTAAGTGGGGTGTTGGGGAAAAATCCACAAGCGGCCAACCAAATCGCCCTGAACTTAAGCAGTATGACCTTTATGGTCGGTATGGGGTTGAGTGTGGCGGCTATGATTCGCGTTGGTAACCAAAAAGGACTTCGCAACCATATAGATTTGAAGCGTATTGCAGAATCCATCTTCTTCCTAACGCTGATTTTGGAAATTGGTTTTGCTATTTTATTCTTATTGGGCAGACATTGGTTCCCAACCATTTATTTGGATGTGGACGATATTGTGAACCAATTTGATAATACCGAAGTAATCATTATCGCAGCACAATTGTTGTTGGTCGCAGCTTTTTTTCAAATTTCAGACGGGTTACAGGTGGTGGTTTTGGGAGCCTTAAGAGGGTTGCAAGATGTTAGGATACCCACGCTCATCACTTTTATTGCTTACTGGTTGATTGGTTTCCCTATCAGTTATTATTTGGGATTGCACACCAGTTTGGAAAGCACTGGAATTTGGATTGGATTGTTGTCGGGGCTTACTGCATCAGCGTTATTGTTGTATCTTCGATTCAATTATTTGACCAAGAAATTGATTACACAATAGTTTCGTCACCCTGAGCTTGACTCAGGGTCTCATCATAAAATGAAAATCGATATGGGATGTTGAAACAAGTTCAATATGACGTATGTAAAAAACATAAATATTAGACTCCACAATTGGAATCAAAATAAGAACACATGGAACTACCTAAATTTTTATTGGCTGATAACACGGATTTTCCAGATGCCATTTTTATTGTCCATACCGAATATCCAAGATTCATCATCAACCTAGAGAATGATGAGGTGGAGTGGATGGAAGAATTTGCCAAGGAAGACGAAGCGGATTTAATGGATGAAACCGAAAGTTTGGTGGAGGCCGCTACCGCTTTTTATGATCGAGAAGTCTCCAGATACGACCAATAATGCTGGAACAGCTACTGCAAGCCGATAAAGAACTGTTTTTGTTCCTCAATGGATTGGGAACAGAAACTTGGGACGGTTTTTGGATGTTCATGACGACCACCAGAAATTCGGCACCGCTTTATCTGTTATTGTTGTATTTATCCTACCGAAACTTTGGTTGGAAAGGCACAGGAATCGTTTTAGTTGCCATTGCCTTGTTGATTACGTGTACCGACCAATTGTCCAACTTTTTTAAATACGGTATTGGCCGACTTCGACCTTGCCACGACCCTGAAGTGAGCCCCGTAATGCGATTGGTAAAAAGTTATTGCGGTGGTCAATTTGGATATTTTTCCGCCCATGCAGCCAATTCGTTTGGACCGGCCATTTTCTTTACCGTCATGTTCAAGCATAAAGTAAAATACATTTCTTGGATATTGTTGCTTTGGGCCTGCATCGTGGCCTATAGCCGCATTTATATTGGAGTGCACTATCCATTGGATGTGTTAACAGGAGCTTTGGTAGGTTCACTTTTCGGATGGTTGTTTGCCAAGTTGGCTATATTTGCTTTCCAAAAAACAGGGGTATGATCTCGACCACCAGATATTGGTTTTACATTGCACTGATTGTTCTGGTGTACATTATTGGGATGTTCGCGACCCTGTTCGAGAACGATTCTGCCCAATTTGCAGTAATGGCCATGCGCATGGTGCAGGAAAATGATTTTCTAAGTCTTTTCAAGGGTCCAGAGGAGTATCTGGACAAACCCCATATGCATTATTGGTTGGCGGCCATTTCATATAAGATTTTTGGAATCCATGATTGGGCGTACCGCATTCCAGGTATTTTATCTACTTTATTGGGCGCTTACAGCTGCTATGGACTTGGTAAACTGCTTTACAACAAAGATGTAGGTCGATTTGCTTCCTTGATTTTTATGACGGCCCAGACTATGGTTTTGGCCAATATCGATGTCCGTACCGATGCCGTTTTAACAGGATTTACCATTTTTTCCATTTGGCAGTTGGCAACCTATATTGAAAAAGGTACACTTAAAAGTATTGCGTTGGGAGCTTTTGGAGCAGGAATGGCATTTTCCACCAAAGGGCAGATTGCCTTGGTCGTGATTGGAATCTCGATACTATGTCACTTGGCCTATACACGAAAGTGGCAACGATTGCTGAACTGGAAATTACTGGTTGCCCTTTTGGTTTTTGGGTTGACCATTACTCCGATGTTGTATGCTTACTACCATCAATTTGATTTGCATCCTGAAAAAGTGATTCGGGGAAAGGATCATCGTAGTGGAATCTTTTTTATTTTCTGGGAGCAGAGTTTTGAACGCATGAGCGGTGAAGGCGTTGGGAAGAACAGTAGTGACTTTTTCTTTTTCTTCCACACTTTTTTATGGGTGTTTTTGCCTTGGACAGTGCTTGCGCTAATAGGTTATTGGACAAAAGTTAAAGCTTTTTGGGAAGCGAAATTTGCGTATCGACCTAATCTTGAGTTTTTAACGGTTGGTGGGATTTCTATTTTGTTCCTGCTTATCAGTTTCGCCCAGTTTAAATTGCCGCACTACATGAACATTTTGATGCCGTTGTATGCTATCCTTTCGGCCGCCTTTTTATATGTTTTGCATCAACAGGAAAAATTGAAAATGGCCAAAGTGATTTTGGGCATCCAATATTTTATATTGGGATTGGTAGTGGTATTTACCTTGTTGATAAGCTTTTTGGTCTTCAAATTGGAACATTGTTACAGTTATTTGTTCTTGTTGATAGCATTGGCTTTGACGGTTTATTTTGTTTTGAAAAAAGAGACCGCATATGCCAAAATAGTAACCGTTGCCATTTTTAGTGCTGTTGTGCTGAATGGTTACATGAATGCCCAATTTTATCCGAAATTACTAGAATACCAGGGAGGTTCTAACATGGCGGAGCAGGTAAAAAAGCATCAAATCCCAGTGGGTAAAATCTATAAAATCAATGGAGAAAGGCATACGTGGGCCTTGGATTTTTATGACAGGGATCCTGTTAACATAATATCTGTTTCTGACTTAAAGAATTTGGATGATGTTTGGGTGTATGCAACCGATGACGAATTGAAACAATTGGATGAAAATGGAATTGATTGGGACGATCAAATTACAGTTGACCAATTTAGAATTACCCGTTTGCAGATCAAGTTTTTGAATCCAAATACTCGAGAGGATAGGCTGAACAAAATGCATTTGGTGCACTTGAACTAATCCACAGCTTCCAGTTTTGGCTTTTTAAAGTGATAGAAAACCCCAAATAGTGAAGTAAGGGCGGTTATCAAAAAGAAGGTAAAGCTTATTCCGATAGATGTGCTCTCATCCAATCCCAACCATTTAGCACCATACAAAAATGTGACTTCACGACTTCCAATACCCCCAATGGTCAAAGGGATCACCGATACAATGGACGAAATCAAAAAGACAAAAAGATATTCAACCGTATCAATTTCAATGGATAACGCTTTCAAAATAAAAAGTACACAGACCAATTGGGCCAATTGCACAAAGGCCGAAAACCCAATGGATTTCCAAAAAATAGGTAATATGGACGTGAAAAAGGTTTTGTTCACAAACCAAAAAACCACCACACTCAAAGGAATTGCCACCACGAACAATACATAAAAACTTTGGAAAAACTCATTTTTGGATAGCAAGGCAAGGCTGCAAGCATACACAAACAGCATTAACATTCCACTTAACCTATCCAAAAGTATGCTGGCAAATACTTTTTTTGTGCCTGGTTGAAATTCTTTTTGAATAACATACCCTTTGTAAGCATCACCTCCAATACCCCCAGGTAAGAAGAGGTTATAGAACATGCCCAATAGGGATAATTTTAAATTGCTTAAATGCGAAAGCTTGGCACCAATTTGATGGAAATACATATTGGTTCTAAAAGCTGATAAAACTTTGGAAAGTACAAAAAAGACTACAGCCAAGAACAAATAGAAAGGGTTGCTCTTTTTTAAGGTCTTAACGACATCACTCAACTCTATTTTGGTGAAAATAAAGTAGATCAGCACTGCACTAATTACAATTTTTAGGGCAGTGATTAGCTTTTTACGCAGCTTTTCCGTCACCTATGCTGATTTTTTTGATGCGATATGGTCTTTTCTGTTGCGATTCGTAATATGTGCGAATCAAGAGTTCCATCACAATTCCGATAGTGAATAATTGGATGCCTCCCACAATGAACATCATCCCGAAAATAAGCAACGGCCTACTTCCGATATCCTCACCAAATCCAAGTTTTACGATCAACAAATAAAGGTTGATGAAAATCCCAAGAATCACCAACAAAACCCCAAAGATTCCGAATAAGTGTATGGGGCGCTGGAAGTATTTTCGAATGAAAAGCAACAACATCATATCGGCAATTACCTTAAAAACGCGCTCCAATCCGTATTTGGAAACTCCAGCATGCCTAGCGTGGTGCTTTACCGGAACCTGTTTGATCTGTGCTCCTTCCAAAAAGGCCAAAAGGGTAATAAAACGGTGCATTTCACCATACAGGTTCAAGCTTTTCGCAATATCTTTTGTGAACACCTTTAGCGCACAACCGTTGTCCTTAATATCCAATTTGGTGACTCTGCGTACCAAAAAGTTGGCAATTTTAGACGGAATTTTTTTGACCAGGGAATCCTTTCTTTTCTGTCGGATACCGGTTACCAAATCATACTCCCCACTAACCGCGTATTCCAACATATGGGGAATGTCCGAAGGGTCGTTTTGCAGGTCGCCATCCATGGTGATGATGTATTCGCCTTCGGCATAATCGATTCCAGCCGCGAGTGCCAAACTTTGGCCGTAGTTCTTTTTCAATTCAATGAGATGAACCTTTTTGTCATCCATTTCCTTGACCTTGAAACGGGTCTTATCCGTGGAGAAATCATCCACATATATAATTTGATAATTGTACCCTTCAAGGCTTTCGTTGATTTTTTGGGTCAAAAGAACCACATTGTCCTCTTCGTTGTACAAAGGAACCACAATGGATAAAAGGGAATCGGTAACAGTGCTCATTAAGTATAAAATCTGTGCAAATTTATCGCTTTTATTTAAAGTTCCTCGGTAATCTTGTCCAATAGGATTTTTGCGGCGTAGAATGGCGAAATCTTATGCTCTTCTATTTCGGTCAACAATCTTGATTGTTCGGTTTTAAAAGTCTCCTTTTGATGGAAATATTGTTTGATGTAATCATCTACCGTCTGAAGGAACCAATTTTTATTCTGTTGTTGACGGTTATTCTCAAAAAAGCCGTTCGATTTGGTATGGTCTACAAATTGCTGTACCATTTCCCAAATTTCTTTTATGCCTGAATTTTCCAAGGCAGAACATTTTTTCACTTTGGGTGTCCAACCGTTTGATTTAGGTGGATAAAGATGAAGAGCCCGAGAAAATTCGCTAACAGCAAGCTTGGCATTTTCCAAATTGTTGCCATCCGCTTTGTTGATGGCAATACCATCTGCCATTTCCATAATGCCCCGTTTGATCCCTTGCAGTTCGTCGCCAGCACCTGATAATTTCAACAAAAGGAAAAAATCGACCATACTGTGGACTGCAATTTCACTTTGGCCTACACCAACAGTTTCAACCAAAATAACATTGTAGCCTGCTGCTTCACAAAGGATAATACTTTCTCTTGTTTTTTGCGCCACACCACCCAATGAGTTGCCAGAAGGGGAGGGGCGAATAAAGGCATTTGGATCTTTCGCCAAGGTTTCCATTCGGGTTTTGTCCCCTAAAATGCTTCCCTTACTGAGTGAACTGGTCGGGTCTACCGCCAAAACGGCAACTTTGTTGCCTTTTTCCGTCAAGGTTTTGCCCAAGGTTTCAATAAAAGAACTTTTGCCAACCCCTGGAACTCCTGTAATTCCCAATCGGATACTGTTCGATGGCTGGGCCAAACATTTTTCAATTACAGCATTTGCTTTTTCAAAATGGGTAGGATTGGTACTTTCCAAAAGGGTGATGGCCTTGGCCAACATGGCTTTGTTGCCTTCAAAAATACCTTGGGCCAAATCGTCCGCAGAAAGTTGCTGTTTTCTGATGGCCTTTATTTTGGAAATCGTGTCCGAGGGTATTTTGCTTTTGTTTGCCAAGAGTGCTTTGGATAGGGTTTATGACGAAGTTATAAAGTTTTTGTGGGTAAACATAGTCTGGTTCCTGTGAGATTCTAACAATTTTAAAACCATTTCACATAAATTTAATAGCTGTTTAAGCGGACATCCGAGTACAAATTGGTACCTTTTCATTCCACAATCAGTTGCCAACAGGTCACTGGTTTATACGAACCTATAAACATTTAAAAGATGAAGACTATTTTTGAGGCAAAGGCCACGAATACAGGCGGTAGGTCTGGTCATGTTGAAAGTGAGGATGGTGTATTGGATTTTCCAATTAGCATGCCCACTTTAAAAGGAAAGACCGATCCTAAATCCACCAACCCCGAAGAACTTTTTGCTGCGGCATATTCCAGCTGTTACGGTGCGGGATTGCAAGCCGTTGCCAAGCAACATGGGATTGACGATTTGGGAGATTTTAGCGTAACTGCCACTATATCCCTAAATTCTGAGGAAGAAGGCTTTTTCTTGGAGGCCATTTTGGATGCGTATTTGCCAACTGTAGATAAAAAAATGGGGGAAACTTTGATGAAGGATGCCCATGAAATTTGTCCGTATAGCAAAGCAACAAGAGATAATATTACCGTTCATTTAAATTTATTATTGGACGAGTAAAATTTATAACTCATTGAATAAGAATCCCGTTGGTGTAAATCAACGGGATTTTTTTGTTAAAATTCATCAAAAAACAAACTAATTTGCAACGTTGCATTTTTTGCATCGTCATTAAGTCGAACAACTAATAAAACCGAACATAGAACCAAGTGTGCTCCATATTGAGCTTGTAGAAAGGTGCAAGGTGAACGATCGCCAGGCACAGATGAAACTCTATCGACAGTATTGCGATGGTATGTTTTGTGTGGCCATGCGCTTTCTAAAAAATGCGGATGATGCGGAGGATGTGGTTCAGGAGTCCTTTATAAAGGCATTTCAGCGAATTGCCCAATTTAAAGGGGAGGTAACGTTCGGAGCTTGGTTAAAGCGAATTGTGGTCAACGGGAGCATTGATTTCTTGAAATCGAAACACCAACAAACGGTGGAACTGAACGAAAGTTACATGCATGTTGCGGAAACGGATGATTGGTCGGTGGAAGAGGGCATTTCGATTGAGCAGGTGAAGGAAGCGATTGAGGAGTTGCCACAGAAATATAAATATGTAGTGCAGTTGTTCTTGGTGGAGGGATATGATCATAGTGAAATCTCCCAAATCATGGGAATCACAGAAACAACATCGAGGACGAGATTGCTTAGAGGAAAAGCACAGTTGAAAGAAAAACTAAAAGATTTGGCTTATGGCACGTGATCTTAGAGAAATATTTGAAAAGGAACGAGAGGAGAAAAAGTATCGCATGAAAGAAGGACATGCGGATCGGTTTTTGTCCAAATTGGAGGAGGAATTACCTAATGATCCACCCAAGCGCAAAGTAATTTCACTTTGGATGCAGATTGCGGCTTCGGTTGTTGTCATCATCGGACTCTCTTTCTTTTACTTCAATTCGAATTCAGATGTGGTCAATCCCGATGAAAATGTTACGGTCGTTGATCGTAATAATCAACCTTCGGATGTGCAGACCATTTCTTTGGGCGATTTATCCCCCGATCTAAGAAAAATCGAAGCATATTACACCACGAATATCAATCTGCAATTGTCCGATTTAGCAGCGGATCCAGAAAACAAGGAGCTGGTGGATGGATATATGGACCGTTTGGCCGAATTGAACAAAGAATACCAACGATTGAACCAAGAGTTGAACGAATTGGGCCCCAATGATCAAACCATCAATGCCTTGATCATGAACCTTCAGCTAAGGTTACAATTGTTGGAAAAATTAAAATCAAAGTTGAATCAATTAAATACATCAAAAAATGAACAGGAATCATCAGAAATTGTTTAGCGGTTTACTCCTTGTGCTGGTAGGGTTTACCTGCCATGCACAGGAGAAATCCAAAACATTCAAGGAAACGTACAACGTCAACAACGAGACAGAGTTGAGCATCAACACCAGTTATGCCGACATCGAGTTTGAAACGTGGACCAAAGATCAGGTTGAAATCACAGCTGTAATCGAGCTGGAAGGCGTGGACGATGCAGAGGCCAAATCTTATTTTGAAAAGGATTTGGTGAAAATTATGGGAAACAGTAAGGAGATAGAAGTGAGCACCGAAGGTTCCGCACCATTTAGTTATGGTTATAGAACTGTGGATATTGCCTCAGAAATACCTTCAGTGGCAGAAATTATAGCCAATGTGGATATTCCTGAAATTGTAATCCCTGAGATTGCGGTAATCCCATCCATGCCAAACATGCCACCGATGCCACCCATGCCGCCCATCGATTTTGATTACGATGCCTATAAAAAGGATGGTGACAAGTACATGAAAAAATGGAAAGAGGAGTTTGATAAATCTTTTGATAAGGAATATAAAAAGCGCTTTGAGGAATGGGGCAAAGAAATGGAAGAGAGAGCCGCCGAGCGCGAAGAGCAACGCGAAGAGCTAAGGGCGCAAAGAGAAAAAATTAGAGAAGAGCAGGAGAAAGTACGTGAAGAAATGCATGAGCGTCTACGTGAACAACGAGAGGAAGTGCGTGCGCAACAAGCAGAAATCAGACAAATGCAACGGGAAGCTGCACGTACCATTCAAGGAAGTTCCAATGTCTACTATTTTTCTTCCGAAGGGGAGCATAAGGAATACAAGGTCAAAAAACGAATCATCATTAAAATGCCGAAGTACATTAAAGTCAATATGAACGTTAGGCATGGAGAGGTAAAATTGGCCGAAAACGCCAAAAACATTAAAGCAAGCTTGTCTTATGCAAGCTTGCTTGCTTCTACCATCGATGGCAAGAATACCGATATCAGGGCGTCTTACTCTCCCGTGATTGTGCAGCAATGGAACTACGGGAACTTGAGCACCGATTATTCCGATGATGTAAACTTGAAGGCAGTGAAAGAATTAAAGTTGAACAGTGTATCCTCAAATGTGGTCATTGGCGAGGTGGCCAGCAAGGCTTTGGTGAAGAGTAGTTTTGGTTCGGTTAACATCAATTCGGTGGCAACTGGTTTTACCAACCTTGATATTTCCATGGAAAATGGGGAATTGGATTGTAAGTTGCCAGCAACCCCGTTTGTTATTTCGGTGGATGAAAGCAGTGCGGGTTCAGTTTTGAATTATCCAAAAAGCTTAAAATTGGTTTCTACCAAGTCCAATACAAGCAAAACCCATAAAGGGTATAATATTAGTAAAAACGATGGTAAGGCCATTACCATTAAATCAAAGTATAGTGAAGTGGTTCTTAAGCAATAACTTCACAAAATCAATTATCCCAAAGAACCACTTCTTATCTTTTTTGACTTTCCAACCTTCCTAAAGTCAAAACCTATATTTCCTAATGCATTTCTTCTTTTAGGAACGATTTAAAATTCTTTTTGAAACGATTCAACCTAGGAATGGAAACATTCTGAACATAACTGTTGTTGGGATTTCTTCTTTCGTAATCTTGGTGATATTCCTCAGCTTTCCAAAATTTGTCGAATTTGGTCACTTCGGTAACAATTGGACTTGGATATGTGTTTTCAGCCTCTAACTTATCGATGTAGGTTTCGATAATCTTCTTTTCCTCAGCATTTTTATAAAAGGCAATGGAACGGTATTGCGCACCACGGTCTGGACCTTGTCTGTTAAGGGTAGTGGGGTCGTGTGAACCAAAAAACACCTGAACCAATTGTGTGAATGAAATTACTTTAGGATCGTAAAAGACTTCCACTGCTTCTGCATGATGGGTTCTACCATAGGAGACCTCTTCATAGGTCGGATTGGGCTCGGTACCTCCTGAGTAACCTGAATACACTTCTTTAACACCCTTAACACTTTCAAAAATGGCTTCGACGCACCAAAAGCATCCGCTTGCAAAATAGGCCGTTTCATACTGTTGTAATTCTTCTGATGTCAATTTTGGGGTTTCAACCACATGGGTGGGAGTTTCCTGCGCAGTTTCTTTTTCTTCGGACTTTACTTTGGATTGGCAACTTGTGGATACAAAAAGGAGCAAAATTGCCAATGGGAATTTTATAAACTTCATGATGTTTTTATGCTTAGTTGCATGAAGATACCAAGTATTACATGAATGGTCGTTAAAATTTGTTAATCGTTGCTTCAAATTGTGCAATTCTAGATAAAGAGGGTCGCACTTCGATTGAATCAAAATTCCTACAATTCCTACAATATATAATCATAAGTATAATCTTTTTCCTACAAATATATATTTGATAATCAAATACTTACAAAGCCCTACAAAATTAATGATCGATGAAATGCACATGCTTTCGGTAAGGTGAAAATGACCTAAAAAACGTTCGTCGACGATAAAATGCACTTCAGCCAAGAAAAGTTTTTATAACGAAAAAAAGGGGTCGTTGAGCGACCTAAATCTTCCCTCGGGTGCCCTCGAAAGTAATTTTACTTCGTATTAAAAACCCAAATCATGAAAACAATTTTAACCATCATCGCAGTAACTTTTTTCGGAACCATGGCAATGGCTCAAGACTTGAATAAAGAAGTTAAAGTGGAAACTATTTCTAAAGGAGTTGAGTTGAACATCGATATGCAACAAAACGATATTAAGGATAGAAAGATGGCAAGATTGTACAAGTTCAAAAACTCAAGGGTTAAAAAAGAACTTTCCTTTACAACTAAGAGAAACAAAGCAAAATTGGCGTAATGATGATATTTGAAATAATGATACCGTTTACGTTGTTTTTAAGTGTGGCATTCGTATTGGCCACCATCGTATTCTCTTTAAGGGAAAGAAAATTTACAGGAAATTAAGTTGTTTCGGGATATTAGGTTACAAAGAGGTCGGCATTAGCCGGCCTTTTACTTTTTGTACGGGTTAAGAATCCACAGAATTGAATTCCTCGATCACTTCTTCGAACTCAATGCGGTAGTAAGTCCCTTTTTTGTCGTAATCCCTACTGATGGTACCCCTAAGCTGTCTGGCCAGGTTGTAAATCAACTTTAATCCCAAAGAATTGGTTGTTTTTGGATTGATATCTTCCGAATAGCCAATTCCATTGTCTCCCAAGCACAGTTCATATCTATTATCTCCAATTTTGTGGACCGCTACATGGATTTCTCCCTTAGCATCCACAATACCATATTTGAGCGCGTTGGTTATGGTTTCGTTAATGATAAGGCCTAAAGGAATAACGGTATCGATGCTTAACTTATGCTCATCGATATCCAAATGCATCTTAATTTGGCTGTCACCGCCCTTTACCGAGCGTACCAAATAATCGCAAAGTTCTTGAACGTAGGGCTTAAGTTCAATTTTAGATAGATAATCGTCGCGCTTATAAAGCATTTCGTGCACCATGGCCATGGAAACCACGCGGTTTTGACTGCTCTTGATAATGTTGGCAATCTTTTCATCTGCAATGGCCCTCGATTGTAGGCTCAATAAACTGGATACGGTCTGTAGGTTGTTCTTTACCCTATGGTGCACTTCTTTGAGCAAGGTTTCCTTTTCATTGATCCGCTCTTGGATCTCGTTACGCGACTTGTATAATTTATGATGTGCCCGAAGTAAGTTTCTTCCAAAAACACCGCCTAAAAGATAAACAGCAAAAATGGCACTTAGGTAGGCAAACCAATCACGGGATTCTACTGGTACCGAATTTTCGGTAATACTAAATTCACCGGTATCATAAATAAACAATATGGTCAATACGGCCAGGTTGATAATGAGGTATAACTGTCCAAAAACCTTGGTGGTCACGTACCCCGCAAATACTATGATCGCCAATACAAATATGAAAGGACTCTCAATGCCACCACTAAAAATAGTGATGATAATGGCCCCGTTCATGGAAAGTATCGAAGTTAAATTGTAGGTAAGAATAAGATTGTTGTGCTTTGCATACAACAGTGTGTTCAACAGATTTACAAAGGCATAGGCTAAAAAGGTGTACGGAATAACGCCCTCTATTTTTAGAAAGAAGAAACATATCATTCCAAATATAGCAGCAAAAATGGATGAACTATAGTTAACCTTGAGTATCAAATCAATTTTGTCTTGTATCCGATATTTATCCTTATCAGGAATTTTCATATGCTGCACATGAATATTGCTCTTACTTCCTAAAGGTTGAAAAGTGGGGAGTAAAAGTTAGCGTTATGGGGCGTAATTAAGGCGTAAATCTACCTAAGTTTTTGGTATAAAAAAAGTGGCAGCCATAAATAACTGCCACTTTTAAGAGGGATGGTATTGGGAATTAGTCCTCGACCAATACCCACTCACCTTTATCCAATAAGGGTTCCGCTTGTTTGTATTTCATGGACTTGCTTTCGCCGGACATTACATTTTTAATGGTAACCCTGTCATTTCTACCAATTTTCGGTTTTTCCCTGGTAATGGTCTCTGTAATCGATGGTCTTTGGCCTTGCGTTTGCCCTGCAGCTCTGTTTTGAGCAGCCAACTCGTCACTATTTGGAATTTCCTCTTTAGAGGTCTGTAAATTCTCCTTAGGTCTTCGAACCGTTCTTGCTTCTTGGATTTGTGAAGTGTTCTCAGAAGGCAATTCTCCTTTGAACAAGAAGGAAATCACTTCTTTGTTCACTTTATCGATCATTTCCTTGAAAAGCTCAAAGGCCTCAAATTTATAAATAAGCAATGGGTCTTTTTGCTCGTGCACGGCCAACTGAACGGATTGTTTCAGCTCATCCATTTTGCGCAAGTGCGTTTTCCAAGCATCATCGATAATGGCAAGCGTAATGTTCTTTTCAAAATCGGTAATCAATTGCTTCCCGTTGGAATTATAGGCTTTTTCAAGATTGGTGACCACATTCAACGATTTGATGCCATCCGTAAATGGAACCACAATACGTTCAAATTTGTTGGTCTCGTCCTCGTACACCTTTTTGATCACTTGGAAAGCAACTGTGGCGCTGCGCTCCATTTTGTCTTGGTAGTATTGATAGGATGCCTTATAAATGGTGTTCGCAATTTCTTGGAATCCCATTTTTTTGAACTCATCTTCACTGATTGGTGAAGTGATGGAGAAGTATTTGATCAACTCGAACTCAAAGTTCTTGAAATCATCGGCCATTTTATTGCTCTCAGCAACGGCTTCACAAGTGTCGTAGATCATGTTGGCGATGTCCACCTTCAAACGTTCTCCTTCCAAAGCGTGTCGTCTTCTTTTGTAGACCACTTCACGTTGGGCGTTCATTACATCATCATACTCCAACAAACGCTTACGGATACCGAAGTTGTTTTCTTCTACCTTTTTCTGAGCGCGCTCAATGGATTTGGTCATCATGGAGTGTTGGATAACTTCTCCCTCTTCCAAGCCCATGCGGTCCATCATTTTAGCCACACGGTCAGAACCGAACAAACGCATCAAGTTATCCTCCAAAGACACATAAAACTGTGAACTACCTGGGTCTCCTTGACGACCAGAACGACCTCTCAACTGTCTGTCCACACGTCTGGAATCGTGACGTTCGGTACCAATAATGGCCAAACCTCCCGCATCTTTTACAATTGTGGTCAATTTAATGTCGGTACCCCTACCAGCCATGTTGGTGGCAATGGTCACAACGCCTGCGTTACCTGCTTCGGCTACGATATCGGCCTCTTTCTTGTGCAGTTTTGCATTCAATACATTGTGTGGAATTTTACGAACGCTCAATAATTTTGAAAGTAATTCCGAAATCTCAACCGAAGTGGTACCAATCAAAACAGGTCTACCTGCATTGGACAATTGGGTAACTTCCTCGATAATGGCGTTGTATTTTTCACGTTTGGTCTTGTAGATCAAATCGTGTCTATCGTCACGGGCAATCGGTCTGTTGGTTGGAATTTCCATCACGTCCAACTTGTAGATTTCCCAGAATTCCCCAGCTTCGGTAACAGCAGTACCCGTCATCCCAGCTAGTTTGTTGTACATTCTAAAGTAATTCTGAAGCGTAACGGTGGCGAAGGTTTGGGTCATGGCCTCGATCTTCACATTTTCCTTGGCTTCAATGGCTTGGTGCAAACCATCAGAATATCGTCTACCGTCCATGATACGACCAGTCTGTTCGTCAACGATCATAACTTTATTGTCGATGACCACATACTCCACATCTTTTTCGAATAGGGTATAGGCTTTCAACAATTGTGTCATGGTATGGATTCTTTCACTTTTTACAGCGAAATCCTTGAAAAGGTCTTCTTTGAGCTCGGCTTCTTGTTCTATTTCAAGATTTTGGTTCTCAATCTTAGCAATTTCACTACCGATATCTGGCATCACAAAGAAATCTTTGTCCTGCTCCCCAGAAATATAATTGACCCCTTTATCAGTCAATTCGATCTGGTTGTTTTTTTCGTCGATAACAAACAAAAGGTCTGCATCCACTTTAGGCATTTCACGGTTGTTGTCTTGCATGTAGAAGTTCTCGGTCTTCTGCAACAACTGTTTTACACCTTCTTCACTCAAAAATTTAATGAGCGCTTTATTTTTTGGAAGTCCGCGGTGTACGCGAAGCAATAGGAATCCACCTTCTTTGGTATCTCCTTCCTTGATCAATCTTTTAGCCTCGGCCAAAACCCCTGTTAAATGCTGACGTTGTTGTTGAACAATGTCGGAAACCTTTGGTTTCAATTCGTTGAACTCGTGACGATCTCCTTCAGGTACGGGACCGGAAATGATCAGCGGCGTACGGGCGTCATCAATCAAAACGGAATCCACCTCATCCACAATAGCGTAGTGGTGTGGACGTTGTACCAAATCGTCTGGCGTGTGCGCCATATTGTCCCTTAGGTAGTCAAAACCAAATTCGTTATTGGTTCCGTAAGTGATATCTGCATTATAAGCAGCACGTCTTCCATCGGAATTAGGGCGATGTTTGTCAATACAATCTACAGAAAGCCCGTGGAACTCGAACAAAGGAGCCATCCACGCACTATCCCTTTTTGCCAAGTAGTCGTTCACGGTTACCAAGTGGGCACCTTTACCTGCCAAAGCATTTAGGTAGAGTGGGAGGGTGGCCACCAAAGTTTTACCTTCCCCGGTTTGCATCTCCGCAATTTTACCCTGATGCAAAGCTATACCACCGATCAACTGCACATCGTAGTGCACCATATCCCAAGTCACTTCTTTACCGGCTGCATCCCATGAGTTTTTCCAAACCGCATTGTCACCTTCCAAGGTAACATAGTCCTTGTCGCCCGAAATTTTGCGGTCGAATTCGGATGCGGTTACGGTTAGGGTTTCGTTGGCAGCAAATCTTTTAGCAGTTTCCTTGACTACGGCAAACGCTTCAGGTAGAATTTCTTCGAGTGTTTTCTCGGAAATTGTATAGGCCTCTTCGTTGAGTTTGTCTATTTCGGAGTAAATTTCTTCGTTACGATCAATATCGTTGGAATTTTCTACTTCGGCCTCAAGAGTGGCAATCTTGTCGTTTATATCCTTGCAGTTTTCGGCAATCTTGGCCTTAAAATCCGCAGTTTTCTGTCTAAGTTCGTCGTGGGAAAGTCCTTCCAGTTGTTGTTCGAAGGACCGTATTTGTTTCACTAAGGGTTGTAGCGCTTTTACATCTTTCTCCGATTTGTCACCTACAAAAACCTTTAGTACGGAATTTATTAAACTCATGAATAAATTTTTCGTTAGAATGGCAAAAGCTGTTCCAATGATAGGATTTCAGTGAAATTCTTTTGCTAGGCTGTCAAAATTACATAAAAAAAAGCCTCAAATGAGACTTTTTAACTTCGTTTGTGAATACAGATTTTAATATTCGTCCTCGTTCCAGAGGTAATCTTCCTCTGTTGGATAATCAGGCCAGATTTCCTCAATGGACTCGTATATCTCCCCGCCTTCTTCTTCCATTGATTGTAGGTTTTCCACAACTTCCAATGGAGCTCCAGTACGGATTGCGTAATCTATCAGTTCGTCTTTGGTGGCTGGCCAAGGCGCATCACTTAAATATGAGGCAAGTTCTAAAGTCCAGTACATAGTAACGGTTTGATTTTAAATTTTTTGCAAAAATAATTTTTAAACCCAATTAGTCAAGTAAAAACAGTATTATTTAAAAATTATTTTGTTGTTCTCAAAACAAATGGGCTAAAAAAGCGATTTTATCAGTCCAATTTCTCTGGAACCCACTTAATTTCTTGGGCTTTTAAGTCTTTGGACAATTTACGTGCCAAGACAAACAAATAATCGGAAAGTCGGTTGATGTAGGATAGTACCGAATCGGGAACAGGCTCATTTTCGTGCAAATAAGTGATCATGCGTTCGGCACGTCGGCAAACGGTTCTTGCAACATGACAGTATGACACGGTAGTATGGCCTCCAGGAAGAATAAAATGCGTCATTTCGGGTAAATCCTCGTTCATTCTATCCATTTCCTTTTCCAAAAGTTCAATATCCTCCTGACTGATTCTTGGGATTTTTAATCGGGAATCCTTTTCAGGTTCTGTAGCCAAAAAAGAACCCACGGTAAACAGTTTTGTTTGGATGAGGGACAGCATTTCTTTGGAATGCGTGTCGATATCTTGATCTCGCAACAATCCCAAATGCGAATTGAGTTCGTCTATGGTGCCATAACTTTCTATGCGGATATGGTGTTTGGGAACCCTTCGACCTGTAAATAGCGCAGTGGTTCCTTTATCTCCTGTTTTGGTATATATCTTCATTTTTCAATAATCAATGTGCAATAAACAATAATCAATGAATAGTTGTATGTATGACTAAAATGTATTTTTGCTAATTGCTAATTGCTAATTGCTAATTGCTAATTGCTAATTGCTAATTGCTAATTGCTAATTGCTAATTGCTAATTGCTAATTGCTAATTGCTAATTGCTAATTGCTAATTGTCCCTTTCATGTTGCCGTTTGCCATCCATGAACTTTCTGGATTTTCTACGTTTGGTAACTTTTTTATTTCGAAACAAGATAACGAGGTAAATAAGTCCCACAACTGCAAGAACATACCAAATTGTATTGTCTGATGCTAGATTTTCCATAACCTAAAATTACCGCTTTAAATTCGAATCGTGAAATGCTCTTTTACTTGCTCCTTCCTAATAAATAGGGCTCCACAGTGATACATGTTGATGCTAACCGTTATTAAAGGTGATCTGATTAAGGCTTGCCATTGCTCTAAGGTTTCTTTGTTTTTGTGGATAGATTCGACCCATATCATGCTGTCGTTGTGCAATTTGTTTTCAGAAATCCACTGTTCCAAAGTTGAAATCTCAAAGTGGTCCACTACAATCAGATCAAAAGGATTGACGCTAATTTGCATCTCTGGGAGCTGTTTTTGCATCAATTCTTGTAATCCTTGGTTGCCTAATGTTTCAATTTTTTTAATGTTGAAGTAGGAGATGCTTTTCAACAATGCATTGGTGTCTTTGGAATTATGAAGCTTCTTTTTTGAATATAGGCATTGCGTCACATAATTGAAGACAAAGGGGGAGTGCACTCCGTGTTCGTTGGTGGATTTCAGAAGAAATTTCAGATAGGAGATAAGCTTAAACCACATTTTAGCCCTCTAAAATGGCTGAAAGTTCGAACCAGCGTTCTGTTTTTGTTTCAATGCCATCCTCAACTTCTTTAAGTTCGATGGATAATTTGGCGATGGCATCCCCATCCAATTCAGGATCCATGAATTTATTTTGAAGCTCAGCTTTCTTTTCTTCCAGTTTTTGAATATCCTTTTCCAGCTGTTTGTACTCTTTCTGTTCTTGATACGACAATTTTCCTCCACTGGTGTCACGCCAATTGTTCTCGGTTTTTTCAGAAGTGTTGGGTTTGTTTTCCCGTTCCTCAATCACTTTGCTGCTTTCATACACACGATAATCGGTGTAATTCCCGGGAAAATCTTCAATAACCCCTTCTCCCTTGAACACAAAAAGGTGGTCCACAATTTTATCCATAAAATAACGGTCGTGAGAAACCACGATCAAACATCCTGGGAAATCCAACAGAAAGCTTTCCAAAACATTTAAGGTAACAATATCTAGGTCATTGGTAGGCTCATCCAGAATTAAAAAATTGGGGTTTTGGATAAGGACGGTACACAAATAGAGGCGTTTGCGCTCCCCACCACTCAATTTTTCAACAAAATCGTATTGTTTTTTACGGTCGAACAGGAAACGCTCCAACAATTGCTGGGCAGAAATTTGACGCCCTTTTTTAAGCGGAATGTAATCGCCGAACTCACGGATTACGTCAATAACTTTTTGTCCCTCTTTATCCTTGATGCCCTTTTGGGTGTAGTAGCCAAATTTTAAGGTGTCGCCCACAACCACTTTACCACCATCCACACTTTCTTGTTGGGTAATGATGTTCAAAAAGGTGGACTTGCCAGTGCCATTTTTTCCTATGATTCCGACTCGTTCACCTTTGGTAAAGTTGTAATCGAATTTGTTCAATATAGTTTTGTCGCCATAGGATTTGGAGATATTGTGAAGCTCCAAAATCTTGCTTCCCAAGCGTTCCATGTTCAATTCGAGTTGCACCTCGTGTTCTATGCGCCTTTGGTGCGCCCGTTTTTTGATTTCGGTAAAGTCGTCGATTCGGGATTTGGATTTGGTGGTACGCGCTTTGGGCTGTCTTCGCATCCATTCCAATTCTTTTTTATAGAGCATCTTGGATTTTTGCTGCTCCACGGCCTCACGCTCCATGCGACTTTCCTTTTCACTCAAATAATAGGAATAATTGCCTTTGTAGGTGTATAATTGGTTGTTGTCCAACTCAATGATTTCATTGCACACTCGATCTAAGAAATAGCGGTCGTGTGTTACCATAAAAAGGGTAATGTTTTCCTTGGTAAAATAGGCTTCCAACCATTCAATCATTTCAAGGTCCAAGTGGTTGGTGGGCTCGTCTAAAATCAACAAATCGGGTTTGTTGAGCAGGGCATTGGCCAAGGCCAAACGTTTTTTCTGACCACCTGATAAACTCCCCACTTTTGCATCGAGTTGGGTAAGTTGCAACTGAAATAGAATCTGTTTGTACTGGGTTTCAAAATCCCACGCATTATGGCGTTCCATGGCCTCAAAGGCCTTTTGGTATTGTTCTGTATTATCAGGATTTTCCACTGCTTTTTCGTAAGCGGCAATGATTTTTAAAATCTCACTGTCCGTAGTGAAAATGGTTTCTTCTACCGTAAGATTGGGATTCAAATCGGGTTCTTGTTCCAAAAATGAAACCTTTATGCCCTTTCGGGTAGTGACCTGTCCTGTTTCCGACCTGTCTTTGCCGGACATGATGTTGAGAATGGAGGTTTTTCCACTCCCATTTTTGGCAATCAAAGCAATTTTTTGCCCTTGGTTGATTCCAAAGGAGATTTCGGAGAAGAGTACAACTTCCCCGTAGGATTTTGATATGTTTTCGACCGTTAATAGGTTCATCGCAGCAGTTTAAGGACCAATTTTAGAGCTTGGCGTACCGAATAAGATAAAGGTAGCGCAAAGCAAGGGTCAAAAGTAAGGGAATCAAAACTGGAGAAAAAATTTGAACCTTAAATATCCAAAGTATCAACATCAAAACCATGAGGCCCAATGCTGACCATAAATAGTTTGAAATCCAATTGGGCAACTTATCCTGAAATGCAATAACAAAGGCTACAAACGCATTCGCTGGAAATGCCCAAAGCACATTCATGTTATAAGGAGTGGAGGTATGATCTGTTGCCACCCAGAGCAAAAACAAAAATACTCCTACCAACCCGGTGATCAAGAACAAGGAAAAATCCAACCAGCGGCTCCGCGCCTTGTGTGAGTAATCCAAAAAGGTAATAAAACCTGTAAACACAAATAAAATGATGAACCAAAAGAGTGGGGACAGTGGCAAAAAGCTCTGGTTTCGATGTTCGCTATAGTCCAAAATGGTACGCTCCCTTTTTAAAAGGGGTTTTCCATCGAGGGTGGTATGTCGAATCTGTTCCATGGTGTAGTAGGGCAAAAACATATGTTCTTGCACCGTTGCCTTTCGGTCTACATTGGGCCCAAATGCAACATCAATCCCGAACATGGACCACGTATTCACATTCATGAATTGACGTACCAATTGTCTGAAAGTGTATTGTTTTTCCAAATAAGCGCCATTAAATACGATGGCGTCCCCAAATTGTTCCTTTAAAATATCCCCGGTTATGCTGGAACAATTGTTAAGTAGTGGATCGTACAAATAATCCCGGTTCTCGGGCAGATAATTCTCTTCAAAAAAGGACAATAGTTGATTTCGCTGCTCCAAACTGAGGTCCAGAATCTGTTCTTTTACCCAACGCTTCTCCAATTCATATTCATATAAAAAGGCATCGAACCTTCTTCGGGAAAGGGAATAGATCATTTTTCCCTTGGTAAAATTCAAATAAAAATTCGGTTGGTTGAAGTCGAAAGTCCCGTAGTTGTACACCACATCAATCCCTAAAACGGTATCCTGAACCCTGAAGGCGGTATGTCCAAAAGCATAATAAAGTTCATCACCGGCAGCACAGGTGAGAACGCTTATTTTAGAACTTTCTGTAAGTTGTGGAACTTGGGAAAACATGAGTTTCCCGATGAACAGGAATACGATGGTGAGAAGGAATTTCTGTTTCATTCGTTGAATTATCGAGGCAAATATCAGAATAAAAACGGCTCAGCCAAGGATCTATCCGCTACAGTTTAATTTTTGCTGTATTTTTACGGAAATCTAACCATATGAAGGCTTATATTCCTAACTTTTTAACACTACTTAATGTTTTAAGCGGTTGTATTGCAACGGTTTTTGCGGTACTCAATCATTTGGAATGGGCAGCACTCTTTGTGTTTATTGGTATTTTCTTTGATTTTTTTGATGGTTTGGCGGCTCGTGCCCTGAATGTTCAAAGTGAAATTGGACTGCAGTTAGACTCGTTGGCAGATGTGATTACGAGTGGATTGGTTCCAGGGGTTGTCATGTTTCAATTGTTGAGCATGGCTGAAAGGGGTGGATGGAATTTGGGATTTATTGGTCATGATAATGAATTGACGGTTTTGCCATTTTTTGGTTTTATCATCACTTTGGGTTCGGCGTATCGATTGGCAAAGTTTAATGTGGATGAAAATCAGGTTGCTTCCTTTCGTGGGCTTCCCACGCCTGCCAATGCCCTGTTGATTCTTTCCCTACCCATGATTTTATTGTACCACAACAATGAAATCCTGAGTAGTGTGATTCTAAACCAATGGTTTTTGATTGGCCTAACCCTACTAAGTGCTTATTTGTTGAATTCGAATATTGAATTGTTCGCTTTAAAATTCAAAAATTGGAGTTTTAAAGATAATGGGATACGATATCTCTTTTTGATCGGGAGTTTGGTAATGATATTGACCTTGAAGTTTTTGGCCATTCCTTGTATTATTTTGGCTTATATTTTAATGTCGCTGATAGATGCAGGAAAAAAGACAGCGTAATAATTTGAAGGAAGATAATTCCCAAACAGTAGTATATCCAGCAAGGGTGGGGTTGGAATTATTGCTACCCGTTATTCTGATTTTTGGTTTTATTATCGTGAATACTTTTGGAAGCAGTAGTGTGTCGGAACTAATTATTCAGTTTACAATATTGTTCCTGATTATTGGGATTTTTTTCTCTATTTCTTATAAAATAACTGGAGATGTTTTGACGATAACCTCTTTTTTCTTCTTCAATCAAAATATTCTTGTCACAGACATAACCAAAGTGGTAGAGTCATATAATCCCCTTAGTTCACCTGCGCCATCAATGCGCCGCTTAGAAATATATTATGGTAAGTTCGGAGGAACCATTATTTCGCCAAAAGATAAATTGAAATTTATTGAGCATTTAAAACAAATATCTCCAACTATTCAAGTTGAATTGAAGGACAAAATGAAATGAAAAACTAGAAATCCAATTTCTTTTTACGGAGCTCAAAGTTTTGACCGAGATACACTTTTCTTACCATTTCGTCTTGGGCCAATTCTTCGGGAACGCCAGCTTTAAGAATGCCACCTTCGAACATTAGGTAAGACCGCTCGGTGATCGCCAATGTTTCCTGAACGTTGTGGTCGGTGATCAAAATACCGATGTTCTTGTTCTTCAATTGAGCCACGATACGTTGAATGTCTTCTACGGCAACAGGGTCCACCCCGGCAAAGGGTTCATCCAACAAAATAAATTTAGGGTCTGTGGCCAAGGCTCGGGCAATTTCGGTTCTCCTACGCTCCCCACCAGACAGCAGGTCTCCTCGGTTTTTACGGATGTGTCCCAAACCAAATTCATCGATAAGGGATTCCATTTTCATGTGTTGTTCTTTCTTGCTCAACTTGGTAAGCTGCAACACACTCAAAATGTTTTTCTCGATGCTCAATTTTCGGAAAACGGAAGCTTCCTGTGCCAAATAACCAATACCGTTTTGGGCCCTTTTGTACATCGGGAAAGCGGTAATGTCCATATTGTCGAGGTAAATATTTCCACCATTGGGTTTGATCAGCCCTACGATCATGTAGAACGAAGTGGTTTTTCCAGCTCCATTGGGACCCAAAAGTCCAACAATCTCACCTTGGTTTACCTCTAGGGAAATGCCTCTTACAACTTTTCGGCCGCGGTAGGCCTTCATAATGTTATCTGCGCGTAGCTTCATAAGATGGAGCCAAAACTAATCATATTCTTTTTCTATGGAGTGCTCTTTTGGATTTTTTTAAGCTTCGTTTTCTTCCAAAGCTTCCCAAAATTCATACGCACGACGCAAATGGGGTACAACAATGGTTCCACCCACTAAAGTGGCAATGCCCAAGGTTTCCATAACCTCTTCTTTGTTGGCTCCCGCTTTTTGCGAACTTTCCAAATGGTATTTAACACAGTCATCGCAACGAAGTACGGCCGAGGCCACAAGTCCCAGTAATTCTTTGGTTTTTACGTCCAAGGCCCCTTCCATGTAGGCATTGGTGTCCAAATTAAAAATCCTTTTGATGAGCTTATTGTTCTCAGCAAGGAGCTTATCGTTCATCTTGGTGCGATAGGCATTGAATTCTTCTACTTTATTTTTTGCCATTTTTTGCTGCTTTTTGTTTTGCTGCCTTTTCTTTTCTTGCCTCACCTTTAACTACCATTCTCGAGATGAAGATGCTTACTTGATACAAGATAAGTACAGGGATACATACAATTATTTGACTGGTTACATCGGGTGGGGTAATGATCGCCGATAGGATCAAAATGATCACCAAGGCAATTTTCCTATACTTTTTAAGGATTTCCGGGGTTACCAGTCCAACCTTCGTCAAAAAGTAAATCACGATGGGGAGTTCGAACATGATTCCACAGGCAATTACCGAAGCTCTAACCGTTCCAATATAGGAGGCAAGGTCGATTTCGTTGAGCACCTCGGAACTTACCTGGTACGAACCCAAAAAGTTGATGGATAACGGGGCAACGATATAATAACCGAACAACACCCCTAAAAAGAACAAACCAGAAGCGGTAATTATGAATCCTCTTGAGTGTTTTCTTTCGTTGTCGTACAATCCAGGACTGATGAATTTCCAGAGCTCCCACAAAATATAAGGAAATCCAAGGATGACCCCTGCCCAAATGGAAGTCCAGATATGGGCGGAGAACTGTCCCGCCATCAATCTACTTTGAATGGTAAATGGAATGGTGTCGCCACAAAATTCAGAATCGACCCCAAAGAACTTTCCAATATTGCAAAAGAATCGGTAAGTTGGAAAATCCATGTTCTTTGGACCAAACAATATGGTATCGAAAATAAAACTTCTAAATACAAAGGCGAGACAGGCAATGATCACCACTGCCAAGGTTGAGCGTACTAAATGCCAACGCAATTCTTCCAAATGGTCCAAAAAGGACATTTCATCTGGATTTGTTTTCTGTTTTTTTGCCATTATAGGATTCCCTCGTTTATAAGGTTATGGATGTGGACTACCCCAGCATAGGTTTCACCGTCGAATGCCAACAATTGGGAGATGTTTTTTTCTTGCAGCAATTTTAATGCTTTTACGGCTAATGTGTCAACATCTACCGATTTTGGATTTAAGGTCATTATATCCCTTGCGGTAAGACCACTTATGTTATCGTATTTGCTCAACATTCTTCGGATATCACCATCAGTTACGATGCCAATCACTTTATCATTTTCCATTACCGCGGTTACCCCCAACATTTTTTCTGAAATCTCAACGATTACCTCTTTTACATTGGCATCGATGGTTACTTGTGGTTTTTGGTTGTTCTCCACAATATCGGCTACACGCAGGTACAGTTTCTTGCCCAAGGTCCCGCCTGGGTGGTATTTGGCAAAGTCGGAGCTGCTAAAACCTTTTAATTCCAGCAAGCAAATTGCAAGCGCATCGCCCATGGCCATTTGTGCCGAAGTACTTGTGGTAGGTGCCAAATTATTGGGACAGGCCTCTTTTTCCACATAGGTGTTCAAAACAAAATCGGACTGTTTGGCCAAACTAGATTCCATATTGCCTGTGATGGCAATAAGTTTGTGTTTGGCAATTTTTAACAGCGGAAGCAAAGCTTTGATTTCGGGTGTGTTACCGCTTTTGGACAAGCAAATCACCACATCGTTCTCTTGGATGGTACCCAAATCCCCATGAATCGCATCCGCGGCATGCATAAAAATAGCGGGCGTACCGGTTGAGTTTAAGGTAGCCACAATTTTGGATGCCACAATGGCACTTTTGCCGACCCCTGTGACCACCACACGACCATTGCATTCCAAAATAAATTGAACCGCATGGGCAAATTCTTCGTCCAGCAGGTTGATCAAGTTGGCAACGGCCTTGCTCTCTATTTCGAGGGTCCGTTTTGCAATGGATAAAATGGATTGAATATCGTTCAAAGTAATTAACCTATTATCTGATTGCATTCCTAAAAGAATGTCTTATATTTAAGATTACAAAACTAATCAAACTATCTTTTACAGACTATTATGGAAGATAGTTTACATTTTTCTAAAACCTGATAGATAAATAAAAGCTTCAACGGCCTTTTAGGTTGCTTGTTATAATTTGAAAAATGCGGAAATGAGCCTAATGAACACCGATTTGCATTCTTCCCTCAAGAAATATTTTGGTTTCTCAAAATTTAAAGGATTACAGGAAGATGTCATTGAAAATATCATCAATAACAATGACACCTTCGTAATTATGCCCACTGGGGGAGGAAAATCACTTTGTTATCAGTTACCGGCCTTAATGAAAGAAGGTACGGCCATCGTGGTTTCTCCATTGATTGCCTTAATGAAGAACCAAGTGGATGCCATTCGTGGTATCTCCGAGCAGAATGGAATTGCCCATGTGTTGAACTCCTCGTTGACAAAAACTGAGGTAAAACAGGTAAAGGAAGACATTACCAATGGGGTGACGAAGTTGCTTTATGTGGCCCCGGAATCGTTGACTAAGGAAGAAAACATTGAGTTTTTAAGAGGGGTGGAACTTTCTTTTGTGGCTGTGGACGAAGCGCACTGTATTTCGGAATGGGGACACGACTTTAGACCCGAATACCGAAACCTGAAAACGATCATCAGCCGTTTAGGCGACGATATTCCTATTATTGGACTGACCGCTACGGCGACTCCGAAGGTGCAAGAAGATATTATCAAAAATTTGGGGATGAACGATGCCAAGGTGTACAAAGCATCCTTTAACCGCCCTAATTTGTTTTATGAGGTTCGACCCAAAACCAAAAATGTCGATGCCGATATTATCCGATTTGTAAAACAACATCAAGGTAAATCGGGAATTGTGTATTGTTTGAGCCGTAAACGTGTGGAAGAACTGGCCCAGGTACTTCAAGTAAATGGAGTGAGCGCGGTGCCTTATCACGCAGGATTTGATGCCAAGACCCGTTCCAAATATCAGGATATGTTCTTGATGGAAGAAGTGGATGTGGTGGTTGCCACCATCGCTTTTGGAATGGGAATCGATAAACCCGATGTGCGATTTGTGATCCACCACGACATTCCAAAAAGTATAGAAAGTTACTACCAAGAAACAGGTAGGGCAGGTCGTGATGGGGGCGAGGGACATTGTTTGGCCTACTATTCCTATAAAGATGTGGAAAAACTCGAAAAATTCATGTCGGGGAAACCCGTAGCTGAGCAAGAAATCGGGAATGCCCTGTTGCAAGAAATTGTGGCCTATGCCGAAACCTCTATGTCCCGAAGAAAATTCATTCTACATTATTTCGGGGAAGAGTTTGATGAGGTAAATGGCGAGGGTGCCGATATGGACGACAATACGCGAAATCCAAAACCCAAAGAGGAAGCTAAGGATGAGGTGGTAAAATTGTTGACCGTGGTCAAGGAAACCAAAGAAAAGTTCAAGACCAAAGAAATCGTTCGCATTTTGGTTGGCAAGACCAATGCCATGATCTCTTCCCATAAAACCGATGAAAAACCCTTTTTCGGTCTTGGTAAGGAGAAGGACAAACCTTATTGGATGGCTTTGGTGCGTCAGGTTTTGGTGGCTGGATTGCTTAAAAAGGAAATTGAGCGTTACGGCATTTTGCACATGACCAAAGAGGGAGAGCAATTTATGAAGAACCCAGACTCTTTTTTGATGACCAAGGATCATGTGTATTCCGATACCGAGGATGAGAATGTGGTGACAGCGGCCAAAGGAGGGGGAGGTGCAGACGATAATTTGCTTAAATTATTGAAAGACCTTCGTAAAAGAGAGGCCCAAAAAAGAGATGTACCACCTTTTGTGGTATTCCAGGACCCTTCGTTGGAAGATATGTCCTTGAAATACCCTATTGATATGCAGGAATTGCTTAATATCCAAGGTGTGGGAGAGGGCAAGGCCAAGAAATACGGTAAGCCCTTTGTGGATCTTATAGCCAAATATGTTGAGGAGAACGACATCATCCGCCCTGATGATTTGGTGGTTAAAAGTACAGGAGCGAACTCGGCCTTAAAATTGTATGTGATCCAAAGTGTCGATAGAAAATTAGCCTTGGATGATATTGCGTCTGCCAAAGGATTGGAACTTTCCGAATTGATCAAGGAAATGGAACAGATTGTGTTTAGTGGAACCAAGTTGAATATTGGTTATTGGATAGACGAAATACTGGATGAGGATCAACAAGAAGAAATCCATGATTATTTCTTGGAAGCCAAAACGGATTCCATTAAAGCTGCAATTGAAGAATTTGAAGGCGATTATGATGATGAGGAACTTCGATTGTACCGCCTTAAATTTATAAGTGAAGTGGCGAATTAATATTCGCCACTAAATTCTCCGGCCGTGATCATGGCCACTATAAATCCAAAATAAAGGATAAAAAGCACCAAGTAAATCAAAGCAACGGCTAAGCCGATATAGCTCAATATTTTTCCCGTCTTTACATTGCTGAAATCAGAATAGCTTTCAGGACTTTGTTGGTAAAGTTCTGTCGCAGATTTGGCTTTTATCAATCCGACGATACTGAAAATGGCCCCAAACGGACCACAGCAGAACAGGGTGCCAACAATGGAGAGAATTCCCATCGTCAGCACCGTGCTTGCCCCTGGTAAGGGTTGTTGACTCATAAATTTTGTTTATTGATATTGCTCTAAAATTTCTTGCATTCTTTGTGGATCTTGTAAGGTATCCCATCCAAAGAAGGAAATGGCCCAGATCATGTAGCCCATCGCCAAAATGTTCAATACAATACCGATGATGGCAAGAATTCTTCCTGTTTTAACGTTTTGTACCCCTTCATACATTTCTGGGTTTTCCGCGTAAAGTTTTAAGGCTTTATTGGCCAATACCAAACCTATGATTCCAAAAATAAGTCCGATAACACCATAGCAGCAACAAGTAATGATCGATACAATACCGAAGACCAAGATCAGGGTTGCGTTGGGTAATTTCTGTTGTTCCATATTTTAAAGTTTTAATTAAAAAGGTTGTTCATTTTTATTACGTAACTCACAATGATGGTGCCCGCGGTAATCAACATAAGAATTAACTTTATCTGTTGGGCAAACTTAAATTTCACAAAAAGGTTTGTGGTCAAAAAAAGCAGTAAAAAAATAATGGGATAAACTGCTGGATACATGTGAAAAGCATCAACATACCGACCATGGAGCAAAAGGTCAACAGAACGTTGCATGCCACAGCCCGGGCAATCCAGTCCAAACAATTTTTTGTTGAGACAGGGTAGCATGTAATCCTTCAAGCTGATAGCGGATATGGTTAGTTTTAGCAGCATCATTGCCTGTATTGGCCGAAAAATACTATTATTTTTGTATTCGGGTTTAACTTTTACATCATTTTTTACTTCAGCAATGGAATATGGCAAAATTTAGAGCAGGAGATAGGGTCGAGGTATTGGATGAGGCCATTTCCGGTGTTGTGGAATCAGTTTCGGGAAATCAGGTCACCTTGATTACCGACGAAGGATTCCCGATGAGGTATTCGGCTGATGAACTGGTCAAAAATGAAGGAAGAATTGCCGTATCAAACCACGAGGTTTCCCAAATAAAAGGCGAAAAAGAACTTCCGAAAAGAAGAAAATCAACCACCATAAAACCCAAAGAGCGAAACGCCCCTAAAATGGAGGTGGACCTTCATATTCATCACTTGGTGAAATCGACAAAAGACCTTACCAATTTTGATATGCTCAACATTCAAATGGAAACTGCAAGAAGACAATTGGAATTTGCTATTGACAAACGGATCCAGAAAGTGGTGTTCATCCATGGAGTGGGCGAGGGAGTGCTCAAAGAAGAGCTGCACTATCTTTTTGGTCGGTACGACAATGTGAAATACTACGATGCCGATTACCAAAAATATGGTTTGGGCGCCACCGAAGTCTATATTTATCAGAATGCCTAAGGGATAGTGGTGGTTACCTCTCCGAATTCACTAATGGTCAAATTGGTGATGCGTTCATCACTTCCGGTAATAAAGGAAATCCCGCTCAATTCAATTGTGTGCAAGAACTGGGTTTCATCATCCGGATTTACAATGGTGGTAATGATCACGGTGCCATCCTCAGCGATCACCTCGTCGGTTACAACTGGTTCGGCAGGAGGAATATTGTCGCAAAAATAGTCGTCGCTCACATCATCGTTAAATATGCGGTAAGTAACTTGTGACCGCCCGGGAACCGCACTTTCCGTAACCACGGTTTCACCAACAACACCATTGTTCAAAACCGCACTTTGCAGTTCAAGAATCAGGGTTTGGTTTTCGTTTATCTTAAATAGGAGATTGGCAGTAGTTGGACTTGGTGCAGTGCAGTAATCAATGGCCACGCTGTCAAAATCTATGGTTTCAATACTTAAATCGCCATCGCTGCAAGAAAATACCGTTGCCAGGGATAGCATTAAAAAGAAAAATTTCCTCATGCTTCAAATTTAAAGTAATTCCAATGTAATACGCCAATCCTATGACTTACTTTCTGAGAAATTAACTTTATTTCCTGTACTTTTGCATCGCAAAAAATTCAACTTGACCATGCAAAAAGTGTATTTGGACAATGCTGCAACCACGCAGGTACGGGACGAAGTAATCAATAGAATGCAGGAGGCACTTGCCACATTTTATGGCAACCCTTCATCTACCCACAGTTTTGGACGTTCGGCCAAGACCGCTGTGGAAAAGGCCCGTAAAACCATTGCCAAAACCTTGAATGCGCAACCTTCCGAAATTATTTTTACTTCTGGTGGAACCGAAGCGGACAATATGATCTTACGTTGTTCAGTTCGGGATTTAGGGGTGCAGACCATTATTACCTCCAAAATTGAACACCACGCTGTTTTGCATACGGTTGAGGAATTGGAGAAAGAATACGGCATTCAAGTGCTTTATGTGGAATTGGATGAGTTCGGCAGTCCAAAAATGGACCATTTGGAACAATTGCTAAAGCAAGATGATTCCAAAAAGTTGGTAAGTTTGATGCATGTGAACAACGAAATCGGAAATATTACCGATATCGCTGCAGTTGGTACACTTTGTAGGGAAAACAATGCGCTTTTTCATTCGGACACTGTGCAATCCATCGGGCATTACGCTTGGGATGTGCAAAATGTGCCCATTGATTTTATGACTGCTGCGGCGCATAAGTTCCATGGCCCGAAAGGAATCGGGTTTGCCTTTATCCGTAAGAATTCAGGGTTAAAGCCATTGATTGTTGGTGGAGCCCAGGAAAGAGGTTTTCGTGCGGGAACCGAACCTTTTCACAATATTGTTGGGTTGGAAGAAGCCTTTATCAAAGCTTACGAGCATTTGGATGAAGAAACCGAAACGGTAAAAGCACTTAAAAAATACTTCCTTGAAAAAATTCAGGCGGAAATCCCAGGGGTAATGTTCAACGGGTTATCTGCAGATTTGGAAAAAAGCACCTATACCCTGGCCAGCGTTCGCTTGCCGTTCGATAAACAAAAAGGACTGATGTTGTTGTTCCATTTGGATATGAAAGGAATTGCCTGTTCCAAAGGAAGCGCTTGTCAATCCGGAAGTGACCAAGGATCACATGTCCTTTCTCAAATTATGGAAGGGGAAGAGTTGGATAAACCATCGCTTCGTTTTTCATTCTCCATGTACAACACCAAAGAAGAATTGGATTATACCGTTCAGGTGTTGAAGGAGTTTGCAGAAAACTAATTTCTATCCCTTTTTTTCTCTTTGTCGTAAGGAAATTTACGGGAAGCGGTCTTCATCATTTTATCGATGAGTTCCGTGGTATTCTTGCCCGTTTTTTTGGTAATTCCATTCTCAAACTTCCAAAGAAGTTTTCCAGATTCACCATCACTTACCTTTACTCCAATTCGTCCGTAGTTGGCATCCCCACTGAAGTAATCCAAAATACTGAAATCCGTGGGCACTCCTTCCGAAAGTAATATATTGAGGTTGAGGTTGCCACTGATGATTCCATCCACCTCCAATATTTTACAAAGCTCTTGGGTGGTGTAGGTATCAAGATTGTTGTAATCGATATTGTTTTGGGCCAATATGGCGTTGGTATTGGTGATGTTCTGGAAATCTACATTGAACTTTTTTCGCTTTTTGCGTTTGGAAAAATAAGTTTCCAAGGCATTCTGTACCGCATAACCTTCCTTTTCCGCCAAAACCTTCAATTCATCTTGATCCACAGGCTCTTTAAGTTCTAAGTGCGCAATGAAGGGAACAATGGCCAAAATTTCATGATCCTCGGTAAGGTCATCAAAGTGAATGTTCTCATAAATGTTTTTTTGCGCAGATGCCCAAGATGTGATCAGTATTGCAAAAATGAAGACGATTTTTTTCATCAATAAAATTTTAGTCAAGCACTTGAGGTTTAGGGGTTGGCTTAAAAATGAATTTAAGGCCCTCATTTGACCAAGGGGGAAAATTCGGTTGCAAAAATAAGGCTATTTCTTGAAAAAAGTTGTGGTATAGGTAGTTGAGTTTCCGACATTGTCCGAAACGGTAACGATCAACTCATTTTCTGTTTCATTTGAAATGTTATCCTCAAAATTATAGGTAATGGTATTTGTCTTGGGTTCATATTCCATCAAAATCCATTTGCCGTTCAAGGTGGCCGAATAGGTGTCGATGCCGCTTAAATCATCTGTAATTCGTAGACTCAAATAACTAAAATTGTTCAGCCACTGTTTGTCCCTGAAGTTTTTGGGCTTGATCGTGGGTGCCACGGTATCCTTCACTAAAGTGTATGTGCCCAAGGTTCGCGTTCTGGTGGTAAAGGAACCATCCCTTTTATAAGTTTTGGAATAAGAGGGTCTGCCATCGATGTCCAAGTGCGCAATAAATAACTTGTCCCTATCTTCTTGGTCGTATTTTGATGGGTCAAAACTAATGGTGAAATTTCTGTGCGCAGCAACACTGTTGTCGTGAATAGTGATGGTGTCGTTGCCTTTTTCTAAATGGATATAGAAATCATCGTAAAAGGTGTTGGCGGGGAAATACACTTTTGCCGCTCCCAGATCATAATTGTTGGGTTTACTGGCAATCACATAATTTTCGGTGGTTCTATCTTTTCTGGCAATTTTGATGGCTTCTTTTTTTCCTTCAACGGGCACCACAAGTTTGGTGGTATTCCCTTGAATATCCGCAATCAAAAACTCTACATTGTAAGACATGCCTTCCGCAACATCGATTTTACCGTTATTATAAAGGTTGTTGTATATGCTGAGGTGATTGTACGGTTCCTTGAATATTTTTTGGATGCGTTGGTGATGGTCGTAAAAATACTCGTAATCAATTAGGGTGTTGATGTAGCGTGTTTCCGCAAAGGAAAAGGTCTCAAAATCAAAACTGGAATATTCCCTCCCATTAACGATTTGTTTTATGGAGTACACCCCATTTTTGTTGGCGGCCAAATCTAACCGGTCAAAGGTATTGATGCCAAAACCTATGGTGCCAATGGCGTTGATCTTATCGGCCAAATATGAACCATCGGGTTGCTTGGTGTAGTTCAATTGTATTTTTTCTTGGCTTTGGTTTACCAGTGCATCATCTGAAAGAGGGTAGCCGTAAATTCCCAAAAGGGTTGGGTCGGTGGCATCGCGCACATCATACCCGTATAATAGGGGATTGGTAGGTTTGCTGTTCACGCTATTCCGAATTTCAAAATGCAGGTGTGGTCCAGCAGAACCGCCCGTATTTCCGGAATAAGCGATGGTGTTTCCCTTGGTTACTTTGATTTCGCCATAATCGGGGAACATCTCAACCTCATAGGATTGTTTTTGATATTGTACCTTTTTCACATAGGCCTCAATCTCCGGCGAGAATTTCTGCAAGTGTCCATATACCGAAGTGTAACCGTTTGGATGGGCTACATACAATGCCTTGCCATATCCCCAATGCTGCACTACGATTCGCGTAATGGTTCCATCTTGAATCGCCAAAACGGGCAAGCCTTCACGTTGTTGTGTTTTTATGTCGATACCTGAATGAAAATGATTGGAACGCAGCTCCCCAAAAGTTCCAGCCAATACCAAAGGTATTTCCAACGGGGATTGAAAAGTTTCCTTTGGATAATCCATTTGGGCAGATAGGTGAAATACGAACAAGAAAAGAATGGGGAAAAGGCTTTTTTGCATACAGGTATTTATAATTAGTTACGAAAATAACCAATGTTTTGATCTCAAAAAAAAGGAATTAAGTTAACGATCCGTACCTCAAGCATAGCTTTAAGAATAAATCCAAAAAGTATTGCGAGGTTGTTTGAGGTTGGTTAACTTTGTCTTATACGCATTGTCGTTTGCATATATGAGCGAACTAGTTGGTATTGTGGATTCTTTGGAGAATAAGGTGAGCAAATTGCTGCACAAAATGGAGCTATTGCACCAAGTAAACGCCAAATTGGAAAAAGAATTGGACGCCTTAAAAGCGGAAAACAATAGCAAATTGCAAGCACTGGCGGATTGGGAAGAAAAATACAATTCGTTAAAAATGGCAAATACAATGCTGGGTAGTGATACGAGTAAAACAGAAGCTAAGCTCAAAATAAATACATTGATTCGCGAACTGGATGTTTGCATAGCCAAGTTGGCGGATTAATTTGTACTGATATTATGGACGAAAAGCTCAAAATAAAGCTTTCCATTGCCGATAGGGTGTATCCCCTGACAATCGACCCTAGGCAGGAAGAAGGTTTGCGAAAAGCCGCCAAGAACATTGAGAACTTGGTGAAAAAGTTTGAGCAAAACTATGCCGTTAGGGATAAGCAAGATGTATTGGCCATGTGTGCCCTGCAGTTTGCTTCCAAAATTGAGCAAGGAGGTATCGACCAATCCGAAAACGCCGAAGCTGCGATGCAGCGCTTAAAGGCCTTGGACGAGTTGTTGCATTCCAAATTAGGGGAATAAGTTCTTTTAAATAAAATATTGTTACTGCCCACATTGGTATTAATTTTTTGACAAACTCAACACTATTACAAATAGAGAGGGTGAGTTTAGTCTGTAAAAGCAGGCCCTACTCGTATAGGGATCCTTGATCAGGCTGTTAGCCCTAAACCTGTTATTAGGAGTTTGTACAAAACTTCCGGTCAATGTGGGCTTTTTTTTTAACTAAACATAGCCAAAAATGGATAATATCATAGTTATAGCCGCTGCAGCCGTTGTAGGGTTGGCCATCGGTTTTTTAATAGCAAAAATGATGGAGAAGGGCAAGGCCTCCAAGACCATTGCCAATGCAAAGAAAGAAGCATCAGATATCTTAAGGGAAGCCAATAAGGAAGGTGAGGGCATCAAAAAGGATAAAATATTTCAGGCCAAGGAAAAGTTTTTGGAACTAAAGGCCGAGCACGAAAAGGTCATCATCAACAAGGACAAGAAAATTGCCGAAGCCGAAAAGCGTACTCGCGATAAAGAGTCGCAGGTAAGCAGTGAATTGGCAAAGAACAAAAAATTGAACGATCAACTCCAAGAGAAGATCAAGGAAGTTGATTATAAGGGTGAAATCTTCGAAAAGAAGCACGCCGAACTGGAAAAATTGCACAAAAGCCAAGTGCAACAATTGGAGGTTATCTCTGGATTGTCTGCCGAAGATGCCAAAGCGCAATTAATGGAATCGTTGAAAGAAACAGCGAAGACCGATGCCATGGCCTATCTTCAAAACACTTTGGAAGAAGCCAAACTTACCGCACAGCAAGAAGCCAGAAAAATTGTTATCAACACCATTCAACGTATTGGAACCGAAGAGGCAGTGGAAAACTGTGTATCCGTGTTCAATTTGGAGTCGGATGATGTAAAAGGCCGAATCATTGGTCGTGAGGGTCGAAACATTCGCGCGTTGGAAGCAGCAACAGGTGTGGAAATCATCGTGGATGATACCCCTGAAGCCATTATTCTTTCTTGTTTTGATTCTGTTCGAAGAGAAGTCGCCCGTTTATCATTGCACAGATTGGTGACCGACGGAAGAATTCACCCGGCCCGTATTGAGGAAGTGGTGAAAAAGACCGAAAAGCAAATCAACGAGGAAATCGCCGAAATAGGAAAGCGTACCGTAATCGATTTGGGAATACACGGATTGCACCCAGAATTGATCAAGGCGGTTGGTCGTATGAAGTATCGTTCCTCTTACGGTCAAAACTTGTTGCAACACTCCAGGGAGGTTGCTAAACTTTGTGGCGTTATGGCCGCTGAATTGGGGCTTAACCCTAAAATTGCCAAACGTGCAGGATTGCTTCACGATATTGGAAAGGTGCCTATGGCCGAGATTGAAGTGGAAACCCCACACGCGATTTTGGGTATGCAATGGGCTCAAAAATATGGTGAAAACAAAGAGGTGTGCAATGCAATTGGTGCCCACCACGACGAAATAGAGATGACCACGCTTGTTTCTCCAATTGTACAGGTTTGCGATGCCATCAGCGGCGCTAGACCTGGTGCAAGAAGACAGGTCTTGGATTCTTACATCCAAAGGTTGAAAGATCTTGAGGATATCGCTTTCGGTTTCAATGGAGTGCAAAAAGCCTATGCCATTCAGGCCGGTAGAGAACTCCGTGTAATTGTGGAAAGCGAAAAAGTAAGCGACGATAAGGCCGCTGAACTATCCTTTGAAATTTCACAGAAAATTCAGACCGATATGACCTACCCTGGGCAGGTTAAGGTTACCGTTATTAGAGAGACACGTTCGGTGAACGTGGCAAAATAATAATGCAATACTTAATAAGCTGGTCCAGAAGCTTTTTCAAGAATTCTATCGATCGGTAATTCGGTAAGGCCCGTGAATGAGGTGTTGTAGCGAATGTTGGGGGTGTCCGACATGGCTATGAACCATTGACCATTTCCATAGGCAATGGAAGTGATTTTATAATCTTCACCAGCCTTTTCGCGAATCCAATCCAATGGGTATTCCTCGGAGGTTTTCCAAGTTTGTCTACCCAAATTGGCACCTTTGCTCATGCAGAAGGCCCAAACACCACCGCCATAGGTAGCAGAAGTAATGGCAAAACCTTCATTCCAATTGTCGCTAATCCAACTTTTTGGAAATTCGTAACTGGTTTTCCAACGTTGAGTGCTTAACCCCGTATTTTTTGTCATGGCCAAATACCAATTTCCCGCGCCATAGGCGATGGAGGTAATATGGTGTGAATCATCCCATTTCTCTTTGATCCAGTCTTTGGGGAATGTGTCCGATTTCTTCCATGATTGAGGTCCATTAATGTTGGGACCTTTGCTCATGACCACCAAAAATTGACCCATGAAAGAGTCATAAGATATATCGGTAATAAAGTAGCCTTCTCCCCATTGTTGTTTGATCCATTCATTTGGAAAGGTTTCTGATGTTTTGATGTTTTGTTTGGTGTATGCAGAAGATCCAAGGTCACTCATTGCAACTACCCATTCGCCTTCGTCATAAGGAGGGTTGTAATGGCTTATTCCATGTCCCACAACGGTTATGGCCGTATCTGTGGTTTCAAATTCAGCTTGTCCATTTCCAAAAAACGACAATAATTGATAAATGAGATCATCACTGTCCAGGTAATCATCCAAATATCGTGTGGTAACGGCCTCCTTCTGTAGGCTTATCCAATATAAAGTTGGCTTCATGTAATCGGTAAAATCTCCCCCATCAAAAGCCTTGTCGTCTGCGGTAAAAGCCTCATATTTTCCATTGCCCAAGGATTTAACGTAGAAATTATCTGCATTATAACTGGCACCAGCAGCTCCGCGTTTCATTGTAGCGTCAAACCCATCCCAATATTTATCGGTGGCACCATTTGATTTTGTAAAAGTTTTAAGTTGACTTTCGTATAAAGCTACCCTTTCGGAGCCGTTCATAAAGTATTTTACGCAAATGAAGGCATCTACATCGGTGTGTTGAACAAAAAATGCCGTGTACTTTACATCATTGCTTATCCAACTTGTTTCAAAAAATGATTGGGAAAAGGAAAAATGACTGCATAGAAAAAACAGTCCTAAAACTAAAAGGTTTTTCATGGTTCGGAGGTTTGGTAATCTAAAGGGGTAAAGATTTTAAATCTTGTAATTTTTCACAAGAAAAAGGGGTGAAGGGCTCAAAATTGTAAGTGAACACCCATTTTGAGTGAATTTGTTTGGGTTGAAAGGGGATGTATTATTTGCCGGGCTGATATTTGTCATACTTTTTCAAGCGGGTTTGCGCTAACTTCATTCAAGGATTTTTTAAACTCGGAAAGATGAAAACTGGTGTTCCTGTCTCTAAGATCATGACCAAAAAGTTGGTCACCCTAAGCCCAAAAGATGATTTGGTTACTGCCGAAAAACTATTCAAAAAACATCACATTCGGCATATTCCGGTGGTGGAGGGAAAAACCATAAAAGGGATGTTGAGCTATACCGATTTGTTGCGTATTAGTTTCGCCGATGCCGTCGATGAACATGAGGAATTCGTGGATACCATAGTCTATAATATGTTCACTATTCCGCAGGTAATGGTCAACGATGTCGTCTGTGTCACTTCGGATACGACAATTAAACAGGTTGCTGAATTTCTGTCAAAAAAGGAGTTTCATGCATTGCCTGTGGTGGATGATGGTAAATTGAAAGGTATTGTTACGACAACAGATTTAATCAACTACTTTTTAAAGATTATTGAATAATAAGCTGGGATGACAAAGGTTTATCTTTCCAATTTTCGGTAAAAGAATTTTATTCTTCTTCGCCGGCTTGTTCCTCTTCCTCGGCTTCTTTATTGAGTTTATGCTCCAAAATGTTCAAGTTTTTCAACTTGTCTTTCCAAGTTTGAAGCGCCTCTTTTTGCTTGTTCAAGTTGTTGAACACTTGTTTGACCAAAGGATTGTCTTCGGAATCCCCTGAGAAAAACTGAAGGTTATTTTCCAATTGGCGAATCTCCGCTTTTATTTCATCAACCTTACGCTTAATAAAAATACGTTCGTTGCCAATGGCTTGGTTGTCTTCCGTTTTGGCCAATTCCTGTACTTTGTTGCCATAGCGGAGTAAGTCCGATTCTTGTCTGCTCAATCCCATTTTTTTGAATAGGGCATCCATAATTTTATTGAACTTACTGTTAATGTGCTTTTTGTTATATGGAATGCGGCCATGTTGTTTCCATTCGGCCAAGAATCCTTTTAGTTCCTCAAGGTCTTTTTTCCTGTCGCCGCTCAGTTGGAATTTTTTTAAGCGCTCCAAGCTGGCATTTTTATTTTTGAAGTTTTCAAATTCTTCCTTGTGGGCCTCGTTTTGTTCAGAATGAAGTCTGTCAAAGTAATGGTTGCAGGCATTCTTGAACTCGTTCCAGATTTTATCGGAATATTTTCTGGGGACGTGTCCGATTTTTTTCCACTCGCTCTGAATTCGTTTCATTTCTGGAGTGGTTGAAGCAAAATCATCATTATCCTTTAAGGAAATGGCCAAATCCAAGAGCTCTTTTTTACGCTCTAGATTTTGTTGCTGATCTCTTTTCTGGTTTTTGTAGAAGGAATTTTTGCTTCGATTGAACTGTCGTACAGCATCTTTGAACTGGCCCCAGGTTTCCTCGTTGACCTTTTGTGGCACCTTGCCGGCCTTAAAAAAGGATTCTCGAAGCTCTTCTACATCCTTAATTTGTTTTTGTATGCCCCTATGATTGTCCGAAACCTTTTCTGCAATTTTGGCTATGGCGGCAATAATTTCTTGCTTTTTTACCAAGTTGACCTCATAGCCCTTTTCAAGCTCCAAGAAATGTTCTTGTCTGCGTTGGTGCATGGCTTTGGTGGCATTGCTAAAACGATCCCAAATTTCTTCACGGTTCTCTTTGGCAACGGGCCCTATGTCCTCCTTCCATATTTTATGAAGGGTCTGTAGTTCCCTGAACGCTTTTCCAAGGTCTGGTTCATCGGCCAAGGCCTCCGCACGTTCCACCAACTTTTGCTTTTCTTCCAGATTGTGTTTAAAATCAAGGTCGCGCAGTTCACGGTTCAAGTGAAGGAAATCATAAAAGATTTCCATGTGATGGTGATAGGTGCGCCAAACATCGTTGTAATTGGTTCGTGGAATAGGTCCAGCCGTTTTCCAACGGTGTTGAAGGTCTTTAAAGTTATTATAGGTAGTGTTAATGTCTTCTTCAATATCAATAAGGCCCTTGAGCTCTTCGATGATATCCAGTCTTTTTTGCAAGTTGTCCTTTAAGGACTGTTCCAGTTGCTTGTAGTAGTGGTCACGTTTTTCTCGGTATTCGGAATAGACCTCATTGAACTGTCTTTTGGTGACCGAATTGTACTTAAAATCGATTTCGTTGCCACCCTTTTCCACAAATTCCTCTTTCTTGTGTTCTATAAACTCTTGGAATTTTTGGTCGAACTCATATTTGATGGAGCTCACATGCTTGCCAATGGCCTGCACTTTTTCATTCTTGACCAAACGCTGTAATTCCCCAACCAAATTTTCAATGGACATGGAGTGATAGTCCAAAATGGGAATATAGTGACGCTTTTCGTTGTCCGAATCCTCTGCATCCTCAGCATTGGACTCGTCAATCTCATCTAAATGATCGTTGGAATCTTCAGTGGATCCGGATGTTTCAGGAGCATCACTGCTCACTTCTTCAGCCTTTGTTTCCTCTTGAATTTCGGGTGTGGTTTCTTCAGTCACTTTTGGTTCGACCTGAGGGGTCGCTTCCAATTGCTCCGTAGTTTTTTCCGAGATTTGTTCTGTTCCACCTTCAGCTTCTTGCTGAAGTTTACGCTCATTTTCCTGCATAAGAAGTCTCTTTTGCTACTGATTGATGATAATTATAGCCAATTTAACAACTAAATTGACCATTAGCAAAAGTATTGATTCTTCTTTTGAACAAGTTTTTAGATGTGTGGAATGAAATATTCCCTTTATGGATTACAGAAATTTAGGAATTGTTCCATATTTCCCACGCTTTTTCGGCTTGTCCTTTGAGCATTTCCAAGCCATTGCAGAGGGCTGCCCCCTGTTTTTCGCCCTCTTTCAGAAAGGCGGTTTTCTCAGGATTGTAGATCAAATCATACAATAAATGCTGGCTTCCGATAAACTCGTAGGGAATGGCAGGTTTGTGCTCAATATTCGGAAAAGTACCCAAGGGCGTACAATTTACGATCAAGGTGTTTTCTTCCATGATTTCTTTGTCGAGGTCATCGTAGGTCAATTGACCCTCCTTTGGACTTCTTGAAACATAGGTGGTGGCTATGCCCAATTCTTCCAGTACAAATTTTACCGCTTTGGATGCACCGCCCGTACCCAAAATTAATGCGTTGGTGTGATGTGGTTTTAAAAAGGGTTGAAGGGAAACCTGAAATCCGTAGGCATCCGTGTTGAATCCTTTGAGACCGTTTTGCGTAAACTGAATGGTGTTCACTGCTCCAATTTTTGCCGCTTTGGGGTCCAAGGTATCCAAATAGGGGATAACATCTTGTTTGTAAGGAATGGTAACATTGAGCCCCTTCAAATTTTCTTGTTGAAGCACTTGCGGAAATTCTTCGATGGATTGCATATCGAAGTTTTCGTAGGAATGGTTCTCAAGCCCTAAATCCTTGAACTTTTGAGTGAAATAACCCTGTGAAAAGGAGTATGAAATATTTCTACCGAGCAGCCCGAACCTGTTTGTTTTTCCTGTTGTTGCCATACCATTCCAAAATCAATAATAACAATATCCCCAAAACAATGAATAATATGGCCCACCAAGTTTCAGCTTCGGCCATATGGGGTAGGTTTCGTGTGTAATTTAAAATTATTTTATCGCCGTTTGAATCCAATAGCGGATTTCCGGCACCATCCATTTTATAAACTGTTTTTTTCCATGGCCAAAGAACACCAAGAGACCCTGTGATAAAACCAATTAGGACGGCAGTGGTCAGATTTTTGTAGTGCTTGAGCACATAACTTAGCAAATGGGAAAATGTTACCAATCCAGTTGCGGAACCCAAGGTGAAAACAGCCAATATCTTTAAAATTTGAATCCGTTGGGCATCTTTTACAAAGCTAAAATCCCCTTGAAAAATTTCTGAAAATGTATCGTACAAGGCGTTTACGGAATCAACCAACAGTAAAACGTAGTTGCCCAGTAAAATCAAAATAAACGATCCTGAAAGTCCTGGGAGTGTCATCCCTGAAACACTTATAATCCCGCAGAAAAAGATAAAAAGAAGGTTGTCGTTTTCCTTTGCAGGATTCAGAAAACTAATGGAAATTCCTATGACTAGTCCGATAAATGCTGCTGGAATGGTTTGTTTGTTCCAGTGGGCAAAATCTTTGGCAATGTAGTAAATGGAGCCCATGACCATTCCGAAAAAGGTGGCCCAGACAAAAAGTTCGTTGTGCTCCAGAAAATAATCCAAAATTCGGGAAACACTGAAATAGCTTACCAGCATCCCAAAAATCAAAAGTCCTAAAAAACGGGCATTTGTGTATTGGTAAAAGCTTTTGAACCGACCGTTGAACAGTAACTTTACGGCTTTTGAATTGAGTTTTTGAAGGGAATAAATAAATTCCTCGTAAAACCCACCTACAAAAGCCACGATTCCACCAGATACCCCTGGAACTTTATTGGCCGCACCCATGCAAAGTCCCTTAATGACCAAGAAAAAATTGTCCAGCAATGTTCTAGGTTGTTGTGGCATGGCCGAAATTTGAATTTCTTATTTTTTGGAAGCTGCTTTTTCCAGGATAAAAATAAGCGAAAAACCGATGATGGCGAGCACAATGGCAAGCATTAACCTATTGTCGCCCTCGAAGGCCCATGGCAGAACGTTCATATCGTCCACCACCATGGTTTTGTCCCCAAATGTTTTGGTTTCCAACACCTTCTTCCAAGGCCAGATTTTGTTCAAGGAGCCTAGGATAAAACCTGTGAGCAGGGCAAGGGTTATGTTCTTATAATGGTTGAACATCCATTTTAGCAATCGGGCAAAGCTCAAAAGGCCAAATACAGCTCCAAATCCCACGGTCAAAATAATTTTGATGTCCCTTTCATGAACCGCATCCAGAATGGTTTTATAGGATCCCAAAAGCACTAATATAAAAGCTCCTGAAATTCCAGGTAGGATCATCGCGCAAATTGCCAATGCCCCCGACATGAACAAATAGGGTAGGCTATCGGTATTTTCACTAACGGGCAATTCTGTGATAAAAAAGGCCAATGCAGCGCCCAAAATAAAAACTGTAACGGTTCCCAAACTCCATTTGGTAATTTCCTTTCCAACAAAGAAAATGCTGGCCAAAACCAATCCGAAGAAAAAGCTCCAGAGTAGAATCGGTTCGTTTTCCAACAGGTAGCTTAAAAACTTTGCTAGGGACAACACGCTGATAAAAATTCCCAAGAAAAGGGCCAATAAAAAATTGCCGTTCACTTTGTTCCAAACAGCTTTGATGCCATCTTTCCTTAAAATGGAAATTAGGGAAAAGTCAATATTGTTGATGGAGGTTATGAGTTCTTCGTAAATCCCGGAAATAAAGGCAATGGTGCCTCCGGAAACTCCTGGAACAACATCTGCGGCCCCCATGGCCATTCCTTTTAGGGTAACAAAGACATAGTCCAGTATGCGACGTGGTTTCATAGATTTTGAATAAAAGATACGGGCTTATTTGGCGGTATTTCCAATTTTGGAAACCAATGCCTTGACCCAATCAATTTCACTGAATTCAGGAAACTGTTCATCAAAAGCCTGCAATTTATCAAAATCTATTTTCATGGCCTTGGACAAAGTAAGCTTTGCTTCGGCCAAATCGTTATTTTTTAAATGTGTGCCCGCCAGTTTGTACAGTAAGGCGGCATTATCTGGGTAAAACTCAAGGCCTTGCAACAATACCTGGATCGAGGAGTTGAAATCGCCAATTTTTCGTAATACATCGGCCCAGTTTTTCCAAGTAGTCAATTCATAGTTGCCCAAATCCACTGCCTGTTTATAAGCGAAGTCGGCCTCATCTAAATTATCCAAAGCCGAGTAAATCTTGGCGGCCTTCTTCCAGTACTGCGGATTTTCTCCATCAATATTTATGGCCTTATTGATGTAATAAAGTGCCTTTTCGTAGTTTTTTTGACCGTAATGGAAATCCGTAATGGCCAACCAGCCTTTGTCCAAAAGTGGGTCTTCATGAACCGTATGGTAGTAATAGTATTTGGCCAAATCGTAGTTCCCCAATTTTTCATGACATTTTCCTAAACGAAGGAAAGCATAGGAGGTTGGGTCTTCCAGCGAAATGGTGGATTCGTAATTTTCAATGGCTTCGTTGTACCTTCCCAATTTTTCCAGCACCTTCCCTTTTTCAAAGTAGGCACCGATGAAGGTGTCATCAGAAATCACGGCAAAATCGAAAGCGGTCAACGCCTCTGGGAACATGTCCATGGAATAGTACATTTTTCCCAATTGATGCCAGGCCACTTCGCAATATGGATTGCGTTCCAGATAGTCATTGAGGTAAATGATCGCGCCGTCGAAATCTTCCAAAAATTCAAAACAGTACACCACATTGTAAAGTGAGGAGTAATCGCTATCGTCAATTTCGACGCACTTCATAAAGCTCTGTTTAGCCTCCATATAATTGTCCATGAACAGATATTCCATGCCCAATAAGGAATGTATATCGAAAGCCTCAGTGGTTAGGTCTAATGCTTCCAAGAGCAAGCTTACGGCTTCTTGGTGTTTGTCTTGTTTGGAACGGATGTTTGCCCGTTGAATGTAGACTTCTTCATTTTGGGCATTGATGTTCTCAATCTCATCCAATAATAATTCTGCGGCTTCAAATTTATCCTCAAAAGCCAAGATTTCAACCTGTAACAATTTTAACTCCAAAGAATTTGGGTGTTGTTCCAGACCAATTTGAATGGCTTTTTTTCCGAGGAATATTTTACCGTTGTTGAGGTAGTGATGGACAATTTCCTCAAAGTCCTCCGCATCAAAAAAATAGACGTCGTCCGTCTTGAGCATAGACTCAAATTTGATGATGGATTTGTCAGGATATTCGTTAGATTCTAACGCCATAGGAACTTTTTTGGTTTGACTATGGACTTAAAATTAGCTTTTATCGATTCTAATTTTGTCCGGATATGGGGTATGTTATCAACAAATTAGTTAACAGTGGTTGGTTTTAGTTGGTCCAAAATAGCGATGATTTGCTTGCAACCAGCCTCGATTTCCTCCATTGAAATGGTAAGTGGTGGCGATATTCTCACTGCTTTTGATTCGAACAACAACCAGAAAAGAATTAGTCCATTTTTTGCGGCTTCCATTACAACTTGATCGGCAATTTCTTTGCTTTTCATGATGGGTGCCAACATTAAACCTTTACCTCTAACTTCTTCAATTAAAGGATGAACCAGTAATTTTCGGAACAGTTTTTCCTTTTCCAATGTCTGTTGGATAAGGTTGGTTTCGGTAAGCTCTTTTAAGGTGGCCAAACTTGCCGCTGCAATTACAGGATTTCCTCCAAAAGTGGTTATATGGCCAAATTTGGGATGGTCCTGAAGGTCGTCCATTATTTCTTTGGAAGCTACAAAAGCTCCAACCGGCATCCCAGAGGCCATTCCTTTACCGATGACCAAAATATCGGGCGGACAATTGAAGTGTTGGAAGGCAAAGAGTTTGCCCGTACGGCCAAATCCAGGTTGTATTTCGTCCAAAATGAGCATGGCCCCAACTTCGGTGCACCTAGTCCGTACTTTTTCCAAATAACCTTCCTTTGGAAGAATAAATCCAGCACCTCCCTGAATGGTTTCCAAAACAACAGCTGCTGTTTTTTCAGTGATCTTATCCAAATCACTTTCCAAATTGAATTCGATGTGCCGAATATCCGGAATCAGGGGTCTAAAGGCACTTTTGCGTTCTTCGAATCCCAAGAGGCTTAAACTGCCCATGGTATTCCCGTGATAGGCATGCTTGGCCGCTATAATTTGAGATCTGCCTGTATGCCTACGTGCCAATTTAATGGCGCCTTCAATAGCTTCCGTGCCAGAGTTTACCAAATAAGTGGTTTCTAGGTTGTCTGGAAGATGTGAAGCCAATAATTTACTGAAATCAACAGCGGGTGATTGAATGTATTCGCCATACACCATTACGTGCATGTACTTGTCCACCTGGGTTTTTATGGCTTCCACAACTCTCGGGTGGGAATGTCCCAAACCACAGGCCGATACCCCAGCTACAAAGTCCAAATGCGCATTGCCGTCTTGGTCGTAAATGTAACTTCCTTTGGCATGCGATACCTCCAGGCCTAATGGGTGGGGAGAGGTTTGGGCTTGATATGTGTAAAAATCGTTATTGGACATTAGGGGGTCGCTGCTTTCTTTTTTACGGCAGGTTGCTTGGGTTTTATGCCTTGAGTATTACGGGCATTAATAGGGTCGTTCTCGTTGTTCTGTCGTTCATTTTCCTCAGCATCAATATCAATGGGATTGTCGATGCCGCGAATTTTTACCAGTTCGATATTGTTGTCGTCCTCATCAAAAATTTCTTCTTTGGACATGATACGTTCATCCCCTCGCCAAACAAAACCTTTCAGTTTTCTACTTTCAACAGGCAAATCCGATTCCGGAAAAATATCCCCATCAGGATTTACAAAAAAAGTGATGTCCTCGATGTCGTTATTGGCCATCAACAAGCGAATTTTACTGCAAATGGTCTTATCGATACCCACAAGCTCGTCGTCATCGTTGTACACGTAATAGATCACTTCGGTGTTCTGCACCAAATCGATGATCTTGAGTTCGTTTTCTATGAATTTTCCAAATAGGTTAATTCCTTTGGCTTGATTATACCCAGTGCCGCTAATGGTATCCAATGAAATGATAAAGGCATTTTGAATCACTTTTAGCGAGTCCAATTTATCCGTTTCCATATCGGAAATCAGATGGATACTATCCCCCGTGATTTGGTTGTCCACATTCCAGAGTACCGGGTTTTTTATCAATTGGGTGATACCAGTGGCCTCATCAAAATGGATGGAATCACATTTACCGCTCAAGTCGGTTTTGTAAAATTTTGCATTTCGGAAAGCACGCAATACCCGTTGCTCCTCTTTTCCCGTGACCATTAAGGTATCGCCATGCATATACAGGGAATCTTTTTCCACCAAACTGATGGAAACGGCCCTTTTTGTGGCAAAAACGGAATCTTTGGCCTTGTGTACTTCGGCATAGTGTGCCCTGATCACCCCATTGTTGATGGTGTCGGTAATCTTGATGTTGTTCGTGGCCGACGCAAATTCTGTGGCCTTATCAAAATACAGACTGTCTCCTTCAATAATTTTTTGGTCGTAGTCGATACGGGTATTTTTAATACCGTAACCTTGTTCAATGGTGGTGTCGTAAAATCCGCGTTCGCAATAAATTTTATATTCTTCCCCCGTTATGGTGGATGGCCCGTACATATATGCATTTTTCGATTCGGTGTAATAATCCAATTGTTCCGAATCGATAGTGTAATCGGGATTGTCGATATGTACCTTTTTCTGAAACTGATATTTTTTGGGTTCCATGAAATAGGTGCCAATACGACTTGTGAGGACATTGGCCGAATCCACCACCTTTCCACCAGAATTGTAGTATGCTTTTTGGTTGGCACGATCAAAATAAAGGGTATCCGTAGTCAGGGTCATTTGTCCATTGGTCAAATCAACACTTTCCCACGCCTTGGCCAATTTGGTGTTGCCATCATAATCCATTTTGCCACTGTTCATTTCGATGGAGTCGCCTTGTTGCATGCGGATGTTTCCAATGGCCTTCAAACGATTTTCCTCCGCATAAAAAATAGCTATATCGCACCAAAGGTCAGCACCTTGGTGTTCAAATTGAACTTGACGCTCATCATCCTTGCTGAATATGGATGCTCCTGGAAACTGGGCTTCGTCCTTGGTAAAGTTGGCTCCGTACACAATGTTGATTTGCCTGCCGCCTTGGGGTTGTTGCTGGGCGAACGCATTGAGTGCAAAGAATAATAGAATGAAAAATGAAATATGCTTCAAATTCATAGAATTTTGCCCAAAAGTAGGATTTTTAGTGGAAGTGGCATATACCGTTTAGAAAGCTTTGGGATTTCTTTGATCCTGCATCACATTTATTTACCGCGCTTTAGTGTCAAAGTAATTTGACCGCAATGGTAGGTGATGTGGTATAAAATGTGCCCTAAAAGTTTGACTCTAGAAACTGCTCCAAAAAATGGGGTATCGATGGTTTGCAACCAATCCGATTCGGGAATATCCTTTATAAGGTTGTCCAGCATTGCATACCCGTCTTTGATGAGTTGATGACTTTCTTCAACATCATATTCCTTGCCCTCGTCCGAGAAACCCATTGTGGTGTTTTCAACTTGGGTCGGAATTCCGAAGAATTGACCATACATTAGGGTGATTTCTCCAATATGCCGTAAAATGAAGCCAACGGAAGCCGTTTCATCATTTAATTTTTGCGCACTATTTTCTTGGGTAATGGCATTGAATGTATAATTACAAGTGGTCTTATGTTGCTCTAGTAGTTCAATGAGTAGCTCTTGTGTCATACATTTAAATTTTAAGTTGCCAATTCAAATTGATGGGTTCAAACTTAATAGTAGAACCCATCAGCTTGAAAATCTATCTGTGGATGGTCTGTAACCTATCTGGTCCTACGGAAACAATCTTGATTGGAACTTCCAATTGCTCTTCCAAGAATGCGATATAATCGTTCAAGGCAGCTGGCAATTCTTCCGCTTTTGTTAGCTTGGTAAGGTCTTTTGCCCAACCCTTCATTTCGGTATAGATAGGGGTTACATACTCCTCCTCAATGTTGTAAGGCAGGTGTTGAATTTCTTCCCCTTTGTATTTATAGGCAGTACAAACCTTGATGGTTTCAAAACCGCTCAATACGTCGGCCTTCATCATCATCAATTCGGTTACCCCGTTGATTTGAACTGCATATTTCAATGCCACAAGGTCCAACCAACCACAACGTCTTGGTCTACCTGTAGTGGCACCAAATTCGTTTCCTACGCGGCCCATGGTGGCTCCATCTTCATCAAAAAGTTCGGTAGGGAAGGGGCCACTTCCCACACGGGTGGTATAGGCTTTGAAAATCCCAAAAACCCTTTTGATTTTATTGGGCGCTACACCCAATCCTGTGCAAGCTCCAGCAGCAGTAGTATTGGATGAGGTTACGAAAGGATAGGTTCCAAAGTCGATATCCAACAAAGAACCTTGGGCACCTTCTGCCAATATTTTTTTGTTCTCTGCTTGCGCATTGAACATGTATTCTTCACTGTCGATGAAGGTCAATTTCTTCAACATATCAACACCCTCACAGAACTCAGCTTCCAACTCGGCCAAATTGTATTCGATTTCCACATTATAAAAATCGATCATGGCCTCATGCTTGTCTGCCAATGCACGGTATTTGGTTTTCCAATCATCGAATTCCAAATCCCCAACACGCATACCGTTTCTACCCGTTTTATCCATGTAAGTAGGGCCAATACCCTTTAGGGTAGAACCAATTTTTGCCTTGCCTTTGGAGGCTTCGGAAGCGGCATCCAACAAACGGTGGGTCGGCAAAATCAAGTGTGCCTTTCTTGAAATAAAAAGTTTGGAAACAATATCAATATTGAATTGCTCCAAATTGTCCAGCTCTTTTTTGAAGATAACAGGGTCGATAACAACTCCGTTACCCACAATGTTGATTGCATTTTTATGGAAAATCCCTGAAGGGATGGTGTGTAGCACATGCTTTATACCGTCAAATTCCAAGGTGTGACCAGCATTTGGACCACCTTGAAAACGCGCGATAATATCGTATTCCTTGGTAAGTACATCAACAATTTTTCCTTTTCCTTCGTCTCCCCATTGGAGTCCAAGCAATAAATCTACCATGTAATGTTTAGGTTATTCGGTTAGGTTTCCTTCTTCTTTGTTTCGGGTTCCGTAGAAATATAATGAGTGGTTGGTGATTTTAATATCAAAAACCTCTTCTATCGTTTTTTTTATGGATTGGATACGAGGGTCGCAAAATTCCACAACTTCGCCAGTGTCCGTCAAGATCACGTGGTCGTGCTGACGGTCGAAATATGATTTTTCGTACTGCGCCTGATTTTTTCCAAATTGGTGTTTGCGTACCAGTTTGCAATCCAACAAAAGTTCGATGGTATTGTAGAGTGTGGCACGACTTACCCTGTAGTTCTTGGTCTTCATTTTAATGTAAAGGGATTCCACATCAAAATGGTCGTCACTATCGTAAATTTCTTGTAAAATGGCGTAGCGCTCAGGTGTTTTTCTATGTCCATTTTCCTCTAAGAAAGTGGTGAACACGTTTTTTACAATTTCCTGATTTTTATTGTTGTCCATAAGCTCAATAGCTCTGCTAATGTACAAAGGTACAGCTAAAAATTAAATTCTGGTCACTTTGTGGATACCTTCGACCTGCTTTAAATTCTCAATGAGCTTTTTAAGGATGTTATTGTTTTTTACCACTAGGGTTATCTTTCCTTTGAACGTGCCTCCATCCGCATTAAAATTGAGATTTCGCATGTTCACGTGCATGTTCTCGGAAATGATTTTGGTAATGTCCTTTACCAATCCCATGTTGTCGATACCCATCAATTCAATATCAACGGAAAATTCTTCTTGGGTCGAATCAATCCATTTGGCCCCGATGATTCTGTATGCATAATTGGATTGTAACGAAATGGCATTCGGACAATTCTTTTTGTGCACTTTGATTCCATCGTTCACGCTCACAAATCCAAAAACATCATCCCCGGGAATGGGATTACAGCATTGTGATAATTTATAACTGAGACGTTCCTCTTCCTTGCCGAAAACGAGCAGGTCGTATTTAACGGTAATCTCATTTTTATCTATATCCTTTGGTACAGGGGTTCTTCGCATCCTGTTTTTGAAGAAATTGATAAAGGCATTATGGTAGGAAGATGAAAAATCTTTTAATTTATCGTTGTCGATGACACCGATACCTACTCGGTAGAAAAGGTCGAGACTGGTTTTTAATTTGAAAAAATTGACCAGTTTATTGACGGAATCCTCGTTGAGTTCGATTTTTTGCGCCTTCAGTTTTCTACGCAGGATTTCCTTCCCTTCTGCAGCGACCTCTTTTTTCTCTTCGGTCAGTGAAGATTTAATTTTGGCGCGTGCACGTGCTGTCTGTGCATAATCCAACCAGCTTTGGGTAGGTTTGGCCGTATCCGAAGTGATGATCTCCACTTGGTCGCCACTGCGAAGAATCGTACCTAATGGTACCAATTTTCCATTGACTTTGGTACCACGTGTGTGCATGCCAATTTCAGTGTGGATATTGAATGCGAAGTCCAAGGCCGTTGCTCCTTTGGGCATGGATTTTAAGTCTCCTTTTGGGGTAAACACAAAGATTTCCTTGGCGTAGAGGTTCAGTTTGAACTCTTCTACAAAATCCACGGCATTGCCATTGGAACTTTCTAAAGCTTCCTGTAATTTGTTGAGCCATTCCTCTATACCTTGCTCTTTTTGGTTTCCATGTTTGTATTTAAAGTGCGCGGCATAACCTTTTTCGGCAATTTCGTGCATCCGCTCACTACGAATCTGAACTTCGACCCATTTGCCCTTTGGCCCCATCACCGTAATGTGAAGGGCTTCGTATCCTGTGGATTTGGGAGAAGTGATCCAATCCCGAAGTCGGATAGGGTTGGGGGTAAAGTGGTCCGTTACAATGGAGTAGATCTTCCAGGCCAAGAACTTTTCATTCCTTCGGTCGGATTTGTAGATAATTCGAATGGCAAATTTGTCGTAAACCTCTTCAAAGGTCACATTTTGGGCCTTCATCTTTCTTCGGATGGAGAAAATGGATTTCATCCGTCCTTTAATGTAGTAATTGAGCCCTTCGCGATCCAATGAATTTCGAATTACATCGGAAAACGATTCGATATAGGCCAAATTCTCCTCTTCGGTATCCTCAATTTTGCCCAAAATATCAAAATACACCTCTGGTTCGGTATATTTTAGGGCAAGGTCCTCAAGTGCGGTTTTTATATTGTAAAGCCCGATTCTGTGGGCCAATGGTGCATAGATGTAAAGGGTTTCGGATGCGATTTTTACCTGCTTATCCTCTGGCATGGAATCCATGGTGAGCATGTTGTGGTATCGGTCTGCAATTTTGATGATGATAACCCGAACATCATCGTGGAGCGTCAGCAGCATTTTTCTAAAATTCTCTGCCTGCTGACTTATATCCTTGTCCTTTTTAAGGTGGGCGATTTTGGTAAGACCGTCCACAATCCGGGCTACTGTCTCCCCGAACATGCGTTCGATGTCATCCAATGTGTAGGCGGTATCCTCAACAACATCGTGAAGTAGGGCAGAGGCTATGGAAACGGCATCGAGTCCGATTTCTGATGCTACAATTTTTGCAACGGCAATCGGATGGAAAATATAAGCCTCTCCTGATTTTCGCCTTTGTTCTTTGTGGGCATCCACAGCCACATCAAAGGCAGAGCGTATCAATTTCTTGTCCTCATCGGTCAAGTTTTGATAGCTGATGCGCAGCAATTCCTTGTATTGCTTTGCAATTTCTTTGTTTTCTTTTTCTATAGCAGCCTCCGTCATAGTCTATTAAAATTACTACAATCTTATTATCTAAACAACAAAAACTATGCCCGTAGGTTTCTGATGCGCTCCACCAAAGGTGGGTGTGAATAGTGCACAAAAACGTAAGCCGGGTGCGGGGTAAGGTTGCTCAAACTCTTTTTCGATAGTTTTTTTAGGGATGTGACCAATGGTGTTGCCGCAAAAGTGTTTTTTGCAAAGTCATCGGCCTGAAACTCAAACTTTCTGGATAAGTAGTTCATTGCCAGTCCTGTGATTTCTGAAATAGGGCTGTACAATAAAGTAAACCCGACCAGTGCCGCATGAAAACTTGGTGTACGCACACCAATGGCTTGTGAGATTTCGGGATGGTTGATGAACAACGAAAGAATAAACAATGTGAAACCAATGGTCAACAAGGAAACTATCAAATTGAAAATAATATGGTTTCGCTTGTAATGTCCGACTTCGTGGGCCAAAACGGCCACGATTTCATCCTCCTCCAAATCATTGATTAAGGTGTCGAAAAGGGTGATACGTTTTTCTTTACCAAACCCAGAAAAATAGGCATTTGCTTTGGTGGATCGCTTGGAGCCATCAATTACAAAAATGTTTTTAAGTTCAAATCCTACATTTTGTGCATAGGATTGGATGGCATTTTTTAAACTTCCCTCGTCCAATGGCGTTTGTTTATTGAACAATGGCACTATCAGTCTGCTGTAAAACAAATTGATAAAAAGCATAAACGCACCGATCATGGCCCAAGCATATAACCAAAAATTAGGGCCTGTTGCTTGATAGAACCAAATAAAAAGTGATAATAGTCCCCCGCCCAAAACCGCGGCCAATAGTCCGCCCTTGATTTTATCCGAAAAGAAAAGGCTTTTGGTGGTTTTGTTGAAACCATATTTTTCTTCAATCACAAAGGTGCGGTAATAGGAAAATGGAAGTCCAATAATAGCACTTCCAATGGTTATTATTCCAAAGAAGACCAATGCCATTGGAATGGTGTTTTCGGTTAAGGAACGTGTAATTTTATCTACCCATTCAAAGCCTCCGAACCACAAAAAACAAAGGGTGAGCACCAACGAAAATCCGTCGGAAATCAATCCAAATTTGTAGTTGGTCTGTTTGTATTCTTGGGATGTTTTGTATTCAGATTCGTTGTAAACATCTGAAAGTTCAGCGGGCACAGTCGATTTGAAACGTTTGGCATTCAAGTATTCCAAGACCTGTTCAATCGAGAATTGGACTACCAGTATTACCAGTATCACATAAAAGAGCACATTTTTTTCCATAGCTAGAATCCGCGCTGCCGTTTCGCCTCAAATATAAGTATTGCGGCCGACACGGAGACATTCATGGAGTCAATCTCGCCTTGCATCGGTATAATTATATTTTGGTCGGAGTTTTGAAGCCAATCTTCGGTCAATCCAGTGGCTTCGGTTCCCATAACCATTGCGGTTGCGCCTTTAAAGTCGCATTCCACATAGTTTTTGGAAGCAGTTAGTGCAGCACAGTAAATTTTTATTTGGTTGGTTTTTAAAAAATCGATGATCTGTTCGGTGGTGCCCATGGCAATCTGTTTGGTAAACACACAGCCAACACTGGAACGGATAATGTTTGGGTTATATAGGTCGGATTTGGGATTTGCTATGAGGACCGCATCTACAGCTGCGGCATCTGCGGTGCGTAAAAGTGCACCAATATTTCCTGGTTTTTCTGGTGCTTCGGCCACTAACACCAAAGGTGTTGCCGTTGTAAAGGAAATGTCGTTTAAGGTGTGTGATTTGCTTTCTACCAGTGCAATAACACCTTCGGTTGTGCCTCGATGGGCCAATTTTTCATAAACTGCCTTGCTAATGGCTATCAGTTCAATCTTGTCCAGATGGAGTTCTTTTTCTAATTGATCGATGGAAATGATTTCTTCATAAAAGAGAAGTGTTTTTATGTGGTAACCACCTTTTTGAGCAAGTTGCATCTCCCGTCTGCCTTCGAGAACAAAAAGACCTGACTTTTTGCGTTCACGGGATTTTTCCTTCAGTTGGAGGATGTTTTTAACCAAAGGGTTTTGGACACTACTGATCAATTTGGTTTCCATCACAAAGTAAAAATAGGGTTTCTTGTAATTTATCAAAGGGGTTTTCGACCAAGGGACAAAATATATTTCATGAAAAAAATAACCATCCTACTTACCACCTTGTCCATTTTGGCCTGCAAAGAAACTCCAAAAAAAGAAGAAATCAGCACACCTGAACCAAAAGAAATTGTTGTTGAAAAAGCTTCTTACCCAGAGACAATGACCCAAATTTTTGATGCCCATGGAGGGGTCAAAGCTTGGAAAAGTCAACGAACCTTATCTTTTGTTCTGCCTAAACCAGAATTGCCCGAAACGCATACCGTTGACCTTTGGTCGCGAATGGATAGGGTAGATACCGAACAATTTTCCATGGGATTTGATGGAAAAGATGTTTGGTTGCTCGATACCAATGAAAACTACAAAGGTGATGCTGCCTTTTACCATAATTTGATGTTTTACTTCTATGCCATGCCCTTTGTTTTGGCTGATGATGGCATTATGTATTCCGAAACGGAAGTTTTGGAATTTGAAGGGACATCTTACCCTGGTATAAAAATAGCTTACCAAAGTGGGGTAGGGGTTTCATCTAAAGATGAATATTATATTCATTTTGATCCTGAAACCCATCAAATGGCTTGGTTGGGGTATACGGTAACCTATAGATCAGGTGAAAGTTCCGATAATGTGAAATGGATTCGATACCATGATTGGCAAAACCTAAATGGTGTAGTATTGCCGAAATCCATTTCTTGGTTCAGCTACGAGGGTCGAGAATTGAAAGAACCTGTCAGTACAGTTACTTTTGAAAATGTGATGTTAAGCAAAGAGCCTCAACCCAAAAGTTATTATTCAATACCAGAAGGTGCAAAAACAGTTCCAGTAAAAGTGAATTAATCAAAAAACGAACAACAAAAAAGCGGCGTTCCATGGAACGCCGCTTTCTTTTTATACCAAGTCGAAAGATTTATTTTCCTTCTCTTTCGAATTTACCCATATACCTTTTCCAAAGTTTGGTTTGGTGTGTTTCCAAAGAAACATCCCTACCGTCGATATAGGCTTTGGTCAACTGATTGGTTCGCATGTCCATGGCATCACCTTCCGAAATAAATAGCGTGGCACTTTTACCAACTTCCAAGGTTCCGTACATATCGTCGATACCTAGAATCTTGGCGGTGTTACCAGTCAACATTTTGATTCCGGTTTCCTTGTCAAGTCCTTGGGCAACAGCTTGTCCGGCATAAAAGCCCATATTTCTGGCTTGGAAATTTCCCATTTCTTCATTTTGAATTCCTACCAATAGACCTGCGTCTACCAATAGTTTGGGTAATTTATAAGGTAGGTCGTAATCGTCATCCTCCATTTTTGGAAGTGAATGGGTTACGTTTACCAAAACAGGAATATTGTTTTCCTTTAGGAAATCAGCAATTCTGTAAGCTCTGTATCCTCCAACAATCACGATGTGTTGCACACCGGCAGCTTTGGCAAAGGTTACCGCATCGGTAATCTCTTTTTCACCATGGGCGTGGATATACAATCTTTTGGAACCGTCGAAAAGGCCTTCCATGGCAGCGAATGGCAAATTTTTCTCCTTCTCTTCAGCTTTGCTGTACGCATCGGAGTTGTCAAAAAACATTTTGATGTCGTCCATTTCCTTACCGTAGTTTTCATTCGGCCTGAAACCTCTTGGTTCACCGGCCCACCATCTTCCTCTTCTAAAGAAGTTTGGCCAGTTCATGTGGATACCATCATCGGTCTTGATGGCAGCATCTTCCCAGTTCCAAGCATCAAACTGAACAATGCTGGATGTCCCGGAAATAGTACCTCCTTGAGGGGTAACCTGACCAATCAAAACACCATTTGGACGCATACTTTCCACAACTTTGGATTCAGCGTTATAGGCGATGATAGATCTTACGTGAGGAATCATTTCTCCGATCTCATCTTGGTCGTCACTTGCTCGTACGGCATCAACTTCCACCAATCCCAATGGTTTGGATGGAGCAATGAAACCTGGATACACATGTTTGCCCTCAGCATTGATCATGGTTCCGATGGTCGGAGCCATAAGGTCTGCACCAATAGAGGTAATTTTTCCATCTGTAAAGATGATGGTTCCGTTCTCTATTACCTCACCGTTTCCAACGTGAATTGTGGCTCCGATGATGGCGATTTGCTCCGATTGTGGTGGAGCAGGGGTTTGTTGTGCGTTCAATGAAACCCCAAAAACAATTGCTATGATTAAAAAAAGTTTTTTCATGATGTAATTTTTATTGGGTGTCACATTCAAATGTTTGTTTCTCACTTTGCACAGGAGTACGGGTTGGGCCTCCTTTTTTGCCTTCGTTCAGCATCATTCCGATAAGTAGATTGCGCTCTTTCTTAATGGCTTCACGCATTTCTTTATCTTTTTCTCTATCGAAATAAACTTTTCCCTCGATCAAGGTCTTTTCTGCCAACGCATAAATAGAAAGAGGGTGGTCGCTCCAAAGCACCACATCGGCATCTTTCCCTTCTTCAATACTTCCTACGCGGTCATCCAAATGCAACAACTTGGCAGGGTTAAGGGTAACCATCTTCCAGGCTTCGATTTCTGATACTCCACCATATTTTACAATTTTACCGGCCTCTTGGTTCAGTCTTCTGGACATTTCGGCATCATCACTGTTAATGGCAACGGTTACGCCTTCGCTGTGCATAATGGCAGCATTGTAAGGAATAGCATCGTTAACCTCATATTTGTAAGCCCACCAGTCACTGAAAGTTCCACCTCCAACACCGTGCTCGGCCATTTTATCGGCAACTTTATATCCTTCTAAAATGTGAGTGAAAGTGTTCACGCGGAAATCAAATTTCTCAGCCACTTTCATCATCATATTGATTTCACTTTGCACATAGGAGTGACAAGAAATGAATCGCTCTCCATTTAAGATTTCAGCCAAAGTTTCCATTTCCTCATCGTAACGGAAAGGTTGTCCACTTTTCTTTTGGGTATCATATTCTTTGGCACGTTGGAAGTAATCCGTGTACACCTGCTCAACTCCCATACGAGTTTGTGGGAATCTGGAATAGCTGCCCCAGTTGGATTGTTTTACGTTTTCACCCAAGGCAAACTTGATGAACTTAGGTGCATTATCGAACAAAAGGCCTTCGGCACTTTCACCCCACTTTAAACGTAGAATTGCAGATTGTCCACCAATTGGATTGGCAGAACCATGCAGCAATTGCGCTGCGGTAACGCCACCGGCAAGGTCGCGATAAATTCCTGGGTGGGTTGGGTCGACCACATCTGCCATACGAACTTCTGCAGAGGAGTTGTGACCACCCTCGTTTACGGAAAGGGCGGCAATGTGCGTGTGCTCATCAATAATACCTGCTGTTAGGTGTTTTCCAGTGGCATCGACCACTGTAGCGCCACCGGCTTTAAGGTCTTTTCCAACTTTGGAGATTTTACCACCTTTTACCAATACATCGGTATTTTCCAAAATGCTTTCCCCTGTCCAAACAGTTGCGTTTTTAAACAGAATGGTCTCTTGTTTTGGTTTTGATGCATAACCGTAACCCGTATTTGGGTAGGTAAGTGCCATTAATTGTGGTGCCTCGGATGCTTTTTCTTCATCTTCTTTTTCCTCGAATGCCTTGGTAAGGGTCAAAGTAGCGGTTGATTCATCTCCATTTGGAGTAACAGCTTTGCCTTTTATGGTGCCAGAGTTATCCATCACATGGGCAACCCATCTGTATGAACCGATTTTATCTTCTGTGAAAGAAAGGTTCAACCAGTCTGCGGAATAATCAATTTTGGAATCCAATTTTTCGTCTCCTTTTTTGATTTCTGCCTTAGGCTTGTCAATAGAACCAGTCAAAGAAACCGAATAGGTGCTTCCGCCAAGAGCTAGGTTGTAATCACCTCTAACATCTTTAATGTCCTTGTTTTGGATGATGTCTTTGGTTCCTTGCACCCAGTTTTCGTAAAGAATGGTGCCTTTGTCAAAAATTTCTCCGGAAGTGATCAAGAAATTGGCTTGACTTCCTACTTGTAACGAACCAATTTCACCAGTTTTACCTAAAATTTCAGCAGGCACTGTGGTAAGGGCTTCCAAAGCTTTCGTTTTTGAAAGTCCATAGGTAATGGCTTTCATTAATTTATCCTTAAGGTCTTTTGGAGACTTTAATCCGTGAAGTGTGATGGTAAACTCAACACCATTATCGGCCAATACTTTTGGGTTGGATGGAGCCATGTTCCAATGTCTCATGTCCTTCAATTCGATGTACTCAGCTTCATAAGGATTGGAAACGTCGTAAGCATCAGGGAAGTTGATAGGCAAGATCAACTTGGCATTGGTCGCTTTGATATCGTCAATGAATTGGTATTCATCACCACCACCTAAAATGGTGTATTGTACACCGAATTGATCACCTATTTTATCAGCACGCAAAACATTGCCGTTATCGCCAGCTGCATAAATTTGAGTCAAACCTTTATTGGCGATCAGTGCTTCCAAGGAACGATCATTGGTTTCCACATTGCCTTTGCTGTACCAGTCCATATCGTAGTACAACTGTCTCATCAAGGCCATGGCGCCCATTAGGGAACCCGGATAGGATTGTGGAGATGTTACACTTTTTTCAAAACTGAAATATTGCGCCGATTTATCTGAAAGGATACGCTGCGCCTCGCTGGCATCGTCGTTCAACGCCACCAAAACACCAGTTCCTCTTGCAATTCCATCCTCGATGTTTGCATTAACGGCACCAAATCCAGCTTTTCTAAGATCACTTGCTTTTTTTGCATCATATTTAAAACTGCCAATGGCATTGTTTTCTGGCATAATGTGATCGTTCCAATAGAATCCCTCTCTTGTGGGTTCGTATTGTGCAGATCTTCCACCACCTGGTGCACGCTTTGGTTTTTCTACTCCAAATCCAGAGAACACATCGATAAAGGATGGATAAATGGATTTTCCTTCCAAATCCTCTACCACTGCATTTTTAGGAATGCTCACAGATTTACCAACCTGAACCACTTTTCCGTTTTTGATCAGAAGGGTTCCATTGTTGATGACTTGAGTAGGAGTTACATAGATCTTGGCATTGGTGAATGCCATGTAATTGTTGTTCTTCTTTGCTTTAACACCGTCGTTAATCGGAAAGTAATCCTGTGCAAACAAAGAAACACTGCCCACAAAGAGGAACAGCGCTAAAAGTTTAAGTCTCATACGGTTTTAATTGAATTAGTTGGTTTAAAGATAGGTTTTGTGATAGTACCTCACAAGTTTCAAAAGTGCTCCGGATGCTGTTTGCGGTAGTTGATCATTAGGCCTACCATGGAGTTGTAACTTTTGATGCCTTCCTTTTGGTTGTTCGCCTTTAAAAATGTGTTGAACACAGATTTAAAAACAGGCTCCAAGGGGTTCTCGTATTTTTCCCAAAATTCTCTTAATTCTTGAAAATTTTTCAATACCCCGGGATGTAGGGTGGCCAAAACGGTTTGGTACTTTTCCTCGTCCCTAAAAAATAGGTCGGAAAGACAATACCCAAGTGCATGGTGGTAGGCTGAATATTTAAAATAAGGGTCGTTGCTTTGCAAGGTGACCAAAGTCCCGATAAAATTGGTGGCATCTTCCGCCGAATAGCCCAATTGATGGCCCACCTCATGACCACTCACAACGGGCAGTCTAAATCGAGGGGTGACACCGTTAACCTGTGCTTCGTTGGTAAAAGGATTCAAATAGCCACCATAACCCATATAGGTCAAGGGAATGCTATAAATGGATGACTTTAGACTCTTGCTTTTATATTCAAAATCGGGGTAAATGTTGCCCAAAAAATCATAGGCTGCCTTAGTTTGTGTGAAAACCTCTTTTCTGGAATTGGAAAGATGAACTGGCGATATGGTGTCACCCGTAATTTGTTGCTGATATTCATTGGTTTGTTCAACCAGATATTGGGTAAAATCTAAAAGTTCTTGGTCCGAATATTCCCGTTCTATGTTCAATTTCCAAGTAATGGGTTGTCTATGGTAATTCATCCCCCATAAAAAATGAAAGGCGAAAAAAACGATGGAGAGGGCCACTAGGACATCTTTTAAAAAGTAGAGGGGTTTGGAAATGATTTTTTTCCAATGTTTATAAATGTATCGAATCACTAAAATTGTGGCTGCGGTATATAAAAGGTCCCCAAAGGAGAAGGGCATCCAACCGAATAGCACTCTCAATACCCTTGAAATAATGGGGTAAATGCCGTTGCTGTAATAATCTTCAACAAAGTTGGGGTAGCCAGCGATCCATTGTACCAATAGAATTTGGATGGGCAATGCAATTACAATAATGGTTTTGACTTTTTGACGCATCAAAAAACTGAAAAGGAATTTGTTCGGTTCACGGCACAAAAAAACCGCACTGAAAAGTACGGCTTTTTTATATTTTGAAATGCGCTCTTTTATTATTGTACGCCCACAATTTCCAAGTCAAATACTAAAGTGGAACCACCAGGAATTGGTCCATAATCATTATCGCCATATCCCAAATGTGGAGGAACGAATATGCGAATCTTATCTCCAATTTTCATGGTCAACAAACCTTCGCGGAAACCAGCTGCCAACTGTGCATCTGGGCTGTAGGACATTGGGAAAGGGGTGTACCCTCCTTGATCTCTTCTACCTGGATTCAATTGGTTGAATTTTGCGGCGATTTCCTCAATATTACTATCAAAAAGGTCACCGTTGAACAACCAACCAGCGTAATTTACCATGGCCATTTGTCCAATATTGGGCTGTTCGCCTTCTCCTTCTTTTAATTTAAGAATTCTCAATCCAGATGGAGTTTCTTCGGCTTGTTCCACTTGTTCGGTAAATTCGGCCACCAAATCCTCTTTCATTTTTTTGAATTCAGCCTCTACTAATTTGGCCTCTTCAAAATAGTCCGACATAATTTGAACGGCATCGAATTTTTTGGCTTCTTTTCCATTGCGAACAATCTCTACGTGGTTCATTACCACATCAACTTCAGGCTTGTCCCTTGCGATTGTTTTTACATTGGCGATGGTGTCAACAACGTCAAGTCCACTCACTACTTCTCCAAAAACAGTGTGTTTTCCATTTAACCAAGGGGTTGCTGTATGGGTAATAAAAAATTGGCTGCTGTTGGTTTTTGGACCTCTGTTGGCCATGGATAAAATTCCTTTTTTGGTGTGCAACAACGAATCGTTGAACTCATCCTTAAAAGTGTAGCCAATATTTCCACTACCAGAACCTGTTGGATCGCCCCCTTGAAGCATGAAATCCTTGATGACGCGGTGGAAAATAATACCGTCATAGAATTTTTTGTTTTTGTATTCATCACTAACATAAGGGTTGTTCCCTTCTGCCAAGGATACAAAGTTGGCAACGGTAACTGGAGTTTTTTGATACTCCAATTTAATGATGATGTCTCCTTTAGTAGTCTGGATATCGGCAAAAATACCGTCTCCCAAATCGGCATATTTGCTCGATTTGCAGCCCAAAAGTGCCAAGGTAAAAGCGGTTATTAGAAAAAGTGATTTTTTCATGTTGATTGTAAAGATTTAGTTTATACTGTCGTTGTCAATTATGATCGTGTGTAATTCCACTGATGATTTTAATGGGGTTTTTGGCCCAATTTTATTGTTGTCCCCCTGGTAGCCATACGCTTGCGGTGATGGAAACAAAAAGGATGCTTTTTCAGAAATCTTGAGCAATTTTACCGCATTTTGAATGCCTGGGAACAATTGCTGTTTGTCGATTACATAGGAGGTTGGCCCTATTTCTTCAGCTGAGTAAATAGTATCGTTGTCCAAGGTCATTAAATTGTAAGAAAACAAAACTTGGTCACCTGTTTTTGGAGCATAGGTGGCTGTATCATTTTTGGTTTCAAAATAGTACCAAAACCCATTTGGACTGGTCAAATATTCGTGCAAGGTGTCTTTTTGGATGATTTCCTGAATCAATTTCTCCTCTACGGCCAATAATTCTTTGTTACGCTCAATAGACTCCTTGTAATACCTCCCTGATTTTATTTCAACAGGTCGTCTAGGTTCTGGACCGTCACAGTTCACAAGTAAAATGGCCAAAAGAAAAACTAAAACAAGTCTCATTTGTTTAATTGACTTTTATAGGTTTTTAATATTTCATTGAATCGGGCAACGGTTTCTTCCATACTAACATCGCTTCTTCCTCCTGCTGCATTGTCATGTCCGCCACCATTAAAATGTTCCCTTGCAAATGCATTTACCGAAAAATCTCCGATGGAACGCAATGAAATTTTTATGATGCCCTCTTCTTTGTTTTCGATAAAAATAAGGGCAAAAATAATATCTTCAAGCGTAAGACCATAGTTTACAAAACCTTCGGTATCTCCTTTTTTGAATCCGTTGGCATCCAATTCCTCTTGGGTAAGGGTAATATAAGCTGTTTTGTATTCAGGTAAGATTACCATATTGCTCAAGGCAACGCCCAACAAATGTAATCTAGATGGGGAGTTGGTATCGAACACTTGTCTGTGGATTTCCATATTTTCGGCACCCTTGTCGATCAATTCAGCTACGACACGATGTGTTTTGCTAGAGGTGGATCTGTATTTAAAGGAGCCCGTATCCGTCATGATCCCAGTGTAGAGATTGGTGGCGATAGCTTTGGTAATGCTCTCCGTGGCGCCAAGAAAATCGATAAAATTATAGACCATTTCGCAAGTGGAACTCATGGTAACATCGGAGTAGGTTACCTTGGCATAATCACTTGGTTGCTGATGGTGGTCGATCATTATAAAATCAACCGTTGAATCTTCCAAAACAGTTTGCATTTGCCCAACGCGGGAAAGATCGTTAAAATCCAAGGTGAAAATCAGCGTGGCCTCCTCTAAAAAGGACTTTGCTTGACGGTTTTCCTTTTCAAAATTGAGCACAAAATCATTTCCGGGCATCCATTTTAAAAATTTTGGGTAATCGTTGGGTGCAATAACCTGAGTGGAATGCCCCATCCCTTTCAAAAAAGCATCTAGTGCCAAACAAGAGCCCATGGCATCTCCATCTGGATTCTTATGTGGGATTATCGCAATCTTTTGAGGTTGGGAAAGTATCGACTTAACTGTCGTGATGTCCGCTGAATTCATGCGCCCAAATATACAATAATATAATATAGAGGTAACTTGCTTAATTCTTATTTTTGAAACTGCAAAACCTAACCTATGAAGCAACTTTCCGCATTATTTATTGCTTTTGCACTTTTAAGTGGGTGTAAAAAGAAAGAAGAAAAACCCAACGTTGAAACTCCCGAACCTGTTAGTGATTTTGTGGTTGCCTTTGGTTCGTGTAATATGCCTCAAGAGCCCAATCCGTTTTGGGATGATGTTTTGGCTGAAGCACCTGATGTTTGGATCTGGGGCGGAGATATTGTGTATGCCGATACGGATGATGTGGATAGACTTCGAGCCATTTATGCCCTACAGGATAGTGTTGCTGATTATGCAAAATTGAAAGCCGCAGTACCCATAATAGGCACTTGGGACGATCACGATTTTGGCCTTAATGATGGAGGTGCCGATTTTTCCATTAAAAAAGAAAGCCAACAAGTATTTATGGATTTTATGGGGGTGCCGGAAGATAGTGAACGAAGAACCCGAGAGGGGGTTTATGCCTCCCATGAATACGAAAACCCTAAAGGGAAAATTAAGGTGCTTGTGTTGGATACCCGTTATTTCCGAACAGATTTAATAAAGGATGAAGACCCAAACAGAAGGTATCAGGCCAATTTTGATGAAAATGCCACGGTTTTGGGAGAGGCCCAGTGGGAATGGTTGCAAAATGAACTTTCAAGCTCGGATGCGGATTTCAATTTGATCATGTCCAGTATTCAATTTCTTTCCGCAGAACATGGATTTGAAACCTGGGGCAATTTTCCAAAAGAAGTGGAGAAATTAGAGCAAATCATTGCTCAATCCAAAGCAAAAGGAGTTATCATACTTTCAGGAGACCGACATATTTCGGAGTTTTCAAAGACAGAAGTAGAGGGATTGGAATATCCTTTAATTGATTTTACCAGCAGTGGACTTACACATTCCTATTTTAGTTTCGATGGTGAGCCCAACCAGTTTCGGGTAGGGGAAGTGGTTTCTGATAAAAGCTACGGTATCATTGATTTTAATTTCGAGAAAAAAGAGGTGGTTTTCAAAATGATGGGGGACAATGGTGTTGTACTTCAAGAATTAAAACAAAACTATTAGACCTTGTGCGTTGATTGAAAAACCGTACTTTTGCGCAAAATTCTATAAAAAATGACTGGAAATAGAACATTTACCATGATTAAGCCAGATGCTGTTGAAAACGGATACATTGGTGCGATCTTGGAAAAAATCACGGCTGCTGGATTCAAAATCGTAGCCATGAAGTACACTCAATTGAGTCAAAGAGATGCTGAGGAGTTTTATGGTATTCACAGAGAACGTCCATTTTTTGGAGAGTTGGTTGAGTTTATGACCAGAGGCCCTATTGTTGCTGCCATTTTGGAAAAAGACAATGCTGTGGATGATTTTCGTGCCTTGATCGGTGCTACCAACCCTGCTGATGCTGCAGAAGGTACTATCCGTAAATTGTATGCTGCCAGTATTGGTGAAAATGCAGTTCACGGTTCTGATAGCGATGAGAATGCAGCGATAGAAGGTGCTTTCCATTTTGCAGGACGCGAAATTTTCTAAAAGCAAGCTGATAAAAATTTGGAAGCCACTCGTTTCGAGTGGCTTTTTTTATTCCGTGTGGCTGCTGAGCGTAGTCGAAGCACAAAACGGAATCCAATTAAAGGGATGATGAGATGCTGAAACCTGCCTATGCCAGCAGGCAGGCTAGTTCAGTATGACGAACTTCATTGAGTATTATTATGAGCGAAGCGAAAAATCTCTTTTTGGGCTCAATTGGATTTCTCGTCGCTGCGCTCCGTCGAAATGACCCAAGGAAAAAAGTTGTCATTTCGAACGCCTGCCTAAGGGCAGGCAGGAATGTGAGAAATCTCATTTGTCATTCCGTGTTTGACACGGAATCCAATTAAAGGGATGATGAGATGCTGAAACCTGTCTATGCCGGCAGGCAGGCCAGTTCAGCATGACGTTTTATCGCAATACCAATTTCTTAACCAATTCTCGTCCTAGTTCTTCATTTACCAAAGAGATAATTTTGGATTTGCCCAAGCTCAATTCTTCTCGTAAAACAGAAGAAGAAAGCGAAATAAAAAGCGTTTCATTTTTGAGCTCCACTCCAGTGGTGTAATTGTTCACCCCATTCCCCATTAATTTTACCCAGGCCTCACGAACATCCACTTTGTCCATGCCTTTTTGGAGTTTATTCTCTTTGATGAACTCGTTCAAGGCTTCACTCAACGGCAAGTTTGAATTTTGTCTTTTGGCCATTATTGTGGGATTTTAATAGGTTCGAAACGTTTGTAATTGTAGGTAACCCCCTCATTGTTTACCACCGAAAATGAAAGGGAATCAAGTTTCACCAATTTTTCTTCCCATTGACTGAATTCATTACTGTAACCCATTATAAAAATTCCGTTAGAGGGGCTAAGGGTCAACTGCTCCACATCATGGTTCGAAGTGTCATAAGTGCCGCCCAAATTGGCCTGTAGTTTTTTGCGAAAACCTTTGTCATTTTCCAATTGAATAAAGTCGATGTTGGAGTTGAGGCCATATTCTTTTAAACTGCCGTCCGGGAATTCCACTTCCTCTATTTCCCAATACCCATTTAAATAATGCAGGTCGGATTCAGCTACGGAGGGGGAGTCTTGACAAGCAAAAATGAACAGTAAAAAAAGAAATGGGACTATTTTTTTCATGATACTACAAGGTAAAGATTTTATAGCTCTGATGAATGTTTTTAACTACATTTTCGGTTCGTTCTGGGTGGGTATCGCTGATAAATATCTGTCCGAAATTGTCATTTTTTACCAAGCCCACAATCTGGGATACCCGATGTTCATCCAGCTTGTCAAAAATATCATCCAACAATAAAATAGGGGTGGTGTTGGCCAACTCCTTTATAAAATGGAACTGGGCTAGTTTTAAGGCTATCAAAAAGGATTTTTGCTGTCCCTGACTGCCAAATTTTTTAATGGGATGACCTGCAATGGTAAATCCAAGATCATCTTTATGGATGCCAGCTGAAGTGTATTGCAAAGCTCGATCTTTTTCTAGGCTGGATTCCAACAATTCCAAAAGCGGACGTTCCGAAAGTTGACTTTCGTAGGTCAACAAAATTTGTTCATCTTTTTCCGAAATATGATGGTACTGCTCTTGGAAAATAGGAATGAACGACTCTAAGAATGCTACTCGTTTTTTATGGATTTCCGTTCCCAATCCATGCAATTGTTCATTATAAATGGCCAAAGTGTTAGGGTCGAACGTATGGTTGGCCACAAAATATTTCAGCAAAGAATTCCGCTGCGAGATAACCTTGTTGTATTTGATAAGGTTTTGCAGGTAGCTTCTATCCGATTGGGATATAACCCCATCCATAAACTTTCTTCGCGTCTCACTTCCTTCCAAGATCAGATCGCGGTCCGCAGGTGAAATCATGACCAAAGGCAAAAAACCAATGTGCTCGGAGAACTTTTCATACGGTTTTCCATTGCGCTTGATCACTTTTTTGGTGCCTTTTTTAAAGGAGCACAGGATTTTTTCGGTACGATTTTCCTTTTCAAACTCCCCCTCGACCACAAAAAATTCCGTACCATGTTTAATATTTTGGGTGGACACTGGATTAAAGTAACTTTTGCCAAAACTAAGGTGGTAAATGGCATCCAAAACATTGGTTTTTCCCACGCCATTGTCTCCCACAAGGCAGTTGATCACAGGGTCGAACTCCAAGGTCTTGGAATCAAAATTCTTGTAATTGACTAAGGATAAATGTCTTAAAAACATATGGGAAATAAGAAACAAAGTGGGTTTTACTTTCTGCCTGTCCAAAACAGGGTTCCAAAAATAACGAATAATTTACCTTTTGTTTTTGGATAAAAACTTTATTTTTGCGCGACCAATTTAATGACGGATGGCAACATACAAGAAGAGAGGCTTTAAGCCAAAGAATAAGGCGGAAGAAGCTCAGATAGAAGAACAAGACAGTACAACGGCCGAGGTATTCAATACTTTGGACGAAGGTGCTTCCAAAACCGAAGAGTGGGTTCAGCAGAACCAAAACTACATTTTGGGGGTAATCGGAGCCATTGCTGTTGGGGTATTGGCATACTTGGGATATCACCAATTTATCCAAAACCCGAAAGAAGCTTCCGCTGCCAACGAATTATTTTATCCGCAACAATATTTTGATAGAGCTTTGGCAAGCGAAACTGAAAGGGATTCATTGTTCACTTTGGCATTGAACGGTGCGCAAGGTAAATATGGTTTCTTGGATATCATCGAGGAGTATAGTGGAACAAAAGCGGCTAACTTGGCCAAATATTCTGCGGGTATGACTTATTTGAACTTGCAACAATACGATCAAGCAATTTCCTATTTAGAAGGTTTTTCTTCAGATGATGACATCATGGGCGCTATGGCCAAAGGAGGTATTGGAGATGCTTTTTCACAATTGAACCAGCAAGAAGATGCTTTGGATTATTACGAAAAAGCCGTTGCACATAGCGATAATGAATTTACTGCACCAAGATTTTTATACAAAGCTGGTGTAATTGCCATGGAATTGGGTCAGAAAGATAAAGCACTTGGATACTTTGAGCGTATCAAAGAAGAATATCCAGGTTCACAAGAAGGAAATGGTGTAGAGGCCTTGATTGGAATGGCCCAAAATTAAATCATGGCCACAGAGAACAAAAACTTATCCGTTTACGATAAAAATAAAATCCCAAACGCGAAGCATCTTCGGTTTGGGATTGTTGTTTCTGAATGGAACGACGAAATTACCGAAGGCCTTTATCAAGGTGCCGAGGATGCATTGTTGGATTGTGGGGCCACCTCAGAAAACATTTTACGCTGGAATGTTCCTGGGAGTTTTGAACTTACCTTCGGATGCAAAAAAATGATCCAAACTCAAGAAGTGGATGCTGTCATAGCCATTGGAAGTGTGATTCGCGGGGAAACCAGTCATTTCGATTTTGTGTGCAGTGCCACTGCCCAGGGAATCAAAGATTTGAACGTGGCATACGACGTGCCCGTAATTTTCTGCGTATTGACGGATGATAATATTGAGCAGTCACGAGCAAGAAGTGGCGGAAAACATGGGAACAAAGGAACGGAAGCTGCCATTGTTGCCATTCAAATGGCGGTTTTGGGGAAATAGGAGGGGATCAAGTTCAAATTCAAGCTAAAGTTCAAGCTTTTCTGAGAATCCAACCATCCAATAATCCAGCAATCAGAGTCAAACTCAAGTTCAAGCTCAAGCGGTGCTATCAATCCAATATTCCAATATCTAAAAATCTAACAATCCAATAATCCACCCACTGTTAACATTTTTTGGGAGAACCGCCTGACCCCTTTTTCCTATTTTAAGTACCTTTGAGGTTATACGGATACAAATGCCATGCGAAACCCTTTAAAACTTAGGAAAAATAAAAATTTTGATTACACCCCCCGATATTATAAGGGAGAGGGCAATCCGTATAAAATAGAACATAAACTAGATCAGTTTCGAAGCACTGCGCATACAAACAGAGGGCTTAAAAATAAGTTTACCTCTGCCATGGATGACCTGCAAACGGAGGGGGACAGGAACCTTAAAATTCGTTTTTGGATCATTGTGGCCGTTTTGATTTTGCTTTTTCTCTTCATCATAGACTTTGATCTTTCTATATTCTGGAATCCATAATGGCGGACATCATTAAGCTTTTACCGGACCATGTCGCCAACCAAATAGCCGCAGGGGAGGTGGTACAACGCCCGGCTTCTGTTGTTAAGGAACTTATGGAAAATGCCATTGATGCTGGTGCTGAATCCATAAAATTGATTATCAAGGATGGCGGTAAAACACTCATTCAGGTAGTCGATGATGGTATGGGTATGAGCGAAACGGATGCCCGATTGTCTTTTGAGCGTCATGCTACCTCCAAAATTTCTTCCGCACAGGATCTGTTCAATTTGGAGACCAAGGGGTTTAGGGGAGAAGCTTTGGCTTCAATTGCCGCTATTGCGCATGTGGACATGCAAACCCGAACTGCTGCGAATGATGTCGGAACCCACATTAAAATAGAGGGAAGCAAGATTGTTTCACATGATGTGGTGGCTACCCCAAAAGGGACTTCCATTTCGGTAAAGAACTTGTTTTTTAATATTCCAGCTCGACGCAACTTTTTAAAATCGCACCAAGTGGAGCTTCGTCATATCACGGATGAGTTCCATCGCGTAGCCTTGGTACATCCGAATATTGAGTTCCATTTTTACAATAATGGCTCGGAGATCTTTAATCTTCCAAAAACCAAACATCGTCAACGCATTGCGCATATTTTTGGGAGCCGAATGGAAACCCGATTGGTTCCTGTAAACGAGGAAACCGAAGTATTAAAGGTTTCTGGTTTTATCTGCAAGCCGGAATTTGCCAAAAAGAGCAGGGGAGAACAGTTTTTCTTTGCCAACAACCGATACATCAAAAGTCCCTATTTACATCATGCTGTAACGGCAGCGTTTGAGGGATTGATCAAGTCGGAAATGTTCCCTGGGTACTTTTTGTATTTGGAAGTAGATCCAGGTTCCATTGATATCAATATTCACCCCACCAAAACAGAGGTAAAGTTTGATGATGAGAATACACTATATGCCATTCTAAGATCCACCATTAAGCATAGTCTAGGACAGTTCAATGTAGCGCCGGTCCTTGATTTTGAGCACGACCCAAATTTGGATACTCCATATGCCTACAGAGAAAAAGGGGCCGAATTGCCGAAAGTAACGGTTGATTCCAATTTTAATCCGTTTCAAGAAGTGATTAAAAGTAAAACGTCGAGTGGTGGTTCATTTCAAAGGCAAAGCACCAAGGGATGGGAAAATCTGTATGAGGGATTGGAGCAAGAAGTGGCTGTGGATCAGTTCAGTAGTTTGGTGATAGAATCCGAAAGTGATGAACAAGGAACGCTTTATAATGGAGAGCAGGCTGAAGAACACATGGCTTCTACTTTTCAATTGCGTAGAAAATATGTAGTGAGTACAGTAAAGTCGGGAATGTTGGTCATCCATCAGAAACGGGCCCACGAGCGCATTCTCTTTGAAAAGTTCCTAAAGGAAATCACAGTAAAGCAGGGAATAAGTCAACAGTTATTATTTCCATTGGAACTCAGTTTCAATAAACAAGAATTGGATATTTTAAACGATATCAGTGAAAGTCTGACAAATATAGGGTTCGCCTTTGAGAGTCTGGAACACGAAACGGTAAAAGTGACAGGTGTACCTTTATTGGTTCCCGAATCTGGAATTGGTACGGTTTTAGATCGTTTGATAGCGGATTATAAAGAAGGGTACGGGAACGGTTCCATTTCCCAAGCTGAGATGTTGGCGGAGGTATTGTCCCGTAATCTGGCCGTAAAAACAGGCGAAATATTGGACCAGGAATCGCAAATGGCCTTGGTGAACAATTTGTTCGCCTGCAAAGAGCCAACATTAAGTCCATCACAAAAAATAACATACACCATTATCTCCGAAGGGGATATCGATAAAAAATTTAGCTAAATGGGTAGATTGACAGAGGCGGTTAAACATATATTGATCATCAATGTGATCATGTTTTTTGCCACACAATTGTACGGAGACCAAATGTTTCAATGGATGTCACTTTGGTTTCCCAAAAATCCCAATTTTGAATGGTGGCAGATCATCAGCCACATGTTCATGCACGGCAACTTGATGCACATTGTGTTCAACATGTATGCACTCTGGGCTTTTGGAACGCCTTTGGAACGCATTTGGGGCAGGAATAAGTTTTTGTTTTTCTATTTTTCAGCGGGATTGGGTTCCGCAGCTTTGCACAGTGGGGTTAATTTTTTCCTTTTCAACGAGGGAATCAGTGCATTGGAAGGTGCGGGCATTGCCAAAACCCAAATAATGGATATTTTGGCAAACGGACAATATAGCCCAGGCTGGTATAATATCGCATCCAAAGCTACCATCGATAATATGCTTTCAGCATACAATACACCTGCGGTTGGTGCGTCTGGTGCCATTTATGGTATTTTGGTAGCCTTTGCCTTTATGTATTCCGAGGCAAAACTGATGCTTATATTTTTACCGGTACCCATTAAGGCCAAATACTTTGTTCCAATTTTGATAGCTGTTGATTTAATTTTTGGTATTGGAAATGTGAATACTGGAATTGCGCACTTTGCGCATATTGGTGGTGCTTTGATTGGTTTTATAATGATGTGGTACTGGAAAAGGAACCAGTTCAAGGATAATCGTTGGGATTAATTTATGAATAGTGGAGGACTTCGATACCAATTTGCTAGGCTTAGCGTAGCGGAAAAGCTCATTGCTCTCAATGTGCTTATTTTTCTATTGGAAGGCTTGTCCAAGGCACTTTTTGGGTTCTCTTTTGCCGATTGGTTTCAATTGCCCAAAGATTTTTTGGAATTTATAAGTCAGCCATGGTCGTTGTTTACCTATTCTTTTTTGCATGCTGGGTTGGGTCATATCTTTTGGAATATGATCATCCTTTATTTTGCAAGCAGGATTTTCCTGAATTTGTTTGATGCCCAACGCTTTATCAATGTCTATTTTTTGGGTGTTATCCTAGGTGGAACTTTGTTCCTTTTGGGTTACAACGTGTTCCCCACCTTGGTAAATGCCAATACAGCATTGATCGGTGCATCGGCAGGTGTAAACGCCGTCTTGATATTTGTTTGTGCCTACATTCCCAATCAAGAAGTGAGAGTGTTCTTTTTCAATATCAAATTGTGGTATATCGGAGCGGCATTGGTCATCAAAGATTTGGTGCTGATCGGAATGGGAGAGAACATTGGTGGCGGATTGGCCCACTTGGGCGGCGCTTTGTTGGGATATGTTTATGCCCGTCAACTGTTCCAGGGAAATGATATAGGTACTGGATTTACCAAATTGAGGTTTGCTATTGCAGGACTTTTTAAACCAAGGGAGAAAAAAGCTCCGATGAAAACGGTGTATCGAAATAAAAGTGAATCCCAAAGTAAGGCGGCCTATGACAAACAGGCCAAACAAAAGAAGATTGATTCCATTTTGGATAAGATCAGTAAATCGGGCTATGAAAGTTTGTCCAAGGAAGAAAAGGATTTTTTGTTCAAGGCAGGTAAAGAGGATTGATTCGTGAAAGGACTATCGTTTTTTGATAAAGTTGTTTTTGCAATCAACATTTTGGTTGTAAGCATACTTTTATTGGCATGTATTTATGTTTTTCTTCCGTTTCAGTTTTTACGCATATTATCAATTCTTAGTCTTGTGGTTCCAGGTATATTGGTACTACATGTTTTGTTTTTGATTTATTGGTTGCTCAAACGAAAAAGACAATTTATATATTCTATGATTGCCATTCTTATTGGATATATGTCTTTTGGTCATTTTTATGGATTAAACACTTCCAAGGATGACTCGATAGGTGACAAGAATTTGAAAATAATGTCATATAATGTTTGGGGCTTTAATAGAAATGGTTGGATCAAAGAGGAGGGGGTTGGTGATAGCATAATTACATTTATCAAAAATCAGTCACCAGATATATTGGTAATTCAAGAACATAGTAGAATCAGATATCAACAACTAAGACAATACCCATATAGAAGCGAAACACCAATTTCAGCAGCTAGGGCAACACAAGCCATATTTTCTAAATATCCAATTATTGGTCAAGGTTCATTGGATTTGCCTGAAACTATGAATAACATTATTTATGCGGATATTGTATTTGGCTCAGATACCTTGAGAATTTATAACCTGCATTTACAATCCTTTAAAATAATTCCTAGTTCTGATAACTTTTCTGATAGTGAAAAATCCGAAAAATTACTAAGAAGGTTGGTGGGTACCTTTTCCAAACAAACCGATCAGGCTAAAATTTTTAAGGAACATATAGATAAAAGCCCATATCCCAATATCATATGTGGTGATTTTAATAACACCCAATTTTCAAGTGTATATAAGATGGTAAAGGGGAATATGGAGGATACTTTTTTGCAAAAAGGTTCAGGTTTTGGAAGGACGTATGATTTGCTCAAATTCCCAATTCGAATAGATTATATTTTGGCCGACCCAGAATTTGAAATTTTATCCCATCAAAATTTTGATGTAAAATTATCCGACCATTATCCCATTATGGCCACTTTGAAACTGCCATCACATCAGTAGGCAATCCAGCCCATCCGCAATAATGTGGATTATCAATGCCAAACCAATAATCCTAGTAACCCTGAAAAAAGGCAGAATAGCGTAAACTGCAACTGCCCAATAACTGTGTAGTGGATGAAAACCAATACTGCAACGGTTAGGGTCAAATAGGGGATTGGCAAACAAATGGTCGATATCGATGAGTATACCCGCAAGCAAAATCAATGCAACCTTTACTTTGTTGTCCTTGAAAAACCAAAATGCAATAAGGATAGGGACTAAAAAATGAATGCCGTAATGTACAAGATGCCTAAGCATGACGGGGAAAATCCAAAGGTTGGTTTTTAAGGTAGGTCAAGGTATTGGTCCCTTCGTTGAACAAAAGGTCCAAAATACTTAAATTAGGTATAAAGCCATGACGTTCTTCAAATACCTGAGCATAGGGTTCAAACTCCATTTTTTTTTCCTTTTTGGCTTCGATTAAAAAACGTCCATCAAAAACATTTTCATGAGCTACTTTATAAACTTCGGTCCTTTCATTGCTTATGGATATCCCAATACAATCAGCAATGATTTCTATGGATTTTAAATTGAAGTCGAACAGATTGTCATCTGAGCCTTCGTATAACGATCGAATCTCATCTTCATAAAATTCAAAAAATGGGGAAGTACGATAGGCGGCTTCCAAAGTGCGCCAATGTTCCTTTTTCCAATTGTAACTGTTTTCAGTGACTACATCCGCATATTTTTGTCTTCCTTCAGTTCCCCCTAAATGCTTTACGGGAATATTGAGCATATGTTTGCCCTTGTCGGTCGAAAGGTAACAGCGATTCCTGTAGGTCTGCTTTTGAAAGTTATCCTTAGCCTCCCAAACCACTTTATATTGAACCATGGCTGCAAATGTTGCTATGCTTGGAAAATAGGAGGGGTGTAGCAGAATATGTTTATCTGTAGATTTGATGATGCGGTGTTTTGAGAATTATTTGGTTTGATGATTTCTAAGAGCATTGAGTTTGTTGGTAATGCTTTCTAATTTAATTCTTAGAGTAAGATAGTTTTCTTGAGAAATAAAACCTAATTCAGTACCCAGAATGAGTTGGTTTAATACTTCAACAGCTGACCCAAAGGAAATAGTGGTAAAATGGGCTTTGTCCTTGTTTGACTTCCTGGCGGAACCTTCAGCAATGTTTGAACATATGGATACAGAGGCTCTCCTTAATTGTGAGGTAATTCCAAATTTCTCATTTTCAGGAAAATGGGTTGTAATACCATAGATTTCTTTAGTAAAGTCTTTTGCTTCTCTCCAAACTTCAAGTTTTTCAAAAGAATACGTGTACATTCCACAAAAATCAAATTAACAAATGGTCTAATTTACCCTTTCTGCTTCTTTTTCTTGCGGAAGAAATCAAAAACAAACCAACCTGCCAATGCAACGATAAAATACCAGAAATAAGAAACAGGTTCTCCGCTACCTCCCACAGTGGTAAAAACACGGTTCCAACGCACTCTCCAATTGGTAATGCCCTCTCTAAAGTTATCGAAGCTCATCCAAAGGAAAACGGGCTTGCCTACAATGTGATCGGCTGGTACATACCCCCAGGTTCTACTGTCCTCGGAGTGGTCACGGTTGTCGCCCATCATCCAATAATAATCTTGCCTAAAGGTATAAGAGTTGGCTTCCTGTCCGTTGATGAATACTTTGTTTCCAGTGATTTTTACATCATTGTGTTCGTAATCGCGGATGATTTTTTTATATAATGGGATGGTCTTCGAATTGATTTCGACAGTCTTGCCCGCTTCTGGAATATAAATGGGTCCAAAATTATCATTGTTCCAAGGGTAGAGGTTAGGTTTTTGAGGGAAGATATTACCGCCGTACATCCCTTTGGGTTCAACGGTTTTAACCACGGAATCAATTTCTGGGTTGTTTCGTAGTGTCTCAACCATTTCATCCGTCATGTTGGCCATTCTGGAAAGTGGCTTTTCTTCAGAGAGAGAAAGTCGCAACTGTCTTATTACATTGGTTGGGATGCCTTTTTCTGCAGTGTACAATTCAATTTTTCCATCTTCGGTAGGCTTGGCTCCAGAAACATAAGCGGCAAGCGCATTGTATTGGGCTTCATTTATGTTGGAAGCAATATACTTGCGTACATAGTCCGAAGCATCCACTTCTTCCAAATAGCGGCTAGACACCCCATTTTTGGAATAGATGTCGTAAACGAACATCGGTTTGGCACGATCAGATAATTGCAATTTTTCTCCATCAATATAAACATCACCATTTATAACCGATAAAGAATCGCCAGGGGTTCCCACACAACGTTTAACGTAATTGGATTTTTTGTCAATCGGTTTCTTTACGGGTTTGTCTGCCCTAAAAAATTGCACCAAGGTATCCGCTGGTAGACTAAAAACCACAATATCGTTCTTTTTTACCCTTTCAAAACCGGGCAAACGCATATAGGGCAATTGCAATTTATTGATCCATGAAGTTTTATAGGTTTCTGGATTCACATCTGCCAAATAGGATTTTGTATGTAGCACAGGAAGCGTATCGTGAACCATTGGGGCTGCCAAAGTGGTCATGGGCACCCTTGCACCGTAATGGAACTTGCTAACAAACAGAAAATCCCCCACACGCAAGGTGCGTTCCAACGATCCAGTTGGGATTACGTAAGGTTGAATAAAATACGTGTGTACAAAAGTAGCGGCCACTATGGCAAAAACAATGGAGCTTACCCATTCGCCCAATCCTGTTTTCGGTTTTAAATCCCTATCCTCAATATATTTTACGTCTTCCACATAGTTGATGTAGTAGGTGTAAAATCCAAGTGTCAATATTACCAACCAAGTATCCACGAGTGAACTTTTGCCGAAACTTCGAATGGTCTCCACCCAAACCACAGGGAACATCAATAAATTGATAATAGGAATGAACAATAACAGCACCCACCACCAAGGCCTGTTGATTATTTTCATTAAAACAATGCCGTTGTATACCGGGATGGCTGCTTCCCAAGCTTTTCTGCCAGCTTTTACATATAGTTTCCAGGTGCCCAAAAAGTGGATGACTTGGATGAGCAGGATAAAAATAATCCACTGTGTACCGTCCATATAAAAAGTTTCTTAGTAAGACTCGAGGTCTTTATTCTTGTTACGTTTTTTAGCTTAGGTTTAACACATCTTTCAAGGAAAAGACCCCTGTTTTGCCAGTAATCCATTCCGATGCAATTACAGCGCCGAGTGCAAAACCTTCACGATTATGTGCTTCGTGTTTTATTTCAATTTTGTCCACAGCACTTTCGTAGGCGATGCTATGGGTTCCGGGCACCATGCCTTCTCTTATAGATTTAATTGGAATGGTTTTATCCCCTGATTCTTCCAATTTCCATTGCTCATAAGGCGTATTTTGTATTATTCCTTCGGCAAGGGTAATGGCAGTGCCGCTAGGAGCATCCAATTTTTGGGTATGGTGGATTTCTTCCATAGAGACCTTGTATTCCTCCAGATTTGCCATCATTTTGGCCAATTGTGCATTGAGTTCAAAAAAGATGTTCACTCCCAAACTAAAATTGGAGGCATAAATAAACCCTCCTTTATTATTGTTGCAGATTTCCACAGCTTCTGCATAGCGTTCCAACCATCCTGTAGTTCCGCAAATTACGGGTACACCATTTTTAAAGCAGTTGGTGATATTGCCAAAAGCAGATTCAGGAGTGCTAAAATCAATCGCAACATCCATAGATGTATAATCAATTGGTTGAGTTGCATCGTCGATTTTTGCTACGATGGAATGGCCTCTTTTTTGAGCGATTTGCTCAATCATTTTTCCCATTTTTCCATATCCAAAAAGACCAATATTCATATGCTAAAATTTTACGACCAGAGCCATGCCATAATTTGGCTGGTTGGTAAAGGGGTTGATGTCGATAAAAGGCTGAAAATCCAACGCTAGGTTATCATCGACATTGTATTGTTTTAAGTGGGAATCCACATTGGCGTCAATGATGTTCAGTGCGTAAAGTGCGATGGTGATGACCAAGGATAAATCCCTATCTCTTTGCGTGTTTTCCTGTGCTTCTTGGAGCGCTTCGTCCGAAATGTCCGGCCCACTGCCATCCCCATTGATGTCGTAAAACTCATCATCGGTAAAACCGGCCAAACGTCTTTTAAAGGCATTTCTGGCTCTGCGGTATTCAGTGTTATTATAGGAATACACATAAATACCTGTGCCAATGGCACCCCAAACGATTGGGGCCTTCCAGTAACGTTTATTGTAAATCTGACCCAACCCCGGAATTACAGCAGAGTAAAAAGCGGCCTTACTGGGTGCCAGAGGGTTTATTTTTTCCCTGCGCACCTCTTCAAAAGTGACACCTTCACCTTGTACTTGTTGGGTAGGTTCTATTTCTTTTGCTTGAGGTACTTCCGTAGGTTCAGTTTCCTTCTCTTCTTGGGAATGACCAGTATGGAGAAACAGTAGGAAAAAGAACAAAAAGAATAGGTTTTTAATCACCAGTAAGTATTTTTTTGATACGCTTGAATTCCTCTTCAGAATGAAACGGAATTACAATCTTACCTTTTCCATTCGATGAAGTTGTGATGTCTACTTTGGCCGCCAAATGATCCTTTATGGCTTTTAACCCTTTGGTCACATATTCTGGTGCTTCCTTGGTTTCTTTTTTGTTTTCGGATACAGCACCTTGAGGATCCTTTAAGGACTTTACCAATTTTTCGGTATCCCTAACAGAAAGTCCATCGGAAACCACTTTTTCATAAATGGCGATCTGTTCCTTCTTTTTATCAATATTGATAAGAGCCCTTCCGTGACCCATGCTGATAAAACCGTCGCGCATTCCCGTTTGAATGATAGGGTCCAATTTTAAAAGCCTTAGGTAATTGGTGATGGTGGAGCGTTTCTTTCCAACACGATCACTCAACCGTTCTTGGGTAATTTGGATTTCATCTATCAAACGCTGGTAGGAAAGTGCAATCTCGATAGGGTCAAGGTCTTGCCTTTGAATGTTCTCGACCAATGCCATTTCCAACGATTCTTGGTCGTTGGCAATACGGATGTAGGCAGGAATAGTTTCCAAGCCCACCAATTTGGAGGCGCGGAACCTTCGTTCCCCAGAAACCAACTGGAATTTGTTGAAATCCAGTTTTCGTACCGTAATGGGCTGTATAATGCCAAGTTCACGAATGGAACTGGCCAATTCCGTAAGGGCTTCGTCGTTAAAGTTGGAGCGGGGCTGAAAGGGGTTCACTTCAATGGACTGAACGTCCAATTCCACTACGTTTCCGATAACCTTGTCCGCGTTTTTGTCAGATACCGATTGAATGTCGTTATCTGGATCTTTTAAAAGAGCGGACAGGCCTCTACCCAAAGCCTGTTTTTTAGTTGCTTTCGCCATTTAAACTTTCTCCTTGTTTTTCTTCAAAATTTCGTTGGCCAAGTTAAGGTAATTTGAGGCGCCTTTGCTGCTCGCATCATATTTAATAATGCTTTCGCCATAACTTGGGGCCTCGCTCAGCCTAACATTTCTTTGGATGATGGTATCGAAAACCATATCCGCGAAGTGTTTTTTCACTTCTTCCACAACTTGGTTGGATAAGCGTAACCTCGAATCGTACATGGTCAACAGCATACCTTCGATATCCAAGTCGTTGTTGTGTATTTTTTGAACGCTTTTTACCGTATTCAATAATTTACCAAGTCCTTCCAAAGCAAAATATTCGCATTGGATTGGAATCATTACAGAATCCGCAGCGGTAAGCGCATTTAGAGTCAATAAACCTAAAGATGGAGCACAGTCGATCAAGACAAAGTCGTAGCGGTCCCCCAATTCTTTTAGGGCTTCCTTCAACATATATTCGCGATTGTCTTTGTCCACCAATTCAATTTCGATGGCCACAAGGTCGATGTGAGCTGGAATCAAATCTACATTTGGGGAATCTGTTTGGATGATGACCTCATCCACGCTCATGGTATGTTCCAATAATTGGTAAGTACCGTGTTCAACGGAATCTACATCGATTCCCAAACCGGAAGTTGCATTGGCTTGGGGGTCGGCATCGATCAACAATACCTTTTTTTCCAATACACCCAGGGATGCTGCAAGGTTTACCGTGGTGGTAGTTTTACCTACACCTCCCTTTTGGTTTGCAATTGCAATAATCTTGCCCATTTCATAGTAAGTTAGGTGCTAAAAATACGATTATTTGGGACGCGATAAAATGTAAATTGTTAACAGAGCGTGAATAACACTGTGTTTCAGCGTTAAATAAAGTTAATGTTATATTTATTAGCTGATTAACCCCTCTTAATCCAACAAAATATTGAGGATTTCTATGGCTGCATCGGCAATTTTGGTACCTGGTCCGAATACGGCCACCGCCCCGTTGGAAAGCAGATGTTCATAATCCTGTTTTGGAATTACACCGCCCACAATTACCATGATGTCTTCCCGGCCATAATTTTTGAGTTCTTTGACCACTTCTGGAACTAAGGTTTTATGTCCACCTGCCAAGGATGAAATCCCTAAAATGTGCACATCGTTTTCCACGGCTTGTTTGGCAACTTCTGCTGGGGTTTGAAATAATGGTCCTATATCCACGTCAAAACCAAGGTCGGCATAACCTGTTGCCACTACTTTGGCGCCACGATCATGTCCATCCTGACCCATTTTGGCCACCAATATACGTGGTCTTCGACCTTCCTGTACAGCAAAGTCATCGGCCATTTTTTTTGCCTTTTCAAAGCTTTTATCGTTTTTGATTTCTTTGGAATACACGCCGGTAAAGGATTGGATTTTTGCTTTGTAACGACCGAAGGCACTTTCCATGGCATCGCTAATTTCGCCAAGTGTAGCGCGTTCTTTGGCCGCTTCTACGGCTAAAGCTAATAAATTTCCACGGTCGGAATCGTTTTGGGTGGCCTTTTTGGCCGCTTCTTTAATGGCATCCAATGCTTTTTCTACCGCTACAGAGTTACGAGTGCTCTTAATACTTTCCAGACGTTCCATTTGCTGTTTTCGCACCTTGGCATTGTCCACTTCTAAAATTTGAAGGTCGTCCTCGTTCTCCAATTGGTATTTGTTCACCCCAACAATGGTATCTTGTCCGCTGTCAATTCGAGCTTGTTTTCTTGCTGCGGCTTCTTCAATACGCATTTTGGGAATTCCCTTTTCAATGGCTTTGGTCATACCTCCGAATTTTTCCACTTCTTCAATAAGTTTCCAAGCTTCTTCGGCAATTTCGTTGGTCAATTTTTCAACGGTGTGACTTCCTGCCCAAGGGTCGACGGTACGGCAGATGTTGGTTTCTAGTTGCAGATAAATTTGTGTATTCCTTGCGATTCGAGCTGAAAAATCCGTGGGAAGAGCAATGGCCTCATCCAACGCATTGGTATGAAGACTCTGTGTGCCGCCGAAAGCCGCTGCCATCGCTTCAATGGTGGTTCGGGCCACATTATTAAATGGATCCTGCTCCGTTAAACTCCACCCACTGGTTTGACTATGGGTTCTGAGCATGAGTGATTTATCGCTGCTGGGGTTGAATTCTTGAACCAATTTTGCCCACAACATTCGACCAGCCCTCATTTTGGCGATTTCAGTGAAATGATTCATGCCTATGCCCCAAAAGAAAGAGAGTCGGGGAGCGAATTCGTCAATTTTCAGCCCCGCTTTTATTCCTGTTCGAATGTACTCAATACCATCGGCCAAGGTGTATGCCAATTCCATGGCCGCAGGCGCACCCGCTTCGTGCATGTGGTAGCCTGAAATACTGATGCTGTTGAATTTGGGCATTTTTTGACTGGTAAACTCAAAAATATCAGCAACAATTTGCATGGAGGGAGTTGGAGGGTAGATGTAGGTGTTTCGCACCATAAACTCCTTTAAAATATCGTTTTGGATGGTTCCTGAAAGTTGCTCCATGGAAACACCCTGCTCCAAAGCCGCCACAATATAAAAGGCCATAATTGGAATCACGGCCCCGTTCATGGTCATGGAAACTGACATTTTATCCAAAGGAATACCGTTGAACAAAATCTTCATGTCTTCCACGGAATCAATGGCAACTCCGGCTTTACCTACATCGCCGACCACTCTTTCGTTATCCGAATCGTAGCCGCGGTGGGTAGGGAGGTCAAAGGCTACGGAAAGCCCTTTTTGACCTGCTTCTAAATTTCTTCTGTAAAAGGCGTTACTTTCTTTAGCAGTTGAGAATCCTGCATATTGACGTATGGTCCATGGTCTGCGAACATACATGGTGGAGTAGGGACCACGCAAGAACGGAGTAATTCCTGCAGCGAAGTTTTCGTGTCCAAAGTTGGTGCCTGCCGATTTTGACCCAGCAGCTAATTCTAGATTTTGGAAGTCTTTTCTACTCATCGTTCAATCTTTTTTGTTCAACAGCTTCGGACAATCGTTTTTCAATAATAGGTGTGATGATGGTTTTCCTAGGCTTCGTTTTTACGAAAGGATAGAGTTCCAAATCATCTTTCATTCGGTCCTGAGGATTCAGATATTTATTGGTGCCCAATGAAACTAATGTGCCATCATCAAAAAGTTGTTGTTCCTTTTCGGCACTTTCCTTTATTTTTTGTTGGATGCTTCCCTTTTTCAAAGCATCCAAAAATCCACCAGTAGCTTCAATTTGTTTGAACAGGGCCAATGCTTTTTCTGCAAGTTGATTGGTAAGGGATTCGACATAGTAAGAACCTTCAGCAATTTGGGATGCCTCTTTAAAATAGCCTTCTTCTTTTAAAAGTAACAACTGATTCCGTGCGATTCGTTCTCCAAATTCATTGTCTTTATGATAAAGCGCATCGTAGGCCAAATTACATACCGTATCTGCTCCTCCCAAAACTGCCGACATACATTCCGAAGTGGTTCGAAGCATGTTCACATTATAATCGTAAAGGGTTTTATTGCGTTTGGAGGGCACTGCCAAAATGGAACATGGAGTATTAATGCCATATTCCGAGGTCAAGCTGTTCCAGAGCCAACGTAAGGCTTTAATTTTAGCTATTTCAAAGAAATAGTTGCCACCAACGGCCACTTTAAAGGTGATGGGAAATGGCTTCTTGACTGCGCTCGAAATGGTAAAATGATTCAAATACTCATTGGCATGGGCCAAACCATAGGCCAATTGCTGCACCATATTCGAGCCCGAATTTTGATAGAGTGAAAGGTCCACTCCCAAAATAGAAATGTCCGAGGTGCCGAGCGAAACAATTTCGGTCAACAGTTCATGGTCTTTGTCCAGATTGAGGTGCCAGTTGCCATCATTGGTCAAATGACCTATAATATCAATACATAAATGAGCTTTGGCTTTTTTATTTGAAAGGAATTGAACCAGTTTTTGGATAGGTTCAACCGCTAAAAACTCAAAATTGAAATAGAGTTCCAATCCTTCCAAATTGATGTCTGAAAACAAGGTTGCAAAATCGGTGTCTTCAGTTGGAATGGTAAAAATCAAGCTTTCTGACCCTTTTTGAAGCACATCCAAAACCTTTTTATTGGCTTTTTTAGCGTCTCCAACATAAATTAATTGGCCTACCGACCAATCATGGCCTTTTGGTAATGAAAATGTAGGGATGTTCTGAGTGTCTTCGGCATTGTAAAAAGGCTTAACGTTGATTCCCTCCAACGATTCCCAAACTAGGGCGTCGTTGTAATCGGCCCCTTTGAGGTCGAACTGTATTTTTTGTTTCCACTGCTTTGCAGATACATCGGGGAACTCATCAAATAGGTCAGTCTTGCTCATTTTGTTTGTTCTTTAAGCTATCCTCGTATTCAATCAAGAAGATTTCTTCATTGTCCTTTTTCATGTAATATTTTTCGCGGGCAAGCTTCTCCAATTCCTTTTCATCTGACATCTTCTCGAGAATTTCCTTGTCCTTGGCAATCTCACTTTTTAAAAAGTCCTTCTGTTTTTCCAGCTTTTTGATTTCGTTTCTGAGTTCCAAATGAATCAAAAGTGAATTGGTGTCAAAAAACGCCATCCAAATCACAAAAACAGTCAATACCAACACATAAGTGTTCGTCATTGTTTTGAACCATTTCTTCTTTTTCAAATCCTTTAAGCCCATCTTTCCTATAATTTATTGTTGATGATGGTTCTCACGATATCCACAGCCACCGTATTGTAATGGTTGTTTGGGATAATAATGTCCGCAAACTCCTTTGACGGCTCAATAAATTGTTCGTGCATTGGCTTTACCGCAGTTTGATAACGGGTAAGTACTTTTTCCAAATCATGTCCACGTTCCCGAATATCGCGCTGCAATCTTCGAATCAAACGTTCATCGGAATCCGCATGCACAAATATTTTAATGTCGAACATATCCCTTAACTTCGGATTGGTAAGCACCAAAATCCCCTCAACGATCATTACCTTTTTTGGTTCTGTGGGAACCGTCTCTTCCATTCGCGTTTCTTCCACAAAAGAATAGATCGGTGTTTGTATGGTTTCTCCTCGTCTCAACTGCTCCATATGCGAAATCATCAAGTCGAAATCTATGGAATTTGGGTGGTCAAAATTTATTTTGGCACGCTCTTCACGGCTTAAATGGGATAGGTCGTTATAATAGGAATCCTGCGAAATTACCCCCACTTCATTTTCGGGAAGTTGTTCCACAATTTGGTTTACCACGGTTGTTTTTCCGCATCCAGTACCTCCGGCAATCCCGAGTATCAGCATAGTTCAAATTTTGACATCAAAAGTAAGCAAATGATTGCTTTTGAAGCTTGATTACGACCTTGCATAATTAGCCACTACAAGAAAAACAATTAATGATCAATGTCATAATTAATCCTGCTTAATTGGTATAGCTTTGTGTGATTTCTAGTGCATTAACCTTATATTTATCAAGCTAACCAATGGAAACCTTTTATATGGATCATTCGTATACGGTCAAGGTAGACGAGCGCTTTGACTTTAAACTTTCCAAGGATACAATTGCTTCGTTGGACCTGATTAAAACAGGGGAAAACACCTTTCATTTATTGAAAAATGGAGTGTCCTACCACATCAAAATCCTCGATTCCGATTTTAATAAAGGAACATACACCATCAGTGTAAATGGGAATGAACATCATGCTTCCATTCTTACCCCTTTGGATGAGCTAATCGAAAAAATGGGCTTTGCCGTTGCCGGTGGAAAAAATGTGGATTCCATCGCTGCTCCCATGCCAGGACTGATTTTGGATATTTTGGTGGTAGAGGGACAAGAAGTGAAAGAAGAGGACCAATTGGTGATTTTGGAGGCCATGAAAATGGAGAACATTATCACTTCACCTCGAGATGGGGTCATCAAAAAAATAAGTGTGTCGAAAGGTGATGCTGTTGACAAGAAACAACTGTTGATTGAATTTCAATAAAACATCATGAAGAAAATATTGGTCGCCAATCGGGGCGAAATTGCGGTGCGCGTAATGAAAACCGCAAAAAAAATGGGTATTAAGACCGTAGCCGTTTTCTCGGAGGCGGACAGGAATGCACCACATGTGCAATTTGCGGATGAAGCTGTGTGCATAGGCCCAGCGCCTTCAAATCAATCCTATTTGAAAGGGGATAAAATCATTGAAGTGGCCAAGGAACTGAACGTGGATGGCATTCACCCTGGCTATGGGTTCTTGAGTGAAAATGCGGATTTTGCCGAAGCGGTAGAAAAGAGTGGCATCACATTTATTGGGCCTAAATCCAAGGCCATTCGAATTATGGGTAGCAAATTGGCCGCCAAGGAAACGGTAAAAGCCTACAATATCCCAATGGTTCCCGGTATTGATGAAGCCATTACAGATGTAGCTAAGGCCCATGAGATTGCCAATGAGGTTGGGTTTCCTATTTTAATCAAAGCTTCAGCTGGGGGTGGCGGTAAAGGAATGCGTATCGTTGAAAAGGAAGAAGACCTTGAATCGGGTATGAAACGCGCTATCAGTGAGGCGACCTCTGCCTTTGGGGATGGTTCTGTTTTTGTGGAAAAATATGTGAAATCACCCCGACACATCGAAGTGCAGGTAATGGCAGATACTCACGGCAATGTGCTTCATTTTTTTGAAAGGGAATGTAGTGTGCAACGTCGTCACCAAAAAGTGGTGGAAGAAGCGCCTTCGGCTATTTTAACCCCTGAATTGCGGGAAGAAATGGGAATCGCAGCCTGTAAAGTGGCAAAATCGTGTGATTATATTGGAGCTGGAACGGTGGAGTTTTTGATGGACGCCGACCACAATTTCTACTTTTTGGAAATGAATACCCGTCTACAAGTGGAACACCCCGTTACCGAATTGATTTCGGGTGTGGATTTGGTGGAATTGCAGATCAAAGTGGCACGCGGCGAAGCACTACCAATGAAACAGGAAGACCTAAAGATTCATGGTCATGCAGTGGAACTTCGGGTGTATGCCGAGGATCCTTTGAATGATTTCTTGCCGAGTGTGGGTAATCTGGAAACCTATCAATTGCCTGTTGGGGATGGCATTCGAGTGGATAATGGTTTTAGTGAGGGTATGGATATTCCGATTTACTATGATCCTATGCTCTCCAAACTGATTACCTATGGTAAAACCCGTGAAGAAGCCATTGAGTTAATGCTCGATGCCATTCAAAATTATAAAGTGAAAGGGGTGCAGACCACCTTACCGTTCGGAAGTTTTGTGTTTGCCCACGAAGCCTTTAGATCGGGGAATTTTGACACCCATTTTGTGAAGAATTATTATTCGCCAGAAAAGATAAAGGAACAAACAGCCAACGAAGCGGAAATTGCTGCTATGATGGCCTTTTATCAATATCTGGAAGACAAAAAAATAGTACGATTACCTTCAAACTGATTTCCATGGAATCCAAAATAAAAGCATTACAGGAAAAAATTGCCGAAGCCCATTTGGGGGGAGGTCAAAAACGTATCGATAAACAACATCAAAAGAAAAAGCTTACCGCTCGCGAACGGGTCCTTTATTTTTTGGATGAGGGTTCCTTTGAGGAAATGGGCATTTTGGTGACCCACCGAACCACCGATTTCGGAATGGATAAAGAGCAATATTATGGCGATGGTGTGGTAACGGGATATGGAACCGTAAATGGGAGGTTGGTGTATGTTTTTGCCCAAGATTTTACCGTTTTTGGAGGTGCCTTGTCCGAAACCCATGCCGAAAAAATCTGTAAGGTGATGGATTTGGCCATGAAGGTGGGTGCACCCATGATTGGACTTAACGATTCGGGGGGAGCCAGAATTCAAGAGGGGGTTAAATCCTTAGGAGGTTATGCCGATATTTTTTATCGAAATGTTCAAGCTTCTGGGGTGATTCCTCAAATATCAGCCATCATGGGGCCATGTGCAGGTGGAGCAGTGTATTCACCAGCCATGACAGACTTTATTGTGATGGTGGAAGAAACCAGTTATATGTTCGTAACGGGTCCAAACGTGGTAAAAACAGTAACCAATGAAACAGTAACTTCCGAAGAATTGGGTGGGGCAAGTACACACGCCGTTAAATCGGGGGTTGCGCATAAAACATCCACCAACGATGCAGCTTGTTTGGACGATATTCGAAGATTGTTGGATTATCTCCCTCAAAACAACAAAGAAAAAACGCCCAAATTGCCTTATGAGCTGGGAGACGAGACACGTGAAATATTATCGAATATAGTACCCGATAATCCCAACAAACCATATGATATGCATGAGGTAATCGGTGGGATTATAGATGTAGACTCTTTTTATGAAATCCATAAGGATTATGCGGAAAACATCATAACGGGTTTTGCTAGATTAGGTGGAAGAAGTATTGGAATCATTGCCAACCAACCCATGTTTCTGGCAGGGGTATTGGATGTGAACAGTTCCACCAAAGCGGCCAGATTTACCCGTTTTTGTGATTCGTTCAATATTCCATTATTGGTGTTGGTTGATGTGCCAGGATTTTTACCTGGAACTGATCAAGAATGGAGTGGAATTATTATGCATGGGGCAAAATTATTGTATGCCTTGAGTGAGGCTACGGTTCCAAGAGTGACTGTAATCACTCGAAAGGCCTACGGAGGTGCCTATGATGTGATGAACTCCAAACATATAGGTGCTGATTTCAACTTTGCATGGCCAAGTGCTGAAATTGCAGTGATGGGGGCCAAAGGTGCCAGTGAGATTATTTTTAGACGTGAAATTGAGGCTGCTGACGACCCTGAGGCGAAACTTAAAGAGAAAGAAGCTGAATATGCCGATAAGTTTGCGAACCCATATCGTGCTGCCAAACGTGGTTTTATTGATGAGGTGATTCTTCCTGAAAATACGCGAAGCAAATTGTTGAAGACTTTTGCTATGTTGGAGAAAAAGGAGATTCCAACGCCTTGGAAAAAGCATGGGAATATTCCATTGTAGGTTTTGTTTGACGCGAATTACTCGAATTAGAGCGAATAACCAATGGCTATTTCGATTTCGACTCCGCTCAATCTCCTAGTTCGAAATGACTTTGTATCTCACATTGTCATTCTGAGCGAAGCGAAGAATCTAATTCAAATGAAACTAGTATGACGCGAATTATGCCAATTAGCTCGAACGATATTTAGTTGAAGTATTTCATCAAATTAAGGTTAAACCAGCAAAAACATAACACTAATACTTTCTTAAAACCTTTACTGGTACGTTGGGTATGCCTAATTTTGCCGAATGCAAAATCAAAATCAGAAACCAAACTTTGAATTTGTGGCTCTCATGGCCGCATTGATGTCGATTGTGGCCTTGGCCATTGATGCCATTTTACCTGCAATTTCCAATATTGGTGAGGCGATAAACAGCACAGACCCGACAGATAATCAGCTTTTGGTGACCATGATTTTCTTGGGCCTTGGGGTTGGACAATTGTTCTTTGGCCCTATTTCAGACAGTTTTGGAAGAAAACCAGTGGTGTATATTGGGTTTTCTATTTTTCTTATTGCGAGTGTAATTTGTTTAATGGCTCCGAATTTGGAAATCATGGTAATAGGTAGGATTCTTCAGGGAATCGGTTTGTCCGCTCCCCGTACCATTTCCATTTCCATTATCCGGGATTCTTATGAAGGGGATTACATGGCCAAGATCATGTCGTTTGTTACCGCATTTTTCATTTTAGTACCCGTGGTGGCCCCCGCTATTGGAAAATTAATTTTGGATGCTTCGGGCTGGCAGGGCATTTTCTATGTGCAGATGTTTTTTGTACTTGTAGTGTCCTATTGGTTTTGGAAACGACAAGCAGAAACCTTGCACCCCGAATATAAAATTCCATTTACCAGGCACGTGTTTATGGATGGGGTAAGGGAGTTTATAAAATACAGGGAAACCATTGCTTTTACCTTAATTTCTGGATTGGTGACAGGTGCATTTTTGGTGTATTTGAGTTCGGCGCAACACATTTTTGAAGACCAATATGCCTTAAAGGAGGTGTTCCCGTACATTTTTGCTGGACTGGCCATTTCCATTGGATTGTCCACTTTTATGAATGGAACCATGGTAATGCGATTTGGAATGCGAAAATTATCATTGATGGCCACTATTGTGTTTTGTGCCGTGGCATTGACTTATTCCATTGTTTTTTTGAATTCACCCAACCCTAACATTTATGTTTTGGTCGGGTTTTTATCGGTGCAGTTCTTTTGTTTAGGATTTATGTGGGGTAATTTCCGTTCCATTGCTATGGAGCCCATTGGACATATTGCTGGAATTGGAGCTGCAATCAACGGTTTTATTTCTACCGTACTTTCTATCCCGATTGCTACTTTTATAGGGGATTTTGTAAAAGATAGTGTGTGGCCGTTATTCGCAGGATTGGCCATATGTGGAATGGTTGCTTTGGCTCTTTTTCTTTTGACACATTTGCCCAAAAGAAAGAGTATTACCGCTTCTTAATTTAGTTTGTCGGGAAAAACACTTCTCCACTGCAAGAGTCGGATGTAGCTCCAGTAACGGATTTTAGCACATTGGTCTTGCCTTCCAATCGCAGCACGCCCATCAATGCAAAAACTAAAGCCTCCTTGTATGCAATTAATATTTTATTGGGCACTATAACTTCAATACTACTGCCTAATTTATTTTGAAGGGTGTCCATGAAAAACCCATTGAGCGCTCCACCACCCGTAGCCAACAATTTACTGTTGGATTTACCATTTTTCTTGTGTTTAAGGGCAGCAAAAGCGATCTGCTCACAATTATGATGGATAAAAGTGTGCAACAAGTCCTCGTTGGAAATTTTGCTTCCCTCAATCAAAGGAATTATCTCCGCGGAGAACCATTCGTAGCCCGTGGATTTGGGATAAGATTGGTTATAATAGGCCAAACCGTTCAGTTTTTGTAGCAGTGAATGGTTCAATTTCCCAGATTGGGCAATTTCTCCATTTTTATCATACGCCAATCCCATTTTATGGGTAATGTAGTTGAGGGGCATATTCGCCAATCCGATGTCGTATGCAATTCGCTCGCCGTTTTTGTCAAAGGAGATATTACTGATACCTCCCAGGTTTAGACAAAAATCGTACTCATGGAACAATAATTTGTCTCCAATAGGGACCAGCGGTGCACCCTGTCCCTTTAGGGACACATCTTTGGTTCTAAAATCGCAGACCACTTGATGACCACTTGTATTGGCCAATAGCTGTCCATCACCCAATTGAAAGGTAATGCCCTCATCAGGGCGATGGTGGGAGGTATGTCCGTGACTGGCAATAAAATCAATTTCTTCCTCCAGTTCGTCAATAAATTCTTTCGATTGTTGTCCCAACCAAATTCCGTAATCTTTGTGAAGTTGTGAATGGTCTTCTTCGGACAGGTAAATGGCATTTTTAAGGTATTCCCGCATAGCATCAGAATAATCGATTTCTGCTGTTTTTTTGATGGTAAAATTCCATTTTCCATCTTCCTCCCAAATATGACAATAGGCCATGTCCAACCCATCCAATGAGGTTCCTGACATAAGGCCCAAAACTTTATAAGTACTCATAACTTATTTATTTTTATGATCAAGGAAATCGGTTTTTCTTCATCGTTCAAGACTTCCATGATGTTGTATTGAATTTGCCCAATTTTGTTCAGTTCTTCTATCCAATCCTCCATGGTACGGGCATACCAGGCATGTCCGTCCGTAAAATTGCCGGGTAAACCATTCCATGAGTCCGAAAGCCATTGACTTTTGTATGGCAGATTGTTCTGCAAAAGAAAATAGGGATGTAGCGTTTGAATAACTAGGGATCCGTTGGATGTAATTTGCTTTAAAGTATTGGATAACAATTCAATTAATTCATCTTTTGCATATAGGCAAAAATTGAAGACGGCTACATCAAATGGGGCATTCGGAATCTTTTTCCCTTTGATGATTTCTTCAAATGTGAATATTTCAAAGGTCTGAACACTTCTTTTGCGTGCTTCTTTGATTAAATCCTCGGTGGCATCCAAACCCATGGCTTCCCAACCAAATTTTTCAATTTCACGAGTCAACCAGCCTTCTCCACATCCAATATCGACAATAGTGTTTCCCTTCAATTCTTTAATCACTTCTAAAATCGCGGGATTGGTAAATTTTCTGGATGGAATTCCTTCATTTTGGATGATTTTCACCCATTCTTCCGCATTTTTGTTCCAAGATGATTTTATCGCATCACTCATGGTAAAAGGTCTTTAATTGAATGGGTAACTTTCCTTTTCCTTGAGCTTCATCCAAAAAATGCTTGAAGGCCATCTCCTGGAATGCTGGAAAATCTTGATAAACTACTACTACATTGGAGTTGGACTGCAATTTTAAAATATCCAAAACATATGGATTGCCGAATAGGTAAATCAAGGTGTCATGTTTTGCAATAACTTCTTGGATCTTCTCTAATATTTTGTTGTCAAAACCGAATTGATCCTTTGGTTTTACAGCAGGAGGGAGGATGCTCAATATAATTTGTTCCTTTTTATCGAAGGTTAAGCCATCCAAATCCAATACTTCTGCACCAAAGTGTGACGCAATTTGCTTTGCGAAGCTGTTTTCCTTTCCGGAGCTAACGGAAACATTAAGAAAATTGGCAGATTTTATTTTGTTGATTAGTGTGGGCTCCCCATATAATTCGGTAATCACATTTGCTGCAATTTCTCGATTTAACTCATAAGGAGTATTAAGATTATTGGCATCATCAGGATACCTTGGTTCGAACGCTTTCTTTTTTAATCGCCAAACCCTTTCAAAGCTTTCATTGATGCGTTCTTCGGTAGCATTGTTTACTATTTGGTCGATGCCTTCCACCACATGCTCACTGAAGCAAAGGACATCCATTCCAGCTACAAAAGCAGCATGTTCCAGTTTTCCTTTTTCAGGGTATTTTTTGGAAACGGCATGCATATTCAACGCGTCTGAAATTACCACACCCTCAAAGCCCAATTGTTTTCGCAATACATCCGATATTATTTTGGATGAAGTTGTGGAAGGGTGTTCCTCATCCAACTGAGGTAATAGTAAATGCCCTACCATAACTGAATCTATACCTGATTCAATCAATTTTTTAAAAGGGTACAGTTCGTTTTCCATGAGTTCTTCCATGGATTTATCGATAACGGGCAATCCCAAATGGGAGTCGGTCGCTGTATCTCCGTGACCAGGAAAATGTTTAATGGAATTAAGGGTTCCGCTTGAGGACATTCCCTTAAGGAATGCCTGTGCTTTTTCATGTACACTGGATTTGTCATCTCCAAACGAGCGGTAGCCAATTACAGGATTTTCGGGATTGTTGTTGATGTCCACAACAGGTGCCAAGTTCCATTGCACACCAGCTGCACTGCAATCATTCCCAATGGCCTGCCCAACTTTTTGGATAAGATCATTATTGTTGGTCAAGGCGCCAAGTGTGATGGCATAAGGATATTGTGGGGTGTTTTCAATGCGCATGGCTAGTCCCCACTCGGCATCTATGGCAATCAATAATGGAACTGATGCGGCTTTTTGGTAACGATCGATCAATTCCAATAATCGGTCATAGCTCTGTTCGTTGTATACGATCTTCTTTTTTCCTTCAAAATTGGTGGCTGCGCTGGCCCTACTGTGAAAAAAGCAAACGGATCCCACATAATGCTCTTTTATGAGCTTTTCCATTTTCTGTACCTCTTCTTCGGTATCGTTAATGAAAACCGCAGGCATAAATAGTTGACCTACTTTTTGAGCTAGAGTCAACGTTTCAATTGGAAGTCTATATTTTGCTTCTGTTTTAGTCATTGGTTTCGGCCGTTTTTTTACCGTAATCTGCTGGGTATTTTAAAAAGCGCAATACAAAGAAAGCGGGCAGTGCGGCAATTACTACCCATATAAAAAAGCCATCATATCCCAACCATTCTTGAATATAGCCACTCAGCATTCCAGGCAACATCATTCCCAATGCCATAAATCCAGTGGCAATGGCATAGTGGGAGGTTTTGGACGCCCCTTCTGCCACAAAGATCAAGTACATCATAAAGGCGGCAAAACCAAAGCCATAACCAAATTGTTCGATTACGACGGTTCCCAATACCGCATAAAGACTTGTGGTTTGTGTGATGGCAAGAACGGCATACAGTGCATTGGGTAAATTGAGGGCCAATAACATGGGAAGCATCCACTTTTTCAATCCATCACGTGAAATTAGGATGCCGCCCAAAATCCCACCGAGAGAGAGCATGATAATGCCCACTGTACCGTAAATGGTTCCCACAGCTTCGGTAGAGTAGGCCAGTCCGCCCACTTCCAATTTATCCAATAGAAATGGAGATGCCATTTTTACCAATTGCGATTCTCCCAAGCGGTAGGTAAGTATAAATATCAAGGCAAGTCCAATTTGGTGTTTTTTAAAAAAGGAGGCAAAAACCTCAAAAAAGCCAGCAGGTTTCTCTTTGGATTCCGTGTTTGATTCCTCAAACTTGGGTGTGGTAAAAAAATTGGATATCGTAAGCGCGATCATTAAAACGGCCGCACCGATCATCGTCATGGACCACGCCTTTGTGTTGTCGCCGTATTGGTTTTCCAGATAACCTGCAAAAATTACCAATAGTCCTTGCCCAGTTACCATCGCCAAACGGTAAAATGTGCTTCGAAGTCCAATAAAAAAGGACTGTTTTTTTTGTGTTAGCCCAATCATGTAATACCCATCGGAAGCAATGTCGTTGGTTGCAGAAGCAAAGGCTGCCATCCAAAAGAAAGCGAGGGTGATGATGAAGAAGGAGTTGGAAGGTAAAAAGAGTCCAATACCCAAAAACGCCAATGAAATGACCAATTGCATACTCAAAAACCACTTTCTTTTGGTGCCTTTAAGGTCTACAATGGGGCTCCATAGTGGCTTTATGACCCAAGGTAAGTACAACCAACTGGTGTACAATCCTATTTCTGCATTTCCAATGCCCAACCTTTTGTACATGATCACGGAAACCGTAACCACAAGAATGTATGGAATACCTTGTGTGAAGTATAAAAATGGAATCCACAACCATGCGTTTTTGTCTTTAGGTGCTACATTCATTTGGGTTGTTTTAATAGGTTTTGGTAAATGTTCTTTTCGGAACCTTCAATAATCTTGGCATTTACCGTTTTTTCATAATAGGGGGCAGGACCGACACCACCAATAATGGCATAGGCATATCCCATTTCCTTGAGTGCCATCAAAGATTTTACCAATAGGATTTTGCCAATTCCTTTACCTCTTTCTTCATCCAATACACCTGTAGGGCCGAAAAAGTTTTTTGAGGTACTTTCAAAGCAAGCAAAACCAAGAATTTCTTGTTCACGTTGGGCAATAAAACAGTTTACAGGTAGCGAATAGAAGGCGGCTTCGGTCTCATCTGCCCAATTTTTGCTGAAGTGCTTTCCGACCCAATCCACAACAATGCTTTTTTCAGGTCTTATGGGTCTTTTAAAGACAATACCTTTATTCTCGAAAAGGAATTTTTCCTCTTCGGAGATATCAGGTAGGTCCAAAAGTCGTACGAGCATGTCCTGCATATGGGTCTAATTTATGTTTAGTTGCTTCATGGCACTTTCATTACCAAAAGCATCACTTATATTGATTTGAAAATTGTTGCGTAACTGTTTTTTGGTCAATTGAAATTGATAACATCCTTCGGTTTCACTTTCAGAAAGATATTCTTTTCCGATGAGTTGGTAATTCCCTTTTTGGTAATTGTAAAGGTTGATGAATCTTGGAATAGTATCGGTATGCGAAATACAGATCTCTATAATTTGCTGGTTTTGCTGTACAGATCTGATGGCTGGCAATTGCACATCGCGTTGCACTTTGTTAAGTGGGCCAGGGTTTTCAGAGGGAAATCTGTAATATCTTTTTATAAGTTTCGCATTTACTTTTTCATGTTGCCCAATCAAAGATTTGGCGCTAAAGAAAATATTTCCATCGACATGGTCCAATTCCCTTGCCATGTTCAATTGTTTTGGAATCTCATTTTTTTTGTTCCAAGCCTTATCGGCATTGTTTCTTATTTTATAAGTTCCGTTCCCAATGTATAAATTGGTGTTGGGAGTGTGTTGGTTCCACCACGAGGTAATGATTTTATGGGATGCGACGGGATACTCCATACTCCAGTATACTTGAGGAGCCAAGTAATCCAACCAGCCCTTTTGCACCCAAAGTAAAGGATCTGCGTATAAATCTTCATATGTGGTCTGCCCAGCTTTGGTCTCGGAACCCATGGGGTCGGTACTGTTGTTTTTCCAAACACCGAACGGACTGATTCCGAATTGTACCCAAGGTTTGTGTTTTTTTATGGTTTGATGTACATTTTGCACCAGCGAGTCCACATTGCTTCTTCGCCAATCCTGCAAAGATTGACCTTCGAGGCCGTATGTAGAAAAAGTTTCAGCGTCATCGAATGTTTCGCCTTCTACTTTGTAGGGATAGAAATAATCATCAAAGTGAATGGCATCCACTTCATAATTTGTGACCAGTTCCTCTATAATTTTGTTGAATTTGGCCCTGACTTCTGGAAGTCCAGGATTGTAATAGTTCTTGTTTCCGTACGTAACGATCCAATCGGGATGAAGATAGTAATCGTGATTTTTGGAGAGTAGCGTTGTGTCCAGACTTACGGTGGCTCTGTACGGATTGAGCCATGCATGAAATTCCATACCTCTTGCATGGGTTTCTTCGATCATCCATTTTAAAGGTTCTTGAAATTCTTCTGGAGCTGAACCTTCTTCAGCGGTCAAATATCTAGACCACGGGGCAAGATCGGTAGGGTAGAGTGCATCGCCCGCTGTTCGTACTTGAACGATGGCGGCATTAAAATTCATTTTTTGATAAAAATCCAGGATTTCGATGAAGTCCTGTTTTTTTTTGGCCACATCATCGTTTGGGTTTTTCGGCCAATCGATGTTGGCCACGGTAGCAATCCATACGCCTCTAAATTCTTTTTTTGGTGCCTTTATCGTAGCACAGGACATAAAAAAAAGAACGGGCAGTATGTACAAGATTCGACGCATATATAAGCTAAAAAAAAGGCCTACGTATACACTAAATGTAGGCCTTTTCAAGATTAATTAAACTACTAACAACTTAAAAACAATTATTTTTAAATAGCTGGATCAGCTGGTGTGCTGGTATTGTTATCCCTTTCCGTATTAGGATAAGGATAGAAGTTTCTGTTTCGCTCTTCCTCGAAATTTTGAATGGAAGGGGTAGGCTCAGGTCTTCCAAACCTTCTACTGTCTTCCAAGCTAGCTCCAGTTAAGAACAATTCCATTCTTCTGTTTTTATAAACTTCATCCAATAAAGCATCCACCGAAGTGTCACCTGCATAGGCTGGCAAATTCGCATTGATTCCAAAGGCATCATCCGTATCGGTAAGCACCAAGTTTAATGCTGTAACCGCTGCTCCAGTATTTGGAGTTGAATTCCTCAAGTTCGCCTCTGCAATGATCAGATTCATTTCATCTGGCAAATACAAAGGAATTTCATCTGATTCTGTTAAAAAGAAACCGGCCAAATCTTCAATAGGAAGTTGGTTCAGGTTCAATTCATCCAAAGGAATCAAATAAAAATCAACCCTTCCGTCATTCTCATCAATCACAAAACTGTCAGGTAAGCCAAAGTTGTCCCTAGGTTTAAAATTTGGGGTGCCGTTTTGGTAAACGCGACTCCAAATAGGGTTTAGGTTTTGCGAATCGTAAGAGAACACAGAGGTTGAGGTCTGGTCTACTTCGGAAGCAGCAGCAATAGCCGCATCGTAATTACCTGCATACAGGTTGAATCTGGCCAACATGGCATCCAAGGTATTTTCCAAATCGATTTCACCACGCAAGATCTCAGTCTCAAATTCAGCGGAAATAGGATTGGCTGCAATGATGTTTTTGGCCTCGGTCAACAAAGTTACGGCCGTGTTGAAACCTTCGATACGAGAAACAAACGGAGGGTTGTCCTCAGATGTAGCTACAATTACCTGCTCGTAATTTTGAGCCATGGCACCAATACTCATGGCGTGATAAAGATTTGCATAAGCAATCAACCCACTTTGGGTTCCTGGGTCAATATCGATAAAGGAAGCATTTGCAGAAATGTCTTCAGCAATTCCAATTACTCGTAGCATTGTTGTCCAAAGGCCCACCACGTTGGAGTTTGTGTTTGGAATGTCTCCTCCATCTTCCAAATCGATCATGTTTTGGAATGTGGTAGTAATTCCTGCTTCCCTTGTAGTGATGGCAGGAGTTTCAACAATATACCGAACCCCGGAGGTGGAATACAGTTCCTGCATTCCAATGGTAGCCGCCAAGATACCTTCCCTAGAGGAAAATACTTGATCGCTAGTGGCGGCATTTGGGTTGTCAAAATCGGTTTCGCAAGATGTTATTGCCAAAACGGTAGTTAGCAAGAACATCAGCTTATATGTGTTATATCTGTAAAATTTCATTGTCAATTTTTTTAAGATTAAAAGCTTACGTTAACGCCTAACTGATAAGTTCTCGGAATTGGCACCGTTGCAAAATCAAATCCACGTACCCCGTTACTTTGTCCGGCGGCACTAACTTCTGGATCCCATCCTGAATAATCGTCCCATGAGAATAGGTTTCTACCCACCAAGCTAAATTTGATGTTGTCGATGTATTCCCAGCTTGGTTTTAGGTTATAGCTCAATGCCACTTCACGAAGTTTTACAAACGATCCATCCTCTACGAATTCTTCAAAGATGTTTGCTTGTGCACTTCCGTAACCTTTAGGGCGGTTGCCCAACAATTCTTGTCCCACATTGTATCCACCACCGAACACAACGTTATCCAATAATCTTCTGTTCCAGTTGAAAACATCATAACCCTGTACGGCGTCAAACTGCACTCTTAGACCAAAATTCTTGTAGCTGAACTCATTGATCAAAGAACCGAACCAGTCTGGGTTTGGATCTCCGATTACCTTTGAAGATTCGCCATCTTCTGTGGTTCCTCTGTATGGGTACCCGTTTTCATCCAAGGCGATAGATCCATCTTCGTTTCTTGCGTAGAATTGACGGTAGAATACACCTAGAGGTTCGCCTTCAATAACATAGTTTGTAGAGAAGCTGCCAGCCAAGGTCAATCGGCCACCACCTGCTACACTTGTCACTTCGTTTTTGTTGGTAGAGAAAGTTGCTGTAACATCCCAGTTAAAATCTGGAGTTCTGATCGGAGCACCTTTCAAAAGAATTTCGATACCTGTGTTTTCCAAGTTTCCAACATTTTCAAACCTTGAGCTAAATCCACTGGATGGACCCAAAACTCTTGGTAACAGAAGATCGGTTACTTTTTGTTTGTAGTATGAAAATTCAATACCCAATCTATTTTCAAAAAGACCAGCATCAAAACCAAGTTCAATTTCGTCCTGTCTTTCTGGTTTTAGGTTTTCGTTACCTTGAGCCGTGGAAGGAATAAGACTTACCGAACCTGTCAAGGCAGATGGGTTGTAAACAGAGAATCTGTCGAATGCGCCCAACGCAGTCAAGTTACCTGCTTGTCCCCAAGAGGCTCTAATTTTAAATAGGTTGAAGGTTTCTCCGAAGGTATCTTTCCAAAAATCTTCATCAGAAATTACGTAAGATCCACTGGCTTTGAAGTACAGCTGATTACGTTCATCCTTTCCAAATGTTGATGCACCGTCCATACGAACAGCACCGTTAACATAGATTTTGTCGTTGAAAGAAAAGGATTGTTGGAAAAATGCTCCCCAATACGAAATTTGAGATCTTGTTTCGCCTTGTTCCAAAATACTACCTCCAGTAGCAGTTTGTACAACTGGTGGAAGTCCAGTAGCATTGATTCCAACACGGTCGCGCTCCTCATATTGCCAAGAACCTCCCAATGTTGAAGTGGAGTTAATGGCATCCGTAAGCTGTGTTTTGTACGTTACATTAAGGTCCGAGTTGTATTGGAAATTGTTCAAATCTGCTCTTCTGGCATAGCCATCAGGATTTGGAGATGTGTTTCCGATCGGAATATAAGCTGTAGCCGATTGGTTGTAATAATCCATACCCAAAGTGTACTTGGCGCTCAAATGTTTGTTGAAGTTGGCATCCAAAGCTATACTTGTGATGAAACGATTTGTTTTTTGTCCAAAATCGAAACGGGCAACTGCCTCAGCAGGGTTGGTTCTTGCTACGGCAGGAGAAGTAATTGGATATACTCCTGATTCATCTGGAGAAGGATCAATGGAGTTGTCACTAAAAACAAAACCTGTGATCGCACCATAGGCATTGTTGATCCCTCCGTTGGGTACATCTTTGCTTACACTGCGAACATAGTTGAAACCTCCTGTGATGTTCAACCAATCAAACGCTTTCTGGGTCAAGTTGGCTTTAAAGCCATATCTTTTGAAATTGGTGTTCTCCACAATCCCTTCATTATCCAAATGCGATGCGGATAAATAGTAAGATGTATTTTGAGAACCACCCGTCATGGACAAGTAGTTTTCAATACCGTATCCTGTATCAAAGAAAGCATCTTGAAGGTTGTAACGCTCAACCTCATAGGTGTTCAAGTTTGTTCTGTCACCCGGAACTTCCCATGCAAGTGGAACCGTGTTGTAATCGATTTCCTTTCTTAGTTCGTTTACCCTCACATTGGTCATGAACGTGAATTTTGGTTCTCCGCTACGACCTTGCTTAGTAAAAATTTGAACCACACCGTTACTTGCTCTTGATCCATAGATTGCAGCAGCGGCAGCACCTTTGATCACCTCAATTTTCTCGATGTCGTTAGGGTTGATGTCCGCCAACCTGTTTTGCGTGTTACCTCCAAGGTCCACTAACTCATTACTTGAGTTGCTGATGATGATTCCGTCCACAATGTAAAGAGGGTCTGAGTTACCTGCAATGGTGCTGGGCCCTCTTAAACGGATACTGATACCACCGGCAGGGTCTCCAGAGTTTTGTTGCACCAAGGCACCTGTAATCTTACCTGCAATGGCCTGGTCGATCTGCGTTGCGCCATTGTCGGTCAATTCTTCGGCCTTAACCGAGGAGATCGCATTACCAAGAGTTCTTTTGTTTACTCCGGCTCCAGAACCAGTAACGATAACCTCATCCAGACTCAAAAGGTCTTCCGCAAGGGCAACGTCGTTGGTAATGGTTAGGCTTCCTCCTGCTGAAATTGCAATTTTTTGAGAGGTAAAACCTAGTGAACTGAACACCAAATTGTGCTCTCCTGATTCCAATGTGGCAGTGAAGCTGTAGTTCCCATCAAAATCGGTAACGGTACCGAATGATGTGTTTTCAATAAAAACCGAAGCACCAGCCAACGGTTGGTTGGTGCCGGTTTCTGTAACGGTTCCAGAAAAGGTGTATTGACTCTGGGCAAACGCGGAGAGCGTAGATGCCAAGAGTGCAAAAAGCACCAATCGGAACCTCAATCCTAGATAGTCATGAAGTTTTAGCATAAAAAGAGTAGTTAAATTTAATTGAGTTTAGTTTTCGAGTTTAGAGTCTGTCTGAATTAAAAATGATAGCGCACAAAGCCTTCCATTGCTTCATATTCGGCCATGCCAAGTGCGTTGTACCTGTTTGCTGTTTCCTTGTTTCTCTGTTCCGCACGTTGCCAAAACTCCCTTTCATCGTTACCGGGGAACATAGCACTGTCCTTTTGGGACTGGTGTTTGAAAATAGCATTGATTTTTCGGGCCATATCTTTTGGTCCAATGGGAACTGCCATCTCCATATCGGCAATATCCCATTCCTGCCAAGCGCCTCTATACAGCCACACGTAGCAGTTTCTGATCCATTCAACCCTGTCTTCCTTCAATTTTTCCAAGGCCTTGAATATGATCTGAAGACATACCCGGTGTGTACCGTGAGGGTCGGATAAATCTCCTGCAGCAAATATTTGATGTGGTTTGATTTTATTTAAAAGGTCGTATGTCAATTGGACATCTTCATCTGAAAGTGGTTTTTTACGAACTGCACCTGTTTCATAGAAAGGCAAGTTCTGGAAGTGGGCATTTTCTTCGGGTACATTACAGTACCTACAAGCTGCCAAAGCTTCCCCTTTTCTGATTAAGCCTTTGAATTCCTGTACTTCCGGACTATCCAATTCTCCTGGCTTTTTGCTCGCTAAGAATTTTCGCACTTCCTTGCATTTTTTCTGAAGCTCTTTGTTGTCCTTTTGAACATCTGTGGCGAAGTCCAAAAAGCGAATTACCTCATCATCAAAAACTGCAATGTTTCCAGAGGTTTGATAGGCCACATGCACATTGTGCCCCTGGTCCACCAATCGCAATAAGGTTCCTCCCATGGAAATTACATCATCATCGGGGTGTGGACTGAAAATCAACGATGTTTTAGGGTGGGGTTGCGCTCTTTCTGGTCTTTGACTGTCATCAGCATTCGGTTTTCCACCAGGCCATCCTGTAATGGTACGCTGAAGTTGGTTGAATACTTGAAGGTTGATTTGTTCGGCGGACCCTATTTCTGCAATAAGGTTACCCATTCCATATTCGTTGTAATCCTCGTTGGTCAGTTTTAAAATGGCCTTGCCCAGTTTTTCAGAAAGCCAAATGGAGGCGGTTTTGATCAACTTGTCGGTCCATTCGCATTCTGTGGCCAACCAAGGGGTCTTAATTCTGGTTAATGAAGAAGCCGCAGCTTCATCCAATACAAAATCACAATTTTCGTGATGTTGCAGGAAAGTTGCTGGCACGGATTCTTTGATCTCGCCCTCAACTGCCTGTTTGATAATGTTTGCTTTTCCTTCGCCCCATGCCATTAGGATGATTTTGCGGGCACTCATAATGGTTCCCACACCCATGGTAACGGCGCGTTTTGGTACGTTTTCCTCGCCGAAGAAATCGCTGGCGGCATCCAGTCTGGTAACCCTGTCCAAACGAATCAAACGGGTTTTACTGCTCAAGGTGGAGCCAGGTTCGTTGAAACCAATATGTCCGGTACGACCAATTCCTAAAATCTGGATATCGATACCGCCCACATTTTTGATTTTCTCTTCGTAATCCTCACAGAATTTTTTCACTTCATCCATACCGATGTTTCCATTGGGGATGTGGACGTTGTGGGGTTCAATGTCGATGTGGTCGAAAAGGTGCTCGTTCATAAAACGAACATAACTATGGATGGAGTCAGGTTCCATTGGAAAATACTCATCCAAGTTAAAAGTGATCACGTTTTTAAAACTCAGTCTTCCTTCTTTGTGGAATTGAACCAAGTAATCATAAACTTTTACAGGTGTGGATCCTGTTGCCAATCCTAGAACAGCTTTTGTGCCCTGTTCTTGTTTTTGCTTAATCAAGCTGGCGATTTCGTTGGCTACGGATAATGAAGCCGCTTCTGAATCCCCATGGATAATTGTGTGAATTTTTTCAAATCTTAATTCTTCCTGATAAGGCTCGTACATAAGAAAATAAATAATATTCTAGCAAAATGCTGAAAAGTTAATTCCAAATATATGCAAAAAACTGCAAATCATGCATTAAGATGCTTTTTTTGTTAAAAAAAACTTGAGGACTGCAAATTTTTGCGGTATTTTGCCGTTATTGTCGATGTTTTTAGTATTTATTTAACTTTATCGCATCCAATGTTAAAAGAAGAAAGGCAACAATTTATTCTTAATGAGGTGGGTATCCATAATAGGGTCCTATTGACAGATATTGCCGATCAACTTAATGTGTCTGTGGATACTATCCGAAGGGATATCAAGGAGTTGCATGCGTCCAAACTTTTAAAAAAGGTGCACGGTGGAGCTGTTTCTTTAGGGTTCAACAACTACAATCCAACAGGGAAAACGATATATTCCTTAGATAAAAAATCGCAGATTGCGGAAAAGGCCCTGGGTCTTATTAAAGATGGACAGGTAATTTTGATCAGTGGGGGTACCACCAATTTGGAATTGGCACGGATGCTTCCACCAAAATTAAAGTTGACCTGTTTTACGCCGAGTCTTCCCATTGCGATCCAATTATTGGGAAAAAGCAATATTGAAGTGATTTTTATTGGCGGGAGACTGTCCAAAGATTCACAGATAACCGTTGGGGGCAGTGCAATAAATATGTTATCCGAGATTAAGGTGGATATTTGTTTTTTGGGAACCAATTCCATTCATCCCATGGAAGGACTTACAGAATTCGACTGGGAAATTGTGCAAATGAAAAAGGCAATGATCCACAGTTCGAGAAAAGTCGTATCTCCTTGTATTTCGGAAAAATTGGGCTCCACGCAGCGCTATAAAATATGTGGGGTGGAAGAAGTGGATGTATTGATTACCGAACTGGAGCCTTGGGATGCTAAATTAGATGCATTTAAAAATTTAAATATTCAAATTGTATAATACTGTGGTAGATAAGCATATTAGGATTACGGAGGAACCATCCAATTATGAAAGATTGGATGAAATGGAAACTTTGGATATTGTAGCCAATATTAACAATGAAGATAAAAAGGTCGCAGAAGCTGTGGAATGTGTACTCCCAAAAGTGGCCAAAGTGGTGGATGAAACCGCTGCAAGATTTGCAAAAGGAGGGAGATTGTTCTATATCGGTGCAGGGACAAGCGGTAGATTGGGAATTTTGGATGCATCCGAGATTCCGCCAACCTTTGGAATGTCCCACGATAAAGTAATCGGTTTGATTGCTGGTGGAGATAAAGCTATCCGAAAAGCAGTTGAAAATGCCGAAGATGATACCGAACAGGCTTGGAAAGATTTGTTGGAATACGACATCAACAGTAACGATGTTTTGGTCGGAATCGCAGCTTCTGGAACTACGCCCTATGTTTTGGGAGGGATTGCAGATGCTAAAAAGAACGGACTTTTAACAGTGGGAATCACTAACAACCCTGGTTCGCCTTTGGCGCAAGCTGCCGAAATTCCCATTGAAGTTAATGTAGGTCCTGAATTTTTAACGGGCAGTACCCGTATGAAAAGCGGCACCAGTCAGAAAATGGTGTTGAATATGATTTCCACAGGGGTAATGATCCGAATTGGACGCGTGAAAGGCAATAAAATGGTGAACATGCAATTGAGCAACATTAAATTGGTGGACCGCGGAACCCGTTACATTATGGAAGAAACAGGGTTGGATTACGAAGCTGCAGAAAAAGCCCTCAAAAAATACGGTTCAGTAAAATTGGCCATTGATGCTTTAAAATAAATGGATTATTTGGGCATCAGTTTATAAATGCCTTTTCCCTCAATGGCAACATAAATATAGCCGTCGGGTGCTTGTCTAACATTGCGAACCCTTCCGAATCCATCCAACAATTTTTCTCGGTAAACAACCTTGTTGTTTTTGATTTCCAATCGCTCCAAATATTGAAAGGCCAAAGATCCCACCAATAAACTGCCTTTCCATTTGGGATATTTATTGGAAGTCACAAAGATCATTCCCGAAGGGGCAATGGAGGGCGTCCATTGATAAAGAGGTTGCTCCATACCTTCTTTTGAAGTGTCATCCGTGATTTTGGTCCCGCTATAATTGATGCCATAGGTTACCAGCGGCCAGCCGTAGTTTTTTCCTTTTTGTATGATGTTGATTTCGTCCCCACCTCTAGGGCCGTGCTCGTGTTCCCATAAAACTCCTGTTTCAGGATGGGTTGTCAATCCTTGCGGATTTCTATGCCCATAACTGTAAATGGCGGTTTTGGCTCCTTTTTCATTAACAAAAGGATTATCGTTCGGAACCTTGCCATCATCATGCAGGCGATAGATTTTTCCGCCATCGCGGGTAATATCCTGTGGGTTAACATCGCGATCACCTCGTTCTCCAATGGAAAAATAGAGGAAACCATCGTTATCAAACTCAATCCGAGAACCAAAATGCTGTCCTCTGGTGGAATTCGGAGTGGCTTTGTACAAAGCTTCTTGTTCAACCAATCGATTGTTTTTAAGTTTTGCTCGCATAATGGCCGTGTTGCCCCCTTTATCATCTCCTTCTGGCGAGGCGTATGAAAAATAAATCCAGCCATTTTCCCCATATTTTGGATGCAGTTCAATATCCATCAACCCGCCTTGACCTCTGTTGTAAATTTCAGGTAGATTTTCAATTTCCATGGTCTTACCGGAAGAATAATGAAGCAGTCTCCCTGACTTTTCGGAAATTAAAATGGTATTGTTGGGCAAGAAAACCATGCCCCAAGGGTTTTGAAGGTCTCCAACCACCAAATCAGCAGTAAAATCAAGGGTTTTGGGAATATTTAGTCCTTTATCTGAGCTTTGGGCACAGGATGTACCAAGCAGTACAACGAAAAAATAAGGGAATAAGAAACTTTTTTGCATAATTTCACGTTGAAATAACAGATTTTATAGATAAACGGCTACATTTTATGTAATCGGGTGGTATTAAGATAAAGAGAAATTTATAAGAATAGATAATTACTATAAAGAATATTAAGGTCCCAAATCTGATATATTCTTCTTAACAAGACTTAACCTATGCTCCCACAGAAAACAAGGCATCTGCTATATGTCATGTTGTTGGTGCTCATATCAATCTCAGGTTACACGGTATTAGCAAAAACCCATGCACGAACGATACTAACCAATTTTGTATCGACAGTAGAAAAATCAGAATCACAATCCGATGTTGCTGATTCAACCCTAGACAAAGACCAAGTAAACACTTCCGATGCGTTTACCCCAGTTCCTATGTTTGCTACCATTTTAAATGGTGCGAACGAAGAAGTGGTGTGTTCCAATGATGGAAGTACCTTGGCCAAATTCTTTCTTTGCGGTACCAGCGATATCCGAACGTTGACTTTAAGCTTATCCGGTAGTAGCTACGAATGGCAAAAACTGGATCCAAATTCCTGTGCCCCGACGGTGGTGGATGACTGTCCTACCATTAACAATGCCTGTACCTGGAATACGGTTGGAACCAATGCCACATACAATTTATCCACTGCAGGCGAGTTTCGAGTTCGGGTGAATTCTGGTCAGTACTATTATTTTAAGGCCACTTTAAATCCTTTGAACCCACAATTGATCAAAGAGGATATTATTTGTGGAAATGCAGGTAGGGTGGAAGTGACCAATGTGCCAGCAGGTTATGAATATAGTTTGAACAGTGCTGCTGGACCTTACCAAAATGACCCGTTTTTCGATATTACCGCTTCTGGGGATTACCGGGTTTATGTTCGTTTGAAGAACGTTTCCGAAAGTGCCTGTGTTTTCCCTTCCAACCTTGTTACTGTTGGTGATTTGGATATTAATGTTGATGTGACCACCAATGATATTTTGTGTAGCGGAGAATTGGGAAGCATAAATGTTCAGGTATCGGGTGTGCCGGGATTCTACACCTATCGCTTGGTAAAAAACGGCGTTACCGTAGATACTTTTGGCCCTAATGGGTCTGATTCCTATACGTTTGCGAACGTTAGTCCTGGAACTTACACGATCAGGGTTGATACAAACAACTGTTCTGAAACTGTTACCACTGACCTTGATGGCGACCCCATTCAAATTGGAAGTGGCATCAGTCCATTGGCGGTTTCTGCCACAGCTTCCGACAGTTTTGGGTGTGGAGCTACATCGGTAAATGTGAATTTGAGTACATCTGGAGGAACTGCACCTTATCGTTTCAGTGTGGATGGAGGTGCCTTTGGTTCAACGTATAATTCGACCACTAGTTTTACGGTAAATGCGGCGGGTACTTACAATATTGTTGTTGAAGATGCCAACGGTTGTCAACGGACTGCTGCGGTGGATGTGGAGAACATTCCGCCACCTGTATTCAATTTCACTGAAGAAGATGCCAATTGCGGGGGAGCGGATGATGGTCGTATCAACATCAATGTGACCAACGGTTATGGGTATGAAATAACCTATAGTGTAGATAATGGTGCAACTTTTCAAATCAGTAATGTGTTCTCCAATTTGGCGCCTGGTACTTATGATGTGGTTTTACGTTATGAGCAAGATGCCTTTAGCTGTACCACAACCCCTCAAACTGCAACTATAGGTACGCCGACTACCATTTTGGCAACAGCAAATCAAGATTCCCAACCTTCTTGTATGAATGAAAATGGAGGTCAAATCACTATTTCAGGGGTTTCAGGAGGAACAGCACCTTATGAATATTCCATAGGTGCAGGATTCGGAAGCAGCCCGGTTTTTCCAAATTTGGGAGTAGGAAATTATACTCCTCTCATTCGTGATGCCAATGGATGTGTACAAGCCTTGCCGAATATCCAATTCAACGCGTTGAACAAACCCACCAATTTGGATTTCAATATTTCGAGCTTGGACTGTATTACCACAACAGCATCTTTGGATTTAACCGTAACAGGAGGAACAGGACCCTATACTTTTGAAATCATTGCTCCATCGGCAAGTGCCATCAACAACGGAAGCAATAGTACATTTACTGGTTTGGGGTTGGGTACCTATACCTTTAGGGTAACCGATACTGAGGGCTGCTCCTATGATGAAAATTATGCGATTACCGATATCAGTTCTATTGGTGTCCAAGCCCAACAGACCAAAGTGGTTACCTGTGTGGGTGATACCGATGGTGAGGGACGCTTTTTAGTAGATGGTTTCAATTCAACTTATAGTTATAGTATAGATGGTGGTGCTGTTACATCTGGACAAAATAATAGCATTATTCCAATAACAGGATTGGCAGCAGGAAGCTATGTGATTTCCGTTACCGATGAAGAGACCAATTGTACCGATACAGCAACTTTGGTGATCGAAGAGCCATCGACCGCTTTTGCAATTTCTAGCTTGAGTGTAACTGATATGAGCTGTCAAAATGGAAATATTGGAGCCGTTCGAATCAATACTGTTGGCGGATGGGGAGGTAATCGTTATACTTTGACCCAACCTGATGGTTCCACTAGGGGACCTAAAAACGGTAGTACTTTTTCAAACCTTTCCCAAGATGGACTATATCTCGTTAGTGTAACCGATGCCAACGGATGTACCGTTACCGATAATTTTACGCTAACTAGGTTGGATGCACCGACCTTGACCTTGGACAGCGGGTCTTCGGACCTTTGCTACGACAATTTTACGGCAGCCACTTTAGTGGTGAATGCCTCAGGTGGTTTGGCACCCTATCAATATCGCATCAATAATGGCACTTTGGGAGCAAGTAACTCTTTTGCAGGACTTTCCCCTGGAACCTATACCATTGAAGTGGTCGACGCCAACGATTGTAGGGATACTGTGACCACCACTATTCAACCTCAAGTAATGGCCAATGCCACCACTATTCAAGAGTTGGATTGTGCTGGACCAGATGGACAGATTCAAGTAAATATTAGCAACGGTTATACTTCTGGCGGAAATTATGCTACGTATGAAGTAAGCATTAACGGGGCACCGTATACTTCGGATAACAATGCGATAACAGGGTCATCTTTTGTGTATGCCGTTCCAAATGACGGTTCTATCATCTCCGATACTACCTATCGATTTTTGATTACTGATGCCAACGGATGTACCACCGAATCCAATACAGTAACCATATCTCCACCAGAAACCATCGCTGGTTCGGTTGTGGTAACGGATACCCAATGCGGTGACAATACCAGCGGAATTGTAGAGTTGGTGCCTGATTTTTCACAAGGTATTCCACCTTACGAGTATAGTAATGATGGCGGTACTACATTCAGTTCCCAAAATATCTTTTCAGGATATGGTCCGGGTACACACGGCGGATTTGTAATTCGTGATAGCAGGGGATGCGTAAGTAGTCCAGAGTATTTTGCTACCATTGCAGCCAGCACTCCGTTGGATGCCACGGCAACCCCAACCGATGCGGTTTGTGCTACAGGAGTTGTAAATGGCTCTGTGTCAGCGACTATAAACAATGGGGTTGCACCTTTTGATTTTGTGTTGGTGGATGAATTTGGTGGAACAATTGCATCCTCCAATGGAACCATGAGCACTTCTGTGAACTTCCCTAATTTACCTTTGGGTAATTACACCGTGATAACCAGAGATGCTCAAGGCTGTGAAGACCGTGACCAAATCGTTATAGATCAAAATGAATTGGATTTGAATCCTTTGGATTCTGATCCTGCCAATTGTGATGATTCATCTTTTCCATATCGCGTTCAAGCCACAGGAGGTACCGCACCTTATGAATTTAGATTGGTGGGCGAACCAACTTTTAATCCAGCAACTTCTGGAGGCGATACTTACGATTTCACAGGTCAGGTTATTCCTGGTGTAACTTATTTTGTTGAGGTGCGAGATGCAAATGGATGTACCTATATTGAAGAAATTGACCCTATTGGTCCTTCAAGTACGGTTGCAATAACGGCAAACTCGGTGGCGGCATCTTGTAATGTGGCCGGTAGTGGTTCCATTGATTTTGAAGTTTCTGGAATTTCAGGAGCTGGTAATTTTACGCTTACCGTTCAAAATACAGACACGGGAGCCACAATTTCAACCCAATCGTATACAGGAGAAACCATTCCCTATAATGGAACAGTAACTGGATTGGCTCCAGGGAACTACCAACTTATCGTTCGGGATGATGTAAATGGATGTAGCGGAAGTACCTTGGCGTTTGTGGATATCAGTTCAGTTTCCATTTCCATTGATAATTTTGTGGAAGCTACCTGTAATGTGGGAGCTTTGGTAACCCTTAGAGGTTTTGGAAGTTCAGAACCTTATGGTTATGCCTATGTGCCATCGGGTGACCCTGCGCCAACCACATTTAGCACTGAAACTACCTTTGAAATAGCAGGGCCATACCCAGCTGATTACGATTTTTATGTGCAAGATGCGAACGGTTGTTCCGCTTTCACAACAATGACCGTAACCCAAGAAGCTGGAGTTCCCAACCCTGTGATTGATGTAATTAATCAATGTACTGCAACAAGTGGTTATCAAATTAATATTGTGTCTCCATTGTCTACAGGTTCTGGACTGCCTGATGAAACATTCCAATATGATTTGGGTAGTGGTTTTCAGAATGGGACCACATTTATAGTGCCCAATCCAGGAAGTTATTTGATTGTGGTAAGGGATGGGAATGGTTGTACCAATACCGTTACCGCTGAGGTTTTCGATTTCTTTTCAATTACTGCTGATGCCACTTCGTACCCAACCTGTAATGCTGGGGATGGAGTAATAACGGTAAACACCACAGGGGGCAGTGGTAATTTTCAATATCAGTTGAGGGATGCCAATACTTTGGCCAATATTGGGCCAGTGCAAAGCAGCAACGAGTTCACCAATGTGAACCCAGGGGATTACAATATTTTGGTAACTGATTTGGATTCGAACACCTCTCCTTTGTGTTCGGATGAAGCCATTGTGAACGTTTCCACAGTGAATTCTCCCATAATTAGTGCTACGCCTGAAAGTGATGTAACTTGTTTTGGAGCTGCAAACGGAACCATTTCAGTGGAGTTGATTCCGGGAACTGATACAGATACGCCACTGAATTATGTGTTGTATGATGTTGCTACCATGAATGTCGTTGCTGGTCCACAAGGTTCACCAGTTTTTGATGACCTGCCTCCGAATACCTATCAGGTTGAGGTGGTATCCGATAGAGGTTGTACTGACCGTTCTGGAAATATTATCATTACCGAACCTACGGAATTGATGGTAAATGCCTCAAATACCGAATTTAGCTGTAATCCATCCAGCAATCAATTCAGTACGGCAACCATTACCATTTTTACGGACACTAACGGAAATGGCACTGGACCTTTCACGGGAACAGGGCCCTACACTTATAGTATGAACGATGGCACGCCTCAGTTCGATGGCACCAATTTTCAAACAAGTAACACCTTTGAGGTTATCGACAATGGAACCAACCAGACCATTGTGGTAACTGCTCGTGACCAAAATGGTTGTGAAGAATCTACTACGGTGACCATCAACTCCCCAACGGACATTACGTTCACCTATACTGTGAACCAAATTACTTGTGATGCCTCAGGCAGTGGAGTGAGTCCAGGAACTATTGACATCATTATAAATGAGGGGCCTGGAAATTATGAAGTGGAAATCCTGCCGCTAGGTTCTGAACCAGTAAGAAGTTCTGGAGGTAGCGACCGTGTAACTTGGGATATTGCAACACCTGGAGATTACATTTTTGCCGTTACGGATGTGGGTAGTGGAGGCTGTACCTATTTGACCACCACCATCAATATGCCGGAGTATAACACCATGGAAGCATTGATTGCTGAAGTAGAACCCGTAACCTGTTTTGATGGAACCGATGGGCAAATCAGTTTGGAAATCAACAATTATAGCGGAGTTTACAATTACGAAGTATTTTCTAGAGATAATGCAGGGGTTGAAACTTCAACAGGGGTTTCTGGCACTTTTGATACCAATGCACCAATAAATAACCCGGAAATCATTCAAAATGTGCCTGCAGGTAATTTGGTGGTGCGCATTGAAGCTTTGGATTCCCCATTTTGTGATGTGGTAAGTAATGTAACCACGGTGCGTTCTCCAGATAGAGCCCTTACGGTTGATGCAACCCAAACTTCTCCCGTGACATGTAATGTGCCTGGGTATGGTGAAATTACCGTGGCCGGCGATGGGGGATGGGGTACTTATCAATATCAATTGGTGGCCTCCGATGGAACCATTTTGGTGGATTACCCGAATACTAATCCTGTTTTTGAAAATCTTTCTACCGATTCGTATACGGTAAATGTGTTGGACGTTAGAGGATGTGAATCTTTTACAGAAATAGAATTGCCCTTACCAACGCCCATTTATGCAGATATTCAAGTGGTGACCCCCTTGGCCTGTAACAACGATAATAATGGAGCCATCGAGGCCTTTAACGTGTCGGGTGGACAAGGACCAGGGAATTATTTGTTCCAACTGAACCGAATTACGGATGGCACCAATAGTGGTTTGCAAACCACACCAACTTTTGGTAATCTATCGGCAGGAGATTATACCATAACCATTTTTGATGGTTGGAACTGTAGTTTTACCACGGTGCCAATTACGGTACAAGATCCTGAAATTGTGGTGGCAGAATTGGTGGAGTTACAACCTCCTGGTTGTGGCGATTTGGGAAGAATGCAACTAACGGTGACCAATCCCGAACCAGGGGTGGATTATTTCTACAGAAGAGCTGGGACAACTGACCCATTTGAACCCTTCGGCGTAGGAATGACCAGTGTGGAAATTGCAGCCGATATTACTTTGGACCCAGGACCATTCCAATATGATGTGCAAAACTCCAATGGATGTCCATTTGAAAAGTCCAACCAAATATCTTTAGATCCTGCCGCACCTTTGGTAATTGCCTTGGATTTGACCAACGCGACCATTAATTGTGCTGGAGAGGCAACAGGAATTATTCGTTCCGAAGCTTTTGGCGGAATCGGAAGCTACGTGTATACTTTAGTGAATTCCAACAGCATGCCACCAACAGCGGCCAATATCGTTCGACCAGCCCAAAGCTCAGGTATTTTTAGGGAATTGAACCCAGGAACTTATTATGTGTATGCTCAAAGTGGTGGTTGTGAGGCCATATCCGACCCTATTTTGATTGAGCCCAAAGAGCCCTTGGTGTTGGATTATTTGGAGGCCGTTCCTGTAATGTGTGCAGGGGATACCAACGGGCAAATCATAATTGAAGCCAGTGGGGGAACTGGTCAAATCAGATATTCCATATCTGATACCTTGAGTGAGTTTTTTGAAGGGGATGACCCGGATAATCCGAACAGAAAAACATTTACGGATTTATCGCCTAGAACCTATGACATCATTATTCAAGATGATTTGGGTTGTACCATTACCAGAACCGTTGAGATAACCCAACCGATGGAATTGGTCGCTGGAGTCTTGGAAACTACACCCGAAACTTGTTTGGGGGATGGTGACGGCTCCATGACGCTTGAAATCACAGGTGGAACAGCTCCATATTACACCAGTTTCAATTCAACCGATGAGGCCAATTTTGTAGAAAATGCTGACCTGTTCTTTGATAACCTTCAAGGAGGTGAGACCTATGTAGTTTTTATTCGCGATGCCAATGGATGTCAAACCAATGTAATCGCTGAAATCGGAGTAGGGGTGGACATAGTTGCCGAACCAATCATTGAGTATGGTTGTGATGGCATTTTCCCGAACAGCACGGCCCGAATTTCCATTGCGGACAATTCCCAATTGCCACGTTTGCTATTTTCATTGGATGTGGATGATATTACTGTGGCAACACCACAGCGTACTTTCGGTAACTTGCCGCCAGGTCCGCATACCGTTTACATTTATCACGAAAATGGGTGCGCCACATTTGTGGAATTCGAGATCGAAGTCTATGAACCCTTGACCTTGGATGCCATAAAAACAGGTCCGAATGAAGTAACGGCAATAGCTACGGGTGGTTTTGGTGGATATGAATTCTTCTTTCAGCAAGAATCCTATGGAGAGATCAATGTGTTCAATATTACAGAGGACGCCAATATCCATGTGATGGTAAGGGATGCTAGGGGATGTGTGGCCAATTTGGTTATGCCTTTCAACTTTGAAGGCATGCCCGAAATGCCCGATTTCTTTACTCCCGATGGCGATAACCTTAATGACTTCTGGTATCCCGAGAATCGAGAATTCTTCCCCAACATCGAGGTCATTATTTATGATCGTTATGGTAGGGTGGTTGCTGAGTTGGACCAAGTAAAAAAATGGGATGGAAATTATGATGGCAATCCACTTCCGACAGGGGATTATTGGTACGTTGTAAATGCAAATGACAGGGAAAAACAAAGGTTTGTTGGGCATTTTACCTTATATCGAGAATAGACCGGATTTAGCTTATTCAACATATCTTTTTTTGGCTATAAAAGAAGTAAAACATGATATATATCATTGTTTTTCAGTTAGATGTATCTTATTTTAGGTTGCTTGTGGATAGTGGAGCTCCGATTTTCATTAAGTAAGAGGTTTAACTTAAATACAAAGATCATGAAAAAGCTATTGTTAGTTCTTTTTGTGATGGGAATTGTAGCGCCTATGCAATCTCAAATCATTAAGACAGAGGAATTGTCAGAAGTAATTGTGTATGCCACAAATTACAAGTATCTGAACAGCATTGATACCAAAGAGGAAGCTTCTCTTCCAGTAGAAATGCTTAGACGTAAAGTAGCAGCTTTCGATGTTAAAAACTCAGAGTTTTATCAAGATGATTATGAAGTGTACAACATCAACTTCTACATCCCAGAAGGTAAAATTTTAGCTGCGTATGACAAAGACGGTAAAATTATCCGTACTGCCGAAAGATTCAATAATGTGAACCTTCCCCTATCCGTAAAAAATGCGGTTTTGGATAGGTTTCCAGGTTGGACCATAACTAAGGATACATACCTTACGCACTACTATGATAAAAAAGGAGTCACCAAAAAATACAAATTGAAATTGGAAAACGGTGACCAAGTGCTTCGGGTCAAAGTGGATGAAAAAGGCGAGTTTCTTTAAGAAAGTAGTTGGGTAATTATTTTAAAACCATAAAACATACAAACTAAATAGAAACAAAAAAGGTAATGTGGGAATAGGTGACATTACCCAAAATCTTTAAAGTGTAGCGAAATTATGGCGATTAAAATTGCAAATTTTGAGGGTATGGCCCAAAACGCTGGTTCGTTTGGGCCATATTTATTTTTAAAAAGAAAAAATCCCGAAGTTTATTTTATACTTCCAATTTTAGACCCGGTTCAATAGGATTTTAAACCTTTAAAAGTTTTAGAGGGTCTGGTTTAAATTCTCACTAAAATTTATATTTTTGCAATCCATTTTCGGGATGTGGCGCAGTCTGGTAGCGTACACGCATGGGGTGCGTGTGGTCGCTGGTTCGAATCCAGTCATCCCGACTAGCAAAACTTTAAAGTTCCTGTAGAAATCTAATTTTCTATAAGGAACTTTTTTTTGGCTTTATTTGCATGCCCCTTATCATATTTGAGATGCTTTTCAAGTAATTCGGGTAACTTTATCCGTAATTATGGTATTCAAAATGATCTAAATCTAACCGTTATTTGTAATGCGAAACCAGCATAGGTTCAAACGGTTCATAAAACGTCCATGCGCATACTCAAACGACTATTAAAAATTTTACTGGGATTAATTCTATTAATTTCTGTTGCAACAATGATCATATTAAATCAAGCCAAATTTGGCCAAGCTCCTAAAGGAGAGCGATTGGAGCGAATTAAAAAATCTCCTAATTACCAAAATGGGGAATTTAAAAATCTGAGCGAGACCTCTGTAATGACTTCCGATAAGGGCAGTTTTGCAACCATGATGGAATTTATGTTCGGCAAAAAAGTGAACGTAACCCCCAAAAACAAAGTTCCAGCCGTAAAGACCAATGTCAAGGAAATCGATCAGGAAGAGGATGTATTGGTTTGGTTTGGTCATTCATCCTATTTTATAAGAAAGGATGGAATTACTTTTTTGGTCGATCCCGTTTTTAGCAACTATGCCTCGCCCTTTTCTTTTGTGAACAAAGCATTTAAGGGAACCGATATTTATGATAGTAGTGATCTTCCAGAAATTGATTATTTGATCATTTCCCACGACCATTGGGACCATTTGGACTATCCGACCATTCTCGAATTAAAGTCAAAAGTAGGCCAGGTCATCTGTGGACTTGGTGTAGGACAGCATTTTGAATATTGGGGATACGAGGATTCCATGATCATGGAATTGGATTGGCACGACAAAGAGATTTTACAAGAAGCAGTGGAAATTACCGCAACTCCGGCCCGTCATTTTTCGGGAAGGGGGTTAAAACGGAACAAAACCCTTTGGACCTCTTATGCCCTGAAGATAAACGACTACAATCTATATATTGGAGGTGATGGAGGGTACGATACATTTTTTACTGAAATAGGCGAGAAGTACGGACCTTTTGACCTGGCTATTTTGGAGCAAGGACAATACAGTGAAAATTGGAATCAAATCCACTTATTGCCAAGGCAGGTTTTTGAATCTGCGGAACAATTAAGGGCGTCACGGATTTTTCCAGTACACAATTCAAAGTTCGCCTTGTCCAGTCATCCGTGGGATGAACCATTGGATGAAATCATCGAAAACAATGTAAAGAACATTCCTGTGATGACCCCAGTAATTGGAGAAATTGTTCGATTGAACGACAGTACCCAAACATTTTCCCAGTGGTGGCAAAAATAATTTGCCTTTTACTTGAATTAAAACAGCAATTTTCGAAATTCACGGATATCAATCAATTATGCCGTGAAAAGTCGCAATTAAACCATACGCTGTTATCAAGACAGCAAAACAGATCTAATCAATTTTATATTGGGTAAGTATTTAGTAGATTTGAGGGAAACCAAACTACATAACTAACTCATGAAATTTAAACTTCAATTTTACCAATTTCTTTTATCATTTTTTATAACGGTAGGAGCATTGGCGCAAGATTTGGATGCGCTACAATACCGAACCATCGGTCCAGCTAGGGGAGGTCGGGTTACCACGGTAACGGGAACCCCAACTTTGCCAGGAACCTTTTATTTGGGTGCTTCTGGTGGTGGTGTGTGGAAAACCGATGATTACGGGATCTCTTGGAACAATGTTTCCGACGGATTTTTTAAAACTCCATCGATCGGGGCCATAGAAGTGGCCTTGGATGACCCCAACATTGTTTATGTGGGAACAGGTTCCGATGGTATCCGTAGTAACATCATCGAAGGTAAGGGAATGTACAAGTCCATCGATGGTGGCGAAACATGGGAGCATATCGGATTGGAAAATGTTGGACAGATCGGTGCTGTTGAAATTGATCCTACCAACAACAATATTGTTTGGGTGGCAGCTATCGGAAATGCATTCAAACCGAATGAAGACCGCGGTATTTATAAAACTACAGATGGTGGGGCAACTTGGGAAAAAGTGTTCTTTGTTTCCAATGAAGTAGGTTTCGCCGACCTTGAATTATTGCCGAGCAATCCTAATGTGGTATATGCAGCCGCTTGGAAAGCACGCAGAACCCCTTGGACCATCGATTCCGGTGGTGAGAATAAAGATGGGGGAATATACAAATCCGTCAATGGAGGTAAAGACTGGACCAAACTTTCCGAAGGTTTGCCAACAGGATTGATCGGTAAGATAGATTTAGCTGTTTCTGCCATGGATTCTAAAATTCTGTATGCAGTTGTCGAGGCTCCAGGAGAAGAAAGAGGTCTGTATAAATCCATTGATCAGGGAAAATCTTTTTCCCACGTTTCGGATGATGAAAGATTGGTAAACAGACCATTTTATTATACTAACATTGAATTGGATCCTACCAATCCGAACATAATTTTTTCCAATGCCAATCCTTTGATCAAATCTACGGATGGAGGTAAGACTTGGAAGACCATGAGCGTGCCGCATGGCGATAATCATGATATTTGGTTGAATCCCAACAATCCAGACCTATTGATTCAGTGTAACGATGGTGGGGCAAACGTTTCCCATAATGGTGGAAAAACCTGGTCTACCCAATATAATCAACCAACAGCGGAAATCTATCAGGTTGCGGTCGATGATCAATATCCTTATTGGGTGTATGGAGCGCAGCAGGATAATACCACTATTGCCATCCCAAGTAAAGCGCCTAGTGCGACAAACCCGGCCAATGGAAGTGTTATGATGGAAGTGGGCGGTTGTGAAACAGGACCACCAATTCCAATGCCAGGAAACCATTATTTAGTGTACAATAACTGTAAGGGCCGATTTAGCGTATACAATAAAAAAACAGGTATAAGTCGCGAGTATTCCATTGGAGCTACCAATATTTATGGTGCCAATCCAAAAGATTTAAAATACAGGTTCCAACGTGTTGCACCGATTCATGTTTCGCCTTGGGATCCAGAATTGGTTTACATGGGTTCCCAATTTTTGCACAAGACTAAAAATGGCGGACAAGTTTGGGAAATCATTTCTCCAGATTTAACGGCCAATGAGCCAGATAAACAAGTGATTTCAGGAAATCCTATTACAAGGGATATTACCGGTGAGGAGTATTACAGCACTTTGTATTCCATTCGTGAGTCCAAAATTACTCAGGGATTGATTTGGACAGGTTCCAATGATGGTGTTATTTCAGTGACCAAGGACGGCGGTAAAACTTGGGAAAATGTGACCCCTAAAAAATTACCAAAAGGTGGAAGGGTGGAATCTGTGGAACCTTCACAGTTTGACCCAGCTACAGCCTATATTGCAGTAGAGCGTCACTTATTGGGGGATACCACTCCTTATTTTTATAAAACAAACGATTACGGTAAAAGCTGGACATTGATCAGTACCGAATCCAACGGTATACCGTCCGATCATTTTGCAAGGGTACTTCGTGAAGACCCAGTTCGCAAGGGACTTTTGTATGCAGGTACCGAGTATGGAATGTTCGTTTCCTTTGATGATGGAAAATCCTGGAAAAAGTTCCAACAAAACCTACCATTGGTTCCGATTACCGACATCATCTTGTTCCGAGGTGACCTGATTTTAAGTACCATGGGACGTGGTTTTTGGATTTTGGACAATATTTCTGCTTTGCAGGATGAGAGCATTTCAAATTTGGGAGCATCTCCTGTGCTATTCAAACCCGATAACACCATTCGATACAGAACACCTTGGTATGGTAGTGATTATCCAAATTATCCTGCCACCAGTGTTACCATCGACTACTATTTGCCAGAGGAAACCAAAGATGGTGTTGCACTGGAAATTTTGAACAGTAGCAATGAAGTAGTGGCAAAAATTGTTAGCGATTCAACCCAAATGAAATCGACCACCGAAAAAGTGGAGGATATGGGCTTGAGCATGACTTTTGTGTACATCGACAAAAAGTTGGAAACCAAAAAAGGACTCAACCGATTTGAATGGAACTTAAGGGCCAAGGGTGCTTGGGACAAAAACAAGAACAGACGCTTCAGAAATGGTCCAATGGTTCCTCCAGGAAGCTATAAAGCGAAATTGACCGTTGGTGACCAATCATTTGAAAAACCATTTGATGTGATTGTTGACCCTAGATTGGCCGATGAAGGAGTTACAGAAGCAGATATTTTGGAACAACAGGCATTGCATGCCAAAGTAATGGATTTGCTTTCGGAAGCGCGTCAGTACCAAGACAAATTGGAAACTGAAATCAAAAAATTGAAGAAGAGCAAGATTGGAGATGCCAAATTGGAAGCCTATGAGTCCGCTCTTAAACAATTGAAGAACGATGAAGGGGCGTATCCGGAAAATGTGATGGTATCCCAAATTTCCTTCCTATACAATATTATGGGAAGCAGCGATAAGGTATTGGGTCAAGATGAAAAAGACCGCTACCAAGAGTTGTTGGCCCAATTCAACGAGTTGAAACAAAAAACAGGTCTTTAAATATAAAAAGCCCCCTTTAAAAAGGGGGCTTTTTTTTGATTATTGTAGTTCTTCACACCTAAAACCTTGACTCTTTAAAAGTGAAGCAATCTTGGGAGCGTTCAGGTTTTGGGTTTCCACCCGAAGAATATTGTCGCAATCCTCAAGGTCAAAATTCCAGCACCCATTGTGGTCTATCAAACCGTTCAACGACGGACGAAGCTTTTTTACTTCGCCCTTTCGTTCAACAGAAGTTTTAAATACGTGAACAGTCATCATAGGTTACCCACGATCATAAAAAAATGGGGGTTCAATATCCAAAGCGCGTAAATACACATAGGCCTGTGCACGATGGTGGATTTCGTTGTCCACAAAATACTGAAGATTGGATAACACAGAACCTTCATATTGACCAAAAAGCTTGATGACTTCTTGGAATCGTTCAATGCTTAATTTGCTCCATAATCCATTGATTTCTTCCGTGTCTTGATCCCATTTTTCCAAAAACTGGGCCTTGGTGCTGCCATAATCCCTGTGTTCGTCAAATTCGGAAGTTGTACCAGATACGATTTCGGATAGACCAGGTACTGCAATCGCCAATAGTTCCTTGACCATTTCCGAAAAAGGACGCATACCGCCGATACTGTAATTGAAAAACTCTTTTTCAGGGAAGGCTTCGATGACCTTTCTGGTCAATCTTCGGTGTCCCTGATAATGCTCCAAAAATTGCTCTGGACTCATGACTTGTGCTGTTGTTTGTTCATTGATGGTGTTTTCCATGTGATAATGATTAAAAGGTTTATTGTTTCTGAATCCAAAATTAAAATGGGGGTGTGACAACCCCGTGTCAGTAGTAAAAAATGAAATCAAAAAAAAGTGTGTTGACAATCCCTTGTCACAATTCCATCATAGCTTTGTTGTCAGGTCGAGCGCCCGCCTGCCTGACGGACAGGCAGTCGAGATCAATTAATCAACTAAAATGAAGTAAGATGAGCTGGAAAACACCTCCCATCCTTGGATTGAAATCCTATCTTTGGGAGATAGCTCATGCAATTATGGGAATGGACAATGTAAAACGATTTGATAGGATTGTTGCCATTTTGATTCAACTACAAACCAAGCGGATTGTTAAGGCACAAGAACTTGCTGACCGATTCGAGGTGAGCCTAAGGACTATTTATCGGGATATTCGAACCTTGGAGTCTTCAGGGGTGCCCATCGTGAGCGAAGCTGGGGTTGGTTATTCCATTATGGAAGGATATCGATTGCCGCCTGTAATGTTTACCCGTGAAGAAGCAGGGAGTTTTGTAGCTGCGGAAAAATTGATGCAGCAGTTTACCGATAAATCCCTTGGATCTTATTATGAATCTGCCATGTTCAAATTGAAATCGGTACTGCGCGGTAGTGAAAAGGATTGGGTAGAGGCTTTGGAATCCCAAGTTTCCATTGTTCCGGGTCAGGTATTGTTCAATGATGAGGTGCCCAATGCCTTGGAGATATTGTTCGAGAGCATCGCCGAGCGAAAGCAGGTGTTTCTGCGATATGAATCCTTACGGGAAGAGAATCCATCCGAACGGAACATAGAACCCGTGGGCCTATTCAATGAAAATGGGTATTGGTATATTTTGGGCTACTGCCATTTGAGAACAGATTACAGACATTTCCGAACCGATAGGATTCAACAAATAACTAGAACATCGAAAGACTTTATGCTGGAGCATGGCACCATGGATGAGCATCGGAGCAAGAAAGAGGCGGTCGCCAAGACCAAAGTGAAAATAGTGGTGGATAAAACGGTTTCAAAATACATCCATGGTCAAACAAGGCATTACGGATTGATTTCAGAGGAAGTAAAAGGCAAGGAAGTGGAAATGACCTTTATGACCGATGATTGGAAAAATGGATTTGCCCGTTGGTTCATCATGTTTGGTGATTATGCCAAAATTATTGAACCAGACTTCTTGCGGGATCGTGTTGCTGAAATATTGACGAAAAGTCAAGAAATGCTTTCCAATTAAAAATGGATTTGTTCAGTAGTCAAATAGACCCAAATCAAAATCTATTGCCCAAGGATGGGGTGCTGAACTATTTTGGCCCAATATTGAATCAAACCGAGGCAGACCACTATTTTCAAAAGCTTTTGGATTCCATTCCATGGGAAAACGATGTACTTCTTATGTTTGGTAAGCGCATTGAAACTAAACGTAAGGTGGCTTGGTTCGGGGACAAACCTTTTGCCTATACCTATTCCAATAGCCTCAAAAAAGCTCTTTATTGGACTCCCGAGCTTTTTGAATTGAAAAAACTTTCCGAAGAATTGACAGCAACCACCTATAATTCATGTTTGCTCAACCTATATCATTCAGGAAAAGAGGGGATGGGTTGGCACAGTGACGATGAAAAGGAACTGCAGCCCAACGGGGCCATTGCCTCATTAAGTTTTGGAGCAGAACGAAAATTTGTGTTCAAACATAAAACCACCAAAGAAAAAGTAGCGTTGGTTTTGGACCATGGTGGTTTATTGGTAATGAAAGACGAAACACAAAATTTTTGGCAGCATCGATTGCCACCTGCCAAAAAAGTGACCTTGCCGCGTATCAATCTAACGTTTAGAACCATTTTGGCAGAAAACCAAGAGGATTAAGGCCCTTGCTGCCCTTATATTTGGTTCAGTAGTTTTGTATATTCATTGTTTCGAAAGACCTTTATCGAACAAACTAAACGGCATGCTATTTAGGCTTTTCATTTTTTCATTTTTCATTACTTGTTTGTCAGCGAATGCTCAGCAATTATTGCCGCCCATCCAAAATTATCAACTGTTGGACTATAAGGGCGGAAGTAAAAACTGGGATGTTTCGGTAAACGAAAATGGTGAGCTTTTTGCCGCCAATAACAAAGGTTTGCTCCATTTTAATGGAGAGGAGTGGACGTTGAACAAATTGCCCAACAATACCATTATCCGTTCGGTGGAAAGTATTGGGGATAGGGTGTTTACGGGATCCTATGAGGAATTTGGATATTGGACCAAAAATGATTTTGGCGAGCTCGAATATACCTCTTTAACACATTTGATTCAGGATCATACATTTACCAGTGAAGAGTTTTGGGAAATTTTTCCATCTAAAGATGGGGAGGTGATGTTCCGTTCCTTTTCGGCCATGTATTCTTATAAGAATGATCAAATTAAGGTGATAGACCCAGAGTATGTGGTTTCCGATTTTATCGAGTTCAATGGTAAGTTGATTGTAGCTGCGGGGGCTATAGGGCTTTACGAAGTGATGGACGACACTTCTGTTCCTTTACCCAATCAAGAATTATTAAATGGAAAAACCGTTAATGATATGGCCGTTTACGACGGTCAACTGTTGATTGGCACCAAATTGCACGGTTGTTTTGTGTACGATGGAAATACACTGACTCCTTGGTCCGCACCCATAAATGATGCATTAAAACAGCACCAATTGAACAAGATTACGCTATTGGGCAATGGAATGCTGGGTTTTGGAACCATTAAAAATGGGATGTACCTGTATGATTCAACCACAAAACAATACCGAATTCTCAATCGGGAATCAGGTCTTCAAAACAACACAGTGCTTTCCACATTATTATACAAAAACCAACTGTGGTTGGGACTTGACAATGGAATCGCGAGGGTTCGAATCAAAAATCCCATATCCTATTATACCGATTACACAGGTTCCTTGGGGATGGTCTACGATATCGCATGGTACAACGGAAAATTGTTTTTAGGAAGCAATACCGGTGTTTTTTATTTTGAAGGGAACCAACTTCAGTTTGTAAATGGTTCCCAGGGCCATGTTTGGGATTTGAATGTAGTGGAAGGAGATTTGCTTTGTGGACACAATACGGGTACCTATAAGGTAACCGAGAATAGTTTTGAACAAGTGGGTGAAATTGCGGGAGGGTACCAAATCATTAAAGTACCGGGTCAGAATGCGACCTACGTGCAAGGGACCTACAATGGATTGGCAAAGTTTCAAAAATTGGAGAATGGGGAGTGGGATGTAAGCAAAATTCAAGGGTTTGATGCCCCGGTGAAACAATTGTGCTTTGAAACACCGGAAATACTTTGGGTGGCACATCCGTATAAAGGATTTTCCCGCTTACATTTAAATAAAGGCGATTACGAAGAGTTTGATGAAATTCAAGAGTTCGGACACGAAGGAGCGCCAAGTGAGTACAATGTAAAGCTGTACAATATTAAAAATACTATAGTGCTCAACAGTGAGGGCAATTGGTTTGCTTATAACCCTATAAGTGATCGCATTGAAAAGTTTAATGAGTTTGCAACCTACAAGGGCAAGGAATTATTGTTTTTCGATGAGGAGTATTTCTGGTTTGTAGACGATGAAGATCAAAAGGCCATCATCCATACCAATTTAAAAGGGGATAGTCTGTTGCTTACCGATTTGCCATTGCGTGAACGTTTGGCTCCCGATTCCCAAAGTTTGGTGCAAATTAATGATAGCACTTCATATATTACCCTCACGGATGGTTTTGCCAAGATCAATGATCCGCGCCTCAAACAAATAACCAACGAAACGTTGCCTGTTCCACAGTTTGTTGTTCTTTATGATGAGGAACGTAAACACTCGGTACTTGAGGAATCGATAAAAATTCCATTTCGCCATTCAGAATCCATTACCATTGAGGTGGCAGCTTCGGAGTACATTTCGCCACATTATTATTATCAACTTCAAGGACCAAAGGAATATGCCCAATATTCCGATAATGGATTTATCAACTTTCAAAATTTGCCTTTTGGGGATTATACCATAAGGATTGCCACAGTTGGTATGGAGAATTCCACTTCTGAATTCAACAGCATAGGGTTTACCATTGCGCCACCTTGGTATTTTTCTTGGGGAAGTCTTGTTTTTTATGCGGCCTTGGGGGTATTGACCATTTATTTGGTAAGAAGGTACAACAGAAAGAAATTGGAACGCAAGCAACGCGAACTGGAAGAACATATGTGGCAAGAGCAAGTGGAGCGCATGGCAAAGTTGGAAAAGGAAGAATTGGCCAAACAGGTGCGTTTAAAACAAAATGAGTTGGCGAGCACTACCTTGAATATTGCACGCAAAAATGAAATGATGCTCGAATTGAAGAATATGCTGGTAATGAACAAGGAAAAGTTTTCGAATTCGCAGCGCTATAGATCTTTTATCAAGCAATTGAACAGTTCCATCGAGGACACCGAAGATTGGAAACGGTTTGAAGTCAATTTTAAGGAACTTCACGAGGATTTCTTTGAACGCTTATTGAAATCGTTCCCATCCTTGACCCCAAAAGATCTTAAACTATGTGCTTATCTAAAGATGAATCTTACCACCAAGGAAATTGCCCCACTTATGGGGATTACAGTTAGGGGGGTGGAGATACATCGCTATCGACTTAGAAAAAAGTTGGATATGGACAGTTCTGATAATCTTTCCAATTTCCTTATCACATTTTAAGGGGGCTGAAGGCCAATTTTTAGTCTTAAAATAATGTTTTCAACACTACATCAATACTACATCACTATGTTAATTCTTTTTACATCAAAACGGGGTCATACTACTGCAAACTAGGTAAAACAAGGGGTTTCAGAGCTCTCATCGATGATGTATTTATTATGTATTCCATCTCAAGGCCACTCAAAGGCCTGTTTGTTAATTTAGTAAAAATCTAACTCTATTTTTGCACAATTATGAAAATTAAAAGCAAACTATTGCTAATCTCGTTTTTGTTGTTTCAGGCCGTACTTTTGGCACAAAACAATATAACGATTTCGGGAACGGTGACCGACGATATGGGGCAGCCGTTGCCAGGGGCAAGCGTGGTGCTGCAGGGCACTACTACAGGTATCCAGACCGATTTTGATGGTAATTATCGTTTGGAGAACATTCCAGGTAACGGAATTTTGGTGTTCAGTTACGTCGGATTTACAACACAAACCATACCTATTAATAACAGGACAACCATCGATTTAACCTTGGAGGCTGACACTCAAAGCCTTGATGAAGTTGTGGTTGTTGGTTATGGTACACAAAAGAAGGCCGACTTAACGGGATCTATTGTTACTGTGGATGCAGAGCAAATTGAAAAGACACCCTCGGCCAACCCTGTTCAGTCACTTCAAGGTAAGGTGGCAGGGGTTCAAATTGTATCTCCAGGATCTCCAGGAGCTTCCCCAACGGTTAGAATTCGTGGACTTGGAACTTATTCGGACGCTACCAGTTTATTGTATGTAGTGGACGGGATGTTCTACAGCAACATCGATTTCTTGAACCCTAACGACATCAAGTCGATGAACGTACTTAAAGATGCATCATCTTCGGCAATCTATGGGGTAAGGGCTGCAAACGGGGTAATTATCATCGAAACAAAATCAGGTGGTAAAAACAGAAAACCTCAAATTGAGTATAACGGATACACAGGTATTCAAAGAGCGCAAAACGTATTGCAAATGGCAAATGCCGAGCAATTCGTTACCATGGCCGTTGAGTCCGGTTCCACAGCCGATGTGCAGTTTATCTTGAATGCCATGCAACGTTACGGTCGTAGTCGCATCAACCCCAACGTGCCAGATGTGAACACAGATTGGTACGATGAGATCATTCGCGATGGTATTATCCAAAACCACAGTTTAAGTGTAACCGGTGGAACCGATAATGTATCATATTCTATGGGAGCCAACTACTTTTCACAAGAAGGTTTGTTGGATATGAAAAACGATTATGAAAGGTTCAATATCCGCTCTAAACTGGATATTGACGTGTTGGATAACCTTAAAATGGGTGTGAATACCGTTTTCAGTAACGCGACCCAGCAAACCCCAGAAAACTCAGCATGGTTCAAGGCCTATTTTGCTGTACCGATTTTGCCAGTGTATGACGCAATGAACACGGAGGCAACACCAACCCAATATGCCAATGCGCAAGCCTTGGGTTACAGGGGAACGCAAAACCCTTTCCCCGATATGGACTACAATGATAACAGATTGAAGATTCGTAAGTTATTGGCGAATATTTATTTGCAAACAGACATTATTCAGGACAAGCTTACTTTTAAAACCACCTATAATGTTGACTTTTCTGCCTTGGAAGAGCGCTATGTAAACCTACCTTATAATATGGGGTATGGGGATCAGCGCATCTCATCCATCAACAGACGTCAGAATAACTACTTCAACCAGATTTGGGATAACGTATTGACCTATACGGACACCTTTGCTGATGATCACAATGTGACTGTTATGGCGGGTACCTCCTTTAGGGATGAAGCTGCCAATCAGTTTCAAGCAACCGGTAGCGACATTGCAGGTATCAACTATGAGACCTCATGGTATCTGGACTTCGCTGATCCGTTGTCATTCAATAATAATGTGGAGGAAAACAATCGTAGAATTTACGGTCAGTCCTACTTCGGAAGGATCAACTACAACTACAAGAACAGATACCTTTTATATGGAACATTCAGAGCGGATAGATCTTCCAAGTTTACCAAAGAACAGTGGGGTTATTTCCCATCAATTGGTGCAGGTTGGGTAGTTTCTGAAGAACCATTTATGGAAAACGTAGGTTTCTTCGATTTCTTGAAATTGAGAGCTGCTTGGGGTCGTTTGGGTAACGATAACGTACCTGCAAGTTCAGGGACAAACACCATTTCCAATCAAACCGTTGATTTGGGTGATACACCAAATACAGGGATTACCGCTACAAGTACCTTTACCGATTTAACTTGGGAAGTGGTAGAGGAATTGGATTTCGGTTTCAATATGAACACCTTGAACAACAGACTTTCTGTAGAAGCTGATTACTATATCAGGGATACGCATGATGCAATTATGCCAGTGTATATTCCGATTGCGAACCAGACCGTATCCAGAAACTCAGGGGTTATCCGTAACTCAGGGGTAGAAGTAGCCTTGAACTGGAGCAACGAAATTTCTCCTGATTTTAGCTACACCGTTGGGGCCAATTTTACCACCGTAAAAAATGAGGCCATCGAAATAGAGGACGAAAGTGGATATATCGATTCAGGCTCTGCCGAATTTAGACAGAGAACCATGGTCGGGGAACCACTATATGCTTTCTATGGCTACGAAACCACTGGGGTTTATCAGAATCAAGCACAGATTGATGCCGATCCGGTTGCACAAAGTGCGATTGCCGACGGACAGGACATTCAACCAGGATATTTGATTTTCAATGATAGAAATGGTGATGGGGCCATTACCGATGAGGACAGGGTGGTCTTAGGTTCTTTCCTTCCAAAATTCACCTATGGTGGTAACATCGGGTTGAACTACAAGGACTTCGGATTCTCCATGAACTTTTACGGACAAACAGGCAACAAAATCCTGAACAGAAAACGTGGAGAGGTCATCTTTACCAACGACACCAATATGGATGCCGATTTGGCCAAAAACAGGTGGCATGGTGAAGGAACTAGCAATAGTTACCCATCATCCGCAGGTTTAAGAGATAGTTGGAACCAGCGGTTGAGCAATTTCTGGGTAGAAGATGGTTCCTTCTTCAGAATCCAGAACATTCAGTTGGCCTACACCCTTCGTGGTGAGAAACTTAAGGGGAATGCACCCGATTTCAAATTCACATTAACCGCAGAAAGACCGCTGACCCTTTTCAGTTACAATGGATTTAATCCAGAGGTGTCGGACGGAGTAGATCGCCAAACGTACCCAGTACCTGCCATCTACACCATAGGTGTTAATGTTAAACTATAAAAAGAAAATTGTGATGAAGAATAGTAACAACCTATTATATAGAATGGCATGGGTGCTGATTGCAATGATCACTTTGCAATCCTGTTCCGACAAGTTTGATGACATCGATGGTCAGTTGAATGCCGATGACCTTGATTATACTGCCACCGAAGATATGGTTCAGGCCTTGGTGGGATCCTACTACATTATTGCCACAAGAGGATGGGAAGAGCCTTTATTGCTTTCCGTGCGTGGAGACGATGTAAATGCAGGCGGTTTGGGCGACCAACAGCCATTTGCCGATACTGATAACTTTGTGTATGCCCAAGGATATTGGATGTACAATTCCCTTTGGAATATTCATTATGGCGACATAGTGCAGTTAAACACTCAAATAGAGCTGATTGAAAACTTCAAGGATTTTGCTGATGACAGTCAGATAGCTATGGCAGACCAATATATTGCCGAAATAAAGGTAATGCGCGCATGGTTGCACTTTAATTTGGCAAGGGTATGGAGTGATGTTTTCATTATAGAATCGACACAACCTGATGCTGAAATTGCTGGCGGACCTGTTTCCAAAGAATTGATGATGCAATTTATCTCTGACCAGATGGATGAGGCCATTCCGTTATTGCCAAACATGAGGCCAAACGAAAGAACCGATGTTCCAGGTGGAGTTACACGTTACACAGCCTATGCTTTAAAAGCAATGGCACATTTGGAAATGGAAGATTATCAAGGGGTGGCTGATGCCACCGCGGCGATCATCAATTCCAATAGGTTCTCATTGCACCCAGATTTCTACAGCCTTTTCAAAAAACCAGGAGAGTTGAGCGATGAGAGCATCTTTGAACTTCAATTTTCCGATTACGGTTCAAGTACGGGAGATACTTTCTACCACCTATATGCACCGTTTGGACCCCAAGGTTGGACCCCAGCAAGAGAAAACGCATCTGGAGGATGGGGCTTTTATGAGCCAAGCATGAAATTCATCAAGTTTATGTTGGATAGAGGGGAGACAGAAAGATTGGAAACCAGTGTGTTATTTACCGATCGTGGTATTGCCGAATTGCAGGCCGATCCAAACTATGCAACCTTGCCAGCTTTCGTAAACAACACTACAAGGGATGGTGATGTGATCAACGATTATGCAAGGGCCCTTTTTGCTAGTGGAAAACACTACTTGCCATCTGTTCAATTGACCGATCAGCGAAATGACTACGCAGGTGGTAAAAACATGATCGTAATGCGCTACGCAGAAGTATTGTTGATGTATGCCGAAGCCTTGACCCGTGGGGCCAGTGGTTCTGGAATGACGGCGGACCAAGCGGTAAACCTAGTGCGAGCAAGAGCGGGAATGCCTTCAGTTTCTGGAGTTTCCTCAGATGACGTAATGGACGAGAAATTTGCCGAATTGGGCATGGAGTGGGGTATCCGTTTCTACGATATGATCCGTTTGGACAACTACAGTGAATTGAGCTACGATGGTAGAACCTTTACGGCAGACAAAGAACTATTGCCTTATCCACAAGCACAGTTGGATGCACTTCCAAGTTTGGGCGGAAGCGGAAGCGATGATTAAACTAACTAAATAAACAACACAAGATGAAATATATAGTAAAATCCATTTGGATGCTATTGGGGATACTGGTGATTTCTTGTAACGAAGGAATCGACCCCATTACCGCAGTGGATGCAGGTGTGGACGAATCAGCGCCACAGGTGACCATCACATATCCGACTGAAGGCGTGGAACTTATGCCGTTCGAGGAAGAGACTTCCATCGATATTGCGTTCGAAGTAACCGATGACATCGAAGTTTCAAGCGTTTCTGTGGCCATGGATGGGTCTCAAATTGCTTCCTTTTCTTCGTTCAAGGATTATAGAATTGTATTGGAAGAAGTGACCTATGATGGATTGGGGAATGGTGACCACGTGGTGACCGTTACCGCAACCGATATCGAAGGAAAAACCACAACAGAAGAAGTAAACTTTGCCAAGTTGGCACCTTACAGTGCTCAATTTGATGGTGAGGTATTGTACATGCCGTTCAATGCGGATTATATGGACTTTATCAGCTTCCAAGAAGCAGGGGAAGTAGGCAACCCTGGTTTTTCAGGGGACGGATTTTTGGGCGCCGATGCTTTTGAGGGAGCTGCAGATTCGTATTTGACTTTCCCAATGGAAGGACTTAAAAGTTCGGAATTCAGTGCGGCGTTCTGGTACAAGGTAAACGCTACACCAGATAGAGCAGGAATTTTGGTTGTTGGTGATGATGCTGATGACAGAAACCAAGGTTTCCGTTTGTTCCGCGAAGGAAATGCCGACGAACAACGTATAAAAGTGAACGTGGGAACAGGCGCTGGAGAAAGCTGGAACGATGGTGGTGTAATCGATGTGACCGCAGGAGAATGGGTACACGTTGCAGTTTCCATTTCACAGACACAGAGTACCATTTATTTCAATGGAGTTGAAATGCTGACCGCCAATTTACCTGCCCCAATCGACTGGACAGGTTGTGAGGAGCTGCATATTGGTTCAGGGGGTCCAACTTTTGATTACTGGAACCATGGTTATGATGCAAGTCAAATGGACGAGTTACGTATCTTCAACAAAGCCTTGACGCAAAGTGATATCCAAATCATGATCAATGCGGCCAACCCTTATATGCCGCAATATGCAGGTGAATCGTTGTACATGCCATTTGATGGCGATTATATCGATTTGATTGGAAGCAAGGCAGCAAGTACCATAGGTTCGCCAAGTTTCACGGATGAAAGCCAAGTGGGCGGTCAAGCCTATTTGGGAGCTACCGATTCATACATCAACTACCCTGCAGAAGGACTAATGTCTGCAGAATTTAGTGGTTCGTTCTGGTACAAAGTGGATTCCACTCCAGATAGAGCGGGTATTATCACGATAGGTGATGATGCTACAGATAGAAACCAAGGTTTCCGTTTGTTCCGTGAAGGAAGTGCTGACGAACAACGCATTAAAATCAATGTGGGTACAGGAAGTGGTGAAAGCTGGAACGATGGAGGTCTTATCGATGTAACCGCTGGAGAATGGGTGCATATCGCATTTACCATTTCGAGCACCGCAAGTGTAATTTATTTCAACGGGGCAGAAGTATTGTCTTCCGCCATGTCCGCGCCAATCGATTGGACAGGTTGCGATACCTTCACGATCGGAGCAGGTGGACCTACCTTTGATTATTGGGGACATGCTTCTGACAATAGTATTATCGATGATCTTAGATTCTTCAGCAAAGCATTGACTGCGGAAGAAGTGGCCGAGGTATTCGGAGGTGAAGTAACGCCTAAAAATTTCGGTTCAACATTATATATGCCTTTTGATGGTACCAACGTGGACGACAATTCTGGTTCAGCCGCAACAGTTGAGGGAACTCCAGGTTTTGCAGGAGAAAGCGTTGTGGGCAGCGATGCCTACGCAGGTGCTACCGATTCGTACTTAACATTCCCAATCGATGGATTGTTCAGCAACCAATTTAGTGGGGCATTCTGGTATAAAGTTAGTGGCGACCCTGACAGAGCTGGAATTTTGACCGTAGCTCCTCCAATGAATGGTGCAGACAATGATTTGACATCAGGATTTAGATTGTTCCGCGAAGGAAGCGCAGATGAACAGCGCATCAAACTTCACTTGGGAACCGACGCAGGTGATGTTTGGAACGATGGTGATGTTATTGATGTAACGGCAAACGAATGGGTACACGTGGCCTTTACGGTGACCGAAACCCAAACATTGATTTACTTTAATGGAGAACCTGTGGTGAACACGGGTGATATGGATGGAAAAACCATTAGTTGGGCAAATTGTACCATCCTTTCCATAGGATCTGGGGCGCCTAATTTTAGCGGTTGGAACCACCTTTCCGATACAAGTTTTATCGATGATCTATTCCTGTTCGATAGAGCATTGACTCAAGAAGAAATTCAAGAAATTATGAATAATTAAGTGCTTGTCGCACTGCTGATTATTTGAATATTTAGTTTGTATGAGGTTAATTTTAATTCCATTGGCCATTGCCGCCCTAATTTTAGGGTGCAATGGCCAAAAAACTAAACACGAAGCCAATTCAACTGAAATTAATTCGGACAGTCTGGCCCTTGCCGATGAGGTAATGTTAGACACGCTTCAGTACCAAACCTTCAATTATTTTTGGGATGGAGCGGAACCCGTTTCAGGATTGGCCAGGGAACGAATGCACATGGATGGGATCTATCCCAATCATGATAAGGATATAATAACCACAGGAGGTTCAGGATTTGGACTTATGGCCATTTTGGTCGGGGTGGAAAGAGAATTCATTACCCGTGAGCAAGCCTTGGAACGTTATGAGCGCATCGTTGACTATTTGGATAATGCCGATCGTTTTCATGGTGCTTGGCCACATTGGTTATTGCCATCAGGAAAAGTAACCCCTTTCAGTAAAAAGGATAATGGCGGGGATTTGGTAGAAACTGCCTTTTTGATACAAGGGCTACTGACTGTAAAAGCCTATTTCGAAAATGGAAATGAGCGAGAACAACAGCTTGCCCAAAAAATCCAAGAACTTTGGGAAGGTGTCGAATGGGATTGGTACACCAAAAATGGCGAAGATGTGCTGTATTGGCATTGGAGCCCTGAGTACGAATGGGAAATGAATTTCCCTGTTGGAGGCTACAACGAAGCCTTGATCATGTACGTTTTGGCAGCCGCTTCGCCTACACATTCCATTGAAAAATCGGTGTACGAAAAAGGTTGGGGTGTCGATGGACAAATTACCAAGGATACCACCTATTATGGCTTGGAAACGGAAATGAACCATTACGAGCATAGCGATGCTCCTGTTGGGCCATTGTTTTGGGCACATTATTCCTATTTGGGCTTGAATCCAAAAGGACTGAAAGATAAGTTTGGCGATTATTGGAAATTGAACCAAAACCACGCTTTGATCCATTACAAATATGCTGTTGATAACCCAAATAATTTCGAAGGTTACGGAGAAGATTGTTGGGGGATGACTTCTAGTTACTCCATGAAAGGGTATGCAGGGCACCGCCCAGGCGAGGATTTAGGAGTAATTTCACCCACGGCCGCACTTTCCTCCATGCCATACACGCCAGAGGAAAGTATAAAGTTCATGAGGTATATGTACAACCAACAAGACAGTTTAATCGGAAAATACGGTCCTTATGATGCCTTCAGTTTGGAATTTGATTGGTACTTGCCCAGATATTTGGCCATAGATCAAGGACCCATTCCTGTAATGGTTGAAAACTATCGAAGCGGATTGTTTTGGAAGCTGTTCATGGCCAATGAAGACGTACAAAAAGGTTTGAAGAAATTGGGTTTTGAAGGCCCAAACATAAAATAGTAAATGATTAAAAACGCTTTATATCTCATTCTTTTCTCCACATTGATTTTTTCATGTGGAGGAGGGGATGATTACACCTATATTCCTACTACTCCAGAATTGCCAGGTAACGGTTCCGATGGTGATGACACACCAACAATCTCTGATGAAGAACTGTTGGATTTGACCCAAGAAACCACTTTTAAATATTTCTGGGATTATGCCGAAGCGAATTCTGGTGGAGCGCGTGAAAGATATCATCCGAACGATCCAGGAAACAGTGCCAATGTGGTTACTGCAGGAGGTACCGGTTTTGGCTTGATGTCCATTTTGGTGGGAATCGAAAGAGGTTTTGTAACCAGATCTGAAGGTTTGGAACGTTTGAACACCTTGTTGGATTTCTTGGAAAATGCCGATCGTTTTCACGGTGCTTGGTCACATTGGATCAATGGAGAAACAGGCGCTGTAATTCCATTCAGTTCCATGGATAATGGTGGCGATTTGGTAGAGACTGCTTTTTTGGCGCAAGGTTTGATCTGTGTAAAGGAGTACTTCAAAAATGGTTCCGATGCCGAGCAGGCATTGGCACAACAGGCCGATGATTTATGGAAAGGTGTGGAATGGGATTGGTATACGCAAAATCAGAATACCTTGTACTGGCACTGGAGTCCCAACTACAATTTTGACATGAACATGCAATTGAAAGGCTATAACGAGGTGTTGATCACCTATGTAATGGCCGCTGCATCCCCCGATTTCGGGATAGATAAGGAAGTATATACAAACGGATGGGCCTCGGGAGGGGGAATCCGCTCTACGAATACCCAATATGGGTATCCACTTTTGGTAAAGCATAATGGTAACGAGCAATTTGGGGGACCCTTATTTTGGGCGCATTATTCCTATTTGGGATTAGATCCAAGAAATCTTTCCGATGATTATGTAAATTATTGGGATGTAAATGTGAACCATACCATGATCAATTATGAATACTGTGTGGACAATCCAGATTATTTTCAAGATTATGGGGAGGATTGCTGGGGCTTAACCGCAAGTTATTCGCGTAACAATGATGGAACCATGGGTTACAATGCCCATAGCCCGAGCAATGACACTGGGGTAATTTCCCCAACCGCAGCAATTAGTTCAATTCCGTACGCACCCGAAGAATCTTTGGCCGCAATGCATTATTTTTATAAGAATAGTGATGATTTATTGGGGCCTGCTGGTTTTTACGATGCCTTTAGTCCAGAATACGACTGGGTGGCCGAAGCCTATTTGGCCATTGATCAAGGCCCCCAGATCATCATGATTGAGAACTACAGAACTGGATTGCTTTGGGACCTGTTTATGGCCAACGAGGACGTTCAGGCTGGTTTAACCAAACTAGGATTTTGATATGAAAAAACTTTGCACTTTAATTTTGATGGTGTTTGCTTGTACCTTGGTTTCCGCACAATGGCAATCCAAGTACAAATCTGAAATGCTAATAGATGGCAACGATACCTTACGATATCGCATCATGTATCCAAAGAATTTTAAAGAGAATGGAAACTATCCCGTAGTATTGTTTCTTCATGGCGCGGGCGAACGCGGTAGTGATAATGAAAAACAACTGTGGAACGGTGCAAAATTGTTTGCGACGGATTACCTACAGGAGCGTTATCCCGCTGTGGTTATATTTCCGCAATGTCCAACCGATAGTTATTGGGCCAGTGTAGATGTGGATAGAAGTTCATATCCGATTGGTCTGGATTTTAAATACAAAGACGGTCCCACCAAACCCATGCAAATGGTAATGGACTTGCTTGAAACTACCATTGCGCAGCCTTATACCAACGATGATCAAGTTTATTTGATGGGACTTTCCATGGGAGGCATGGGGACTTTTGAGTTATTGAGTAGAAAACCCAATACCTTTGCGGCCGCAATTCCAATTTGTGGTGGTGGAGAACCAGGATCTGTATCCGTCTACGCCAATAACACACCTTTATGGGTGTTTCATGGGGCCCAAGACAATGTGGTGCATCCGTTGCAGTCTGTGGAAATGGTATCCGCCTTGCTAAAAGCAGGTGTACATCCAAAGTTCACCATGTACGATTTTGCGAATCACAATAGTTGGGATCCTGCCTTTGCAGAACCTGACTTATTGCCTTGGTTGTTTTCACACCAGAAAAAATCCCCCGAAAATGAATAAATTTTGGTCCATATGGTTAGTTGTCCTAATGTTTATGGGTACAACTCAGATTATATCGGCACAGCAACAGACCTATTGCAACCCCATAAACATTGATTACGGATATACGCCCATTCCCAACTTTGCCACTCAAGGCAAACATAGGGCTACGGCAGACCCTGTAATCGTAAATTTTAAAGGCAAATACTTCTTGTTCTCAACCAACCAATGGGGCTACTGGTGGAGCGACGATATGTACGATTGGAAGTTTATTCCACGCAAGTTTTTAAGGGAGCGAAACAAGGTGTACGACGAACTGTGTGCTCCAGCAGCTTTTGTAATGAAAGATGAACTTTATCTTATCGGTTCAACCCATGGTCCGGCATTTTCGCTTTGGAAAAGTAAAGACCCAACCACCGATAATTGGGAAATCGCTGTGGACTCCCTTAAAGTAGGAGCATGGGATCCTGGATTTCTGTACGAAGAAGAAACGGATGAGCTGTACCTCTATTGGGGATCCAGTAATTTATTTCCGCTTTTGGGAACCGAAATCAATACCAAAACAATGCAGTCCGAAGGGTATGTGAAACCTTTGATGGCGCTCGCACCTGAGGACCATGGCTGGGAACGTTTCGGGGAGCATAATGATAATACTTTTCTTCAACCTTTTATGGAAGGAGCTTGGGTAACCAAAAACAATGGAAAATACTATTTGCAGTATGGTGCCCCAGGAACGGAATTCAGTGGCTATGCCGATGGGGTTTACGTAAGTGATAATCCCTTGGAAGGTTTTGCCTATCAAAAACACAATCCATTTTCCTATAAACCAGGAGGGTTTGCAAGAGGAGCGGGCCATGGAGCCACCTATCAGGACAATTATGGCCATTGGTGGCATATTTCCACCGTTATCCTCAATAACAAAAACAGTTTTGAGCGCAGATTGGGCATTTGGCCAGCAGGTTTTGACCAAGACGATGTGATGTATTGCAACACCGCTTATGGGGATTATCCAACTTATTTACCCAAAAGTGAAGCGAATCATGTTGAGGGACTTTTTACAGGTTGGATGCTGCTCAATTATAACAAACCGGTTACGGTTTCCTCGACCTTGGGTGGGTATAGTCCCAATAATGCTGTGGACGAAAACATGCGAACCTATTGGAGTGCCGAAACTGGAGACAAAGGTGAATTTTTTCAAACAGATTTGGGCGAAGTTTCGACCATCAACGCCATTCAAATCAACTATGCTGATCAAGATGCCGAATTTTTGGGCAAATCCGAAGGTGTGTTTCATCAATATAAGATCTATAGCTCCAACGATGGGAAAAAGTGGTCTGTTCTGGTGGATAAGAGCAAGAACAAGACCGATGTTCCCCATGATTACATTGAATTCGACAAGCCAGCAAAAGCTCGATTCCTAAAATTGGAAAACATAAAAATGCCCACAGGGAAATTTGCCTTGAGCGGTTTTCGGGTTTTCGGAAAAGGAAGCGGTGCAAAACCAAAGGCAGTGGAACAATTCGTGGTGCTGCGTGCCCAACCCGACAAATTTGGTGAACGCCGAAACTCGTGGTTAAAATGGCAGCGAAACGACCTCGCCGATGGGTATGTCATTTATTTTGGAAAGGATAAGGACAAGCTCTACGGCAGCATCATGGTGTACGGAGCCAACGAATACTACTTTTCAGGGATGGACCGAACAGATGCCTATTACTTTCAAATTGAAGCATTTAACAATAATGGTATTTCCGAAAGGACACCTGTTGTTAAAGTAGAATAGTCAGATCATAACAACTTAATATCATGCACTATAAAAAATTACTTTTAGTCGGTATTGCGCTTTCTTTTTGGGGTGTACAAGCCCAAAAAAGAGTTCCAGAAGTAGAAGCGCTTTTAAACAAAATGACCATTGAAGAAAAAATAGGTCAGTTGAACTTATTGACACCAGGTGGCGGAGTTGCCACAGGTGAGGTAGTCAGTAAAGATGTGGAATCCAAGATCAAGAATGGCCAGGTAGGCGGACTTTTTGGGGTAACTGGGCCGAATAAAGTTCGAATCGCCCAAGAAATTGCCGTTAAAGAAAGCCGATTGGGAATTCCTTTGCTCATTGGTTCAGACGTGATTCACGGATACAAAACCACTTATCCCATTCCGTTGGGACTTTCAGCAAGTTGGGATATGGATTTGGTTAAACAAGCGGCCCAATTGGCTGCCAAAGAAGCTACGGCAGATGGTATCAACTGGAACTTTTCACCTATGGTTGACGTTGCCCGTGATCCTCGATGGGGTCGAATTTCGGAAGGGGCAGGAGAGGATCCATATTTAGGTTCAAAAATTGCCGAAGCCATGGTTAAAGGCTATCAAGGTGATGATTTGGCTGCTTCCCACACCATGCTGGCCTGTGTAAAACACTTTGCACTTTATGGCGCATCGGAGGCCGGACGAGATTACAATTCGGTGGATATGAGCAAAATCAAAATGTTCAATCAATACTTTCCGCCTTACGAAGCCGCTATTAAAGCTGGGGCAGCAAGTGTAATGAGCTCTTTTAATGATGTGGATGGAGTTCCTGCTTCAGGAAATAAATGGTTATTGACCGATTTGCTGCGTGATCGTTGGGGATTTGATGGATTTGTTGTTTCAGACTATACTTCTGTGAATGAAATGATTGCCCATGGTTTGGGTGATTTGCAAGCGGTATCTGCACTGGCATTAAAAGCTGGTTTGGATATGGACATGGTGGGCGAAGGCTTTTTGACCACCTTGAAAAAATCATTGGACGAAGGAAAGGTAACCGAGGCCGATATTACCAATGCTTGTCGTAGGGTTTTGGAAGCAAAATATATTTCAGGATTGTTCGAGGATCCTTACAGATATTTGGATTCCAAACGTCCTAAAAAGGATATTTTAACGGATGAGAACAGGGCATTGTCCCGCAAATTGGCCACACATTCCTTTGTGTTGTTGAAAAATCATAACAACATACTTCCTTTGAAAAAAACAGGTAAAATTGCCTTGGTGGGGCCATTGGCCGATAGTCGTGAGAACATGCTGGGAACTTGGGCACCCACAGGCGATTTTAATCTAGCTGTTACAATTTTTGAAGGATTTAACAATGTAGCCTCAGGTGCAACCATTCAATATGCAAAGGGAGCCAATATTTCTGATGATGCCATTTTTTCCAAAAATGTGAACTCGTTGGGCGAAAGAATCATAATCGATGCCCGTTATCCAGAAGCGATGTTGAAAGAAGCTGTGGATTTGGCCAAAACTTCGGATGTTGTAGTAGCCGTTGTGGGTGAAGCCACCGAAATGAGTGGGGAATCTTCAAGCCGAACAGATATTTCAATTCCAGAGAGTCAAAAGAAATTGATCAGGGCCTTGGTGGCCACTGGAAAACCTGTTGCATTGGTGTTGATGAGTGGTAGACCTTTGACCATTCCCGAAGAATTTGATTTGCCTGTATCCATTTTGCAAGTTTGGCATCCCGGAGTTGAGGCAGGAAATGCAATTGCCGATGTGGTGTTCGGGGATTATAATCCATCAGGAAAGTTAACTGCTTCATGGCCTGTGAATGTAGGGCAGATTCCAGTGTATTACAGTGCAAAGGTTACGGGTAGACCCGCACCGGAAAGTGGTGAATTCCAAAAATTCAGATCCAATTATTTGGATGTGCCAAACGCACCACTTTTGCCATTTGGTTATGGGTTGAGCTATACCACATTTGAATATTCCAACCTAAAATTGAACAAAAAGGAATTTGGTCAAGGAGAATCAGTTTCAGTTTCGGTTACTGTAAAAAACACAGGTAATTATGATGGAGAAGAAGTGGTACAATTGTATTTGAGGGATGTGGTACGAAGCATTACTCCGCCCAAGCGTCAATTGAAAGGTTTCCAAAAAGTAATGTTGAAAAAGGGAGAGAGCAAAGAGGTGACCATTACCTTGTCTCCCGATGATTTGAAATTCTATAATGCCCAATTGGAATTTGTTTCCGAACCAGGTGATTTTGAACTATTTGTTGGAACCAATTCCGATGCCGATTTGACGGAATCCTTTATACTAAAATAGGATTTCAAACATATAGAATGGTGGTTGTTGGGTCAACTTTTTTGATGGTTTGTCAAAAGAGAAGGCCCAACACTTCTTTTTTAAGGATGCTCTGTAGAGACCATGGAAAACAACATAAAATAAAGATATAGTAACATCCTTGCTCCAAAAATTCGATAGTTTGCAGGTTCATTTTAAAGTTTGAGAAATACAATCCTGATGAAAAAAATACTATTTCTTTTGTGTGCCTTGGTAACCGTTTTAAATGCGAAAAGCCAAACCATTGACATTATTTCCTATAATATCCGATACGATAACCCTAATGATGCACCCAACAATTGGGACAACAGAAAGGAGTTTCTCATTTCACAACTCAATTTTTACAATCCCGATGTATTCGGCATCCAAGAAGGGTTGATTCATCAGGTAAAACAAATTGATGAAGGGTTGACGGATTACTCATATTTTGGGATTGGTCGTGATCATGGCGATGAACGAGGTGAACACACTGCTGTTTTTTACAACACTACTCGAGTTGAGCTTTTGGAGCAATCCACTTTTTGGTTGTCGCCTACACCTGAAAAACCATCCAAAGGATGGGACGCTGCACTTCCAAGAACATGCACGTATGGTATTTTTCAAGATAAAAGTGATGGCCAAAAATTCATGGTTTTTAACACCCATTTTGATCATGTTGGCGTCCAGGCCAGAGCGGAAAGTTCAAAACTCATTCTTCAAAAAATAAAAGAGTTGAACACCGAAAATTATCCAGTGGTGGTCACAGGGGATTTCAATTTGGAAAGCGATAGCAAAGGCGTTCAGGTAATATTGACCCAAATGAAGGATACCCACATCGCTGCTGGCAAAAACGCTTTTGGCCCTGATGGCACCTTTAATGGTTTTCAATTTGACCAACCAGTGGAACGACGCATCGATTATATCTTTGTTTCAGATGAATTCGAAGTGCAAAAAAGTGCCATTTTAAGTGACTCCAAAGACACTCGATATCCTTCCGACCACTTGCCTGTTTTTGCCAGATTAAAGTACTAGACTTAACTAAATCCAAGTAATGGCTTCGTGATGAAGTGTCTTTTTGACTACTATTTTCATGCTATAGCTTAATGGTATACTCCTGCTATTTATAATCAGTTTATTTAATGGGGGTAAATCTTAAAATTTTTGTTAATATTTTCAAGAGGTTTGATTTATGTGGTTACCTTAAAGGGTAATTTTCTGTAAATTGGAACAACTTAATTAACAACATGGCAATATTTACACTAAACATCAATGGAAAAAAACAAGAGGTAGATGTAGACCCGTCTACACCTATGCTTTGGGTATTACGAGACCATTTAAATTTGGTCGGAACAAAATATGGATGTGGAATTGCACAATGTGGTGCCTGTACCATTCACATGGATGGAACAGCAACCAGGGCATGTATGCTTACCGTTTCATCTGTGGGCAACTCTGAGATCACCACAATCGAAGGCTTGTCCGAAGAAGGTGATCACCCAGTGCAACAAGCATGGTTGGAAGTGGACGTACCCCAATGTGGGTATTGTCAGGCAGGTCAGATTATGACCGCCTCTGCACTTTTGGCGAAAAACCCCAACCCATCCGATGAGGAAATTGAAATGGCCATGAATGGCAATATCTGCCGTTGTGGAACATATACCAGAATCAAAAAGGCCGTAAAACTGGCTGCGAATTCATAATCCAAAAACAACTATCATGACACTTGTAAAGACTAAAATAGGACGACGTGCCTTTATTCGCAATACAGGACTGGCCAGCGGTGGACTTGTTATTGGATTCAGTTGGTTGGCATCTTGTAAAATGACCCCTGAGCAGGTTAGTAGCTTGCCCAAAGAGTGGTTCGAACTCAATGGCTTCCTTAAAGTTGGGGATAATGGAATGGTGACCATTATGTCTCCCAATCCAGAAATAGGTCAGAATATAAAAACGGCCATGCCAATGATTGTGGCAGAAGAGCTTGATGTGGCTTGGAAAAATGTGATTGTTGAACAGGCCCCATTGAACACTGATATCTTTACCCGACAATTGGCGGGTGGTAGCCAATCCATTCGACAAGGATGGGAGAGTCTTCGTATGGCCGGTGCCACAGCAAAACAAATGCTCAAAGAAGCCGCGGCCCAAGCTTGGGGTGTTTCTGCAAATGAAATCACTACCAAAGAAGGAATCTTGTCACATGAGGCAAGTGGGAATTCTGCAGGATATGGCGAAATGGCATCTGCAGCCGCTTCCATTGAAGTTCCTGAAGAGGTACAGTTAAAAGAAACCAAGGATTTCTCCATTATTGGGACGGAGACCAAAAATGTGGATGGTAAGAAAATCGTAACGGGTCAACCATTATATGGGTTGGATGTTTATAAGGAAGGCATGCTGACTGCCATGATCGTACATCCACCTGCATTTGGTATGACCTATAAAGGTATGAATGCAGATACGGTTAAATCCATGCCTGGAATAAAGGATGTTTTCCATTTTGAAGTATATCCCGAAGGCATTGAAAAACAATGGTCCGACCAAGGCGGAATTCCAGAATTGGTTGCGATTGTTGGTGACAGCACTTGGGAATGTATGCAAGCCAAGAAGGCCTTGGAAGTGGAGTGGGAGCAAACCTCTAAAGCGGAGAGCACAGCATACCACGAGGAAGAGCTATTGGCATTATTGGAGAAACCCACCGAAACACCTGCCCGAAAGGATGGAGATGTGGAAGCAGCCTTTAAAAATGCTGCCAAGATTGTGGAAAGCACCTATTCCGCGCCGTATTTGGCACACAATACCATGGAGCCCATGAACTTCTTTGCCCATGTTACTCCAGAAAAGGCTGAATTGTTAGGTCCTATCCAAACTCCTGAGTTTGCGGAGAAAACAGTTGCAGCCCGTTTGGGAATGCCAGTGGAGAAAATAGATATTATGATGACCCGTATGGGCGGAGGATTTGGTCGTCGTTTGTACGGTCCTTTTGTGATTGAGGCAGCAGTGATTTCGCAAAAAATGAATGCACCGATAAAATTGGTGTATACCCGTGAGGACGATATGACCCAAGGAACCTACCGTCCATCTTACAAAGTAAAATATAAAGCAGGTTTGGATGCCGATGGTAATTTGATTGCTTGGCATGTGCGTGGTGCGGGAACCAATGATTCATTGATTTTTGAAGATCGATTCCCAGCGGGCGCAGTGGATAATTATTTGGCAGAAAAACACTCGTTGAACACCAATGTGACCACAGGAGCATGGCGTGCACCCCGTTCCAATTTTATTGCGGGAGCAGAGCAGGCTTTTATGGATGAGGTGGCAGAAGCATCAGGAAAAGATCCTATCGAATTTAGATTGGAGCTTTTCGATCGTGCCATTAATAACCCAGTGGGTGATCCCAAGAAAAACGATTATGACCCTGAGCGTTATGCCGGTGTGCTTAAATTGGTCAAGGAAAAATCCGATTGGGCCAACAGTAACGGTAAGGCGAGGGGAGTTTCCGCTTATTTTTGCCATGATTCGTACGTAGCCCAGGTATTGGATTTGGAAGATGGAGGCGGAGATATGCCACGCGTGGAAAAAGTATTTTGTGCCGTGGATTGCGGAATCGTAATCAATCCACTTGGAGCCAAAAACCAAATTGAAGGAGGTATTATTGATGGTGTTGGACACTCAACCTTTAGTGCCATGTCTTTTAACGATGGGAAGCCAGAACAAAGCAATTTTGACAGATATCGTTTGATTCGTCATTCCGAGGCACCAAAAAATATTGAGGTACATTTTGTGGACAATGGCATAGACCCAACAGGTTTGGGAGAGCCATCTTTGCCACCTGTTGTTGCAGCACTTTCCAATGCACTATATAAAGCAACGGGAAGACGTTATTACAACCAGCCTTTCATAAATGAAAGACCACCATTGGTCGGTTAAAGCGAAGGGGTTGAAAAAAAGGAATTAAAAAAGATGGTCGTTAGGAGTTTTCCAGCGACCATTTTTAATTTATAGCGTGAAATTTTAAAATTTATTAATTGTAAAGCATTGAATAACAGTTTTTTGTGGTATTGAAATTTTTATCTAAAAAAAGTTGTTGTATTTGTTTTTTATTTATGTTTGCCCCATAAATGAGTCCAATATAACTGGGCGCATTGCCTATTAGCTTTGAAATCTTTTTTCATATTCGGGCTTTTGGGGATAAGGAAGTCTACCCAAAAAGCCGCCTTAAGGATAAGGCACCGAATATTAGGGCTGACTTCCGAAAAACAACACTTTTTTTACCGTGATTTCTCACGGACCCCTTTCTTTGTACCCAATACGGTATTTGAATTTCGTATCTGAAAAAACTGTAATTCCAGAACATTTTTTTAGTTATTAATTACATTTTTCGAAATTCAAATGAAGACAAAATATATCGATTTAATCGAGCAAACGTATGATTTTCCACAAGAGGAATTTCAATTGGAAGACAATAAATTGCAGTTTCACGGTGTAGACCTTTATGGTTTGATTCAGCAATATGGAGCGCCTTTGAAGTTTACCTATTTGCCAAAGATTTCCGATAATATTCAAAGGGCAAAAGGCTGGTTCAAATCCGCGATTAAAAAGCATAAATACGCAGGAAAGTACCACTATTGCTATTGTACCAAAAGTTCCCATTTTGAGCATGTGCTAAACGAAGCCCTCAAGAACGATATCCATATTGAGACCTCATCAGCTTTTGATATTGACATTGTGAAGCACCTTAAAAAGAGTGGGAAAATTACCAAGGATACTTTTGTGATCTGTAATGGATTCAAAAGAGACCAATACATTCAAAATATTGCAAGTTTGATCAATGGGGGACACAAAAACTGTATTCCGATTATTGACAACTATGAAGAAATAAACCTTTTGGGACAATCCATTGAAGGTAAGTTTAAGGTGGGAATCCGGATTGCATCAGAGGAAGAACCAAAGTTTGAATTCTATACCTCTAGATTGGGAATTGGATATAAGAATATTGTTCCATTTTACAATCAATCCATAAAAACCAATCCTCAGGTGGAACTGAAGATGCTTCATTTCTTCATCAATACTGGGATTAGGGATACGGCTTATTATTGGAACGAACTTTTAAAATGTTTGAAGGTGTACATCAGCCTAAAAAAGATATGTCCAACCTTGGACAGCTTAAATATCGGTGGTGGATTCCCGATTAAAAACTCCTTGGCCTTCGATTATGACTATGAATATATGGTTGAAGAAATCATCAACCAAATAGGACAAGCATGTGATGAGGCCGGTGTGGATGTACCTAACATTTTTACCGAATTTGGAAGTTTTACCGTTGGAGAAAGTGGAGGAACCATTTATGAAATCCTTTATCAAAAACAGCAGAACGACCGTGAAAAGTGGAACATGATCAATTCTTCCTTTATTACTACCATGCCCGATTCTTGGGCCATTAGTAAAAGGTTTATTATGTTGCCCATTAACCGTTGGAACGAAGAGTATGAGCGTGTGTTGTTGGGGGGACTTACTTGCGACAGTGACGATTACTACAACTCGGAGCAGCATATGAATGCCATTCACTTGCCTAAATTTAAAAAGGACAAGACTCTTTACATTGGATTTTTTAATACTGGTGCCTATCAAGAAAGTATTGGAGGTTTCGGTGGTCTGCAACACTGTTTAATTCCGCATCCAAAGCATATTTTGATCAATAAGGACGAGGAAGGTAATATTGTGACTTCAGTTTTTGCCAACCAACAAACTGCTGGAGAGTTTATGTCCATTTTAGGGTATGGAACCGAAAAAAATCCAACCACCATTCTTAAATCAAACGAGTTGCCTGCACACAGCAAGAACTGATTGCATATTTTAACTTAAAAATGAAAACAACCAAAACATATGGCGGTATTCCAAAGGAATACGGCTCGGCCGAGAAGGCCAAAATTGTGCTATTGCCCGTTCCCTATGATGAAACAAGTACATGGGGGAAAGGAGCCGATAAAGGTCCGGATGCTTTTTTGGAGGCCACGGACAATATGGAGACCTACGATATTGAGACTGATAGCGAGGTGTACAAAGAAGGTATTTATTTGGCAGATGCCATTGAAGACTTTGCTACTCCGGAAACTATGGTAAATGCCGTGCACAAAACGGTAAAGGAATACATCAAACGCAACAAATTGGTAACCTTGGTAGGTGGGGAACATTCCATTTCCATTGGAGCTATCCGTGCATTTAACGAGTGTTTTGATGACTTGACCGTGCTGCAATTGGATGCGCACACCGACCTGAGAAAGGAGTACAATGGTTCAAGATTCAATCATGCCTGCGCCATGTATGAAGCCAATGAAACCACAAACTTGGTACAAGTAGGTATCCGAAGTATGGACCATACCGAGACCTTGGTAATGGATAAGGACAAGGTTTTCTTTGCCCATGAAATGGTTTCCGATGATTTTTGGATGGACTCTGCCTTGGAATTAATGACCGACAATGTCTATATTACATTTGATTTGGATGCATTGGATCCTTCAATAATGCCTTCAACAGGTACTCCAGAGCCTGGAGGATTGTTTTGGTATGAGACCCTGGACTTTTTAAAAAGGGTTTTTGAAGAAAAAAATGTAGTAGGTTTTGATATTGTGGAACTGTGCCCCAACGATTTGGATAAATCATCCAACTTTTTAGCAGCAAAACTCTACTACAAAATGTTGAGCTATAAATTTTTAAAAGAAACCGAATACGGTGAAGAAGGATTCAATAGCGGAAAATCCGACTATAAGAAATCTGTAAACCAATTAGACGACTTCGATGAGTAACAAAGGAGAAATATCACAATTTATTCAAAAGTATTTTTTACACTTCAACTCCGCGGCATTGGTAGATGCGGCCAAGGGGTATGAGGCACAACTGGAGCAGGGCTCCAAAATGTTGGTATCATTGGCTGGAGCCATGAGTACTGCGGAATTGGGCAAAATTTTTGCCGAAATCATCCGTACCGATAAAGTACACATCATTTCTTGTACAGGTGCCAACCTTGAGGAAGATTTAATGAACTTGGTAGCGCATTCACATTATAAAAGAGTGCCAAATTATAGGGATTTGACCCCACAAGAAGAATGGGATTTGTTGGAAAAAGGGTTAAATCGTGTTACCGATACCTGTATTCCTGAAGAAGAGGCATTCCGACGTTTGCAAAAACATATTTATGATATCTGGAAAGATGCCGAAGAAAAAGGGGAGCGCTACTTTCCGCATGAATTCATGTACAAATTGTTGTTGAGCGGCGTATTGGAGCAATACTACGAAATCGACATCAAGGATTCTTGGATGTATGCTGCTGCTGAGAAAAACTTACCTATAGTAGTTCCTGGCTGGGAAGACAGCACCATGGGTAACATTTTTGCCAGCTATGTGATCAAAGGTGAGCTAAAGGCCAGCACCATGAAATCTGGAATCGAGTACATGGCCTTCTTGGCGGATTGGTACATGAAAAACTCAGAAAAAGGAATTGGATTCTTCCAAATTGGAGGTGGTATCGCTGGGGATTTCCCAATTTGCGTAGTGCCGATGTTGTACCAAGATTTGGAACAGACCGAAACACCTTTCTGGAGTTATTTCTGCCAAATCAGTGATTCGACCACAAGTTATGGATCTTATTCGGGTGCGGTGCCCAATGAAAAAATTACCTGGGGCAAGTTGGACATTGATACCCCGAAATTTATTGTAGAATCGGATGCTACCATCGTGGCACCGTTGATTTTTGCTTACCTATTAAACATGTAGATCATGGGAAACAGACAAAAAATTGCATTGAAAAGAGTAATCGTGGATTACAAAAAGTTGGATAACCGCATGCTCAACCTATTGGTGGAAAAGTTTCCCGATGGCTACGATGACGACGATATCGTAACCTTCCGAAATGCCAATAACGAGGTGGTAGAATGTGTGGAAGTGCGCACCGAGGATACTGCTTATTTGGTAAAAGTGAGCAAACGTTTGGTAATGGCCATGGAGGATTTTGATGATTCCGACAGCGAATCAGGTTCAGATGAAGAGTCTTCATTGGATACCGATGAATTGGAAAGCTCCGAAGAGGAGTAACAATCTGATTCGTGGAAACTCAATCACATACAGAAACTAAGGCCATTGCTTTGCATTTGGCTTCCAATATTTACATCCCTGGGGTTAGAAAATCGATTCAAAAGGAGTTGGTTTTTGGCGACAGGGATGAACTTTTCTATGCTGAAGGAGGTAGTTACCTCTATATATTCAAGTATGGAATCGTATCGTTTTTCGGATATGATGATGCGACCATCAATCAAATCTTGATGGAATTGAAACCTTTTTGTGAAGATTGGCATGAATCGGATTTAACCGATGATCTGTTGGTGGAATTGGTGTCCGATGAGACCAAAACTACTGCTACGGGTAACCACGTTACATTGCATAACTCGGATAAGGAAAGCATGCGTTTAACCCTTTTACATTTGTCTCAATCCGTTGCGCTCGACTATTTCGCAGGACTATCGGAACAGATCATGAAGGAAACAAGGGCACATACTTCTTATTTGGAGCAAAATGGAAAACTTGATTTGGGCGGTAAGGCATTGAAAAAATATATTGCCAAGGTCTTGAACATTAATAACCAAATCTCGGAGAACCTTTATATTTTTGATTCCCATGAAGTAACTTGGGAAGATGGAGAGCTCGACCGATTGGATAGGGGCTTAAAGCAAATCTTTGATTTAAAGGAACGGTACAGAACCATAAAGGAGCAAGGGAACATAATTAAGGAAAACCTGAGCTTGTTCAAGGATATTATGGATCATAGGGAAAGCAGTAGACTGGAATGGATCATAATTATCTTAATTTTGGTCGAAGTGGTAGATTTGTTTATCATGCGGATTATAACTTAAAAAGAATACATTTTGGAGAACTTAAAGATTTTGGGTACGGAAGAATGGTGCCGTTTTGAGGATATGGGTATACCTGCTATAAAGGCACGTGTAGATTCTGGAGCAAAAACATCATCCATTCAAGCCAATAAAATTAAGATCTTCAGCAAAGGGTTGGAGCAATGGGTACGGTTTGAAGTAAACCCGTTACAAGATAACCGAAGCATTTCCATTTTATGTCAGGCCAAATTGGTCGATACGCGAAATGTGAAAAGTTCACAGGGAATTTCCGAAGAACGCCCTGTTGTAAAAACCCATGTAAATATTGGTGGGGACATTCATGAAATTGAATTGACCCTGGCCAATAGGGATACCATGGAGTATCGAATGTTGTTGGGCCGAGAAGCCATTAATGAAAGGTATTTGGTTGACCCTTCAAAAAGTTTTTGTCAAGGTGATATATCCGATGAAGACCTTGATAAAAAATACAAACCCTACATGCCAGAAAAATCGGGGTTGACCATTGGTTTGTTGGCAAGTAACCCTGAGCTTTACAGCAACAAAAGAATTGTGGAAGCTGGTGAAATGCGTGGTCATAAAGTGGTGTTCCTGAATGTGGAGCACGCTTACATGAAGTTGGATGCCAGTACGCCCGAAATTCGATATAGGGGAGGGAACATTTTGGATCAGTTCGATGCGGTAATTCCCCGAATTAAACCTGCGGTTACCTTTTATGGCTGCGCCCTTTTGCGTCAGTTTGATACCCTTGGGGTCTATTGTTTAAATTCAGCGGATTCCATCAGTAAATCAAGGGATAAATTATTTGCGTCCCAATTGTTTTCCAAAAACGACATCCACATTCCCATAACAGGTTTCGCCAAATCGCCCATGGACACCAAGGACCTTATAAGAATGGTAAATGGTGCCCCTTTGATCATCAAATTATTGGAAAGTACCCAAGGAAAAGGAGTGGTTTTGGCAGAAACAAACAAAGCTGCCGAGAGTGTGATCAATGCTTTTAAAAGTGTTCAGACCAACATTTTGGTGCAAGAATTCATCAAGGAGGCGAATGGACAGGATATTCGCTGTTTTGTGGTGAACGGAAAGGTGGTGGCATCCATGCAACGACAGGCACAAAAAGGGGAGTTCAGGGCCAATATCCATCAAGGAGGGGCGGCATCCAAAATTAAGATCACCGCAGAGGAACGCAAGTTGGCCATTAAGGCGGCAAAGGTGTTCAATTTGGCAGTGGCAGGGGTAGATATCATTCGTTCCAATAAAGGGCCTTTGTTGTTGGAGGTGAACTCGTCTCCAGGTTTGGAAGGTATCGAAAATACCACGGGCAAGGATATTGCCAACATCATGATCGAAACCATCGAAAGGAAATTAAAATACAGTTTGTAGCCAAAAAACTGTTGTTCAAATAGATAGCTGTCTTTCGATGGAAAATTGTAATATTTTCCTACACAACACTTCAATTTTACAAATATAAATTGAAAAGGGGCATCCGTTAACGGAGAAGCCCCATTGGTTAATTTGCCTACTTTCTTTTGGTGTAACCATAGTATGTTTGTTACCAGTTAACGCTAAGCAAAAGAAAAACCTCTGAATAGGATGGGGTGATTATAGGGTACTATGTGTTCTTTACCTAATATCTTATTTAAAAATAGAGGTTCCGTTACGCCAAGGGATTTTTGAGGTTGAGTCTCTTGGTGGTAACGGTTTTACAAAACTCAAATCTAAGTTCCCTTAAATTTGACCTACTTTTTTTCGGAAAGGAGCCATTGCAATGGCTCCTTTTTATTTTTTCAGCCTTTCTGGTTTATCCCCAATTGTTTACAACTTTTAAAGCCTACATATGGGCACCACTGTAAGTTTTTGTGCAAAAAAACTACTTTTGTAAGGTAACAGTAGAGTAGAATTTTATGTCAGAACAAGTGGAAAGAATTAAGACGTTGATCATTGGGTCTGGACCAGCAGGGTATACGGCAGCCATTTATGCCGCAAGAGCAGATTTAAAACCTGTAATGTACACAGGAATGGAACCAGGTGGCCAGTTGACCACCACCACAGAAGTAGATAACTTTCCAGGATATCCAGAAGGAATCGATGGGCCAACGATGATGATGCAGTTACAACAACAAGCAGAACGTTTTGGCACCGAAGTTCGTATCGGAATGATCACTGCGGTTGATTTTAGTGATGAATTGGGAGGTATTCACAAAGTTACAGTGGACGATTCCAAAGAGATAGAAGCAGAGACCGTGATTATTTCTACGGGAGCTTCCGCCAAATATTTGAATCTTCCAAGCGAGCAGCGTTTAAGGGGAGGTGGTGTGTCCGCTTGTGCCGTATGTGATGGCTTCTTTTATAGAGGACAGGAAGTGGCCATTGTTGGAGCAGGAGATACTGCTGCAGAAGAAGCGTCATACTTGGCCAATATCTGTAAAAAAGTGACCATGTTGGTACGAAAAGACCACATGAGGGCATCCAAAGCAATGCAGCACCGTGTAAACAGCATTGAAAATATTGAAATAAAATATAACACTGAGATTGATGAAGTGTTGGGAGATCAGGTGGTGGAAGGATTACGAATGGTAAACAACCAAACTGGTGAAAAAGAAGAAATAGCCATAACAGGATTGTTCATCGCCATCGGTCACAAACCCAATACTGATATTTTTAAGGGACAATTGGATATGGATGAAACAGGCTACATTATTACCCAACCTAAATCCACCAAGACCAATAAACCTGGGGTATTTGCCAGTGGTGATGCCCAGGACAAAATCTACAGACAGGCTGTTACTGCAGCAGGCACAGGCTGTATGGCCGCTTTAGATGCAGAAAGATACCTTGCAGCTGTAGAAAGCAAAGAAGTAATGGCTTCCTAAAAGGAATTAAACGATTTAAATAAAAAAGGCACTGAAATTTCAGTGCCTTTTTAGTTGAATGTCAACTCAATCAATCCGCTTGTAATTCTCTGAAAAAGTTCGGTTACCCTCCCCATCAATGGTTATTTGGCTAAATGCATCTTTGGAAATAACGAGTTCAAAAGTGAAATTTCGCATGGTATCCAAGGCCTTCATCATGTCGTCATCCCCATATTCAATAACCTCGATCAAGGAGTCGTTGGCAACTTTGTAAGACCCGTATCCAAATCGCCCATTGGGGTCGTCCGGCACGTATCTGGTCCACATAATTTTATTTTTTGAATACATTTTGACTTGACGGTATCCGTCAGATTTTGTGATAGTATCCGTAATGTTCACGCCGTCGTAGTTGTAAAAACTTTGGAGCTCCCAGGTTCCCTCAATGGATGGACGGTTGGATTCTAAAGTCTTAAAACTTCCGGTCATTAAGAAAACGAAAACAATTGCTAGTAATAAAACAGATTTTTTCATAATGCCCTACTTTTTTATTCTGGATTAGATTACTAAAAAGTTAAGAATAAATTTTAACATTTTTGAAAATAAGCACTTAAATATTGAGCATGTCGTATTTTTTGTGTATGAAAATTGTATAAACATTAATCATTGCACTGAATTATGAACCTAAAGGGCGACAATTGAATGGATTTTAATTAAAAGAGTACTAAAAATTAAACCAAGGAGTTGATACAATTGACCAGTTTAAGGATGTCTTCCTTTTGATGATAGGCACTCAATACGATTCTGCTGACCAGTGGGCCTGATTCATCGGGGTACCTAAAATTGGTAAAAAGAAACCCTTCTGTCTCCAAAGATTTGGCCATTGCGTCATCGGTAAACTCAAAAGTGGGGTGCCCATCCAAATGATCGAAAAATTGTGGATGCTTTAATAGGTTTTTGAAAGTAAAATAATTTTCTCTCAATTTTTCCAATTGTTCTGAATAAATATCTTGGGCATTCAATAGTGTTCCCAAAAATGATGGCATGGCAGGACTTGCCCCACCATAAAAAGCAGTGCTTTTTAAGGCCTGAATATCCTCTTCATTCCCAAAAATAGCTCCAGCTTGAATTCCCATTGCTTTGCCCAAAGAGCAGCATACCAAAAGTTTGGCAGGATTCAGTGCTTTTAAAGATTGAAAAGCTCCATTTCCAGATGCGCCAACTACGCCAATTCCATGGGAATCATCCCCAATCAAAATTACTTTATCCAAGGGAAGTTGTTGCAATGCTTCAAAATTTGGAAACATAGCTTCCTCAAAATCAATGGTGTCAAAAAGAACAACAGGAGTTTTGTCCATCGTAATTTCAGATTGTACACTTTCTTTTAATGATACAATTGAATTTACTTTTGTGACGCCTTGGGTATGTAAGGCAACGTGGGAGTTTGGAGTAGCAAATAATGCAAGGCCTTGTTTTAAATAGGTTTGAATAAGCAATTGTGCTGCCAAATATCCAGAAGACATGGTCAAGCAGGCTTCACTGCCCACCCATTGGGCCATATAATTTTCCGCTTTTGAATACACCTCCAAGGATACATTGGATTTTCTGGATGCTCCGTATTGCAATCCGTACAGTTCCATCTGTTGGACAAACAAAGTTTTAAAAGGCGGGTAATCCTGAACACCCAAATAGGCTGTACCTCCAAAATAGAGATAGGGTTTGCCGTCAACAATTACTTCCCGATTTGGTATGTGGGGTAAATTGTGGGCCATTACAATAATTGAATACCACTACCGGGTAATTCTGGAAAAATGACTTCGCCGTTTTCCAAAATGGACACACCACTGGCAATATCTTCCTTTAAAAGCATGGCACCATCCATATCCACGTAATCCAATTGTGGAAGAAGTTGCGCTATGGCCGAAATACCTACCGAAGATTCGGTCATGCAACCCACCATCAATTGAAGTCCCAATTCGCGCCCTTTTTTGATCATGCGTCGAGCAGGGGTAAGGCCACCGCATTTGGTCAATTTAATATTGATGCCATGAAAATAGGGGCCACATTTTTCTACATCCGATTCAACAATACAACTTTCATCAGCGATTACTGGCAAAACAGATTGCGCACGAACCAATTTCATGCCTTCCCAATCATCGGCCTTTAAGGGTTGTTCCAAAAACTCCACCCCAAGTTCCTTCAGGATTGGCGCATTTTTAATGGTTTCTTCAGCCGTCCAAGCGGTGTTGGCATCTATTCTGAAAATCGCATCTGTATGTTTTCGAAGTTCTTTTACAATGGCAACATCTTCTTTGGTGCCCAATTTAATTTTGTAAACGGGCCACGGTTTCTCTTTGAGTTTCTCCACCATTTTATCAATGCTGGCAATACCGATGGTGTAATTGGTGGTAGGGTAGTGGCTGTTATCTGTGCCCCAGATTTCGTATAAGGGTTTCCCATGTAGTTTGCCATAAAGGTCATTTGCTGCCAAATCCAAAGCGCAAAGGGTAAACTTATGAAGACCCATGGTCTCCAAATGAGCATAAAAGTTCTCTGGCGAGTCCAACTCATAATTTTCAATGGCAGCTCGATTTGATTCAATTTCTGCCATCATTTTTTCGATGGTAATACCGTAATACGGATTCGAAGTTGCCTCTCCGTATCCCGTTTTTCCATCATGGGATAAACAAACAATTAAAGTGTCCTGTTCATCACGCGATTCTCTGGAAATGGTAAAAGTATGGGCCAGTTTTAAGGTGTATTTTTTTAAGGCTATCTGCATGGGTCAAATTAAATTGAGTCCAGCTAAGATAGGATATCGGACAAACATAGTAAAGACAAAAGCCCACTGAAAATTCAGCGGGCCATTGCATATTAAAGGGAATTGGATTAGTATTTGCTAACGCTTCCTGATACCGATTTTTTGGTTTGTACGCTAGGATCTCCTGAGTACTTAATATCGGCTCCACTGCTTGCATCAGCCACCAAAGATTCGGAAACATTTACCGAAATATCGGCACCGCTACTGGCGTCGGCGTTACATCTTTTTACCATTAAATCTCTAGCCTTGATGTCGGAACCGCTGCTGGCATCGGCATAAAGCACCTCAGCTCTACCGGAAACCCGAATATCGGCCCCGCTGCTACAGTCTGCAGAAACCTCTCCGGCAACAAGCTCTACCTGAAGGTCTGCACCGCTACTGGCATCAAGATCTATTCTTTCAGATTCAATTACATTTTGTGCGATAAGGTCTGCTCCACTGGAACTTTCCAAACCTGAAACATCAGGTAGGGTCACGTAGACGTTCTTGGTGGCACGGCCAATGTTTTCAATGGCATGGATTTTCAATTTTCCATCCCTAACATCCGTTCCAATAAGGTCGATGATGTTTTCATCGGCCTCCACCGAAATTTTGTATTCGGAACCTTGGGTCACAAATACGTCGATACCTTCAGAGGCGGAAACAACAGTGAAGTTGCCATCCACGTTTCGGGTTTCTTCAACCACCTGTCCGTTTCCGGTTTTGCCGTTACCAAAATTCATGTCCATCATACATGAGGAGGCAAATAAAGATAATAGAACTGTGATGGCTAATCTTGCTAGTGTTGTCATGATTGTTGTTTTTTGTGCTCGGCTTGGCTGGGTTTCTTTACAGCCAAGCAGGGCGATTGTTTTTGATTGATATAGTTGTTTTTAGATTGATACTGAACATAAATTCAGTGTAAATGTCTAATGTTATAATTGTTTTAGGTAGTAAAAGCGACCGAATTGATGAATTTCGTTACCCAGTTGTAATTAATCCTTTGCTTTTACCTTAATTCCGTCTTCATTGATTTTCATTTGAAACGAATCGGTCTCATCCTTAAGGTCGATATCGATACCATCTTCATTAATGATGATCTTGTTCTTGCCGTGAGTGTCTTCTTCATCGTCATTTTCTGGACAGTTTTGACATTTTAATTCGCCATCTCTATCCATTTTCCAAGTATGACCGATGATGCTGCTACGGTAATAATCTTTGTCGTTGCTAATTCCTCGTCCAATATGACCCCTGGTTGATTCCTCAAAGCGAACCACAGTTCCTTCGGGAATGTGAATGGTGGTGGTCACTTCTTGGTGTCTTGCCTTATTGGAAACATCAGTGATCAGATATTCATCCAAGATAATTTGGTTGCCAACCACCTCATAACCATAAACAATGTTCTTGGCCCTGTCACGAGCAGCCAAGGAAGTGCTTCCATTGGCATCTTTTCGCACGGTAATGATTACCAAACTGTCCTCTGACTTTTTCATTTTGATTTCAACGTCATCAGAAATAAGGATTCTTTTGTCGTTTTCATCATAGGTAAAGGTCATTCTACCAAAATGTACATCCTCTCTGCTGTAGATGTATCCATTATCCTTCATTTTAATGACCAAGGTATCCGTTGGATTTTCAAAAGTTACTTGTTCTTGCTCGTGGATGCTTCCCGTATTGGAAAACTCGGCTGCCTGACGGACTCCAAAGGCAATCAACAGTCCTACAGAGATCAGCCAGAGTCCCAATAGAGAGAATTTGGCAATGTTTCCTATTGATTTTAAATTGGTTACCAAAATCTTCAACCCTAAATACAAAAGGAAGAAGAATGGAATGCCGACTGCGAAGAACAACAGAACGGAAACCAACCAAACCGGTGCTCCGGTGGTGTTCACAATTTCATAGAAATCCACTCCCGGAAAATGAACCAGGTCGAACATTCCTACTGTGAACAGTCCAAAGAACAACCCCACTAAAGTGGCCGCACCAATAATGATCAACAATATGCCAACGAACTTGCCGATAATCTTGAACAGAAACATGATAATGTCCCCGATGGTATCAAAAAAGGTCTTGGAGCCGCTTTTTACTTTGTCGCCCACTTTTTCATAGTCGACACTTTTAACCTTGTCTGCAACATCATCAAACCCCTCTTTGACCTTGCGTTCTATATTGCTGATGTTGATAGGCTCTCCCCGCATGTCCAATTTTTGCGAGGTGGTAATGGCTTCGGGTACCAATATCCAAAGTAGGATATAGGCAATTAACCCAAAACCACTGGTAAATACGGCCAACAGGATAAAGATCAATCGAATCCAAAGCGCGTCGATACCTAAATAATGTTCCAAACCGGCACAAACACCACCGATATATTTGTGTTCGATATCCCGGTACAGTTTTTTACCTTTTGGTGCACTGCTTTGGGTGTGTGATTTTTTGGGTTCGTCCTCAAAAATATCTTCATCTACCATATAATCTTCTGGCTGCCCCATAACGTTTATCACTTGATCTACTTCTTTATGGGTGATCACTTGGCGCTCGTTTTCCATTTTTTCAAGGAAGAGCTCTGCGATCCTGGCCTCTATATCGGCAATGATCTCGTCGCTGCCCGCAGTACCCGCAAAGGATCGTTTTATGGACTCGAGGTACCGTCTCAGCTTGTTATACGCGTCGTCGTCTATGTGAAAGAGCGTATTGGCTAAATTTATATTTACTGTCTTGTTCATTTTTTGATTTTATATGGTGTTGGTTACCAGATTAACTGCATTTCTAAGTTCATCCCAAGTGCCGTTGAGTTCTTTTAGGAACAAACGGCCTGTTTCCGTCAACGCGTAGTATTTACGTGGAGGCCCAGAGGTGGATTCTTCCCAACGGTAGTTGAGCAATCCCGCATTCTTTAGCCTTGTGAGCAATGGGTATATGGTACCTTCCACTACTAGCATCTTTGCGTCTTTTAGGGCATCAAGAATTTCAGAGGCATACTTGTCGTCATCCTTTAGGATAGACAAGATGCAGTACTCTAGAACCCCCTTGCGCATTTGTGCTTTTGTGTTTTCTATGTTCATAATTTCATGGTTCTAATTTTGCCGAACAAGGTTCGGATTCTGATTTACTGTTCGTTTTTGATTCGCCTCCACTCCATTCCCCTGAATTGGGCAGGGGAGTGGAAGCGGCTTTTTGATTGATGATGTTTGATTGTTTTTTTTCGTTTTTTGATTGTTGATTAAACTCCAGTTCTTTTGATTGATAATGGTTGTGGAGGTGATGAATCTCCTATAATGATTGATGATAAATATTTATTCTTTTTGGGCTTCGTCTACAACTTTATAGTTTTCAATAATCTGCATTTTTTCTATGTTACCATTTTCTGAGGCTACAAACTTGAATTCAACGGGTCTTTCTTTCATAAAGAATGTGTCTTCTGTTTTTGGGTAAATGGTCGCCTGCATTTTTTTCGTTATCAGTAATAATGCCCCACTTTCTTTTTTAATTTCAACGGTTCCCACTTGAGGTGAGCAATAATTTCCTTCGTACCTGTTCAATATATCATCGGCTACCGCAATTGCCTTGGTGGTTTCGCCATCCACCATTAAATGGTGATCATAACTCAATTCCCGTTTTATTTTCCAAGTTCCATCTACAAGCACCCAAACGTGGGTAAACTTTGCGATATCTCCTTTTTGGTACTCTTTTTTGTCGTTCAAAAATTCAAACCTATGAACTCCATGCTGAACAGCTCCGTAGATTACCCCGTCTTTTTTAAGTGGATAAACCTCAAGACTACCCTCAATTAATATTCTTTTTGAATATTGCGGTGCTAAAGGGTCTCTTTTAGCACAGTCTTCGCGGGTTGGATTTAAAAACTCATCCCTTCCTTCTGTGAATCCACCTTTGTCATGATAAAATTCGAAGTCTTCTGTGAACAAAGATTCCATGGTCGCTACATCACATCTGTTAAAAGCGGCATCGAACAACAAACTATCCTTGGATTTCAGGGTCAAATAAAGGGCTGATGTTTCTGGCTCTTGTGCATTCACAGAGAAAGACAGTAACAGTGCGAAGCATCCAAATATGTAAACAAATTGCTTCATTATTTAATGAATTTGATGGAGAATGGATATTTGAAATATTCGCCTTCGTTGGTTTTAATAGTGGCCAAAATGGTGAAAACAATGTTCACAACGGCCAATCCTACCTGAAACACTCCCGAAATACCTACGGGCCAGAACAAACGTCCAAATCTAAAGTCGTCACTGTCTATATGGATGTTCAAATTGTTGATGTCGCTCAATCTGTGAAACCCAAACAGGTCCCAATCGAACAAATCGGGCCAAAACCCAATAAAGAATGGAATAGTGATCAAGCCCGCAATGATGGAATACAGCAACATACTTATTTGAAAGTTTAGGGCTTGCTTTCCATTGTAATCCACAAAGCCATGTTCCTTTTTATTGGCGGTCCACAAGATCAAGGGAAGTATAAAATTTCCGAAGGGCATAAAATACTTCGAGAAGGTAGACGCGTGTATGATCGCGGATAAATTTCTTTCGTGTTTGGTTAATGTTGATTCCATTTTTGATTGCTGTTTTTTGATTGTAAAAGGGTTTACCTATTAGCTTACCATGCAAATATATATCCAAAAGATGGTACTATGCAAAACAAAGTACTATAAATTAACATATCATTAACAATTATAAATCACTTCATTTTGACTATTTTTAAGCCAATTAAACAAACGATATGGCACTCACACCCAGTAAAATCAACATATTTACCTTTTTAAAGTTACCATCTGCTTGGTGGACGGGTATTCGATTGAAATATATTGATGAACAAAAGGCGATTACCACAGTGAAGCATCGCTGGGTGAATCAAAATCCATTTAAATCCATGTTTTGGGCCGTTCAAGGAATGGCGGCTGAGCTAAGTACAGGAGCTTTGGTAATGAACGAAATCCAAAAAAGCGGCAAAAAAGTGTCCATGTTAGTGGCCAACAACAAAGCCACCTTTACCAAAAAGGCGACCGGAAGAATCAATTTTACTTGTGAGGATGGCGAACAAATAGCCGTCGCAATTCAAAAAACAGTAGATACAGGAGAAGGGCAAACCTGTTGGATGAAATCTGTTGGTGTTAATAAAGATGGCGTTGAGGTTTCCACTTTTCATTTTGAGTGGACGGTGAAGGTTAAAGGATAAAGGTTTTGGGTAAAGGGTAAAAGTTAGGCTGGATTCAATTCAAGTGTAACAAAACCATACTTCTTTCTACTTATAATAGAAATCAAAAAACATCTAAAAAATGAACGCACACGAAATAGATTACCACATTTACGGCGAAGAAATGCAATATGTGGAAATAGAACTGGATCCACAAGAAGCTGTTGTTGCCGAGGCTGGCAGTTTTATGATGATGGATTCCGATATAAAAATGGATACCATTTTTGGGGATGGTTCCAATCAAGATACTGGAGTATTGGGCAAGTTGTTTTCTGCAGGTAAACGTTTGCTTACAGGTGAAAGCCTTTTTATGACCGCTTTTTTGAATATTGGTCATGGGAAAAAACAGGTAAGCTTTGCTTCGCCCTATCCCGGGAAAATTGTTCCGATTGATCTTTCAGAGAAAGGGGGTAAGTTCATTTGTCAAAAAGATGCCTTTTTATGTGCTGCCAAAGGCGTTTCCGTTGGGATAGAATTCTCCAGACGGTTAGGTCGCGGTTTTTTCGGTGGAGAAGGTTTCATAATGCAAAAGTTGGAAGGTGATGGAATGGCCTTTGTACATGCAGGGGGTACCATGGCGAAAAAAGTATTGGGCCCAGGAGAGGTGTTGAAAGTTGACACCGGTTGTATTGTGGGTTTTTCCCAAACCGTGGATTACGATATTGAATTTATCGGTGGTATCCGCAACACTGTTTTTGGAGGAGAGGGACTTTTCTTTGCAACACTTCGCGGCCCTGGAACCGTTTATATTCAATCCTTGCCGTTTAGTAGATTGGCCAGCCGTGTTTGGGCCGCTGCACCTCGTGGTGGCGGAAAAGACAAGGGCGAAGGCAGCATCTTGGGCGGTCTTGGCGACTTGTTGGATGGTGATAATAGATTTTAATATTTTAGGGGTTAGTAGTCAGGAGAGCCGAGGCTCAAAGTCATTCTGAACGAAGTGAAGAATCTCTATAGGTAAAGCCTTGACTTCGCTCAGAATCAGTATGAGTAAAAAACGCCGAACTCCAAGAATCTAACCATCCAAAAATCCGACATCTGAATTCTGAAAAAATTCATTTCTTTTGTGGGTATGAATTTCAACGACCTGTTCCAATTTCTGGAAGAATTACAGCAAAACAACAATAAAGAGTGGATGGATGCCAACCGTAAATGGTACAAATCCCTTCGCAATGATTTTATTTCTTGGTTGGATGATTTGGATTTGACCGTGGGCCAACTCCATGACGATTATTATCCAACCCCTGGTAAAAAGGGCATCAACCGCATCAACAACAATTTGGTGTTTCATCCCAACAAACCTATTTATAAAGATCACTTTGGTGCAGGACTGGACAAAGCACCCAATTCGGCCGATTTTTATATTGAAATTGGTCTAAAACAATGTTTATTGGCAGGTGGTCGCTGGCGCCCAGATTCCAATACACTTCGTAGCATTCGAGACGCCATTGATTATAATGGTGAGGAATTACAGGCAATTCTTGATAAACCCTCATTTAAAAAAATGTTCGGAGGATTGTATGAGGATGAAAAATTGGTGTCATCACCCAAAGGATATTCCAATGATCATCCTCATATAGATGTATTGCGAAACAAGACCTTTGCCGTAGAGCTGCAATTGAGCAAAGCCGAAGTACTTCAATCCGATTTCAAAGAAAGAATTATCGAAGTCTACAAAGAAATGCTACCGTTTCGTCAGTACCTAAACCAAGCGGTTACCGTTTAATCCATTTCATCTGAAGCAGGAATAAGCTTGGCAGAAAGGTCAGGGTGCTCCATGTCTTTGTCGTAAGGAAACATGGGACGTATGATTCTTTTGTGGCCCAAACGTTCCAAATCTTGGTCCACACCACCTGGGGTCAATGCCATAATCCAATCCCCTCGCATATTGTACAGTTCTGGGACCAAATATCCGATTTTGACCACGATGATATCCGTTTCACTTGGAGTTAGACCCAAATTGGTAAAGTCAGATTTGTTGTGGTACGGCTTTCTTTTCTTGGTCACAATTACACTGGCGTTATCAACTTGAACCACAACCTCGGTTTCGGCGTGCAAGTCTCCCTCTTTTATGGCGGTAACAGTTCCGGTAAGCATTAAAGGTGGGGCATATCTATCGTCGATTGCTGCGCCAACAGGAGCACTAACTTCTCCGCCAACGCCCACTTTAAGAGCTTCTTCAATCAATTTTGGCCCCGGAATAGAGGCATAAATCAAGGTTTTACCACCTTTTCTATGGAATTCCTCTCTTTTCAATAGTTCTGTCAAGGTCCAAGTCACATCCCCAGCACCACCTGCTGTTGGATTGTCTCCCATATCACTCAACATAAAAGGTTTTTTATCACTCGCCAAGGCAAGTTCCAAGGCTTCTTCGTACGATTTTGTGGGAGCCACAAATTCAAACTCGTTACGTACTTCCCAAAAGCTTTCGGCCAATTTTTGAGCCCCTTGGATCACTTGTGTTTCATCGTCCCCTGTTACCACCACAGCAGCATGGTTTCTTGGCTCATCTGCCCAAGCGTAACCAATCCAAATGGCGGCATCAATAACCCCATCTTGTTGTTCCACTTCGGGGACTTTGGCATACAGGCTTTTTCCGGGTTCCACACGGGTACTGGTTTTTTCGCCAGGTAAAAGTATTGGCACATTGACCAAAGCCTTGTATCTGGGTTTACCTTTTCCATTTTCTAGACGCGTTACCAAGTTTTCCACGGCACGCTTTTTGGATTCTAAAGCGTCTTCATGAGGTGCCATTCGGTAACAGGTAATCAAGTCTGAATGATGGGCCAGTCTTTCGGATACGTTGCCGTGCAAATCCATGGACGTGGAAATAAGAACATCGGTACCTACCACTTCACGAATTCTTTTGATAAGGTCGCCTTCTGGGTCATCCAAACCCACAACGCTCATAGCTCCGTGAATATCAAAGAAAAGCCCATCGTAAGGCATATTTTCCTCCAACATTTTCAAGGTTTTGTTCACTAAAGATTCATAGGCTTCTCGGGTAACCGTACCTCCGGGCAACGATTTTCCCACTAAAGTGGGAACCCATTCAGCACGTTTGCGCAAAGAAGAATCAGCATCCATAAAAGGATATCTGGTCAATATAGAGTCGCCAATTCGGGGATGAAAAGCTTCTTCATGTGTGAGTGCGGGAGAAAATGTACTGGATTCAATTCCCAATCCTGCAATCGCGATTCGAGGGAGTTTAGTTTCGGTTTTTTCTTCACAGCTGATGAAAAGTGTTAAAAGGATAAGGGGGAGTAGAAGCTTTCGCATGTTATTGGGTTTGGTTGGTTGAATTAATGCCCTAAATATCGTCATAATTGTCATGGTCTCAAAAAGGATTCAAGTTATTCAGGTTTGGTTTTTGAATAACCTTTATATTTAGTTCAAACTTCAATATTTTGAAAAACAACAGAATCAGAAATATGCAGCGAGAGCTGCTTTCCGACAATTGGTACAAACTGGAAAAAATAAGTTTTGAATACCTTCGTGATGATGGTGTTTGGGAAAAACAGGTTCGGGAAGCCTATGATCGCGGCAATGGGGCCGCTATTCTACTGTATAATATTGAAAAAGGGAAAGTGGTGCTAACCAAACAGTTCCGCATGCCAACTTTTGTAAATGGGAACGAGGATGGAATGATGATCGAAGTCTGTGCTGGACTTTTGGAAAAAGGAAATGCGGAACAGACCATTAAAATGGAAGTGGAGGAAGAGACAGGCTACAAAATTGATAAGGTAAAAAAGGTATTCGAAGCCTACATGTCCCCTGGTTCTGTGACCGAAGTGTTACATTTTTTTATTGGTGCTTACGAAGATGCCATGAAAGTAAGCGAAGGAGGGGGGGCTGATGATGAAACTGAAAATATCGAGGTACTGGAACTTGACTTTAGTGAAGCGCTGGATTTGATAAAGACGGGCGAAATTAAAGATGCCAAGACCATAATGCTGTTACAATATGCCCAGGTGCAAGGCATTTTTAATCAATAATTTTCATAAAGGACTTTTAAGGTTTCGTATATGTTTCTTCTGATTTCGATGGAAGGCACCCTAAAATGATTGTTCATAAAGCTAAAAATGAGCAATTTTCCCGATCTGGTTTTTACATATCCGCTCAAATTGTAATTGTTCCCGACCGAACCCGATTTGGCAAATAAAAAGGGTTCTGTAGTGGCATCTTCCCAAGATTCAACTGTACTATCGGGCCCCCACATCGGAATAAGATTGAAAAGTCGTTCTTCTGGTACTTCGGCATATAATTTTTGTAGAATTTGCACAAAAGAACGGGGCGTGAACAAATTGTAACGGGAAAGCCCGGAGCCATCTACCCATCTAGGTTGTTGCTCCAAATCATTCAGGTGGTTTTCCATCATGTAATCGATGGCCGATTTGGTGCTCAAGGTATCTGAAAGGGTGGAAGAAGCTGTCAACAATAATTGTTCTGCCAAAAAATTATCACTTTTTAAAAGCATTAGCTTTACTATGGAATCCGTTTCCATACCATATAAGGTATGTTGGTCTCCTTTCGGAAAGTGGTTGGTCAGCCTAACCTCATTATTCAAAACCTCGGACAATAAGTGTATTGTTAAGCTATCACTGGTTATAAATGGAACTTCCAAAGTGTCTTTTTCCGTTGGGTCCATATAGAGATGATTCCTTAACTCATCCCTTTTAAAAGGAGCTTCCTTTAGTTCTGTTTGATTTAAAAAGTAAGCAGGAGATACATCCAACCCCAATGAATCGGAATTGGAAATGGTCACTACGTTTCCGTAAAGCGGCAAGGTACTTTTCTCTGGGGAAAAGTAGGCATCATAATCTTCCCAGGCCCAACCGGGACCAAAACGGTCTTCGTTGTGATTTTTAGTGTATAGTGTAATGTTATTTTGATTTTTCAACCATTGAATGGCCGTACTATCTTTTAAATAGGGATGCAACCATGATGGATCTCCGGTTCCTTTAATAAAAAGGGTATCATTTTGAACGGTATAGGTCAGCGTGGGAACTTTTTCTGGAAGCAACTTTAGGACTGAGTACAGCGTAACAATTTTGATGTTACTGGCTGGAGTAAAATACTTATCGCCATTAAGGTCAAACACATCTTTTTGGGTTTTGGCATCAACCACCACAAGACCGTGAAAAGAGTTGAGCAGCGTTCCTTTCGTTAAATTGGAATTCAGTGTTTTTTTGGTGGAAACACAACTTGTAAGTGTAAATATTAACACTAATAAACTGATAGTTAGATTATTGTGTTTTGGTTTGTTTTTACTGCTCATTTAGGTAATTGGTCGATTTTAACAACAATTTATTTAATTTTTCACAAGATTTTGAGTTATTCAAACTGGTTTTTTCCTAATTTAGAACACAACCAATTTCCCAATTTAAATAAAACACTATGCCAAGAGCTATGTTAGATTACACCAAAACAATCCTTCAAAAGGTAAGTTTTGATGTTAAACTTTTCACGCGGGAACTTCAAAAAGCCATTAAAACATTGTTGCCAAGTGAAGTTGAGGAACTTAAAATCTGGTTACACTTTTACATTTTAGACAAACCAGAATTACAACCTACATTATTAGTCTTAAAATCTTGAAAACCATGAGCCGCTTTTAGCGGCTCTTTTAATTTTTGGCCAAGGGACTTATAATGTTCACATCCTGAAACGCGATGGCACCTCGGACAATGCTGGAGATCACATCGCGTAAAGCATCCGTTATCTGAATTTTTAGTTCGCTTTTATGGTAAATCAAGCTTATTTCTCTTGCGGGTGGTGGACTTTTAAAGGTTTTTAGGTTTTTCTTTTTCGATGTCTCCAAATGTAGGGTGTTCAAGTAAGGGAGTAAGGTCATTCCCATTCCCTCATCGGACAAACTTACCAAAGTTTCAAAGGAGCCACTTTCAATTTTAAACTGTTCTCCATTTATATTTTTGGTGTTTTTGCAAAGGTTGATAACTCCCTCTCTAAAACAATGTCCATCCTGTAGCAACAAAATATCGCTCACATCCAAATGGCTCGTTGTTAATTCTTTTTCATTGCTCAATCTGTGATTTTCAGGGACATAGCCAACGAAAGGCTCGTAATATAAAGGACGTTCCTTAATAAACTCAATTTCCAAAGGCGTGGCAGCGATACCGGCATCCAAATGACCATCCAAAATATTTTTAATCAAGGTATTTGTGGATTGTTCCTTAATTATAAGATTAACCTTTGGGTATTTTTTAATGAAGGTGTTCAGAAACATGGGCAATAAGGTGGGCATTACCGTGGGAATGATTCCCAAAGTGTAATCGCCACCGATAAAACCTTTGTCTTGATCTACAATATCCTTGATTCGATCAGCTTCCGCCACAATGTTTTTGGCCTGTGCCACTATTTTTTTGCCCACTTCTGTAATGGTTATGGGTTTTTTGCTGCGGTCAAAAATCAAAACATCCAATTCGTCTTCCAATTTTTGTACCTGCATACTCAAGGTAGGCTGGGTCACAAAACTTTTTTCGGCCGCAAGCGTGAAGTTTTTATGCTCGGCCACCGCAAGTACGTACTGCAATTGGGTAATGGTCATTCTCGATAAGTTTAGGGAATAAAGGTATTAAAAACCATCGATTGAATCTATGATAGATGTTTGCTTTGTTTCCTTGATTTCCATCTGCCCGAAGTAAAAAGAACAACCTTTCCGAGGGTTTTGGTGTCAAATTTTTATATTTAGTTGTTCAATCGCTGACCATGTCCAATTCACAGTTGCTCGATGTAGTGAATTTTTTAAAAGAGATTCCATTTTTTTCTGAAGTGGATAAGGTATCCCTTTTGCAATTGTGCAAAGAGTCCGAGGAGCAACTCTTTGGAAACAATCACCGTATTATTGAGAAAGGCGAGATAGGAGATGGGATGTACGCTATCTTAAAAGGAAAGGTAAAGATTCATGATAAGGACCATGAATTTGGCACCCTTTCCCAAGGCGAATGTTTTGGGGAATATGCATTGTTGGATTCCAATCCAAGGTCGGTTTCGGTTACCGCATTGGAAGAGACCCGAGTTTTAAAGATTGCTTCCTCCAATTTTAAACATCTGATCGAGACCGAACCAGGTTTTGTTACCGGTATTTTATCTGTTTTGATCAAACGAAACCGAGAACTGGATATCACGCAAGAAAAATTGGCGGTTTCTAAAAAAGAAATTGAAATTACCCATGCCAAAATGAGTGGCTTGATTGATGGAGCCCTGGATGCCATTCTCATGTTCGATGCCAATTTTAGGGTTATCCTTGCCAATGGTTCGGCCAAGGATATTTTGGAAAACAAAGATGTGCTGCAACGCAATGTGTTGTACTTTTTTGATGATGAAGGTGGGGATTTGATTGAATCTTTGATTCAAGAGCATGGGAATGCAACAAAAATGAGCAGATACCTGCCCAAGCCAGTCAAGGTTATCGGTTCTCAAGGAATGGAAACGGTAAATGAAGGCACATTGGGAAGTTATGGAACTGGGGAAGATGCATTTTATACCCTTATATTAAGGAGTATAGATGATCGCTTGAAGGCGGAGCATCAAATTTCATCATTACAACATAAAGCAGCGTATTTACAAGAAGAAATAAAGGAACTTACCGAGGACCACGGTATCATTGCCCAGCATGCTTCCATGAAAAATGTACTCGATATGGTACAACAAGTGGCGCATACTACGGCGACTGTTTTGGTGTATGGCGAAACGGGAACTGGAAAGGAACTTGTGGCAAGGGCCATACATCAAGCCAGCAACCGAAAAGACGGGCCGCTGATTCGTGTGAACTGTGGCGCGATTCCGGCCAACTTAATCGAAAGTGAGCTTTTTGGGCACGAAAAAGGAGCTTTTACTGGCGCTACCAACAGTAGAAAAGGGCGTTTTTTGTTGGCGGACAAGGGAACCATATTCTTGGATGAGATAGGGGAGCTTCCGTTAGATCTACAGCCAAAGCTTTTACGGGTAATTCAGGAAGGGGAGTTTGACCCAGTGGGCAGTTCCACCACACAAAAGGTAGATGTGCGTATTGTTGCCGCCACCCACCGTAATTTATTGGAGCTTTCCAGTGAAGGTAAATTCAGGGAGGATTTGTTTTACAGGCTCAATGTGTTTCCTATTATAGTGCCTCCGCTTAGAAATCGTGGTAACGATGTTTGTTTGATCGCCGAAAACATGGTGGAACGTTTTAGCTTAAAGATGAACAGGCCTGTACATCCACTTACTGCCAAACAAAAGAAATTATTATTGGAATATCCTTGGCCAGGCAATGTTCGTGAACTTCAAAATTTGGTGGAACGTGCTGTGATCGTTTCCAAAGATGGTAGCATTGATTGGGAAGAAATCATCCCGCATGCCCATGCTCCCAAGGCGACTTCTGTTGAAATTGAAGTGGATCATATTCTTACCGCCGAAGAACTCAATCAATTGGAGCGCAATAATATAGTAAAGGCCCTAAAGCAAACCCATTGGAAAATATCTGGTGAAAAAGGGGCGGCCGCACTTCTGGGCATGCCACCGACCACACTTTCTTCAAAAATCAAGGCACTTGGCATAGCCAGACCTGTTTAAATTCACGAAATCCCGTAATTAAATTAACTAAAAATCGTTAATCAACGATATTTCGTTAGTATTTTTGTATTGTAATATCATTGTAAGTAATTGATAATAAGTTTATTATGTTTTTTGGCACGCCAAATGCATATAATCTGGAAAATGTTAATCAATTAATCTTAAAAACAAATAACAATGATTACAACAGCAAACATTAAAAACGGAGTAAACGTAGATCAGTTAGTAGGAACTATTAACGCAGTACAAGAAAACCCATCTTTGGCAAACTTTGAGTTCAGAGCCAAAAACAATTGGATCGAAGGTGGACATTGTGTGACCAGCATCAAAGATTATTACGGTGTAGGTGAAGAACACCCATCCAGAGAAGGTGATTTTACCATGGAAGCCGACCACGTAGAAGTACTTTTAGGTAAAGATCAAGCACCTAACCCTGCAGAGATCGTATTGCACGCTTTGGGTTCTTGTTTAACTGGAGCTATGGCTTACCATGCTGCTGCCAACGGTATCGAAATTGAAGGTATGGAGTCCAGATTGACAGGAGATGTTGACCTTCACGGTTTTTTGGGTCTGGACCCAGAAGTAAGAAAAGGATTCAACGGAATCACAGTGAAGTTCAAAGTAAAGAGCGACGCTTCCGAGGACCAATTGAGAACTTTGTCTCAATTCTCCCCAGTATTCGATATGTTGACCAATCCAACACCTGTAACCATCGAGTTCGAAAAATAATTGAATTCCAAAGGCCGCCTTGTAACTCATGTGCGAGGCGGCCTTTTTATGTTTTATCACTACACTTAAGTTTAATCCCATGAAAAACAAAGAGCACATCATTGTCAATGCCAACCAGGCTGTTGCTCATGTCGCGTACATGACCAATGAGGTTTTTCCCATTTATCCGATTACACCTGCTTCCGAAATGGCAGAATTGGTGGAGGAGTGGAGTGCTCACAATCAAAAAAATATTTTCGGTAATGTACCCACCACTTTCGAAATGCAGAGTGAGGCCGGTGTAGCGGGAGCCATGCACGGCGCCCTACAAACAGGGTCATTATCGAGCACTTTTACAGCATCACAAGGTTTATTGCTGATGTTGCCCAACATGCACAAAATTGCTGGGGAATTAACCCCAAATGTAATCCATGTTGCAACAAGGGCCGTAGCTTCGCATGCATTGTCCGTTTTCGGGGATCATAGCGATGTGATGTCGGCCCGAAATACAGGCTATGCCTTCTTGGCCTCCGCCTCTGTGCAGGAAGCTATGGATTTTGCATTGATTGCACAGGCTGCCACTTTGGAATCCCGTGTGCCTTTTCTTCACTTTTTTGATGGATTTAGAACTTCCCATGAAGGATCAACCATTGAAAAGGTCAATAATGAAGTGATCAAGGCCATGATCAAGGAGGATTTGGTTCAGGAACACCAACATAGAGGATTGAATCCAAATAATCCACATATTTCCGGAACTTCACAAGGGCCAGATGTATTCTTTCAAAGTAGAGAGGCAGTGAACCCATATTACAACAACTGCCCCTGGATAGTTCAGCGAAAAATGGATGAATTTTACCATTTAACGGGGCGTGCCTATAAGGTATTTGAATATGTGGGCCATCCTGAAGCAGAGCAGGTAATTATTGCAATGGCTTCATCCACCCATACCATTGAAGAAACTATCAAGGCCCAAAATGCCGATGGTGAAAAGATAGGACTGGTCAAGGTGCGATTGTTTAGACCTTTCAGTGCCGATATGTTGATTGAAAGTATTCCTTCAACATGCATAAATATTGCTGTGCTCGACCGTACCAAAGAAGCAGGTTCCAATGGGGAGCCATTGTATTTGGATGTGGTGCATTCGGTGTTTAAGTCCAGTAAATTCAAGCAGCTGCCCAAAGTTTTTGGCGGACGCTATGGATTGGCCTCCAAGGAGTTTGATCCATCCATGGTAAAAAGTATTGTGGATAACCTTAATAAAGGAACCCTAAAATCATCTTTTACGGTAGGAATATTGGACGATGTGACCCAGCTAAGTCTGTCAAATGCTGATTTTAATCTGGAATTTGAAGGATTGGAACTGCTATTTTTTGAAACCAAATCCAGACAGACCAAGCAGGTCTTTGACAATTTTCTGCAGTATCTGGGGGATATCAATGGTCAATTTGTGCAGGGGTATATGGAAATCGATTATAAAAAATCCAATTCCAAGGCCGTTACCAATTTTAGGGCTGCCTACGAACCCATAAAAGCACCTTATGTTATATCGGAAGCCCATTTTGTTGGTTTTGAAGATGCCACCTTATTGAGAGAAGAGGGTGGGAAGATGAGAGTGAAGCAGGGAGGTACCGTTTTGGTACAGACCAACCTTGATGCAGCAACTTTTTGGATGAATTTACCTCAGGTAACACAAAGAGCATTATTGACCAAACAGGTTGAATTGTTCATTGTAGATGCTAAGAATTTGGTTGATAATGGGCAAAGTCAAATTTCGTTGATGCAAAATTGTTTCTTGGCTTTGGCCCTTGGCTTCAATGATTTAATGCCAAATAAAGAACTATTAAAAAGGATTCAAAAGGTAGAGATGAAAACATGGAAACACGATAATATAGACAAAGATGGAGTTGCTCCATTTTCGAAGACATTGTTGGGTCAATTATTGGAGGGCAATGGTGATCAAGTTTCTGTTGGTCAATTACCGGTTGATGGGGTGTACCCAACAGGAACTTCCATTTTCAATAAAAGAAAAGAGGAAGGAAGATTGCCCGTTTGGAATACCGATTCTTGTATTCAATGCGGTGCCTGTAGTATGGCGTGTCCATCAGGGGCGATTCGTATGAAAGTGTATGGTTCCGCCATAAAAGAAGCAGCTCCATCGCAATGGAAAGATGTCGAAGCTAAAATTGACCTTCCTACTATGAATTTGAACTATTTATCGATTCAAATAAATCCTGATCAATGTACGGCCTGTGAAATCTGTGTGGATGTTTGTGCAGATAATGCTTTGGAAATGCAACCACGGGAACAGCATGAGCATACAAGTCGGGAAAATTGGGACTTTTTTGCTCGAATTTCAGAAGTGGACAGAGGCTTGATCAACGTTCAAAACCTTGCCCTACAACAATTGCAAGAACCTTTGTTCAAATATCCAATGGGGGTAGATGGCTGTGGGGAGGCACCTTATTTAAAATTGATGTCGCAACTGTTCGGTGATCGTATGTTAGTGGCCAATGCCACAGGCGCAAGTTCCATTTTCGGGGGAGCATTGCCCACTACGCCTTGGGGTAAGAATATATATGGTCAAGGCCCAGCATGGTCCAACTCATTGTTCGAAGATAATGCCGAATATGGCCTAGGTTTCAGACTGTCTTTAGATCAGCAACAGGAACAAGCCATGGTTTTGCTCCAAAATTTGTCCGAATTGTTGGGTAAGGAATTCGTAAGCGAAATATTAACTGCTGAACAATCTTCAGAAGCTGAAATTGCTTTGCAACGCAATCGTATTGCACGTTTGAAAGCATTGCTAAAGGAAATTCCATCGCCAAAGGCAGATAAATTGCTTTCCATAGCAGATAGTTTGGTAAAGAAAAGCGTTTGGGTCGTTGGTGGTGATGGCTGGGCCTATGACATTGGTTTTGGTGGACTGGATCATGTGTTGGCTTCTGGAAAAAACGTCAATATTTTGGTGTTGGACAATGAAGTGTATTCCAATACGGGAGGTCAAAAATCCAAGTCAACACCTTTTGGGGCCAAAGCAAAGTTTGCGGCAAAAGGACAACTAAAACATAAGAAGGATTTGGGCCAGTTGGCCATGCAATATCCTGATGTGTATGTAGCTTCTGTTGCCATGGGAGCCGATCAGCAACAGACCTTGAATGTTTTTTTGGAAGCGGAACAACATGATGGGCCTTCGTTGATCATTGCCTATTGCCACAGTCCGGAGCATGGTGTGGATATGAAACGACCATCAAAATATCATAAAGCAGCGGTAAATTCTGGCCAATGGTTGCTGTATCGCAATAGACCCAATGCAAATGGTTTGGATGTGGATACTTTTATATTGGATTCAAAACCACCAAGCATTCCAATTGAAGCCTATTTACAAATGGAGGGAAGATTCGATACGTTTATTCGGAACGATTCCGAGTTTCTTCAACAGGCGCAGTTGTTTGTGGACAGACGTTTTCTGAGATATCAAAAGATGGCATCCGTCGGGATTGATGAGTTTTTCCTCTCGATCAATTGATACATGATCAAATCAGGACAGAACCCGAAGTCCAATCTTCCGGTGGCCCAAGAACAGCATATTTTTTTGCACGTTCGTTAAAATAATGGGCCACCGTATCCCCAGGGTTTTTGTACAATACCCATTGGAAAGCCGTTGCGGCTTCATCGAATTGACCTTCGTAATATAGGGCAATGCCTTTGTCGTAATGCGATTTGGTTTCCAGTTTCAATGAGATTTTTTGAATGGAATCCCCGTCGATGCACTCATAAATTTCAATGGATTTGTGTTTGCCCTTGACCCGAACCCTGCCCAAATACCTAAAATTAAAATCGGTAGGGTGCTGTATTTGGTTCAAGGTATCTCCGCTGATAATGATGTTGGATCCGAAATGTTTGGTAACCCCTTCAACACGTGAGGCACAATTAACGGTATCGGAAATAACGGCAGGGTCATTACGCTTGGTATCGCCAATAATTCCCATGATCAGTGGGCCGGTATGTAAACCGATGCCAATGGAAAGTGGTCGATATCCTTTTTCTTCCACCCTTCTTTTATTGTAAAGGGCCAAAGCTCGTTGCATTTCAATGGCTGCATCCAAAGCTCCTTCCGGACTATCGGGAAACAAGGCCATGATGCCATCTCCCAAATATTGGTTCACAAAACCTTGATTTTCTTTGATAATGGGCCCCATTCTGCCCACGTAGGCATTCACGAACTTAAAGTTTTGATGCGGCGTCATGCTTTCTGAAAGGGTGGTGTAATCCCGAATATCGGAAAACAGTACCGTAACCTCTTTCTCGGAAAAATCCCCCAATTGCACATCGGTAATAGATTCTTTTCCAATGGATTTCACAAATTCTAAGGGCACAAATCTTGAAGTGGCCCTGTGGATGATGTTTAGGTTCAAGTGGGTTTTGATTCGACTCAAAAGTTCGCCTTTGGAAAATGGTTTGGTAAGGTAATCGTTAGCGCCGGCATTAAATCCGCTTACGAGGTCGGAAACCGTATTTTTGGCCGTCAATAAAATCACAGGTAATTCACTGGACAGGTATTTCTCCCTTATTTTTTCGCAGACTTCATAGCCAGAAGTTCCAGGCATCATCACATCAAGCAATACTAAACTAATTGGTGTGCCTTCGGCAATAATTTTAAGTGCCTCTTTACCTGAACCAACCTCAATAATTTGATAACCCGCCATTCGGAGGTGATTTTCCAACACTCTTCGGTTCACAGGTTCATCATCCACTATTAAAATGGTTGGCACATCTTGAGCAGAAGGAGCTTTTACGAATGAATTTGTGGTATCGGTTTCGTTGAAATCCTGTATAGTATTGATAACTTCAGGCTTGTCTATTTGAAGTTCTTCGTGTTCATCACGTTTGATTTGACTCAACGGCATGGTAAAGGTGAAAATGGAACCCTTTCCTTTTTCGGAATCAACTGTAATGGTTCCACCATGGAGTTCCACCAATTTTTTGGTCACTGAAAGTCCAAGTCCAGTTCCGCCGTATTCCCGTTCCGTGGAACCGTCAACTTGCTCAAAAGAATCAAAAATGCTATCCATTTTATCTTTGGGGATTCCAATACCAGTATCGGAAATGGAGATGGTCAACTTGTCTTTTTTTACTGCTGCATGCAGGGAGATAACACCTTTCTCTGTGAATTTTATAGCATTGCCGATAAGGTTGTGCATGATCTGTTGCAATCGATTTTCATCGGCATTGATTAGCGGAATATCCTTGGGAATGGCATTGATGAGTTTTAATTTTTTATCCTGAAGCAACGGGCGGGAAAGTCGTAGCACAATATTTGAAACGGCATAAATATCGACAGGTTTAAGGGAAAGGTTGAGGTCTTTGTTTTTGAGCTTGGAAAAATCCAAAATATCGTTTACCAGATGGGAAAGCCGTTTTCCACTATTGATGATCATCTCTAAATTTTGAAGGGCAGTTTTCGACATTTTTCCTGCTACACCATCCTTTAATCCTTCACTCAAACCAATAATTCCAACCAAGGGAGTGCGCAATTCATGGGAGGTATTGGCCAAAAACTCATCCTTCAATTTATTGACCTTTTCAAGTTCCAGCACCCGTTGTTTTTCAATTTCAGTACGTTTTTTTTCCACTTCAATGGCTCGCTTTTTCTCATCCAGCAACTGTTTTTCTCGCTGCTTTTGTTTGAATCGCCTAAAAGAAAACAAAAAAGCCAACATAGTACCCAAGGCTATCGCAATGATGAAGTTTCGCAATGTTTTTTGCCGTTCGAGTTTTAAATCGTTGATTTCTACATCTTTTTGAAGGGATGCAATGGCATTTTGTTGCTTTTCAGTATCATATCGAACCTGGAGCTCTTCAATCTGTTTGGACTTGGCCTCGTTGAACAGGCTGTCCTTTAAGGTGATCGCCTTGTTTTTAAAGGCTAAAGCTTTTTCAAACTCGCCAGAGGCTTCATGGATTTTTGAAAGCAATTCATAATTATCCTGAAGTTGATTTTTTGCCCCCATTGCTTCAGAAATGGAAATGGCTTTTTCAATGTTTTCTTGGGCAAGTGGGTAGTTTTTCAGCTCCAAATAAATCAATGCGATTTGGTTATGGCTCATGGCCAGTTCCAACTTCATGCCCAGTTTTTCACGAAGATCAAGTGCTCTTTGGTGGTAATCCAAGGATTGGGAATAATTTTTTTGGTATCCGTAAACTTTCCCGATCGCTTCGTAGTCAAAAGCCTTTCCCCAGTCGCTGTCCATTTCCTCATCCAACTGTAAAGCCCGGAAAAAGTAGGATCGTGCCTCAACATAATTCTGTTGTTGCAAATAGGTATCCCCGATATTGAACAGGCAATTGGCCATTTCAATTTTGTCTTCCAATCCAGTAAAGATTTCGAGGGCACTTTGGTAGTTCTCCATGGCTTCGTCCATCTTGCCCGTAGTTTTCAGGATTTCTCCAATGGCATTTTGTGTGGTGGCTATACTGAAGGGATCATTATGATCTTGGTAGATCTTTAAAATTTCGTAATAGATTGCCAAGCTTTTTTCCATATCCCCTTGATTGTCGAGGATAACAGCCTTTTGATAAAGTCCGTTGGCTACGGAAAATGGTTTATTCGTCTGTCTGGAATAGTCCAAATAGGCTTCGATGTGCTCAAGTGCCGAGGTGTAATTTCCCTTTTGCCTATCTAAAACAGCGTATTGATAATGGGCAATGGAAGTGCCCCAAGGCAATTTTTTGTGTTCACTGATCGTATAAAAACTGTCTATGTATTTTTTGGCCGTCTCTAGATCGCCACGATTATTGAGGTATTCCCACGAAATATTTTTTAAAACACTGATGCGACTGGAATCGGATTGAGCCTGGTTGAGTTGGTTTTGCAAAGAATCTAGGCGTGAGGTTTGTCCGAACGCAAATGGGCTCCACGTTAAAATTAGAATGGACAATATGTGGCCAACTTGTTTAATAGCTCGCTATTTAAGGTTGATTGTCAGTTGATTAAATGTAGTGTTTAAAACTTTAGGCACCAAAAAAAGCCCCGACTTTGGTCGGGGCTTTCAAGACTGTTTTTAAGGTTGAATTAGAAACGAATGTTCAATTCTAGGTCTTCGTTGCCTACTTCAAATTTTGCGCTGCCGAAGTTTGGTGGGCCAATGGACATATCGTTGCCAGACATACCATAGCTTTCCGCAGGCATCCCATTGGATTGGTAATCCATTCTATTGTTGCTGTTTTCATCGTGCAAGGTTAAAATGGCGTAGGAGCCTGGTGCTACATTGGTAAAGGTCAAAACCACTTTTCCGTTTTCAATGGTACTTTCCAAATTTTGGATTCCAGGGCCTGCCATAAAGGTCTCTTGGGTGTGCAAACCCGCTACAACCTTTCCTTCGTTGCTGTTGATGTTGTCGATGGTCACTTTAATATTGACTCCCTTGGTTTCTTGAGCCATGGAAATGATGCTCACAAAGAATAAACTTAATGCTAGTGTTACAGTTTTCATAGATGTTGTTTTGATGTTTTTGATGCTTCAAATGTCTGAAGCTGAACCAATTTTTAAAAGTTCAATGGACTGAAGTGTCGGATTTTGGGAGTGAATTGTAAAGTCATTATTCCCGTTTCAATTCAGTTTGAAAAATCTACAATTGGGTATTTCCTTTTGGCTTGGCTGTGTTTGTTGGGGCAATTTTGACCCATCAATCAAAACAAACAGTCATGAAAAACGTATTTACATTCTTCTTATTCATCTTGGGTTCAAGTTTTGTATTCGCCCAACGAACCATAACAGGAACCGTTACCGATGCCAAAAACAATCCCATTGAAGGGGCCAATATTTATTTGGAAGGCACCTATGATGGGGCTTCCTCCGATAGAGAAGGACATTTTACTTTTGAAACGGAAGAAACGGGAACACAAACGCTTGTGATTTCCATGTTGTCGTTTGATCCGCATTATGAAATTGGCGAAGTAACCTATTTTAAGGATTTAAAAATCAAATTAACGGAAGCCATCAACTCCTTAACAGGGGTCACCTTGACCGCAGGAACGTTTGAAGCAGGGGATAATTCCAAAGTTTCGGTATTAAAACCGTTGGATATTGTAACTACTGCAGGCGCAACTGGGGATTTTGTGGCTGCTTTGCAAACGTTACCGGGGACTTCCACTGTAAATGAGGATGGTAGATTGTTTGTGAGAGGTGGAACTGCAGAGGAAACCCAAGTTTTTATCGACGGACTTCGCGTGTTTCAACCCTTTAATGCCACAGCCAATAATATGCCGACCCGCGGACGGTTTTCCCCCTTCCTTTTTAAAGGAATATCGTTTAGTACGGGAGGGTACTCAGCGGAGTATGGACAGGCTTTGTCCAGTGTGTTGTTGCTGAACACCATTGATGAGCCCGATCAAGAGAAAACAGAAATATCCGTAATGTCCGTCGGTGGAGGTTTGGGTCATACCAAAATTTGGGGCGATCAATCCTTGAGCATCAATACGTCCTATTTGAATTTGGCTCCTTATGAAGCTTTGCTTCCGAGCACTCAAGGTGTACGTTGGAACAGTCCATACGAGTCCATTTCTGGAGAGGCTGTTTTTAGAAGTAAGGGAGATAAGAGTATGTTCAAACTGTACACAGGATTTAACCATTCCAATTTGGACATTGAACAAGAGGACATCAATTTTGAGGATTATGTTCGCTTTAGATTGAAGAACAACAATTTGTACTTTAATGCTTCGTACAAATACTATTTGGAGAATGATTGGAGCCTGACTTCGGGTGCATCCATTGCTTGGGACACCAACGACATCCACATTGAATCCGATAGGGTTGATGCCAAAGAAACCGCTTACCACCTTAAGGTAAAAGCAAGAAAAAACTTCAGCAGCCGATTCGATTTAAGTTTTGGGGCGGAATATTTTAATACGGATTACGATGAAACGTACACCGATTTTGAAGCCAATGAGTTTGAAAGTGGCTATTCGGAAGGTCTTGCGTCCCTATTTGCCGAGTCGGATATTTTTTTGAGCAACCGTTTTGCCCTAAAATTGGGAGTTAGGGGAGAGCAAAACTTTTTGATGGATGCTTTTCAGGTGTCGCCAAGAGTTTCATTGGCCTACAAACCCAAAGAGAACGGACAGTTTTCCTTTGCCTACGGAGATTTTTACCAACGTCCGTTGGGTAAGGTGGTAAAGTTTGACAAAGACCTTCAAATGGAAAAAGCCAGTCATTACATTCTCAACTATCAACACATCAATAACGGCAGGACTTTTAGGGTCGAAGCCTATTTTAAGGATTACGACAATTTGGTAAAGTTTGATACGGAACAACCTCAGTTCAACTCCATGTACAACAATTCCGGGGATGGTTATGCCAATGGACTGGATGTATTTTGGAGGGATAACAAGAGTGTGGGCAATTTGGATTATTGGGTTTCGTATTCGTATTTGGACACCAAAAGGGATTACCGCAACTTTATCGAGCGTGCCACACCCAACTTTGCGGCCCAACATAACTTATCGGTAGTTACCAAATATTGGGTGGAGAAATTACGGTCTCAAATAGGATTTTCATATTCCTACGGTTCGGGAAGACCTTACGATAATCCAAATACGGTAGAATTTATGGCCGAGAAGACCAAATCGTACAATAATTTGAGTTTCAATTGGGCTTATTTGATTGATCAACAGAAAATCTTGTATTTCTCCGTGAACAATTTATTGAGCATCAATAATGTCAGCAATTACCAATATGCCGACACCCCAAATATGGATGGGGTTTTTGATAGAAGGGCGATTACGCCTCCTGCGGATAGCTTTTTCTTTGTTGGCTTTTTCTGGACGATCAGTACGGATAAAAAGAGCAATCAATTGGATAACCTATAGGTTATTGCTGCATTTTAAGGTAATAATCCACTGAATGCTTGCCAGAGCCATACACCACAAAAAATAGGCACAACAATAAAATGAATACAGCCACCACCAAGTTGGTCGTGTTCATTGTACCCAAGAAATTGGTAAGAACGGCACCAAACAGAATAGGAAGCTGTGCAATGGCCGCCCAACGTGTCAATAATCCTGCAACGATCAATATACCTCCAACAAAATGGGCAGGGGCAATGTAATGCAGAATGATCATACCGCCTGGTAGGTCTTGGAATGGACGCGCCATTTCTGCCATAAGTTGGTAATTGGACATCACTTCAATCCCCTTGATGAACAAAAAAGTTCCGAGGGCGACACGAATCAAATCAATAAATAAATAGGTGTGGGCATTGGCCCATTTGTTTAGTTTTTTTACCGAATCCATGACTTATATCTTTTTTATGTACACTATAAGGTACTCATTTTTAAAGATATAATGTGTTTTTGATAGGTTAAAAGTGGTTGGCGCTTTTAAAAAGTATGTGCTATTTGGTCAATAAAAGTTCCATTTTAATGTCACTTCTGGCGTATGGGGATTTGATTCCAAAAACCTCTTGGAAGCCCAATTTTTTATACAACGCAATGGCCGGTGCCAAAACTCGGTTGCTTTCCAGAAAAATAGCGGTCGCTCCCATTTCCGAAGCTTTTTGGATGATATGCTGTCCCAACAGTTTTCCAATGCCCTTGTCCTGGGCTTTTGGAGAAACCCCCATTTTAACCAGTTCAAGATCATAACCTTCATAGGAACAGGGGACAAGTGCGCAAACGCCTACGGGTTCATCGTTCAAAAGGGCCACTGCGATGTACCCGCCTTTATCCAAAATGTATTCCTTAGGATGGTCCAAGGATTTATAATCCATTTCCTCCATTGCAAAATATGTGGTGATCCACTCTTCGTTAAGCGCCTTAAAAGCGGCGGCATAGGAATCGGAATAGGGGATAATGCGTATTTCTTGGTTCATAAATGAATAAAATTGGCCTTTAAGCTTCAAAATTAGCATCTTATCACATACAATTCCATGAACTGAAAACTATTTTTCATCAATTCAAACCGTATATCTATCAACCGCATGCGCAGTTCAACGAATAAATTGGTTGATTACCGTTATAATCTTTAATATTACGATTGATTTAGTCCTAAAACTCTTACAAGTCCCAAATCTTGCTAATGAGACCAAATAACCAAATACCATCTGGCGTGTCCAGAACCAATAACCTACAAATCCCATTCGGCTATGGAGATAAAACTACCCCCGCTCTTATATTTATCCCCACATCTCCCAGTTAGGCAATTCGTTTTTGCCCTATTTACCGTAGTTCTGCTGAGCAATTCCCTTAATGCACAGGAGAGCAATCCCTATGTGAGTTACGATGTCCCATTCCAAAATTTGTTGAAATTCAATAGGTTTTTGATCAACCCCACCTTTTCTGCCGTTCGAGAAGATAAATCGTATATCAACTTGTTCCACAGAAGTCAAAGTGCGGACTTTGATAATAATGCCCAAAACTATTTTTTAAGCTATAGCGGTCGAATCAATGAAATGGTCGGCCTTGGGTTTAGCTTGTACAACCAGCAAGAAGGTGTCATCTCCAATTTGGGGGTGATGGCCAATTATTCCCATGGTATTCGATTGGGAAAGGAAAGTAGTTTGACCTTTGGTGTGAATATTCCCTATTATGTGAGCAATTACGATCCGAGCCGATCTACGGCCTTGCAACAAGATGATCCTTTATTGAGTGATACCCCAGAAAGTTCCATTATTTCGCTGCAGCCAGGAATCAATTTGAGTTTGGGGAAATTTGATGTGGGAGTTTTTGCCCAAAATTTGGTGGATTACAATATTAAATCGGGAAAGTCGCTGACCACCTTAGATCAGAAAACCTTTTCAGGGCATTTGCAGTACACCCATACCTTGGAAAATGGAAGGGGTATTTTTGAAGATGGCAGATTAATGCCCTTGGCTCGAGCTCGCTTCAATGGTGCTGAAGACCCTATTTTTGGTGGTGGCGTTATTTTGGACTTGCCCAAATTGGGTTGGATTCAAGGTGGTTACGACCAATTTTATGGTGTTTCAGCCGGTACGGGTTTTAATTTGAACCGCAGACTATCCTTCGGTTACAATTTTGAAAAAAATATCGGCAATAGCATTGCCAATTTGGGTGTGACCCATGAGATTTCAATATCTTATTCCTTTGTGCCCAATATGTCCAAAAACGTTTTTATTGCCGAAGATGGGGAGGAGAAATTAAAAGACAGATCTTCATCAGAATCAGCTGTGGCAGCTAATGAAAGTGCAGCGGAAAAAGAGGCAAAAACTGATGCGGAAAAGAATGGGACATCCTTAAATGATGAAGAAAGAGCCTATTTGGAAGGCCGTATTTCGCAATTACAGCAGGAACAAGAAGATAGTTATGCGGTAATAGACGAGTTGCTTTTTCGAATGGATTCCTTGGAGCAGAGTAGGGAAGAGGATATGGAAAAACGTTTTGAAATGGTAATGCGATTGGTGCAACGCAACAACGGAGACCAAATTCCGGACATTGAGGAAAACGCCCAAAAATTGTATTTGGCGGATAAGGAAGTTTTGGATTCAGTTTATAATTCTGTGCAATTGCGATATAGTGTGGCAGAACAGTTAAATTCCAAAACCGCGCCCAAACAAAAGCAATGGGCTTCAAAAGGAACCTACAATGGAGGTGCCTACAAACCAATTGAGAAATTTATAAGCTTGGATGGTGTGGGACAAGGCCATTATATTGTCGCCAATGTGTTTAAAAATGAGGCCAATCTTAAAAACTTCATGGAAGATTTGAAAAGTAAAGGCTTGCAGGCCCAATACTTTAAAAATCCCGAGAATGGGTTGAATTATGTGTACTTAGCCAAGTATGATGAGAATGAAGAGGCATTTAGGGCTTATCAGACACAAATGAAAGGGAAGTATATGGACGACCTATGGATCATGCATGTGGAAAATCCAAAATATTCCAAATGGGCCGACACCATTTTTCAGGATATCGAATAACGATTATTCGTAACGGTTTTTCATTTCTTGAGCGATGGCTTTACTGCCTGCATCCTTCTGTTCTTGAAGCTCCGAAATGATTGTTGCGTGATCCTCCTTGCGGGTCTGTGATAGCTTATAGGTGGCTTGTATATCCGAAATTTGGATGGAAAATCCCACAACACCCTTCACTTGTCGCATGGTTTTGGGCGACATATCATCCAAAGAGATGGGATTTTTAGCCACTTTCTCGTATTTATCCACCAATCGATACATGGACTGTAGCGTTTCTTCCTCGCTCAATATTTTTAATTTTCCATAAATGTGAACGGCAATATAGTTCCATGTTGGAACTTCTTCTTCTCTGTACCACGATGAGGACACATAGGAGTGGGGGCCATTGAAAATACACAACACCTCTGCGTTTTCACTAAAGTTTTTCCATTGTGGGTTCGCTTTGGCAATATGGCCGATCAAAACATCATTTCCCTCTATGTCTTTCTCCAATTCCAAAGGAATATGGGTTCCCCAAGGTTTTTGGTCCACAATATTGATCAAGATGCCAAAACTGTTCTGTTGGACGAAGTCCTTGACTTCTTCAAGGTTTTCATTTTTATAATGATTTGGAATGTACATAGGGCAAGAAGAATGCTTTCAAGTTTGAATTTGGAGGTTTAAAGATATTGAAGCTTGCAAAACATTCGGATACTTTGTTGTTAAAAAAGAAAAGGCCCAATTTGGGCCTTTTTAACCTGGAATAAGCAAACTTAATTCGAGACTTCAACTTTACCGTCAGAACCGCTCAGGTCTTTTCGGAAAACCCAGATCTCCTGCATGTCCCAACCTGTGGAATGCTCAAATTCCTTTAAAAATTGGGCAAAACTTCCAGCGCCATGTACTTCTTCATACCATTCAGCGAATCTATCCTCCCTGCCCATCCAAGAAGTATTGTCAAAAAAATCGACCCAAACAAAATCCCCGTCGCCTGTATTGGCCAGTTCATTAAAGTATACGCCCCATTGTTGGTTGGGATCTTTCGTCTTGAATACTTTGTAGACTTTATCCAAAACTGCTAGGAATTCCTGATATTTAAATCGTTCAATGTCCAACATAAAAATGGAAAGGTTTTTCAATTCAAAATCCCGGGTAAAATTGGAATGCAACGGATTGTTTTTCCAATAGGTAAATTGCATATCGGGCATGGCATTGGCCGCAACATTGTTGTTCCAGTCTTTGGTATGCTCTTCGGAATAGTTGTTGGTTTCTTCCATGGCAGCCCAAGATGTGGGCCCAAGACTCCATACATATTTGCCTGAATTTTTCCCGCTTGTGACCCAAAAGACGCTGACCTGCTGGTTGCCTTGGGTATGGTATTTTTTGTTGTGCGATGCCAATCCTGCTTCAAAAGCGTCAATTTTATCGGGTTGAGCGGTCATCATCACATTCATGTACATAGGAGGTTGTTGGTTTCCTTGTGCACATATTATGAATGGAATCAATAATAATGTTAAGAGTATTTTTTTCATTGTGTTTGTGATTTGTGTGTTCAATTTTATTCCATGGGCTCTGTTTCTTCTTTGGCCATGTTTGCTTCAGCTTCTAATTTCTGCAGTGTCAACATAATTTCAGAAGGATCCCAATAGCCATATTCCCTCACAATTTTTCCATCGACAAATTGATAGGTCAAATGCACTGGGATTTCCACCGCCTGATCATTGGCGGCCAAGGTGCCTTGCCATTGCAACCAACAGTTTACCCAAGTTTCTCCATCATCGGTTACCACCATTTCGTATTCTTGGTTGTCTTTAGCGAATCCTCGATTGGAATAATTAATGTCGGTGTTTCTGTGATAGTCCATAGCCTCACTGGGCGACATGGGATTTTTGTTGGTGTTGTAATACGTTTTTGAGGTGTCGGCATACACGGCCGTATCAAAAAGTTTACTGTTGTAGTTGGCGATCAGGTTCTTTACCGTGTCAATTTCTGGGGAATCCTGAGTATACCTTACGGGAGCGTTTTGGCAACCACTGAATAATAGTGCAGCCACTGTGCAGAGCAGAATGATTTTTTTCATTGTCTTCATTTTTGTTGATTATATATTGGTTAACCATACCTAAGAAAAGGTGCAGTTTTGGTAAAGAAAAAGGAATCACTTAGGGCAATGACCAAGACTATTTTTCATAGGATCAACATGAAAAACATTGGTTTGGAAATTTGGGAGTTCAACTTGCTATTTAACCATGTAAAAGAATCTATGGTGCAAGTAAGGTTCTATCCTAAAAAAAGAATAAAGTCGAAATGATGTAGGGTGTTATCATTGTTAATGCGACTCTATTAAATATACTAAAAATCTGTTAATGAGTCACTTAAAATGTTAAATTATTTTTATTTCTGTAAGAAATTGAAGTATTGTAAAGTTGCTTTCTTACAGTTTTGGGGCCGATTTGTGCTATTCAAACCATTAAAGTTTAAATTCCATCTTGGGAATGACCTGTAGATATGAATATTTCAAGTTTCAACTTCAATTTTACAATCCATCCCCTAATACATACAGTTCGGTTATTCTTCTTTTCGAACACAACCCTTTCGATTCATATTTGTGGCATCAATAATCAACGCTAGGGTACTAGCCATTAAAGCGACAGTCATGAAAAAACTATTTGTATTACTTATGTGTTTGGGAACAACCGCAATATTTGCCCAAGATCGATATACTAAAGGAATGGAAAAGGCCTTTGAACTTTGGAAAGAGCAAAAGTTTGTGGATGCATCCAACCTGTTTGAGCGTATTGCTACAGCCGAACCAGATAATTGGTTGCCCTATTATTATGTTTCACAAATTAACACCGTAATTTCCTTTGGGGAGAAAGATGAGGAGAAATTGAGCAAGCAATTGGCCAAGGCCAAGGAGTTTATCGATGTGGCCCATGCCATTTCACCGAACAATCCCGAAATCCTGATTCAGGAAGCTTTGATCAACACGGCATGGATAGCCTTTGATGGGGCAACCTACGGAATGACCATGTCCATGAAAAACACCCAATTGTACCAAAAAGCTTTGGAATTGGCCCCTGATAATCCAAGGGTTATATTTTCGAAGGCAGAGTGGGATATGGGGTCAGCCAGATACTTTGGAAAGGATACCGCTCCCTACTGCAAAGATGTGGAAAAGGCCTTGGAACTTTTTGCTACCTTTAAATCCGATACTCCCTTTTATCCAAGTTGGGGAAAAGAACGTGCTGAACAAGTATTGGCCAGCTGTAAATAAGTCTACATGAAAACATTTTTTAAAGAACTTATAAAGGCATTTTTAGTGGGGATCGCTATTTATATAGTGTTCCTCATTATTTTCTATGTTAAGGGCTGGAACCTTACCATGAACGAGCTTTTGACGGAGTTCTGGGAAAGCATGGTGTATTCTGTGGTCATTTATTTATGCAACGCGGTCATATTTATTGTGTTGATGGGTAAATATAAAAAGCAGCTCTTTACCAAAAAGTATTTGCTTTATGGGATTTTGGGCAATATTGGCGCGTCCCTCATTGGTATTTTTATTGCCCGTGTAATTTCAAAAGTTTTCTTGGAGGGCATCTCCTTTACCGATTTCTTGCTTCAAGAACATCCCCAATATTATGTGAGTGCATTTTTGATTTCAATGGCGGTCACTGTTCTTTTTTATGCGGGATATTATTATAAATACTACAAAGAGAAACAGGTCAAGGAGCAAAAAATCATTGCAGGATCCGCTTCTGCCCGTTTTGATGCCTTAAAAAACCAGCTCGACCCCCATTTTTTGTTCAACAGCCTTAATGTCTTGACCAGTTTAATTGACGAAGACCCGCATCAAGCACAAAATTTCACTACATCGCTTTCCAAAGTCTATCGGTATGTGTTGGAGCAAAAGAATAAGGACTTGGTTACCGTGGATGAAGAATTGAAGTTCGCCCGAACCTATGTGCGATTATTGAAAATGCGATTTGAGGACAGCATTATTTTTGAAATTCCTGAGAATTGTTCGCAGCCTGAAGCAAAAATAGTCCCCCTATCACTTCAATTACTTTTGGAAAATGCCGTGAAGCACAATGTGGTAACTTCATCCCGACCATTGCACATAAAAGTGTTTGAAAACGGTTCCAACTTGGTGGTAAGTAATAATCTTCAAGAAAAACAGGTGGTTAAAAAGAGTAGTGGAGTGGGATTGCAAAATATTAAACAACGCTATCAAATTTTGACCGACCGCGAAGTCATCATAAACAAAACAACTACTGATTTTAGTGTCACGTTGCCCATGCTAACCCAGCAATACTCCATTGTGGAAACCCAGGAGACACACATCGAAGAAAAACGATACGCCAAGGCTAAAGAGCGTGTAAAGGGCATCAAGGACTTCTATGGCAATTTAATGGCCTATTGTATCGTAATTCCATTTTTATGGTGGTTAAACTTTAGGACCACCGATTTTCTCTGGGCATTTTTTCCAACATTGGGCTGGGGCTTTGGATTATTGGCGCACGGAATGGAGGCCTTTGGCTATAATCCTTTGTGGGGCAAACGATGGGAGGAGCGCAAAATCCGGGAACTCATGGAAAAGGAAGACTTTTAAGTTCAGTTATCAGTTGTCAGATTTTTGACTTCCTCATCCTTCAATGATTGTCTAGTGTCTTGACTCATGACTCTTGATTATTTACACCCAATCCACTTATATTTTACCCTTAACCACCCCTCAATTATCAATAAACAATAATCAATTACCAGTCACTTCTCAACAAATGTCTTGTCTCTTGATTCTGTTTATCTAATCCATTTATTTTTCTCCTCCACCACCCCTCAATTATCAATAAACAATAATCAATTACCAGTCACTTCTCAACAATCGTCTTGTCTCTTGACTCTTGATTCTGGTTATCCAATCCACTTATTTTTCACCCTCAACCACCCCTCAATTATTAATAAACAATAATCAATTACCAGTCACTTCTCAACAAATGTCTTGTCTCTTGACTCTTGATTCTGGTTATCCAATCCATTTATTTTTTACCCTCAACCCTTAACCCCCAACAACTCATCCATCAAAATCAACAGTTCGCGAATCTACTTTTCATTTCTTGCCTGCATCTGTCGACATTTGGATTATAATTAAAATCTAAAAACGAACAGTCATGGAAAACTTAGACAACAACCGATACCAAAGAGCCAAAGAACGTATGGAATGCATGAAATCTTTTTACATGAACTTAACTGCCTATGTGCTGGTGATTTCACTTTTGGCCTTCATCAACTACAGAACCACAAGCTTTGCTTGGGTATTGTTCCCGGCATTGGGGTGGGGACTGGGCCTTATTGGTCATTGGATGACTGCTTTTGGAGCCAATCCAATTTTAGGAAAGGATTGGGAAAGAAGAAAAATCGAAGAATTGATGAACAATAAAGAATTTTAATAATGAGTATTTTTAACTATACCACACAACCATTACCAAGAGCCATGGAAAATTTTAATAAAGAAAGCAAGTACCTAAGGGCAAAAGAACGGGTAGATGAACTTAAAAAGTTCTATGGGAACCTAACTTCCTATGTGTTGGTTATCTCTGCCTTGGCCTTTATCAATTATTACAGTAACCAATTCGATTATATGTGGTTTTTATGGGCTGCATTCGGTTGGGGCATCGGTTTGTTTTTTCATGCGATGCGCACCTTTGATCTAATCCCGTTTTTCGGAAAACAATGGGAAAAGCGAAAAATAAGGGAGTTTATGGATGAGGACGAGAACAACAATAAATGGAAATAATCATGGAAGAGTCTACAAACACAAAATACCAAAGAGCAAAAAAGCGCGTGGAAGAGATCAAAGGGTTTTACATCCATGCAGCTGTTTATACCGTAATCAACGCATTTATTTTACTCAATATCTATCTGCAAACGGATAATTTTTGGAACTGGCCCCACTTTATTACCTTATTTGCATGGGGAATAGGTTTGTTCTTTCATGGATCCAAAGTTTTTGGATTCAACCCTTTTTTAAGTAAGGATTGGGAAGAAAAGCAAATCAAAAAGTTTATGGAAGAGGATAAGGAAGAAATGAAAAAGTACAAATAAGATGAGCACTCAAAACAAGAATTTGGAAGCAGCCAAAAAACGGGTCAAAGAACTGCAAGGCTATTATAGGCACATTTTAATATTTGTACTCGTCAATGGTTTTTTATTGCTTTTACAGAGCGGTGTACTTTTTAAGGTTATGCCAGATTGGTTTCCCACCGAGACTTACTACTTTGATTGGGTCAATAGCAATATTCTTTTTTGGGGATTGATATTGGTAGTGCATACCTTGGTGGTTTTTCGTCATAAATTTCCATTTTTGAAGAAATGGGAGGAAAGGCAGATCCAAAAATATATGCAAGAAGATGAGGAGAAGTGGAGATGAAAAGGTCAAGTTTGGAGAAAAACAGAATGCCCATTTTTAAAATAAAATCAACCAAAAACATTTAATCGAAAACCTATGAACGTACTCATCATCGAAGATGAAAAACCAGCCGCCAGAAGGTTGGGAAGATTGCTCTCCGATCAAGAAATTGAGGTGTCCAAAATGTTGCATTCGGTAGAGGAATCCATTGAGTGGTTTCGGAACAATCCGCACCCTGATCTTATCTTTTTGGACATCCAATTATCGGATGGACTTTCGTTCGAAATTTTTGATGCAGTAGAGGTAAAAAGCGCCATCATTTTCACCACCGCTTATGATGAATATGCCCTCCAGGCATTCAAGCTAAATAGCATCGATTATTTGTTAAAACCAATCGATGAGGACGAGCTGGAAAGTGCCGTTAAAAAGTACCGAAATTTTAAGCCCGAAAACGGTAAAATCCCAATTGATTTTAACGACATAAAAAACCTTTTGGTAAACCCTTTGGAAAGGGAGTATAAAAAACGATTTACCGCCAAGGTGGGGCAACACATTAAAATTATAAATGCCGACGAGGTCGAGTGTTTTTATAGTGAGAACAAAGGCACGTATGCGGCAACTTCCGACGGAAGAAATTATTTATTGGAAACCACTTTGGAACAGTTGGAGGAAGAACTCTCGCCCCAAACATTTTTTAGGGTAAGTCGTAAGTTTTATGTGAACATCAATCACATAGCGGACATCATTTCATACACTAATTCAAGGCTTCAGATTAAATTGGGACACTTTAAAGAACAGGATGTTATCGTTAGCAGGGAACGGGTAAAGGACTTTAAGTTGTGGTTGGAGTAGTGTATTTTAATATTCTGATTACCAAATATTAATATAAATTAAAAAAGCCACTATAAATAAAACTTATAGTGGCTTTTTTTGGTAGTTTTATTACTTTTCGTCTATTCTGTTGTCATCAAAAGCCGAGGGTAGTAACTTTGGAATCAATTTAATGAAAATGGGTAAAAGAACAGCTCCTCCAGGTAACATAAAAATGGCCAAAGAAGGAATGCTTTTAAAAATATCCAGCAATTGGTTCTGTACTTTTTTACGCTCTTCAATGCTCAAATCCTTGACGGTAGACTTGGATAAAAGGGCGACCAACTCCCTGCTTTCTGCCAACTCTTTTTTAAGTCTTTTGCTATTTCTAAGGATAAGTTTGCTTACATTTTTTGACATGCCATCGTAGAATTGGGCAGCCAAATTTTTGTTGTCTAGATAGGCAATTTTATCCTTGTTTTCTTCAAAGAAATCCTTTACAAAATTCAACTCGAATTCGACCTCTTTTTTGGTCTTTCCAAGACTGTTTCCAAGGGTGAAAATATAGTCCATTTCGGAGTAATCGAACACCTTGTCTTCCCATAAAGTGAGACAGGCCATATCCAAAAAATATTGTCGTTCAAAAGCAGTGAAATTTTCGTTCAAAAGTTCTGAATAATTCCCGTCCAAATTCTCTAAATCTAGATCCACATAAGTTAACGAAGAAGCCAAAAGTTGGATGAGTTTTGCATCCGTTTCGTGGGTCTCTTTTGCATTGAGTGCATGGTACACAATGTTGATGGTAACATACTCCAAAAGTTGTGCATGCGACATCATATTTTTGTTGTCCCGCAGGTACATCATAAAGATGAGAACATCCACATAAAGAAGGGAATTCGTCAAGCTATTTCCGAAAGCTCTACTAAAAGTATTGTCGCTTAAATAGATCCTGGAATCAATCAATTTTTCAAGTTGCGATTCCGTTTTGCTGCCACTCAAAATTTTGCTCAAGAACGAAATTCTTCCAACTTCCAAAGATTGGTAGTAGGCAAAAACAGTCTTCAAAAATTTATCGAATTCAGTTTTTCCTGTCTCAAAAGTATAGGTAAAATAGAGTGCGGTCAGCAGGTTGATTTTGGCAATTTCATCTTCGCTCAGGGTAATGTCAACTTCCAAAAATGATGGAATGCTGAGATGCACTCCATAGATAAAACCACTCTTTTTAAGTTGTTGGTACAGGCTATTAAAGTCTTCAATTTTTGAAGACTCTTGCATGGCAAGATGACCAAATTTATTGATCCAACCGGAAGCGGAAGGGTTCATTTATCACATTTAGAACATCAAAGTAAAACAAATTACATGACTTAATCAGAATTAAATTGTTGTCACTTCTTCATCGAATTGTTAAGATAATTTTAACATTTAAAAACCAAACCCTCTCTTAAAAGGTTCCGTAGGTAGGGGTGAAGCAAACTTTAAAAACAAGTAAAATGAAAAAAACAAGAAACTATTTATTAGCTGTAAGCAGTATGGTGATCGGAGCTTTGGTTTTTGTATCTGCCGACCATATAGATGCGCCTTCTTCTGCTGGAACCACAGCCGATATAGCCGATTTCTATGCGTTTGAACCCAGTGAAGGTTCCGACAATACGGTCTTTGTGGTCGATCTGCAATCCAGTGTGTTGCCCGATTTAGCTTATGGAACGTTTGATGAGGATGTGTTAACGGAAATCAATATTGATCTGGATGGAGATTTGGTAGAAGATCAGGTTATACAGGCAATTGCCAAAGATGGCAGAATGTACTTTTTTGGCCCGGTCGCACCAACTCAAACAGGGTTGAGCAGTCAAGTTTACACAGATGCCGTCTTGGGTGATGTGGAAATTTCAGGTAGTTCTGCAATTGTAGAGACCACAACAAGCGGTATATCGTTGTTTGCAGGACCACGACAGGATCCATTCTTCTTCGATTTTTTCCAGTTCAATGCGGTGATCTCGCCAGAGTTGGATTCAGCTCCAGGTGGATTTTTGCCACCTGAAGAGGCCGCGGACACCTTCGATGGCGCCAACACCATGTCCATTGTAATTGAAATCCCGAACAGTTTGTTGGGAACACCTACGGCAACAAATGCCTTGGGACTTTCGGTGTACAAAACTTGGGTGACCACAAATAAAAAACAATAAGCAATTAAAATAACAATACGATGAAACTAAGACAATCAATATACTTTACAGCTTCGATTCTAGCTTTTGCAATGGCAATAAGCTGTAACAATGACGATGATGGTGGTTATTCTTATATGGACGATATGATGAATGACGATATGGCCGTGGATTTTTCAGGAACTTTTATACAAGTAGATCATTTGGGTCGCCCAGGCATCAATACCACTTTAAGTGTGGATATGGATGGTGCGGCAAGTATAAAAGATGCCCATAACACCACAATTCCTTCTGAAATGGTGGCCACTTTTCAAGCTGGATTTCAGGCACGGTTGGAGCAATACCATGATGTTTATGCCCTGAAATTGGGTTTGGACCCGGCCGATGTGAATTATGAAAACAATATTTTAGGATTGGATGCCGCAACATTGACCACAGTTTTGGCAGCAGACGTGTTGGAGGTTGCCCCAGATGTACCTACTACATATTTTAATCCAGGAACCGACTTCGACAATGATGGACGCATTTTAGTGCCAGATGGAGATGAGGTGGCCCTTACTGGCAGACATCCCAATGATGACATTATTGATGTTTCCCTGATTTTATTTTTTGGTGGAATGGAAGGTACCCGCTTTAGCGGTCAAGATTTGGATGATGATGGAATGGCCGATTTACCTAGGCTGACATCCGATGGTGTTGCGGTAACAGCAGATATTTCTGCAATGTTCCCCTATTTGGGAGCTCCCGAGTAATTGCTATGAAAGGGAAGAGGGGGAGGAAACCTTCCTTCCCCTTTTTTTATCTAAAACAACAATAACATGAAAACAACTTTGTCATATCTAATTCCTATTTGTCTCACCTTGATTTTAGGTGCGTGTAAAACTGAGGAATCAACATTTGAAACAAACAAACAGGATTATGAATCGTATTTGGATTCGGGCCCGGTTAAAACGACTTCAAAGTATTTTGAGCTTTGGAACAATAAGATTAAACCCGACAGTCTACAATTGCTCAGTTTGGGTAATGTTGCCAGTGAATACAGCAGGTTTTTTAAATCCACTGGGGATATTCAATATTTAAAAAAGGCGGAGGCGTGCCTTAAAAGAGCCGTTGAAATAGCTGCGGTGGGCAAATCTGCTTACTTACGTGCATTGGCAAGAAACTATATTTCCCAACATCGATTTAAAGAAGCGTTGGTCCTAGCGCAGGAAGCTAAGGAATTGGGGAGTGGGCTCAATGAAACCCAAAGTTTACTTTTTGACCTGCATATGGAGTTGGGCAATTATACACTTGCCAACCAATATTTGGATAGCATCAAGAACATTTCAGATTTTGGATATCTGATTCGAGTTGCCAAATGGAACGATCACAGGGGAGACTTGGATACGGCCATCCATTTTATGGAAAAGGCCAAACAAAAGGCTGAATCATCAAACAACCGAAACCTTAAACTGTGGTCATATACCAACTTGGCCGATTTTTATGGTCATGCAGGACGCATTTCAGATGCTTATCAAATGTATCTTCGATCCTTAAAAATTGACCCTCAAAATGCCTATGCAAAAAAAGGTATTACGTGGATTGTATACTCCCATGAAAGAAATGGAGAGGAAGCGCTACGAATATTGGACGCGGTAATGCAAAGGAATCAAGCACCTGAAAATTACCTACTCAAAGCGGAAATAGCATCTTATTTGGATGATAACATCCTTCAACTTAAAGCATTGGACAGCTATTTTAAGGTAATGAACAACACCAAGGACTATGGAGCCATGTACAATGCCTATAATGTGGATTTTTATTTAAGTGCCGATGTGAAAAATAGGGCCTACCAATTAGCGATTGAAGAGGTGCGAAACAGGCCAACACCTGAATCGTTCGGTTTATTGGCGTATAGTTTATTGCATTTAGGGCAACAGAAAAAAGCCATGGAACTAATAGATAAACACGTGATCAATGCCACTTTTGAACCTGCCTTGCTACAAATGTCCGCAGAAATCTATAAGGCAAACGGTAAAATGGAAAAGGTGGGGAAATTGAAAAAGGAATTAATACAGGCATCATATGAGCTCGGTCCCGTTAAGGAAGCTGTGATAGCGGCGCTTTAAACAAAGTAAACAAGTGTTGAGGTTTGTGTGACCTCGGGTTGGTTGTTGTTTAGGTACGCCATGGTGGTGAGCCATGGCGTTTTTATGTTTTTGCTTTAAGGATTTTCTATTTCTGGTTGTTCCTCCTTTAAGATTTCGATGCCTTTTTGAATCACCAAGTTCGTAGGAATGGTAATGCGTCTTCCATCATCGGTGCGCATAAACAGATAAAATCCACTGATGTCCTCCACTTTTCCGGTCCAATCAAAATCTTTGTCCATCACACGGATTCTGTCGCCCAAACGTAAGGGATGACTAAAAAATAGAATCACACTTGCCGTTAAATTGGACAAAAGGGACCATTGTGCTACAAAACCGACCCCTAAAATAGCGAGCACTGAAGATAGGAACAGTGAGAATTCCTTTAGGTTCACTCCCCAAATCAAGCTAATTCCCACAAAAGCCAAAATGTAATACAGCAAGTTGCTCAGGTAGAAAATTATCTTTCGGCTGTTCATGTCAATAGCACTGGTCTTGCCGAATTTCCGAATGGCTCTTTTGCTTAAAGAGCTAAAGGTGAAAATCACGACGAGCATAATTACGGTAAGTAATAGCTCAGTTTTAAAAGACATTGGGTCTATCATCGAATTGTTCTTGTAAATTTGATTTATCTTATAGTTCGAAACTACGAATAAAGCACTTCATATATTTAACAATGAATACAGATTTTGAAGAAAATTCATGGGCAATAAACTATTCGCCTGACAACTATTATAATAGAAAGTTTTCGCTCCAAGACGACCTTATACTTTCCAAAGGGGACAAATCGGTGACATGGGTAAACACCTATGGATTGGATTATATGGAGGAGTTCCGCCAGATGGTTAATGGCAACGAGTTGGACGATTTTTTACTTCGATTGTTGCTCAACCAAAAATTGGGGAACAAGGTGATTCATTTGGAAGAGCAGTTGTTTGTGGCAGCCCGAATCTTAAAGACCGAGCATGACAGCATGGAATCCGAACAAATGTATTTTGTGGTGGCCAAGGATTTTATTTGGTGCATTCAGGAAAAGCGAGGCGACCATTTTGATTGGATCCGTGAGCGCATTTTTGAAAACAAAGGAATCATCCGGAAAAAGCGGGCGGATTACTTGCTCTTTTTTATTCTGGAAACCTTGATCAATAATTACAAGGACAAATATGAGGATAGCATTGAAATGGAAAATGCCTTGGAAGCCATTGTAAAGAAAGAACCCACTCCTGAGTTTATGTTCGAGGTGGAGCAGAAAAAAGCAATCCTACAGGATTTTAAGAAGGCTTCACAAGGGTTAAGGGACATTGTTGTAAAATTGGAAAGAGTACAGGTCAAGGGATTTCACAACGCATATTTTAGCGAATTGCGGGAGCAAATCAATGGGCTGATTACGGACATCGATTCCGATATTATGGAATTGGAAAGTCAAATCAATCTGTTTTTTAGTGTTCAGGGCCATCGCTTGAACGAGGTGATGAAAACCTTGACCATTTTTTCCGTTGTGTTTATTCCACTTACTTTTTTGGCCGGAATTTATGGCATGAACTTCGAAAACATGCCTGAGCTCAAAACACAGTATGGTTATTTTGTGCTTCTCGGTGCCATGTTCGTGGTAACCATAGTTTCCATAATCATTTTTAAACGAAAGAAGTGGTTTTAGGCTGCTTAGTTTGAATTATTGGCCCAAAATATTGACGGGTTAGGCCATTGCGAACCCATTTCCAATGATAAACATCATAATATTGGAAATAGCGGGAGTTTAGATTTGTCTCATCATTTTAAAAATATCATAAAGGATGAGAAAACAAATACTAGTAGCGGTAATGGCTTTAATGGGATTGTCCAATTTTGCAATAGCGCAAGATGCACCCGCGGACAACGGAAACAAATGGCAATTTAGATTGCGTGGAATTGTGGTTACACCCGACGAAAGTGCCGATATCGAAGCCATTGGTGGCGATGTGGATATTTCAACTGCGGTGGTTCCAGAGTTTGACATTACCTACTTTTTTGATGATAATTGGTCCATGGAACTGATTTTAGCAACCACCAAGCACGATGTGAAAGCTGTGGGGACTGCCGCTGGCGATATTGATTTGGGACACGTTTGGTTATTGCCCCCAACATTAACTGGACAATATCATTTTACAGGAGGAAATTTTGTTCCTTACGTGGGAGCAGGGGTGAACCTGACCTTGTTTTATGGGGTTGATGAGGGTCCTGTTGCCGATGATGTGGATTACGATACTGCAGTGGGTTTTGCCCTTCAAGGTGGGTTTGATTATATGTTGAACGATAAATGGTTCATCAACTTTGATGTGAAAAAGTTGTTTTTGAACACTACGGCTACCGTAGATGCAACATCAGCTTTAGGAGCAACCGTTGATGCAGATGTCGACATTAATCCTTGGGTTTTTGGATTTGGGGTAGGATTAAAATTGTAATGTTAAGATTGTTCATGGTTATTTAAGTTTGAAAAAGCGGTCAGGATATTCTTGGCTGCTTTTTTCGTTTTTAGGATCCAACGGCACCTAAGGTATACAATTGTTCCAAAGTTGGACTCTCACTACCACCTTCGGGCTCCAAAGTAATACCAAAGGCTTCCGATTCGTTGACATTATCCAAAGTAAATAATTTGGTGTCTATCGATGTAAAATCCGATAACAATCCAATGCTGGTCGGTGTCAGCGGATCTAATTTCAACGACCAAACTTGATAGGTAAACCCATCAGGGGGTTCGGGCAATCCTTGAGCGTCAATGATAACTTTGTTCTCATCCTTGTTCCAATAGGCCTTTGCATACGAGGTAGGGGATACGGCCTGTCCGCCCAGGGCTATCACGGTTACATTTTTATCCCGAATTTGTTGCAATAGATTTTCTTTAAAGGTAATTTCCTCTTGAGTATTGGTTAAGATTTCTTGAAGTCCCTGATTTTCCTGATTGCTCAATTCAATTTCCGATTTTAACTTGGAGTTTTCCGTATACATCCAGAACAATCCGACCGCCAATAAAATCGATGCCGCCCATCCCAAATAGGAACTCCATGGTGTTGGGCCTTTTTTTGGAGCAGCTTCGGGAGTAAATGGGATAACATCTTCAATTTCTGCCTTTATTTTAGAAAAACCGTTTTCAGGAAGTTTCGGCGATGCTGTTTTTGTGAGTTCCATAACAGCCTTTTCAATCGCCTCTATCTCGTCCTGTATTTCAGGATATTGTAGGGCAAAGTGTTGAACTTCCAGGTTTTCTTCAGGGGAAAGCACCCCCGCAACGTAGAGTTCCAATATTCCAGACGCTATGTATTCTTTCACATCCATGTTTATGCCATATTTTTTCTTAGAGTTGAAATACAGCTTCTTAATCTTGTTTTAATTGTACCAACAGGTGAATTCAATTCTTTGGCGGCCTCTTTTTGGGTGTATCCTTTAAAATAAAGTAGGTCGATTAGCTGTAGACACTTGTCCTTAAGTCCCTTTAAAAGGGATTGCAGGCCAATGGTGTCTATTTTGCCATTAAAATCTTCACTATTTTCATAGATACCTACGAGAGAATCCACGGAGAGGTTCTTTTTTTGATTTTTATGCGATTTGGAGCGCACTTCATCTATGGCCGCATTTCTGGCAATATTCAATATCCAAGTAAAAAATCGTCCTTTTGAAGTGTCATATTGGTCGGACTTTTCCCAAATCTTCACAAAAACATCATGACAAAGTTCTTGGGAACGCTCTGTATCTTTCACAATCACATTGATTACCCCACAAATATTTTCAGCATACATATGGTATAGGGTCTCGAAGGCGGCCTTATCCTTTTGTTGAAATTTAATAATGAGGTTGTCCAATTGCATAAGCTATTGGTTTAAAGATATAAAAGTTGAACTAGAAAAATTACCCTATGTTGATACCTTTTAAAACCAATGCTTTCCATTCCGGATTTCGTTTGATGTACATGGCCACAAACGGACAGAGTGGGACAAGGGTCAAATCCTGTTCTTTGATGTATTCCAAGGTTTGTTTGATCAAGCTGGAACCTATGCCTTTTCCTTCATATGAGGGCGGAACTTCGGTATGGGTAAGATAAATTCTATCTTGGGCCAAGATATACTCGATTTTAGCAATAGCATCTTCTAATAGAAATTGAAATTGTTTGGCTTCTTTGTTGTTGATCAGTTGGTACATTTTTTTATTGTTGGTTTTCTGAGTAGCTAAGTGCTCCTGAAGGACACTTGGAAATTTGGTCTTTCAAAGCTTCGGAGGATGCATTTTCCGCTTTGATCCATGGCTTTTCTTTTGGGTTGTACACCTGCGGCAACATTTTCACACAGATTCCTGCATGCTGGCACAATTCAGGTTTCCAAATTACCGTGATTTCTCCGTTCGAATAGGTTTTTGTTGTCCCCATGATCATTTAATTTTAATAGGTATAAGATAAAAAAAAGAGCTGCATAAACAGCTCTTTTCAATTCTTAAATTAAGTTGATGTTGAGTGCTCAATTTATTTTTGCTCCAGAAGTACAGTACCTGCAATGGCAACGTCTTCCCAAGTTTTGCTAACACCATCGGCACCTGTATGCAAGATTTCGCAAGCTTTGTTCAATGAAGCCAAAGCTTCCAATGCATCCCATTGCTTCAAATCCATAACCCCAGAAAAGTTCACGTGGTTATCTGCAGTGATTTCGTAATCCATAGGTAAATCGGTAGAAACCCCGTTCATGGTCAATTTTACGGTGCTCTTATTGTTGCCTGTTATTGAAAAGGTCCCTGTAATGGTTTGGGTCTCGGCCATTTTTTGGAAAAAGAACTCAAGAATCTTAGGATCCCTAGTACCAGTGGCGTCGTTGGTAAAAAGACTGCTCACGGGAATGGTAAATTGAAGCCCGTCCAAAGTTTCTTCTGGAGTGGCTCCAGCCGTATACTTTAGGTTTACTTCTTGAAAAGTACCGCCAACGGGAACTTTGTCGGATGTTTTGTAGGCCGTGAATTTCACACTGGTGGAATCTTCCACAATGCTATAGGTTGCAGCCGCAACGGTTTCTTCTTTCTTTTCTTCTTCTTTTTTAGCCTGTTTGCAACTAAAGGCGGTAACCATTACCAACCCTAGTGCAACTATTGTTATTTTTTTCATTAAAAATATCTTTTTTAGATTGACCACTAAGTTAGGTATTATACCAACTGCGGTCAATTATTTGCCCCTGTATTTTAAGGTTTCTTCTTTTTGAACCATCCAGTTAAATCGGGATTGTAAAAAACAGCAAATTGTAAGCGGTCGTAAACGGCATTGGAAAATTGGTTTCGCAAATATCCCACCTGCAAACTGCTATTATTCGTGATGTTTACTCCAACTGCTCCATATAATCGATTTTGCCCGAATAGATCATCTTGGAGATTGATGAACAATTCATCATAAAAATTCAAGAAAAAAGTATCGGTTAGTGGCAAGGTCATTTGAAGGCGATAGCGAGCTCGATGCTGGGTGTCCTTAACCCCATCAAAATCTAAAAACCGCTGTTCCAGGCGATAGCGATGCTCAAACAGGAACTCCCAGACGTTATTCTTTAGAATAAACTGTTCAAAAATTCGGTGTTCTATTAGATTGATATCAAAAACACCATCATAAAAGGTGTTGTCGGTGTCAATGTAACCGTAACCCGCTGTTGCAATCGCTTCTGGATTAATATGATAATTAAGTCCGGTACGTAACAACAATTGGTTGAAATTATTTGTGGTTTCATACAATCTCAATTGTGCTTCAGTGTGCACACTGAAGCGTTCCGAAACCTTGTTGGTACCAAAATACATGTACCAAGCTCCCAATTCGTCTTCACCAGGTTGTTGGGCATTGATGGTTAGTAAACCAAATAAAAGAAATAAGGCTGTTAGGTTTTTGATCATTTACTCTCCTCTTTAATTGGCGTACTTTTTTCTTCTTTTAAGTACTCGTCCAAAAATTCCAATATCTTGCTGTATGCAGTAATTTGATTCTCCTTTTTCACGAAACCGTGTCCTTCGTCCTCGAAAAGCACATACTCCACAGGAACACCATTTTTACGAACACCGGCCACGATTTCATCGGATTCTGCCTGTAAAACACGAGGGTCTTGCGAACCTTGCAGAACAATCAAAGGTTTGGTGACTTTGTCCGTATGGAATAGTGGGGAAATTTGCTTTAAACGAACGGAATCGGCACTATAGGGATCTCCCAATTCTTTATAAAGGGCATCCTTAAAGGATTCCCACCATGGTGGGATGCTTTTTAGTGTTCGCATCCAGTTGGTCACACCAAAAAGGTTTACGCCCACGTCAAATTCTTCAGGTGCATAGGTTAATGCTGCCATGGTCATATAGCCCCCATAGGATCCACCAATAATTCCGATTTTCTCCCCATCGATTTCAGGTTGTTGCGCCAACCAGTTTTTACCTTCTACGCAATCTTTTAGATCTTTGTCCCCATGGTTGAGGTCATCCATTTGGTAGAAAGTTTTTCCATAACCACTACTTCCGCGATTGTTTACCGCTAAAACAGCATAACCATGGTTTACCAAATATTGGATAAAGGAACTAAAGTTCTGACGGGATTGTCCGCCTGGTCCACCGTGCACCCAAACCAAAGCTGGAACTGGATTTTCTACACTTGCCTGATGTGGTGTGTAGTAAATGGCAGGAATTTCCAATCCATCAAAGGATTTATAACGAACCACCTCTGCTTTTACCAAATCCTGACCTTGAATTTCTGGATTCAATACATCGGTTAGTTGTTTTTGTTCTTTGGTCTCCAGGTTGTACACAAATAGGTTTGAGGGGGAGTGGGAACCACCCGCGTAAAAACGCATCATAGTCTCATCATCCGAAAAGCTGACACTCGTGATCTCCATGTTTTCCACGGTTGGTAAATCGATATTGGCTCCAGAGGCCACATCCAATACTTCAATGGTGTTTTTTGCATCTTCATTAATGTAAGTTACTTGGTAGGTGCCATTTTGAGTAAAATAGCTGCCGGAAATATCCCAATCACGTACCATCGCCTTTTCGTAGCTGTCATCGGCCAAAGAATATTTCATCAAATAAGAAAACTCACTGCCATCATCGGTGGTGTAGAATAAGGCTGAACCATCTGGAGCAAAATCCTGTGGATAATTGGCACTTTGATTTTGGTTGATTTGCTTCAATTCCCTGTTCTCCAAATCGAACAAGAACAAATCGCTATCATTGGTATTAATGGATTTAACTAATGAAACATATTTCTCTTCGGGAGAAACCACGCCAAGATCATAACCGTCATCATTTTGATATACCAAAGTAGGGGTCAAGGTTTCCAAATCCATTTTATAGAGGTCCATGAATCTACTATCCCGTTTGTTGGAACTGTAGAAAAATGCACTTTTGTCTTTGGACCATTGGTTGAAAAGTGAACGTGCACCTTGTTCAGGAGTCAAATCCTTGAAGCTCCCATCCGAATCACGAACAAATATATGATAGATTTCATCCCCATTGTTGTCCATACGGAACAGCATGCGTTCATCATTCGGAAAATAGGAAATCGAATATACAGAGGAGCTGTCCGATTGCGTAATGGGCGTCATTTCGCCACCCGAAGCAGGAATGGTGTACATATTGTAGATGCCTGAACGGTTGCTCGAAATCAAAAGTTTGGATTTGTCAGGGGAGAAACTCCCTCCGCCTATGGCTTCGTTGTCCATCATTTGGGCGATGGTGTAGGTCTTCATCGTTTCGGCGATGGAAGGCTCCTTTTTTTCTTCTTTACATGCCCAGATACTTGTAATCAAGGCAATGGCCAATAATTTTTTCATCTGAATTTTATTTAGGTTAGTATTTGTTCAGTTTATCCTTTAAAGATACCAAAAACACCTGCGGCTTTTCTTAAAAGAATAAGAAGTTCTCGGGGAACTGGTTATTCATTTTTATATATCACGCCATCTTTCATTACAAACTTGACGTTTTTCATTTGTGTAATGTCCACCGCGGGATTGCCTTCAACGGCAATGATATCTGCCAAATAACCATTTTGAATCATTCCCAATTCTTCAAAATGTAAAACTCTTGCATTAACCGAAGTGGCCGATTGCAATGCTTTTAAAGGTGCCATGCCATATTCGACCATTAATTCCAACTCTCGGTAATTCTCCCCGTGGGTAAAAACACCTACATCACCCCCAAAAACAATATCCACCCCAGATTCCAATGCCAGTTTAAAGGATTTTTTCTTTTGAGTCACACGATCAGGGTCTTGATCTTTTCCTTTTTGCCAGCCTTGATATTGCGAAATGGACTCAACAGCAGCTAGGGTAGGGCAAAAAGCCACATTTTTTTCTTTCATTAACTTGAAGATTTCCAAGGTGCCTTCATGTCCATGTTCAATGGTTTCCACACCTCCCAAAATGGCACGACGCATTCCTTCGGGCGTACTGGCATGGGCCACAACGTAGCGCCCGGCAGTAGTTGCAGCGTTTACCATGGCATTGATTTCTTCCTGTAAAAAAGTAGGTCGGGAGGGTTCACCGGCTCCCCAACGGTAGTCGGCATATATTTTAATAAGATTGGCGCCATTACCCATTTGAGTTCGAACTTCTCTAGTGGCTACATCGACTCCTGTGACCGGAACAGCACCTAGGGGCACTGTAACGCCATCGTGAAAACCTTTTGGTCCGTAGGCACCGGTTGCCACAATCGCAGGGCCCGCCATTAAGGTTCGTGGCCCTGGAATTATGCCATCGTCAATGGTCTTTTTAAGGTACACATCGGTATATCCAGCTCCTTCCGAACCCAAATCTCGCATGGCGGTAACACCAGCCATTAAAGAGTTTTTGGCATGAACCACCCCGCGAACTGCCCTTTCAGTAGGTGATTCCTTTAAAACTTGGTCGTTCCATTCGGTTTCGTTGTAGGGATGCAACAATAAATGCGAATGCCCTTCAATGATTCCAGGCATTAAAGTCATGCCCTTTAATTCTTGTTTTGTGTATGAATTGGACTTTTTTAATCCATTTAGTGGACCAGCATAGGAGATGCGATTTTGATCCACGGCAACCACCCAATCCTCATGCATTGCAACCCCATCAAAAACACGATCGGGAATGAGCAAGGTTTGGGATTGTAAACTTTTCAAACATAAAAAGATGAGCAATAAGGGATAGTATTTTGGTTTCATGTTGTGATGCTTTAATCCAGTACGGCGTTGATCAATAATTCTTGTAATTGTTCTTTGGAAAATACTTGGGTTCCTTTGATGACTGTAAATATCTTTTCGGTGTTTTCAATGTTTTCAAGCGGATTGGCTTCCAATATTACCAAATCGGACACTTTTCCTTTGGAAATATTGCCATAATCGTAAGTTTGTCCAAGAAATTTAGCCCCATTTACGGTTGAGGTTCTTAGTGCATTCAAAGGAGAAATTCCATTTTCAACCATGGCTTGCAGTTCTTTGTGCAACGAAATTCCGGGATAGGTATACGAATTGAAAGCTCCGCTATCCGATCCTGCCAATAGTTGAACCCCAGCACTGTCGAGCGATTTGGCCAATTCTCCAAATAAAGCATCCAATTGTTTACGGTTCGTGCGAGCTTCTTCAGATGCATTTAAGGCTGATCTGATTCTGCCCTGATAAGTCTGAATCAAACCGCTACCCATATAATTTAGGTATTCGTCCTTACTATGATCAACTTCATCCAAATAGCTTAAGGTCTCCCCAATATGAAGGGTGGGCACCACAAAAACATTGTTCTTTTTTAATTTGGTAAAAGTGGCATTCGCCGCACTATCCGAGTAGCCTGACATTAAAGCGGGCATGGCGCCCCAAAATCCCATTTCACCACTGTTCATTTTATCCGTCACCTCTTTTTCGTTACTGGCGCAACCTTTCATTATATAATAAAGGTGTTCAATACCATCCATTCCTGCATTTATGGTTTCATCCAACGTAACGGTAAAGGGCATGTGACCAGAAACGGTAAATCCACGTTTTTTGGCTTCTTCAATCGATTTGATATAGTTTTCAGGAGAAATTCTACTGTCATAAATCTTGACGAAATCAACACCCAAAGCTTCCAATGAGTCCACAGCTTTTACCACATCCGCCTCATTTTCCACTTCAATCGAGCCTGCCCAACTTCCTTTTGGGCCATCAATTTTAGGTCCGGCAGTAAAAATGGTCGGTCCAACCAATTTTTCATTTGCTATTTGACTTTTCCACTGCATTACTTCGTGAGTAAGATCACCTCCAGCATCCCGAACCGTGGTAATGCCATTGGCAATGAACAGCTTTAAGAAATTCTTATTGTTCGCAATCAAAGAGTCGCCACCACGCAAGTGGATATGATTGTCCCAAAATCCTGGCAAAATATATTTTCCAGAGGCATCAATTATAGAATCTGCTTTAAAAATATTGTTATCCACGACTTCAATTTTTCCTTTGGAAATGTAGATGTTCTTTACAGCAACACTTCCATTTTCAAGATCAATAATGTTGGCGTTGGTTATGGCAAGGTCATAAGTAATTGAGGGCTCCGATTTGCAACCCAAAATGAGAAGAAATAGGGATAAAAATAAAAGTCGGTACATCAAGGGTTATTTAAGATGCATTAAAGATACCTGAATTTTTATTTGGACGCTTTTTGGGTTTCTCCTCTTTTTTAAGGATTTTTAGCAAAAACCAATTCTTTGAAAGCTGCCAAACTTAGTTGGGTCTATTTACTGTTGCTCATTCTTTCAGGTGAGGCCATTTTTATTCTACCCTTTGTGTTGCCTCGTGTTTTTAGACCGACCGTGCTCGATGTTTTGGAGTTGGACAATGTGCAGCTTGGACTTTGTTTTTCGGTGTATGGGTTGGTCGCCATGGTTTCCTATATTATTGGAGGGCCTTTGGCCGATAAATATCCACCTCGAAAATTGATTGCCATAGCCCTTTGGATGACGGCTTTGGGTGGTTTTTTGTTTGCGCAATACCCTGATTTGCTCACACTGCAAATATTATACGGTTGGTGGGGCTTTACCACTATTTTTCTGTTTTGGGCCCCTATGATCAAGGCAACCCGAATATGGGGAGGAGCCGATTCCCAAGGGAAAGCTTTTGGTTTTTTGGATGGCGGACGCGGTCTTACTGGCTTTCTTTTTAGCCTATTGGGTGTGGTGGTGTTTTCGTTCTTTTTGCATGAATCGCCAGAAATTGCCAGTCTTCAAGACAGAAAAGATGCATTTACCTATGTGCTTTATTTCTCTTCGATTATCATTATTTTGATTGGAGTTTTGGTTTGGCTTTTTATGAAATCAAAAGATGCATCGGATACCGATACCTTAAAGCGAATTTCAAGGAGCGAAGTAAAACAAGTATTGCGATTGCCCTCGGTTTGGTTGTTGATGGTAATTATTCTTTGTGGATATCTAAGCTATAAAGTCACTGATATTATCTCGCAATATGCGGAAGAGGTAATGCTATACAACCAAGTGGATGCGGCCAAAGTCGGAACTTTGCTGCAATTTCTTCGACCCACCACGGGTATACTTTTTGGTTTGATTGCCGACAGATTAAAAATCACTTGGTTATTGGTGGTAAGCTTTATGTTGACTTTACTTGGCGGAATACTCTTTGCCAGTGGGATCATTGCGCCGACCACTACTATTTTGTTTTTCATGTCCGTAGTGGTCATTGCGGCAGGGGTATATGCCACGAGAGCCCTGTATTTTGGTGTGATGCAAGTGGGTAAAATCCCATTGACCTTGACAGGGACTGCCGTTGGACTCATTTCTTTGATTGGGTATACTCCTGATGTGTTTGCAGGCCCTGCCTACGGAATGCTTTTGGATGCCCATCCGGGAGAAGAAATTGGCCATCAACATGTATTTTGGATGCTGAGTGCATTTGCCTTAATCGGGGGAATTGCAGCCCTAATTTACCAAAGAAAGTACGGAAGGTAAATTATTGGTTTTTTTAATAATGGCTTGAAAAATAATGACCTAATTGTTGTTTGGATGCCATTTTATGTAATTCACAGGGTTATTTTTTCATTTTGAGACAATAGAGGACCGATTTCAACAAAATAGTAATTATATTACCGCACAATTAACTATTCTGTAAAATTTAAAACCAAAATTTAAGACTTTACAAACAATTACTAATGCACATGAGAAATTACATTTTAGGGGCACTTTGCCTACTATTTGTTCTTGTTGGATGTGAGAAAAAGCGTCAAGGGCCTCCAAAGCTTTTGGTCTTTTCCAAGACAATGGCGTTTAAACATGCATCTATACCAACGGGAATTGCGGCTCTGGAAAAATTGGGCCAAGAAAATGATTTTGTCATCGACACCACTACCAATGGTGAACTATTTACCGATGAAAATTTGGCGCAGTATTCTGCAATAGTGTTTTTGAGTACCACTGGAAATATTCTGAATGCTAAGGAAGAAGCGGCATTTGAACGCTATATTCAAGCAGGTGGTGGTTATGTTGGAATTCACGCAGCAGCCGACACGGAGTACGACTGGGGTTGGTACAACAGATTGGTGGGAGCTCAATTTTTGAGTCATCCTGCTGGAACTCCCGAAGCGGATTTTATCATTAAAGATAAAAACCATCCATCCACAGAATTTTTTACCGAAACCGTTTGGCACCGTACCGATGAACTTTACAATTACAAGAACATTTATGAGGGTATAAATGTTTTGGTAACTGTTGATGAGTCAACGTATCAGGGTGGCGAGAATGGTGAAAACCACCCAATGGCATGGTACCACGATTTTGATGGTGGACGTGCTTTTTACACCGCAGCTGGTCATACCGACGAAAGTTATTCCGAAGAATTGTTCATGAAGCATGTTCTTGGAGGAATCAACTATGCTATCGGAAAGAACTTGGAATTGGATTATGCTAAAGCAACGTCCCAGATTCCACCAGAAGGTGACCGTTTTAGCAAAGTCGTATTGTCCACAGGACAATTCTTTGAGCCTACTGAAATGACCGTGCTTCCCAACAACGATGTGCTGATTGCACAACGTAGGGGAGAGGTAATGTTGTATTCCGATGAGACCAAAGAAATCAGTCAAGTTGCCTTTTTGGATGTGTACCATAAAACATTGAATACACCAGGAGTAAATGCAGAGCAAGGTTTGATGGGACTTCAAAAGGACCCGAACTACACTGAAAACAATTGGATTTACTTGTATTATGCACCAACAGGTGACAAGTGGGTGAATAGGCTTTCCAGATTTAAATACAAAGATGGAATCTTTGACTTGTCTACCGAGCAAGTAATCCTTGAATTGGATAGTCAGCGTGAAATATGTTGTCATACAGGTGGTTCCATCGCTTTCGGACCTGATGGTCTTCTATATTTGTCGACTGGGGATAACTCAACTCCTTTCAATGATAGCGATGCCAAATATGTGAACAATGGATATGCTCCGTTGAACGATATGCCCGGCAAAGAGAATTTTGATGCGAGACGTACTTCTGGAAACACCAACGACCTTAGAGGTAAAATCTTAAGAATTAAGGTAAACGAAGACGGAAGCTATGATATTCCAGAAGGAAACCTTTTCCCAGTAGGTACCGAAAAAACACGTCCAGAAATCTACACTATGGGACACCGTAACCCGTATAGAATTTCTGTGGATATGAAAAGAGGTTACTTGTACTGGGGTGATGTTGGACCTGACGCAAGAGTGGACAGTTTGGCAACTAGAGGACCTCAAGGTTATGATGAAATGAACCAAGCTAGAGGACCAGGTAACTTTGGTTGGCCCATGTTCATCGGTGATAACTTTGCATACCACAAGTATGATTATGAAACTGGTGAATCAGGAAGAGTATTCAATCCAGAAAAACCAATCAACGATTCTAAGAACAATACTGGTCTAACAGAGCTTCCTCCGGCGCAACCTGCATATGTGTATTACCATTATGGTGACATCCAAGATTTTCCTCAAGTTGGAGCAGGAAGTAGAAATGCGATGGCAGGACCGACGTATTGGTCAGATATGTACCCTAATGGAGGTGGATTGCCATCTTACTACGATGGAAAAGTGATCATTTACGATTGGATGAGAGGTTGGATGATGGCCGTTCATTTGTTCGAAGATGGTTCGTTCAATAAAATGGAGCCTTTTGCCCCAGAAGTTGAATTACACAACTTGATAGATATGGAAATGAGTCCAGATGGACGAGTTTATCTTTTGGAATATGGTAGTGGTTGGTTCTCGGCAAACCCAGATAGTGGTTTGGCCTATATCGAATATAACGGAGGAAACCGTCCACCAGTAATTGATAGCTTTACTGTAGATGCAAACGCTGGTTCATTGCCATTGAGTGTTACTGCAACTGTTGAAGCACATGATAGAGAAGGGGATAGTATGAGCTATGTTTGGGATTTAGGCGATGGTACAACGCAAGAAACTACCGAGCCCACCTTGACCTATACCTATGATAAAGCAGGTGCCTACAAATTAAATGTTACCGTTAAGGATCCTGCTGGAGAAGAAGTGACCAGTATCGACCAAACCATTGTTGCAGGTAATGAAAGACCTGTGGTAAGTATTGAATTGGGTCAGACCAACTCTTCGTTCTATATTCCAGGACAGCCTATCAAGTATAATGTTTCCGTTACGGATGCTGATAGCGAAGTGAACAAGGACAACGTTTATATTTCTGTGGAGTACCGTTCCGGAATGGATGAAGTGAACCAGAGTTTGGGGCATCAACAAGTTTCTGGTGCTGTTATGGGTAAAGCATTGACCCAAAGCTTGGATTGTAAATCCTGTCACAAAGAAAAAGAAGCTTCAATCGGTCCGAATTATTATGCGGTATCCGAGAAATACAAAGGAGATCGTCGTTCCACCAATTACCTAATGGCAAAAATTCTTGCTGGTGGTTCTGGTGTTTGGGGTGAAGTTGTAATGCCAGCGCACCCGAATGTAACCCAAATGGAAGCTAGACAGATTGTGCAATATATCCAATCCTTGACAGGAGGAAATAGAGCTCCGTCACTACCTATGGTAGGTTCTGTAACGCCTGAAGCCAAGGAAAATGGTGAAGTATTCTTGTTGACAGCAAGTTATACCGATGAAGGAACTGGGGAGGCTTTGCCATTAACAGGTTCTGAAACAGTTGTATTACCAAGCAATAGCATGTCGTTCCCTGATGGAACACCAACAGAAGGAATGCAGGCCATGGCTTTTGGTGGAATGCAGTTACAACTTTTGAATGCAGCCAATGGATGGTTGAAAATTGAAGATACGGACTTGACTGGCGTTAGCAGATTGATGGCCATTGTTGCATGGCAATCGCCACCAGCCATCGGTTATACCATGGAGTTGAGGTCTGGATCCCCAGATGGTGAAGTTCTTGGATCGGGAAAACTGAATCCAAATGGACTAAGCGGTCAAGGTGGAGCTATTGTAATTCCAATTAAGAAGACCGATGGCGTTCAACCCGAATTGTACCTAACTTATAAGGCAGAAGGTGAAGGGGCTAGCCCGTTCGCACTTACTCAGGTTCAGTTTAATTAATAAACTGCAATAGCATATAAAAAAGGCTCCGCATTTGCGGAGCCTTTTTGTTTTATAAAGTTTTTAAATTATTTATATCTTCTTTGTTTCGATGTAGAAATTCGTATCAAAAACCAATTTGCTTCCCTCCAATTTTTCCGTTTTCCATTCTGAATTTGGGAACAACCACTTTTCGGAACCATCAACAAATACGCGAACAGGCATGTCAAAATCCTCTACCACATCAACATAGCGGTAGGTCAAATTTTCGCCTTCTATTTTATATTCTAAAGTTGGAATTAGGGTAGAGCGCAGGTATTGGTTAAAGAAAGCGGATAAGTCTTTACCGGTTTTCTCACTGATATAGTCTTCAATTTGTTCTGTTGTAACCGTTTGATGGTAAAAATCTTTGTTCAATCCTCGTAAAGTGTGTCTCCATAATTCATCATCCTCAACCAATTGACGTAACGTATGAAGCATATTGGCTCCTTTGTAGTACATATCTCCAGAACCGCTCTTGTTCACGTTATAAGGTCCAATTATTGGACTGTCATTTCGGATATTGTCCCTGGTGCCAACCACATATGCTGCGGATGCGTTGGTGCCAAAATGATAGTCCAAATACAAGTTTTCCGAATAAGCCGTAAAACCCTCGTGCACCCACATATCCGCAATGTCCTTGTAGGTTATGTTGTTGGCAAACCATTCGTGTCCCGCTTCATGGATGATAATAAAATCAAATTGCAAACCCCAGCCTGTTTTGGACAAATCGCGACCTAAATACCCATTTTGAAATTTGTTGCCATAGGTTACCGAACTTTGGTGCTCCATGCCCAAATAGGGAACTTCCACTAATTTAAAACCATCCTCATAAAAAGGGTAGGGGCCAAACCAATGTTCAAAGGCACGCAGCATCATGGAAGTTTGGGCAAATTGTTTTTTAGCTTTTTCCAAGTTTTCGGGCAGAACATAATAGTCAACTTTTAACGCACCGTTTTCACCATCATAAGTTTCACCAAAATGGGCATAATTCCCAATATTTAGGTTGACGCCATAATTATTGATGGGATTTTTCACCACCCAATTATAGGTTTTAAAGTCCCCTTGTTCTTCCACACTTTCCAATTGCCCATTGGAAACATCCATAAGGTCTTTTGGCACCGTCACACTAATACGCATACTGTCCACTTCGTCGTACATATGGTCCTTATTGGGCCAGAACACACTTGCTCCCAATCCTTGACAAGAAGTTGCCACAAACGGGTTTCCATTTTCATCGGTATTCCAAGAAAAACCTCCATCCCATGGGGCATTTTTTGCTGCTTGTGGATTACCGGAATAAGTTATTTTAAGCTCGTTAAATTCCCCTGCTACCTGTTTTTTCTTCAGTTTGATGAAATGTGCATTGCCCTCGGAAGTGAACTTTAATTTTTTACCATCTTGTGTGATCGATTCAATTTTCATGGGCTCTTGCAAGTCTATTTGAAGCGTTTTGGCTTCCTTCAACACCTTATAGCGAACCAAGTTGGAACCTGAAATGAATTTTTTGGAGGGTTCTACTTTTACATCGAGGTGGTAATAGTTCAAATCCCACCATTCACGTTCAGGGGTAATGCTACCTCGCAAGCTATCTTGTCGAGTGAAATTTTGGGCATTAATAATGCATAGACTGAACAAGGATAAAATGATAAAAAGATGCTTCATATTATTTTTTGACTAATAATGGTTTTCCTAGATTGTGAAAATTTGTCATTCCGCACTTGATGCGGAATCCATTGTTATATAAATAGGTCAAATAGATTCCTGCTTTCGCAGGAATGACAAACAAATCAATTGAGACAAATAAAAGTTGAGTTTTCTATCTAAACACTTTATTTGGGAAAACCACTGGGCTTTCGTGACCATCTTTTCCAACAGTGGCAACCCCAAAAAAGAAATTGTCGATTACGATACCTTCCAAAGTGTGTTCGGTTACATCGCCAACATATCTAAAATTGTCCCAAGTTGGAGAAGTGGTGTCTCTCCAATAGATTTTATAGCCAACGGCACCATCCACCTTGCTCCATCTAAGTTTCGCATTCGGTTCCACAATTCCACCAATTTCTACCGTTTCGGGAGCTGATGGAGCCCATGCAATCGAAGCTAGGTTAATTGCGTTAACGGCTGTCAGTTTTGCGGCATAACCAAAGTTTACATGCTCCAATTTGTCACCGTAGGCAATACCATCCTCAACACGAAGATCTTGGTGCTGTTGCGTATAGTTTTCGTGTGCTTCCATAATACGGATACCTGCAAAGCCAGCATCGTTAAAGGGTCTGTGGTGTCCGCCACGACCAAATCTGTCCAAACGATAGATCATCATCGGGTTCATTTCGGGCATATAGGTTTTGGTGGTTTTGTACACGTAGCGTGCCAACTGACGTGAAATCCCATCTACTTCCCCACCATAAAAACGACGTGCCCTACGTTGTTCTTCGGTTTCGGTTGGGGGAACTGGCTCAGAAAATATTCTAAAGTCCCTATTGCTGATTACGCCATCAACCCCTGTAATGTTTCCAATCATATCGTTGTTAAGGATACCCACAATATCCCAACCTTTTTCTTTTGCGTATTCGGCCAATCCTTTTCCTCCGTAAAGACCTTGCTCTTCACCAGATAAGCCAACAAAGATGATGCTGCTTTCGAAATTGTATTTGGAAAGCACCCTTGCCGCTTCAATCGTGCCTGCCATTCCACTGGCATTGTCGTTTGCTCCAGGAGAATCGGAAGTGAAATTGGTTGGATCACTTACTCGGGAATCAATATCACCACTCATAATGATAAAACGATTCGGGAATTTGGTTCCTCTTTTAATGGCCACTACGTTTACGATGTCCACATCCTTCACGATTCGGGCATTATCACCTTTTTTGATCAAGTTGCTTTGATAGAAAACCTCCAAACAGTTGCTACATTCTGAAGAAATCTTTTCAAATTCGGACTTGATCCATCTTCTTGCCGCACCAATGCCGCGAGTTTGGGAAATGGTATCGGATAAGGTGTGTCTAGTTCCAAAATTAACCAGCGTTGTTACATCGCTTTCAATACGTTCTACTGAAACGGAGTTGATGATGTCGTAAATGCGGGTATCGGTTTGCGCTTTTAGTAGCGAAAGGCAGAAAAATGCCAATAGTAAAGTCAAATAATGCTTCATGATGAGTTGAGTTGGTTTTCTTTGAAATTTTAAAGGCTTGAAATTAGTAAAAAGGTGCCGTAACAGCTAATTGAAAAATGGCCTATTTGAAAAGGGCTAATCAATAAAAGTAACTTTGGTAATTTTGCTGTTTTCAACTTCATAAATGGCAACTGCGCTAATATTGTTCCCGTTTACGGTAATATATTCTTCGTCAATCACTTTATTGCCGATCACTATTCTATTTTTAATCTCGCCATGCAAGTCGGGCGTACTTTCAAAAAAGCTGCCGTATTGAGCTCTCATGCTTTTTTTGCCTGAAGCAAATAGTTTGTTCGGGAAATTAAAAAGCTGCACATTGTTCGCATAGGTATCCAAAAAGCCATCGATATCCCGCGAATTATAAGCTTTTAGTTGGGTTTTAACCACAGCTTCGGCATCGGACAGGGATTCTTCGGGAAAAATAAAGGTCATGGAGGTAATTTGACCATTGTTGATTTTATAGATGGCAACCTGATGTCCTTCACGACCATCGACCCAAGTTTTTTCCTCATCGATTACAGTATTCCCCAAAGCAATTCGTTTTACAACTTCCACTTTGGAGCTTTTGGTATTTGAAAAAAACCGCTCGTAATTCTCCAGCATATTATCTTTTCCTTGGTACATTGGAGAGGTGGGAAAACGTTGAACGGAAACATTATCGGAGAATCGAGCTACAAAGGCATCGAGGTTTCGGTTGTTGAAAGCATCCACTTGCTTTTGAACAATTGCAGATGGGGACTCTTCGGCAACAAAGGCCAATCGTGATTTGGAAGGATTGATGGCCAGTCGGGTTATATTATTGATTTCACTTTGCTCAAAAGAAATGGCGGTTTCCCAGTTCCCTTCGTTACTGAGGTCAAAGGTTAACAATGAATTGCCATGTCCTGTGACCAATAGATTTGGCCCCAACCAACAAATATCTTCTTCTTTTTGATAGGTATTTGCCAATTTTGAGATGGTTTTCGATTCCACTTCCAAAGCATTTATGACCCAATCTTTTTTACTCTTGTCGATAAAACTGATTTGTTTGCTACCAGGAATTTTATGGAGTGAACGACCAACATTTCGAGCCACCGTGGAATGTGTACCTTCCGTAAGGTTGATGATAACAAGGTCCATTCTATTTTCAACCAAAACAGTTGCCACCAAAGTGTTTTTATCTAACCAAACGTGGTACCCAATTTTTAAATCTGAAATCGGAATTGAATTTCCTTTTGCATCGTATTCGTATAGCCTTTGTAAACCGTCCAAATCCAACCGAATGGCAGAAAATGCATTTTTGCCCGGAATTTTTAAGGGAGAATATTCACTTCCGGTAGGTGTGTTGGTCAACCATTGGGTCGTGCTTCCTTTTTCTATATTGAATTGTAAAATATCGGTCTGATCTTGACGCGTAGCTGCAAAAAGTACGGTATCATCATCCCAGAATGAAGGCTGATTGTCATACCCATCATTATTGGAAATGTTTTTGGGATTGGAAAGTAACGGTTGCCCATTTTGAATGTCCAAATCAAAAAGATAGACTTCTGTGTTGGACTGCGCAAATGTAGTTACACAGAAAATCATACTCGTCCAAAGACAAAGCCTTAGTTTCATGGTTAAATAAATCTTTTTAATAGTTCCCTTACTTTTTTGGTGCTTTCCACGTGGTATTTCGCCTGCGTTTTTTGGAGTCCTACTTTTACCGTGACCGCTGAACTTGGAAGTTCTTGAAACATAAATTCATCCGTCCAATCGTCACCAATTGCAAATACAAAGTCATAATCGTCCTCGCCGAGCATGCGCACAGCTGCGCGACCTTTGTTCACATTGCTGTTTTTTACTTCCATCACCTTGTTGCCATTGAGCACGCTAATATCGTCGTTTCCGATAAGGCTACGCAAAACGGTGTTGAGCTCTGTGGCACGCTTTTCTCCAAAATCCGGATCGGTATTTCGGTAATGCCAAGCCAAAGAATAATTCTTCTCTTCAATAAAGGAGCCAGGGGTACGGTCTACAAAAGATTCCAAAACAGGGCGTATTTTTTCCATCCATTCGCCCTTCACTTGTTCCAGCATTTTAAAATCATGGCCTTCCTTAGAAATCCAAACCCCATGCTCCACGATCATGTTGTATTTTTTGGGAAGGAACCAACGACCAAACGTCTGTTTATCCCTACCGCTGATCAAGAACATGGTCGTGTTTTCTTGACTATTAAGTTCATCTAAAAGTTCATATAGCTCTTCATCGGGCGATGCCTTTTGCGGATCTTTATGAAAACCAGCCAAAGTACCGTCGTAATCCAGGAACAACAATCGTTTTTTGGCACTGCCGTAGTTGTCTTGAATATCTGAAAGGATTTTATCGGACATTTTTTCGGAAATGAATGCCTTTCCAATATCCCGTTTCTCGTTCAAGGCGTTCATGAATTCATTCGCCCAGACTTCTACATTATAGCGTTCCAATCTTTTTTGAAGGAAAGAATTACGGGAAACCTGCTCATCAACGGGCATATAAAAGGCTTGTTTTAAAGTGTCGGCTTGCTCTTCAAAATTGTTTGGGTTGATCAATAGGGCCTCGTTCATTTCATAGGCAGAACCAGCCATTTCACTTAAAATCAAAACCCCTGTTTGGTCTGTGCGCGTGGCAATATATTCTTTGGCAACCAAGTTCATTCCGTCTCGCAAAGGGGTCAACCAGGCAATATCACTTGAAGTATATAGGTCTATCAAACTTTCAAAAGGCAACGAGCGATAAAAATACCAGATAGGGGTCCAGTTTACAGTGGATAATTCGCCGTTGATTCTACCTACCAATTCATCAATTTCTTTCTTCAACAATTGATATTGAGGCACATTGGAGCGGGAGGGAACCGCTAAAATGATCAACCTTACTTTTTCCTTGAATTCTGGGTATTTCTTTAGAAAATACTCAAAGGCATTCAATCGTTTGGCAATTCCTTTACTGTAATCCAATCGATCTATCGAAAGAATAAGTTTGGTATCGGGAGCAGAAGCTTTATGGTTATCCAACCGCAATTGCAGGTCACTACGGTCTTTGGAGCCTTTTGAATCGTGCTTTAAAGCGGCATCCCTGAATTTTTTATAATCAATTCCCATAGGGAAGGAGTCCACTTTTATGACCCGATTGCCTAAATAAATATCATTGAAGCTCACATCCAATCCCAATAACCTTCGAACCGAACTTAAAAAGTGTCTTTCGTAATCGTAGGTATGGAATCCAATGAGGTCTGAGCCCAAAAGACCTTCCAATACCTCCTCCCGCCAAGGTAAGGTTCTAAAAATCTCATACGATGGAAACGGAATATGCAAAAAGAAACCAATGGTGGTGTCCGGACGCTTTTCGCGAACCATTTGTGGAACCAACATTAATTGGTAATCGTGAACCCAAATGGTGTCGTCCTCGTCCGATTGTTCAATTATAGCATCGGCAAATTTTTGGTTTACCGATTTATAGGTTTCCCAAAAGTCCAATTCAAACTCGGTGTATTCCAAGAAATAATGAAACAAAGGCCAAACGGTTCGGTTACTGAAACCGAAGTAGAAACCATCGATTTCCTGAGCATTTAAATTGACTTTGGCGCAGCCATGTTCGGCCAAGGCCTTATCGATATTACCTTCCAATTCGGGCGGTGTGTCTTCATCTGTTAACCCAGACCAACCAATCCAAAGGCTTTCACTGCCGCTGTGCACAGATTTCATGCCCGTTGCCAATCCGCCAACACTTGGGATGGCAGTAATGGTTCCATTGCTAATTTGTAATTGAACTGGTAATCGATTTGAGATTATGATAGTTTTACCCATGAAAGGATGATTTTTGGAAGATTTTAATTTTTTGTTTCCTTAAAAATCGGGAAATTCAAGCGCAAAACCAATTCATTTTAACCCTTTTGAGAATTTTTGAACTATGGACAACTTGAATTATGGAATTATTGGCAACTGCCGAAGCGCGGCATTGATCTCCAAAGAAGGCTCTTTGGACTGGTGTTGTTTGCCTGAATTTGACTCTACTTCGGTATTTGCCAAACTGCTCGACGAGAGGAATGGAGGTAGCTTTGAAATCATTCCCATTGGCGATTATACCATAGATCAAGCCTATTTTGAGAACACCGCTATTTTGGTCACGACCTTTACCGAGGGTGATAATGTATTCGAGGTACACGATTTTATGCCCCGTCACCATAAAATGAACGGAAAGTACTTGGCACCTCCTGAAATTATTCGATACATAAAATACATTTCGGGAACTCCAAAAGTGCAATTTAAATACGATCCTAAATTGGAATATGCTGTTGGGGAGACCGATCATTATATAAAAGAGGACTTTGTAGCAAGTCTTACCCATGAGAAAAAATACGATACCCTATTTTTATATACTTCCTTTGATAAGGAAGGTGTTTTGGACAACAATGCTATTACGATTCAAGAAGATGGTTATTTCTTGATCTGTTATAACGAAAAAATATTGAAGCCCTCTACCCAAAAGGCATTGCTGGAACTTGAACGCACTAAAGTGTATTGGATGGATTGGGTGGATAAAACCCCTACCTATAAAAAGTTCAACAAGCAAATTATTAGAAGTGCCATAACCCTTAAAATGTTGACTTACGATAAAACTGGGGCAGTTTTGGCGGCGGCAACAACTTCACTTCCCGAAACTATTGGTGAAGTAAGAAACTGGGATTACCGTTTCTGTTGGATTCGTGATGCATCCATGGTTATTAAAGTAGTTTCGGAGTTAGGTCATAAAAACTCAGCCAAAAGATACCTTCAGTTTATTATTGATTTAATGCCCGATAAGGATGAGAAACTCCAAATTATGTACGGTATCAACAAAGAGAAAAAGTTGACCGAAATTTCTTTGGATCATTTAGAAGGCTATAAAGGTTCCAAGCCTGTGCGAGTTGGAAATGCGGCCTATATGCAGAAGCAAAATGACATTTATGGCATATTAATGGATGTGATCTACGAGCAATTGCGATCCTTTAGCAACGACATTGAAAATGTGGAGGAGCTTTGGAACATTACCAAAGGTATTGTTTGGATTGTGGGCAAGCACTGGAGAGAACCGGATAAGGGTATTTGGGAATTCAGGGGTGAGGATAGACATTTCACCTTCTCAAAAGTATTGTGTTGGGTGGCCTTGGACAGGGCCATTAAAGTGGCCAAAATGTTTGGAAAGACCCGCAAGCTCGAAAAATGGACGGCCCTTGAGCAGGAGATTAAGGAGGATATACATACGAATGCATGGAATAGTGACATTAACGCGTTTGTACAATCCTATGGTTCGCGCCATTTGGATGCCTCGGTGTTGTTGATGGAGCCTTATGGATTTATTCACCCACGTGATCCTAAATATGTAAACACGGTCAAGGCCATTGAGAATGAATTGAGCAATGATGGGCTGTTGTACCGTTATAAAAATGAAGATGATTTTGGTCTTCCATCCTCATCCTTTACCATTTGTACGTTTTGGTTCATTAACGCCCTGTTTAAAATTGGGGAGGAGGAAAAAGCTTTGGAACAATTTGAAAAATTGCTCAGCTACAGCAATCATTTAGGATTGTTCAGTGAAGACATTGATTTTAAAACGAAGCGATTGTTGGGGAATTTCCCGCAAGCGTATTCGCATTTGGCTTTGATTGAATGTGCCATAAATTTTTCAAGAAAACAGAAAGAAGAACAAATTTTGGAATCCATCGGATAAAAAAACGCTCCTAAAAAGGAGCGTTTTTCAAATCCACTTGGGTTTTCCCCAGAAGATATCTGAATTAGTCAAAGGTATACCCGTTATCAGCAGCTACTTTATCCGCAATTTGTGTACGAAGTGCCACTACATTGGGTTGGTTTGTGTATTTGGTAAAGCGTTTCAAGCCCATCAGCATCATGCGTTGTTCATCGCCTTCGGCAAAGGAAACAATACCTTCCTTGGCTTTTTGTTGGATGATGTCCACTGCTCTATACAAGTATAATTTGGACATGGCTATTTGTGCAGCTTGACTGTCTTCACCATAACGTTTTGCGTTTTTCTCAGTTCTTAAAATGGCAGATTCCGCCATATAAACCTGAATCAAAATATCGGAAGCGGCCATCAACAACATTTGATGTTTATCCAAGTCTGGTCCAAATTTTTGAACGGCACTACCGGCAACCATCAAGAATACTTTTTTCAATCGGGCCACTAAATCCTTTTCTTCGGCAAATAATTCTGAAAAATCAGGAGTCTCAAAGGATGGAATACCCATCAATTCTTCGCCAACGGCAGTTGCAGGGCCTAAAAGGTCAACGTGTCCTTTCATGGCCTTTTTTACCAACATACCCACAGAAAGCATACGGTTGATTTCGTTGGTTCCCTCATAAATTCGGGAAATACGGGCATCTCTCCATGCAGATTCCATTGGGGTGTCGGCGCTAAAGCCCATTCCTCCAAACACTTGAATTCCTTCGTCGGTGGTATGTTGAACGTGTTCGGACACGGCCACTTTTAAAATGGAACACTCGATGGCGTATTCTTCCACGCCTTTAAGCTCTGCTTCTTGGTGTGAGTTTCCACTCGCTTCGCGAATTGCGATTCTATCTTCGATATTTTTTGCTGCACGATAACATGCAGCTTCATCCACATAGGCATTGGTGACCATATCGGCAATCTTTGCCTTGATAGCACCAAAATTGATGATTGGGGTCTTGAACTGGATACGCTCATTGGCATATTTGGTGGCTTCGTTCACGATACGACGTTGTGCCTCCAAACATGCTGCAGCCAATTTTATACGACCAATGTTCAAGGCATTCATTGCAATTTTGAATCCGTTCCCTCTTTCGGAAAGCATATTTTCTACAGGAACTTTGGTCTCGTTGAAGAAAACCTGACGGGTAGAGGAGGAGTGAATCCCTAATTTCTTTTCTTCATCACCTAAAGAAATTCCATTTTCGGGATCGTTTTCCACGATAAAGCCTGTGATGTTCTTGTCATCCTCGATTCTAGCGAAAACAATGAACATATTGCAGAATCCGGCATTGGAAATCCACATTTTCTGTCCAGAAATGCTGTAATATTTCCCATCCTCGGACAAGACAGCTTTGGTTTTCCCTGAATTGGCATCGGAACCTGCTCCAGGCTCAGTCAAACAATATGCGCCGAACCACTCGCCCGTGGCCAATTTGGGCACATATTTTTGTTTTTGTTCTTCCGTTCCGTATAATGTAATAGGCATGGTACCGATTCCTGTGTGAGCACCAAATGCGGTACTAAAAGAACCTGTTGCCCCTGAAATATAATCGCAAACCAACATGGTGGAAACAAATCCCATTCCCATTCCGCCGTAAGATTCAGGAACAGCTACGCTCAAAAGACCGAGTTCGCCAGCTTTTTTCATGCATTCTTCGGTGTAGGCGTAGTCTTTTTTCTCAAATCGTTCCCAATGCGCCCAAAGTTCTCGGTCTACGAATTCCTTGGTGCTTTCGCGCATCATTTTTTGTTCTTCGTTGAGGTCTTCAAGGGTGAATACGTCTTCACATTTGGTTTCCTTGACCAAAAATTGACCTCCTCTTAAAATGTCTTTGTTTGTTGTTTCTGTGCTCATCTTTATAAGATTTTAGATTCAAGAGACAAGAACCAGGACTTATTTCAATCCATCTTGAAAGCTTGATATCATTTTCTGTAGTTGTTGGATTTTATGTTCTAAAAATTCAAATTTCTCTATGGAAATGTATTTCTGGTTCAAGGCAATAATTAATTGCGTTTCCCATTCAAAACTAGAGCCAAGACTTATTTCAATATAATTATTGAAATGCTTATTTGTTGATTTGCTTGTTCCCTCTGCAATATTAGATGGAATGGATACAGCACAACGAGTCATTTGGGAGACAAGATTGAATTTTTCCATAGCTGGAAATTCCTTAATCATCTGATAAGTTTCATCAACCAAAATCATCCCTTCCTGCCAAATTTTAAGCTTTTTGAAATTATGTCTTCCCATAGTCTTGTTTCTTGGCTCTTTCTTTCTTGCTTACTAAGCTAAAAACTCGAATATACCCGCAGCACCTTGTCCAGTACCTACACACATGGTGACCATGCCGTATTTGCCTTTCATGTCGCGCTTGCGCATTTCATCAAATAGCTGCACCGATAGTTTTGCTCCAGTACATCCCAGTGGGTGACCGAGTGCAATGGCTCCACCGTTTACATTTACTATTTCTTCATTTAAACCTAATTCCCTAATCACGGCTAATGACTGTGACGCAAATGCTTCGTTCAATTCGATAAGGTCTATTTGGTCTTGTTTTAACCCTGCTTGTTTCAATGCTTTTGGAATTGCTTTTACAGGACCAATCCCCATAATTCTTGGTTCTACACCTGCTGCGGCATAGTTCACCAATCGAGCAATAGGTTCCAAATTGAGTTCTTTTACCATTTCTTCGCTCATTACCATCACAAAAGCAGCACCATCACTCATTTGGGAGGAATTACCAGCAGTAACACTTCCACCAGCGGCAAAAACTGGTCTTAATTTGTTCAAGGTCGGAATGTTGGTTCCAGCTCTTGGCCCTTCGTCTTTGTTTACGGTATAAGTGTTTGTTTCCTTTTTACCTGCAGCGTTCACAAAAGTGTGCTCTACCTCGATAGGAACAATTTGGTCCTGAAAACGGTTTTCTGCCTGAGCCTTTAAAGCTTTCATGTGTGAATTGTAGGCAAAAACGTCTTGATCCTCACGAGACACGTTAAACTGTTTGGCTACTGCCTCTGCGGTCAATCCCATACCCCAGTAGTAATCTTCATGTCCTTCTTTGGCAGTGGCATAGTCTGGAGTCGGTTTGTAACCTCCCATGGGAATATAGCTCATACTTTCTGCACCTCCTGCGATGATGCAGTCGGCCATTCCCGATTGAATTTTAGCAGTGGCTATTCCAATGGTTTCCAACCCTGATGCACAGTAACGGTTGACGGTTACCCCTGGCACATCATCCACATTTAGTCCCATAAGGGAAATAAGTCGTGCCATGTTAAGGCCTTGTTCCGCTTCTGGCATGGCATTTCCAACAATAACGTCGTCGATGCGCTTTTTGTCCAATTGCGGAAGCTCTTTCATCATATGCTCAATGGTCTCCGCGGCCAGTTCATCTGGTCTTTTAAACCTGAACAATCCTTTAGGCGCTTTGCCCACGGCTGTTCTGTATGCTTTTACGATATATGCTGTTTTCATTTATTTAGTATTGAGAATTGAGATGTGAGTATTGAGATTATAATTTTTGCTGGAGAGCATAAATCATTTTTTGAATTTCAATACAATCATCTATCAGTATTTGTACTTTCTGGTTGTTAATCAAGTTTAATTCAATTGTTAAAATCAATTGCGTTTGTAATTCGTATAATGAACCATTCGCAATACCTAAAAAGTGCTTGAACTCGTTGTTGGAATTTCTTCCCGCTCCCTCTGCTATATTGGATGGAACTGAAACAGCACTTCTTTTAATTTGATTTATTAAACCAAATCTTTCATCTTTTGGTAACTCAGGCATCAGCAGATAAATTGATTTGGATAGTTGAATTGATTTCTTCCAAATTTTTAAATCTTCTACTTTGTGCATATCTGACTACTCAATTCTAGTATCTCACTACCATTGCAACTAGTTGCGAAGCGGTTTACCAGTTTTCAACATGTGTTGGATACGCTCCAATGTTTTTCTTTCGGTACAGAGTGAAAGGAATGCCTCACGCTCTAAATCCAAAAGATATTGTTCGGTAACCATGGTAGCCTCAGACAAATCACCACCAGCCATTACATAGGCCAGTTTGTCCGCAATCTTCTTATCGTGTTCCGAAATGTAATGTCCGGCCTCCATGGAATCGGTTCCTACCAAGAACATTCCCAGAGCTTGTTTTCCAAGAACTTTTACATCTTTACGTTTTACAGGTTTGGTGTACCCTGCTTCGGCCATTAATTTGGCATGTGCCTTGGCTGTTGCAATCTGACGGTCCTTGTTCACAACTACTACGTCTTTTCCTTTTTGAAGTATGCCCAAATCGTAAGCTTCATAGGCTGATGTAGATACTTTTGCCATCCCAATGGTCAAGAAATATTCCTGAAGAACGTTCAGCTCTACGTCATTTTTTCTAAAGGTATCCGAAGCGCGGAGTGCCATTTCTTTGGAACCACCTCCGCCAGGAATAACGCCTACGCCAAATTCAACCAAACCAATATAGGTTTCGGCAGCGGCTACAATTTTATCGGCATGTAATGAAAGTTCACAGCCACCACCCAAACACATGCCGTGTGGTGCGGAAACTGTTGGAATAGAGGAGTAGCGCATACGCATCATGGTGTCTTGGAACATTTTGATGGCCATATTCAGCTCATCGTATTCTTGTTCCACGGCCATCATAAAAATCATTCCGATGTTGGCTCCAACAGAGAAGTTGGCTGCTTGATTACCAATCACCAAACCTTGGAAATCTTTTTCAGCAAGGTCGATGGCTTTGTTCAGTCCAGCGAGTACATCACCGCCAATAGTGTTCATTTTGGATTGGAATTCACAGTTAAGGATTCCATCGCCCAAATCTTCAATAACAACACCACTGTTTTTGAATACTTCGTTCGATTTTCTGATGTTGTCCAGAATAATGAATGCATCCTGACCTGGAACTTTTTCCATCGCCTTTTTGCTGATGTCGTAAAAATAGGTGGCACCGTCTTTTACAGTGTAGAACGAATCTACACCAGCGGCTTTCATATCAGCAACCCAAGAGGCAGCTTCTAAACCTTCAGCCTTGATGAATTCCAAACCTTTTTCGAGTCCAACAGCGTCCCAGATTTGGAAGGGGCCATGTTCCCAGCCAAAACCGGCTTTCATGGCGTCGTCTATTTTGTATAGTTCATCCGAAATTTCAGGAATACGATGCGTCACATAGGCAAACAGGGCACCGAAACTCTTTCTATAAAACTCTCTCGCCTTATCTTTTCCGTTGACCAAAACTGGAAAACGGTCGATTACTTTATCAATGGTTTTGGTAAGTTCCAAAGTGGCAAATTTTGCACTCTTTTTGGAGCGGTATTCCATGGTGTCCAAATCCAAGGTTAGGATTTCGCTCTTACCATCGGCTCCGGTCATTTTTTTATAGAAACCCTGACCTGTTTTACTTCCCAACCATTTGTTTTCCATCATGGTGCTGATGAAATCAGGCAATTGGAAAAGTTCGTGGCGTTCATCATCCTTGCAGTTTTCACTGATTCCGTTGGCCACGTGTACCAAAGTATCCAAACCAACTACGTCAACCGTACGGAAAGTGGCAGATTTTGGTCTACCGATAACAGGTCCTGTCAATTTATCCACTTCCTCTACCGTCATTCCCATTTCTTTCACGGCATGGAAAAGACTTTGAATGCTAAAAATTCCGATTCGGTTCCCGATAAATGCAGGGGTATCTTTGGCTACCACAGAGGTTTTGCCCAAGAATTGCTCTCCGTAGCCATTTAAGAAGTCCAATACATCTTTAGAAGTTTTTGGACCAGGAATAATTTCGAAAAGTTTTAAATATCGTGCTGGGTTGAAAAAGTGCGTTCCACAAAAATGTTGTTGGAAATCCTCACTTCTTCCTTCGCTCATAAATTTTATAGGGATTCCAGAAGTATTGGAAGTGATAAGGGTGCCAGGTTTTCTGTGTTTGTCTAGATTTTCAAATACCTGTTTTTTAATGTCCAATCGTTCCACCACCACTTCAATGATCCAATCCACATGGGCCACTTTGGAAATATCATCTTCCATGTTCCCAGTGGTAATGCGATCTGCAAATTTTTGATGGTAAATAGGGGAGGGTTTGGACTTTAATGCTGCTGTCAGGGAATCGTTAACGAGACGATTGCGAACCACTTTATCCTCCAAGGTAAGGCCATTGGCCTTTTCCTTTTCGTTGAGTTCTCGCGGAACAATGTCCAACAATAACACCTCGACCCCAATATTGGCAAAATGGCAAGCAATGCCACTACCCATAATACCGGAACCAATTACGGCAACTTTGTTTATATGCCTTTTCATGTGCAAGTTTGTAAATTAATTATTAGTTGTTTTTATAGTATAGATTTTCTTGTCGACAATAAGTTTGTTGATGACGTCTACGGTTTTAAAAAAACCGCTTAAATCTTGTTCGGAAAGGTGTTCTTTCACAACATCATTAAATCGAAGCACCACTTCTTTCGAACCTTCCCGTTTTTCAAGTCCAAGAGGGGTTAAGTGAATGAGAACACCTCGACCATCGTTGGGATTTGGTTTTCTTTCAATGTAGCCTCTTTCTTCAATATTTTTCAAAATTCTGGACAAACTAGTAGCTTCCATTCCCATTTTTGGACCTAAAGCCGTGCTTGGGGTACCTCCTTTGGGATCAATGCTCAACAATGTGAAACCGATAGCCATGGTCAATTCATAGTTTTTGGCTTCTTCGTTGTACATTTTGCTAACCGCCTGCCAAGTTGCCCTAAGGGCGTGATCAATGGTCAAATCCTTCATAAATCCAGTTTGGTGTTTCCAAATATAACAAAATATATTATGCATGCATAATATATTTTGGTTAAGTATGAAGGTTTTGTTCTAAAATTTGAAAGCTGAATTTTTTGGACTTTTAGATTATCGGAGTAAAGACCGTCAAAAAGGAATAATACTAAAGTTTGAAAAGTAAACAGTAAACAATTAACAGTTGACAATGAAAAGTGAAAAATCATCAACGTATAACGAATAACCCAACAACCAAATAAATCAGATTTCTCACACTCCTTTCGGTCTTTTCGAAATGAAGGACTGTCATTCTTAAGTAGTTTTTCGACTAAAGAATCTATTCCACCACGAACTTTGGTTTTTAATGAAATGCCTAATAACAAAGTCTTGGCTCATGTCTCTTCAATCTTGATTCTTGTATCTAAAGGGAGATTCTTCACTTCCTTTCGGCTTGCTTCGACTCCCTGCCAGCCGCAGGCGGGCGTTCAGCAACCACCGTTCGGGCATCGGTTCAGAATGACAAAAGGGTATTGATCATTGATTACTGACAATTGAACATTGTTTAATACCCGTAGATATCGTTGTAAAGCGACACGTATTTCTCTTTTACAATTTTACGTTTCAGTTTCATGGTCGGGGTCAAGTGTCCGCCATCCACGCTCCAAATATCTGGGGTTAACCTAAATTGTTTTACTTTTTCCCAACGAGCGAATTCTTCGTTGGCCAAATCCACTTCTTCCTGGAATCGGGCAATTACTTTTTCGTTTTGCACCAAATCGGCATTATCGCCGAGAGTAATGTCATGTCGTTTGGCCCATTCCCTTACAAAATCAAAGTTGGGTTGAATCAATGCCGCGGGCATTTTTTCTCCTTCGCCGATGACCATGATCTGTTCAATGAATCGAGATTGCTTGAATCTGTTTTCCAACAATTGTGGAGCCACATACTTACCCCCCGAAGTTTTGAACATTTCTTTTTTACGGTCAGTGATTCGGAGGAACCCTTCTGCATCCACTTCACCAATATCCCCAGTGTGGAAATAATCGCCAGTCATTACTTCGGCTGTCTTTTCAGGGTCTTTATAGTAGCCCAACATTATATTTGGGCCTTTGCACAAAATTTCTCCGTCTTCTGCTATTTTAACTTCAACCCCGTCGATGATCTTTCCAACCGTGCCGATTTTCCATCCTCGATTACGCTGATCGTTTACGGCAATTACGGGCGAGGTTTCTGTAAGTCCGTAACCTTCCATCACAGGCATTTGGGCGGCACCAAAAACCCTTGCCAATCTAGGTTGTAGGGCAGCACTACCAGAAACCATTACGGAAAGTTTGCCTCCCAGCCCTTCTTTCCATTTACTAAAAATCAGTTTACGGGCAATGGCCAGTTTTTGAGTGTAGATCCAACCATTGGCATTATAAGGTTCAAATTGAAGCCCGACATCTACAGCCCAAAAGAATAGTTTTTTCTTGATTCCGGTCAAAGCTGCTCCTTTGGCAATGATGGCATCGTATACTTTTTCCAACAAACGGGGCACAACGGTCATTACATCCGGGTGCACCTCTTTTATGTTGTCACTTATTTTATCAAGTCCCTCGGCAAAATGGATTTCGATGCTACAATATTGATAGAGGTAAAGCAGCATTCGCTCGAATATATGGCAAATTGGCAAAAAGCTCAAAGCCACTCCGCCACTTTCAAAAGGCACTCTACTTTCGCTGGAAACCACATTGGATACGATATTATCGTGTGACAGCATTACCCCTTTGGGCCTTCCGGTAGTTCCTGAGGTATAGATTAAAGTTGCTAAATCTTCTGGCTTAACGGCATCTTTCAACTTTTCAACTTCCTCTTGGTTCGAAGGGTCTTCGCCCAATTCCAATACCTCTTTCCAATTTTTGCAGTTGTTTATTTCATCAAAAGAATAAACTTCATGCAGATTTTTAAGTTTAGAACTAATGGACAAAACTTTCTCCAATACTTCACCACAAGAAACAAAACAGAATTTGGCTTCAGAGTGGTTGAGAATATACTCGTAATCTTCCTCCGAAATCGTCGGATAAATAGGAACATTCTGTGCTCCAATTTGAAGAATACCAATATCCATGATGCTCCATTCTGTGCGATTTGTCATGGAAATCACGGCAATTTTATCGTTGGGTTTTACGCCCAAACGCAAAAGCGCCCTGCTTACGGCATTGGCCTTATCGATGTATTCTTGGGTAGAAGTTGCAATCCATTTGCCATTGTTTTTGGTAACCAATGACTTTTCTAGGGGATGATTTGTAAGCTGGTAATAAGGAAAATCAAATAACCGTGAAACAGTCTGCATAGTAAGTTTTATGTTAAGCGGTTGCAAATTAGCAAAACAGACCTTAACTAAGAAACTGATTTAACAATTAACTTATGTTATTATTGCAAAATTCCCAATAAATCCTCGTTAACCCTTGATGGATTTATTAATCTTCCAAGTTTTCTAACCAAAGCCTTGCATTCACAAATGCCTGTAACCAAGGGGAAACCTTATCGTTTCTATCCTTTGGATAGTGTGCCCAGTTCCAAGGGAAGGTAGAACGCTCAATGTGCGGCATGGTAACCAAGTGACGACCTGTTTTATCGCAAAGCATGGCCGTATTGTAATCACTTCCGTTTGGATTCGCAGGATACCCCTCGTAACCATATTTGGCCACGATATTGTATTGGTCTTCGGCATGTGGCAGGCTGAATTTACCTTCACCATGACTGATCCAAACTCCTAGGGTGGTTCCAGCAAGATTGGAAAGCATCACGGAGTTGTTTTCTTGAACCTTAACCGAGGTAAAATTGCTCTCGTGCTTGTGTGAGTCATTGTAAGTCATTCTACCGTGAGTTCCATGTTCTGGGTTGATCAAATCCAATTCCATGAACAACTGGCAGCCGTTACATATTCCAACTGAAAGTGTATCAGGTCTTGCAAAGAAATCTTTCAGGGCTTTATTCGCTTTTTCATTGTATTTGAAAGCTCCGGCCCAACCTTTGGCACTGCCCAATACATCGGAGTTGGAGAACCCACCCACGGCACCAATAAATTGAATGTCTTCCAAAGTTTCCCTTCCTGTGATCAGGTCGGTCATGTGCACATCTTTCACATCAAAACCTGCCAAATACATGGCATTGGCCATTTCACGCTCGGAATTACTTCCTTTTTCACGAAGAATGGCTGCTTTTGGTCGATGGCTGAGCCTTGGTTCCTGAGCGGAGTCGAAGGAAGTCGAAGCCATCGGAAGTTTCCCATCAAAATTTTCAGGGAAAATGTATTGTAAGGGCTGCTCCTTGTAATTGTCATAACGGTCTTTGGCCAAATCATTTGCAGTTTGCTTGCTGTCCAACAAATAGGAAGTTTTGAACCAAGTGTCACGTAATGAAGCAATGTTCAATCCGATTTCGATACCGTTATTTTTAATTTCCAAGGTGTTTTCGGAAGTTGGAACACCGATTTTAGCGAATTCAACTCCAGAAGATTCCAGTACTTTTTCTACAGATGCATCTTTAGCTTGGAACACTACACCAATGTTTTCTGAGAATAACAATTTGATGGTGTCTTGTTCACCTAATCCAGATAAATCCAATTGGGCACCCAAATCATTATCAGCGAAACAAAGTTCCAAAAGGGTTGTGATCAAACCTCCAGAAGCTATATCATGACCTGCCAAAATTTGACCGTTTTTAATCAAATCCTGTAGGGTGTTGAAAGCAGTTTTAAAATATCCAGCATCCAAAACGGATGGAGCTTCATCACCGATACCATTTAAAATCTGTGCAAAAGAAGAACCTCCCAATTTGTGGCTATCTTTAGATAGGTTGATGTAGTAAATATCTCCACCATCTTTCTGCAAAACAGGCTCAACTACTTGGTTGATGTTGTCGCAATTGGCAGCCGCTGAAATGATTACGGTTCCAGGAGACAATACCTCAGCATCCTTATATTTTTGTTTCATGGAAAGTGAATCCTTTCCAGTGGGCACGTTGATGCCCAATTCAATCACAAAATCAGACAAAGATTCCACTGCGGAGTACAAACGGGCATCTTCACCCTCATTTCTACACGGCCACATCCAATTGGCAGAAAGGGAAACGGATTTCAATCCATCTTTTAGTGGGGCCCAAACAATGTTGGTCAAAGATTCTGCAACACTGTTTCTACTTCCGGCCACAGGGTCGATCAATGCGGAAACAGGGGAGTGGCCAATACTCGTGGCAATCCCTTCTTTTCCTTTGAAATCCAATGCCATTACACCGCAATTGTTCAACGGCAATTGTAATGGACCTGCACATTGTTGTTTTGCAACGCGTCCACCCACACAACGGTCCACCTTATTGGTCAACCAATCCTTGCTAGCTACGGCTTCCAATTGTAATACTTGCTCCAAATAATCATGGAAATATTCCAACGAATAGGATAGGGCAGGGTATTTTTGTTGTGCCGTTTTATCATCCATGATGGTTTTTGGAGAGCTTCCAAACATATCGGAAAGTTCCAAGTTCATTGGGGTTTCACCCGTTGTACTTGAAGTGAATTTAAAGGTGTGATTGCCTGTAACTTCACCCACATTGTACATTGGGGCACGTTCACGGGCAGAAACTCGGTCCAATAGCTCTAAATCTTTCTCGCCAATCACCAAGCCCATACGTTCTTGGGATTCGTTACCGATCAATTCTTTTTTGGAAAGCGTAGGATCACCAATGGGTAATTTATCTGTATCAATAGTTCCACCAGTTTCCTCGACCAATTCAGACAAACAGTTTAAGTGTCCGCCCGCACCGTGATCGTGAATGGAAACAATGGGATTGTCGTGGCTTTCAAACAATCCGCGAACGGCATTCGAAGCTCTTTTTTGCATTTCGGGGTTGGAACGTTGTACCGCATTCAACTCAATGGCAGAACTGAATTCTCCGGTATCTGCACTAGATACGGCAGCACCACCCATCCCGATGCGATAGTTGTCTCCCCCCAGAACAACTATTCTGTCTCCTTTTTTGGGAGTATCTTTTAAAGCTTGATCGGTTTTTCCATAACCGATACCACCAGCCATCATTATTACTTTATCGAAGCCTAATTTTCTGGCTTCTTCTTCGTGTTCAAAGGTCAAAACAGAACCAGCAATCAACGGTTGACCAAATTTATTTCCGAAGTCGGATGCCCCGTTGGAAGCTTTGATCAAAATATCCATTGGAGTCTGGTACAACCATGCTCTTTCTTTCATTCCATTTTCCCATGGACGGTTTTCTTCCAAACGGGAGTAGGAGGTCATATACACAGCAGTTCCTGCCAAAGGCAAAGAACCTTTCCCGCCAGCTAAACGGTCACGAATTTCCCCACCTGAACCTGTTGCAGCTCCGTTGAAGGGCTCAACAGTGGTAGGAAAGTTGTGGGTTTCCGCTTTTAGGGATAGTACAGAATCAAACTCTTTTTCCTCGTAAAAATCAGGCTTGTCGGCCGATTTTGGCGCAAACTGAATCGCTTTTGGCCCTTTTATGAAGGCAACATTGTCTTTATATGCCGAAACAATATCATTGGGATGCGCTTCAGAAGTCTTTTTGATCAATTTGAATAGGGAAGAGGGTTTTTCTTCTCCATCAATCACAAAAGTTCCGTTGAAAATTTTATGTCTGCAGTGCTCGGAATTTACCTGACTGAAACCAAATACTTCAGAATCCGTCAACTTGCGTCCCAATTTTTTGGCAAGACCTTCTAAGTATTCCACTTCATCCTCACTCAATGCCAATCCCTCTTTTTCGTTGTAAGAAGCTACGTCATCAATCTCTTGAATGGTTTCAGGAACAATATTTATGGAGAAAATATCCTGTCCCAAAGAGGCATATTTCTGGGACAACATCGGGTCAAAATCCGTAAAATCCTCAGATACCCCATGGAATTCCTCAATTCGGATAATTCCTGTGATACCCATATTTTGGGTAATCTCGGTGGCATTGGTACTCCACGGAGTGACCATTGCGGCACGTGGCCCAACAAAAAAGGCGTCGAGTGACGCCGCTTCAATCTTAGGCTGGTTGCCAAACAACCAAGTCAGTTTGTTACTATCTTCCTGTGCGATTTCCTGAGTGGTTTGGACGGCAAAAACCTTAGTAGCCTTGTCCCCAAAAAAATGGATCATACAATCTTTGCGTTGAACGGTTTAAGAAAGTGCAAAAATACGATTTTGCTACGTAATTCTGCCTACCAAAAATGGGTTTTGTTAACCAAGTAATGTTGATAGTTTGGATGGTTGGAAATATTGGAAGCTAAAATTTAGTAATTCACTAAAAGTGTAGGCGTTCAATCATTTTTAAGTGAAAGGATTGAACTTGTTTCGCTATCTTAGGAGAATTATAGCTAACTCAAAACCAACCTTATGAAAACAACAAAAATCCTGTTATCCGGGATATTGCTTTTCGCCGGCGTTGCGACTGCAACCGCACAAAAAAAGTACTCAAAAAGTCAAGTTAAAAAATTAAAGGCAGAAGTTGAGGCCATTGTGGAAGCCAATAAAAAGCAGACACAAGTAATGGTGGACAAAATTTTCAGCTTTGCTGAACTCGGATTTCAAGAAGAAGAAAGTTCCAAATACCTAACTGGAATATTGGAAGAAAATGGATTTACCATTGAACATTCCGTGGCCAATATCCCAACTTCATGGATGGCTACTTGGAGCAATGGGGATGGCCCTGTAATTGCTTTGGGAAGTGATGTGGACTGTATTCCAAAAGCATCCCAATATCCTGGTGTTGCTTACCACAAACCTATTGTGGAAGGTGCTCCCGGACATGGTGAAGGACACAATGCAGGTAATCCGATGAACATTACTGCCGCTCTTGCCGTTAAAGAGATTATGGAAAAAGAAGGTATCGGTGGGACTTTGATCCTTTGGCCCGGTATTGCGGAGGAATTGGTAGCTGCCAAAGCGTGGTATGTTCGTGATGGTCTTTTTGACGATATCGACATGTGTATTTTCACTCACGTGAGCAGTAATTTGGGTGTTTCTTGGGGGCCTACCCGTGGCACTGGATTGATTTCTGTTGAATATATGTTCGAAGGAGAGTCCGCACACTCAGCAGGTGCACCTTGGAGAGGACGTAGTGCCTTGGATGCCGCAGAACTTATGGATGTGGGATGGAACTACAAAAGAGAGCACTTAGATCCCTTGAAACGTTCACATTCCATTTTTACAGATGCTGGAGATCAACCGAACGTAGTACCATCCAAAGCTGGAATTTGGTTTTATTTTAGAGATGTTACGTATGAAGGAATCATGGATATGTATGCCCAAGCAAACGATATTGCCAAAGGTGCAGCCTTGATGACCAAAACAACCATGTCTTCCCGTATTTTGGGAACTGCATGGCCAAGACACTATAATAAAGTGATTGCCGAGACCATGTATGAAAACATCAAACAGGTTGGATTGCCTACTTGGTCCGAGGCTGACCAAGCTTTGGCCAAAGCCGTTCAGACCGAAGTTAAATCCAAGAAAATAGAGGGACTTCCAACAGAGCTTTCTGAATTGGGACTTCCTGTTACGGAGCCAGTAAGTGGAGGTTCAGATGATATTGGGGATATTTCTTGGAAGGTGCCTACAGTAACTATGGGCTTTCCATCCAACATTCCTGGTTTGCCAGGCCACCACTGGGCCAACGCCATTGCCATGGCAACTCCTATAGCTCATAAAGGTGCAACTGCTGGTGCAAAGGCCGAGGCGATGACCATTATGGATTTCTTGTTGGTTCCGGAATTGTTGACTGGTGCTTGGGATTATTTTACCAATGTTCAGACCAAAGAGACCAAGTATGAGCCAATGATCTCTGCTGATGATATGGCTCCTATATATTTGAACAAGGATAAGCAGGATATGTTTAGACCAGCTTTGGAGAAATTCTACTACGATGAAACCAAATATGATACGTATTTGGAGCAATTGGGTGTGGAGTACCCTACTGTAAAACAATAATTGAATAAACTGTCACATCGAGTGTAGTTGAGATATTTAAGTGTTCTCGACTGCGCTCGAACTGACAGTATCATAATTTTCTTCGTTGAGATTCTTCAGTCGTTTCACTCCCTCAGAATGACAGTTTTGGAATGATGACTAAGTGTCAATCTTGCGAAGGCAGGAATCCAAATTATGGAGTTTCCAGTTTTTAAAATTGATTAAATGGATTCCGTATCATGCTTCGACTTCCTGCCAGCCGCAGGCGGGCGCTCAGCATCCGTGCAGAATGACAGTTGGTTTGTCATTCTGAGCAAAGCGAAGAATCTCTAAAAATCAAACAATCTAACTATCCAAGAATCTGTTGGTTGACTCTAATTGCACTAATTTTCTCGAAATTTTTAGATTCTTCAGTCGTTTTACTTCTACAGAATGACAGAAAGATGCTTCGACTAGGCTCAGCATCTTTAAGAAAAACCGCTTCAAAAGTAATGGTCTAAAAATCAAGCAATCCAACAATCCAACAATCTGAAATTGATTAAGCCTTCTTCTTCAACAAGGCCATGTAGAACCCGTCATATCCCGTTTCGGAAGCAAAAACATTGCGTTCCCGAATAAACTCAAAGTCTTTACCGTTTTCGGATTCCAAAAACTTTTTCACTTGCTCTGAATTTTCTTGGGGTAGGATGGAGCAGGTGGCATAGACCATTTGCCCACCTTTTTTTACCATTTTACTGTAATTCTGGAGAATATCTTGCTGAACACCCATGATGCGGTCCACGAAGTCTGGTTCCAATTTCCATTTGGAATCGGGATTTCTTTTGATGACTCCCAATCCGGAACATGGTGCATCCAAAAGCAGTCTATCGGCACTATTATGCAGTTTTTTGATGACTTTATTGGAATCGATCACTCGTGTTTCCACATTGTGAACGCCATTGCGTCGGGCTCTTTTCTTGAGCTTTTTCAATTTGCTTTCATAAATATCCAAAGCGATCAATTGCCCTTTGTTTTTCATTTGGGAGGCCAAATGCAAGGTTTTTCCCCCTGCCCCGGCACAGGCATCGATAACTCTTTGCCCTGGTTCTACCTCCAAAAATGGTGCTACCAATTGGGAAGAAGCATCTTGTACCTCAAAAAGGCCATCCTTAAAGGATTGGGTCACAAAAACATTCTGGCGCTCTTTAAGTTTCAAGGCATCTGGATATTCCTTTAAAGGTTCGGTTTCTATACCTTCTTTGGATAAAAATGTTTTTAGCTGTGGTTTTGGGACTTTCAGGGTATTGGTTCTTAGGATAACTTCTGCCTGTTTGTTTTGGGCGGCCATTTCTATGGTCCACAATTCGCTTCCCAATGATTTTTCACCCAATTCATCCATCCAATCGGGAATGGATTCACGGTATTTTCTAATTTTGGAAAGTTCATCGAATCTTCCTTTTATGCGACGTTCGGGAGTACCTTCCAACTGTTTCCAATCGGGTATGCGGATACCACTCAACACGCACCAAACTCCGAACAAACGGAACAAATGTTCACGGGAATAGGGGGCATGCACTTCGGCAATTTCAGAATATAGGCGTTTCCAACGAACAATATCGTAGGTGGTCTCTGCAATAAAACCGCGATCGCGGGCACCCCAACGTTTGTCGTATTTCAAAACTTTTTCAATTACCTTATCGGCATATTCCCCTTCGTTAAAGATCATGTGAAGGGCATCAATCACGGCAAATACCAAGTTTCTGTGTAAACGCATCATACTAAATAAGGTTGCAAAGGTATGATTTCTCCGTACTTTTGGGGAAAATAAATACAATGAGGTATATCCTTTCCCTTTTATCGGCCTTGATTTTGGTTTCCTGTGCCGAAGAACCCAAAAAAGAACCTTTTAATTCAGTCGCAATTACCCCAGTTTTTCAAGATTCGGTAAGTATTCGTGCGATTACTTTTTTGGATAGCAACACTTTGGCCTTTGCAGGTAGCAATGGCATATATGGCACAGTGGATGTGAATTCAGGGAAGGTTAGGAGCAACATTCAAAAGTATGATTCTTTGACTCCTAATTTTAGGGCAGTTGGGCATACCTCTGCGGATTTCTTTATGCTTTCGGTGGAAAGTCCAGCTTTGCTGTACAAAACAGGCGGCCAAGGGAAAATGGAAGTGGTATACAAAGAAGAGGGGGAAGGCGTTTTTTATGACAGTCTCACTTTTTGGAACGATAACGAGGGCATTGCCGTAGGAGATACGGTTGCTGGTTGCCTTTCTATCATCATTACTCGTGATGGCGGTAGTTCTTGGACGAAGATCCCATGTTCGGATTTACCTGAAGGTATTGAGGGAGAAGGGGCTTTTGCGGCCAGTAACAGCAATATTGCGGTGCAGGGAGATAAGGTTTGGATAGGAACCACGGAGGGTCGTATTTACTATTCTGCCGATAAAGGAATTACGTGGGAAATTCAGGAATCCCCGATAATTTCCGAAGAACCGACGCAAGGTATCTATTCCATGGCTTTTTATGATGAAAACCTTGGATTTGCCATTGGAGGGGACTATACAAAACCAGAATCCAGCGAAAAGAACAAGATCAAGACCACCGATGGCGGCAAAACTTGGCAATTGAGCGCCGATGGACAGGAGCCTGGCTATAAAAGTTGTGTGCAGTTTGTGCCAAATTCTGATGGGATGGGCTTGGTGGCCATTGGCTTTACAGGGATTTCCTATTCTGCGGATGGGGGAGAAAGTTGGGCAGCATTAAGTGACGAACCCTTTTTTACCCTTCGGTTTTTGAATGACTCGACAGCTTATGCTGCAGGTAGCAAGCGTATCGCCAAGTTGGAGTTTGAATAAAAGTGACTTTTAGTTAATAGCAACCTTTTTTATCTCTGGCCACCCCGCCGTTTTCGGTACTGTTGGAGCATTTGTCTTTTAAAGTCTTCTTCGCTTTTGATGAGCAGGAGCATTTTTTTGGCAGAGATCACTTTGGTCATTTTAGAGATAAAATCCGATTCTGCTTTTTGTTGCTCCATTTGAAGCATTTGAATGTTGTCCAATAAATTTTGGGCTTCGTTTTCCAATAGGTTTTCTGCTTGGGATAGGTGGGCATGGAGTTCGGTTCGCTCTTTTCTGCGGATGCTCTCCAGCTTTTCCTCGTGTTCGTTGTAAATTGGCCAAAATAATTGCGCCTCTTCGCTGGTCAAGTCCAAACGCTCAGTGATAAATGCCACTTTTAGTGTTTTTATGCGGTCGCGAACGGGTCCTTGGGCGTGCATTGCTACTGTGGCGAATAAAAGGGTAAAATATAATAGTGCTTTCTTAGTCATTTTCGTTGTTGTCTAAATTTAATTCTTCAAGTTCAAAATCATCGACATTGTTGTTCAGGTAGTCAATGATCATGTCGTCTTCCAAATTGGTGTACAGTAAATCGTTCAGTTCAGTTTCATCAAAAGCTGCCAGTTGGGCAATTTCATAGGAGGTCATGTTCAGGTCTGCGCTTTCAAAATAGGCATCCAATTCAGCATTGGCCAAATCGTCAAAACTTATGGGAGATGTGGTTTTGCTTTGAAACAGGCTAAAAATCAGCACAAAAATAGCGGCTACGGCTGCTGCACCATAATAGAATCGTCTGTAAGATTTCAGTTGGATCACTTTGGGATTTTCTTCTGAAATTTTTGAAAGTATGGTAGGGGTAACTTCATTAAAGTAGTCATGCGGAACCCTAAAACCATCCGATTTTGGAATTAAAGAACCGGACGCTGCCATTTCTTCGTAATTGATGCGGTCCATCAACCGTTCATTGAAGTTTTCGAAGTAGCCTTCTGGGGCATTGAATTTATTTTTTGAATCCTTTTTCATTGTTCTATTTTGACTGTTGATTTAGCCAAAGGTTTAATGTTCTTTAAGATACGTTTCTATTTTTTTTACTGCCAAATGGTAGGAGGTTTTTAAGGCCCCTACGGAAGTGTCCAAAATTTCGGAAATTTCGGTGTACTTCATTTCTTGATAATATTTCATTGTAAACACCAATTTCTGTTTGTCGGGTAGGGTGGCCAGAGCCTTTTGCAGTTTGATCTGGATTTCGCTCCCTTCAAAATATACATCAGCCACAAGGTTTTCTGCCATTCTATCTTTTAATTCTTGATCGCTGACTCCCAATTTTTTGGATTTTTGCTTTAAAAATGTCAGCGATTCATTGGTGGCGATTCTGTACATCCAAGAATACAATTTACTGTCGCCCTTGAACTTTTCAATGTTTCTGTACACTTTGATAAAGGTGTTTTGCAGTACATCGTCAGCATCATCATGATTGAGCACAATTCTTCGGATGTGCCAATACAGACGTTCTTTGTAAGTGTTCACCAACACTTCAAAGGCCTTTGCCCGACTTTCTTCTTGTTGCAATTCTTGAACTAAGGTTTCCTCGGCAATCAATATTCTGTTCTTGTTGTTTGATGCTTTGACTAAGGTAAGGGGAAAAGGTTTAATTGTTCAATTGACAATTTGCAGTTAACAATAAACAAAGGTAAAGGGTTAAGGGTGAAAGGTTAATGGGAATGGTTCCTGAGCGCCCGCCTGCGGCTGACAGGGAGTCGAAGGAATAGTCGTTTTAAATTAGAAGATAGAAGAAAGAGTAGGGACTGATCAAGGCGAGGATTAATGTTTTGTCACGAATAAAGCGAATGCCACTAATAGAGCAATTGGTAATGGTTAATGGTTGAAAGGAGATTGGGGAATCAAGAACCAATAGCCAAGAGTCAAGAACCAAGATTATGGTGTCATTTCGAACCGACCGATGGGAGTGTGAGAAATCTAGTTTTAAGGATAAAAGGTAAAAGTTAAAAGTAATCGGAGAGTTAGGAACCAAGAGTCAAGAACCAAGATTATGGTGTCATTTCGAACCGACTGAAGGGAGTGTGAGAAATCTAGTTTTAAGGTTAAAAGGGTAAATGGTGAAGGGGGCTTATGTCATTCTAAGCAAATCGAATACTCTCTAGTGATCCAATAATCCAAAAACCTTGTTTTGACACGAATTATTCGAATTACTCGAATAATACAAATGGAAATTGACAATTGTTTATTGTTGATTGAAAAAGGGTTTTGTCATTCTGAGGGCAACGAAGAATCTCAATCCATTAAGACCATCCATTGACTCGAATGGCGCAAATTAATCGAATAATCTAGCTGTCTAAAAATCCAAGAATCCAAGAATCCAATTTTTAAGAAGCAAACGACTGCATCTCCACTAATTTCTTGTAGTTTTTGTCCGATTTCATGAGCTCGTCGTGGGTACCTTGCTCCACAATTTCACCTTTGTTCATTACCACAATGACATCTGCATTTTGAATGGTGGACAGTCGGTGGGCAATAACGATGGACGTACGGTTTTGCATCATTTTTTCCAATGCATCCTGAACCAAACGCTCGCTTTCAGTATCCAAAGCCGAGGTGGCTTCGTCCAAAATCATGATAGGTGGATTTTTAAGCACGGCCCTTGCGATGGACAGGCGTTGTTTTTGTCCACCACTGAGTTTATTTCCGCTATCGCCAATGTTGGTGTCGTAACCATGGGGCAAATCCATGATAAATTCATGGGCGTTGGCCACTTTGGCCGCTGCAATAATTTCGTCCATGGTGGCATTTTCCTTACCTAGGGCGATATTGTTTTTTACGGTATCGTTGAACAAAATGGAATCTTGGGTTACCAAGCCCATCAATCCGCGGAGGGAATTTTTGGTGATGTCCTTGATGTTGGTGCCGTCAATTAAAATTTCGCCTTTGTTCACATCGTAAAAACGGGTAACCAAATTGGCAACTGTACTTTTTCCACTTCCTGATTGACCTACCAAGGCTACTGTTTTTCCTTTTTCAACCTTAAGGTTGAAGGTTTTTAGCACATAATCATCTTGGTAGCGGAACCCAACATTGTTCAATTCGATGGCGGATTTAAAATCCGTTTTTTCCAATGCACCTTCTTTGTTTTTGATGGGATTTTCGGTTTCCAAAATTTCTAGAACGCGTTCGGCTGCGGCATTTCCTTTTTTTACGCCATATGTGGCTTTGCTGATTGCTTTGGCAGGTGTCAGGATATTATAGGCCAAACCCATATAGGCGATAAATGATGAAGCATCCAACGTTTTTTCCACCAAGACCATTTTACCTCCGAACCAAAGAAGAACCCCTATAACCAGAATGCCCAAAAATTCACTTGAGGGAGAGGCAAGGTTTTGACGGTTCAATAGAGCGTTTGAAAATTTAAAAAACCTGTCCGTGGAGTTTTTAAATGTGGTATAGAATTTCGATTCAGCGTTGAAAGCTTTGATTACTCTTAATCCTCCCAGAGTTTCTTCCACAATGGATAGGAATTCGCCTTGTTCTTTCTGTACACGGTCCGATTTCTTTTTCAAGGATTTACCGATTCGGGAAATGATCATCCCTGCAATTGGAATGAACACAAAAACAAAAATGGTAAGCTTTGTACTGATTCCAAACATTACCAAAATGGTAAACAGAATGGTCAAGGGCTCCCTGACTATTAATTCCAGAACGGATAGAAATGAATGCTGGATTTCCAATACATCCGAAGTGATACGGGCTATAACATCGCCCTTTCGTTTTTCGGAAAAATAGGAAATGGGGAGGTCGATGATCTTTTGGTACATTTTGTTACGAATGTCTTTCAAAACGCCATTGCGAAGGAATGTGATGAAATACATCGCCAAATAATTAAAGATGTTTTTCATAAGGAAAAGAACCAGTACCAATCCAATGACCAACACCAAACCTTTCATAAGGTCGTCGCCGGAATAGGCCGTTACCCTATAATTGATATAATCTTGTAAGTAATCCTTCAAATTACCGATTCCTTGGTATGTAGGTTCTTTCAGCACCTTCTTTTCGGGTGTGAAAAGCACATCCAAAGTTGGAATCAATGCAGCAAAGGAAAGTGCGCTAAAAAGCGCGTATAAAATATTGAAAAATATATTCAGATATCCGAATTTACGGTAAGGTCCCGCAAATTGGAGAATTTTCTTAAAGTAGTTCATTCACTATAAATTCAGCTCAGAAAGGATACCATCAATTTTGGTTTCCAACTGCGAATTTACGGAATAATAATCGGCTGCCTTATCCAATTTTGCATTTGTGCTGATATAGAACTTTACCTTGGGCTCCGTACCACTGGGACGGGCCGCAATTCGGGTACCATCTTCGGTTTCGTAGATCAAAACATTCGATTTTGGAATATTGATGGGTTTTTCTTCGCCTGTCTGCACATTTTTGGCAGTTGAGGTGTTGTAATCCTCGATCCAAAGCAATTTGGAGCCTTGTACTGATTCTACGGGGTTTTCCTTGAAATCTATGAGCATTTGTTTGATTTCTTCGGCACCACTCATTCCTTTTTTGGTCAAGGAGAGCAATTTTTCCTTGTAGAAACCGAATTGTACATATGCATCAATCAAATCTTTATAAAAAGAACTGCCATTGGCTTTGGCATTGGCAGCAATTTCACAAGCGAGCAGGGTAGAGGTCACGGCATCTTTATCGCGAACAAAATCACCTACCATATAACCAAAACTTTCCTCGCCGCCACCAATAAAAGTGGAGCTTGGGAAATCCTTGATCATTTTACCAATCCATTTGAATCCTGTCAGTGCGGTTTTAAATTCCACACCGTAGGCTTTTGCCATTTGCTCCATCATTGGAGTGGAAACAATGGTGGTGGCAACAAATTCATTGCCCTTAAATCCTTTTTCCTTGTACTGGTCCAACAAGAATTTGGTCATCAAGACCATGGTTTGGTTTCCGTTGAGCAATTCTATTTTTCCTTCCAAATTACGTACAGCAATTCCCAATCGGTCGCTATCCGGGTCGGTGCCCACTACCATGTCAGCACCAATTTCTTCGGCTTTGGCAATGGCGATTTTCAAAGCTTCGGGTTCCTCTGGATTTGGAGATTCCACAGTTGGGAAATCCCCATTAGGAACAGCTTGCTCCTCTATTATAGTAACATTCTTGTATCCTGCACGCTTTAAAACTTCGGGAATGGCCGTAATGGAAGTGCCATGAAGGGAAGTAAAAACGATTTTAAAGTCATCTTTGCCCTTGGCATTAAAATTTCCATTGCTGACAGAGGCCTCAAAGAAGGCTTCGTCCACTTCTTCATCGATTAAATGAATCAAACTTTCATTCGCATCAAATTTGATGTCCTCAAAAGAAAGTGCATTGATTTCTGCAATAATCTCGCCATCCTGAGGAGGTACTATCTGCCCGCCATCAGCCCAATATACTTTGTATCCGTTGTATTCTGGTGGGTTGTGGGAGGCCGTTAAAACAATCCCTGCATGACAACCCAAATATTTCACGGCAAAGGAAAGTTCGGGCGTAGTTCGCAAATCTGAGAACAAATACACACTGATTCCGTTGGCAGCGAATACCTCTGCAACTGTTTTGGCCAATGTTTTGGAATTGTGACGGCAATCGTAGGCGATCACCACCTTAATATCGTTATCGGTGTATGTTTTTTTAAGGTAATTGCTCAATCCTTGGGTGTTTTTCCCCAAGGTATATTTATTGATCCTATTGGTTCCAACGCCCATTACACCGCGCATTCCCCCTGTTCCAAATTCTAAATCCTTGTAAAAACGTTCCTTTAATTCTTCAGGGTCGTTGTCGATCAGGTGTTTGATTTCTTTTTTGGTATCGGCATCAAAAAAATCTGTGAGCCAGGTCTGTGCAGTTTTGGTAATGGATTCCATAGTGTTTATGCTAATTTATAGGCTTAAAAATACAAAGATTAAAAGGTTTGGCTAAGTGCTACACATTAATTTTATCGGAGATGTTGTAGCGGGTGTCGTTTTTTCGGGAACGTACCATGATTTCGCCCAAGAAACCGGCCAAAAACAATTGTGTTCCTATGATCATGGCAGTCAATGCAATATAAAATTGTGGACGTTGGGTAATAAGTCTGCCAAATTTATGAATGAAGAGTTTGTCCACTCCTAAATAAATGGCAAATCCAAAGCCGACAAAAAACATGAGGACTCCCAAAGCGCCAAACAGGTGCATGGGTCTACGTCCGAATTTGGAAACGAACCAAATGGTGATCAAATCCAAAAAACCGTTGATAAAACGATCTACGCCAAATTTGGTGGAGCCGTATTTACGCGCTTGATGCTGTACTACTTTCTCGGAAATATTCCCGTAGCCTGCATTTTTGGCCAAAACGGGAATGTATCGGTGCATTTCACCATACACTTCAATGGTTTTGGTAACATTATGGTCAAAGGCCTTTAATCCACAGTTGAAGTCGTGCAGTTTAACCCCTGAGGTTTTTCTAGCAGCCCAATTGAACAATTTGGATGGTATGTTTTTGGTGATCACCGAATCGTAACGCTTCTTTTTCCAGCCCGAAACCACATGATAGCCTTCTTGGGTGATCATTTGGTACAATTCTGGAATTTCTTCGGGATTGTCCTGTAAATCGGCATCCATAGTGATGACCACTTCGCCTTGCGCAGCTTTAAAACCTGCATGAAGTGCCTGGGACTTGCCGAAATTCTTTAAAAACCGAATGGCTTTTACGTTGGAATTGACTTTGGAAAGTTCCGAAATGGTTTCCCAAGAACCATCGGTGCTACCGTCGTCTATAAAAAGTATCTCATAAGAAAAATGATTGGATTGCATAACGTTTACAATCCAATCATGAAGTTCTTTTAGCGATTCTTGCTCGTTGAGTAAAGGAATTACAATGGAAATCTGCATTGCTTGTTTCTCGAATTCCCTTCAAAAGTAGTATTTTTTGTTTTAGTATTCAGGTTGAGATTTTTTCAGGATCAATCCTGTAATAAGTCCCAAGACCAATCCGATTATACTGTTCATGATCAAAACTACCGGATATTGGATCCATGCAAAACTTTTTTGCATTTCCACGCCTTGTTGCCATTGTTCTTCGGTCATATTTGGATTGCGTTCCATGGCTTTGGGTTTTGCCAATTCTATGGCCTTGTCCATAAAATCAGGTTCAATAAAGTGGGTCAATACATATTGGTAAAGCAAAGAAATAATGGTGCCGATCAAGGCAAGACCTACGGCAACCTTTAATGCTTCCGAGATGGTTAAAAAGCCCCCATTTGCTTTTTTAAAGGCATTGATTGCAAAAAATGTGATGGCCGCCATGATCACAATGGAAATTACAATGACCGCCGTACTTGTTTCATAGTGCATTTTTTGGGTGTAGAGCATAACACCGAATACCACGGATATTACCCCTAAAAGCACCCCGTAATTGAGTGCAAATTTTCCTGTTTTAACTTGTTGTTCTTCCATTTATTTAAAGATTATGTTGATTGCATTTGGTTAGTGTAAGATCTCGTAAATTTGTTACAATTAAATTTACTTTTTATTTTTAGGTAAATTATTGTTGGAGGATTAAAAGAAATCATTAAATTTGCAGCCTGAAAATTCAGAGATTAAGTATTTTAGACGATGAGAAAAGATATACACCCAGAAAACTATAGATTGGTTGCTTTTAAGGACATGTCCAACGAAGATGTGTTCATCACCAAGTCCACAGCAGAAGCTAAAGAGACCATCACCGTTGATGGAGTTGAATATCCTTTGGTGAAGTTGGAAATTTCAAGAACATCACATCCTTTCTACACTGGTAAAACCAAATTGGTTGATACCGCTGGTAGAATTGATAAGTTCAAGAACAAATACAAAAAGTTCACAAAAGAAGAGAACTAGACCGAATAGGTTGACTTTTCAACGAAATATAGAAACGCCCTCGATGATTGTCGGGGGCGTTTTTTATTTTTATATTCCTAACACTGCGCTATGAACTATATCCTTTCGGACGGTTACCACCGCGAAGACCTTTTTCCATTTACATTAACTCGACCTGTTGCCGAAATCCGAACAGGGATCATGACCATCAGTGAAAAATGGGAAAAATGGTTGGGAGCATCCGTTAGTTTTAAGACCGAGGAATACCTGTCCGAGAAATTCCCATTGACGGTTGCTGCCGAAAATATAGTGATCAATGGCAGTTATTTGCCCAATGAAGCGTTAGTAAAAGCAGTTCAAGATTTAAAGTTTGGCGAAGCCTTGATGGATGAAGAAGGATATATCGCGTATGCTACATCAGAACCTGGGGTTGCTTTTGATGCATCCAACTTTACTTCCATCAATTTCGAGAGTGAGGTGCTGACCATTAAAAACACCTGGGACATCTTTTACAAGAATGCAGAAGCGCTACAGGCCGATTTTGACCTGTTGACCAAAGGAAGAACCAGTCAACCCATATCGAGTACCAACCAAGTAGCCAGCCCTGAAAATATTTTTATTGAAGAAGGCGCTTCGGTTGAGTTCTGTATTTTAAATGCATCCACTGGCCCCATTTATATTGGAAAAAATGCCTTGATGATGGAAGGTTGTATGGTTCGCGGTGGACTTGCACTTTGCGAAAACGCCATTTTAAAAATGGGTGCTAAAATCTATGGTGCCGTAACTGCTGGTCCAGGCTGTAAATTGGGAGGTGAGATCAATAATGCAGTTTTGTTTGCCAATTCCAATAAAGGTCACGATGGTTTTCTTGGAAATTCCGTGCTTGGGGAGTGGTGCAACATTGGGGCGGATACCAATACCTCCAATTTAAAAAACAACTATGCCGAAGTTCGAATTTGGAACTACCGAACTGGAGGTTTCGCCAGAACAGGGTTGCAGTTTTGTGGCCTGATGATGGGCGATCATAGCAAATGTGGCATCAATGTGATGTTCAACACAGGAACCGTTGTAGGGGTAAGTGCCAATATTTTTGGAAGTGGTTTTCCGAGAAACTTTATCCCAAGTTATAGCTGGGGTGGGGCAACTGCTGGATACACCACCTTTAAAACCAACAAAGCCTTTGAAGTGGCCACGGCCATGATGAAACGCCGGAATATGGAATTTAACGATACGGAGGCCAAAATTCTGGAGCACGTTTTTGATTTTACCCAGAAATGGCGGAATTTTTAAGCGTAGTTTCTAATCCAAAGTAGTTCTGTAATTCTCTATTTCAGAAATTAAGTTACTACAATCATCAAACATTTTTTTGTATTTGTCGCGTCTGGTGTATGCTCCATTTAATTGAATGGCATTTAATAAATTCGTGTTGGATTTTAATGACATGATATCTTCAACCGAATAGCTGGACATGTCTGGTATACTTCTGGAAATTAGGTCGATAACATGGTTGGTCGCTGTTTGGTTCAAATTGTCCTCAGCTTTTTCCATGCTTTCATACGAGTTGTATATTTTGATGATTTTTTCCCTAATCGCGTCACTTCTGATAACTCGTAAATGAGAATTTGTTGTTAACTCTATATAAGTAGATTTAATAGGAATGTAAGGAAGTATTGGTTTCCATTGGTAATCGAAAAAGTAAATAATGGAATCTCCTTGAACTCCACCTTTTACCATATCCAAAAACACTTCCTTTGTTCTTGCTTGATTTTTTAATTGGAGCAGGTTGTTTTTAAGACCTATGGAGTCTTGCCGTAATTCACCTACTAAATTATTTAAGTACTTTTTTTCTAGTATTCTTTCTGATTTGGCCTGTTGCCAACTATTTATTTGAATTGCAATCAGAATCCCAATAACCACAAGAATTATTTCTCCTATGGCATATTTTAAGTATTTGCCCGATTTACCTCCTCCAATTAGATTGTATCGAACACGTTTAATAAAATTCATTCTTATTGGTTATGATTGGTTTAGTCCATCAAAGATAGAATATTGCCTGAATAATGTATTTTGCTGCAATTATTCTAATTTTCCAATTAACCCCCAACCATTCGCTTTGTCAATTACTACACAATGTAAAGTGTTGGTTCCTTTTTTAAGATGTAACGGTATTTTATTGGCAGATAGTCCTAAATGCCCTTGAAATTGGTTGTTTTTGGACCGAAATGCATTGTTGCCGTAAAAAACAGGTTCGCCGTTCAAATACACCACAATCTTATCACTGTAATCAAAAGAGAACAGCATGGTTTCATCTGATTCCACTTCAATTGTGGTCGAAGCCACGGTAAAAGCTTCTTGATTGGCTTCAAAATTACCAGCACTTGGCTTGGCCAAATATCTGGAAATGGGAAGCATTCCTGATGGCTCTGTGAATGCCGCAATCGTTTCCGCTTTTTCAAAATCCGAGAAAGCAATTTGCCCTTCAACGTAGGGTAGGGCTTCGGTCAATTGCCATTCCGAAATAATGCCATCAGCAGGGGAGATAATCGGGTAGGGCTCTTTAACACGGGCATCTCCTGTTTTGGTAATGGAAATATTGGAAAATCGATTTCCAAAAAGTGCCCAAACACCCATTTTACCTTTTAAATTACCCGATTTCAGGTAATCCACTTTCAAAACTTCTTCACTATTTATAAAAACGGTTGCGGTCAAGTTTTCAACCTCAATGCGCAATTGGTTCCAACCTTGATGTACAAAAGTGACCTGTGCTTGATGTTCAGGATACAACTGCCAATTACTTTCCCCATGATAGGTAGGCGTATATTGCACGGCATCCACTTGATGCGATTTGTGCATTCGCATGTAGATTTCCTCAAAGTTTTTATCCTGCTTTCGGAACAAAAAACCTGCAAAACTACGCTTGCTGTTGGCGTACACTTCCATTTCCAAAATGCCATTGGAAAATTCAATGTTATTGGCAAAAGCTTTACCGTTCAGGACCATGGTAGGACGTCCGTCAAAAAACTCGAAATCCATTTGACCACCTTCTTCAACGGTCCAATACGATTCTTGCAGTGGTATATTTTGAATGGTCTGGGCTTGCAATACCTCTGTTGCCCAAAGAATGCAAATGACCAAGGGTATGCGGAAAAGCATCATGTGTTCGTTTTTTGATTGATGATTGTTACGCACTTCGTCGAACAGTAATTGAAATCCTATCAGCTTACATCAAAAAAAAGCGACCCTAGCCTAAGCTAAAGTCGCTTTTACATATTGAGCAAAGTTATTTTTTAATGCTCCAACTCCTTTAAAAGGTCTTGAAGGTTTAAAAACTTGGTGTACATTTTAATGTCGCCGTTCGGTTCTTTGGGCCAGTCCGCTCTGGGTCGGTCCCAATAGAGTTCCACACCATTGCCATCTGGGTCGTTCAGGTACAGCGCCTCGGAAACTCCGTGGTCCGCTGCACCGGTTAACTGCTGTCCCCCATCCATCAAGCGTTTTAAAATGCGTGCCAAATCTTTACGGGTTGGGTACAGAATGGCCGTATGGTACAGTCCCGTACTGTTTTTGGGTGGCTGTGGTCCATTTTTGCTGTGCCAAGTGTTCAAACCAATATGGTGGTGGTAACCGCCTGCCGAAATAAAGGCGGCCTGATCTCCCATGGTCGTGATAATTTCAAACCCCAGCAGCTTGTGGTAAAAATCCAAAGAGCGTTGTAGATCGGCAACTTTTAAGTGTACGTGGCCAATTCTGGTATTTTCGGGCAATTTGTAATTATCCATGATCTTGGGTTTAGTTGGCCAATCCGATTTGTTTCATAAAGGCTTGGTTGTCGTAAAACAAGTACTCCTCGTACATTACACCTTCTTCGTTCCAAAGTCCGATGGTGCTCATGGGCAATTTAAATGATTTTCCAGTAGGCTGGATAAATTGACCGTTTCCAATGGGCATAGGCTCGCTAAAGGTTCCAATCAGTTCACCAACCACAGCGGTAATGTTTCCCGAACCTATTTTAATAGGGTGTACCTCAATACGGGTGTCGGGAGCAAAAACAAACATAGGGTCCAATTCTTTGATGTGGTCCTCGATACCTTTGGAAGTATGTCCATCAGGATAGTGCACCAAAATATCATCGGAATGACTTTCGTGCAATCTTTTCCAATCTTGGTTGGAATATACTTCAAAATCCAGTTCGTCAAAAGTTTTTAAGTATTCGGTGATGGTCGCGTTTTCTTGGGCAATTTGGGCCAATTGTGCCTTAAGGTCCACGATTTCTTTTTCTTTGGCTGCATCTTGATTGTTACAACCGATCAAGCTGATGGCGATTACTGCACTGGCTAGGAATAATTTAATTGTTGATTTCATTTTGTATGTTTTTAATTGTTCAACTTATTTTCTGGGACAAAGTTGGGTCAATCAAAAACCAATACTCTTGAAGTAGTTCAAGAAATCACTTTTGGGCTGCTTTTTTGCGTAAAATGCTTATAAATTCAGGGGTAACGCCCAGATAACTCGCTATGTTCTTGAGGGAAATTCGCTGCAGAACTTTCGGATTTTCGTAGATCAACTGTTCGTAGCGTTGCTCAGCGGTTTGCATCAAATGCTTTGCAATCCTGTTTTGTTGAAAGATCATCGCATTGCGGAACAGGTTGCGGGAATATTCGATAAAGGCGGGAACTTCGTTGGAAATCTTGTCCCAATTGGACTTGGAAATGGCAAGAACCGTCAAATCTTCCAAAGCTTGATAATTGTAATGTGCCTTGGTGTTGTTGGTGAAACTTTCCATATCGCCGAACCAAAATTCCTCAAATCCAAAGGCAATATTGTGTTCCTTACCGTTGTAATCCACAATATAGCCACGTACACAGCCTTGGGTGATAAAATATTGATAGCTGTCCACATGACCAGCTTCGATGACCAAATCTCTTTTTTTGAACTTTTTCTCCTCAAAATGATAAAGTACTTTGGCAATTTCTTCCTCCGTAAAATGACTGTATGCTAAGAGGTGACTTTTCATCTGATGGTATGCGATGGTTGAAGAAAACTATTTTTTTGGACGAAGGTACTTCAAAAAGGAATGAAAAAAATCTAGGAATACAATGATTTGGAATCAAGTTGAGGTTTTCTCCACCTGCTTTCTTTTAAACCCAAAGAAATAAATGGATAGGGAACTGAAAAGAAGCGTAAGAACCACGTCTGAAATGATCAGCATAAAGATTTTGTTGTCACCGTCTGTTTCTGAAAGTGCCCAATATAGACCACCGATCGTGGTGCCAAGAGCAACGCTAAAGGCCGTAAGAATGCGATTTTTCATGGTGTGTTCGTAAACCGCATTGCATTGCGGACAAACAATGGGTTTGTAGGCCAACCACAATGATTTAAAGATCTGTACAAAACCAAATTTCCGATTACAATTTTCGCACTGTTGCATACCAAATTATTGACACATTCCAATGGAATGCTATTTCTCGGTACTACCTAAAATAAGGAAAAAACACCCCGGAATGTGAAAAAATCGTGGAAACAACCCTTTTTTACTACCAAATCAGCTTAAATCGATGTGGATTTACTCCGCTGTGGTTGGATCGATGATCGTAGACACTTTACTGATCACATTGGCAGGAAACCCGCCTTGAGTGGCATGTTCCTTAATCATTTCTTCATTGGGTGCATTGTACACGCAATAAATTTTGTTGCCAGTGACATAGCTGTGTACCCATTGAATTTCTGGTCCCATGTTGCGCAATACTCCGCAAGAGGTTTGGGATATTCCTTGTAATTGTTCTGAAGTTAAGTCACCAGCGCCTGGCACTTCCCTTTCGATGACATATTTTGGCATAGTGGTAATTTTTTGATTCCTACTCGTTTGGTTTTTCGGACCCCACCCCGTTTTTAATATGGTCTCTGGATTCCATGTAAAGCTAGCATAAAAGGTATTAAAAAAAAGAAGACGAAACTAGTAGTGGTTTGTCTTATTTTATTGAAAACCAATATCTTTTAATGGAATTGATAGTCGGTGCCAGGTAATTGTGAAAGTACATTTGGACCCAAATCCAATGCTTCTGCACGACCATCGAGGGTAGGAGCAATAGTGCCTTTTTCTTTCAAGTATTCCTCAATCACATCATGAATGGTATAGTCCATCACTTCGGTCTCCACGGTGTTGGGCATACGACATAGCGTGGGCAGGGGTTCGCCCTCCCTGCGACAGGCCGACATGGTGTACAAATTATCCTCTTGCATGGGTTTGCCACCAATTGTGATGGATGCTACGCGCTCGCCTTTGGGCTTGTTTGCATAAAAGGTGAGTTCCATGCCCGAAAAGCGCACCAACCAGCCCCCAAAACGTTCAGTGGGGTTCTGGGCAAAGACATTGTGAAGTTCTTGTTCCAACCAATCCTTGATCTGTTTACCACTGGCTTTTCCGATTTTCACATTTTCGTTTACGGGCAACATGCTCCAGAGATTCGCTTTGGTGATGGGGGATTTTCCACCCTCTACCACCGAAATGGGCGTACTGAACCGAAATCCGTTGGAAATGGAAATATCAGCTCCAGTTTTCCATCGGGCGGCATCGGTGATAAAGTTGTCCATCGGATTTTCCACCACAAAATAGCGGTAGAGCGGTACCCTGGTGTAACCCAGCACTTCATGGGCCTCTTCTTGGTAAGGAGCCGTGGCCTCATCAATGATCGAAGCCATTTTTTGGTCCGCTGCATATTTGGAAGGGTCAACCTCCATGAGCTCGTAATCCTCGTTTACGATTTTTCCATTTTTAAGGGTCAGGGTGAGTTTGCCCACAAAGGAAGCAAAGGCCCCAGGTTCGGTGACTTTGGTGTATTTGGCCTGCAAAGGTTTGCGGATGCGTTCATGGGTATCGTTCCCTAAGACGTAATCCACGCGCTCCAAAGTCGGATGGTTGGCCAGATCGTATTGTTTGCTGATGCCGATATGCGTTACCAAAAACAGCACATCAACACCTTGGTTGTCTTTGAGTTCGCTAATCAAAGCCTCTAGATTTTTGTCGATGGGATCAAAACGGATGCCCTCGCTGAACGATGGGTTTTGACGCACTGGTATTTCTGGGTCGTTATAAGAAATGAACCCCAATTTAACCCCTTTGAGTTCTTTTATAAAATATTGCGGAAACAAAGATTCCCCAGTGGCTTCATGGTACATATTGGCCGAAATCACGGGCGTATCGTATTGGGTGAGGACGTCCATCATGGTCTGTTTGCCATACACTACCTCCCAGTTGCCAGGAATCAGAAAATCGTAGTCCATGGCCTTGATAATGGGGGAGAAGGCCTTTCCTTCAGAAAGGGCGGCATAAGCGCTACCTTGGATTAGGTCGCCACCGTCGAGAATAATGGTCCCGTCAGGATTTTTGCTGCGTTCTTCCTCAAAAAGGGTCTTCATGTGGGCGAGACCTCCCAATTTTCGAAACGTAATTTGTTCGTTTTCCCAAAACAGCTCGTCATGGGGAAACAATTGCCCATGAATGTCGGCGGTCTGTAAAATGGTGATGGTCTGTTCGGTATCGTTGGCTTCGGTTTTGGTCTCCTTGCAAGCTGAAAGGCTACCAATTAAAACAATGGTGAACAGTAATCGAAAGCGAATTGAGGTTGAATATACGTTGGGCATATTCCAAAGAAAACAAGAAAGTTACAAATAGGGTGTAACTAAAGTTACATTGATGAATTGGAAATGACGAATAATGAGATTCGTTATCGGTTTGGCTATGGTTTCGTTGCGTGAAAATCCGCGAGGATTTTCCGCCGTAAACCGAAGATAGCAAATTTGCGAGGACTTTCCGAGAGGAAAGTCAGAAGCAATGAACTATAGCCAGTGTTGTACACTGGCTTTTATTTATATTTTTCCGAGTATAATAATTCAGCACGTTCATTTAATTCGTCAGTCATTTTTATTTGATTCGGTTTATCTTCATTCAAAATCCACGCTTTGTTTCCGATATCGCTACTTTGAAGTACGATTGTATCTCCGATTTCAGTCCAACCAATTGTCCATTTATTCGCATCTCCAGCTCCAGTATTGAATTCAGTCAGTTTTTTATTTTCCGTATTGAATAAGTGGATAATAACGTCAGCGTAATTCTCCGCATTTTTGTCAGTCCGATTTACAGTCGCTTTAATTTCAAAATTTCCAGTTGGCGATTTAATCAATTCACTTTCATAATTACTGAAAAAGCAACTTGTAAAAGTCAAAGTAAAGAGTATTAAAGTCAATTTGCGTTTCATTTGGTAGCTTGTGAACAACGTTAAAGGATATGAATCGTTTTTAATGATTTATATCGACCGATAACGAAGTTCTTTGATTTTTTTTAAAATCTCAAGTTGTAGGACTATTGGTTTATCTCTTTTTTATCAACAGTAACTCACAGGAAAACTAGGTGTTTTGTCTTTAAGGGGCGTCCTCATAGGTCTCACATTGCACAATGATTTCTGAGATAAGTCTTTGGGCTTCTTGGTAAAAACCCAGCATAAACCCATTGTGGCTAACCCGTTCTGCCAAAATATTTTCAAAAAGAGGGTTACGCAACAATGCTTCATTCGAGCGATTAAAACCTGTTGTGCCTTTGGTACTGAAAGCTATCAATGGCATGTTTCGATTAACGGCATTGGCCGCCAAAAAGTCGAAATAACTGATGCCGCGTTCTGTATAAAAATCGGACCAATCCAATAAATTGCCGTAAAAGCTGTCCCATTCAATCAAAAGTAGTTTTAGCTCTTCGTTGGAAAGATTGGACAATTTGCCCGAGCTTTTAATATTTTCCATGGTGTACAGGCTAGGATCCCAAACGGACATTCGAGGCGTCATGTCGAGCAAGCTATCCATTTCCTGTAACGTACCAAATTCGTAATCGGGCCCCGTATGCTCCAATAAAGTGTTGCCAGCACTCATAAAGGCTTGAATCCCTTGAATATTACCTTCGAGTTGTTCTAGATTTTTTTCAAATTCGAGTTTGAGGCTGGCTATGGTCTCTTTCTCTTGCTTGGCGAGTTTGCGGTTTTCGTTCCAGTTGTTGATCTGTAGTGCGATTAGAATGCCAATGACCACCAATATAATTTCGCCCAAGGCGTAGACAAGATATCTAGTGAATTTGTTTTCGGCCAGCAGTCGTTGCCGAATATTGCGAAAAAATCGAATCACAGGAGGTTAGTTTTTCTAAACATATGATTTTTATGCAATTAGAAAATCGAAAAATAGAGAGGGGCTATTTGTTGAGTTTATTTTTGATATCGCCCCATGTGATCAATTGGATGTGGTGCTTTTTGAGGGTTTCCCTTGTTTTTTCATTGGTGAAAAAGTCAAAATCCTGCTGTCGCCATTCCGCACCAAAATTGGGATGGTTTATGGTGACGCCTTGCATTTCGTGTTCGTCAAAAGCGGGATGAATTAAGATAAGGTTGATGCCTGGGGTTAAATTTTCCAAAACGGATTGGTAGTAGGCGGCCAAACCTTCATTTTCAAAAGAGTTCCATCCTGCCACGAAAGTCTGGTCAATTTGAAAATCGTTGGTTTCCAAGTTTGATTTTGTGTCCAATCCCACCATCTGCAACAATTGTTGGTTCACCAGAACAGGAAGGTGGTACTGCTCTCCCAAACTTTTATAGACTTTAAAAAACTCAGGGTGCGACCCTACGCTGTACATGTGCGAATCCAAATGACTTGGTCTTAGCCCATATTGCAGCGCTTTTTCAATTTGCGCTTGGAGTTCTTTTTGTACCTCTACGGGCTTGGCATTTGCGCGCAATTGCTCCCTTTTCTTAAAGAAATGTCCGTTTTCGTCCACCAAACTGGGTACTTCAGAAACGGGTAGCACAGGGCCAAATCGGTAGGTTTCCCATTCGCAGGTCAGGGATAGGTGGATGCCACAGTCGAATTTCGGGTTGTTTTTGGCAAAAACGGCCATTTCGTGAAACCAAGAGCAGGGCACCATAATGCTGAAGGAATTCACAATGCCTTTTTCCAAGGCCTGGATGGTAGCTTGGTTCTCGGAATGGGAAAGCCCAGCATCATCGGCATGGACCATCAAAAGTTTGGCATTGGCATCAAAGCCCAAATATTGTGCTGAGGTCATTTTTTAATAGAGTTTTTGTGGGTAGATTGATTATTGCAATTGCATTAAAACAATGGAATGGGCTGGAATTTCCACGTTGAGGTTATTGCCTTTGGCTTTGGCCACCTCAAAATCTTGGATCATTACTTGCTCATTTTTACCAAAATCATTGTAATCGGTAATGTTCTTTGCACTCACAATCTTACCACTGATATTTTTAAAGGATTTGCCCAGATCAAAATTAACAGGCATGGCCTTTTCTGGGTTCGCATTGGTAATGGTAATGTTGACCACCCCATCTTTTTCGGATGCCGAAGCTGTTAACCCTGGAATGGATTCGCCCTCGAACTCATACTTTTCGGTTTCCAATGAAGTGGGAATCAAAGTGGCATCTTGGTGCACGTTGTACAATTGAAAGGCGTAGTAGGTCGGGGTTTTAACCATCTGTGCCCCGTTGGTGCGAATCACGGATTGTAATACGTTCACAATCTGGGCCACGTTTGCCATACTGATTCGGTCCGCATGGTTGTTGAAAATATTCAGGTTGATTCCTGCTACCAAGGCATCACGTAGCGTGTTCTGCTGCTGTAAAAAACCTTCTTTGGTGTCAGGGAGTTTATCATACCAGGTGCCCCATTCGTCCACCATTAATTTCATCTTTTTCTCGGGGTCGTACTTGTCCATGATCGCCAAATGTTTTTGGATGTAATCCTCGATGACCATAGTGTTTTTGATGGTCTTGAACCACATTTCTTCCCCAAAATCGGTAGAGGAACCTTTGCTGCTCCAATCTTTGGTGGGAAGGGTGTAATAGTGGAGCGACATACCTTGGGCCAAATAGGTTTTGTTGTCCAAGGTTTCCAATATTTTTTCCGTCCAGTTGGTATCTCCTTCGGATGGGCCGCAGATCACTTTTTGAAAATCGTCCCCTCGAATGTAGGAAGAGAAGTTCCTAAAAACGTTCGCGTAATAATCAGGGGCCATATCGCCGCCGCAACCCCAGTTTTCATTGCCGATGCCCCAGAACTTTACGTCCCAAGGTTCTTCGCGACCATTTTTTTTGCGTAGGGCTGTCATCGGGCTTTCGTTGCTCGAGGTTACATATTCCACCCAATCGCGGGCTTCTTGCACGGTTCCCGAACCTACATTGATGCTCAAATAGGGTTCGGTGCCGATAAGTTCGCAGAAGTTTAAAAATTCGTGGGTACCAAAGCTATTGTCTTCCGTAACCCCTCCCCAAAACACGTTTACTATGGAGGGACGGTCTTCTTTAGGGCCAATGCCATCTTTCCAATGGTAGGTATCGGCAAAACATCCACCAGGCCAACGCAAAACAGGCACTTTAAGTTCCTTTAAGGCTTCCACCACGTCGGTTCTATAGCCGTTTATGTTTGGAATATCTGATTCTTCGCCCACATAAATTCCTTCATAAATACAGGTGCCCAAATGTTCCGAAAAATGCCCGTAGATCTCTTTTTCTATTTTGATATTGGCATCGTCAAAATTGAGGGTCAGTTTGTTCTGTGCGGATAACGAAAGGTTGATTGCTAGGCAAAGTGCCAGTATGATTCTTTTCATTTTCTTGGTTAGTTTGATGCTTATATGCCATCTAAATGTAACAAGTAAATTGAAAAAGTCCTATAAAAACCATCAATAAGCCCTTAAAATTCACAGCCATAGTTGTTTTTGTCCTATGCCATAAAAAAAGCCAGTAACACAAGGCTACTGGCTTTAAAAATGCTGAAAGTGTACTTATTCCTTTACTTCAGGTTTTCCGGTAAAGGGGGTTATGCCAAACTCGGGATATACTTCCGAGGGATAATAAAAAGTTCCGCCACTGGATACCATTCCAATGGTCTTGATGGCTTTAATGTCTTCAATAGGGTTGCCTGGCACCAAGAAGAAATCGGCCAATTTGCCTGGTTCAATGCTACCTAAATCTTCTTGACCCAAGTATTGCGCCATGTCATATGTGGCCAATTTTAATACTTCGGCAGGGGAATAGCCCAATTGTTCGGTGTATAATTCCAATTCACGGTGTAGGTTAAAAGCACCACCTAAATCGGTTCCGGGAACAATAAGGATGCCTTTGTCCTTCATCATGTTCAAGGTCTCCACAATTTTTTTATAGGCATCACGATAGGCTTTGTCTTCTTCCTCATCAGCAATCTGACTCATGGCCACTTTAAGTCCACGCTGAGCATTGGGGGGCATGTGATCCACATAATCCACGGATCCTGGAGCCACTTCGCCGTTTCGGGAGAGCATCAATTTCTCGTGGATGGACAAGGTAGGGTCAATACCAGTTTTGTTGCTCACGAACAGATCCATGGTCTCTTGTACTTTGGCGCTGTTCAAATCTATTTGAGGGAAACGCTTCATGGCGGTCAAACGCAAAAGTGTACGCGTATCCTCCTCAGGTTCCAAAACCCAGCCCAACATAGTTTGGTTAATGTGCGTCATTTCATCAAAGCCAGCGTTCAGCATGGCATTGGCATTGGAGAACGCAGGTACGTGACCTGTTACAAACAAGCCTTGTGCATGGGCTTTTTTCACAATGTCCGCAGCCCAATCCCCGTTCATGCTGTTGTAGAGTTTTATCCCGTAAACACCGAGGCTGTCATAGGTGTCCACAGCGGCCAAGGCTTCTTCTTTGCTGCCTACCAAGATACCGTTGTTGGCGTTGAACTTACTTTTACCTTCGATAAAACCCAAACGGGTCACACGTGGGCCTGCAAGTACACCGGTATTTATTTTTTCAATTAGGTTGGCCAACACTTCATTGTTGTTTCCCATGTCTCGGAAAGAAGTGACTCCTGCCAACACATTCAAAAGGGCAGCATTGTCACCTGTGTGGGCATGCATTTCATACAATCCTGGCACTAAGGTGCCGCCATTGCCCTCGATTACTACTTCGTTTTCACCTGTGGCATCTACAGGATCAATGGAGGCAATTTTATCACCATCCACCACTACAGAAACGGCATCGGTAAGTTTCAAGTTCTTGGAGTCGAACACATGCACATTGTGGATTCGCACTTTTTTACCATAGTTGTGAGCGTATTCTTTTTGAAGGGATTGGTAACGTTCAGCCGAGTAGTTTTCTGCCAATTGGCGCATTTGTTTTTCCGATGCTTCGTAGCCTTCGCGAATCACCACCATTCTTGGGGAAATGGAAGCGAAGAAACGGTTGTCGCTATCCAATATAAAATAGGAAGGGTTCAGGTCCGCACCGGAAAGAGCGTAAGTGGTCAATGCCAATTCCCCTTCACCGGAAGCGTTGGGAACGGTCAAGGTCTCCATTTGGGTAAGTGTTACATTACCTGCCGGCAAAACTGGTAGCGTGCTTTCAGGAGCGCCCATAAGCAAACGGGCTGCCAAAACAGCGGAGTAGGGGCTTCCAAACTGGTTTACGTATAGCAATGGATTCGCTACGGATGCGGTGCCAGAACCTGTGGCATCGGTCCAAGAGGCATCGGAACCTGTAAGGTTAAATTTCTCATCCACTGCATTGCCAAAAGTGGTATTTCCTGTAATGCTCCAGTCGATGGGATAGCCAGCAGCATCCAATACAATGGTTTCTTTCATTGTTGGCCCACGTCCGTTGTTCTTGTAGTCGAAATCTACATTGATAGTATCTCCGGAGATGATGGTTTTCAGGTAGCCTACTTTGTTTTCCCCTGCAATTACGGAGTAACTTTCTTCGCCTTGATAGTTGGCCAAGGAGGAGGTAGTTGATTCATTTTTACATGCAAAGCTGACTAAAAGTATCAGGCTTAACAAGGTCATTCTAAGTTTCATACGGTTGGTTTAAATTAAAGGTAAAAGGTAATGAATTATTGGTTTGGTAATTGAATATTTGATTTTTGGGAATCAAAAACCCCGGCATCACTGGTACACGATAGCCGGGGTCCATCATCAATCAAAAAAGCGAACAACTTTTATGAATTTCCGTAGATATTTGATTCACCGCCATCAATGGCAATGGTTTGACCACTTACATATCCGTTTTCTTCACTTAATAGGAAGGAAACTACAGTGGCAACTTCTTTGGGCAATCCCAATCTTTTGGTGGGGTTGCGCTGTGCGTATTCTGTTTCGGCCGCTTTGGGGTCGTCTGGATTCACTTGCTTGAAGGCCTCGGCCACCATTGGGGTCAAAATGGCTCCAGGGGCAATCGCATTGGTTAAAATGCCATCTCTACCATACTCCAAGGCAGCATTTTTGGTCATACCCGATACAGCATGTTTTGAAGCTACGTAGGCAGTTTGGTTGGCCACCCCACGAATACCTCCCACAGAGGCCACGTTCACGATTCTACCATAATTTTGAGTTTGCATTACAGGGATTACGTAACGCAATCCGTAGTACACACCCATTAGGTTGATGTCGATTACTTTTTTGAACACGCCCAAATCATATTCGGTCATTGGGGCCTGTCTTCCTTCAATACCTGCATTGTTGTAGAAACCATCTATGCGTCCAAAGGTTTTCATGGTTTGGTCTACATAGTTTTTCACTGCTTCTTCGTTGGAAACATCAGCTTCCACAGTCAACAAGTCTACATCTGCATTGATTTCTTTCAATTGCTTGACAGCTTCTGCCAAGGCATCACCATTATAATCCACCAAGACTAGTTTGGCACCTTTTGCAGCCAAATATTCGGCGGTTGCAAGGCCCAATCCCATGGCGGCTCCTGTTATGATGATCACTTTATTTTTCATGTAATTCTAATTTTATGCTGTTTCAGCCATTTTTACCTGGCTTTTGAATTTTTTCATGAACTTTCCGAACTCTGGCAGCATATCTTCAAACATTGGATTGTTCTTGTTTCTCAACATCACTTCCGAAAAGAGTTTTAATCCAATCAAAAACTCAATATTTTCATTTTTATCCTGAAATAGTGCTTTGTCTTTTATCAGGTCGACCAAATCCAAAATGTTGTCATGGTTCTGGAACTCGAATTCCAGTGTACCTTCAGGGGAAGAACCATCTTTTAAGGTCAATTCTTCCAATTGGATTTTATAGGAATTGTTTCTTTTGGTCATTTTTATGCGATTTTTAAGGACATCATTCCTATGGAACCGCCTACCACTTTATTGTTGAACAAGGTTACATCTTCCGATTTCCCTTTGAGTGCCAATGTGTAAATCAATGGCAAGTAATGTTCCGGTGTTGGAATCGACATGGAAAAACTGCTTCCTTGCTTGCCATAATCGATCAGTGCCGTATGGTTTCCATCCATAATGAAGGATTCCATTTTTTCATTGGCTTCCTCGGCCCAATCCCAAGCATACACATCGTTCAATTTATCCCAAGCTACCCTGCGCAAGTTGTGCACCACGTTTCCGCTTCCCACGATCAACACACCTTTGTGGCGCAAACTTTCCAGTTCACGGGCCAATTCGTAGTGATATTGAGGGGTTTTGGTGTAATCCAAACTCAATTGTATCACAGGCACATCGGCATTGGGGTACATATGTTTGATAACACTCCAAGCGCCATGGTCCAATCCCCAATGGTGATCAAGCTCCACTTCGGTCTTTGTAATGACGTTTTGTGCTTCTTTTGCCAATTCTGGACTTCCGGGTGCAGGATATTGTACATCGAACAAGGCTTGCGGGAATCCACCAAAATCGTGAATGGTAGGTGGATTGTTCATTGCGGTAACCTTGGTGCCACGGGTTTCCCAGTGGGCAGAGATACACAAAATAGCCTGTGGTTTAACCACCTCATGCCCCAGTTTTCTAAAGCTGGAAACAAACTCATTTTCTTCAATGGCATTCATAGGGCTCCCATGCCCCAAAAACAACACCGGCATTTTGGGTGTGTTGGGCAAGCTTTGCTTTAACGAACGTAATGTGCCTAAATCTGTCATAACGGTTGCTAAGGGAATCAATCCCAATCTTTTAATGAATGCCTTTCTGTTCATGTAAAAGGGGGAACTTAAACTAAAGCCCAGGCCCCGCAGGGCCCGAACTACTGAGTTAGTTAAGCTTCAGTTTTAACAAATTGAACTTCTGCGGCGATTTTTACATCGTCGCTAACCAAAACCCCACCTGTTTCAAGTGCAGCGTTCCAGTTAAGGCCAAAATCTTTTCTGTTGATTTTCCCTTCGATGGAAAAACCAGCTTTGGCGTTTCCGTATGGGTCGGTCATGTAACCTCCAAACTCCACATCCAATTCAATGGTTTTTGTGGTGCCCTTAATGGTCAATTCACCGGTCATTACGTAATCGTCATCTTCTTTTGTGATGGTAGTGCTTTTAAAGGTGAGTTCGGGGTATTTTTCTACCTCGAAAAAGTCGGCACTTTTTAAGTGACCATCCCTATCTGTATTGTTTGTGAATACAGAACCGGCATCTATGGTCGCTGTGATTGTGGAGTCCTCGAACTTTTCGCCATCAATTATTGCATCAAAAGTGGTGAACTCACCTTTTACGTTACTGATCATCAAGTGTTTTACCTTAAAGGTAATCTCACTGTGTGTTGGGTCTAACTTCCAAATAGTAGCCATATCTAATTTTTTTAATTGTATAATTTGAGTATCAAACAGACATCCATCAAGTGTCATATTTGTATATACAAATGTCGTTAAATACTTAAAGTGATGGGTAATACGAATAGGAAGAAAAGTTGTACTATTCGGTAATCAGGTCTTTCATTTCCCTTCTGAAGGCTGTTGGGGTCTGTCCTGTTTTGCGTTTGAAGACTTTTGAGAAGTAGGCTTTTTCGTTATAACCGATCTCGAAGCCTATTTCAGCTACATTTTTGTTACTGTTGATGAGGAGGTTTTTGGCTTCGGTAAGTTTTCGGGTCTCGATGATTTCCCCGGCACTTTGTTGCATTACTTCTTGACAGACTAAATTAAGGTTTCGCTCACTCATGAAGAGCTTATCGGAATAGAAGGAAATTTTAACATTGCGTCTATAGTTTTCTTCCAAAATATGGAGAAAGTGGGTGTAGGTCTCCGAAGCAGAGTTGGCCGCATCGGCTTCTATATTGGTTGGGTTTTCATGGTTGATGATGGTCAACAAGGTCATATACAATTGTTTGATGACAACAAGACCAGGGGAGGGGCGTTGTATTTCATCATACATCATTTCGCACAAGGTGGTCAGTCGGCCAAAGCATTCGTTGGTGGGAAGGGTAATGTTGGCCCGATTGTGAAAGTAGCCATACATTTTAAAAATAACCTCCGACATAAATTCACTTCGAAATCGAATGACCCAAAGGTCGCATTCCCCATTATGGGTCTGTGGGCGCAACAAATGCGGTTTGCCCCGTGTCACAAAACTGATGAAGGGAGCATAGACCGTTTCATCCTCAAAATCTATAAAGTGGGAAATTTTACCTTTTGAGCCAATGATCATTTCCTCAAAATCGTGCACATGGGCCTCAATGTGCTTGTCCTCCAAGGCAATGGCATCTTCGGTGGTAAATTTGAATATGTCGAACAGTTGTTCCAATTGAGAATACTTGCAATTGTAGATTTGATGATCATTGCGAAGTTAATCTAAATTAGGCTATTGATTATTCAATTTGAACTATATCGGGATGTGTATTTTCAATTGTACCTGTGGATTCAAATTTTATCAATTGGGAGTTGTAATCTATGGTTACTTTAAAGTATCTTAACAAGGAGCCGCCAATGGCGCCTTTTACTATTTTGTCCATTGACTGTACCATACTTTCAGACCATATTTCATCTTTTCGTTTGGCAAAGAGTACAGGGCCTATTTCGTGTGAGCCGACCTTTACCAGGGGCACTTCAATAATATCCCTATTCTGGTCGGATTCAGTATAGATTTTCCAGTCTGGATGTTTCCTTTTCCATTCATCAAATATAGAGGATGCAATAAACGAGCCACCCATTGTTTCTAAATCAGTGTTCAACAATTTTTTTCCGTTGTCTGAAAGTACAAAACTTGCGCCTGTGTCAAATAAAACATCAATAGGTTCCCCGTCAACGATAATTTCCATGCTGGGATGCCCAAATATCACAGCATCTTGATTGTTCTTTTTCAATCCGATCCTTTGAACATCAGGATGTGATTCATCATTTCTATTTAAAGGGGTATTGGTCCAGATTTCTTGTTTTAGGTAATCAAAGGTCCAAGATTTCCCCATGAAAAACCCTTGTCCAAGAAACGCATCCATATCGGGCATTTTTTCCGATACCATTTTAAGCTCTCCATCCATTGGAGGAATCATTAAAAATGATTCTTTTACCGGGCTAAATGGAGTACGAACAATAAAGTTCCGCATGGGATAAGGACGGGGCAAATTAGGATCTGAGACAATGTCATTGAACAGAATATAATCAAAGGGCATTATGCCTTTGATGAGTCCAGTTTTTACATGTGGGGTTATGTTTTTTCCTTCTGTGATTCTTGGCAGAATCATTGAAAATCCCCCACCAGTATCGCAATACGCTAAAATTGTATCGTTCGTTATCAATGGAAGTTTAATGAAGAACCTGGTGCTGTCCATGAACTTCGATGGAATTTTTAGTGGACTGCCATAACTCGCTGAAATTTCCGCAAATTGTTTCGACTCTAAAATTTTCCCATCCAATTTTTTGACCACCAAAAATTGGGTTATTACCACTAAAACGATAAAACCAAGGATGCTTAAGGTTATTTTGATTCCCCTTTTCATTATAATTAGTTTTTAAAACTGAAAATTTATAGTACAAATTTCAATGGACTTATGCTTTAATTTATCCAGCATGGGTTACTAAAATGTTTTGGGGGTTATGCTTTTATTGCAAATGGCATTTAAAAATCCAATATAAGAATTAAATTAAGTTTAGTCTTGGTCTGATTGTATTAATATTGGGTTTATTTTTTGTGATTAGGTTGTACCTCAATCACAAAATCCGCTTGGTCGTAATCTCGATTTTTGGGCAATTCTACCAAGGTGCCATAGGAATTTGTGCTGTGCTGCAGTTTTTTCTTGGTTTGAAAGTCGACCACACTTGTAATTTTCCCTTCTATGGTCGGAAAGAAGAAATTATCGGATTTCCAATCCATGATATGGATGTAGATTTTATCCTCTTTTTGGGTTGAAACTCCCCAGCTTTGTGGGGCAATTGGGCCTCCACGTGTTCCATAGATGGATTCGCCATAAGTGGAGGTCCAATCTCCTAAAACTTTAAGCGTTTTGATAAATTCCGGTTGGATTTTACCATTGGGCATAGGGCCTACATTAAGCAAGAAATTGGAATTGTACCCTGCAGCTTTTACCAAATATTGAATCAGTGCCTTGGAGGATTTGTAATTTTTATCCTGTAGTGAAAAACCCCATTGGTGCGCCATGGTCTCTGCGGTTTCTAAAGGCAATTTCCCAATTTTGGAATCGCCACTGAAACCTCCTTTGTTCTCGCCGGGCAAATCCTTTTCAAACATTTGAAAGTCCTCTCCAGGGTTAGGTGCTTGATGATGGTTGCTTCCAATCATGGCTTGGGGTTGCAATTTGTGAATTAGGTCATAGGTTTTTCTGAGTTGCCAGTCCGCATCTTTTTTATCCCACCAGCCATCGAACCAAATTCCACCTATTTCTCCGTAGTTGGTCAAAAGTTCGGAAAGTTGCCCGTTCATGTACTCCAGATAATTTTCCCAATTGCCCTGGTCTGGTCTTCCCGATTTGTTTCCTGTATCGCCTCGGGGATAGTAATCGTTATGGTGCCAATCGAGCTGCGAATAATAAAGAAACAACTTAATGCCATGTTTTTTACAGGCTTCGGCCATTTGTTGGATCACATCTTTTTTATAGACCGTTCTATCCATGATGTCCCAATCGCTCAACTTGCTATCGAACATGGCAAAACCATCATGGTGTTTGGTGGTAATGGTAATGTATTTCATTCCTGCGGATTTGGCCATAAGGACCACTTCTTCAGCATTAAATTCAGTTGGATTAAAAAAGGCAGGGATTTTTTCATAAGTGGCTACATCAATGCCTTGCGTTTCCATGACCCATTCGTGTACTCCCAAAACAGAATAGACTCCCCAGTGGATGAACATTCCGAACTTGGCATCTTGAAACCATTCCCTGTTCTTTAGATTTTCAGGAGTTGGTTGGTATTCTTGGGCAATTGAAATATGGAGGCAAACAAGTGCCATCAAGGCAAGCGTAACACACTTTTTCATTTTGGTTTGATTAAGTTATTGATATGCGGCCATCAAGTTAGAAATATTTCAATGAACAATTGACAATAAGCAGCTAGCAATTATCAATAATCAATGATCAATGATCAATATTTAATTTTATCCAGCAATCCAGCAATCCAGCAATCCAGCAATCCAGCAATCCAGCAATCCAGCAATCCACCAATCCAACCATCAACCCTTAACCCTTAACCCCAACCCCTATGCGATAACTCCCAACAAATCACTATCTTTGCGGCCCAAAAACGCATAATAGGCAAATGAGCAAGAAAGTCGCATTTTACACGCTGGGTTGTAAACTCAATTTCTCTGAAACTTCCACCATTGCAAGAAGTTTTGAAAAGGAGGACTTTGAGCGTGTGGACTTTTCCGAGGAAGCCGATGTATATGTGATCAACACGTGTTCGGTTACCGAAAATGCAGATAAGCGTTTTAAAACGATCGTAAAACAAGCCCAAAAAGCAAATCCCGATGCTTTTGTAGCGGCTGTAGGTTGTTATGCACAGTTGAAACCAGAGGAATTGGCCGCTGTAGATGGAGTGGATTTAGTGCTGGGAGCCACCGAAAAGTTCAAGATTACGGATTACCTGAACGACCTTACCAAAAATGATAAAGGCGAAGTACATTCCTGCGAGATCGAGGATGCCGATTTTTATGTTGGCAGTTACGCCATTGGCGACCGTACCCGTGCCTTTTTAAAGGTACAGGACGGTTGTGACTATAAATGCACCTATTGTACCATTCCATTGGCCCGGGGAATTTCCCGAAGCGATGCTTTGGAGAATGTGCTGAACAATGCCAGAGAGATTGCTTCCAAAGACATTAAAGAAATTGTACTTACGGGTGTCAATATTGGAGATTATGGAAAAGGCGAGTTTGGAAACAAGAAGCACGAGCATACTTTTTTCGATTTGGTAAAGGCATTGGATGAGGTAGAGGGGATTCATCGTCTAAGAATTTCATCCATTGAGCCCAATCTGCTTAAAAACGAAACCATCGATTTTGTGGCGCAGAGCAACTCGTTTGTGCCGCACTTTCATGTGCCTTTGCAGAGTGGGAGCGATGATATTCTAAAGAAAATGCGTCGTCGTTACCTTTCCAATTTATATGTGGATAGGGTAAAACGAATCAAACAAACAATGCCCCATGCCTGTATTGGTGTGGATGTAATTGTAGGCTTCCCAGGGGAAACCGATGAGCATTTCTTGGAAACCTATCACTTTTTGAACGAGTTGGATATTTCGTATCTGCATGTGTTCACTTATTCCGAAAGGGATAACACCATGGCTGCTGAAATGGATGAAGTTGTTCCGAAAAAGGTACGAAACAAACGCAGTAAGATGCTTCGAGGCCTCTCAGCTAAAAAACGTAGGGCATTTTATGAAAGTCAATTGGGAACTACCCGAACAGTTTTATTTGAAGGCGAGAACAAATTGGGTTACATTCATGGCTTTACAGAAAACTACGTAAAAGTAAAGGCTCCATGGGACCCTGTTTTGGTAAATACGTTGCACCAAGTGGAATTGACCGATATTGATGAGGATGGTTTGGTGCGTTTCGAATTTGTTTCCAATAACATAATGGCATAAAAAAACCCCCTGTTTTAGGAGGTTTGGTTCTTAGGTTGTGCAATACATCAGATGCGTATTCCTACCGGAAGCATTTCTTTGTATTGTCTGTTTTTTCGTAGAAACCCAGCTATTTGAGGACTGGTTGGTACTACTCTAAGGTTTTTCTCTTGGATTTCGTTGAGAACGGCTTTGATAAAGTTTTCTTTAAAGCCTTCTTCTGTAATTTCTTCTGGGATAACCAACTTGGTCAAAAATACTTTACGTTCCTGAGAAGAGTACTCAATTTTGGCTAAATGCCCATCGACTTTAGTTTCAAATTGGCGCAAGAAACTATTGTCATTGATTTCCATTTGTGTCATATAGTACTTATTTGTTTTACTCCTAAAACACCCTGAATGGTAATTTCAAAGAAAACCCCATTCAAAAAAAATGTTCATTTGGTGGGGTTGGCTGCAAAAGGGATACAAAATTAGGTAAAATATTGCTAAATTCCTAACCCTTATCGATATTTGGTGCCCTATGCCCGATAATAAAACCCATGTATACCTAATGCCGGGAATGGCTGCCAACTCATCTATTTTTGATGGTATCCATTTGCCTGAAAGCAGCTTTGAAATCCATAAATTGGATTGGTTTTTACCTGAAAAGGGGATGTCTATCCAAGAATATGCGGAAAAGATGTGTGGGTATGTCCATCATCCAAATCCCGTTATGATCGGAGTGTCTTTCGGAGGTATTTTGGTACAGGAAATGGCCCATTTTATCCAACCCAAAAAAATGGTGGTAGTGTCGGCGGTCAAAAGCAAGTACGAATTGCCCAAAAGAATGATTTTTGCCAAGTATACCAAAATACATAAATTGCTGCCTACGGGCTTGGTCAACAATGTGGAACTTTTGGCTAAATATGCCTTTGGTGAGTCTGTGACCAAACGGTTGCATTTGTATGAAAAATATCTTTCCGTTAGGGATAAAGGGTATATTGATTGGTCCATCGACCAAATAGTGAATTGGAACCAAGAAGTTCCTCTTCCCAATACAGTACATATTCAAGGGGAAAAAGACACCGTTTTTCCAATCGTAAATATCAAGGATTGCATTACGGTTAAGAATGGCACCCACACCATGATCATACACAGGGCCAAATGGTTCAATGAAAACCTGCCTACAATTATTTCCGAATAATTTCGTCTTTATAATAGTATCTTTACAAAGCATTTAAAAAGGGAGGACATGAAACTAATGAAGAACGTATTGGCCTTTATCGGATTATTGGCCGTGGTGAGCACGCTTATTTTTGCCGTGCAGTCGAATGTGCAAGAGGAGCAACCAGAGGTAAAAAAGGTGCCTGTTGCCAATGATAAAAATGTGGCGGACACTTATCAAATCAGTGCCATTGAAATTCCAAAGGATTTAAATTTTGCAGGGGAAGATGTACCCCAAGATGACCCAGAGATCATGGAACGTGTGGATCGAGAGTTTTTGGTGAACACGTATTGGCAATCCAACGCTTTATTGTTGATGAAGCGTGCCAATAAATATTTCCCGATCATTGAGCCCATTCTTAAAAAGAATGGTATTCCGGACGATTTTAAATATTTGGCCGTGGCCGAAAGTGGATTGGAAAATGTGGTTTCTCCTGCTGGGGCAACCGGTTTTTGGCAAATTATGAAAGCTACCGGTCGAGAATATGGATTGGAAGTGAACGAGAATGTGGACGAACGCTACCATGTAGAAAAAGCAACCCAAGTGGCTTGTGATTACCTAAAAAAATGGAAAGAGCGTTTTGGAACCTGGACTTTGACCGCTGCGGCTTATAACGCAGGACCTGCGGGAGTGCAAAAATATATGGGAATCCAACAAGTGGACGATTATTACGATTTGTTGTTGGGGCAGGAGACAGGTCGTTATGTATTCCGAATCCTGGCCATAAAGGAAATTCTTTCCCATCCAGAGAAATATGGTTTTCAATTGGAGGAAGACGATATGTATGAAAAAGTACCCACCTTTACTGTGGAAGTGGATTCTGCCGTTACCAATTGGGCAGATTTCGCCGAGCTTTACGAAATCAACTATAAAATTCTAAAAAGACACAACCCATGGTTGCGCGAAGCACATTTGAACAATGCCTCACGTAAAAAGTACACCATCGAAATCCCGAACAAAGGGGTATACCGAGTTGGGGGTGTAGGGAAATAGTTCTCGCTGCTTTATTTAATTAGTTATCTGTAGGGCCATCGGTTCTTTCGTGGTCGCCAGTAGTTGTTGCTTGCTCATATGGGTAAACATCTTCTTCTTGTTGACAAGCTGTGAAAAAGAAGGGCATTGCCAAAATCATTATAGCGGCTAAGGTGTTTTTCAAAGTTTTCATATTGATTGCTTTTTGTGGTTATTTTCCAAAAAGGTCGAATATTTTAAGTTACAATGAATAGGAGAATTGACGAATACCCCATTTGAATTGACGGAGGGTCTTGTGTAGTAAAATTCAATAAAAATCTACTTAAAACCCTCAGAAAGGGGTTTGTCGAGCGGGTAGGCTATGAGTGAATCATGAAAAGATGTAGCAATAGCGCTATCATAATTGTATATTCTAAACTATGAATTAGCACTATTGGATTGCATTCACAGCTTTTAGAATAGTTTGTTTGTCTGCTTCTAAATCATTCACCACGGATCTAAAAAAGGTTTGTCTATCTTCTGCATATCCTAATTCGAAGTCTACGGGGACACCTAAATTCTCATAAGTTTTTCCATTGTTGTCCATGAACAATTCGTTGGACAATGCAATGGCCCAACCATTGGGCAATTTTTTTTCCAAAGCGGTAGAAATTGCCCCATCTGTTGGCATGCCAATTCTTTTTACATTGCTCATGGCCATGGTAGCAATAGCAAACGATTCGGCTGCACTTGCCGATTGTTGTGATGTAAGTACGTACACATTTTTGGTAAATGCATTGTCCTTTGCTTCAATAATAATTGACTGGGTGGGTGAGTAGGATGTTCCGTATCTAAGTTTTTCTGTTGCCACTTGAAGCTTTTGACGGGGCAGGAACCAGCTTAATATTTCATAACTCACGGCATCTTGACCTCCACCATTAAATCTTACATCCAGTACAATGGATTCCATATTGGAAAGGTCTTGTAATATCTTTTTCATGGTTTTCCTAACTCCTAAAACCTCTTTGTGCATATATTCTCCTTCATATAATTGATGGAAAGTCTCGACATAGGCATCTACATACCCTATTTCTTGAATCAAGTCTTCGGGAATGTTTAGATCTGCGTACAACCACATTGCTTTGATCTGCACATATCCTATTTTGTCGTTCAATTTGCCCCACTGCATTAGCCAAGAATCTGTTGTCATTTCTTCTTCCAGATGATTTTTAGCTACTATTTCAGCCACTGTAAAATCGCCATATTCCGGTAATTCTTCAGTGTTTTCTTCAACTAAATTATCCTCCGCCAGATCTGTTTGTAAGCTGTCCAAAGCTTCATAGAGATCATCCGTAGCTTCTAGATAGGCATGGTTGTCGTTCAATTGTTCAAAAGTGTGGTCTATAAGTTGAAACAGCTCAACATCCGAAGTGTTCACATTTATTTTTGCCCGTTGAGTGTTATATAGGCTATTCCAATCAATTTGGTTTAAATCAAAGAAAGCGTAATGTTCTTTTACAGTCTCCGCAAACACTTCAAAATTATAAACAGGGTCATTTTTACGGGTTTCAGTGAGTTCAGTTTCGCACAATTGAGGCAATTCTTCATGTTTGATGAATTTATAACTGATTATTCCTTTTTGCAAGGAAAGTGTATCATCATGAATTTGTAACGAAGATTCGATCTCCTTGAAATTACCCTTTCTGGATGGTATGCAAGAGATGGAAGTAATGTCATAAAAGGCATATTCCGTGCTGTCTTTAATGTTTAAAATCCAACCAGAACCTATGGATTTCCATGTGCCATTTGCTGAAGGCATTATATTTTTCACTTGTGGTTTACAGGAGAAAACAAGAAAAGTGGCAAATACAATTAAACCGATTTGATGTTTCATGTGGTGTGTTCTCATTTTTGATGAATAATGAGGCAAAATAGTCAGTCTACCTGGAAACCTGATGGATGAATTGACCAATAACCCATTTGAATTGATGAATGCCTTAATTTTTCATGAAAATAGTGCATAAATCTTTGGGAATAAATTTTTTAAACTGGCAGGGTTTGCAGAGTTGGTGGTTTCGGGAATAACTTTTAATAATTAAATAGATAGTAGGGCGACGGGAAATAGGTTTCCACTTTAGGTAGTAGTTCTGGAGAAATGTATCCCCAATCAGAATAACCGGCATCCATGGCTTCTTGGGTAAGGATTTGCAAATGCACATGGCAAAACCAACCGCCACTGTCACTTTCTTGGCCAATGTGTGCAAACTCTTGTCCTGCTTTGATTTGGTCTCCAACATGGACTAAATGGGGAGTTTTCAAGTGCCCGTATAGCGAATAGAAAACAACACCATTAATATCATGTTTTAGGATGATGTAACCGCCATAATTACCTACGGTGGTTTCTTTGCCTGTTTCATGAACTTCGGCATCCAAAGGAGCGAACATTGGGGTGTCAAAAGGAACAACAATATCCAAACCCAAATGGTAATACCGTTTCTCTTCAATAATATTTGGGTAGGCTCTTAAGAGCGTTTTTCGTTCTTCCAAGTATTTGCCAATGCCCCATTGGTGGTTGGTCGCCTCTAGTTCCTCAAAAATCATGGTGTTGAACTGCTGAAAATCGAAGAGAGTGTACTCCAGTGTTTTTGGGTTGTTGGATGAAAAATCGAAGATATAAGGCGCTCCTTTTAAATAATCGCCAAATAAAGGATGGATGGTAACACCGTTGAGGTTGAGGGGGTAGTACATGGGTATTGCGGTCTAAAAAAAATAAAACTACATAAATGTAGGGATACTGCGATTGTGCTTTTTATTTTTCAATTATTTCTATTTTATAAAATCCCAAATTTGGCCAGTCTTTACCATAACCATCAGCTGTAGTGAAAAATAATATAGTGTCGCTACCCCAAAAACTATCTCCCATTATGCATAACCAAACTTTAGTTTGCTTTTCAAATTCTTCATCTAATTGAATGATTTTTTCATATTCATTTTCTGATTTTTTCTGAATAAAATATGAAGAACATTCTTGACCATTATAATGTCCATTTAAACGAAAAAGTTTAGATGGTGAAGTCTTAATATAACCAGGATTTCCTGTAATTTTAGTTTCGTTTCCATTTTTTAAATTAAAACTTATGTCGGTAGTGTGCGCTCCTTCGGTTAGCAAAATATCTTCTGTTGGATAATATGCAACAAAATAAAAATAATCAAAATCGTTTGTGTAAACATTTTCTTTTCCATTTCTAAAACGGATTTTTAGTACAGCTTGGGCTTCTTCATTTTGGTCATTCTCATTAAAAAAGACAATATTTTTTAACATTTTCTTAGCTGTTTGAAAATCTGTTATTTTCTTTATTTCATCTTTTCTGAATTTGACTTTTTCTTTTTCTGAATGATATTGTATGGAATCAATTTTTTCAACTATTAAACTATATTTTACATCCTCTTTTGAAGGATGAAATACTAATTCAGTATTTTTTATAGAAATACTATCTTTTTTCAAAACGAATTCATCTAATTTTTTGTCGGTTTTGTTTTCACAAGATTGGAAAAGAAAAGCTGTTGTTAAAAAAATACTGATTATTTTTTTCATTTTGAATTTCTAAAAACAATTATTAATTATTTAGTGCCTTTGTGAAGGCAAAGAAGTAATGCGTTAAAAATTCATCTTTATTGGCTAAGATTGCCCAATGAATTGACCAATACGCTATGCGAATTGACGAACCCCCCTTTTGAATTAACGAATCGTCAATCCAACAGAAAAAAGAAAAGTAAAAACAGATGGAAAGTACTTAAGAACTAAAATTCAACAAATGCTTCCATAAATAAATCTTCCAATTTAGAGACAAGTTCTAAAGGGTTCATACAGCCTGTAGAAATAATTTCAGTCAAAGAATTAAAATAAGGGTGTCCACCTCCATTTAACCCTGAAATTTTAATAGTCTTACCGTCCAAACACAAAGGCTCATTACTTATTTGACAAATTATACGCCAAAATTTAAGTTCTTTAAGTTCAACTTTATATTTCTCAACATTAGACTTACTTATAATATAATATGAAGAATCTAATTTTTGAATTCCATTTTCAAAAAAGACGTCTTCTTCGGAATATATTGGTTCTGATAAAACTTTTTTGGTCATTTGGTATTTTCCCCCATCTCCATAAACTCGGAATAGAGTTACCCCGTCAAAAGCCGATTGGTACATTAGTTCGAAGAGTTCAAAGTTTTTTACGGAATATTTCTCTCCTTTATAATAAATTGAATCGTTTTGTTTATGATTGGAATTAAAGGATAAAACGAATTCTTGAATTTCTGAAAGTTCTGGTTCATTCATTTTACTTAATAGTGAATTTCCCAAATCACAATTTTGTGAAAAGACTGAAACGGAAAATAATAAAACAATAAAATGGAGACTTTTCATTTACTTAAATCTATCGCCCTTTAAGTTTTATTAAATTAAAGCAGAAATTTTGGGGAAATCAGTAGTCAATTGATCAATGCCCCATTCGAATTAACGAATCGCCAAAGCAACAGAAAAAAGAAATTAAAAGAAGATATGTAAAGAAAAAGACCCTAGATCTTCTTCATCTGCTGCTGCATCATCTTAATTTGGTCGGTAAGCATATTGTTCTTGTCCAATTTCTTGGCCTCTTGCAACAATTGGGTCGCCTCACGCTTTCTGCGCTTTTGCATGGCAATACCCGCCAAGCTCAATTTGGTCATGGCAACATCGTAATCCATGGTCAAACCAAATTTTAGGGCCTTTTTAAAGTATTTTTCGGCCTGGGTCAGGTTTTTTTGGGAGTAAATGATCCCGTGCAGGTAATTAAAGTATCCCTGTTGCTTTTTGATCAAGGCAGCTTTGGGGTTCTTGATCTTGCTCAACCACATTTCAGTGCCCTCCAAATCCTGTTTTCTCATTTTAAGGAAAGCCAAAAGAATAAACTCGTTTCTAAAGTATAGGAAAATAAAAACCAAGGAGAATAAGATCAAAGCGATACCATTTCCAATGTTACCTTCAATAAATTGGTAAACGGCGTATGCAATGATTAGTCCGGCGATAACAAGTTTAATATTTTTGTTGAACATGTTGTATGAGATTTTTACCTTTGTTTAAGCGGTTGCAAAAGTACTAAAAACAAAATTAAATATTTTTATTTAGGGCTTGTCAAAATAAAAAGTCTTTGTATATTTGCGCCCAGAATTTTTTAGGGAAAAGAATTTTCCCATCAACAAAATCCATTAAAGAGTTCCGAAATGAAAAGAACGTATCAGCCGTCAAAAAGGAAGAGAAGAAACAAGCATGGTTTTAGGGAGCGCATGGCGACTGCCAATGGTAGAAAAGTTCTTGCGAGAAGAAGAGCCAAAGGAAGAAAGAGATTAACTGTTTCCTCTGAGCCAAGACATAAAAAATAATGATGAAAATTATTATTAAATTAAAGGTGTTACTTTTTTAGGTAACACCTTTTTTTTGACATATTGAGAAATAACGAGTAACCCTAAGAGAATGCCCAAAAGAAAAGATTTAAATTCCATTTTGATTATTGGTTCTGGTCCAATTATTATCGGTCAGGCGTGTGAGTTCGATTATTCTGGTTCCCAAGCGCTTAGGTCGCTTCGCGAAGACGGTATCGAAACCATATTGATCAACAGCAACCCTGCTACGATCATGACCGACCCTGCCATGGCAGACCATGTGTACCTAAAGCCGTTGAACACCAAATCCATTGTTGAGATCCTGCAAAAACATCCCAATATAGATGCGGTTTTACCGACCATGGGTGGACAAACAGCATTGAACCTTTGTATTGAGGCCGATGAAAAAGGAATTTGGGAAGATTTTGGAGTAGAGATCATCGGGGTGGACATTGATGCCATCAACATTACCGAAGATCGTGAGAAGTTTAGGGAGCTTATGCTAAAAATTGGGGTAGGAATGCCTCCTCAGGCTTCTGCAACCTCTTTCTTGAAAGGAAAAGAAATTGCCCAGGAATTTGGTTTCCCGTTGGTAATTAGAGCTTCGTTTACCCTTGGTGGTGCTGGAGCAGGTATCGTTTATGATCCAGAAGATTTTGACGATATGTTGAGCCATGGATTGGAAGTTTCGCCAATTCACGAGGTAATGATCGATAAGGCCTTGATGGGCTGGAAAGAATATGAGTTGGAGTTGCTACGTGACAAAAACGACAACGTAGTGATCATTTGTACTATCGAAAATATGGACCCCATGGGAATCCACACAGGGGATTCCATCACTGTGGCACCAGCGATGACCCTTTCGGACAGTACGTTCCAACGCATGCGAGATATGGCCATCCACATGATGCGCAGTATCGGGGATTTTGCAGGAGGATGTAACGTGCAGTTCGCCGTAAGTCCAGATGAAAAAGAAGATATTATTGCCATTGAGATCAACCCAAGGGTTTCCCGTTCGTCTGCATTGGCATCCAAAGCAACAGGATATCCGATTGCAAAAATCGCAGCCAAATTGGCTATCGGTTACACCTTGGATGAATTGGACAACCAAATTACCAAGTCCACTTCGGCATTGTTCGAGCCTACTTTGGACTACGTAATCGTAAAAATACCACGTTGGAACTTTGATAAGTTTGAAGGTTCCGACAGGACATTGGGACTTCAAATGAAATCCGTAGGCGAGGTGATGGGAATCGGGCGTTCCTTCCAAGAAGCCTTGCACAAAGCCACACAATCCCTCGAAATCAAACGAAATGGATTGGGTGCAGATGGAAAAGGGTACAAAGACTACGAAACCATCATTGAAAAATTGCGCGTACCAAGTTGGGACAGGGTTTTCGTGATCTACGATGCCATTCAATTAGGTATTCCGTTAAAACGCATTCACGAGATCACCAAAATAGATATGTGGTTCTTAAAACAATACGAAGAACTTCATTTCTTGGAGATGGAAATCTCAAAATATACTATAGAAAGTTTGCCAAAAGCGTTGTTGTTGGAGGCCAAGCAAAAAGGGTTCGCCGACCGTCAAATTGCACACATGTTGGATTGTTGGGAAAGCGAAGTGCATACCAAACGTATGGACCTGAACATCAACAGGGTATATAAATTGGTTGATACCTGTGCCGCTGAATTTAAGGCGGTTACACCTTATTATTACTCCACGTTCGAAGAGGAAATCGAAACCGCTGATGGGGAACGCTACGTGGCCAATGACAGTATTGTTACGGATAAGAAAAAAGTAGTGGTGTTGGGTTCAGGACCTAACCGAATCGGTCAGGGAATTGAGTTTGATTACTGCTGTGTGCACGGTGTTTTGGCCGCTGCTGAATGTGGTTACGAGACCATTATGATCAACTGTAACCCTGAAACTGTTTCCACTGATTTTGATACGGCGGACAAGCTTTACTTTGAGCCTGTTTTCTGGGAACACATTTACGATATCATCCTTCACGAAAAACCAGAGGGTGTAATTGTTCAGTTGGGAGGTCAGACCGCATTGAAATTGGCCGAAAAGCTGGATAAATACGGTATCAACATTATCGGAACCAGTTTCCAATCCTTGGATTTGGCGGAAGATAGAGGTAGCTTCTCTACCTTGTTGAAGGACAACAACATTCCTTACCCAAAATTCGGAGTAGCCGAAACTGCTGATGAAGCCTTGGATTTGGCTGAAGAATTGAACTTCCCATTGTTGGTAAGACCTTCTTACGTATTGGGTGGTCAAGGGATGAAAATTGTGATCAACAAAGAAGAATTGGAAGCCCATGTGGTGGACTTGTTGCGCAAAATCCCGAACAACAAATTGTTGCTCGACCATTATTTGGATGGCGCCATCGAAGCGGAAGCTGATGCAATTTGTGATGGGGAAGATGTGTACATCATCGGAATCATGGAGCATATTGAGCCTTGTGGAATCCACTCTGGAGATTCTAATGCGACCTTGCCACCGTTCAACTTGGGTGAATTTGTAATGCAACAAATAAAAGACCATACCAAAAAGATTGCCTTGGCATTGAACACGGTAGGTCTGATCAACATCCAGTTTGCAGTAAAAGATGACATTGTATATATCATCGAAGCGAACCCAAGAGCATCACGTACTGTTCCTTTTATCGCAAAGGCGTACAAAGAACCATATGTAAACTATGCAACCAAAGTAATGTTGGGTGAGAAGAAAGTGAAAGATTTCAGCTTTAACCCACAATTGGAAGGCTACGCCATAAAACAACCTGTATTCTCTTTCAACAAGTTCCCGAACGTGAACAAAAACCTAGGGCCAGAAATGAAGAGTACCGGAGAGAGCATCTTGTTCATCGATAGCCTAAAGGATGACGAGTTTTATAACTTGTATTCCAGAAGAAAGATGTACTTGAGCAAGTAATACAAAGTATTTACATAAAAAAAGGGCCGCTAAAAGCGGCCCTTTTTATTTTTCATCGGTAGCTGCAAATAAATCTTCAATAACCTTGATTTCATTATTCGGTTTTGTGGATTTTTCCAAAAAAGCAACAAATTCATTAGAGAACGATTGTCTGCGAAATTGCCACCATTCTTGAATGCCATTCAAATGAAAATAGGAGATTATGGTGTTCTTATTGCTTTGCCATAACCAGGGTTCCAATACTTTCATCTTGTTTTGGTAGTATAAATTTTCCCAAATCCGGAACATTTGGATATACAGATAGTTTGAAGTTCGCTTATCATCTTCGCTTAAAGAGTTCCATGACTTTGTTCCTTTTTCGAACAGTTTACCCAAATCCTTGTCCGTGATCAATTGATGCAGAAATTCCCGATTGGAATTAGCAAAGGAGTCGTAGAAGTTGGACCGAACGGCTAGTGTGTTCTTTTTAATTTCGATAGCAAGAAATACCACAGAAAATACCACTGCGATTGAGGTCAATAAATTTATGATCAATTCTAAACTCATGGTCATTTAGGTTTTGATGCGCCGTTCTTATTTTTTCCATTGTATTTTAACAGCAGATTTGTTGTGCAATTCCAATCTATTGTCTGGTAACTGTTTAAATCCGTTTTTAAGATAAAAATTTAAAGGCGATGTATAGGGTTTGCCGTTTCTTTTTTTATCGGAATCATGATCAATTACCCAACCATTCAATTCAGATTCCATTTCTTTCGCACGGTCCAGTATTTGTGTCCCTAGTCTTTTGCCCTGAAATTTCGAATCCAAAATGATCGCAAACCATTTTTCATCTTCGCGGATAAAATCAACATACCAACCTATTGGTTTTTTGTCATTGTTGAGTAGTAACAAATGGGATTGATGGCACAGATTATTTAGGTATTGGTCAAATTCTTGGGTTGATAGAAAAGTCAATTTCTCTGGATATTCATTGTTCCAAAGTTCAAAAACGGCAAGTTTTTCTTCATCGTTTAAAAAAGAACAGGTTTTGAATTCCATTTTTATTTTTGAAATAGCTCTGGCTGGTTGAATCCGATTGGGGTAAATTTAACAAACCTTTCAAATAGGAATTTATCCGCCTAATTCAGCCATTTTCTTACCAACATGGGTTATTACTTCATTAAACTCTTTTGATGGACTGAACTCCAATATTTTTATATCCTCCTGAACAATTGCGGTGTGTCCATTTGGGAGATAATACATATCACCACCAGAAAGTACCTCTTCGGTACCATCATCATAGGTTACAAGCATTTTACCGCTCATAACATAACCCCAATGTGGACAATGGCAACTGTTATTTTGTAGTCCATTCAGCAATGGGCCGAAATCTGTTCCTTTTGGCACCTCATTAAAGCAAATAGTCATTCCTCCAAAATTGTCTTGGATCCGCATAATGGTTCCAGGGCCTTCCATGGCAACCGGAATATTTTCTTTGTTGATTTTCATTTTTATTGTTTTAGGATGTTTTTTGATTTTAAAAGCTCGAGTGATAATGGCGATTGTATTATTTAGGATTTACATTAGCCAAAAAATCGATAACTGCTTTGTTAAATTCAACTGGGTTTTGTCCCTGTAATGCATGGTTGGTTTGGGTCAGTTCTACCAATGTGCTATGAGGCACAATAACATTGAGCGAATCCATGGGCGCGGCCAAATAGGGTATGGTCAATTCACCTTTTACCAATAAAGTAGGAATTTGAATGTTGCTCAATTCATTTTTTGAAATAGAACTGAGATCTTGTGTCGCAGCAATACAGATGCCTTCCACTAAATTTTGAAACAGTCCATCTAGAAATTCTGGGGTTGCCACATCATAAAGTTCATCGGACCCCAAAACCGTTATCATAAATTGCCGCAATGAGGCTTCCTCATCTCCATCCCTATAAAATTTTACGGCAAGATTGGAATTGGCCCTAAAATCGGAAATCATAGCATCCCCAACCACAGTCCCTGAAATTACTGATTCAACCCCCGGTTCTCCCAGTACAAGGGATTTTACCATTTCGGGGTGGTCTATGGCAAATCTCAAAATAATCATTGCCCCATAAGAATGTCCGATAAGGTGTGCCTTGGGAATATCCATAGCTTTCATAAATGCTGCCAAATCTTGGGCATGGTATGCCACCGTGCAATCAAAAGTATCGTTGGATTTTGGTTGTTTATTAGGCTGAGCATAACGTCTACTTATGGCAATGGCCCTATAGTTATTTGCCAAGGTATCCATTTGAAAGGACCATGCATTAAAATCTCCGATTGCGCCATGGACCATGATCACAGGTTCTCCGGTGCCTTTTTCCACATAATGCATTTTTTCTCCCCTAACCAATACGGATTGTGGTTTAGAGGGATTGGTCTGTGATTTGCAGATTAACATGAAAAGTGAAAATGTGATGGTAATTAGAAACTTTTTCATGATTTAAATTTTGGATGAACGAATTAGTATATGATGTAAAAAAAATCAAAACCAAGCTGGGAAAAGCTTGTTGGGCGGTCTTCAATTCGCTTAGATATCACACGGGAAACTATTGCTTAAAAAGCACCATATTTCCATAAAAGAGTAGTTTTTGAAAAAAACTCTTTGGGTTACTTAAATAAAAAGCTTCCTTGTATTCGTATTGTATGTAAGATATTTAATAACCAGAGGTCAGAAACATCCAATAAAATCAAATCGTATTAAAAATGGGGGATTTTTTGACTTAGAAAAGTTTGGTAATTAACTGATAGTCTTAAATATACGAAATTCAAGGCAATAATCAAATAAATAGAAGTAGACCTTAATTGCGCTAGTTTTTGATTGGCATAAACGACCCCGCAATCATTTCAAAAGTTTTTCGGTATTGGTGAGCGTAGGATTTAAGGGTCCACGACATGATCATAAAAACGTCCTCGCCGCCATCAATAAAGGTAAGGAGATAGGCAATTTCTTCATCCACACCTTCCACATTGGCATAAATTTCAACAGATTCACTTTCCAACCCGTGAATGGTGCCGGATTCGGGTTCCGTTTTTTGATGTATGTTCATGGTAGATGCAAGCAATTGCAATTGAATGGCCCTATAATTTTGTAAGGGAGAAGCTTCAACATTGTATTCTTGCAATTCCTTTAAAATTTCCACAAACTCCTCTTTGGGCTCATTAATAATGATGGTGTAGGTTTCTTTGAGCGCATTTTGGTATTGAAGGGATGCCGCCTCGTTCAAACCAGTGGAACCACGCATATATTTTGGAATGGAAATTTGGTAATCCGCATTTACCGTAACCGTATTGAAATCTTCCAATTTGGGATTCTCATCCGCTTCCTTATTGCCCGACCCTAAACAGGAAACAAAAAGAAATGCGCAACAGAACACAACAATTTTAAAGATGGATTTCATGGTTTGGACTGATTTCAACACGAATATACTAGTAAAAAAGACTGATATTTTGCTGAAAATCAAAAAACCAATTTATCTGTTTCGCTTTTTCTGCCAGCGATTACAATTTTTCTTTTAAAAAAAATAGTCCTTTTTTAAATTTTAACCATTATTAACAACAAGGGTTTGTTGGAAAACTTCCGTTGACATAGCTTTGTGCCCCAAATGAAAAAGGCATTTAAAAAATACGGCTTTCCTTTATTGATCCTAATGTTGGGAGGCTTCATCAATTTGTATGCATACACGCAGACAGACATTGATGATTCAAATGCTTGTTATGTATTGGGTTACGAGGAATCGACCGATGCATCTACCATTCATCACGTACCTTCTACAGAGGACCATAAGCATTACGCCGAGGCCGAAGTTGAGGAAAAAGAAGAGCGCGAAGAAGAAGTTTCCGCTCATGACAATTACTTTCCATATGGCAGTTTTTATGCTGCTAATTGCGATACCAGCTTTGTAGAGCAATTCCTATTTGAACCTAAAAGTGACTTGGGGTACACTACCTCAGAAGCAATCGCTGAAACCACAAAGCGACACATTAGGTTCCAAGTTTTCCGTATTTAGAATTCTCCTCCGAAGAGGTCATATCTCTTATGGCTTCACATCAAAACCTTTGAGTAACATTCAATAACCAGGGCAGGTCCATTTATTTATTTAGGTTTCGGACTTCCCTAATTCATTCAGAAACCATTTTAAACCACTAAAACTATGAGGAGAATTTCGTTCTTCATCAGCTTGTTGGTATTGATTATCCATGCAAGCTGCGAATCCAAAAAACACGAGAAAAAAGAAGAAACAAAGTACTTGGTTTCAAGTCCCATTCGATTGGATACTTCTATAACCAAGGACTATGTTTGTCAGATACATTCTATTAGGCACATTGAACTGCGTGCTTTGGAAAAAGGATATTTACAGGATATTTATGTAGATGAAGGTCAAGTTGTAAAAAAGGGACAACAAATGTTCCACATTATGCCCAACGTTTACGAAGCTGACCTTCAAAAAGCAAAAGCAGAGGCAGAAGTTGCCGAAATTGAATACAAGAACACTCAATTGTTGGCCGATGGAAATGTGGTGTCAGCAAACGAGTTGGCCATGGCCAAAGCGGAATTTGCAAGAGCCAAGGCAGAAGTAGCATTGGCCGAAACCCACTTGGGCTTTACCAATATCCGTGCACCTTTCGATGGAATCATGGACCACTTGCACGTGCGAGAGGGCAGTCTTTTGGACGAAGGGGAATTGTTGACCACCCTTTCCGATAACAGTAAAATGTGGGTATACTTTAATGTACCCGAATCCGAATACCTCGACTACATTACCAGTGCCAATAAAGGAAGCAAACAAGATGTTCAACTTTTGATGGCGAACAATAAAAAGTTCAAGGAACATGGTATTGTTGAGACCATTGAAGGGGAGTTCAACAACGAAACGGGGAACATTGCATTTAGGGCCACTTTTCCTAATCCAGATGGTGTTTTGCGCCACGGTGAAACAGGAAGTATCCTAATGACCATTCCACTTAAAAACGCCATGTTGATTCCACAGAAGGCCACTTTTGAGGTGTTGGACAAAAAATTTGTATTTGTATTGGATAAAGATGATAAAGTACAACAGCGCGAGATCGTCATTGGAGCAGAATTGCCGCATCTATTTGTGATTGAAAAAGGTCTTGAAGAGAGCGACAAGGTGTTGTTGGAAGGTATCAGAATGGTACGTAATGGTGAAAAGATTCACTATGAGTTTGAAAAACCAGCTTCTGTACTGTCACACCTTGATTTGTACTCCGAATAGCAATCCCATAATCTTTATCAGACATGTTTAAAAAGTTTATACATAGGCCAGTATTGGCCATTGTGATCTCGGTCATCATTTTGTTTATTGGCTCTTTGGCCATAAAACAATTGCCCATTTCACAATTTCCACAGATAGCACCGACCACGGTAAACATTTTTATTGCGTACCCGGGTTCCAGTGCAGACGTTTTGGTAAAATCAACCCTGATTCCTTTGGAAACCTCCATCAATGGGGTACAAGGAATGCGGTACATTGCTTCCGATGCCACCAGTGCAGGTGAAGGAACATTAAGGGTGATTTTTGAACCGGGAACAGACCCCAATGAAGCAGTAGTACGGGTAAAAACCAGGGTTGACCAAGTAATGCCCTTGTTGCCAGAACTGGTACAACGGGAAGGGGTGATCATTACCCCCGTACAACCCAGTATGTTGATGTACGTTAACCTGTACAGTGATGCGAAGAACAATGACGAAAAGTTCCTGTACAACTACGCCTACACCAAAATGATTCCCGAAATACAGCGTATCAATGGTATTGCCAGTGCCCAGATTTTGGGTAGCCGTAAGTTTGCCATGCGGGTGTGGTTAAAACCCGACCGTATGCGTGCCTACAATGTTTCTGCCGAAGAAATTTTGGAAGCCATGCAAGACCAAAGTATTCTGGCTAGACCAGGACGTTTGGGTCGTAGCTCGGGAAAAAGAGCACAATCATTGGAATACGTTTTAGTGTACCAAGACCGATATAGCGAACCAGAGCAGTACAAGGAAATCATTATCAAAGCCAATGAAGAAGGAGAGATTCTGAAGTTGGGTGATTTGGCCGATGTGGAACTAGGAAGTGAATTCTTCGATATCTATTCCAATTTGGATGGAAAACCTTCGGCATCCATCGTATTAAAACAGACGTTCGGAAGTAACGGTAGCGATGTTATCGAATCCGTTAAGGAGAAATTGACCGAATTGGAAGCAGAAATGCCTCCTGGAATCGATTACAAGATCAGTTATGACGTATCCAACTTCTTGGATGCCTCCATAGAACAAGTATTGCACACCTTGCGTGATGCCTTTATCCTTGTGGCCATTGTTGTATTCCTCTTTTTAGGGGATTGGCGTTCCACTTTGATTCCGATTATTGCGGTACCCGTATCCTTGATCGGTGCATTCTTTGTAATGCAGCTGTTCGGATTGTCCATCAACCTGATTACGTTGTTTGCCTTGGTATTGGCGATTGGTATTGTGGTGGATGATGCGATTGTGGTGGTGGAAGCCGTTCACATGAAGATGGAAGAAGAACACCTCACGCCTTACAAAGCAGCTTATGCCGTATTGGGTGAAATTGGTGGTGCCATTATCGCGATTACCATGGTAATGGTGTCCGTATTTATCCCTATTTCCTTTATGACGGGACCAGTTGGGGTATTCTACAGGCAGTTTTCGATAACCATGGCAGGTTCCATTATTATTTCTGCATTGGTCGCCTTGACATTGACTCCAGTGCTATGTGCCATGATGTTGAAGAATACACATGGGCAGCCTAGAAAAAAATCGTTGATGAACCGATTCATCGATTGGTTCAACCGTGGATTTGAAAAATTGACGGGTCGTTATGTGAAAGTGTTGAACAAAGTAGTAAGCCGACGTATACTCACCTTTGGTGTGTTATTGGCGTTCTGTGCGGGTATTTTCTTTACCAACAACATACTTCCTGCTGGGTTTATCCCAAGTGAGGATCAAGGGATGATCTATGCCATTATCCAAACGCCTCCTGGAGCCACTTTGGAACGTACCAATGAAGTAGCGAGAAAACTTCAGGCCATCTGTGAGGAGACGGAAGGTGTGGAATCCGTTTCATCCTTGGCAGGTTATGAAATCATGACAGAAGGTCGTGGTTCCAATGCAGGTACCTGTTTGATTAACTTAAAACCATGGTCGCAACGGGAACATTCCGTTCATGAGATCATGGAAGAATTGGAAGAAGAGACCAAAGATTTAGGGGCAGTGATTGAATACTTCGAGCCCCCTGCTGTCCCTGGCTTTGGTTCATCTGGTGGATTCTCCATGCGTTTGTTGGACAAGACCAATGGAACCGATTACCACGAATTCGAGCGCATCAACAACGATTTTATGGATGCCTTGAGAGAGCGTAAAGAACTCACAGGTCTGTTCACTTTCTACGCTGCAAATTATCCGCAGTACGAGTTGAAAATCAACAACAAAGCGGCCATGCAAAAGGGGGTTTCCATAGGAAAAGCTATGGAAAACCTGAACATTTTGATCGGTAGTACCTACGAACAAGGATTTATCCGTTTTGGTCGTTTCTTTAAGGTGTACACCCAAGCAGCTCCTGAGTACCGTGGGTTACCCTCGGATTTGGAAAAACTATTCGTGAAAAACGAAGAAGGTGAAATGGTGCCTTATTCCTCATTCATGACGATGGAGAAACGTTTGGGTCCTAACGAGATCACGCGTTACAACCTTTACAATTCCGCGGCCATTAGAGGGCTTCCCGCAAAAGGGTTCACCAGTGGTGATGCGATTAAAGCGATTGAAGAAGTGGCTGCACAAACCTTACCAAGAGGCTACGATGTTTCATGGGAAGGATTGTCCTACGATGAGGCGCGTAGAGGAAATGAATCACTCTACATCTTTATTGTAGTGTTGATTTTCGTGTATTTGGTGCTTGCGGCCCAATACGAAAGTTTCTTGCTGCCGTTGGCGGTAATTCTTTCCTTACCTATCGGGATTTTTGGATCGTTCGTGATGTTGAAATCCATGGGATTGGCCAATGATGTGTACGCACAGATCGGTATGATCATGTTGGTAGGTCTATTGGGTAAAAACGCGGTATTGATCGTGGAATTTGCCGTACAGAAACGACGCGAAGGCTTTACCATTTTGGCAGCAGCCATTGAAGGTGCAAAAGTGCGTTTCAGACCTATTTTGATGACCTCCTTTGCGTTTATCGCTGGTTTGATTCCGTTGGTAATCGCTTCAGGAGCTGGTGCCATTGGTAACCGAACCATTGGTGGGTCCGCCATGGGTGGAATGTTGTTGGGTACGCTGATCGGTGTTTTGGTGATTCCAGGGCTGTACTACATTTTTGCGAAAATGGCCGATGGTAAAAACCTGATCAAGGATGAGCATGACGAACCGATGTCCGAAGAATTCTTCAGACAGAACGATACGGTGTTCAGGTTGAAAGCCCGCCTTCGATTGTTGAATCAGCGCATGAAAAAAATGACAAATAAATCTGGAAACAAGAATAAATATGGCGATCAAGATGAAATATAGTAAAGCATTGTTCATTGGAATGATGGCCTTGGTGGTCCTTTATTCCTGTGTGCCTACACGAGAAATCAGGGATGAGGAAACCGCATTGCCTGAGCAGTACCAAAATCAATCCACTGATACCGTAAATACAGCATTGGTGCAGTGGAAGGAGTTTTTTCAAGACCCTTACTTGGTCACATTGATTGATTCGGCATTGGTGAAAAACCAAGAGCTGAACATTATGCTGCAACGGGTAGATATGGCCAAGAATAAAATTCAGGCCAAAAAAGGGGAATATTTGCCCTTTGTGAATATCCAAGCTGGGGCAGAAGTGGATAAAGTAGGGGAGTACACTCGAAATGGAGCTGTAGAGAAAAACTTAGAGGTAAAAGAAGGAGAGGAATTTCCTGAGCCACTTACCAATTATATGGTGGGTGCATTTGCCACTTGGGAACTCGACGTTTGGAAAAAACTCCGCAACGAGAAAAAAGCGGCAGTTTACGAGTATTTATCCAGCGTTGAGGGTAAAAACTTCATGATAACAAGCTTGGTGGCCGAGATTGCGGATTCCTATTATGAATTGATGGCATTGGACAACCAATTGGCAATTATTGACCAAAACTTGGAAATCCAGCAGAACGCCTTGCGCATGGTAAAACTTCAAAAAGAAGCTGCCCGCGCCACTGAGTTGGCGGTAAAGCGTTTTCAAGCAGAGGTAATGAAAAACCAAAGCCATAAATATGAAATCCAACAGCAAATTGTGGAGACCGAAAACAAATTGAACTTTTTGTTGGGTCGTTCGCCGCAGCATATCGATAGGACTTCGGATAGCTTTATTGATGCCCCCATCGATGCGATTAGTGCGGGAGTTCCATCGCAATTGTTGCAAAATCGCCCAGATGTGCGACAAGCGGAATACGAGCTGGCAGCCGCCAAATTGGACACCAAGGCGGCAAAAGCTAATTTCTACCCACAGTTTACCATTAAGGCAGGTTTGGGATTGGAAGCTTTTGACGTGAAATACCTGACCACAACACCGGAATCGGTATTGTATTCAGCGATTGGGGATATGGTTGCTCCCTTGATCAACAGAAATGCGATAAAAGCGCAATACAAAAATGCTACGGACCGACAGTTGCAAGCGGTGTACGAGTATGAAAAAACTATTTTGAATGCGTATATTGAAGTGGCGAACCAGTTGTCCAACATCGACAATTTGAAAAAGAGTTACGAACTCAAAGATGGTCAAGTGCAGGCGTTAACGGAATCCATTGAGCTTTCCACTCGTTTGTTCCAATCCGCAAGGGTGGAATATATCGAGGTGCTTTTGGCACAAAGGGAAGCCTTAGAATCCAGAATGGAATTGGTGGAGACCAAAAAGGACCAGTTGTTGGCCCAGGTCAACATGTACCGGGCCCTGGGCGGCGGCTGGAATTAAGAGCCCCAAATCAGTGGTTTGGCCTACTGCCTTGGCTATTGATTTACCCAAAGCGAAACCCCGTTTACAATTGTAAACGGGGTTTTATTTTTATGTGCCTGCACTTTCCAAATCCCGAAGCATTCGGTCTTGGGTAGGGCGCAAATAAATCAAATAAAGAATTAAAAGTACTCCGACAAGAATCAACTCCTTAGCCATGAACAGGATAATAAATGCAGCACCTTCTATCACTGCCCAACGAATCAAGGATGCTGTTTGATAGGATGCCATATTTTCCTCAGTTGTCAGTTTACGGTCAATAACTTTCAACTGATTTTTGAAAAGCATTTCACCAACTAAAATGGACCCAAGGGGAATGCTCAATAAAATATTGGTCCCTGAATTGAATTCAGGCAATTTTAAAAATTCCAAGGTGTGAAGGTCGCCAACAATGATGTAAGCAAGCGCCACTCCAGCACAAATTCCAAAATGGATGATTTTAAAGGTTCTAAATTTTTCTTTCATTTAAAAATGATAATTGGCTTATTTAAATTTATTCCCCTTTATACTTTTCAAACCAAGCTAAAACGGCTGCTATTTTAGCAATCAAGTTACTGGGTTTGTTGGCTATACCGTGTCCAGCCCCAGGAATTCTAACCATGGCGGTTTCCACATTCTCTAATTTTAAGGCCGCATAAAATTGTTCCGATTCCGCAATTGGGGTACGGTAATCTTCTTCCCCTGTCAACAACATGGTTGGTGTGGTCACATTGCCCACATAGGTAAGGGGAGAGCGACGTTGGTAGTTTTCTGGGTCTTCCCATGGTTTTTTGCCAAACCAATATTTGGAGAAAAACTGAACTCCATCAGCATACAACACAAAACTGGTCCAGTTGATAACGGGTTTGGCCACCACGGCAGCTTTGAAACGGTCCGTTTTACCAACGATCCAAGCCGTAAGCACACCACCACCAGAACCACCGGTCACATAAAGGTTTTCTGTATCCACATAGCCTTTCTCCAATAAAGCATCAACTCCGGACATTAAGTCTTCGTAATCGTGATTTGGGTAATCATGATGAATTAAATTCCCGAATTCTTCCCCATAGCTTGTACTACCTCTGGGATTGGTATATAGCACAACATAACCTGCAGCGGCATAGGCTTGAATTTCAGCAGAATATACAGCGCCATAACTTGTGAAAGGTCCCCCATGTATTTCCAGAATCATGGGATATTTCTTCAATGGGTCAAAATCGGGAGGAGTAACCACCCAACCTTGAATTTTGCGTTGATCATAGCTGGACTCCCACCACATTTCTTCCACTTTGCCCAATTTTTTGAAAGCAAACAGGTCATCGTTTACTGCTGTCAATCGTTTTGTGCTTTTAGTATCAGCAGCTCCTAAATCTGAAGGAGAGGTGGTATCGCCAAAGGTATATGCAAATTTATTATTGGTTGAAGCTGAAAAACTTGCAGCGTTATAGGGTCTTCCCAATGAAAGTCCACCCAAGCCATCGGTAATATCCGACACATTGCCCGTTAAACTCATTGAAGCCAATTTGCCCATTCCTTGATCAGTGTAGATAAAATAGAATCCATTGCCTTTGCTGTTCCATACCATATCCTCAACATCTCTATCAAAATCACCGGAAATTAATTTTGAATCGGAACCGTCGGAATTCATCACATACAATTGGGTAAGTTGATATCCTTGCAAACGGTCGTCATAACCCAAATAGGCAATTTTAGAACCGTCAGGAGACAAAACAGGGTGGGCATCGGGTCCGTAGCGGTCTGTCAATGGCGTAATTTTACCATCAATCGTACTTATTGTATAGATTTCGCTATCAGCAGGCTCCATTTCTTCATCCTTATGGAAATTGGCATTAAAATACAAATGCGTATTGTCCTTGGCCCAAACTGGTCCACCATGGTCAAATTCTGTAAATGTTAGCTGTTTTGGAGTACCACCACTCAATGGCAAGGTGAACAATTGCATGTTTCCACCTTTGTAATAGCCAGCACCATCTCCGCGATAGTTCATTTTATCAATGTATTTCGGTGGGTCGTTCCATTTGGCACCCTCAGGTTTTGCTGGCATTTTAATAATGGATGAATTTGCCTCGGGAACAAACATGTTAAAGGCCAAAGTTTTATCATCATAGGACCAGGATATCTGTCCTGGGGATTGAGGTGTGTTGGTCAAAGCCATGGTCTCTTTGGTGTCTAACCACATGAGATACAGCTTCATTTTATCATCGGCCATATTCGATTTGAAAACGATTTTGGAGCCATCGTGGGACCAAACAGGGGAGAAGTCGTTATGATTTCCTGTCGTCAAAGGTCTATTATTGGAACCATCAAAATTGATGATCCAAAGGTTGGACAGGTTACGGTCGGTCATCACATCCTTAAAATTGCGAACGTAGATGATTTTAGACCCATCTGGCGAAATTTGTGGGTCGGAAACGTATTCCATATTAAAAATGTCCAGCAGTTCTAAATTGGATTGTACTTGACTGAATCCCAAAGGGATTATGGCCACAAATAGGAGTAGTGTGGCTACTAATTTTTTCATGAGAATTGAATTAGAAAGTTTGATTCTTAAATGTACGGAATTATTCTATCCCAAATAAAAATGAAAGATCGTCAGGTAAAGCGCAGTCCAGACATAAATACAATGTACCTTTCGATTACTCCTTCGACTGCGCTCAGGATGACATCTCAAGGTCCCTTAATTCATAAAATCTACTGTCTACTGGGCCTTGAGCGAAGTCGAAAGGCCTTATTTCCCTTTAGTAGGTAGTTGTCATGTTTTTGTCCACACAGATGATGAAATCGGCAATACCCATATTTTCTTTGGCCAATTGATGCACGTCTTCTTGCGTGACGGTAGAAATGGTTCCATAAGCCAAATCGGGACGTTCCAACATCAAATACCATAGAATCCCCTCATAATTATTGGAGTGGTAGGCGCCATTATAATGCATGAAAAGGCTATTTTCCTTATAATTTTCAAGGATAAAATGTGCCATGGTGGCATCTTTAATGGCTTGTGCCATGACCAAAGTGGGGCTGCCATGGTCGCCCATCATTTTTAGGATGTTTTGATATCCCGGCAACTCAGGGTCGTAGGTTATGGGCAAGGGAGCTATCCAAGATTTTTCCTCAGTCGTGAGGGAATCCAACGCTTCAAAACCACCTTTGTACACTATACTGGCATAGCGACGGGGCACATTGGTTGCCACAAAAACGATTTCTTTCTCCTTGGCAAAATCGACCAACGGGGCGTAATCGGTTTTATGGTTGGGCCAAAGTCTGGCAACTGTATCCAGCGCTTTTGCATCAATTTCTTCAGCTAAGTAAGCGTTGAGCTCCTTTTGGTTGTCCGCCTCGATCATTTCAGCCCCTAAAATCAATGGCTTTTTTAGAAATAGGTCCGACGTCAATTCAAATTGCAACCAATGTGCGATGGGATTGTTGTGCAATTCCCCAAACAGCACCATATCCTTTTCCTCCAAGGTTTTCAACATCTTTTTGTAGGATACTTTTTTGCCTTTTGCATTATAGATCACATAGGGTGCTTTTTGAGCATTACCTAGGCTTAGGCTAAGAGTGAAAACTAAAAGGAAAAGGAAATGCTTCATATTGATCAGTTTATTTATTCTCCCACTCCGTATGGAAAATCCCCTCACGATCTAAACGTTCGTAAGTATGTGAACCAAAATAATCGCGCTGCGCCTGAATCAAGTTCAAAGGCAAACGACTACTGGTGTAGGCATCAAAATATGTAAGGGCGTTGGAGATTCCGGGTAAAGGAATTCCATTTGCAGCACCATACCCCACCAATTCACGGGCGGCTTCAACAGTGCTTTTTACTTTTTCCACAAAGGAGGGAGATAGCAATAAGTTTCTTAATGCCTCATCCGCTTGGTAGGCTTCGGTAATATCGGCCAAAAGTGCGGCGCGGATTATACAACCTGCTCTCCAGATCTTGGCAATCTCTCCCAATTCCAATTCATAGCCATACTCTTTGGAAGCATCTGCCAATTGGTGCATGCCCTGTGCGTAGGTGATGATAAAAGCAAAATAAAGGGCTTGCTCTGCCTTGCTGATAAAATCATCCTTATCAACATTAGCAGGAGTTGGTCTATCGTAAAGTTCGTCTGCCTGAACACGTTCTTCCTTTAAGGCAGATATTTCACGCATGCTCACTGCAACATCAATGGTTGGAACTGGAATTCCTAGATCCATCGCATTTTGTGAGGTCCATTTTCCAGTACCTTTTTGCTTGGCTTTGTCCAAAATCATATCGACCAAATCATTATCGGTCAAATCGTCTTTTTGTTCAAAGATTTCTGAAGTGATTTCGACCAAGAACGATTGTAAGCGACCTTGGTTCCAGTCAGCGAATGTTTTATGAAGCTCGTCATTGGAAAGTCCACCTGCTTTTTTCAAAAGGTCATAGATTTCGGAAGTCAACTGCATCAAACCATATTCGATACCGTTGTGCACCATTTTCACATAGTTTCCTGCCGATTTAGGACCCAAATAAGCCACACAAGGCTCCCCTTTGTATTTGGCGGAAACTGCTTCAAAAATTGGTTTCACATGTTGATAGGCTACACGGGAACCACCTGGCATTATGCTGGGGCCTTTTCGGGCTCCTTCGGCACCACCTGAAACCCCTGCACCAAAAAAGTTAATGCCCTTATCTTTCAAATAAGCTTCGCGACGGTCGGTATCCGTAAAAAATGAATTTCCTCCGTCGATAATTATGTCACCTTCATCCAAATGAGGCAACAATCCTTCGATTACACTGTCCACAATTTTTCCTGCAGGCACCAACAACATTATTTTTCTGGGGGTGGTCAATCCATCCACAAAGGTTTTAACATCGGAAGTAGCGTTCACTTTTGCCGTATCTCCACCTTCTTCAATCAACGCATTTACTTTTTCAGCATCCAAATCGTTTCCAAAAGCGGTAAATCCGTTGTCAGCCACGTTCAAAATAAAATTGCGTCCCATTACCCCAAGGCCCACAAGGCCAAAATCATACATATCTGCCATTTTGTTATATTCTTCTACTTTTTGTTAAGACTGCCTTAAGGCTGCTCCATTCATCAAAATCGAACCTAAAATAAACCTTAAATTTGTCAAGCTCAAAATTAATGGTCTCAATTGATTTTTCTGCAGATCATTTACGATTTTTGTGCCGTCAGAAACCTAAAAAAACTATGAAGAAGACCGAAAACCAGATGCTCGTTATTTTTGGGGCATCCGGAGATTTGACTGCGAGAAAACTGATTCCTGCCCTTTTTAACCTTTATATGGCCAAACAACTACCTGAAAACTTTGTGGTTTTGGGGGCTAGTAGAAGTAATCTCAGCGATGAAGAATTTAGAAACCGTGTGGTTTTTGAAAGTGAATATTTAAAAGGGAAGATCAACGGATTAAAAGAAGAGGAGATAAAAGCCTTTGCCGATAAAATCTATTATGAAGATTTGGGCAAGGACTATGATACAGATTATGCCCCGTTACGGAAGCGTGTGGAAGCCTTAAAGGAAAAGCATAACACTTCTGGCAATATCATGTACTATCTATCCACACCGCCAACCTTGTACGAAACCATCGCAAGTAATTTGGCGGATGCAGGGATGAATACCCAAAATAATGGTTGGAAACGTTTGATCGTGGAAAAACCTTTTGGTTACAGTTTGGAGACCGCAAAGGAACTTAACGAAGGGTTGCATAAATATTTTACCGAACCTCAGATTTACCGAATTGATCACTATTTGGGAAAAGAAACGGTTCAGAATTTGCTGGTTACCCGTTTCTCGAACAGTATTTTTGAACCACTTTGGAACCGAAACTACATCGACCACGTAGAGATTACCAATGCCGAAAGGGTAGGTGTGGAAAAAAGAGGGGGATATTACGACAAGTCAGGCGCTTTGCGGGATATGTTTCAAAACCACTTGTTGCAGATTGTTTCTTTGGTAGTAATGGAGCCACCAATTGGCGCTGAAGCCGAAGAAATTCGTAATGAAAAGGTAAAAGCACTCAAATCACTCCGTATAATGAAGGATGCTGAGACCTTACATCAAAATACGATTCGTGCACAATATGTTTCCTCAGTGGTTGATGGACAACCTGTAAAAGGCTATCGTGAGGAAGATGGGGTTGATCCTAATTCGACCACCGAAACCTTTGCTGCCATTAAATTTTATGTGGACAACTGGCGTTGGCATGGAGTTCCGTTTTATGTGAGAACGGCCAAACGTATGCCCACGAAGGTCACGGAGATTGTGATTCACTTTAAACAACCGCATCATCAGATTTTTAGTGAAGCAGGGATGCAAAGGGATAACAAATTGGTCATTAGAATTCAACCCGATGAAGGAATTTTAATCAAGTTTGGGGTAAAAGTCCCAGGGCAAGGCTTTAGGGTGGAACGTGCCAATTTGGACTTCTATTACTCCAGTCTTGGTGAAACCTATGTGATGGAAGCCTACGAACGTTTATTGCTGGATGCCATGCAAGGAGATGCAACCCTTTATGCCCGTGCCGATGAGGTGGAGGCCGCTTGGGAATTTGTAGATCCTATCCTTAACTACTGGAAAGAAGGTGATGACGTACGCATGTACGGCTATGCCGCCGGAGTTTGGGGCCCTGAAAAATCAGATGAGCTTTTCGAAGGCGATGGTTTTTGGAGAAATCCAGGGGAGAATTTGGCCGATGACCCAGGGTATTGTGTGATTTGCTAAGGGCAATATCAATTACCAATAAACAATTTACAATGAACAATGAACAATGTCCAGATTAAGGATGTTGGTAATCAAAAACATAGATAATGGATCTTAGGATTTTTAAAGATAAAGTAGAAGTAGCCGATCAGTTTTCGGCCTATTTTGTGGAGCAAGCAAAGGGAAAGCAAGCTTTTCACGTAGCACTTTCAGGTGGAAGTACACCTAAAATTGTATTTGATGTGTTGGCTTACAAGTTTGCAGATCAAGTAGATTGGAACAAAGTACATTTTTATTGGGGGGACGAGCGTTGTGTTCCCCCAACGGACGATGAGAGCAATTACAAAATGACAGTGGAACACCTGTTTTCGAAAATTGAGGTGCCACAAGAAAACATCAACCGAATTTTAGGGGAGAAGGATCCAAGTCCAGAAGCCATGCGCTATGCGAATTTGTTGGAAATTGATTTGGAAAGGGTAGAAGAAGTTCCCCAATTCGACTTGGTGATCTTGGGTATGGGTGATGATGGTCATACCGCTTCCATTTTTCCACACGAAATTGAACTGTGGGATGCTGAAGACCACTGCGTAGTGGCTACACATCCGGATTCAGGTCAAAAAAGGGTTTCCATTAATGGAAAAGTAATCAATACGTCCAAAGCTGTGGCGTTTTTGGTCACAGGTGCTTCCAAAGCAGATAAAGTGGAGGCAGTGATTCATAAAACAGCTGGTTTTGAGCAATATCCAGCTTCTTTAGTACAACCCAAATCAGGGAATTTGGTTTGGTTTTTGGATGAGGAGGCGGCCGCAAAGCTTAATCAAAATCCATCTTAACGTTTTCGCCTTGTAAAAAATCCAAAAACTCATTGACTTTAAAGTTGGTGGATTCAAATTTGGTATCCCGTTGATTGGCCGAATCTTTCCGTTCCTTACTTCGAGAAAAACGACGGATATCCTGTTTGGATTTAAGAATCAACCCGGGAACTGATCTGTTTTTACCGTCCTTGCCTTTGGCAACCATTGTAAAATAGGAGGAGTTACAATGTTTAACAGTTCCAGTGGTCACATTTTCCGATTCAACCCGAACACCGACCACCATAGAAGTTTTTCCGGTATAATTAATGGAAGCTTTCAACGTAACCAATTCCCCAACTTCAATGGGGTTTAAAAAATCAACTCGATTAACCGAGGCTGTGACACAATAACTTTGAGAATGTTTGGAGGCACAGGCGAAGGCAATCTGGTCCATTAGGTTCAAGATATGTCCACCATGTACTTTTCCTCCAAAATTGGAATGTGATGGGAGCATCAGTTCGGTAATGGAGACTCTACTTTCTCTTGATGATTTAAACTTTTTCATATTTTGTTTGGATTTACAACTCCTTTTTTAAGGAAATCCAGAAGTATCAAATGATTATCAAATATAATCCAAAGCTAAAAGAACTCGCAAGGCAACTCAGAAAGAATGCCACTAAAACAGAAGTGTTGTTGTGGCAAAAGCTAAAGCGAGACCAAATGCACGGTTACGATTTTCATAGGCAAAAACCTATCGATGAATATATAGTGGATTTCTTTTGTAACAAGTTACAACTAGCCATTGAAGTAGATGGGTATTCCCATCAATTAGTTGAGGTATGGGGAAAGGACATTAAGAAAACACAACGACTTAATGAACTTGGTATTTATGTGCTTCGATTTTCGGATGAACAAGTTTTAAAGGATTTGGAAAATGTCATGAGGGCTATCGAGGATTATATTTTTCGTTTTGAAGAAAATGGAAATACACCTCCCTCTGTCCCTCCTTTGTAGGAGGGAAGTTGTTAGCCTTGATTTATTTATTGGTACTGGCATGTTTCTTACTGCCCCTCAAAAATGCTCTACCACTCCTAAATATAAAAAAAGCAATAATCCAACCAACTGAATGCACAAGCAAATCATACCACATTTCACCTCTAACTCCCATATCAGGGTCAAGCAAAAAATATGGAGCCTTTCTTATGACAGGAATAGAACTTGGAATGAGGAAAACAGCGATTGCTAAACTAATAAGGATAAGCAATAGCCCAACTATTCTATCTAAAGTTTTTCTATTTCTGGACATTTCACTAAAAGTATCAAAATCCATTCTTTCAAAAAAACCTTATCGAAGTTTATCCCCTACAATATAAAGGAGTCAAGTCGTTTCCCCTCTATAAAGAGGGGATTAAGGGGTGTGTTATTTAATTTCTAAAAATAGGGGAATGCTCGGATTGCACATCCGTGATAAAGTATTTGGTGTCGCCCAACCAGAAAAAGGTGGTGTAACGTTCTTTATAGGTAACTTTAAGATATTCTCCTTGGTAATCTTTTAATTTTTCAATGATTTCTTTTTCATGGTCCTCCACCGAAAAAGAAAACACATTAGTGCCCGCCAATCCCTGACTAATTTGACCCTCCCAAGTTTTTACCAAAACCCCTTTTCTGCTGAATTTGATAAGTTCACCTGAACGGTACCCCTCACTAAAAGGCACGTAATAAACAAATGCGAAGTAGGCGCCGAAACCCAATACAACAACGGCAATAAAAATGAATAAAAACTTTTTCATGATCAGTGTTTAATTTAATGATTCAAAGTCGTCCTCATCGGCACGTTTTAAAATGGGTTCTGGCAAGGCTTTCTTTGCCTTCGCACCCATGACACGCAATTTTTCTATACTGGTTATGATATTGCCTCTACCATCGAACAATTTGTTCATGGCGTTTTTGTATTCTCCTTTGGCGTCGTCCATTTTTTTGCCAACTTGCGTCAGATCCTGCATAAATCCAACGAATTTATCGTACAAGGCTCCAGCTTGTCGAGCAATTTCCATAGCATTTCGTTGTTGTTTTTCGTTGCTCCACATAGAGTCTATGGTACGAAGTGTAGCCAAAAGGGTAGAAGGGGTTACGATTACGATGTTTTGTTCAAAAGCTTTGTTGTACAGGGAAACATCCTCATTGATGGCAACCGCAAAAGCAGGCTCGATGGGCACAAACATCAATACAAAATCTGGACTTTCCATTTCGTACAAGTCCTCATATTTTTTAGCGGAAAGTTGCTCTACGTGTCTTCTTAAAGAATTGATATGGTCTTTTAAAAACTTAGGTTTGTCATCATCTTCGGCATTGGTAAAACGCTCGTAATCCGTCAATGAAACTTTGGAATCCACCACCATTTTTTTACCATCTGGAAGGTGAATGATCACATCGGGAAGCACTCTTGTACCATCTTCCCGTGTAAAGCTTTGCTGCACGCTGTATTCCCTATCTTTCTCTAAGCCAGATTTTTCCAGTACGCGTTCCAAAACCAATTCGCCCCAGTTTCCTTGCATTTTACTATCGCCCTTTAAAGCTTTGGTAAGATTCTCAGCTTCTTGGGTTATTTTTAAATTCTGTGTCTGCAAATTCAGGAGTTGCTCTTTTAAAGCGGAGTGAATACTGATATTTTCCTTTTGGGATTTTTCCACCTTTTCTTCAAACTCCTTTATCTTTTTGTTGAGTGGGGTCAGGATGTTCTCAATATTTTCCTTGTTGCTCTTGGTGAACTTTTTGCTCTTTTCATCCAGAATCTTGTTGGCCAAGTTTTCAAATTCCTTGGTGAACTTTTCTTGAAGTTTTTCTACTTCTTCTTTCTGTTCGTTGATTTTTTCCAACAAATTGTTGGAATTGGCTTCCTCTCTTGCCAATTTTATTTCTAGACCAGAATTTTTCTCGCGAATACTATGTATTTCAGCCTTCAGCTCGGCAATCTGTAGCTCGGATTTCTGATTTCTATCCTCCCAAACACTTTCGTTGGATTTGGTTTTTAATTTTTGAATGTACATGCCACCAAAAAGACCTGCGGCCAAAGCTATGATGCCAATAATCACATAGATAAGTTCTGCGCTCATGAAATTGTTTCTGTTGGATAAAGATAAAGGATTGCAAAGATAAAATATCATTTCTGCGATGGCAGAAATCCACAATATTGTCTATTGTAGTGGGAATATAGCGGACACTGAGCGTAGTCGAAGTGACCGTTGGGTTGTAACGTTTTTATTTATTCACTTTAAAAGTGCCCGTTTGAGGGTCAAATTGAACCATTTCTGATGGAAATAAGCTATTGAAGTGTTGTTGATCGATAAGTTGGCAAGGGTCATCAAAGGGATTGCTTTTACCATCCAAAATCAACATGGTATCACACAATTGAATGGCCAATTCTATCTCATGGGTTGAAAACAGGATGGTTTTCTGTTGATTGTGAGCCAATTCGCGAAGCATTTTTAAAATTTGAACTTTATGGAACAAATCCAAATGGGTGGTGGGCTCATCCAAAAGAATCAATGGAGTGTCTTGGGCCATCGCACGGGCAATGAGAACCCGTTGCAATTGTCCATCACTGAGTTCATGGCATTTTTTATGGCGTAAATTGGTCAAAAGGAAAGCATCCAAACTTTCGTTGATTTGCTTTTTATCTTCAGAAGTGAGAGTACCCAACCAATTGGTGTAGGGTTGCCGTCCCAAAGCAATCAATTCTTCAACGGTCAAGTTTTTAGATGCTGGACTTTCGGTCAAAACCACGCTGAGTTCTTTGGCCATTTTTTCTGTAGCAATTTGCTTTATCGATTGCCCCTTGAGTTCAATTGTACCACTCAATAAGGGTTGAAATCCTGCCAATGTGCGCAATAAAGTAGATTTTCCAACGCCGTTTACCCCCACAACTCCACAAAGAACCCCTGGTTCCAAGGAAAAATTAATATGCTCTGCCACCTTTTTGGTTCCATAACCAATGGCAAGTTCTGATACGGAAAGAATGTTTTGCAATTGGTTTTCCATTAGAACATCATTTTACGTTTACGAACCAAAAGCCAAATTACAACTGGCGCGCCTACCAAAGAAGTAATCGAATTAATGGGCAAAACACTGGCCGAGTTGGGCATTTGCGCAATGGTATCGCACAGCAACATTAAAATGGCTCCATACAACAATACTGCTGGAATCAATATTTTGTGTTCCATGGTGTCAAAAATCTGACGGGTCAAATGTGGTACGGCCAAACCCACAAAAGCAATCGGCCCCGCGAAGGCAGTGATACCACCTGCCAAAATTCCAGTTGCAATGATTAAGGTCATTCTGGATTTTTGCAAAGAAACCCCTAAACTTTGTGCGTAGTTTTCGCCTAAAAGCAACGCATTCAACGATTTAACACTTAAAATACTAAGGGCGATTCCGATTAAAACAAGAGCGGCCAATAAAGTAATCTGATTGAAACTAAGATTGCTTACACTCCCGAAGGACCAAAAAATAAAACGGCGCAATTGTTCGGAACTGGAAAAGTAGGCCAAAACACTCACGATAGCGGAAGTGATGCTACCGAACATCAACCCGATGATCAAGAGCGCCATGGTGTCTTTTACGCGTTGCGCAACAATCATCACCACCAAAAGCACCAAAAAACTACCTAAACTGGCGGCCAAGGCAAGGGAAACATCTCCCAAAAATGAAAATGAGGTCAATCCCGTTAAAAGAGAAGTTCCCATTAACAATAAGGCGGCACCCAAACTAGCTCCTGAACTGATTCCCAAAACAAATGGTCCTGCCAAAGGGTTTCTAAAAAGGGTTTGCATTAAAAGTCCACTAAGCGCCAATCCACCACCCACCAAAATGGAGGTCAATGCCTTAGGTACTCTAAAGTCATGAACTATGTACCTCCAACTATCAATTTCTGGATTTCCCCCAAAAAGAATGGAAATCACATCGGGAAAAGGAATATTGACCGAACCAGAACCAATGTTGAGCAAAAGTGCAATGACCAAGGCTATGCCCAAAAACACAAAAGAAATTCGATATGTTTTTGCGTTTTGCATTTATTGCAGCGGTTTAATAAACTGAAGTTGATGATCTGGTAACAGTTCGGGGTGTAAAATATGAACCAAATCTTTTAGCACGATATCGGGGCGTTGTGGTGCGGATTCATAGAAAATAAGTCCACCTTTTTCACCCTTTTCAATGGCATTGGAATATACGTTCTTATTCACAAAGGCATCAAATTCTTTGTGATGAGGGTTGATATTTCCCAATTCTTCATACGTTGTTTCAGCAGAAGGATTAAACCAAAAATCAGCTGCTTTTCCTTTTTCCAAAACAGCCTCTAAGCTCAACCCAATACTTCCTGTTTCATTATTGTCCCTCCACAAATAATCGGCATTGGCATCCTTTAAGAACTGGGCCATCCAGCTTTGCCCGCCAGCTACATACCAAACATCTTTATACAATCCGCCAGTGAGCACGGTGGGTTGGGTTTTGGCATTTTTGGCCAATTCGGTTGCTTTTTTGTAGTTCCCTTCAATAGATGCAAAAATACTGTCTCCCAATTTTTCCTTTTGAAAAAAGGGAGCGAAAAATTTAATCCATTCCGCCTTGCCTAAAGGCGTTTGCTCCACCCATTCGCCATTGTAGACCACAGGGATTCCTGCCGTTTTGATAACGTGATAGGCTTTGTTGTCTTCACTTATACTGAATCCCACAATTAATTCTGGGTTGAGAACGAGTGTCATTTCTGTGTTGAGTTTTTCGTTCATCCCCAAATCTTGAATTTGACCTACATTCACAAGTTTTCTGGCGTTGGGTGACGATATAAAATCAGTGTTTGGGAACCCTACAATGGCTTCGAGTTCGTCAAGTGCTTCCACGGGTGCAATATGCGTGGTGGAGGTCAACACTATTTTCTCAACCGGGGTGGCAACAATGGCATCAAAAGCGTCGGCAGGCAAGGTAATGGTTGCCAATTTTTCCTTTGGAACCAAGGCATAGGTAAAGGTTTTTTCCGACCCTGGCCAAGGTGATTTTACTTCAATAACCGTATAATTATCGTAAGTGTTGATAGTGAATCCTTTAGCATATGTAATTTGGGATATGGACTCTTTGGACAGCGCAACGACAGGCCTTTTTTCTTCTTTGCAGCCAAAGCCAAATACTATAATTAGAACCGCTAAAGCCGCTCTGAGTTGTTGTTGTATTGCCATGATGCCAAAAGTAAGATTATTTAACTTTTGCAGAAAAAGATTAAACAGTTTGATTACTTTCGCACCGAAATTTGGTTCGCTCAAACGATTTTCTTGAGGGATTAAAAGGGAATCCAGTGCAAAACTGGAGCTGTTCCCGCAACTGTAAGTTTATGCCAAACTTGATTTGGCACCTTTTTAAAGGATGTTGCTTTCTACAAATCCACTGTTCAAATGAATGGGAAGGAAAGGCAACATAAAACAAGCCAGGAGACCTGCCAATTTCAAACAAACAATGTTAAACTTTCGGGATAAAAGTTTACGTATGAAAATCATACTATTCTCCCGTTTATTCAATTAAACGAAATGAAGAAAAATCATTTTTGGTTAATCGCCATGGTATTGGCGGGTAAGGGACTTTCTGCTCAAAATGTACAGCAGGATTCCTTAAAAGTGCATCAACTGGATGAGGTTGTTGTGAGCGATTCAAAATTTGAATTGAAACGCGAAAACTCAGGAAAAACGGTCATTAAAATTACGGCTGAAGAACTGAAACAAAAGCAAGGCATGACCGTGGCCGAAATCATCAACAGCAAAAGCGGCATGGAAATCACGGGTAGCCGTGGTCGAGACGGTGATGTCTTAGGGGTTTATGTACGCGGTGGCCGTGGAAAACAAGTTTTGGTGGTTATTGACGGCGTTCGTGTTTCCGACCCATCCACTTTTTCGCAGGAATATGACCTTAGATTGCTTTCACCCTCTAATATTGAGTCCATTGAGATCATAAAAGGAGCTGCGAGTACGCTTTATGGTACCAATGCAGCAACTGCGGTCATCAATATTACGACCAAAAAGAGTTCCCAAAAGCAAATTGCAGGTAGTTTTCAGACCAGTGTGGGCACCAATCAAACTTCTGAGGACCAAAACTACAATTTTGGAAGCATCAGCAATGCGGTCAATGTAAATGGAACTTTGAACAAGTTCAATTATGCCGTTGATTTTTCCAATCGCTATAAAAGCGGGCTTTCTGCTGCGGTAACGCCAGCAAACGAGGAGGATGTGTTTTCCCATTACAGTACCAATGTGCGTTTGGGGTATCAAATCACCAATCATTTTGAGGTTTCTGTTTATGGGAATCAGACCAAATACAATACGGAATATGATGCCTCCAATGCCGATGCCAACAATTTGGGGAAAAGCGAACAGCAACGGGCGGGATTATCCTCTTCCTATACTTATGGAAAAGGTTCCGTACATGTGAACACAGCATTTACAGATTATGAAACCAACTCTTCCGACACTTGGGGTGAAAGTACTACGGAAGGAAAAAACTGGGTGCTCGACCTTTATAATAAATATGTGTTCGGGGAGCAGTGGCACACTATTTTAGGGGTAAATTATATTAAGGATGAGGCTGCCTTTTCTGATATTGCAGAGTTTACCATTGTGGATCCATATGCCAATGTGGTCTATATTTCAGATTTTGGTTTGAACTTGAATCTTGGTGGTCGGTTTAACCACCATTCCGAATACGGAAATCATGTGGTGTACAACGTGAACCCATCTTTTGTGTTCAAAACTACGGAAGGTTATGTGAAATTGTTGGGGTCTTACGCCACTTCATACATCACACCAAATTTAACCCAGCTTTTTGGCGCTTTTGGAAGCAATCCTGATTTGGAGCCTGAAGAAAACAGGACCATTGAAGGTGGTTTGGAGCTTCGAGCGAATGATAAATTACGTTTGAGTGCCATTTATTTTGACCGCAATGAAAAGAATACCATTGGTTACGACTCAAATTTTACAAGTATTAATTTGGCGGATGAAATTGATGCCAATGGGGTAGAAGTTGAGGCTTCGTGGTTTCCTGTTCAAGCTTTGAGTATAAATGCCAATTACACTTTTACGGAAAGAAAGGGTGATAATGCCATTCGTATTCCAAAACACAAGGCAAATCTTTCTTTGGGTTATCAAATGACGGAAAAGATCAATTTTGTGTTGAACTATGCCTACACAGGAGAACGTTTTGATACAGATTTTATGACCTATTCTGATGTGGCTTTAGATCCTTTTTCGTTGGTGAACTTTTATATGAGTCACGATTTAATTCAAAATAAACTTCGATTGTTCTTGAATGCTGAAAACCTCTTGAACGAGGATTTCACTGAAATAATCGGATACACCACCCGAGGTAGGAACTTTAGGTTGGGCCTAAGTTTGAATCTATAAAAAAGAAAAGCGGCCCATTGGCCGCTTTTTTATTGTTCTGATTTTAATTCTAATGGTTTGTCCAGATACATATTGTCTTTAAGCGGTGTTTGTATTCTTGAAGTGGTAAAAGATTCAGCTTTCATATGTACTGTAAAATCTATTTTGGCACCAACTCCAGAAATTTCTTGAAGTGCACGGGCCAATAAGGGCTCGTTAATATCGCCCAAAACTCCGAGGTTAGTTAAATCTTCACCAAGTTCAATATCGGGTAATAATCCACTCGTATAATCGGAAAAACCATCTGCATTTTCGTTACGACCAACCAAAGGTTGCAATCCCCAACTGTTATTCACATTGATTTGTCCTGTTCTATCGTCACTATAAATGAAGGAATTGCCTGGGTCATCTACTAGTGTAATGGAAAATTCATTTTTTCCGCTTGTGGTTTCACCAATATGAATTACGTCTATATAAGGGGTTAATCCATTCATTACCAATTCACTGGCGGAAGCTGAGCCTCCTGTTGCTATCACGAAAACTCTATTAAGGTTAAGAGTGTTGATAGCACTTGCACCTGTAGTATTGGTAAAGTAATCCGTTAGGTAATCCTCACTCAATTGTGCCTGAATTTTCGCATTCCAGAGTTGTTTAATGTAAACATCATTGGAGTTTGTTCCATAGATCATACTGGCCAACAAACGTGAAGTGTTCACCGAACCACCTGGGTTATAACGCATGTCCAAAACCAATTCAGTAGCACCATCGGAAACAAATTGGGCAAAAGCAGCATTCAATTCTTCGTTAAAACTGCTCAAAAAGCGATTGTACATCAAATAGGCCACTTTGGTTCCGTTAACATCCAAGGTTTTGGCAATTAATATGGGGTCTTCAATTTGGTTTTCAATTTTAGTGAGCGACACTTCTTTAGCATTGTCTGAAATTGTATTGTTGGTTACGGTTGCCATACCTAAAGTATAGGTGCTGTTATCCCCAAAAAGCAAGGTCCGATAATTGTTTACAGTTAGTTGGGTTCCATCCACACGAGTAAAAAATTCACCTCGTTGAATATCTTTGGTCGAAGCATCTGAATCTGGCCAAATGTATTGCACATATCCAAAAACATTGTCGGTGTCACCAATAAGGCCCAAGCCAAATTCCAAACCATTGCTCTGTGATATTCCAGCAAGACTGTTAACTAAAGTTTCGTAATTATCTTCTTCGGAGCTAAAACGATCAATGGCAGCATCAGTTCCTACTATTACCCTATGGTTATTGCAAATACTGTAATAAAAATTCTCAGGATCGGGGTAGGATTCCAAAAATGCCGTGTATTCCGCATTGGATGAAAATCGGTCATCCGCTAAATCAGCCACATCTGCTTGCCAAAAATACCAAAGGTTCATGGCTTGCCACATAAAATTTTGGGCCGTTACATCTGCTCCCGGGTCGGGATCAGGGGTATCGCCATTTTTAATGCCATCATCATCACTACAGGATAAAATGGATAAAGACAATCCTAAAAAAAGGAAGAAATACTTATTCATAGCATCAATTTTTGAAGGAATTCCGCAAATATCATTCCAATATGATAGGTTAAGGGTATTGATTCGGGAATCCTTAAATGTATAATTTTACTATGCAAAATAGGCACATCTTAGCAGATTGCAAATTTTTTGTAACAAATTTCGATATGCTTCGTCGTGATAGTGTAGGTCGATATGAAGAGCTGCAACAACTAAGACAACCAAATGAAACAAACAGAATTTTTAAACGTGGTAATGCCCTTTAAGGACAAGCTATACCGAATGGCCAAACGCCTTTTGGTGTCCAGGGAGGAAGCGGAAGACGCCACACAGGAAATTTTGTTGAAGCTTTGGTCAAAGAACGAGTCGATGGGAGAGTACAAAAATGTAGAGGCCTTTGCCATGACCATGACCAAAAACTTTTGTTTGGACCGATTAAAGTCCAAACAAGCTGGCAACCTAAAATTGGTACACAGCAATTACACCGACGAAACCACATCGTTACAAAAACAGTTGGAAGCGGAGGACAGTATAAGCTGGATGGAACGGATCATGGAAGAATTGCCAGAGCAACAAAAGATGATATTGCAACTGCGGGATGTAGAGCAATATGAGTTCGAGGAAATCTGCGAACTATTGGACATGAAGCCAACGGCAGTGCGCGTGGCACTTTCGAGGGCGAGAAAAACAGTAAAAGAGGAATTAATAAAAAAACATAGCTATGGAATTGGGTAACATAGAAAAAATATTGGAAAAGTACTTCGAGGCCTCCACAACGGTGGCCGAAGAAAGAACACTACGGGAGTATTTTGCACAGGACAGCGTAGCACCGCACTTGGAGCAGTACAGACCCATGTTCAACTACTTTTCCATCGCCAAGGAAGAAAAGTACACCAAGCAGGTACCATTAAAACCTAGAGTAAACTATTACAAATGGCTATCCGTAGCAGCGGCAGTAGTTTTAACCTTCGGCATCTATTTTGGTAACGAATACCAAGAATCAAAACGTTTGGAACAAGAGCAGGCCCAATTGGCCTATCAAGAAACCAAAAAAGCGTTCGAGCTCTTAGCGGAAAATTTTAGCAAAGGCACCGAAAAAGTAGCCTACCTAAAGGAGTTCGAAGAAACAAAACAAAAAATTTACAACAACAATTAAAAAACGTAAAAAGATGAAAAAGTATATTTTAATCACATTGATCGCACTTTTGCCAGTAGCCGGATTTTCTCAGTCCCTTTTTGACAAGTTTGAAGATTTGGACGAGGTAACCGCGGTAGTGGTGAACAAGAGCATGTTCAATCTACTATCAAAAATAGATGTGGATGTGGACGACCCCGAAGCAAGAGACTTTATGGATATTGCCAGCAGTCTTAAAAGTTTGAAAGTGTTTACTACCGACAACCAAAAAATTGGTGATCAAATGAAAGCATCCGTGAGCAGCTATCTAAGTTCTTCAAATATGGAAGAGTTGATGCGAGTGAAGGACAAAGATGCCAATGTAAAGTTCTACATTAAGCAAGGTAGGGACGAAGACCACGTAAGCGAACTGTTGATGTTCATTACTGGCATGAACAATGTAAAGGCCGATGGCAGAAATTTTGAAACCGTACTATTGTCTTTGACCGGGGATATCGATTTGAACAAAATCAATTCCTTGACCAAAAAGATGAACTTGCCCGAAGAATTGAACGAAGCAGGCAAGAAGAACTAAATAATCAGTTGGTTGATAACGATAGGCCTGGAACTGTAACAAAACGGTTCACTTTGCGACCTATCGTTATCGACCTTCAAGGGTTTATACAATCAATCAAAAACAGCAACATGAAACATATTGTAAAAAGTATTATGGTATTGGGGGCAATTTTATTGGCCTCCTGCTCTTCGCAACAAAGTTTGCAGGAATACTATGTGGACAATTCCGAGAACCCCAATTTTTTGAGCATTGATGTTCCTGCGAGTATCCTTAAAATGGAGGGAGTGGATTTAACCGATACACAAAAACAGGCGGTAGAGTCTTTGCGTAAGTTCAATTTATTGGCGTTCAGAAAAAATTCTGACAATGTAGCGGAATATGAAGTGGAGAGAAAAAAAGTTCGCGAAATCTTAAAGAACGACGATTTTGTGGAACTGATGAAAATCAACTCCCAATACGGTAAAGGCGTTATTAAATACCTAGGAGATGAAGATGCCATTGATGAAGTGATCATCTTTGGAGATAGTAGCGACAAAGGTTTTGCTTTGGTACGTGTTTTGGGCAAGGACATGAACCCGGCCCACATCATCCAATTAATGCAAGCCATCCAAAAATCCGATTACAAAGGAGAAGGATTGGGGGAAATTGGCGATTTCTTGAAAGGATAGGAACTAACGATATATGAATTTTAAAAAGGACTGTGCAAACAGTCCTTTTTTTATGCCTTAAAATCAAGGGAATGGGTGACCTGTTTTTGTATCTTAGTGTCTCATTATAAGAACACTAACAAAACACTACCACCATGGAAAAAGCAGAAGAATGGATCACCTATGGTCTAGACCTCATTAAAGAATTTGGTCCAAAACTAATTACCGCTATTATTATTTACATCGTTGGTGCATGGATAATTAAGCGGATAGTAAGAGGGACAAGGACAGTAATGTCCAAAAGTAAGTACGATGAATCTTTGCAAAAATTCTTGCTCAACCTCTTTTCATGGGCATTGAAAGTATTTTTGGTCATTATCGTAATTTCCCGATTGGGAGTTGATGTAACCACTTTTGCCGCAGTAATTGCTGCCGCCGGTTTGGCAGTCGGTTTGGCCTTGCAAGGCTCCCTGTCCAATTTTGCAGGTGGGGTATTGCTGATGATTTTTAAACCCTATAAAATTGGGGATTTGGTTGAGGCACAAGGCGTACTTGGTGTGGTAAAGGGCATCGAAATATTTACTACTAAATTGGTGACACCACAAAATAAACTGGCCATTGTGCCCAATGGCGCCATGGCAAACGGAAATATCATCAACTATACCGCAGAGGGCAAAATGCGGGTCGATACTGTAATTGGAGTAGGATACGGGGAAGACATTAAAAAAACCAAAGAAGTACTGTTGAATGTGCTGACATCCAATCCTAAGGTATTGGAAGATCCAGCACCCTCGGTGAACGTAATGGAATTGGCCGATAGCTCGGTAAATTTTGCAGTGAGACCCTTTTGTAAACCAGAGGATTATTGGGATGTGTATTTTAACACCTACGAAAACTGCAAATTGGCCTTAGATGCTGCTGGAATTGAAATTCCATACCCACATCAGGTGGAAATCCATAAAAACGCATAAATAATGTCATTCTGAGCGTAGTGAAGAATCTATTGAGATTTCTCACACTCACTACGTTCGGTTCGAAATGACCTAGTGTTGTCATTTCGATATGAGGAGCTGTGCGACGATTGAGAAATCTATTCGGTTCAAATCACGCCAGAACTTTCCTTTTAAGGGGGCATTAGATGGGATGCCATATTGAGTTGTCATCCTGAGTTGATTCCTGAGCGGAGTCGAAGGAGTAGTCGAACAAGTAGAAGAATCTTCGGTTTTGGACTTGAACCTAACACTTGAAATCAAAAACAGATTCTTCAGTCGCTTTGCTCTTTCAGAATGACAAGTATGCATTTCTGAGGATAGTTGAAAGGCTTAAACAGACAATGTTTAATGTCATTTTGAGCGTAGCGAAGAATCCATTGAGATTTCTCACACTCACTACGTTCAGTTCGAAATGACCTAGTGTTGTCATTTCGATATGAGGAGCTGTGCGACGATTGAGAAATCTATTTGGTTTGAAATAACCCTTGTATTGTCCCCTTGAGGGGACTTTAGGGGTGCAATGTCATCGAGCTGTCATCGAGCTGTCATCCTGAGCGCAGTCGAAGGAGCAGTCGAGATGTCTTATGTTATGTGGTCTCTGAACTTGTTTCAGGGTCTCATAAAAAATGGATTCCTGCCATCGCAGGAATGACAATTCCTAAACCCCTGTATAATTCGCTGGGGTTATTTGCTTCAACTCGGTTTTGATTGCCTCCGAAACTTCCAAGGTCTCAATAAAATCCGCAATGGATTTTTGGTTGATTTTCTCATTGGTACGGGTCAAACCTTTCAAAGCTTCGTATGGATTTGGATAACCCTCACGTCTCAAAATAGTTTGTATAGCCTCGGCAACCACAGCCCAGTTATCTTCCAAATCCTGCTCAAATTTAGCTTGGTTCAATACCAATTTGTTCAATCCTTTTAATGTGGATTGGAATCCAACAATCGTATGTGCAAATGGCACCCCAACATTACGTAAAACGGTACTGTCGGTTAGATCACGTTGCAAACGGGAAATAGGCAACTTGGCGCTCAAATGCTCAAAAATGGCATTGGCCAATCCTAGATTTCCTTCAGAATTTTCAAAATCGATAGGGTTTACCTTGTGTGGCATGGCCGAAGAGCCAACTTCCCCTTTTTTGATTTTCTGTTTAAAGTAATCCATGGAAATGTAGGTCCAAATATCCCTATCCAAATCAATCAAAATGGTGTTGATGCGCTTTAGGCAATCGAACAAAGCGGCCATATGGTCGTAATGTTCAATTTGGGTAGTAGGGAACGAATGGTACAATCCCAATTTCTCTTGTACAAATTGTTGTCCAAATGCTCTCCAATCGTTGTTTGGATACGCAACTTTGTGTGCATTATAGTTTCCAGTGGCTCCACCAAATTTAGCAGCACTTGGAATGTCGTTCAATAAATTGAACTGCTCTTCAAAACGAACCACAAAAACCTCAATTTCCTTGCCCAAACGGGTAGGGGAGGCAGGCTGGCCGTGTGTACGGGCCAACATAGGGATGTTTTCCCATTCCTTGGCGAAGGCTTTCAACTTTTCAAAAACTTCCAAATACGAAGGAACGTACACCTCGTTCATGGCATCTTTGATGGAAAGTGGAATGGCTGTATTGTTGATATCTTGTGAAGTCAGCCCGAAGTGGATAAACTCCTTGTATTTTTGAAGATGTAAGGCATCAAACTTTTGTTTGATGAAATATTCAACAGCCTTTACGTCGTGGTTGGTGGTTTTTTCAATATCCTTGATGGCCTGTGCATCTTCCGCAGAAAAATCCTGATATATCTTCTGTAATTCAGGGAAAAGAGCCGTATTAAAATCAGCCAATTGTGGCAGTGGAATCTCGCAAAGTGCGATAAAGTATTCAATTTCTACTTGAACACGGTATTTGATCAAGGCCTCTTCCGAAAAGTAATCTTTTAAGGACTCGGTTTTGTTTCTATATCTACCGTCAATCGGTGAAATGGCATTTAGTGGTGTCAACGACATGGTCAAGAAAATTTTGAAAGGGTCAAAGATACTTAAAGTCTACAGTTTAGATGCCCAATTTGGCCAACTTATCCAGAGTTTTTTTTGCTCGGTTCTTATATCCCATAGTTCCCGAGCCGTAAGTATCCTCCAATACTTGTTTGAGTTCAGGGTGCACCCATGGAAATTTTAATCCCAAATAATATAGACTTGTCATAGAAAATACCTTTGGAGCCATGTTCATTGGACCAATGAGCCAATCAAAACAGCAGGTCAAAATCTTCTCCAATTGCTCGTCTGTAATATTTTGAATAAATAAGGGGTCTTTCTTCTTAAAATAGGCTTCACAGACCATTTCACAAACGTGTGCCAATGGACGAATACAAGATTCTGTTTTTAGTTCGGATAAACGATCAGCGAAGGTTTCAAAAAAGGGTAGGAGATTCTGCAATTTTTTGCGCATCAAATGGTCAAACGTCCAAGCAGCATTAAATGTTCCTTCCTTGTCTTCCAACAATATCATTTGAAAAAGAAAAGGAGCCAAATCAGGTTCATTTTCTAACTGGCTGACCAATTCATCTACCTGCGTTTTTGATAATCTTTCCCTTGAAAGTGTGATATGAAGCGTTTCTTTCGTCACAAAAAATTCAATATCTTTAATAAAATGCTGAATGATGAAAATAGTAAAAATAATAGCGATTGTGTTATTGGCCGTGCTGTTGGGCATGCAATTTTACAGACCACCAAAAAATGTGTCCGATGGGGATTATGTAGCCGCTTTTGAAGCAGAGACACAACCTCCAGCCGAGGTAAAGCAGATTTTAAAAACCGCTTGCTATGATTGTCATAGCGCAAATACCAAATATCCTTGGTACAATAATGTCGCCCCCATTTCCTATTGGTTGGCAGGGCATATTGATGATGGAAAACGGCATTTGGATTTTTCCTCTTGGGATAGTTATGATGCCAAAAAGAAAGACCATAAGCTCGAGGAGGTTATCGAAGAAGTAAAAGAGGGCAAAATGCCCTTGAACGAATACACGTGGACGCATTCCGAAGCCAATTTATCCCAAGAACAGATTCAGGCTTTATTGAATTGGGCGCAAGACGCTAGGGCTAAGTATTGAATAATTCCTCCACCAAGCTCGGTACCCCTTCTGCGGCTGTCTTCGGAATTATGGTGAGATTATCAAAATCCGAATTTCGAATATTGGGTCTTGGGTCGATAAAGTAAATCGGGGTGTGTCTGGGGGCGTAATGAATCAGACTAGCCGCTGGATACACTTGCATGGAGGTACCCACAATAATCAAAATATCTGCCTCCTGGGTAATTTGGGCGGCAGTTTCCAAAAGGGGCACCATCTCCCCAAACCACACAATATGTGGGCGCAATTGATGTCCGTTTTCATCCAAATCTCCCAAAACAAGGTCTTTTTTCCATTCCAAAACATGCGATTCGTTTACGGTACTTCGCACTTTAAAAAGCTCGCCGTGCAAATGCACCACATGCGAACTTCCTGCCTGTTCGTGCAAATTGTCCACATTTTGTGTCACAATGCTAACATCAAAAGCCGTTTCCAATTGTGCTAGAGCTGTATGTCCTGCATTTGGGGACACCTCCAACAATTGCCGTCTTCGTTGGTTGTAGAATTCCAATACCAGTTCTGGATTGCGTACAAATCCTTGAGGGGAGGCAACTTCCATCACATCGTGTCCTTCCCAAAGTCCATTTGCATCCCTAAAGGTTTTTAGACCACTTTCGGCACTCATTCCCGCTCCGGTAAGTACAACTATTTTTTGCTTTGGCATTTTGGTGTTTTTAATCTGAATTTCAATTTCTTATGAATGTGTTTTTTATGTACATTCATCAAGTGAATATAAATGAGTGTAAGTATAGCTTTTCGTATTCAAAATAACAACCAACCTCTTTAAAATGAAAAAACAATTACTCTTGCTCTTGGTGGGATTATTGGCCCTTAACAGTTATTCCCAATCCAGCCCAAATGATTCTGAAACTGATAGTATCGCCATAGCTTCTGCCAAAGCGGATTCCATTAAAATGGAAAATGCCATCAAAAAAAGAATGGAAATGTTCGCCAAGGTGGCAGAGATTGCCACTTTTCCTGTGATTGAGGCTGGAACATTTTCGGGTGTTGTTCCTGTTGAGGACGTTACCGAAATCCCGAACCCAGATTTGGACTATAAGTTATTGTTCGAATTGGTGGAGTTCGATGATGAAGACCCGGCCAAAGTGGATGCTAGTTTGACCGAAGTGGCGCGTATCATTAATCTGCATGCGGCTTCCGGTATTCCAGTGGAAAAGATTTTTCCCGTACTTGTAGTTCATGCCGGTTCACTCAATGCGTTTACCACCAATACCTTTTATAACGAGAAATTCAAGATGGACAATCCCAATTTGAAACTTATCGGCGAATTGGAAGATTTGGGAACCAAATTTATTTCATGTGGACAGGCGATGTTTTTCTTTGAAGTGGACAAAGAGGCCCTTTTACCCATGTTCAAGGTGTCGTTAACGGCACAAACCGTGATGAGCTCCTATCAAATGCAGGGTTATGTGAAATATCGTATCAACACTAGATAAGATTTGTAATCAATTATGGGTTAGTTCTTGTTCCGATTGGCGAATAATGCTTTGAAGGTGTTGGTCTATATCCTCTTCTTCCATTGCCTGCAATAACTGAGCCGTGGAGAATTGTATTTTAATAATCGCGTTTTGAAATTGGATTGTGTTGAGTGTTTTGAAATTCTTTTCCCCCTTAATACCAGTCCTCGTCATTTGTGTGAAGTCCATTTCTTCTTGAATAAATTTTTCAAGTGACCTTAATTCGTTAACCACAATACTTTCTTCCTCTTGATAATCGGTAACGACATCTTTCCAAGAAGTCAGCAAATGTTTCAGTGAATCATTTTGGATGACCTCTATGGAAGAAGAATACAATAAAGATTCTACCAATCCATTGGATGGATTGTACATGTAGCTTTGAAAAATACCTTGAAAATATTTTACTATGGAATCTGCTTTTTGTTCTTCAGGAAGCGGAAAAAATGAAATGACTTTATTGCATGCTTCCAATTTTGTTTGGTAGGTACTTCTCCCCAATTCGAAAAGTTGTTTATTATTCTGGAACTCGGAGTTCAATTGCTTTAGAATCAATTGTTCCCTATGTCTGTCCTGTTTTTGCTGACTCCAATTATTTAATTGGAGGGCAATCAGAATCCCGACCACCACCAAAATAATTTCGCCAAGGGCATACAGTAGATATTTACTGAATTTATTTTCGGAAAATAGCTGCTTGCGAATGTTTCGAAAAAACCTGATCATTAGAGGTTGGTTTCTCTAAAGATATGGTTTTTATGTAATTAGATAATCTTTTGTGAAAGATGGCTAGTGCTGATAATTCTAAAAATTTGCTTTACTGATCTTTATTTGACTTGAATGGGTTCAATGTGATATTGGAGTGGTTCCAATTGGTTGAGCAGGCCACATTCAAACATTAAATGGCTCAATCCTACCACTATAAAACAATTGTTGGTTTTTAAAAGTTCGGTAAGTTGAACCATCCATTTTTCGTTTCGATTTTTCAAAACCAAATCATTTCTGCAAGGTTCATCCAATTTAAAATCAAAATCCATGTTTGTGTACCAATCAATTTCTGAGCACATATCCTGCGATTTCGCTTGAATACGTTCTATCATCTTTGTCAGTCTTCTTTTATGAACCTTGTTGGGCATTCCAGCAATATCCTCATTGATCAATTGGAGCTGTTCTTCCGTTGTTTCAAGGCCAATTACTTCTATTTTTTGATCATAAGCGAGGGATGCAATATAATCATCCAACGAAAAGTAATTTGCTGTCGAATCTTTGCCAACACAAACAGTTTCTTTATATCGTCTGCCGAGAAAGGCGTACAATTCTGCGGGTGTCATTCTTTTGAAGTCCAATTTACTACCAGCAAAAAGGTCAACAACATATTGTAAATTCTCCTGGTCCAAATACTTTTTCCATTTTGTGGTGGAGCTCCTTTTGTTGATAATATCCTCCGATAGATGTCCAGGGATATTGAGATTTTCTTTTATTAAAAGTTCGGATGCAATCAAGGCTTCTTTTGCATGTTGAAGCGAATCGAAGAATGGTTTGTCGAGGGCATGGTGGGTTCCAAAAATATAGGACGTTTTTGAATGGTTTGGAGTTGTTATTTTATAAAGAACGGTGTTGGTACGCAAGGAATCTAACTGAGGGCTGGTTCTGGAATAAGCTAAGTTTCCTAAGAAAATAAAGCCAAAAACAATCCGAATTATTCTCATGAGATACGATAGGTCAATTTTAGGAAATAATATTTAATTAGTTCCAATCCCTTCAAAGGTCATGATTATTGGTTTTATGGTACCGTCTGGATTAAATTCCATTTTGTCCATACAGGTTACACGATGGTCACGGTCTTGGTTCGGAATCGGGCGTCTGTGGTAGACAATGATCCATTCATCCGTTCCCGGTTTGTTGATCACGGAATGATGGCCCGCACCAGTGGCAATATCCCCTTCCTTGGATTCCAAGATAGTGCCAATACGTTTATAAGGTCCAGTGGGCTTATCGGACATGGAATAGGCAACCTTATAACTTCCATCCGTCCAATTGCCTTCCGACCACATAAAATAATAAATGCCATTTCGCAAAAACATAAATGGACCTTCCACATATCCTTCGGGGGTGATCTCTTTAAAAAGATTTCCATCTTCCCAAGGCTCAAACCCCGTGAAATCGGCATTGAGTTTTCCTAAATTGCAATGACTCCAACCTCCATAGAAAAAATAATAGGTACCATCTACATCTTTATACGCAAATTGATCAATGGGTTGCGCATTATTGTAAAAATCTGAAATCAAAGGTTTTCCCAAATGATCTTTAAAAGGACCACCTGGATGATCAGCTACTGCAACACCGATGCCACCATAATGGTTAATGTCGTTATTCGGGTCGTACGAACTCCTACCGGGACGCTGAATATCGTTTGCGCCAAAAAAGAGGTAGTACTTTTCATCTTTTTCAATAATGGAGGGAGCCCAAAGTGCTTGTCGCAACCATTTAATTTGGGTGGTATCTAAAATGCGCTCGTGTTTTTCCCAATTCACAAGATCTTTGGATGAAAAGGCATCGAAATGCAACTGCTTGTCATAATCGTCGGAAAAAGTAGGGTATACCCAATAAGTGTCATCAAAAACAGCACCTTCTGGGTCGGCATACCAACCTTCAAAAATGGGATTGTTTTGTTCTTTGTTTGATTCTTGTGCAAATACACCTATGCCGAAAAGGGTGCAAATGGCAGAAAATAGAATTTTGGTATTCATTCTGGATAAGATTGATTGTGATGTAGGATGGTTGTAAATGTCATCCATGGCACCTAAGATAGCAATTCCAATTTTCCTATCTTGGTTTTATGTTTGACCATAATCTGTTGACATATTTAGAGGGCTATCTCACAGAAGAACGGAAACAACGTTTTTTGGAGGTGCTGCAAATGCGAACCAAGCATATTACTGTGGCAATCGAGGATGTGTACCAATTACACAACACCAGTGCTATAATCCGAAGTTGTGACGTATTTGGGGTACAGGAGGTTCATGTGGTTGAAGACCGTTTTGGCAAACGTTTGGATAAAAATATTGCAGTAGGGGCGGAGCAATGGGTAGACGTGACCCGTTACCAAAACACTTCGGATTGCATTGCGGCATTAAAGGATAAAGGATATCAAATTATTGCTACTACACCGCACAATGATTCTACCTTGCTGCCCGATTTTTTCCCTTCAGTAAAGTCGGCTCTATTTTTTGGAACTGAAAGAAGAGGTTTGTCCGATGAAGTTATGAAACAAGCCGATGGATTCTTAAAAATCCCGATGGTTGGATTCTCCGAAAGTTTGAATGTTTCTGTATCCGCAGCAATTATTATTCAGGAAGTAGCGCAAAAAGTCCGTGATTCTCAACTGAACTGGCATTTGTCTGAAAGAGAGATGCTTGAAAAGCGGTTGGATTGGACCAAAAAATCCATTAAAGATGTGGAGGGAATTATTTCGAGGTACTTGATGGATTGATATTTTTTTGTATTTTCAATTGTTAATCAATCAATTACAGTTATGCTGATACTTTATATTGTGTTGGGCATTATCTTGCTCATTGCCGTTCTGGCTGCCATTGCACCGAAAACCTATAACGTTTCACGAACCATAGAAATTTCAAAATCAAAAGCTGAGGTGTTCAATTATCTCAAGTTTTTAAAGAATCAGGATGAATGGTCTCCTTGGGGCAAACGGGATCCCAACATGCAGAAGAAATTTACGGGAAAAGATGGCGAGGTTGGGGCCATCAGTTATTGGAAAGGAAACAAAGAAGTAGGGGAAGGGGAACAAGAACTCAGCAAAATCGTCGAGGGTGAACGTATTGAATCCCAACTACGGTTTTTAAAGCCTTGGAAATCCACTTCCGATGCTTATCTGGTCACAGAAGAAATAGACGAACAACGCACTAGGGTGATTTGGGGATTCTCAGGAAATAACCAATTTCCCATGAGTATTATGATGCTGTTTATGAATATGGATAAGATGATCGGAAAGGATTTTGAAGAGGGATTGGCCAGTTTAAAAGAAATCATGGAAAAATAAAGATATGGAAAGCAATATGGTAGGTTGGTTCGAAATTCCAGTAACCGATATGGCAAGGGCCAAAGCATTTTACGAAACAGTGTTTCAAATTGATGTGCAAATTCACGATTTGGGTGGAACCAAAATGGGATGGTTTCCATGGGTGGAAGGTAAACCGGGGTCTCCTGGGGGACTCATCGAAAACAAATCCCATTATACTCCGAGTGATTCAGCAGGAGTTTTGATTTATTTTTCAAGTCCAGATGTTAGTGATGAATTGAGCCGTATTGAAGCTGCAGGAGGTAAAATCATACAACCCAAGACGCAAATCAGTCCGGATATTGGTTACATGGCTTTGTTTTTGGATACGGAAGGTAATCGACTTGCGTTGCATTCCAGAGCATAAACCTTATTCAACCAATTCCAAAAGGGCAATGTCAAAGTCGTTTTCCAAGATGACTTTTCCATTGGCAACCACTACTTCGGTATTGGAATAGGTATCGTGAAGCGTAGTGCCATCGCCAAAAAATCCTTTTACCCAAAGTGACTTTTTACCTTTAGGTAAATCCAATCCTATTACAACTTTGTCCTTGTATTTACCATCGGTATAAGTTCTGGAGAACACATATGGGGATTTGGCCAATCGTTTGTGTTTTCCTGCACCAACTGCTGGGTGGTTTCGTCTGAACTGGCCTAATTTTTGCCAATATTTGTGAATGTTCTTGATTTCTGGAAGACTATCCAAATCTTCCCAATTCATCAAGGAACGAAGATTGGCATCCCCAGTAGCTCCTTCGACTACTAGAGGTCTGTTGGTTTCATCGCCATAATACACTTGGGATGCACCAGGAGTTAGTAATAATACATTTGCGGCACGATACGGTTTTTTACGCTCTTTATCGTATGGGCTTCCGTCATCATGTGAAGTAAGATAGTTGAGTACACTTTTTCCCTGCAATTTGGTGTTCAGGATTTTGCTGTACTTTGAAAATATGGTCTCGTAATCATTGTCGGCCTCCCATTTCAACTCAAAATTGATAAGGCTTTTAAATCCATGGTCGAAGAAATCAACTTTTTTGTCCCCAAAATCAAAATCCCTTCCGGAAGAGATACCATAATTATAGACCTCGCCGACCATATAAAATGGGTTGTCGTCCAAAATTAGGTCTTGGTGTTTTTTCTTCCACATTTCAAAGGCATATCTGGCCTCTGTATGTAGATCGTCCCATGCATCTTCATTCACGTGTTTAACGGTATCCACTCGAAAACCGTCCACGCCAAACTCGTTAATGTAGTCCGTCAACCATTTTATAATGTAATAGCGTGGTGCCCTTGGGTATCCTGTGCGTTCAAAAAAGAGTTGCAATTCATCCAATTCCTTGCTCAAACGCCCCTCATCCTTCCATTTGGCCAAAAGTGCATCCGGAAGTTCCACTGGTTCATCACTTTCAGTTAAAATATCGGGCAAATTTTTGACCAAAGTACATTCGGTAGTGTTTTCATAGGTGGTAAACTCGCAGCTTGGCCCGGTGCGCACCCAATCATCTGGCCAAACAGGATCTTTGTCCGTTACAGGGCCAGTATGGTTGAGTACCACATCCAATAATATTCGAATACCTTTATTATGGGCAGTCTTTACCAGTTTTCCCAAATCTTTTTTGGTGCCGAAGTTAGGATCGATGGCAGTCCAATCTTTGGCCCAATACCCATGATACCCATAGGTTTTTCCGGTTCCTTCGTCGGTTGCACCATGAATTTGCTCTACAACCGGTGTGAACCAAATGGCGTTGATGCCCAAATCAGTAAAATATCCTTCTTCAATTTTTTGTATGATTCCTTGGATGTCGCCCCCTTCAAACCCCCTTAAAACAGCCGTGGTATCGGTTCTTCCAAAATTGACATCGTTCTTTGGGTTTCCATTGTTGAAACGATCTGTAAGCAAGAAATAGATATTGGCGCCTTCCCAAACAAATGGCACTTGTATACTTGGTGTTTCAACTTGAACCGTTTCTTTGGTTTCGGGTTGCTGTACTGCTTGTTTTTCAACCTTTTTACAGCCAGCTAGTGAAGAAATAATGGCCATGATTGCAAGTAGTTTTTTCATGCATTGGGATTTTGTCTAAAGCTATAAAATGAATATGGAATTCGAAAATTTATTTATAGCGGACATGTGTCCCAATACTAGGAATATGCAGAGTTTTATTGCTTTCTGTTCAAAACGCGATATTCTTCGTAACAACTGGAAATAGCATCCAAAATTTGAAGATCGTTTGCGGTTTGAATGAATGATTTGGAATAATTGCAGTTGTTGAGAATATCCTCAATGTCCACTTTTTCCAATTGTAGTAATTCCGTCAAGGTTTCCCTGTCGAATTTAGAGGCCAATAGGTCACGGATGTTGTCATCCTCCTTAATTTGACGCAATTTACGCATTTGCCTCGGCTTTTTTCCAAAGAGGTTGCGGAGCAAATCCGCCGGATTCAAAATGGCACCCAACACCTTTGTCACGGCACTGGGATTCTTGCTTCCTGCTTCATAACTGGTCGGAAGTCCAGAAATGCTGTATTGTCGGGCATCGTTTATGGGGAGGTTTTTCACATCTATCTCCAGATAACCTGTAAGTTGATAGGGGCGAACAATTACCTCTTCCAAGGCATAGGCCAACTCGGTCAACGCAATTTTGGTATCGCCGAATCGGAACATATCATTAGTGACCCTAACTTTTTGGGTCTTGAATCCTAAATACGAAAAATACAGGGTATCGTTCACCATGGCAGGAATGGTAAACTTACCGTCTTGGTTGGTAATGGTACCTTTTACCAAGTTCAAATTGACCACATGGACACTTTCCAATGGAAAATCGGATTGTGCATTGATCACGGTTGCGGTAAGTTCCCTAACCTCCTGATTTTCATCCTCGGTTTGGGCAAAACCGAAGAACGACACGGAGCAAAATAGTATAAGTAGATATTTTCTCATGCAATCTTAGTAGCTATAAAAGTACTAAACAATGAAAAATAAATAGGAGCCCCGTGGCATTTAATATAGAATTAACTAATAAAAGCCAGATCTCTTTTTCCCACCTTTTTTACCGAAGCCTCCTTTATTTCCGCCTCGGCCTCCACCTTTGATGCCACCTTTAAATGAGCTGTTTCCACCTTTTCGGCCTCCACCTTTTCTTCCACTACGCTTTTTGCCGCCTTTCCCACCGCCGCCACTTCCAGGCTTGGTAGAAATTTCAACATTGATAAAGCGACCTTCCAATTTGAATTCGGTAAAGGTCTGAAGGATAAATTCAGCTAAGTGTGCATCAGAATTAAAGAAAGAGAAACTGTCCTTGGTATCCACATTAAAAATGTCCTCTTTTTCCACGTTCAAGGTATCTCTCAAGAAGTCTTTTAGCGACATCCAGTCGTAACCATCACGTTCCCCAACATTGATAAAGTAACGAACAGATCCTTCACTAGGAATTTCTCCTTTTTCTCCACCTTTGGATTCTCCTCTATCTTTTCCGCTTTCCGAAGTATTTAGATCCTTGGTTTTGCTGTAGTAGTTGTAGAATTGGGTAAATTCTACTGAAAATATCTTTTTGATAAGCTCCTCACGGTCAATCCCATCCAACACATCGTTGATGGCAGGTAGGTAACTTTCAATTTCTTGGTTGACCTTGGTGTCCTTGATTTTGTTGGCCAAGTGGTACAATTGGATCTCGCAGATCTCAATGCCATCAGGAATTTGCTTTTGGATAAATTCCTGTTTGATCTTGCTTTCGATGGATTTGATCTTGCGAATTTCCGAACGGCTAACTATCACCATTGAAATTCCCGATTTTCCAGCTCTACCTGTACGACCACTACGGTGGGTATAGGTTTCGATTTCGTCGGGCAATTGATAGTTGATTACGTGAGTCACATCATCCACATCGATACCACGGGCGGCAACATCGGTAGCCACCAACATTTGCACTTGTTTTTTACGGAAAGAGTTCATTACCAAATCCCTTTGGTTCTGGCTCAAATCTCCGTGAAGTGCCCCTGCATTGTAACCATCCTCAATCAATTTTTCCGCAACACGCTGCGTATCGCGTTTGGTTCTACAAAAAACTACTGAAAAGATACCAGGGTTGGCATCCGCCAAACGTTTTAGGGCTGCATAGCGATCGCGTCCACCTACCACATAATACTCATGTTGCACAGTTGAAGCACCTGCGTTTACTGTTCCAACAGTAATTTCTACAGGCTTGTGCATGAATTTTTTGGCGATAGTGGCCACTTCTTTTGGCATGGTAGCGGAAAACAACCAAGTAAATTTTTCTTGAGGGGTATTGGACAAAATGTCCTTAATATCCTCAAAGAAGCCCATGTTCAACATTTCATCGGCCTCGTCCAATACACAGTAATCGATTTTGGAAATGTCTACCATACCTCTTCCGATCATATCTTTCATACGACCGGGAGTGGCAACAACAATCTGCGCACCACGCTTAATTTGTCGGGCTTGTTCGGTAATGCTGGCGCCACCGTAGATGGATACCACATTCAATCCCTTAAGATATTTTGAATAGAGCTTTAGCTCATTGGTAATTTGCAAACAAAGTTCACGGGTAGGGGAAAGAATCAATCCTTGTGTGGTTCTGCTGTCCACATCAATTTTTTGGATCATTGGAAAACCAAAAGCAGCGGTTTTACCTGTTCCTGTTTGTGCCAAGGCTACCAAATCGGTTTCTTGACCCAGCAATATAGGGATTGATTTTTCTTGTACTTCAGAGGGGGATTCAAATCCAAGGTCGGAAATAGCATCCAATAGGGGTTGATCTAACCCCAAGGCTTCAAATTTTGTCATAGCGGTGTTATACCTTTAATCGCAAATATGTTTGTGTTGTATAGAGCGATTATTGTATTTACCGTTTTAGCCCATCACAACACCTTGCCCATACCGGCGGCGTTAATTAAGCGGCAAAGGTACATTAAATTTATTCAGTGGATGTTAGCTAGCGTATTTTTTTAAAAAATCGACCAATTTTTCAATTGCCCTGCCTCTGTGACTGATAGCGTTTTTGGTCTCTGAGGGCAATTCCCCAAAGGTTTTTTCATAGCCGTTTGGCCTAAAAATGGGGTCGTAGCCAAAACCGCCATTTCCCTGTTCTTCTTTTGTGATGATTCCCTCTACAATACCTTCAAAAGCATAGCTTTCCCCATTTAGGTTGAGGTGGACCATAGTTTTAAAATGTGCATTTCGGTTGTTCCGGCCTTCCAATTCGGACAGTAACTTTTGCATATTGTCCTTGGCGTTTTTTTGATCCCCTGCATATCGGGCCGAAAACACCCCGGGAGCCCCATGTAAAGCATCGACCAACAAACCAGTGTCATCCGAAAAACAATTTAAACCATAGGTATGGGTCACATAATCGGCCTTTATTTTGGCATTTTCTTCCAAAGTGTCGCCAGTTTCAGGGATTTCATCAAAGCATTCGATGTCTTTTAAAGACAAAAGTTGAATGGATGCTGGTAGCAATTGCTGTACTTCCTTTAATTTATGGTCGTTGTGTGTGGCAAAAACAAGTTTCAAATCAAATAGGGTTCAAATTGAGGTTCAAAAGTAGTAATTTCGGGCATTAACCTTTTTGTATGAAAACAAAAGTGCCCCCAGTTGTGGTAATGTTGATTTTTGCCGGATTAATGTACGTTTTGGATCGTTTTTTACCTGTTGGTGAGTTCGATTTCTTTGGAAGAAATACCCTTTCTTGGATTTTGTTGGGCTTGGCTGCAATCGTGGGAGTATTGTCCGTGGCTCAGTTCCTCTTCAAGAAAACCACCGTGGATCCCTTAATGCCTGAAAAGGCGAATCACTTGGTAACCAATGGGATTTATAATTTTAGCAGAAATCCCATGTATTTGGCCCTGCTTCTTATTTTATTGGCCTTTGGATTGCGATTGGGGAATGCTTTCAACACCCTTTTGGCTGCAGGTTTTGTGTATTGGATGAACCATTTTCAGATTAAACCCGAAGAAGAGGCTTTAAAGCAAAAGTTTGGACAAGAATATAATATCTACTGCAAATTGACACGAAGGTGGTTTTGAAGGAAATGGTTACTGGTTGATGGTTAAGGGTTAATGGTTAAAGGATTGAGATTGATAGGAATTAGTGACCATTCGCGCAATTCGTGTCAATTTTATTTGGACATAAGCCTATTTAATTGAACTTTAACTTGAGTTTGAACTTGCACTTGAGTTTGAACTTGTTATTTGGATTCCACTAAATTGCAAAAAGCTGCCATTTGGGTGCCATTTGAAACAAATCGTAATAGATTTTTGATTTATCCACAAATGTGTAAGGTTTTTAATAAGTTCCGATTATAAGGATGGAATTTATGTTTAATTTTGACCCTTAATTTTTTACGCGGATCATGGTGGCAACAGGACGTAAATATGTTTTCGATTTTGATAGCACCCTAACTAGGGTAGAGGCATTGGATGTGCTTGCGGAAATGACGTTACAAGACAATCCGAAACGGGAGGAGATTGTGGCCGAAATCCAGAAAATTACCAATTTGGGGATTGATGGGGATATTTCGTTTACCGAATCTTTGGAGCGAAGAATCCGATTGCTGAGTGCCAACAAAGAAGATTTGGAGGCCTTGGTAGTGGAATTGCGCCAAAAGATTTCAAAATCCATTGCAACCAATAAGGAGTTCTTTCATAAATATTCAGAGGATATCTATGTGATTTCCTGTGGATTCAAAGAATTTATTGATCCGATTGTAGAGGAATACAACATTCCTTCCGACCGTGTATATGCCAATACCTTTAAGTTTGATGCCGAAGGAAACATCATCGGCTTTGATGAGAAAAATGTGTTGGCGGCCCATAATGGAAAAATAGAATGTTTAAAAAACTTGGACTTGGAAGGCGAAGTTCAAGTTATAGGCGACGGCTATAGTGATTATGTTATGCGTGAAGCTGGAATTGCCCATAAATTTTTCGCCTACACTGAAAATGTACATCGTGACAAAGCGGCCAAAAATGCCGACCACGTTGCACCTAACCTAGATGAATTTTTATTTGTGAACGATTTGCCAAGAAACCTATCATACCCCAAGAACAGAATTAAAATATTATTGCTGGAAAATGTGCACACCGCTGCTTTCGAAAACCTATCGGAAGAAGGTTTTTCAGTGGAATTGATCAAGACCAGTTTATCCGAAGACGAACTGATTGAACGCATTAAAGGTGTTCACGTGCTTGGAATCCGTTCAAAGACGCAAGTGACGCAGAAAGTATTGGATGCTGCGGATAAATTGTTGGTGGTGGGAGCGTTTTGTATCGGAACTACCCAAATCGATCTGGAATACAGCAAAAAGAAAGGGGTAGTGGTCTTCAATGCACCCTATAGCAATACTCGTTCTGTGGTGGAACTTGCAGTTGGACATATTATTATGTTGATGCGAAGTATTTTCCCTCGTAGCATGGAAATCCACAATGGGGAATGGAATAAGACCGCAGCAGGTTCGCAAGAAGTTCGAGGTAAAAACTTGGGTATCGTAGGCTACGGAAACATTGGTAAGCAAATGTCCGTTTTGGCGGAGGCCATGGGGATGAAAGTTTATTATTATGATGTGGACGACCAATTGGCTATTGGTAATGCGATAAAGTGCAATACCTTGGAAGATCTGTTGTCTGTTTCCGATGTCGTAACCCTGCACGTGGATGACAATAAGGCCAACAAAAACTTTATTGGTGAGCGAGAAATCAACCAAATGAAAAACGGGGCCAAACTCATCAATCTTTCCCGTGGATTTGTAGTGGATATTGATGCATTGGCAGCAGCCATTAAAAGTGGAAAACTTGGTGGTGCGGCAGTGGACGTGTTCCCAACGGAACCTATCAGCAACGGGGAATTTGAAACGCCGTTACAAGGTTTGTCCAATGTGATTTTAACCCCTCATATCGGTGGAAGTACCGAAGAAGCGCAACGCGATATCGCAGATTTTGTTCCGAACAAGATCATGGATTACATCAATAATGGAAATACGGTTGATGCCGTAAACTTTCCGAATATTCGTTTGCCAAAACAGAACAAGGCACATCGTTTCTTGCACATTCATAAAAATGTACCTGGAATCATGGCCAAAATTAATGAGGTGCTGGCAAAATACGGTTTGAACATTACAGGACAGTTCTTGTCAACAGACAATGAAGTAGGTTATGTGATTACCGATTTGGATAGGGAATACAATAAGGAAGTGATCAAAGCCCTTAAGAAAATCGAGAACACCATCAAGTTTAGGGTACTTTACTAGTAAAACCGTAGTCTGGGAACCAAGAACCAAGAATCAAGAGCCAAGAACAATGAACTAAGTTGTCCAGGTTCTTGAATCTGAAAGCGAAGCGGTCTTTCATTCTGATTCGGGAAAATTTAAATAGAGATTCCTCAGTTGATCAAGAACCAATAAAAGCATCTTGGTTCTAACATCTAGAAGCGAAGCGGTCTAGTATCTTGTTATTGATGATGATAAGGTTCGTTTCGTAGAATGGTGAACCCTCTATAGATCTGTTCCACAATAAACAACCGAATCATTTGATGGGAAAAGGTCATTTTGGAAAGACTGATCTTGCCCGAACTTTTTGCATAAACAGCATCACTAAAACCATAAGGCCCTCCAATCACAAGTACAAGATTTTTTATACCACTGTTCATTTGCTTTTGAAGGAACTGTGCAAAATCCATTGAAGTGTACTGTTTTCCCTTTTCATCCAACAAGATCAAAGTATCGGTAGGTTGAAGTTGTGCCAAAATCAATTCCCCCTCTTTTTCTTTTTGCTGGGCTTCGGAGAGATTTTTCCTGTTTTTTATATCCGGAATAAATTCTATTTGAAACTTGATGTAATGCTTCAACCGCTTTTCATAAACGGCTATAAGTTCTTCAAGTTCAGACTTATCGGTTTTTCCAATGGCGAGTAAGGTAATCTGCATGGTCAAAAATAATTGATTCCTCTTAAAATTAAGCATGCCCAAGGCATGGACAGGGAACAATGTTTTCTTATTTTCGTTAAAACCCCAATGGGATGATATCTGAAGAACAATTTCAAAACGAACTTAATTTAATCATTGCCAATGCCGTACGCGAAGATGTCGGTGATGGCGACCATAGCTCTTTGGCCTGTATTCCTGGGTCTGCCAAAGGTAAGGCCAAACTCTTGGTAAAAGATGAAGGCATTATTGCAGGCGTGGATTTCGCCAAAATGGTTTTCAATTATATCGACCCAGAATTAAAGGTAGAGGTATTGATTAATGATGGGGATAAAGTAAAATACGGAGATGTGGTCTTTTTTGTGGAAGGCAGTTCCCAAAGTATATTAAAGGCAGAGCGATTGGTGCTCAATGCCATGCAGCGCATGAGTGCCATTGCAACCAAGACCAACGATTTTGTTTCCATTTTGGACGGCACCGATACCAAAATTTTGGATACCCGAAAAACGACACCGGGCATACGCGCTTTGGAAAAATGGGCCGTAAAAATTGGAGGAGGGGAGAACCATCGATTTGCTTTGTATGACATGATCATGCTCAAGGACAACCATCTCGACTTTGCTGGAGGAATTACCAAAGCCATTCAAAAAGCAAAGGATTATTTAGCGGAAAAAGGGAAAGACCTTAAAATCATCGTCGAGGCAAGGGATTTGAAGGAGGTGGCTGAAATCTTAAAAGCTGGAGGAGTGTACCGCATACTCCTTGATAATTTCGATTATGATGAAACCCGTGAAGCGGTGGAATTAATAGGAGGGCAGTGCCTTACAGAATCATCAGGGGGAATCACGGAGGATACCATTCGAAGATATGCCGAATGTGGTGTGGATTATATTTCTTCAGGTGCATTGACGCATTCCGTTTACAATATGGACCTTAGTTTAAAAGCCGTTTAAATGTCTGCAGCCATAGAAGAGCAGTTGGAAAAAATACCCGTCGTCAATTGGATCGTACGGTTGTTGAAAAACATAAAGCTAAAAGCTTTTGAAGGACTCTCTTTCTATGACTTGATCGAAATGTATGTGGTGGGAGTGGTAGAAGGAGCATTGTCCACAAGGGCTAGTTCCATTGCCTTTAGTCTTTTTATGGCTTTGTTTCCATTGCTCATTTTCATGGTAACGCTTATACCATTCATTATTCCTTACGTGAGTGTTGGGAATGAAAACTTTGATGCCCAGTTTTTGGATTTTTTGGAATCCTTTTTACCATCCGCCACAGGTGATTACTTTGGGGATATTTACCAACAAATAAAGGATCAGAAGCAAGGAGGATTGTTGTCTTCCGCTTTTATTTTGTCCATTTTTTTAGTAGCCAATGGGGTAAATGCCATTTTTGGAGGGTTTGAATATTCCTATCACGTGCAGTTGACCCGTAATTTTTTTAGACAGTACGCCTACGCCTTAATGGTGGGGTTGATCCTTTCCATTTTATTGATTGTCGGTGCTGTCGCGTTTGTGTATTTCGAGTTTTATATCGTGGAATACACTAGCGAATATTTGGGCAAAACCATGGGGTACGATATCGAAAAAGGGGATACCGTGGGCCTTCAAGTGGCCAAAATCCTGTTTTTTCTTTCCTTGACTTATTTAACAACGGCGATTCTCTATTATTTTGGAACCGCTGAGGGGCGAAAGGCCCGATTTTTTTCAGCAGGTGCCTTACTGACCACTTTGTTGTTCTTGCTTACCTCATATCTGTTTGGTATTTACGTGGATAAGTTTGCCCGATACAATGAATTGTACGGTGCATTGGGAGGCTTATTGATATTGATGGTCTATATATGGCTCAATTCAAATATTTTGTTACTTGGTTTCGAGTTGAATGCCACACTGAACTCCTTAAAAAAACGACATGAAGAGAAGCAAAATATGGAATAATTGCGTGTTTGTGATATGCTTTTTGTTCTGTCACATAACGTGGTCGCAAACCGTTTTCGGAAGGTGGAAAACAATTGATGATCGCAACGGGGTTAATAAGGCTATCATCGAGATTTACGAGGAAGATGGATTAATGCACGCCAAGGTAGTCGAGATTTTGGAGGAAGGAAAAAAGGGAGCATTGTGCACCAAATGTGAAGGAGAACAAAAAGATAAACCCATACTTGGAATGAAGATCATGCAAGATTTTGAAGAGCAAAAGGATGGGATTTATAAGGGAGATAGTTTGTTTGACCCAGAGCAGGCCATGACTTTTAGAGGAAAGGTGTGGTTGGATGAAGAGAATAAAAATAGATTGAAAGTTCGGGGATACTTGGCTTTTTTGCATAGGACCCAAACATGGCATAGGGTAGTAGAGTAAAAGTGTATGGATTATTTTTTGGATGTTGTCCTTCCCATTCCGTTAGAAAAACTTTTTACCTATAAAATCACTTTGGAAGAAGCCGATTTTATTCAGGCTGGAATGCGGGTGGCAGTTCCTTTCGGTAAATCCAAAATTTATACAGGATTGGCTTATCGGATTCACCAAAATGCGCCGGAGGCTTATGAAGCCAAAGAAATCTATCAAATTCTTGATGAACAACCAGTTGTAACTTCCATTCAACTGAAACATTGGCATTGGTTGGCCGATTATTATATGTGCACTTTAGGTGAAGTTATCCGAAGTGCTCTACCCACTGCATTTTTATTGGAGAGTGAAACCTTGGTGTTGCCCAATAAAAATACGGAGGTTGATGAAATGGAACTCAAAGACGATGAGTTTTTGGTGTATGAAGCACTCCAACATCAATCCGCATTAAAAATCTCCGAAGTATGCGATATTGTGGATAAGAAAAATGTGCTGAAACTCATCAATACATTGGTTCATAAAGGTGTGGTATTGCAAAAGGAAGAACTTTATGAGCAGTACAAGCCCAAAATGGTTCGCTATGTAAAACTCGCCGAACAATACGAAGACGAAACCCAACTGGCCGATTTATTAAACGAACTTACCCGGGCACCTAAACAAAGTCAGGTGGTATTGTCCTTGTTTCAATTAAAGGCCAAAAGCAACAAACCTATTCCAATTGCTGATTTGGAAAAGGAGAGTGGGAGTTCCAAAGCAGTTATCAAAGCTTTGATTGATAAAAATGTGTTGGACGAATATCACATCAGAAAAGATAGGGTTGAGTTTGATGGAGATTCGGTAGATGCTAAAACCATCAACTTGAATGAACATCAAACCATAGCGCTTGAAGATATTAACCAAGGGTTTGAAGAAGAAAAGCCAGTGTTATTGCATGGGGTTACTTCTGCCGGGAAAACCGAGGTCTACGTAAAATTAGTTCAAAAGTGTTTGGAAGAAGATAGGCAAGCTTTGTACCTCTTGCCTGAAATTGCGCTTACATCACAGCTCATCAATAGGCTAACGCAGTATTTTGGAGGACAGGTAGCTGTTTATCATTCCAAATACAGCATTCACGAAAGGGTAGAGGTGTGGAACAATGTGCTGCAGAATACCGTAAAAGCACAGGTCGTAATTGGAGCTCGGTCTGCTATGTTTTTGCCATTTTCAAATTTAGGATTGGTGGTGGTCGATGAGGAACATGAAAATTCCTTTAAGCAATTTGACCCTGCACCCAGATATCATGCGCGTGATGCGGCAGTGGTGTTGGCGGCATTGCACAAGGCTAATATTGTTTTAGGTTCGGCAACCCCGAGCATTGAAAGTATGTACAATGCAAGAACAGGCAAGTATGGATATGCTTCCATTAAATACAGGTATGGCGACGTGTTGATGCCGGACATAAATTTGGTGGATATTAAAGAAGCCACTCGAAAAAAGAAAATGAAAGGGCATTTTTCGGAAACGCTTCTCAAAGCCATTACAGAAGCCTTGGAAGAGGGCGAACAAATTATTCTTTTTCAAAATAGACGTGGATTTGCCCCGGTAGTTGAATGTACAACTTGTGGACACGTGGCCCAATGCCCGAATTGCGATGTGAGTCTCACGTATCATCAACACAGAAATCAATTGCGTTGCCATTATTGTGGTTATCATATGGCCTTGCAACAAGCATGTTTGGCCTGTGGCAGCCATACCTTGGATAATAAAGGATTCGGAACGGAGCAAATTCAGGAGGAATTGGGGCAATTGTTCCCCGAAATCAATGTGGGGCGCATGGATTTGGATACCACCCGAGGGAAATATGCCTATGAAAAAATCATTTCCGCCTTTGAAAACCAGGAAATGGATATTTTGGTGGGCACCCAAATGGTAACCAAGGGTCTCGATTTTAGGAATGTGAGCTTGGTGGGCATCATGAACGCCGATTCCATGTTGAATTTCCCCGATTACCGTGCCCATGAACGCAGTTATCAAATGTTGACCCAGGTATCGGGTAGGGCAGGGCGTACCCAAAAAAGAGGTAAGGTGCTCATCCAAACTTATAATCCGTACCATCAAATTCTGCAGCAGGTAACTACCAACAATTACGATAAAATGTTCGAGGAGCAGTTTTACGAAAGGGAGCAGTTTAAATACCCACCTTTGGTGCGACTCATCAAAATCACTTTAAAGGATAAGGATTATAATAAATTGAACGAAGCTTCAGATTGGTTGGCCGGTTCATTGCGAAATGTGCTGGGAAATCAAATTTTGGGGCCAGAGTATCCGCCAGTGGCCCGTATACGAAGGGATTATTTAAAAAATATCCTTATTAAGATTCCTAGAAACCAGCCATTGGCACAAACAAAAAATAGCATTAAAAGAATTGAAAAGTCCTTTAATGCTATTTCCAAGTATAAAAGTGTAAGACTGGTCTACAATGTGGACCACATATAAATTATACGTTTGCTAGCGCTTCGGCCAACTCAGTCTTTTTATTTCTGCTCAAAGGAATCTGTCTGCCCCCTACTTCAACATTTTTACTGTTGAATTTCTCAATCTTCTCCAGATTCACAATATAAGATTTATGGATTCGTAGGAATTTTTCGGTCGGCAATTGCTTTTCGAAAGATTTCATGGTAGATAGAATTACAATATTGGCCTCGTCGGTCACCAATTTAATGTAATCGCCCAATGCCTCGATCCATTTGATGTCGTTAAGGATCACCTTACGTTTTTTAAGGTTGCTCTTAACAAAAATATGTTCTTCGTCCTCATCAACACGGTTCATTTGCTCGTATTTGGCAACAGCTCTTTTTACGGAAGCTTCAAAACGGGCCAAAGTAATAGGTTTGTGAAGATAATCGGTTACGTCGTAGTCAAACGCTTTAAGTGCATAATCAGGTTTTCCTGTGATCAAAATAACCTGTGGTGGGTTCTCTAGGGCCTCTAAAAGGTCAAAACCACTGATGATCGGCATCTCAACATCTAAAAAGATAAGGTCGATTTCGTGGTTCTTTAGGCCATTCTTCGCTTCAATCGCATTGCTGTACTCAGCAACCAAAGCTAGGTGTGGATGATTGTTGACCAATTTCGCAACAGCCATGCGCTGCATGGAGGAATCGTCTACAATTATACTTTTTAATTTCATAGAATGGGGTGATTTGTAGGGTTTTAAATCATCGGCAAATTACATAAAAAAGACGTTTAAGAGCAACAAAAGATGTAAACATGGTCTATTTTGTTGTGTAAATTGCCATATGCGTTATTTAGGTTAATGGGGTTCATGAATGTTGATAACTTTCATAATTTAAACGAAGTTTTTTTAGTTTTCTTGCAGGGTGTTAGAAATATTACTAATTTTGCACTCCTTTAAAAATAATATATAATGAACCATTACGAAACTGTTTTCATTTTGAATCCCGTTCTGTCTGAAACACAGATAGAGGAAACAGTCAAGAAGTTTGAGGATTTCTTGATTAAGAATGGTGCCAAAATGGTCTCCAAAGAAGATTGGGGACTTAAAAAATTGGCCTATCCCATTCAGCACAAGAAAAGTGGATTTTACCACTTGTTCGAATTTACAGCTCCAGGTGAGGTTATCGAGCCTTACGAAACAGAGTTTAGAAGAGATGAGCGCATCATGCGTTTTCTAACTGTTAGACTGGACAAGCACGCAATTGCTTGGGCAGAGAAGAGAAGAAACAAACTAAAAGCAAACGCATAAGGGTATGGCATCCATAGAGCAACAAGCAAAAGCAAAAAAAGACGGGGAAATCAGATATTTGACTCCGTTGAACATTGAGACCAATAAACAAAAGAAGTATTGTCGTTTCAAAAAATCCGGTATAAAGTATATCGATTACAAAGATCCAGATTTCTTGATCAAGTTGGTAAACGAGCAAGGAAAATTGCTTCCTCGTAGACTTACAGGTACTTCCTTGAAATACCAAAGAAAAGTGGCACAGGCCGTTAAACGTGCCCGTCACCTAGCGTTAATGCCGTATGTTGGCGATATGTTGAAATAAAAAATACCAGAACATGGAACTTATTCTAAAAGAAGATGTACAGGATTTGGGATTTAAAGATGATATCGTTTCCGTAAAGAACGGTTACGGCAGAAACTTCTTGATCCCTCAAGGTTTGGCCTCATTGGCTACTCCATCTGCCAAAAAAGTTTTGGCCGAAAACCTTAAACAAAGAGCTCATAAAGAGAAAAAGATAGTTGACGAGGCTACTAAAGTAGCCAACGCACTTAAACAATTGGAAATCCGCATCGCTGCTAAAGCTGGTGCAGGAGACAAATTGTTCGGGTCCGTTACCAATATTGATTTGGCAGAAGCTTTGGAAAAGGAAGGTCACCAAATCGAAAGAAAGTTCATCAACATCAAAGGTGGTGCTATCAAAAGGGTTGGTCCTTATGAAGCGATCATCAGACTTCACAGAGAGGTAATCGTTGAATTCCCTTTCGAAGTTGTTGCTGAGGCGTAACAAATTTTAACTTTTCGTTAATAAATTATAAAGAGCTGTGCATGCACAGCTCTTTTTTTGTTTTACAATAGCAAGGATTTTAAGCAAGTCTATTAATTTTATATAATGAAGTACAAAAGACTTTCTAAAGAACAATTGGAAGAACTGCACCCAGAGTTCATTAACTTTTTGGCGACCCAATCCATCACGGCAGACGAATGGAACACCTTAAAAGTGGAAAAACCGGAAGTGGCCGAGGAGGAAATCGATGTATTTAGCGATTTAATTTGGGAAGGGGTGTTGAACAAAGTGGAGTATTTGGAAAACGTCTCCGAACGCCATATGCACCTGTTCCATTTGACCGATAAGGAAATGAAATTATTTTCAGTTAAGGTGATGAATCCCGAAATCGATTTGCGAACCCAAGAAGGCTTTGGTTGGTTCAAGCGCAACTTTCAATCCGATTTTGTGGAATACCTTACTGCGTCCAAAGCGTACGGGGAAGACAAAAACCTGGACAAGTTCGAAATCATAAAACAAGGCGCCGTTATCACCAAAGGGGATTTGTACCAATGGTTTGAGCAGATCATGGAGTAATTAAGTTCAAGGTTCAAGTTCAAGCACAATACTTTTGTCCTTCTGAAAAAAGCGAAGTGTTTGAAGAATCTGATTTTTTGGCGTTTTTTGAGATGCTTCACTGCCTCCATGCCGAAGGCGGTCGTTCAGCAAGACAGTTCTTCAACTTTTGTCATTCTGAAGGAGTAAAGCGACTGAAGAATCTATTTTAAACTAGGGTTTTCATCATCACAATTATGAATCCGTGTCATTTCGACAGAGCGAAGCATGAGTGATGAGAAATCTCAATAACTTTAGTTGTATCACATTCTATAAAATAAAAGAGCCTTTTTATAAAAAGGCTCTTTTTTGTTAGGTTGGATTTATAAATCAAAAAACTATTTGGTTTTGGCACCTTTTTCGGTGTAATAACTTGCTCCTTCGGGAAGTTCTGGGAGATTTAAGTTTACCTTTCCAACATTGGAAACATTGTTGATCATTAAATTATCGATAACAATTAAATCCAATCCGTCGTCTAATGAATCATCTTTTTCATATCTAAAAGTTAGAACATTGTCACCGGCAGGTGCTGTAAATCGAATAGTTATGGGTTCTTCCAATATACCTGAAATTCCTTGAACCACTTCCCCATTTAATAGCCAGAGCCCATAATCATAGGAATCTTCAGTTGATGGTGAAATATCGAACTCAACTAGACTGGTGGAGGAACTCGTAAATGCTATCGATATTTCTGTAAATTGATTGTCAGCTATGTAATTATTTATCAAAGCTGAATTGGTAACATAATCCAAGGAGGCATTAGAGTTTAAAATTAAATCTAGTTGTGTTACCAACCAATCTGCATTGTCAACATCACTTTGCACAAATTCAGATGGCGGATTCGAATCGGGCAACCCTTCAAAATCAGTGAAATAGAATTCAAAAATTCCCTGGTCACCTTGCGGTCCCTGTTCACCTTGACAATCCAAAGCATCCCAACTACCATCTTGGTTTATATCTTCTGAGTTATCTTTTATACCATCCTTGTTAGTATCCCAACAGGACAATCCATCGGCCCCAGGATCACCGGGATCACCCTTAATAGATTCTCCGGGAGGACCTTTCTCCCCATCATCACCGGAACATGAAACAAGTAAGGTGCCCAAAGCCAGACATCCTATAAATATAATTTTTGTTGTTTTCATAGTAAATTGTTTTTCACAATAGAATTCAAAACAACCCATTTTCACTTGAATTTAGGAGGACCGATTGATGGATGCTGGTTTTGGGTTGACGAATGCCATTTTTTAGCTGATTTTCTTGTTTAACCAACGTGCTTTTGTAAATAATTGTCATTTCGACAGAGCGAAGCATGAGCCACGAGAAATCTCAAATTCAAATAGATTTCTCACATTCCTGCCTGTTGGGCAGACAGGCGTTCGAAATGACGGCTATTAATCCCTTGTTATTCTGAAAGAGCGAAGCGACTGAAGAATCCTTAAACCCTGTACCATTTTCATCTTTCAGCCATCAGTCAAAACCTTATATTTGCACGAGAATTTTACAATCCATGGCACAAAAACCATCCATACCTAAAGGAACACGAGATTTTTCACCAGCAGAGGTGGCCAAGCGCAACTATATTATCCAAACCATAAAAAAGCATTTTGAAACCTTTGGTTTCATGCCCATCGAAACGCCGTCTTTTGAAAATTCAGAGACACTAATGGGAAAATATGGCGATGAAGGGGATCGTTTGATTTTTAAAATCTTGAATTCCGGGGATTTTATTTCCAAGGTGGATGATGTGACCTATAGTTCTAAAAACTCTGCTTCCCTAACCCCGAAGATTTCAGAAAAAGCTTTGCGTTATGATCTTACAGTGCCTTTTGCCCGTTATGTTGTAATGCACCAGAATGAGATTGATTTCCCATTCAAAAGATATCAGATTCAACCTGTTTGGCGTGCCGACCGTCCCCAAAAAGGGCGTTTTCGTGAGTTTTACCAGTGCGATGCCGATGTGGTGGGCGCAAATAGTCTGTTGCAAGAAGTAGAGTTCGTTCAGCTTTATGATGCTGTTTTTACGGATTTGGGTTTGATAGGAACTACCATTAAAATCAACAACCGTAAAGTTTTATCTGGAATTGCGGAAGTCATCGGAGCCAAACATTTGTTGGTCGATTTTACGGTGGCATTGGACAAACTGGACAAAATAGGAGAGGAGAAGGTAAAGGCAGAAATGCTGGAAAAAGGCATTTCCGAAGCGGCGATTACCAAAGCACAACCTTTGTTCGAAATGACGGGTACTGCATCAGAACAATTGGAAAAACTAAAATCCATTCTCGCTGATTCTGAAGTAGGTATGTTGGGTGTTTCCGAATTGGAAGAAATCATTTTGACAGTTGATGCTCTTGGTCTCCAATCCGCCAAATTACAATTGGACGTGACCTTGGCCCGTGGATTGAATTATTATACAGGTGCCATTTTTGAAGTGGCCGCTCCCGAAGGTGTTCAAATGGGTTCCATTGGTGGTGGTGGCCGTTACGACGATCTTACGGGTATTTTTGGACTTAAAGAGGTGAGTGGCGTAGGTATTTCTTTCGGTCTGGACCGTATTTATTTAGTTTTGGAAGAATTGAACCTGTTCCCTGATAGCTTGGACACCTCTTTGGATGTGTTGTGCCTTAATTTTGGAAAACAAGAAGGTTTGGCTTCCTTAAAATTGGTTTCATCACTTAGAAAGGCTGGTTTACGTGCCGATTTATATCCTACCGATGCCAAAATGCAGAAGCAGTTCAAATATGCTGATAAAAGAGGGGTACCATATACTATTCTTTTAGGGGAACAGGAATTGCTAAAAGGTAATTTTGTGGTAAAGAATATGAAAACAGGAAACCAACAAGCATATGCTTTGGATGATGCAGCCTCTTTCGCAGAAAGCATCATATCCGCTTTTTAAGCTCCTTTACAATGGTTTTGTAATACGTTGGACCGTGGGGCACATATTTGGCCGAATTGGCCAACCCCCAGGTTTCTTCGGCAAACTTAAATAGTGGAATCATATCCAGAGCTTCCACTTCGCTTTCTTGTTTGGTCAGGTTCTGAACGGAGGTATTCAGCTTGCACAAAAAAATATGGTGCAGTTCGGCATCAATAAAATCATCTGCTATTTTGTGAATTGCTTTAAAGGTGCCAATCGGCTCTAGATCATCTTCGCTTACAACATAACCAACTTCTTCTTCAACTTCGCGTACTGCTGCGGTTTTAATATTCTCACCAGCACCAATGTGTCCCGCTACAGAAACATCCCAAAGTAACGGATGTGTGTCCTTGTTTTTACCTCGTTGTTGAATTAAAACCCGGCCATCAGGGGTGTAGAGCCAAACATGGATGGTAGGATGGAGTAATCCTTTTTGGTGTGCTTCCGATTTTAAACAGGTTTTTCCTGTTCGGTTGCCTTGTTCATCCAATATGTCCACAAGCTCATCCATAGTTTTTTAAAGATAAGAAATTGTCATATCGGGCGTAGCTGAGAAGGGATATAATTTCTGAACTCTTTTCGGTTTGAATTTTGTTGAAGAACCTAATTTCCAATAGAGATTCTTCAATGCCCCTTCGACTTCGCTCAGGGGCCTATTCGTACTAGCGTCATTCCGAACTTGTTTCGGAATCCCATAGGAGTGAGACCCTGAAACCAGTTCAGGGTGACGTACTTGAGTTGTGCGTGATATTGTCATTCTGAGGGAGTAAAACGACAGAAGAATCTAATTTCCAAAGAGATGCTTCACTATGTTCAGCATGACATTTATTTTTAATTGTCATTCCTGCGAAAACAGGAATCCATTTATATGAGACCCTGAAACCAGTTCAGGGTGACGGATTAGAACAAAAAAGCACAACGTACCAAAAAAGGTTGTTGTGCTTTTCATTTATTTAAAGAGTCATTTCGAAATGAGAAACTTTGTTTCGATTGAGAAATCTAAGTTTGAGACTTCTTAAAGATTCCTTCGACTACGCTCAGGAAACGTATATGAAATGACAGGGTTTAATCAAAATAACTAAAGGTTTCTCCCTCCTTAATGTTCAATAAGGTTTGGTAGATCAAACGAATCACGTTTTCCACATCGTCCTTATGAACGGTTTCAACTGTAGTGTGCATATAGCGTAACGGCAATGAAATCAACGCTGAGGCAACCCCACCATTGCTATAAGCAAAAGCATCGGTATCCGTACCTGTGTGGCGCGATGATGCATTACGTTGGAATGGAATTTCGTTGGCTTCGGCAGTTTCAAGGATGCGCTCACGCAATTTGTTCTGTACTGCAGGCGCATAGGAAATTACTGGACCGGCACCGATTTTGGTTTCCCCCTCCGTCTTTTTATTGATCATTGGGGTTGTGGTGTCGTGGCAAACATCGGTAACAATAGCCACGTTTGGTTTTATGGTCTGCGTTATCATTTCAGCACCCCTTAGTCCAATTTCTTCTTGAACCGAGTTGGTAATGTACAATCCAAAAGGCAGCTCCTTTTTGTTCTCTTTCAACAAACGGGCCACTTCTGCGATCATAAAACCACCCATTCGGTTGTCCAAAGCACGACAAACAAACTTGTCTTTGTTCAAAATATGGAACTGGTCAGGGTAGGTAATCACACATCCTACGTGAACGCCCATTTCTTCTACCTCTTTTTTATCCTTGGCACCTATGTCGATAAAAATATTTTCAAGAGATGGAGCCTCTTCCTTTGCCTTATCACGGGTATGGATAGCCGGCCATCCGAATACACCTTTCACAATACCCTTTTTGGTATGGATGTTTACCCATTTGGAAGGTGCAATTTGATGGTCACTACCGCCGTTTCTGATCACATAAAGCAATCCTTCTTCGGTCACATAGTTCACATACCACGAAATTTCATCGGAATGCCCTTCGATGACCACTCTGTATTTGGCGTCTGGATTGATAACAGCTACCGCCGTACCATAAGTATCCGTGATAAACTCGTCTACATAAGGTTTAACATAGTCCATCCAAATTTTCTGACCTTCCCATTCGTAGCCTGTGGGCGACGCATTGTTTAGATATTTTTCTAAAAATTCAAGGGACTTTTCGTTGATGATTTTATCTTTTGCCATGTGTAATATTTGATAAGCAAACTTAAGAATATTCACTTTTATTTAATAACCAAATCATACCATTATATTTACATTTGGCAAGACTTTTGAACAAAAAATAACATGTTTCGGACAGGTATTTTTTTAGTTATCCTACTTATTTCCAGGCTTGGTTGTGCCCAGGTCAAGGAAAACGATTCCGTGTTTGTGCCCATAGATTCGGTAGAGGAGTACTATGTGCGCTTCGAAGGGGATTCTGTTTTATTGAGTTCCATTGAACTGGATGAAGTCTATATTTTTGGCAAATTGGAGTTTGCGGACAAGAATGAAAGGCTCCGTTATTTGATTCTGCGACGAAAAACACAGAAAGTTTATCCGTATGCCAAATTGGCTGCTGAACGGTTGGTGGAGTTGAACGATAGTCTGAAACTGATCAAGAAACCCCGACATCAAAAGAAATACACCAAAAAGGTCCAAAAGTATATTGAAGGAGAGTTTTCCGAAGAACTTAAAAAGCTTACCCGAACCGAAGGTCAGATTTTGGTAAAGTTGATTCACAGACAGACAGGAACAACGGCTTTTGATTTGGTAAAGGAATTGCGCAGTGGATGGCGGGCCTTTTGGTACAATACCACGGCAAGTATGTTCAAAATTAGTTTGAAAGAGGAATTTTTGCCCGAAACGGTTCACGAAGATTATTTGATCGAGGATATTCTACAACGTGCTTTTGCTGCCAATAAATTGGCCCGTCAAAAATCGGTTTTGGACTACGATTATGCCCAATTGTCCAATAAATGGAAAAGCAATCAGCCTCCCAAACAGGACTAATTCTCTTTTTTCTTTCCAAAAAGGGCCTCCATCACAATCCCTACTGATCTAAACCCTAAATAAATGGCCGATATGGCACAGATAATACCCAGAATCAAAACGGGCCAGTAGAACGGGTGCCCCTCATTTTTAAATGCTTCGTAGAGTAAAAATGGCCCCATGAACATGGCCAAAACGGTAAATCCGAACGATTTTATGCCTTTAACCAGAAGATCTTTGTCTGTTCGCCTCATGGGACCAAAGTAGGAATATTAGCTTATATTTAGGGGATAAAGCACAAAAATTAACCATGGAACTACTCATTCTGGGAGCAGTGGTCGCATTTATTGTTATTGCTACCGTAAAATTTAAAATGCACCCTATTTTTTCGTTGACCATTGCCGCCGTTGCCTCTGGTTTTTTGTTGGGATTGTCTCCCCAAGAAATCATGACCACCATCGGGGATGGTTTCGGCAAAACCTTGTCTGGCATTGGTCTGGTAATCGCATTTGGTACCGTAATCGGTATTTATTTGGAAAAAACGGGAAGTACGCAAGTGCTCGCCAATAGCATCTTAAAAGTGATAGGGTTAAAACGCTCTCCTTTGGCCATAAACTTGGCTGGATTTGTGATTTCCATTCCCGTGTATTGCGATTCGGGATACATTATTCTATCCTCTTTAAATAAAGCTATCAGCAAGAAAACAGGGATTCCAGCTTTGGTCTTTGCAATCGCCTTGGCCACAGGATTGTATTCTGCACATGTATTTGTACCTCCCACACCTGGTCCGTTGGCTGCCGCGGCCATTTTGGACGCTGATTTGGGTTTGGTATTGATTTTGGGACTATTGGTAGCCCTTCCAGTATCCATCGCGGGTTATTTTTGGGCCAGATTTATTGGGAAATCTTTAAAAGAAGATGAAACCAAGGAGGAGACTGGGGAAAAGGAGGAGGTTGTATCAAAAGTGAAACCATTGAATGCCTTTCTGCCTTTATTGGTCCCCATCGTCCTTATCGCATTGAAATCGCTTGTGAACTATCCTACGCACCCTTTGGGTAAGGGTTGGTTGTATAAATCCTTTGACTTTTTGGGTAGCCCAATTATTGCCTTGTTGGCCGGGGTTTTCTTTGCATTTTCATTGGGTAAAGGATTTTCTTCCGAAGAAAAACAAGGTTGGGTGGCTGAGGCCTTCAAACAAGCTGGTGCCATTGTTTTGATTACCGGTGCTGGAGGTGCTTTTGGGGCCATTTTACGAACCATGGATGTGGCATCCATTATCAATTTGGAATCAAGTACAGGACTGGGGGGCTTATTGATTGCCTTTGTGATTTCAGCAGTATTGAAAACAGCCCAGGGTTCATCTACAGTAGCGATTATTACCACTTCAGCAATTATAGCTCCACTTTTGGAAACCTTTGGTTTGGTATCCATTACAGATAAAGCCTTGGCCGTCTTGGCCATTGGAGCGGGAGCGATGACCGTTTCCCATATTAATGACAGTTATTTTTGGGTGGTTTCCCAGTTTTCCAACATCAATGTAAAAACAGCTTTACGGGGGCATACCCTCGGAACTTTGTTTCAAGGGATAGTTGGTATTTTGGTTATAACTATTTTGTACTTAATACTTTAGGGTTACTCAATTAGCAAGTTGCTCGAATAAACTTGAACCACTCCAAAATACCCTAAAGCGTACCCATTGGTTTCGGTATCTGGTTCTAAAACTTCAATATTGCCCAACTCTGTAATATCAAAAACATTGCCCTTTACCGTGGCGACAGGTGTTTGAAACGGCCCTCCATTCCCGCCCGTTTGTTGCAGTATCAAGCTCATGAAATCATAATACTCTTTGGTGGCCCCCATGATGCTGACTGTAATTTCTTGTCCAGCCTCTAATTGGTCATCATAGAAGTACGAAAACTGGAATTGCTGACCTTTAAAGAAAGTGTCTTCCACCACTTGATATTCATTGTTCATAAAATCAAAAACAAAATAATTGTCCTCATTGGGAGCATCTGTGAAGGTTACAATCACTTCTGTTTCATCGTCTCCGAAAAGATTACTGTCCCCTTGCTCCAAATTATCAATGAAAACTGTTGGGGCATATTGGGTCTGGGCATAATATTGTTTGCCTTTGTGGGTCAGTTGAAGAATAAAGGTCGCTCCAGGTTCCGCAGCACTGGTCGGAATCCGTTGGTCGGTTCCAAAATTGGAATCGGGCACATAAACGCCGGTATCGGGGGATTCTTCAACCAATTGGGAAGTAGCAACAGTTTCAAATGTGTTGTTTTCGTTCAAGGTTCCGTAATAGATTACCGCATTCTCCACTTGTGTAGGTTGATTTTCTTCAAAGAAATTGCTCGTTTCACGCATGGTCAATCGGACGTCGATAAATTCTTGATCTTTATCAACCCTTAAAAGGCCATCAACTACCAATCGGGTTTCAACTTCGGGCAAATCCACTTCAATAACGTCCTCGCATGATACTAGGAACAAAAACATCAGAAAGTATATCAATTCTTTTTGCATCACACTAAAATTTAAAGTTATAGGTTACCGATGGGATAATTCCGAAGATGGAAGTTCGAACTGCTTCATTTCTTCCTGTATCTTCATTCTCCCTAAAATTTATCGAAGCTGCATTTTTTCGCCCATATACGTTGTAAATACTGAACACCCACTCGGACTGTACTTTCTTTCGTTTGTTCCGCTCGGGCGTAAGTACTGCTGAAATATCCATTCGATGATAGGCGGGCAGGCGTTCTTTGTTACGCAATCCATAATAGGGCACTTGCAGGCCCTCATATTCAAATTGACCTATGGGGTAATTTGTAGGTTGTCCTGTTTGGTAGATGAAATTCGCATTGAACTTCCATTTTTCATTTAAATTGAAGCTACCATTTATGGAAAGGTCATGGGTTTTGTCGTATGGGGTATTGTACCACTCTCCAAAGTTGATGCCCGTTTCCTGTTCGGTTCTTCCTGGCGTTCGTTGTTCTGATTTTGAAAGGGTGTAAGACAACCATCCTTTAAACCGTCCGCTATTCTTTCGTAACAGAAACTCCAGTCCGTACGCTCGTGCCTGTCCGTTTAAAATAACCTGCTCAATGGCATTGTTGGCAATTAAGTTGGCCCCGTCGATATAATCTATTCTATTTTGGAGGTCCTTATAAAAAGCTTCGGTCTCAAATGAATAATCGCCTTGATTAATGTTCCTGAAGTAGCCAACAGCATATTGATCTTGTAGTTGAGGTTTTACAAAAGGACCGCTTGGCGTCCAAACATCCAAAGGAGTAGGGGAGTTAGTGTTGGAAAGTAGATGGAGGTATTGTGATATTCGGGTGTAGCTCGCTTTTATCGAATTGTTTTCGTTAAAGGTGTACGACATACTGATTCTGGGCTCAAAATTAAAATAGGCCTCCATAGATCCGCCACGCCCTGGATTTATGGTGTCAACAGGTGTTCCCTCGCGATATACTTGAGCGGATGTGTCAAAATCCACGGGGCTATCATTTTGGTACACATAAAATTCATCCTGTCCCATGCGGTTAAAATGACTCAACCTTAGCCCATATTCCATGCTGAGATTGTTGGTAATTTCATGTTCGATATCAACATACACCGCATTCTCGTTCGCGTATTTTTTGGTAAGTTGCTCCTCCACAATACCAGAATCAGGACTGTTGGGGATTATTTTCCCTGGATTGAAAACGTAGTAGATACTGTTCAATCCATAATTCAGTTGGAGTTTGTTGTTCAGGTAATGTTTCAAGTCATACTTTACGTTAAAGTTTTGAATGCCTGAATCCCATTCAAACCCCACAAAATCAAGCTCTAATCCGTAAAAATAATCGGAATAGATAAGGGAGAGATTGGAGAATAGCCTATCAGAAAACAAATGATTCCATCTAAAATTACCTACGGCATTTCCGTATACATTTACAAAAGCATCATTGATATTGAATAGGTCACGTCCAAAATATCCAGATAGGTAAATGTTGTTGTTTTCGTTGATTTTATGGTTGATTTTGGTGTTCAAGTCGTAAAAGTAGGCCTTGTTTTCTTCGCCAGCCAATGCCAAGAACAAATGGGCATACGAGGCCCTGCCTCCAATTAAAAAGGCCGTTTTGTCCTTTTGGATGGGACCTTCAATCAAAAGTCTACTAGCTACGGCGCCAATACCACCATTGACTTTAATTTCTTTGCTGTTCCCTTCTTTCTGAAAAATCTCCAACACAGAAGATACCCTGCCACCATATCGAGAGGGGATGCCACCTTTAAACAATTTTACATCCTTAATGGCATCTGGATTAAAAACGGAAAAGAACCCAAATAGGTGGGAGGAATTGTACACCGTGGCTTCATCCAAAAGAATCAAGTTTTGGTCTGCGGCACCCCCACGAACATTGAATCCAGAAGAAGCTTCTCCACCGTTACTGACTCCAGGCAACAGGGTCAAAGATTTTATAACATCCGCTTCTCCCAACACCACTGGAATCTCCTTGATGGTTTGGGCGCCCAAGGTGTTCACACTCATTTGAGGTTTGCGGATATCCAATCGTTCCACGTCATCCACCAGAACAACTTCTTGGAGCTCTTGGGTTTTTTCGGTCAGTTGGTAATCTTTTTTAAGGTTGTCCTGAAGGTCAATGGTTTCCACGATTTCTTGAAAACCGAGATAGCTCACTACAATTTGATATTGTCCTTTGGGCAATGTGATGGAGTAAAATCCATATTCGTTGGTAATAGCACCTGTTTTAAGTTCAGGAATTACAATTGAAACTCCGATCAAGGTTTCGTTACTGGCTTCTTCGGAAATGGTGCCGCTGAAGGTGAACTTTTCTTGGGCATGAAGCATAAAAAAATGCCCAAAAAAGGCAAGGAATACAAGTAGGTATTTTTGAGACATTTGATTGATGTGTTTATTCTCAGTTCAAAAATAACAGGATGAAAGTTTATATGGGTTGAAATAAGGTTAAAAAAAAGTGGGACCTGATAAAATCGAGCCCCACTGTTTCTATAATGACTTTTAGTCTTATTTGTTATATGGCGTCAAGAATCGCATTCAATGTCGCACTTGGGCGCATGGCTTTGGATGCCATTTCTGGATTAGGCAGGTAATATCCTCCAATATCCACTGGTAAACCTTGTGCATCAATCAATTCCTGAGCGATTTTCTCCTCATTGGAAGACATAGCTTCATATACTTTACCGAATACAGCCTTCAATTCCGCATCTTTGTCTTGCTTGGCCAATTGTTCGGCCCAGTAAAGGGAAAGGTAGAAGTGACTTCCTCTTGTATCCAATTCGTTTACTTTTCTTGATGGGGATTTGTCCTTGTTCAAGAATTCTTCAGTGGCCTTATCCAAAGCATCTGCCAATACTTGTGCTTTTTTGTTGTTGTTCTTTTCACTGAAGAACTCCAATGACACGGCCAGGGCCAAGAATTCTCCCAAGGAATCCCAACGCAAGTGACCTTCTTCCAAGAATTGCTCTACGTGTTTTGGAGCAGAACCTCCAGCACCTGTTTCAAACAGACCGCCACCGTTCATTAAAGGAACAATGGACAACATTTTTGCACTGGTACCTACTTCCAAAATTGGGAAAAGGTCGGTCAAGTAATCACGCAACACGTTTCCAGAAACAGAGATGGTATCTTTTCCTTCTTTCATGCGCTTCAAGGTGAACTTGGTGGCTTCAATCGGGGAAAGGATTTGAATGTCCAATCCTGAAGTATCGTGGTCTTTTAGATATACGTTTACTTTCTTGATCAATTCGGCATCGTGGCCTCTTTCAGCATCCAACCAGAAAACCGCTGGATCACCGGTAGCTCTTGCACGGGAAACGGCCAATTTTACCCAATCCTGAACCGGTGCATCTTTAACCTGGCACATTCTCCAGATATCTCCTTCTTCCACACTGTGCTCAATCAAAGTGTCACCAGCTGCATTCACCACTTTTACGGTGCCTGCAGATTCAATTTCGAATGTTTTATCGTGTGACCCGTATTCTTCTGCCTTTTGGGCCATTAAACCAACATTGGGAACTGTTCCCATAGTGGTTGGGTCGAAGGCGCCATTTTCTTTACAAAAATCAATGGTAGCTTGGTACACGCCAGAGTAGCTGCTATCTGGAATAATAGCTTTGGTATCTTGTAACTGACCATTCTTGTCCCACATTTTACCGGAGTTTCTGATCATGGCAGGCATGGAGGCATCAATGATCACATCACTTGGTACGTGTAGGTTGGTAATACCTTTATCGGAATTTACCATGGCCAAATCCGGCCCGTTGTCGATGCTGGCTTTGATTGCAGCCTCTATTTCTTTGTGTTCTGCTTCCGGAAGTTCACCGATTTTGTCCAAAAGGGTTGCCAATCCGTTATTTGGGTTAATGCCCAATTTTTGGAAAGTACTACCATAGTTTTTGAACAATTCAGAGAAATATACCTCCAAAGCATGACCAAAGATGATAGGGTCGGAAACTTTCATCATGGTAGCTTTAAAATGCAGAGAAAGCAAAAGTCCTTTTTCCCTGGCATCTGCGATTTCTTTGGTCAAGAATTCCACCAATGCTTTTTTGCTCATTACGGTCGCATCGATGATTTCTCCTTTTTTCAAAGCAAGACCATCTTTTAAGATGGTAGTGCCTCCGTTGCTTTCCAATACAATTTTTACGGTGTCGGCATCGGCAAGGGTAATCGATTTTTCATTGGATTTAAAATCACCGTGTGTCATGGTGGCCACATGGGTTTTGGAATCCGAAGACCAAGCTCCCATACTGTGCGGGTGGGCTTTGGCGTAATTTTTTACTGCTTTAGGAGCTCTACGGTCAGAGTTCCCTTCGCGCAATACAGGGTTAACAGCACTTCCCTTAACTTTATCGTATTTGGCCTTGATGCTTTTTTCTTCATCGGTTTTAGGCTCATCTGGGTAATCGGGCAATTTATAGCCCTTTTGCTGTAATTCTTTGATGGCTTCCTTCAACTGTGGAATGGATGCACTGATATTGGGCAATTTGATAATGTTTGCCTCTGGAGTTTTGGCAAGTTCACCCAAAATGGATAGGTCGTCAGAAACTTTTTGGTCGTCGGTCAATAATTCAGGAAAAATTGCCGCAATTCTACCAGCCAATGAAATGTCTTTGGTCTCTACTTGGATATTGGCGGTTTCGGTGAACGATTTAACAATGGGTAAGAAAGATAATGTTGCTAAGGCGGGAGCCTCATCTGTTTTGGTATAATAAAGTTTAGCCATTTATATGTATTTGTTTGAGCGGTTGCAAATATACGATTTATGGACGGTGAAGTAATAGTGGAACCGACTAAAAGTAATGGTTTTGGGAAGGAATTTGTTAAAAAAACAAAAGCCATATCTATGTTTGCACTTAGATATGGCTTTCAGAATGGACCAAGTTTTTTTCGTATTGCTACAAAACCAAACAATCTTTCGATTGTCCTTGCATCCTTTCGACGTTTACTTTGCATACTGATTTTAATCTCTCAACTAAACTGCATTTTACAAAGCTATACCAATAAATTCCTAAACTTTATCAAGACTGAAAATTGCTCTTCCGTCCGCACATAAAATTTAATATTTCTCCTCGAATTTGACCTAAATCACTTTCGTTTTGAAATTCCTTTTGTGATCAGTAGTGTTACCAATTTTAAGGGAATCCATGGTTTTAAAGAACGTCAACTTTAAAGACAAACACTGTGTGATGGTATCACATCATCATATTTGTCTTACTAAAGTACTACAATGTGAGGGAAATCCAAAGTTTTTTAACGTTTTAAAAATCAACAGGATATGAACTGTGGTTGTTAACAATTGTTCATAAAAAAAAGCACCCAATTTCGGGTGCTTTTCTTCTAGTTTGGAAGGATGTTTATCCTCTAACTTCTTTGATACGGGCCTTTTTACCGGTAAGACCTCTAAAGTAGAAGATTCTAGATCTACGTACTTTACCTTTTTTGTTTACTTCGATTCTTTGCAAAGCTGGCATGTTTACTGGGAAAATTCTTTCCACACCTACAGTACCTGACATTTTGCGAATGGTGAAGGTTTCAGTGGCGCCACTACCTCTTCTTTGGATTACAACTCCTCTAAAGAACTGGGTACGGGTTTTTTCACCTTCCTTAATTTCGTAATACACGGTGATGGTATCACCTGCAGAAAATTTTGGAAATTCTTTTTTTGGAACAAATTCGTCTTCAACAAATTTTATTAAGGATTCCATCTCTTTGTTTTTTAGCGTTTTATACAGAATCAACTTTCACGTATCTCGTCAGAGGTTGATTTTGAGATTGCAAAAGTAATACAATATTTAGTTTGGGCAAGATGTTTTTTAGCTTTTTGGCGCCAATCAGCACTTTTTTACTCCAATAGGTCAGGTCTGCGCTCTTTAGTACGTTCCAAAGCTTGCTCTTCACGCCATTTTTCAATCTTGGGGAAATTACCGCTCAACAATATTTCGGGCACTTCCATTCCTTTGTATTCTGCAGGTCTTGTATATACCGGTGGTGCCAATAAATTATCTTGAAAGGTATCGGTCAGGGCAGAGGTCTCATCGTTCAGAACCCCAGGAATCAATCGGATCACGGCATCGCAAACAACAGCTGCTGCCAATTCACCTCCGGACAATACATAATCGCCGATTGAAATTTCTTTGGTCACGTGCAAATCCCTAACTCGTTGGTCCACTCCTTTATAATGTCCGCAAAGAATAATCAGATTTTCCTTTAAAGACAAACCATTGGCAATACGTTGGTTCAAAGTGGTTCCGTCTGGCGTCATATAAATAACATCGTCGTAATCCCGCTCCGATTTTAATTGGGAAATGCACTTGTCTATTGGTTCGATCATCATCACCATACCAGCACCTCCACCAAATTGGTAGTCGTCCACTTGCTTGTATTTGTTGGTGGTATAATCCCTTAAATTATGAAAGTGCACTTCTACCAACCCTTTTTCTAAGGCTCGCTTTAAAATTGAGGCTTCAAAAGGACTTTTTAAAAGTTCGGGCAATACGGTAATAATGTCAATCCGCATGATTGGGCATTAAAAATTTTAATAATGCGGTAAAAGTAAGCAAAGCTTACGCAATTTGGGGCAAAAAGAAAGGCTTCCGTAGGGAAGCCTTGATTCTGGTTACTTTTTTTGTTTGTTTAGCTCGTCCTGCAATTGTCGGCTAATTTTTTGTTCGCGCTCCAATGCCTTACGACGATGATTTTCATATTCTTCTTCTAAATCTGCTAAAGCAGACTTGGCCTGCTGTGTCAAGAAGTTGCTATTTCTAAATCGGTAAATAAAAAATAACAATAGAATCAGCAACCCGAAAATAATGGACCACAAAATAAAGTTATAGGTGCCTTTGCTGATCAAAACCCCAAAAAATGAAATACTGTCTTTTTCCTCGGTAACACCATTCAACTTGTTCGTGGTTTCCTGCAATTTGGTATTTAAATCCTCAATTTCCGCTTCATTGGCGGTAATGGTATTCGAAAGGTCCTTTATATTTTTGTTGGCCGTACTTATGGTGTCAAAAATATTGGCTTTCAATTCGTTGAGACTGGAAAGTTTCATCACCTCATAGGCGACACCATTTCCAGATTTATAATTGGTCGATTTTCGTTCCAGATCCTCAAATTGGCCTTTTAGGGATTTATCGGCAGGTTCTGAATCTTCCTCTTGGGCAAAAACCGCACCCATTTGAGTAAGTAGGAATAGGGTAAATAAAACGCGTAAATGCTTCATGTTCAATAATGTTCTCGTGTTAAATTTAGATTAAGGGTAAGGCGAAATTACACTAATATACCTAAAATCAAAAGAAATTGAGCCTACCAAAGTAACTCCCCCGCTATTAATAGTAGGTATAACGTCTCACTTTGGAAATATATTTTGCCAACCTAATTACTTGATGGGAATATCCATATTCATTATCGTACCATATATAGAGCACCACACTTTTACCGTCGGCGGACACAATGGTAGCTTTGCTATCGTAAATAGATGGCGCTGTGGTGCCTACGATATCCGAAGAAACCAATTCATTGCTCAACGAATATTTGATTTGCTCCACCAAATCCCCTTCGAGGGCATATTTTTTTAAAATGGCATTTAAACTTTCCAACGAAGTTTTGTTCTTCACCTCCAGATTAAGAATGGCCAACGAACCGTTGGGAACGGGAACGCGGATGGCATTCGAGGTCAATTTTCCTTTGAGTGAAGGTAGAGCCTTGGCTACGGCATCACCAGCACCTGTTTCGGTAATGACCATATTTACCGCGGCTGCGCGACCCCTGCGGTATTTTTTGTGCATGTTGTCCACCAAGTTTTGATCGTTGGTGTAGGCATGAATGGTTTCCAAATGCCCTTTTTTAATGCCCAAGGAATCCTCGATTACCTTTAAAATAGGGGTAATGGCATTGGTGGTGCAGGAGGCCGCCGAATAAATTTTTGTTTTATCTGGATCATATTGGGTTTGATTTACCCCATGAACAATGTTTGGAACCTCTTTACCTGGTGCGGTAAGCAACACTTTGCTGGCACCTTTGGATTCCAAATGTCTTGATAATGCAGTTTTATCACGGAAAGCCCCAGTATTGTCGATGATCAAAGCGTTGAAAATCCCGTATTTGGTGTAATCAATCTGTTCTGGTTTTTCCGCACTGATGAATTTTACCGTAGTGCCATTGATCAATAAGGCATTGTTTTTGGCATCTACTTCGACCGTTCCTGTAAATGGACCGTGCACCGAATCGGTTTTGAGCAGGGCCGCTCTTTTATCCAAGATTTCTTCATTGATTTCACCACGAACCACAACTGCACGTAATCGAAGTTGACTTCCACGTCCTGTTTTGGCCATAAGTTCGCGGGCAACCAGTCTTCCGATACGACCAAATCCATACAAAACAACATCTTTTGGCTTGATGGGTTTTGCGGCATCGGCACCTTTCAACTTTTCAATTACGAAGGCCTTAACGTTAAGACTTGTATTATCATCGGAATGATATTCATAGGTCAATTTTCCGATATCCAATTTGGCAGGAGGGAGGCTGATGTCGTTGATGGCTCTTAAAATTTCAACTGAATCAAAAATGGAAATGGGTTTTTGAACAAATTCCCCAGCGTATTCGTGAAGGTTGATGATGTCCGATACATTTTTATCTATAATTTGATTTTTGAAAAGCACCACTTCGATGGCTTTGTCGTACCACAGGTCGCTTATGATTTTAATAAATTCTGTAGTGGCTTTTCTTCTGTCTGCCTGAAAGGCGAGTTCCTTTTCGTAGGACTTGATTTCGCTCATAGGTTAGGATTGCGATTGTAAAGTTAATTTTGCGGCTAAATTATATATTTCAAACGTTTTCGTAAAAGATATTCGTATAAAAAAAGCGCCTTAAGATAAGGCGCTTTTAAGTGTTTTTTCAGCACTTTTTTATTGCAAGATCATGTGCTCCTTTTCACCATTTTCATTGATCATGGTAAAACTGGTTCTTCCGTATCTCTCAATTTCCCCGAAGTATCTTTTGGCATCTTCTATATTGTTGATTTTTTTGCCGTCAACTTCTACGATAACCTTGTTTTCCAAACCATATCTGCTGTAAGTTTCAGGAACATTGGTAATTTTTACCCCTTCAGAAACCCCAAATTTCTTTTTGTCCTCTTTGGTCAAGTTTTTCACGGTAAAATACGTGTTTGGTAGTCGTACACTGCTCTGCTTTTTCAAGGTTACTTTTTTAACCAAAGCGGTTCCATCACGATCTACGGTCACATTCACTGATTCGCCTGGGCGTTTGGAAGATAAATAGCCTGCAAGTTCAGCATATTTACGAATTTTAATTTCATCAATTTGCTTGATAATATCCCCTTCTTGAAGACCAGCAGCCTCTGCACCAGATTCTTCTTCAACACCGGCAACATACACGCCATCCAATTCGTTTAAACCTCTTTCAATGGCACCGGGAGAATCCACATTGGCAATGGAGATGCCCAAAAGACCTTTTTGAACATTTCCGAACTCCATGATATCCTCAACCACTTTTTTGGCGATGTTACTAGGTACGGCAAAAGCATATCCTACAAAGGAGCCTGTTTGGGAAGTGATAGCGGTATTGATACCGATTAGATCCCCATTCGTGTTCACCAAAGCGCCACCACTGTTACCTGGGTTTACGGCCGCATCGGTTTGGATAAAGGATTGACTGTTTCCCAATGATCTAGCCTTGGCACTTACAATACCTGCTGTTACGGTAGAAGTTAAGTTAAAAGGGTTGCCAACGGCCAGCACCCATTCTCCGATTTTGGTGTTGTCCGAATCCCCGAAAGCCAAATACGGCATTTCTTCATCCGCTTCAATTTTAAGAAGGGCAATATCCGACTCTGGGTCGGTTCCTACCACTTCCGCTTCGTAGGATTTGTTGTTGTTCAACACTACTTCCAATTGGGTGGAATTGGCAATTACGTGGTTATTGGTAACGATGTAGCCATCAGGAGATATAATCACTCCTGAACCTGTCCCCAACTGTGGGGTTTGTTGACGTTCAAAACCGTAAAAGAAATCGGAAAGACTTCTGGGGCCTTTGCTCAAGGTCATGCTTTTAACGTGTACCACCGAATTCACGGTTTTTTCGGCTGCCAAGGTAAAATCCACTTCATTGATGCCAGCTCCCTTGGCCGAGGTCGGCACAAAACTTGTGCTGATCACGGGCGTTTCATCCGTTGCCGCAATCATTTTATAATTGTTGTTCTCAAAAAAAAGTTTGTAAGCTCCTAATGTAATGGCTCCTGCAAAAAGGGAAACCAAGAATAAATTGGCTATTTTCTTCATAATTCAATAATTATTTAACAATAAGCTTTAACAAAATTAGAGATTTTCATTTTTCCACTTATGCGGTTTAACGCTGTTTTAACTGCAAAAAAAACCTTAAAGAATCCCGTATATTTGTTCCTTTGTAAACAGCAATGAAACTAGATTTTTTCAAATATCAAGGAACTGGGAACGATTTTGTGATCATCGATAATCGTCAAGGAATTTTCCCCAAAAATAATACCAAGTTGGTGGCTGAATTGTGCGACCGAAGATTTGGTATTGGTGCCGATGGATTGATGCTGCTTGAAAATGACGAAACGTCAGATTTTAAGATGGTGTATTACAATTCCGATGGTGGCCAAAGTACCATGTGTGGAAATGGCGGAAGATGTTTGGTGGCCTTTGCTTATTATTTAGGTGTTATTGGTGAAACGTGCACATTTAATGCTGTGGATGGATTACACGAAGCAACGGTCGATGGTGATATTGTGAAATTGAAAATGATAGACGTGGACGAGGTACACGAAATGCCCAACCACAGTTTTTTAAATACAGGATCCCCACATCACGTGCAATTGGTGAAAGATTTACCCCATTTTGATGTGCAAAAGGAAGGGAAAAGACTTCGCTACGGTTTGTATGGGGAATCGGGAAGCAATATCAATTTTGTAGAGCAAGAAGAGGGTGATGTGTTTCAAGTACGAACCTACGAAAGGGGAGTAGAGGGTGAAACCTATTCCTGTGGGACTGGCGTTACTGCTGTTGCCCTTGCCATGCATGATTTGGGTAAAACTTCCAGTTCCGAGGTTCACATTAAAACTTTGGGTGGCGATTTGACCATTAGTTTTGAGAAATCAGGCGAAAAGTACTTGAATGTTTTTCTTAAAGGACCGGCGATTCAGGTGTTTAAAGGCGAAATGGAATGCTCAATTTAAAAGGAAAACATATTTACTTGCGGGCTTTGGAACCTTCCGATTTGGATTTTCTGTACCAATTGGAAAACGATACATCCGTTTGGGAAGTCAGCGGCACCTTAAAACCCTATTCCAAAAAGGTTTTGCAACTGTATTTGGATAATGCCCACCTGGATATTTACGAGGTAAAGCAGCTTCGTTTGTGCATTTGCAATCATGCAGACGATTGTATTGGATTGATTGATTTGTTCGATTTTGACCCCAAACACCGTCGTGCAGGAATCGGCATTGTGATTTCCGACCCCAAGGATAGAAATAAAGGGCAAGGTGCGGAAGCAGTTGCGTTGATGTGCGATTATGCTTTCTCGGTGCTTGATTTGCATCAGATTTATGCCAATATCCTCGAAGATAATAAAGCTAGCATACACCTTTTTGAAAAATACGGATTTGAAAAAATAGGTGTTAAAAAGGAGTGGGTAAGAACTAGCGAAGGGTTCAAAAACGAAATACTATTTCAAAAGATTAATTCGAATGTATCTTAAAAAAGTACTATGGGCAACTGCCATTTTGGGCTTATTGGTTGCTGGTTTTATTGCATATAAAATTTACGACGCTATTTTCAGTCCCAATACCCAGTTCAATAACTCGGAAGCATTCGTGTACATACCCACAAATGCCAGTTTTTCAGATGTAAAAACCTCTTTGGAACCTTTATTGAAGGATATCTCGACCTTTGAATCCGTGGCAAACCGTAAAGGATATTCCACCAATTTAAAAGCGGGAAAGTATGCCATTAAAAAGGGAATGAACAATAACGAGATCATCAATACCCTTCGCAGCAACAATATCCCTGTACAAGTCACTTTCAATAATCAGGAATCCCTGTCGGAATTGGCGGGTAGGATTTCAGGACAAATAGAAGCTGACAGTATTTCGCTTTTGGCTGCTTTCAATGATTCAGATTTCTTGAAGGAAAATGAATTTAACCAAGATTCCAAATTGGGCATGTACTTGCCCAATACCTATGAGTTTTTTTGGAACACCAAAGCAGAAAGTTTTCGTGATAGAATGTTGAAGGAATACCAGCGTTTTTGGAATGAGGAACGTTCCCAAAAGGCCAAAAAATTAGGGATGACACCAAATGAAGTCGTTTCCTTGGCGGCCATAGTGCAAAAAGAAACGGTTAAAGTTGACGAACGACCTAGGGTAGCTGGGGTGTATTTAAATCGAATCCAAAGAGGGATGCTTTTACAGGCCGACCCTACAGTGATTTATGCCATCAAAAAGGAAACAGGCAATTACGATACCATTATAAAAAGAGTTCTGTATCGTGATTTAGAAATGGATTCGCCATACAATACATATAAATATGCGGGAGTGCCTCCAGGTCCGATTGCAATGCCCGATATCTCATCCATCGACGCCGTTTTGAGCCCTGAAATGCACGATTATCTTTATTTTGTGGCCGACGTTTCGAACTTCGGATACCACATGTTTGCCAAATCTTTGGCGCAACACAACCGAAATAAAGTGCAGTACACCCGATGGCTCAATGAGCAAAAAGTACTCAGATAATACCGTTTGGCGTTAATTTTCAACCATTTAACGGATTTTAAGCCACATTTAAGAAAACCTTAGGAACTTTAGGCTACCCATTAACCTAATTCCACCTACTTTTGGCGGCCAAATTGATTTTTGATACGTATATGTATTGAGATCACAAATATGAACGTTATGAAAAGATGGATAGGTTTTACACTACATCTTGCCATGATTGTAGTTTTAACGAGTTTTGGTACTTATACCATTACGAAGAAAAAGTTGGCGGAAGTTCCAAATTTCCTAAAGTCAGGAGAACAATTGGAACTTTTTGCACCTCAAGATTCCATCGCTGGAATTGTTGAAGACGAAGTCACTCCCCCCTTTCTTGGTAAAAAATACTACGGTTTTAAAGAAGCGATCGCATTTAAAGAGTCCCAGGGACGCTATCACGTGGTCAATACGTTGGGTTACTTGGGAAAATACCAGTTCGGTAGCAGCACTTTGAATTTGATGGGTGTTTACGATATGGAAAGTTTCTTGGATGATCCAGAACTGCAGGAAAAAGTGTTTGAGACGAACATTGCTCGAAACAAGTGGATTTTGCGCAGGGACATCAAACGTTTTAACGGAAAAACCATAGGAGGAATCAAAGTGACAGAATCCGGAATTATAGCTGCTGCGCATTTGGCAGGGGCCGGAAATGTGAAAAAATATCTACGATCTTACGGAAAAGAAGATGTAACGGATGCGTATGGAAGTAGCATCTCCTACTATTTGAAGAAATTTGGAGGCTACGATATTTCCAACATTGAACAGAAGCAGAACGCTAAAGTTTAAAAAAGACATCTGTAAAGTGAATTCAAGCCCGATTATTCGGGCTTTTTTTATGCCTGAATGATATAGATGGCAGGTCTTTTGTCCAAATCAATCGCTATTTCGCTCCACTCGTGCACACTTTTGGTGCTAATAAACTCTGTGGGCAAGGTTATATCACAAGCGATGCAAAGCATGGTATTATTTTGAAGTGTTTTTAGTAGATCCTTCAAGAATTTATTGTTGCGGTAGGGCGTCTCCATAAAAATTTGGGATTGTCCTTTTTCTCGTGACAACTTTTCCAATTCCTTTACCGTTTTTTTGCGTTCGGCATTGTCGATGGGCAAATAACCATTAAATGCAAAATTTTGACCGTTCATTCCACTGCTCATCATGGCCATCAAAATGGAGGAGGGGCCAACCAAGGGAACTACCTGTATTCTTTTTTGGTGGGCCACCTTGACCACCGATGCTCCGGGGTCCGCAATACCGGGACAACCTGCCTCGGATAAAATTCCAACATCGAACCCATGGATACAGGGGTCCAAAAAAGCGGGAATTTCTTCAATATTGGTATATTTATTAAGGGTTTGAATATGAAGATCGGGCTGGGATTTACTTGGACTTACCCGTTTTATGAAGCGTCGGGCCGTCTTTTCATTTTCAACAATATAATGGTTGATACGTTCAATGTTCCCTTTTACCGAAAGAGGTAATACTTCCAAAGGTGCATTGTCTCCAAGAGTGGTGGGAATCAAATAAATCTTGCCCACTACCAGGCTGGGTTTGTCCTGTTCCATAGGCTTAATTTAGTTTTTTTGCAATTGCCTCACAAGCCGCATCAATCATTTGATACACTTTTTCAAAACCATCGGGACCGCCATAATAGGGGTCTGGAACTTCGGAAATTCCCAAATCCACTTCGCTCAAAAGCAACTTTACCTTCTGTAATTCAGATTCTGAATTGGCCAAGCTGGAGACATTGGAGAAATTACTGCGGTCCATCACGTAAATATGGTCGAACTCCTTAAAGTCTTTACGGGTAAATTTTCTACATTTTTGAAAACTGATATCCAATCCGTATGTTCGGGCCACAGCTATGGATCTAGAATCGGGGGGATTGCCCACATGATACCCGGCAGTTCCCGCAGAATCTACATAAACCGTTTCTGAATCTACTTTGGATTGCAAAATACCTTCCGCCAATGGTGATCTGCATATGTTGCCCAAGCAGACCATCAACACTTTGGTTTTCATAAAATTGAAGGGATTAACTGAACTTTTTGCTCAAGTCTTCGATGTACTTTCTGAACTGTTTATCCGTTTCGGCAAGGTTATCCACTGTTTTGCAAGCATGTAACACTGTTGCGTGGTCACGTTTTCCAATTTGGGAGCCAATGCTTGCCAAAGATGCCTTGGTAAACTTTTTGGCAAAGAACATTGCCAATTGACGGGCCTGGACAATATGGCGTTTACGGGTTTTAGACTGCAGGGTGGCCACATCCATTTCGAAATAATCGGATACCACTTTTTGGATATAGTCGATGGAAACCTCTCGTTTGGTGTTTTTTACAAACTTCTCTACCACTTGTTGCGCCAGTTCCAAGGTAACCTCACGTTTGTTGAAAGAGGATTGTGCGATCAAGGAGATGATGGCACCTTCCAACTCACGAATGTTGGTCTTGATGTTCTTGGCCACATGGTCGATAATTTCTTCAGGCATTTCAACCCCATCCCTGTACAATTTGTTCTTTAGGATGGAAACTCGGGTTTCGTAATCCGGACTTTGCAATTCGGCAGAAAGACCCCATTTGAAACGGGACAACAAACGCTGCTCAATATCCTGCATGTCCACAGGTGCTTTGTCCGAAGTTAAGATAACCTGCTTGCCGTTCTGGTGCAAATGGTTGAAAATATGGAAGAACACATCTTGGGTTCCCGATTTACCGGATAGGAACTGTACATCATCAATAATAAGTACATCTATCAACTGGTAAAAATGGATAAAATCGTTTCTGGTATTCTTCTTTACCGACTCTATATATTGTTGGGTAAATTTTTCCGCAGAAATATAGAGAACGGTCTTTTCGGGATACTTGTCTTTTATCTCCACACCGATCGCATGGGACAGGTGCGTTTTTCCCAAACCAACCCCACCAAAAACCAATAATGGATTGAAAGAAGTACCCCCTGGTTTGTTGGCCACGGCCATACCCGCAGAACGGGCCAAACGGTTGGAATCTCCTTCCAAGAAATTATCGAAATTATAGTTGGGATTTAATTGGGATTCGATCTTGATATTTCGGATACCAGGAATCACAAAAGGATTCTTTAGTTCCGGACTTTTGGAGGTGATCGGTACATCCAATTCTTGTGGACCTACCGCGGTACGGTTTGCACTTGGAATCTGTTCGGTGAACGGTTCTTTGTTCCCGTACTTGTTCTCCATTTTTATAATATAGATAAGCTTGGCATTGGCTCCCAATTCACGGGTCAATGCTACCTTTAAAAGCTTAACATAATGTTCCTCTAGCCACTCGTAGAAAAACTTGCTGGGCACCTGAATGCTCAATGCCTTATCGGTGAGCTTTATGGGTTTGATGGGTTCAAACCAGGTTTTGAATGCCTGCGGTTGGATGTTATCCTGGATAAAAGCCAAACAGTTGTTCCATACGGAATTAGCAGTGACACTCATGAAGTTTTTCCTTGTTTTATTGGTTAGTGTTAATACTATAGATTAAACATCTAAAGGGTTATAGATGCTTATTGGATGCGACAAATATGTGAACAATTCTTTTAAAAAAAAAATCAATTAGTCATTGAATCTTTTGTTTTTTTTTCGCATACTGCCGCCGTATTAACAAAGCTTCTAAATATATAATTTTTAAGTTAAAATATGGGGGTAAATTCTTATTCTTTTCGGGTCAGATATGCAGAAACCGACCAAATGGGGGTCGTTTATCACGGCAATTATGCCCAATATTTTGAAATGGGTCGTGTAGAATGGTTACGAGCTTTGGGAGTGACATACAAGAGCATGGAGGATAACGGTATTATGTTGCCCGTAATATCTTTGCGTATTGACTATAAAAAATCTGCGCTTTATGATGATTTATTGACTGTTGAGACCCAATTGAAGTCAAAACCCATGGTAAAGATTGAGTTTGATTATATATTAAGGAATGAGGCAGGGGAGCTCTTGGCAACGGGAAATACAGTATTGGCTTTTATGGACAAAAACACAGGGCGACCCATTCGATGTCCCGACTATATTTTAGATAAACTGCAAAAATAGGAGACAGGAGACAGGAGACAGGAGTTTGTATTTTTTCAAGGATTGTCATTCTGAACGCCCGACTGCGGCAGGCAGGCAGTGAAGAATCTCAAAAGAAATTCAACTTGAACTTTAGTTTGAACATTACTTACTTTCCCTTTTGATAACCACGGTGTGCATTTCATCGAAAAGTTGAAACGTTTGTTCCGCTTCTGTCAACCGAACCGAGATCAACAACTCACAATCCAGTTCCAATTTTTGGTCCTCTACATTCAGGTTTTTCTGTTTGATGGTTCGCATTACCTTATCCATATCCGAATATCCAAATTTGAGCTTGAAACGGGTTTCCAAAACCTTCTCCACAATTTTGGCTTCTTCCAAGGCCAATTGTGCGGCAGTTTTGTAGGCCTGAATCAATCCACCGACCCCTAATTTGGTGCCTCCAAAGATTCGGGTAACGGTAATCAACACATTGGTCACATCAAAAGATTGTATCTGTCCATAAATTGGCATCCCGGCCGAATTATTGGGTTCGCCATCATCATTGGCCCTGAAACTTGGGTTTTCAATACCTAATTGCCAGGCGTAGCACACATGGTTGGCCGTGTGGTATTTTTTACGGAGTTCTTCCACAATGGGTTTTACATCATCTTCGGAATTGATGGGAAAAACCTGTGCAAAGAATTTACTTTTTCTATCCTTATATAAGATCTCGGGGGAAGGTCGGTTCAACGTGCGGTATACATCTTCTTGCTCCATTAAAACAAAGCTACCAATATTATGCTCAAAATAGCAATGGCCACTCCGCCCCAATTTTTGGCACTGAGCTTTTCCTTAAATAATAAAATGCCTACAAGAGTGGACAACATCACAATGGCAACATTATTAATGGTAAAGACTGCGGCGCTGCTCAACAGGTCGGAGCGTAGGGCGCGAATTAGAAAATAAATGGAGAAATAATTGGGAATGCCCAACGCAACTCCACCAAGTATATTTTTCAAGTTTAACTTCATTTGGGTTTTATTCGACTTAAATGCAATAAACAGCAATCCGGAAATGGCGGCAAAACCGAAAATCATGGAAGAGAAAATGGGAATTTCTTGGTCGCTTAAATGCTGTTCCTCAAAATATTTGATACTGGCATCGATAATCCCTGAACCTAGAAATACCAAAATGGGAAGCAACAAATGTTTCCTGTCTACGTGAAGCCCTTTGCCTCTGGCAGAAACCAAATAAACTGCTGTGAGTGCCATTACTATTCCAGTGATTTCTATAAAACTTAATCGTTCCTTATAAAGGAACACGCCCAACAAAACAGGAATTACCAAACTCATTTTAGTGGCCACAGATGCTACCGAGACTCCGGCTACCTGCGAGGTTTTAGCCATCAAATTAAAAACGGTGATAAAGAGGGCTCCCATAAAAACAGGTCCTAAAACCCATGATGAGTCGATAATTAAATTCGCATCCATCTTACCTTCATACAATGTAAGACCCACCAAACAAGCAGTGATGTAATTGACGATAATGGCCACCAAGGTTTGTACTTTGTACACATCGTACAGTTTAAAAACCACAAAAATCCATGTGGAACTCAGTACGCTTAAGGCCAATGCTATCATTTAGAGTTTGGATTTAAGTTGAAGTATGTCCTCTTGGCCCACCTGAAGGTTCCAGACCTTGATGCCCAATTGTGCCGCCGAATCGGTGTTTTCTTTGAGGTCATCCACAAAAAAGGTTTCGGTGGGTTCCAATCGATTCTGGTCCAATACAAACTCATAGATTTCGGAATCGGGTTTGCGCATACCCATTTCGTAACTCAGGTAAAACACATCAAAGGCATTTTTAAAACGGTTAAAACGCTCCATTCCAATCGAGGATTTAACGTATTCGATATGAAGGTCGTTGGTATTGCTCAACAAAAGCAACTTGTATTCATTTTCTTGGGCAAGGTTTTCTAAAAATTGCAAACGCTCTTCTGGAAAATCCAAAAGTATGGCATTCCAGGCATCCAACAAATTATCCCTATTAGCCTTTGGAAAATGCATTGAAACCTCGTTCAAAAACGTTTCGGATTCTACCAACCCTTTTTCATAGGTATTGAAAAGGTGCTCTAAATCAGGAGTAAGTTCTTTAAAACCATAATCCATCATGGCACGGGCGGTAGCGGGTTTATCCAAATTGATGAGCACATCGCCAAAATCAAAAATTATGTTTTTAATCATTGTGGTAAATAGATAGGGTGTCGGTTAAGATGGATTCGGTATATGTTGGTGTTCCTTGAATTTTTGGTGCCGGTATTCCAGATTCAAAACGGACCTGACCTTGAAATATTCGGGCTTCGTCCCACAGGTTTTCATCAATAAAGGTTTCAAGCGTTTGTGCGCCACCTTCGATGATGATGCTTGTGATGTTATTTTGATACAGTACATCACAAATTTGTTTAGCAAGAGGTTTTTTAAAATCAACAACAACATAGTCAATCCCGTCAACATGTTTTGAAGTGTCATTTTCTTCAGTGACAACAATGGTTTTCACATTTTTGTCCAACACATGGAACGCATCATTGATCTTCAAATGCCTGTCCAAAACCACTCGAACAGGGTTTTTTCCGCTCCAATTTCTAACAGTAAGCTTCGGATTGTCTTTTAACACGGTTTGGGTGCCCACCAAAATGGCTTGTTCCTCACTTCGCCATTGGTGAACCATTTGTTTGGAATAGCGATTTGTGATCCAATAGGGTTGGGGGGCGGTTTCGCGACGCGAATCGTCAGGTGCCAAAAAACCATCTTGGGTTTCGGCCCACTTTAATATAATATAAGGTCGTTGCTGTTCCTGAAAAGTCAAAAAGCGCTTATGGTGTGCTCTGCATTCATCTTCAAGAATGCCAACATTGACTTTACATCCGGCTTCCATCAATTTAATAATACCTTGCCCAGCCACTTTGCCGTGAGGGTCCTGCAATCCAATAAATACCTCTTTGAGCTTATGTTTGGCAATCAAATCGGCACAGGGCGGGGTCTTTCCGTAATGTGAACAGGGTTCCAAGGTCACGTAAAGGGCACATTCGGCCAATACTTCCCTGTTTTTTACCGCATTTATGGCATTTACCTCGGCATGCGGACCACCATAGGGGCTGGTAAAACCTTCTGAAATGATTTTCCCTTCGTGCACAATTACGCATCCCACCATAGGATTGGGGGCGGTGGAACCGAGTCCCTTTTTGGCCAATTCAATGCAGCGAAGGAGGTATTTTTGATGTATATTCACACCACAAAAATAGAACATTAATGCACAATATGGGAGATACGGTGATTCGTGAAATAACCCCCGATGACAATGCACAGGTGGCCCAGGTAATACGCACAGTTTTTGAGGATATGGGCGTGCCCAAAGTAGGAACTGCTTATGCCGATAAGGCTTTGGACGATATGTATGGCAACTACAATGTGCCAAAGGCAGCTTATTTTGTGGTGGAGCACGAAGGTAAAATCATAGGTTGTGCTGGTGTGGCCCAGTTGGACAATTACGAAGGCAACGTTTGTGAACTTCAAAAAATGTATTTATTGGAAGAAGCGCGCGGCAAGGGATTGGGGGCCAAATTGATCACTGCTTGTTTGGAAAAAGCAAAGGAATTCGGTTTTGAACAATGCTATCTGGAAACCATGCCCTATATGGAAGCGGCCCAAAAATTATACAAGAAGAACGGATTCGAATACATCGATGCTCCCTTGGGCAACACGGGACACTATTCTTGCCCGGTTTGGATGCTTAAAAAATTGTAATGCTGCTCAGGGAAATCAAAAATATTTTCCATAAAGAATTGGGCGAGATCTATCCCAAGGAAGAAATCGACTCCTTCTTTTATAATTGTATCGAGCATTATTTGAAGCTGGAGCGTTTCATCTTGGCCCTGCAACCAGAATATGTGTTGACCAAGGAAGAGGAACAGCCGCTTTTTGAGGCTCTGTCTCAATTGAAGCTACAAAAACCTTTGCAATATATATTGGGAACGTCCCATTTTATGGATTTGGAGCTCGGGGTTAATGAAAATGTCCTTATTCCCCGTCCCGAAACAGAGGAATTGGTGCAATGGATACTGGACGCTGAGCGAAGTCGAAGCATCATTTCGACTCCGCTCAATGACCAATCAATTAAAATACTGGACATCGGAACGGGAAGTGGCTGTATTGCCATTGCTTTGGCCAAACACTTACCAAATGCAAAAGTATATGCGTTGGATGTGTCTGAGGAAGCACTAAAAGTTGCCAAGGAAAATGCTAAAAATAATGGGGTAGCGGTCAATTTTATCCAACAAGATATCCTTGCTCTTGAACTTGCTCTTGAACTTAATTTTGATATCATCGTTTCCAACCCACCTTATGTGCGGGATTTGGAAAAAGAGGAAATCCAGAATAATGTAAAGGATTTCGAGCCCCATTTGGCACTTTTTGTTGATGATGCTGACCCTTTGATTTTTTATGATGCCATTGCCCAATTTTCAAAAAGCCATTTGGTGGAGAAGGGAAGTCTGTATTTTGAAATCAATCAATATTTAGGAGAAGAGACTTCGGCGCTTTTGAAAGCCCATAATTTTTCGGAAATTGAACTGCGAAAGGATATTTTCGGTAACGATAGAATGCTAAGGGGAACCATTTCCGAATACTGAGCGAAGTTGAAGTATTAAGGGAGGTTTAGAGGTGTTTTCCATCTTGAAAAAGTAAAATATGAACATTGAACAACAAATACAATTGCTAAGGGAAGAACTTCGCGAACACAACTATAAATATTACGTGCTGGACCAACCGTCAATTTCCGATTATGAGTTCGATATGAAACTCAAGGAACTTCAAAAATTGGAAGCGGAGCATCCAGAGTTTCAAGACCCAACCTCACCAACTTTGCGGGTAGGGGGCATGGTCACCAAAAATTTTGAGACGGTTGCCCATGAGCAGCGTATGTATTCGTTGGACAATTCCTATTCCAAAGAAGATTTGGAGGATTGGGAAAAACGCATCCAGCGCATTCTGGGCGATGTGCCAGTAGAATTTACATGTGAATTAAAATATGATGGAGCTTCCATCAGTCTCACCTACGAAGAAGGAAAATTGGTGCGTGCCGTTACTAGAGGTGATGGATTTCAAGGGGATGATGTAACGAATAACATAAAGACCATAAAATCGGTGCCCTTGCAATTGAAAGGCGATTACCCACCCAAATTTGATATCCGAGGAGAAATTATATTGACCTTGGAAGGCTTTGCCAAAATGAACCAAGAACGTATCGAAGCAGGGGAGGATCCCTATATGAACCCAAGAAATACCGCTTCGGGAAGTTTGAAATTGCAGGACAGTGCTTTGGTGGCACAACGTCCATTGGAATGTTTGCTGTACAGTGTGGTGGGGAACAATTTAGGCATCAATTCCCAATTTGAAATGCTGGAAAAAGCCCGTGCTTGGGGATTTAAAGTGCCCACGGTGGCCAAGTTGTGCAAATCGACTTCCGAAGTGATGCAATTTGTCGACCAATGGGACACCGAACGCCATCATTTGCCGTATGAAACGGACGGAGTGGTGGTGAAGGTGAACAGCATTCAACAACAAGAAGAATTGGGGTATACCGCGAAATCCCCTCGTTGGGCCATGGCCTATAAATTTAAGGCAGAACAAGAAAGTACCGTTCTGAACGAGATTACCTATCAAGTAGGTAGAACAGGTGCCATTACGCCGGTTGCCAATCTGGAACCTGTGCTTTTGGCGGGAACCACCGTAAAAAGGGCTTCCTTGCACAATGCCGATCAAATTGCAAAACTGGATGTCCGTGAAGGCGACACCGTTTTTGTGGAAAAGGGAGGGGAGATCATTCCAAAAATCGTAGGGGTCGATTTTACCAAGCGACCTTCTGATTCAACTCCCACTCAATACATTACCGAATGTCCTGAATGTGGAACGGAATTGATTCGAAAAGAAGGGGAGGCACAACATTTTTGTCCGAACGACACCGGTTGTCCAACCCAAATCACAGGACGCATTCAACATTTTATATCCCGAAAAGCCATGGATATCGAAGGTATGGGAAGTGAAACTGTGGAATTGCTCTTTAAGGAAGGACTTATTGCCAATTATGCCGATTTATATACTTTGACCAAAGAGCAAGTAATGCCCTTGGAGCGCATGGCGGAAAAATCGGCGGAGAATTTGGTAAAGGGGGTTGAAGCATCCAAAGCAATCCCTTTTGAAAGGGTACTTTTTGCTTTGGGCATTCGATATGTTGGGGAAACCGTGGCCAAAAAGTTGGCCAAGGCCTATAAAAATATAGATGCCTTAATGGCGGCATCCCAAGAAGAGTTGGTCGCCGTGGATGAGATAGGGGAACGCATTGCGGAAAGTGTCATCAAATTTTTCTCTGAGCCATCGAATGTTGAGATAGTTGACCGCTTAAAATCGTACGGATTGCAATTTTCTTTGTCAGAAGCCCAATTGGAAAATCAATCCGATAGATTAAAAGGGCAAATTTTTGTGGTTTCGGGAGTTTTTGAAACCATCAGCCGCGACGAATTAAAGAAATTGATTGAGGACAATGGTGGAAAAGTAGCTTCTTCCATTTCATCCAAAACTACTTTTGTAGTGGCGGGCGACAATATGGGGCCGAGCAAAAAAACAAAGGCCGAAAGTTTGGGTGTTCCTATTATCTCTGAGCAGGATTTTCTTCAAAAATTATAACCATGGCGCCCAAGACCTACCAAGAATTTCAAGAAAGCTTGAGTGAACCTAGTCCACCCAGTTCATGGTCACTGCCGTTACAATCCCTTTGGTTCGATGCAAAAGGGAATTGGGAGGCCTCGCACGACATTGCACAAGATTTACATTCTTCCATGGGCAGTTGGATTCATGCATATCTGCATCGCAAAGAAGGCGATGAATGGAATGCAGGTTATTGGTATCGCCAAGCGGGCCGTCCGTTTCCCAAACATAGTTTGGAGGATGAGCTTCAACAGTTGGTAGAAGAGAATCTATAAAAAAAGCCAGCTGAAGTCAGCCGGCTTTTTCTATTGGTATGTTGGTTTTTTATTGTTTGTATATTTTCACAACCTCATTGGAATTATCATCATAGGTAAGCTGTAAAAAATAAAGACCGGACATTCCAGTGGATCCAGATAGGTCAATGGTGGTGGTTTCTCCATTGTTTATTCGGCTATTGGGAACACTATAGGAATATCCTGAGGCATCACTTAAAAACGCCTTTTTGATGGTCCTTCCATCTTTAAGGGTAATATTTACGCTACTTGAATAAGGGTTGGGATAAAGCGAAACTATATTGTCCACTAAAGTGGGGTCTTCATCGTCATTGCCATTGTTGGTGTTTTCTTCCTTGAACTCACTATTTACTTTTCCGTTCCAACCTAAATCATCAAAAAGGGCCAAGGTTATCGCCCCCGGTCCTTCATAGGAAAGTCCACGGGAAAGACTAGGAACCATAAGACCATTAATGGTGCCAAAATAGGTGTAAAAATCCAAGTGGGAATAACTGGAGCCAGGTCGCCATATATCCGTTACCCCAGGAATATCCCCAAATATAGCAGAATCGTAAATAGTAAAAAGTTTGGCGCCTGCTCCCGTTGTGGCACTTTTTAAACTTGGACCTTTTGCGGTAAGTGGTCCGGATAACAGCATACTGCCCAATTCGGTGGTAAAGTTTTCATATTTATGCTCTTTTAAAATGGATTTTCCATCTTCGGAATAGCCCAATCTATCATAGATAGTAGGAATAAGTGGGTCGGAGATTCCGTAACCGTAGCTTCCTATTCCCGTTGCATTGTTAACGGTCATGGAACCAAAAAAGCCCAATCCATGGCCCAGCTCGTGCATGACCACACTCTTAAAATCATAATCCGTGGCGGGCGTGTTTCCGTCCGTGCCAAAGTACCAATTGGGAAATACCGTACTAAATCGGGCAATAATGTCGTAGGCTCCGGGCGATAGGTCCTCGCCGACCAATTTATCGGCAAGTGCGTTGCCGTACCAGGTATCCCGTTCAAGTCCTGGGGCATTGGCAAAAATATAAGTGGCGCCCGCAGAACCCAACACGCCTGTGCCCAAAGGTTGAAATGCGGCCGCAACATAAATGGGGGTGTCCGACGATAATTTGGTGGCCCAAACATCAATGGCCGACTGAAAAGCGATGGCAGCGGCTAAAAAGTTGTCGTAACTAAAAGAGGGATCAAAATTGTAATAATCCACAATAATGGTCGCTCCGGTCGGGGCCTTTTTTGACTTTAGGGATACTTTCTGTGCACCGCTGGATGCCAAAGTGGCCTTGGCCGTCCCTAAACTGTGATGGTCCAATGAGATCGCATCTTCCGAATGTATCTCACAGTAAATTTCCCCCTTCTCGTTAAGCGTTAAATAACTTACCGGTCCGGGCATTTCTGCAATGCTTTGCGCAAATGAAATTGAAGTGGTTAAAGTGAAAAAAAAGAAGTAAAAATAGGGTAGGTTTTTGGGGTGTAGAGTAAAAATCTTTTCTCTCATATAGAATGGTTTATGTTATCCTATAAAATTGTTAAAAAAATATTCACGTTCAATAAAAACCATCGAATTTATTTTGAATCACTTGTACATTAATATTTTGGTTGATTTTTGAATTGTTATGAGGCTATATAATTGTCAATTATGTAATTACGTTAAAATTGGAAGCCCTTGTCAAACAACAATTTTTAAGCAGTTCGTGCTTTTTCAATCCTACTAACCTAGCCAGATACACTTTTATAATAGGGTATGGTCAAGTTTCATTAATTGAAATCAGACCTTAAGCCCTTTTTTTTGCCTTGGATATACAAAACGGTCTTTCTGAGACAAAAGTCCATCAACCCAAATCCTACATCCATCAAATGAAATGGGGCATTGGTAAGATCTGCTCGCTTCACATTGATTTATTGATACATCTTGCTGCCAAATCAGTAAATAATAACGATGAAAACGTTCAAAATCATGAAAAAAAATCTATTGCTAAGCTTGTTGGTCATGGTAATGTCCATGGTCTTGTCCTGTAGTAAGGAAGACGACCCTGCGCCCCAAAAAAAGTTGGATAACCATGTGCCAAAAATCGAAGGCAGAACATTTAGCGTCAAAGAGGATATCAACGATACCCAGATTATTGGGACCCTAACGGCCGAAGACGATGATATTGATGATAATTTGATATATAAGATCATTGCGAACAGCGATGCCCTGTTTGAAATAACCCAGATTTCTGGAGCGATTACCCTAAGAACAGGAAAAAAACTTGACTTTAAAGCCACCAAAACCCATAAAATCACGGTAGAGGTCAACGATGGAACGGACGCCGCCACTGCGGAGATTACCATTAACGTTACCGATCAAAATGTGGCTCCGGTTTTTGATGAAGGATATTTGCACTTTGAGGTCTCTGAAAATAGTACCGAGGCAGATGTGGTCGGGGCCCTAAAAGTATCCGATGCCGATGGGGATGAATTGAGCTATGAGATCTTAATGAATACAACTGACAACCTTTTTGTTATTTCGGATGAGGGTGTGATCAGGTTGGCAAACGGTAAGGGTTTGGACTTTGAAAATGGCCAGGAATACACCCTTATGATCGGCGTAAACGATGGCACGATTGGTGTGAAGTCCGAAGTGAAGATCACAGTTTTAAATGTTGCGGACAGCTTAAAAGAGGACCCAAATGCCTTTGTGACTACATGGACCGTGCAGGCGGGTGGATTTATTGCCATTGGCACCAACGATCTGTACACATATGATTTTACCATTGACTGGGGAGATGGGACCGATGAGGAGCAGATAACAGAACAAAACCCAGTGCACCAATACACCCAAGCAGGAACCTATGCGGTGTACATAAAAGGACAGTTCCCTGCATTTTATATGGACAACAGTGTATATGCACCAAACCTTACCAGTATCGAAAGATGGGGAACCAACACTTGGGTTAGCCTGAACAAGGCTTTTTATGGTTGTTCGCAAATGGTGTACAATGCCACCGATGTGCCCAATTTAACGGAGTTAACAGATCTTTCGTTCCTGTTCGCCAAAGCGTCTAATTTTAATGGCGACATCGGTAATTGGGACGTGAGCAATGTAACCAATATGGCATTTATGTTTTGGGAAGCGGCTGCTTTTGATGGAAACATTGGGGAATGGGCAGAAAAAACAGGCAATGTGGAGAATATGTATGGTATGTTTTTAAATGCCGATATATTCAATCAAGATATTAGCAGTTGGGATGTAGGTAAGGTACAGAATATGGGAGCTATGTTTGCCCAGGCACCGGTTTTCAACAAAGATATAAGTGGCTGGAATACCATTTCCGTGACATCTTTTGCGAGTATGTTCAAATTAGCGGACTCTTTTGACCAAAATCTTGGTGCATGGAATTTTAGTAATGCCCAGATCATGGATGATATGTTCCAAGAATCAGGAATGACCCCATCGAATTATTCCGCCACTTTAGTGGGTTGGGCTGCAAATGACAATGCCAATATCCCAGATGGAATTGATTTGGATGTAAATGGACAGGGACTGGAATACTGTATGGATGACCAAGCCACTGTGGATGCCCTAGCCAAACTTATGGGTCAAAATAGTTGGACCATCATTACCGATCATGGTATCAACTGTAACTAGAAAGTAAAAAATAATTCCACCCTTTCTTTCGATGGGCCGCTGGTTTCTTCAAGACAACTGGCGGCTTTTTTTGTTGATAGTGTGTGGTTGATGGTTGATGGTTGACGGTTGATGGTTGACGGTTGACGGTTGATAGTTGAAGGTAGATAGTTGATAGTTAATGGTTTTTCGTTTTTCGTCTTGCGTCTATGGTCTTGTCTCAATTTTTCATGGTTAAGGGTTGATGGTTGAAGGTTTTTCGTTTTTCGTCTTGCGTCTATTGTCTTGTTTCTTGTCTCTTCCCACTTAAAACTTCCCACTTAAAACTTCAACCCTTAACCCTTCTTCCATTGTCTTGAATCTATCGTCTTGTCTCAATTGTTCATGGTTGATAGTTGAAGGTGGATAGTTGATAGTTAATGGTTTTTCGTTCTTCGTTTTTCGTCTTGCGTCTATGGTCTTGTCTCTTGCATCTTGCATCTTGTCTCTTGTCTCCCGTCTCCCGTCTCCTGTCTCCTGTCTCCTGTCTCCCGTCTCCCGTCTCCTGTCTCCTGTCTCCTGTCTCCTTCGAACTTATAACTTATTAACTTAAAACTTAAAACTTAAAACTTTAACCCTTAACCCTTAACCCTTAACCCTTAACCCTAATCCCTTAACCCAAATCCCTTCCCCCTTACCCAAAGTCTATGTCCAACATCCGTCAACCCAAAAACCCCATCCATCAATCCAAAAAGGGCATTGGTAAGATCGCTGCCCGTTGTACCGTTCAAAAAAGGGAATTTGCGCCCATAACCTATAAAAAATACTGTTATGAAACACCTTTTAAGAACAACAAACATGAAAAAATACCTTGCATTGGCCTTTGTGGCCATGGCATTGGTCTGGTCCTGTAGCAAGGACGACGATTCGCCCGCACCGGGCAAAGGCCCCCATATTACCGCTTTTAGCCCTCCATCGGGGGCAGTGGGATCCACCATTACGATCACCGGGCAGAATTTTGGAGCCACGGCATCTGAGAACAGCGTAAAAATTGGAACCGCAACGGCCACGATTTCCAGTGCCAAGACCACCGAGCTTGTTGTAACCGTACCGGCTGGCGCAGCAACTGGAAAGGTAAGTGTAACCGTTGGGGGGCAGACCGCAACAGGGGGCACCTTCACGGTAACAGCATCGGAGCCGCAGAACCTGGCACCGGTAATCGATGATGCCACCTTGGCCTTCGAAAAGCCCGAGGATATCGCCGATACCGAAGTGATCGGTACGGTAATGGCCACCGATGCCAATAGCGACGACCTTACTTTCGAGATCACCACCAATACCGAAGACAACCTCTTTGTGATCAACGATCTGGGCGAGATCAGATTGGCCGCCGGCAAAAACCTGGACTATGAAAATGCCCAGCAACTGATCATCGAGATTACCGTTAACGATGGCGCACTGACCGACACTGCAACGGTGACCATTACCGTTACCAATGTTATAGAGACCTTGGCAGAAGATCCCGCCTCTTTTGTAACAGGTTGGAATATAGGTTTAGATGATGTGGGTATTGAGGTTGGCATGGGCATTAACCCAGATTACGAATACAACTACACCATCGATTGGGGCGACGGAACGGTGGAGACCAATGTGACCACGGCCCCAACACATACCTATGCGGCAGAAGGCCCATACACCGTGGCCATTAAGGGTAACTTCCCAGCCATTGTGATGTACCTCGAGAGCAATGTTTCCAAGAGTTCTTTAGCTAGCATTGAGCAATGGGGCACCACGGTTTGGCAAAGTTTTGAGCTTGCCTTTGCCGGTTGTTACGGCTTACTTGAAATTAACGCCCAAGATAGGCCGATCCTTACCCAAGTGGAGAACATGTGGGCTATGTTTTATGGTGATTCTGAAATAAATGAATATGGTACTATTGGCAGTTGGGATGTAAGCAATGTGACCAACATGGCCAGGATGTTCTACAATAATGCTAATTTTAATGAAAACCTTGAAAACTGGAATGTGGGCAAGGTGACCGAAATGGCGTCTATGTTTGAAAATGCAGAACTTTTTACTGGCGATGGCATTGCCCAATGGGATGTGAGCCTGGTGGAGAATATGGAAGGTATGTTTACCAATGCCATTAATTTCGACCAAAGCCTAGAAAACTGGGTAATAAGTAATGTATCCAATATGACGGATATGTTCAATGGCTCTGGGTTGTCCACCGAAAACTACAGCAGCACCTTGTTGGGTTGGTCCACTCGACCTTTAAATAATGATGGTGTAACCTTGGGAGCGGTCGATATTGATTATTGCTTTGATGAAGCAATGTCAGTTGCCCGAAGCTATTTTATTGCAAACTTTTGGTTTTTAGATGATGGCAATGCTGTTGCTTGCAATTAAACCAGCATAAATTTTCACTATCACTTTAAAGCAGCCATCGGTGGTCCAAATTGGATTTCCGGTGGCTTTTTATTAATGGATGTTGGTTTTGGAAATAAGAAATGGAATGGTGGCAATGTTGGATTACTCGATTGTTGGATTTTATTGGTCTGATGTCTGAAATTTAATGTCCTTAGTTTCGATTCGTCATTCCGAACTTGTTTCGGAATCTCATCTAGGTAATCGTTGGTCTGGATTCAGAAGTCTGGAATTTGTTAAATCGTTCTTCGTTTTTTGTCTTGCATCCATTGTCTTGCATCTATCGTCTTGTCTCTTTTCTCTATTGTACATGGTTAACGGTTGATGGTTGATAGTTTTTCGGTCTTCGTCTCCTGTCTCTTGTCTCCTGTCTCCTGTCTCCTGTCTCCTGTCTCCTGACTCCTGACTCCTGTCTCTTGTCTCTTGTCTCCTGTCTCCTGTCTCCTGTCTCCTGACTCCTGACTCCTGACTCCTGTCTCCTGTCCCCCTTAAAATTCCATGCTTCAAAAAAATCCATCAACTCAAATGACCCATTCATAAATCCAAACCCCCCATACGTTAATTGCTCCCTCAGAATCTGCGGTAAAACGAGGATATTGTCTCAATATGTAACATAAAAAACAAACAAATGAATCGGAATCTCTATTTTTTTGGGTTTTTGGCCTTGATCATGTTCTGGTCATGCAGCGAAGATGACACCTCTGACGGTCTCAACCAGCGCCCAGTTATTTACGAACAAACCTTTAACCCACCGGAAGCCATCTCCGTTACGGATGAAATAGGCCCTGTAAAAGCCTATGATTCCAATTTGGGCACAAAACTGAGCTATAGTATTGCCAACAATAGTAACGATATGTTCGAAATTGCCAATGTGGGTGGTTCATTGACCTTAAAAGAGGGTAAAACGCTTGATTTTACTTCGGTAGCATCCCATAAGATTACGGTAGCAGTTTCCGATGGTGAATATGAGTCATTGGCAGAGATTACCATTAATGTGAACATTGCCCCAGAGTTTGATGAGGAGGCCTATGTGTTCGAGGTAATTGAGGATATTGACCCCGATTTTTTGATAGGAACGCTATCGGCAACCGATGTTCATGGGGATATGCTCACTTTTAGTATTGCCCAAAACGATAACGAGCTATTTGAAATAAGTGAATTTGGAGAATTAAGTTTGGCCGACGAGAAAAGTTTGAATTTTGAAGCGGAAAATGGCCAAGAGCATACCATTGTTGTGAGCATTACCGATGGAGTTTACACGGTAGAAAAGGAAGTGAAAATTGTAGTGTTGGATGTGGAAGAACGTTTGGCAGATGATCCAGCTTCTTTCGTTACCAAATGGAATATTACAGGAAATGGCGATGCGATAACCATATATACCCATATAGGTTTATCATACGATTACACCATAGATTGGGGTGACGGAACCGTAGAAGAACTCACAGATCAAGACCCATCGCATGTTTATGATGTCCCGGGAATTTATACGGTGGCCATTCAAGGTGATTTCCCTGCGATACAAATGGATAATAAGCTACTTGACATGGTATCTATGGAAGCCTTGGTTTCCATTGAGCAATGGGGTCATATAGAATGGCAATCCATGGAAAAGGCTTTTTATGGCTGCTCCAATTTGGCTTACAATGCAGTGGATGTACCTAATCTTACAAAGGTTACTGTTATGCCGTATATGTTTGCAGGTTGTACACTTTTCGATGGTGATTTAAGCAATTGGAATACTGAAAATGTTTCCAATATGGCCTATATGTTTTGGAATGCATCCAGTTTTAATGGTGATATCAAGGATTGGAAGGTTGAAAATGTTCTCTATTTTTCCGAGATGTTTAGAAATGCTAAAAGTTTTAATGGAAATATCAGTAACTGGGATACGCAAAGTGCAGAATCATTCTATAATATGTTCGAAGGGGCTACCGTTTTTGATCAAGATTTGGGCAATTGGAAACTTGATAATATTGTAGCTTTTGGAGATATGTTTTCTAATTCTGGAATGTCCCCCGAAAACTATTCCAATACGTTGAACGGTTGGTATGATCAAATGGAAACTGTACAATTAATCGGTGCCAGTCTAGGCGCAGTGGGTATAAATTATACTTGCGATGCCAAAACGGCTCACGATTTATTGATCAGTGATCATCAATGGGTAATCGACGACGAAGGATTGGAAAATCCGTGCCAATAAAAAATAAAATTTTCCCAACCCTTGATAGTTTGCCACCGAATGCTGTAAAAAGTGTTCGGTGGTTTTTTTTATTCTCGCGAAAGCGGGAATCTTTTTAGATTTTAGTAGTGAGAATTTAGATGAGAGAAATGGGATGGTTGGAAAGTTGGCTTCTTGACTGGTTGGATTATTGGATAGCTGGATTTTTAATTGTTGTCATTCTGAGCAGTTGCCTGAGCGAAGTCGAAGGACGGCGACGGGGAATCTTTTTGATAGCGTTGAGTATTGAGATTTTAGATATGAGAAATGGGATGGTTGGAAAGTTGGATTCTTGACTGGTTGGATTATTGGATAGCTGGATTTTTAATTGTTGTCATTCTGACGGAGCAAGGCGACCGAAGAATCTCTGTTTAATCTTGAGTAGTGAGAATTTAGATATGAGAAATGGGATGGTAGGAAAGTTGGATTCTTGGATAACTGGATTATTGGATTGGTGTCATTCTGAGCAGTTGCCTGAGCGAAGTCGAAGGACGGCGACGAGCCTGCCTTGCCGTCAGGCAGGGAATCTTTTTGATAGCGTTGAGTATTGAGATTTTAGATATGAGAAATGGGATGGTTGGAAAGTTGGATTCTTGGATAGGTGTCATTCTGAGCGGTTGCCTGAGCGAAGTCGAAGGACGGCGAAGAATCTTTCATAGAAGTCAAAAGCCAAAAGCCAAAAGCCAATAGTCAGAAGTCTGATATCTGAGGTCAGATGCCTGAAATCAGAAGTCGGGAACTATTTCTTGTGGTTTTTTGATGGTAATTTGATTTCCAAACTTTCATCTTAAAACTTGCGCCCTCAACCTTCAACCTTTTACCCTTAACCCAAAAAAATTAAACCACAATACTCACTCCTTCAGCGGCAGCATTTTTATCAGCATCAAAATAGAAATCGATTCGGCCCAGGTGAATACCATAGCACCCCACTTGGTTTACCAAAACAGCATTTCCATTTTGGTTGGTTTGTACCTCGGGTTTATCCAAAAAAGTATGGGTGTGTCCACCGATGATCAAATGGGTATGAAAGGTTTTTTGAGCCAATTGAATGTCACTTGGCTTATCTGGAAATTTATAATCGTAACCCAAGTGCGAAAGACAAACAATAAGGTCGCAATGTTCTTCCTCCTTTAGTTTGCGCTCCATATCAAGGGCAATTTCATAAGGATTCAAATATTCGGTTTCCTTGTACAATCTTTTAGTGACCAATCCGTCCAATTCAATGCCAATGCCATAGACGCCTATTTTTACCCCATCGACCGTGTAAGTTTTGTAAGGTTTTACATAACCATCCATCACGGTATTGGTAAAATCGTAATTGGCGGAGATCATTTCAAAATTGGCATAGGGCATTTGTGCCAATAGGCCATCGATGCCATTATCAAAATCGTGGTTACCAATGGTAGAGGCATCATACTTTAACATGCTCATCAACTTAAATTCCAATTCCCCACCATAAAAATTAAAATAGGGGGTGCCTTGGAAAATATCACCGGCATCAAAAAGTAGGGTGTTCGGATTTTCATTTCGAATTTGCTCCACCAAAGTGGCTCTGCGTGCCACCCCTCCCATATTGGGGTATTCCGAATGTGAACTTGGAAAAGGGTCTATATGGCTGTGCACATCGTTGGTGTGCAATATGGTAATGTGCTTATTGCCCAGATTGGAACAACTGTTCAAGCTAAGGCCTCCCAAACCGATTAGGGTAGAGGCTGCTGCGGTGTTGGAGATAAAGTCTCTTCTTTTCATTGGTCCAATTGAATAAAACGATCGTCGATAATGGCCTTAAGGGTGTCCACTTTTTTAAAGTGGTCGATAATGGCGTTTCTTAGCAGATAATCGGTATCGGTCACCGAAACAATTTCATCAAAAAAGCCCACGCTAGGTCCACCTTGTACCAAATAATCGGAGGTGGCTATGTAGTAATTCCGGGTTTCGTCAAACGGTTCGCCCTGAATGTTTACCGATTCCAATGATCGGTCTTTGTCCGTCACAATTTGGATGTGCGAAATAGGGTGTTTACGAGTGGCCTTGGAAACAAAATTGATCAATTTTCTCGTGGCTGAACCATCCAATTCCACAACAACGATATAATTTTCAAAAGGCATAACCTCATAGGCATTTCGCGCGGTTACGTTTCCTGTAGAAATAACCGAACGTACCCCGCCGGCGTTCAAAACCACAAAATCAAGGTTTTTCCCTGCCCTTGAATTAAAAATGGGGGCCGTCTCCTCAAAGACGATATCTGCCATCAAATTCCCCATGGAGGTGCTGCGCTCCCCGTCGTCGAGAAGCAAAGGCTTTGGCGCATAGGCCAAAGTGCTGTCCAAAACCTCGTTGATGCGGTTTCGATAAGGGGTTACAAAAGTTGAGATGGAATCAATTTCCGTAAAAGTGGAATCGATGGGAATTTGTCTACCCTGTATTTCGGAAAGGGTTCCGGTCTCGTTTTTACAGGATATTAAAAAACAAAAAGTTGTAAATACAACAATTTGTTTAAAATTTAAATGGTTCACGTACGTATCTTTGCTAAGTTGTCTTGGTAGATTATTTACCTTTGTAAAAATGCAACAAAAATATGTTTATAAGGGGACTCCAAGACAAATTTAAGGTTAAATCCGGACAAAAATATCTACAGGAGGAGTTGGAGAAGACTTCCAAACCTTTGGATAGGGAAAAAGGCATAACAAGTGTTGGCTGTATCGTGGATGTGGACAACTTTAAGAACGCCGAGGCCTTTTACGAATTGATCGAGGAGTTTTCGCTCAGGCCCAATGCCATAAAGATCATTGGTTATAAAAAGGAGTTCGATAAAAACTCCCCTTATGCCATCCAGATTTTTTCCGACAAGGACTTGGGTTGGAAAGGGCAGATTGAAAATGGGTATGTGCTCGAGTTTTTGGGCAGGGAGTACGATATGTTGATCAATTATTACGAGGTGGACAGTTTGATGATGAAGTTGTTGTCCGTAAAAAGCTCGGCCCGGTTAAAAGTTGGATTGGGGGCGCAAGACCCAAAATTGAACGATTTGATCTTGAATACACCCTTGAACGATTTCAAATTGTTCAAAAGTGAATTGAAAAAGTATTTAAAGGTTTTAAACGAAATTTAGAATGGAACAGTTGGTTGGAACGGGCGTTGCGCTGGTTACTCCCTTTAGGGATGATGCTTCGATTGATGTGGATGCACTAACAAGGATAGTGGAGTTCAACATTAAGGAAGGAGTGGATTATTTGGTGGTGTTGGGTACCACTGCAGAATCGGCCACCCTGTCCAAAGCGGATAAGCAATTGGTTATCGATGTGATCGTTCGAACCAACGCGGGCCGTTTACCATTGGTTTTGGGCATTGGTGGAAACAACACCATGGCCGTTGTGGATGAACTTCAATCCACCGACCTGTCCGAATTCGATGCAGTGCTATCGGTTTCACCGTATTACAACAAACCCACCCAAGAAGGCATTTATCAGCATTTTAAGGCTGTGGCAAAAGCCTCCCCCAAACCTATAATATTATATAATGTTCCGTCAAGAACGGGTAGCAATATGTTGCCGGAAACCACCCTTCGATTGGCCCATGAGGTTCCAAATATTGTGGCCATTAAGGAGGCATGTGGTGATATGGTTCAAATTGACAAGATCCTACGTGAAAAACCGGCCCATTTTATGGTAATTTCAGGGGATGATTTTACGGCCTTGCCAACGGTTTTAGCTGGTGGTTCCGGGGTTATTTCGGTTATCGGTCAGGGATTGCCCACCGCATTCTCTCAAATGATCAACCTTGGATTGGAGGGTAATGTCTCCGAAGCGTATAAGATTCATCATAACATTTCACCTTTAATGAGCCTTATTTTTGAAGAGGGCAACCCAGCGGGCATTAAAAGCGTTTTTGAAAGTTTGGGACTTTCCAGCGCATTGGTTCGCTTGCCTTTGGTGGAAGCTTCAGTCGGATTGAAGGAAAAAATCGGCTCCTTTTTAAAATCCTTGGATAGGGCACATGTTTAAAATTCGTTAAAAGTTGCCCAAACCCTTGGGGATTGGCCTTGGTTCCATTTACATTTGAGTGGTTAAAATTCTTTTTTTAAATCCGTTCAATATCACTAATTTTGCAAAATGTTTTTGAAAATGAGGTCAATACTTCTTCTTTGTTGTGCAGTAATTTTGTTCGCATCGTGTAACGAGTACCAAAAAGTACTTAAAAACACAGATGCATCTGCCAAATACGAAATGGCGGAAAAGCTGTATAATGAAGGTGATTATAAAAGAGCGGTTCGTTTGTTCGAACAGATTGCGCCAAAATATGTGGGCAAGCCACAAGGTGAGCGTGTAATGTTCTTTTTTGCGGATTCCTATTTTAAATCGGGGGATTACTACTTGGCAGGATATCAATTCGAAAGATTTGTAAAATCCTACCCAAGAAGTGATAAAATTCAAGAAGCCAGTTTTTTGGGCGCTAAAAGTTATTACGAGCTTTCTCCTGCATATTCACTAGATCAGACAGATACAGATAAGGCATTGGCAAAGTTGCAAACCTTCATCAACCAATATCCAGAATCGGAATACTTTGCAGAAGCCAACACAATGGCGGAAGAATTAACGGCCAAGAAAGAAAAGAAAGAGGTGGAAATCGCCAAACAGTTCAGTAAGTTGGGGCAGTTCAACTTTCCAGTTTTGGTATCCGCAATTGAGGCTTTCGACAACTTTATTACCGATAACCCTGGTTCCATCTATAGGGAAGAAGCATTATATTACCGTATTGAATCAACGACAACCTTGGCACTGAACAGTACAGAAGATAAAAAACAGGAACGTCTGCAAGAAGCTATGGACTCGTATAACAATTTATTGCGTTATTTTCCAGAAACACAATTCAAGAAAAAAGCGGATGACCTAGCGGAGACTATCCAAAAGGAATTAAGCGGTTACAACACATCAGTATCAAAATAAAAAGTTTTTAAACCACTGCACATGCAAGATTTGAAAAATACAAAAGCACCGGTATCCACAAAAACATTGAACAGAAACGAGTTCGATGCCAGCACTGGTAATATTTATGAAGCTATTTCAATTGCTTCCAAAAGAGCGATCCAAATCAATTCTGAAATCAAAAAAGAGTTGTTGGAGAAATTGGAAGAGTTCGCTACCTACAGTGACAGCTTGGAAGAAGTATTTGAGAACAAAGAGCAAATCGAAGTTTCCAAATTCTACGAAAAGTTGCCAAAACCACACGCCTTGGCTGTACAAGAGTGGTTGGAAGACAAAATCTATTACAGAAACACAGAGAAAGACGCCTAAGAAATGCTTAGCGGTAAAAACATCCTTTTGGGTATTTCCGGAGGAATTGCCGCATACAAGACTACATTTCTTGTTAGGTTACTCATAAAAGCTGGCGCTCAGGTCAAAGTTGTAACGACCCAGAGCGCCAGCTCTTTTGTTTCCCCGCTTACACTTTCTACCTTGGCCAAAAATCCAGTGTTGATGGATTTTGTGAACGAAGAAGATGGGAGTCTCTCTTGGAACAACCATGTGGAACTCGGACTTTGGGCCGATTTGATGTTGGTAGCACCCGCTACGGCAAATACCTTGTCCAAAATGGCCCACGGCACATGCGATAATTTACTCCTAGCGACGTATTTATCGGCAAAATGTCCCGTATATTTCGCTCCAGCCATGGATTTGGACATGTACAAACATGCATCCACAAAAAACTCCATAGAAAAGTTAGAGTCCTATGGAAATGTGATGATTCCAGCTGAATCGGGGGAATTGGCCAGTGGACTTCATGGTGAAGGTCGGATGGCCGAACCGGAAAACATACTTCAATTTATTGAAACCGATTTGCGCAAAGGATTACCTCTTGAAGGAAAAAAAGTACTGATTACTGCCGGTCCCACACAAGAAGCGATTGATCCCGTTCGTTTTTTGGGTAATCGTTCCACGGGCACCATGGGATTTGAACTGGCAAAAAAGGCGGCCAATTTGGGCGCTGAGGTAATCTTGGTAGCAGGCCCTACATCTTTGGATATACAAAACAGTCAAATTGAATTGATTCGCGTTACTTCCGCACAAGAAATGTACGAAGCTTGTCATGCACATTATGCATCGGTGGATATTGCCATTTGTGCAGCAGCTGTGGCGGATTACAGACCCAAAAATGTATCCAAGGAAAAAATGAAAAAGAAAGATGGGGAGTTGAACATTGAGCTTGAACGTACCCCAGACATTCTTTTTTCGCTTGGAAAGAACAAGGCGCATCAATTCTTGGTCGGTTTCGCCCTTGAAACCGAAAATGAACTGGAAAATGCAAAAGGAAAGTTGCAAAGAAAAAATCTGGACGCCATTGTTTTGAATTCCTTAAAGGATTCAGGAGCTGGCTTTGGAGGAGGTACCAATAAAATTACCTTTATAGATAAGAATTCTGGGATAAAAACGTTTGATGTGAAAGAGAAGTCCGAAGTGGCTTCCGATATTTGGGAAGAAATCATCTCCAGAATTCATGCGTAAACTTCTGTTTTACTTTTTTTTGTGTGCAGTTTCTATCACTGTTTCCGCTCAGGAACTTAATTGTACCGTTACGGTCAATTCCGATCAGGTAAACCAGACCAATCAACAAATTTTTAGGACTTTGGAGCGTTCATTGAACGATTTCGTGAACAAAAGCAAGTGGACCAACCGTGAATACCGTGAGAATGAGAAGGTAAACGCTAGAATGTTCATCACTGTGACCCAATACGAGTCGGATCGTTTTGAGGCCAATATTCAAATTCAGTCCTCACGCCCTGTTTTCAATACCTCTTACGAAAGTCCGATCTTTAATTATAAGGACAACGCCTTTAACTTTCAATACCAAGAATTTCAACCCTTGGTGTATAATCCAAATTCCTTCGATTCCAATTTGGTTGGGGTCATTTCCTATTATGTTTATATTATTTTGGGCTTGGATGCGGATACCTTTTCATTGGAAGGCGGCAACGACTATTATCGTAGAGCGCAGAATATTGTAACCCAAGCACAAAGTTCCAGCTATAGTGGTTGGAGTCAGGATACGGGAGATCGTACCCGATTTGAATTGGTGGACAATCTATTGAGCAATTCCTTTAGGGAATATCGTATTGCCATGTACAATTACCACCGCAAAGGGTTGGATGTAATGGCGGACAACAATAGTACTGGTAAACAGATAATCGCAGGAAGTCTTCGCTTGTTTGAAGGTCTTATTAGCCGTAGGCCCAATGCTTTTTTGATCCAAACCTTTTTTGACGCCAAATCAGAGGAAATCCAGAACATTTTCTCCGACGGCCCCAAGGTCGATGTGGTAAAACTCAAGGAAACCCTGAACAAAGTTGCCCCTTTCTATTCCAGCACCTGGAATAAAATAAATTACTAGTGCAGTTCTCCAAAGAAATTTATCTTTACGGATAAAATCTTCAGAATTGCTAGTAAATCTATCCATTCAAAATTATGCTTTGATTGACGACGTGAGCGTTGGTTTTTCCAAAGGTTTCTCCACCATTACAGGGGAAACGGGAGCTGGAAAATCGATTCTTTTAGGCGGTCTTTCATTGGTTTTGGGCAATCGGGCCGATTTATCCTCGCTCAAGAACATCGAACAAAAGTGTGTGATCGAGGCCGAGTTCGATATTTCCAAGTATGATTTAAAATCGTTCTTTAAAAAGAACGACCTCGATTATGAAGATGCGACCATTCTGCGAAGGGAAATTTTGCCAAGTGGAAAATCCCGAGCCTTCATCAACGATTCCCCTGTGACTTTGGATGTGATGCGTGCCTTGGGAGAACGCTTGGTGGATGTGCACTCGCAACACCAAACCTTGCGGCTTACCGAAAATGACTTTCAAATGAAGGTATTGGACGCTCTTGGTGGTAACGCCGAACTTCTTTTGGGGTATGCTGGGGAACTTTCCAAATTGAGAAAAGCCTCCAAGGAACTTATAGATTTGGAAAATTTTCAGGCCGAAGCCGATAAGGAACATGATTACAACAGCTTTTTGCTGAAAGAACTCCAAGATGCAAAACTCAAAGCAGGTATGCAGGGAGAATTGGAAGAGGAGTATGAGCAGTTGAGCAATGTGGAGCAAATCATGGAGAAATTGGCCGCCAGTCATCAATTGTTGAACGATGAGCAATTGGGCATTCTTGGACGGTTGGGTGATTTAAAACGGGAGTTCCAAGTTTTGACGGAGTTTGGGGCCGATTATAAATCTTTGAGCGATAGGATTCAATCCGTTTTGATAGAAATGGATGACATTGCCTCCGAAATAGAACAATTGAAGGATGGTGTAGAAGCCAATCCGGAACGGTTGGAAACCGTGAACGGTCAATTGCAACAATTGTATGATCTTCAGAAAAAACACCATACTGATTCTGTTGCCGAATTGATTCAGATTCGGGAAACTTTGGCAGAAAAAGTAGATGTGGTGGCCAATATGGAAGCCAATATAATAGCCAAGAAATCGGAAGTGGAAAAAATTACCCAAGAAGCAAATACTTGGGCCAAGAAAATAAGCGACAACAGAACCAAAGTAATTCCAAAATTGAAAGGAATGCTTCAGGAGCAATTGGCCTTGTTGGGCATGCCTTCTGCTAGTTTTTCCATTGAAATCAACCCGTCCAATTCCTTTAAAACCAATGGAAAGGATGATTTGACCTTCTTGTTTTCCGCCAACAAAGGTTCCAATTTTGGGGAACTTAAAAAAGTAGCTTCGGGAGGGGAATTATCCCGAATAATGCTCGTTATCAAATCCATTTTGGCAGCATACGAAAACCTTCCTACCATGATGTTCGATGAAATAGATACCGGGGTGTCGGGGGAGATTTCAAACCGAATGGGAGAGATTATGCAGCAAATGGGAAATTCCATGCAGGTTTTCTCCATTACACATTTGCCACAAGTGGCTTCCAAAGGAAAATATCAATTTAAGGTGTACAAAGAAGAAGGGGCAGCGGGAACAAGTACCCATATTAAACAATTGAGCACAGATGAAAGGGTTAGGGAGCTTGCAGAAATGCTAGGCGGCAAGTCCCTTTCGGAATCCGCTTTGGCCCACGCAAAGGAATTGTTGCAATAGTACTGGATAATATCAGCGTTACCCTGAAATCAATTCAGGGTATCAGTAAAATAACTTTTGTCAGGATGAGATACTGAATCAAGTGCAGTATGGGCAAGAGGAATGATAATCAATCAAAATAGTTTAAATATCTTTGCACCACAATCAACAACTCATAGAAAATATGGCATACAATCTTTTAAAAGGTAAAAAAGGAATCATTTTTGGAGCATTGGATGAAAATTCAATCGCTTGGAAAACTGCAGAAAGAGTTCACGAAGAGGGAGGTACATTTGTATTGACCAACGCACCCATCGCTATGAGAATGGGTCAAATTAAGGAACTTGCAGAAAAGACCAACTCAGAAATCATTCCTGCCGATGCTACAAACGAGGAAGATTTGAAAAACTTGGTGGAGAAATCCATGGAAATTTTGGGTGGTAAACTCGATTTTGTGCTTCACTCCATCGGTATGTCTGTAAACGTGAGAAAGGGAAGGGCCTATACAGATGAAAATTACGATTTCACGGCCAAAGGATGGGATGTTTCAGCGCTATCTTTCCACAAAGTATTGCAATCCTTGTACAAATCTGAAGCCATGAACGAATGGGGAAGTATTGTTGCGTTGACCTACATGGCAGCACAGAGAACGTTCCCAGACTATAACGATATGGCCGATAACAAAGCATATTTGGAATCCGTGGCCAGAAGTTTTGGTTATTTCTTCGGAAAAGAACAAAAAGTAAGGGTAAACACGATTTCTCAATCTCCAACCCCAACTACTGCGGGACAGGGGGTTAAAGGTTTTGGTGGATTCATCAACTATGCAGAAAAAATGTCCCCACTTGGGAATGCGACTGCGGATGATTGTGCCAACTACACCGTTTCATTGTTCTCCGATTTGACCAAAAAGGTGACCATGCAGAACTTGTTCCACGATGGCGGTTTCTCCAACACAGGAGTTAGCCAGGAAGTGATAGACGAGTTTTCTGAATAAGAAAAACATATTTCAATAAAAGCCATCCGTTTTAGGGTGGCTTTCTTTTTTTGATATGAATAGATATTTCTCCATTGTTGTCCCCGTTTACAATAGGCCCGAAGAGGTTCGAGAACTATTGGAAAGTCTTCAAAAACAAGTTTTCCAAAAGGAGTTTGAGGTGGTCATTGTGGAGGACGGTTCTTCGGAAAGCTCTGAAGAGGTCGTAAAATCATATCAGGATACCCTCCAGATTTCCTATTTCTACAAAGCCAACTCAGGACCTGGTGATTCCCGAAACTTTGGCATGGAGAAGGCCAGAGGCGACTACTTTATCATTTTAGATTCTGATTGCATACTTCCACCACAATATTTAACTGAAGTGGAAAAGGAGTTGCAACACAAATTTGTGCATTGTTTTGGAGGTCCGGATGCAGCTGACGAGTCCTTTACCACCGTACAGCAGGCCATTAATTATGTAATGACCTCTTTTTTTACAACGGGAGGTATTCGCGGAGGCAAGAAGTCAGTTGGAAAGTTTCAACCCCGTAGTTTTAATATGGGAATATCCAAAGAAGCTTTTGAAAAAGTGGGTGGCTTTGGAAGAATTCATCCTGGGGAGGACCCCGACCTTACTTTTCGAATATGGAAAGCAGGTTTTGAGACCCGATTGTTTCCCAATGCTTTTGTGTACCATAAAAGGCGCATCGATTGGAACAAATTTTACATCCAAGTGAATAAGTTTGGCATGGTACGACCTATTTTAAACCGTTGGCACAAAGGAACGGCAAAACCTACCTATTGGTTTCCCACTTTGTTTATGTTGGGTTTAATAGTCGCCCTGCTCTTGGCCTTGGTCGGTATTGGATTGCCCTTATGGTTGTATGGATGCTATTTTGTTTTGCTCTTTGTTGACGCGCTTTTGAAAACTGGTAAAATCGATGTGGCCATACTATCCCTCTACGCAGCCTTGACCCAGTTTGCGGGATACGGATTTGGTTTTTTCAAGTCCACAATGTTGCTTAACTTTAGTAATAAGGAACCAGAGGAACTGTTTCCAAAATTGTTTTTCAAGAAAAAGTAAACGTGCTCAAAAAGCTATTATCAGGCCTCAATCAAAAAAAAGTGAAGGTATTTTCACTGTTTTTGCTATGCTCATCCTTGGCTTGGTTTATTAGTAATCTTTCTGAACCCTACGAATCCCGGGCCTATTTCAACCTTAATTATCGAAACTTGCCAGATTCCCTTTTGTTGGGAAACCATTCGGAAGAACAAATAGAGGCAAAGCTTAGGGCAAGCGGGTTCCAGTTTTTGTTCTATAATTTTTTTAAGCAACGAATGGATATCGATGTTTCCAAAGTTGCTTATCAAAATGGGCGATATGTTTTGGACGAAGCACCCTTGAAACGGCAGATGGAGCAGCAATTATCGCAAAATGTTTCATTGATTGAATTGGATAGGCGACAGTTGGCTGTTGATTTGTACCAAGTGGATACCAAGAAAATTCCTGTGGAAGCAAAGTTGAATTTGCGATTGCAGCAGAACTATATTTTGGATGGCAAACTTCGAATTTCACCGGATTCCATTCAAGTGAAAGGCCCCAAAAACGAAATTGACACCATTCGGGCAATCAAAACAATGGCAATTCAGTTGGCCAATGTGAACAGTGATTTTTCCAATGATGCCGCTTTGGTGTTTCCGAAGGGTCTGGACAATACGATTTTCTCGGTATCACAAGTGAAGGTGTCAGGAAAGGTGTCCAAATTCTCTGAAAAGGTATTTGAAGTGCCCATAAAAGGATTGAATTTCCCAGAAGGGTATCAGGTTAAAATCTTTCCGAATTCGGTTACCGTACTTTGTAAGGCAACCCTTGATAGGTTAAAGGAGATTTCGGCCACAGATTTTGAAATTGTGGCAGATTATGCACAATTGAACGGATCTGCGAACAGCACCTTGTTTTTGGAACTTTCCCGTAAACCAGAAAATGTGTACGATGTACGTATGGAAGAAAACACTGTAAACTTTGTTTTGGAACAACAATGATGATCGTAGGATTAACAGGTGGAATAGGTAGCGGCAAAAGTACCGTGGCCAAAATGTTCGAGGAATTGGGTGTTCCCGTTTACGATTCGGATAAGGAAGCCAAACAATTGATGGCGACCTCCATCAAGGTAAAGGAGTCCATTATTGAATTGTTAGGCGCAGCGTCTTATGTGGATGGCACTTTGAACAGGCCATATATAGCTGGAAAGGTATTTACAGATCCAATTTTATTGGAAAAACTGAACAAAATAGTGCATCCGGCAATAAGATCCCATTTTTTGGAATGGGCAAAAGCACAAACAACACCATATGTGATTCAAGAGACTGCGTTGATTTTTGAAAACGATGCCCAAGATAAATATGATTCAACCATATTGGTCACAGCGCCCTTAACCCTTCGTTTACAGCGTGTAATGGAAAGGGACAAAGTGGAAAAAAAGGCTGTTGTGGACCGCACCAAAAATCAGATGGAAGACGGCGAAAAACTAAAACATGCCGATTACCACATCGAAAACCTTGACTTGGCGAAAACGGAAGCGGCGGTTAAGGTACTACATCTCAAACTTTTAGCGAAGGCTTCTAAATTTTAACATTTTTGTTAAGGTTAGGTTAAACGCTAAAATTGCTAAATGTTAAATTTTTAATTTTACGCTAATGAACAAGAAGCTATTCGTTCTTCTGGTGGTTCTCATGAGCTTGTCCCTAGTTGGGATCATATTGGTTCAGGTGTATTGGATTAGAACCTCCATCAACGACAAGGAAGAACAATTTTCACGTACGGTTACGGATATACTCGACAAAGTTTCGGAGCGGGTAGAGAAGAGGGAGATGAATGAATATTCCGATCGTTTGGCCATGATGGCGGATAGCATTGGAGAGCCAAAAAGTGCTCAATTCAAAAATTTCATGTTTATGGAAAGAGATCTCGATTCCGATGAGATTCTTTTTTATTCGCATGGGATTCTTGAAGAGGATTACAATATAACATCAACGTTCTTTGATAATACTTTAGGTGCGGAAGACACCACATTGCTCAAAAACTTCACCAGTAGAAGAACCAAACAGGTTTTTAAACGGGAAGGAGGGCTAGATGGACAAAGTTATAGCCTTACACCCATTGAAAAGGTGACCACTATTGGTAAACTGAGCAGTATAGAACGTGCTGCTTGGGAAGATGTGTTCATGGAACATGCCAAAACACAGCCCATTCATAAGCGGGTTTCCAAGCAGGAATTGGAATTGTTGTTGAGTCAAGAACTGAGCAACCGTAATATCGATATCGATTACGAATACGGGGTGTACAGCCAAGGATATCCTACCAAAATAAGGTCTAGAAAGTTTAAATTTTCCGGGGACAAAATGTATAAAGCACCCATTTTTAGGGATGCTGAAGGAATGACCACTTTTTCGTTGTTGTTGACTTTTCCGGGAATGAAAAAGTACCTGTTCAGGTCGTTGATGGGTATGGCTTTGTTGTCACTTGTTTTCACATTGGTCATCATTTTGGCGTATTCCAGTGCCATTTACCAGTTGATCAAACAAAAGCGAATTTCTGAGATCAAGTCCGACTTCATCAATAATATGACGCATGAGTTCAAAACGCCCATTGCGACTATAAATTTAGCTGTTGAGGCCATTAAGAACCCAGCAACCATTGATGATAAGGAAAAGGTGTTACGTTATTTGGGAATGATCAGGGATGAGAACAAACGGATGCATGCCCAAGTAGAGAATGTACTGCGTATTTCCAAATTGGAGAAAAACCAATTGGATATCACTAAAGATAGGGTGGACATCCACGACATTATTCAGGATGCCATTACCCATGTGGAATTGATTGTTCAGGACAGGGGTGGTTACGTGAATGCTCATTTGAAGGCGGAACGTTCAGAAGTTTTGGCGAATGATATGCACATGACCAATGTGGTCGTGAACATTTTGGACAATGCGGTTAAATATTCGCCCGAAACACCAAAAATTGATGTGTACACCGAAGTGGTGAAAAACAACATCATTATAAAAGTACAGGACCAAGGAGCGGGAATGAGCAAGGCAGTGCTTAAAAAAGTATTTGAGAAGTTTTACCGGGAACATACCGGTGATATACATAACGTGAAAGGCCACGGATTGGGATTGGCCTACGTAAAACGAATTATAGATGATCACCAAGGTGAGGTTTATGCAGAAAGTGAAAAAGACAAAGGAAGCACCTTCTTCATTAAACTCCCTTTAATTTAAAATAGACTATGGAAACAGAAAAAAAGAAGATACTACTCGTAGAAGATGACCCAAATTTCGGAATCGTCCTCAAAGATTATTTGTCCATGAACGATTTTGAAGTTGTTCTGGCCAAAAATGGAATGGAAGGTTTTGAAAAATTCAAAAAGGACAATTATGACGTCTGTATTTTGGACGTGATGATGCCTTATAAGGATGGATTTACCTTGGCTAAGGAAATCCGTGAGAAAAACGAGAACATTCCGATTATTTTCTTGACCGCAAAAACCATGAAAGAGGATGTTCTTAAAGGTTATAAAGCAGGTGCCGATGATTATTTGAACAAGCCTTTTGACTCGGAAGTGCTGTTAATGAAACTTAAAGCAATCATTCAACGTAAGGCCTCCAGTTCTTTGGCGGACAGCAAGCAGTTTGAGTTCCAAATTGGGAATTTCCACTTGAATTCCAAGTTGCGCTTTCTTAAATATATGGAAGAAGAGCCCATTAAACTTTCACCAAAAGAGAATGAGCTTTTGAGATTGTTGGCCCTTCATGAAAACGATTTGATGCCACGTGAATTGGCCTTGACCAAAATCTGGAGAGACGATAATTACTTCACATCACGTAGTATGGATGTGTATATCGCCAAATTGAGAAAATACCTTAAAAAGGATGATCTGGTAGAAATATTGAACATTCACGGAGAAGGATTCAGATTGGTTGTTAAAGCTGAAAACCAGTAAAAACTATCAACATCGATATAGGAAGCCACCTTTAGGTGGCTTTTTTTATGCCAATAGATCACTAGGGTTACCAGGACAATCCAACAAAGGTTAGAAAAGGGATTAGGATGATTGTATTTTCTTGGCTAAAGCTGCTTTAGGACTTCAGAAACGATTTTCTTTGGGGTTTGGTCAATTGAGACAGTGATTTCTCGAGATGGCGGTTCTAAAGTTTCAAATTGTGATTGTAATAGCTCGATGGGCATAAAATGACCCTTGCGTTGCTCCAATCTTGCTTTTATCAGCTCAAAGGAACCTTTGAGGTATACGAATGCAATGCTATCTCCCATTCCTGCACGTAATAGACTTCTGTAATTCTTTTTAAGGGCAGAACAGGCAATTATGGCCCCATTTTCTCGATGCGCAACACAAAGTTGATTTAAGGTAATCAACCAATCTTTGCGGTCTTCGTCATTCAAGGGAGTGCCGGATTTCATTTTTTGGACATTGGATTCAGGGTGGAAATCGTCCCCATCAAAAAAAGGGCGGTCCAGTTTTTTTGACAAAAGTTGCCCAATGGCCGTTTTGCCGCAGCCACTCACTCCCATGACCACAAGAACGGTCTTTTTATGAGGCATTAAATTTTGTTTAGTCGGTCGTTAATTTTAGCAATAATTTGATCCTTGTTTTCGTCAAAGTCCACCCAAAGGATATTTTTATTTTTGCGCAACCAGGTCAACTGGCGTTTGGCAAATCGTCGGGTGTTCTTTTTTATTTCCGAAACTGCAGATTCCAAAGTAGATTGCCCGTCAAGATATTCAAAAAGTTCTTTGTAACCAACAGTTTGAAGTGCATTCAGTTGTTTGTATGGATGGAGGTTTTTGACTTCATCCAGTAAACCTTGCTCCATCATTAGGTCCACACGTTGGTTAATGCGCGCATAAATAATTTCCCTGGGTGCATTGATGCCAATGTATAAAGACTTGAAAGGTCTTGCTGTTTTTCCTTTGTTCAGAAAAGAGGAATAAGGTTGATCTGAGGCAATACAAACTTCCAAAGCTCGTATAATTCGGTGTGGATTTTCCACATCGACAACTTTGTAATAATCCGGATCTCTTTGTTTTAGCTCTTTCTGCAAACTTTTCAACCCTTCATGATCTAATTGCTCATTTAGGGTTTTCCTGATATTTGGATCTACATCGGGGAATTTATCGAGACCATTGATAACGGCATCCACATAAAGTCCACTTCCACCGACTAGTACCACATAATTATGTTCCAGAAATAATTGATCTAATAGCATCAAGGTATCCCGTTCAAAATCCCCAACAGAATAGGGTTCGTGAATACTTTTATGCTGAATAAAATGATGTTTGGCCTGTTCAAGTTCTTCTTTGGATGGTACGGCTGTGCCAATTTCCATTTCTTGGAAGAATTGCCTTGAATCTGCGGAGATGACCTCTGTTTGAAAATGTTGGGCAAGGTAAATGCCCAAGGCTGTTTTTCCAATAGCCGTAGGTCCTACCACGGCCAATACTACGGGTTTACTCATAATACGTGTCCGCAGTTAAAACAATGGGAAGCATCATCTCTATGGCCTTCAATTCCACAACTTGGGCACGCTTGAGTGTTGACGTGTACGTAGTGGGTGTCATCTTCAACCTCTTCTTCAGTTGTATTTCTGCTCTTGGCAAACTCTGCAGATACTATGCCTGTTGGAACAGCGATGATCCCATATCCCAAGATCATGATTACCGTGGCCAAAAACTGTCCCAAATTCGATTGGGGAGCAATATCTCCATAGCCCACTGTGGTCAAAGTTACAATGGTCCAATAAATACTTCGTGGTATACTAGTGAAACCTGCGTCATCCCCTTCTACAATGTACATTAATGTGCCTAGAATAACTGAAAGTATAAGAACCACATAGATAAAAACTGCAATCTTGGTCTTGCTAGCTTTTAGAGCGGATTGCAATTGCGAAGCTTCTCCAATAAACTTTACCAATTTTAAAATTCGAAAAATTCGAAGCAGGCGAAATGCCCTAACGGCCAACAATACCTGCGAACCTGCCAAAATGTAGGAAAGGTAAAGTGGAATTGTGGACAGGAAATCTATAATGCCATAAAAACTGAATACGTACCGCAATGGCTTTTTTATACTGATGAGTCTTGCGATATATTCCAGCGTAAAGAAGATGGTAATGGTCCATTCCAACGTCAATAATATGCCATGATACTTTGCATCAAAATCATCTATACTCTCCAGCATTACCAATACCACACTAAATATGATAAGGAAGAAAAGAATGATGTCGAACAATTTACCAGCAGGAGTGTCCGCTTCATAAATTACTTCATGAAGTGTGTTTTTCCATTTTGGCATTGCATTGTTCGGTTTCAAGGTCTAGTTGGTTAGAGGAATACTTTTGAGTCGATTGTTTTTTCTCAAATAGGATTCAATAATGAATTTTGTGTTCTCATCACCCTGCATAGGGGTCATTATTGATTCTAAGATATGAATATTATTGATTTGATGGTTGAGTTCTACAAATCCAAACCCTTGAAGCTGACCATTCTTGATCAATATAAAACTGCGTTCTCCCGTTTCGCGCCCTTGATCCAATAGGGCTATATTTTTACCTTCTAAACTGTATTTTTCAAAGGCAGTATTTACTTTTTCATTACAAATTTCGATGGCGCCACTTTCTTCAATACATTCCTTTTTTGTGTCAAAGGAGCAAGAGCATAATTCGAATTCTGAAGTGATCTTATTTAAAAAATTATGGGCAGAGGAAGGACTGCTGAATCCCATCTTGTTTTCGCTTAGTTCCTTGTCATTTTTGATTTTTAAAACAATGTGCGCACTTCCGTTCAAACTAAAGTCGATAGTGTGGCTGAACAGTTTTTTCTTGGGGACATTGTTGAGTTTTGGCCTGTTCCGCTTTTGCTCTTGGTATTCTTTTAATATGGCCAACAATTCGCTCCCTGTGGCTTCATAACTAACCCTTTTGGTTATTTTTTGAAGTTTTCTGGCCTGATTGCTCACTGTGGTAAAATGTTGGTTCACCCGTTTTTTGATGTCCTTTGATTTCCCAATAAAAATGATTTCCCCATCCTTGTCGTGCAAGTAATAAACACCTGTGGAAGAGGGTAGACTGGTTACCATATCCAATTGGGTGGGGGAGAGTTCTCCATGGGTTTCTTCCCGGATCACTTCGGTCATGATTTTTTTGTCGGAATCCTTGGCCAGTAATAGTTTGAACAACTTTAATGTGGCCAACGCGTCACCATTGGCGCGATGTCTGTCACTCATAGGAATGCCCAAAGACCTGGCCAATTTTCCAAGGCTATGCGATTCTGCATCTGGAATCAATTGTTTGGATAGATCTACGGTGCATAGTGTCTTGCGTTGAAAATCGTACCCCAATCTCCTGAATTCGGTTCGTAAAATGCGGTAATCAAATTGAGCATTGTGGGCCACCAGAACCGTTCCCTCAGTAATTTCCACGATACGTTTGGCCACCTCGTGAAATTTTGGAGCGGAACGCAGCATAGTATTGTTGATACCCGTGAGTTTTGCGACGAAAGGTTGGATTTCACGTTCAGGGTTGATCAAACAGATAAATTGATCAACTACTTTATGGCCATCAAATTTATGGATGGCGATTTCCATGATGCCTTCTTCATTGTATTTTCCTCCCGTGCTTTCGATATCGAGTATGGCGTACATGAAAATGTCGTTTTATGAGTAATTTCTAGCCCCAAAGATACTACTTCCAATACGTACCATGGTGCTACCTTCTGTAATGGCAATGTTATAATCGCCGCTCATTCCCATGGATAGGATGGAAATTTCAGGTATTTCACTCTTTAGCGAATCGAAAATGGATTTTAATTGGGCAAATTCTTTGTGGATTTGGGTTTCATCAGTAGTGAAAGTCGCCATGCCCATCAATCCAACAATTTTGATGTTCTTCATGGCTTTGAACGCTTCGGAATTGATAAGTTCGTTCAATTCGGATTGATTAAGACCAAACTTGGTGTCTTCCTCAGCAATATGCATTTGAAGCAAACATGAAATAACCCGATCTTGCTTTTGGGCCTGTTTGTCTATTTCGCTGAGCAGCTTTAAACTGTCCACCCCATGAATCAAGGACACAAATTCGGCCATGTATTTGACTTTGTTGCGTTGTAGATGTCCAATCATATGCCATTCAATATCCTTGGGCAACACTTCCCATTTGGCAACCATTTCTTGCACCTTATTCTCTCCAAAAACACGTTGACCAGCCTCATATGCCTCCAGAATAGCTTCGTTAGGCTTTGTTTTGGAAACGGCGACCAAGGTTACTCCTTTAGGAAGTTCGGATTGAATTTCAAGTAGATTATCTTTTATCGACATAAAATTATTATTGCCTTTCCGCACTGTTTGCGGAATCTATTTATTTATGGGTTCCCGCCTTCACAGGAATGACATTTGATATTATAATTCGTAAATAGCCAAACCGCTGCGTAGCTTAGGTTCAATATACGTGCTTTTTGGGGGCATTACCAAACCTGCATCGGCAATCGCTTTGATTTCTTCAACAGTGGTCGGAACCAAACTAAAACCAACAGCGAATTTGCCTTTATCCACATCCTCTTTCATTTTTATGAGATTGTGTTTGCCATAGCCGTATGAAATTCGCTTGTCGTTCCTCAAGTCTTTAATGCCCAAAATCGGCTCTAGAATGGTTTTGAACAAAATCTGGGTGTCCAAGGCACTCAAGGCATCAGTAAATTGGTAATTGGTTTTGCGAAGATGTAATTTGTAGAATTCATCTTTCAGGTACATGCAAAACTCATGCTTTTGGGTAGGCCTGCACAAACCACTAGTTTCCTTTTCGATTATAAAGTATTCGTCCAGCTGGATCAAGAACTCCTTTTTAGAAAACCCATTTAAATCCTTTACCATTCGGTTGAACTCAAAGATCCGCATTTGGGATTCTGGAATGAGGTAGGCCATAAAATAATTGTAAGGTTCCTGTCCATTGTGGGATGGGTTTTCGCTTTCCAAATGCTTGGCCAAAAGGTCGGATGAGGCACTTCTGTGGTGTCCATCTGCTATATAAAGTGAGTCCATTTGGGCAAAGGCTTTTTCCAGTTTTTCAATGCCTTCGGGATATGAAATTTTCCAAAGTTTATGGTTTACCCGATCCACTGTGGTAAAATCGTATTCAGGCACTCGTTGGGTTTTCCGCTGAAAAATGGCATTTACCTCGTCATTATCAGCATAGGTCATCAGAACAGGCTCTGCATTAAAACCCACAGCATCCAAATAATCGGCGAACAGTTCTTCGCGCTGTTGAAGGGTATCTTCGTGTTTTTTTATGACGTCGTTGCGATAATCTTCCACACTGCAGGCGCAAAAAAATCCAAGACTTTTAAAATCTTCCTTTTCGATTTGGTAGAGATAAAAGCTGGGTGCATCATCTTTTTGAAAGATATTTTCCTCCAAAAATTCCAAATAACGGTTGCGCACCAAATGAAATCGTTCTTCCCCGGTAATGTGCTTTTCGAACTTGAACCCAGGGTTGATGATGTGCAAAAAGGAAAATGGATTGTATTTCAAAACAGCTTGGAGCTCATCTTTGGAATACTCTTCGTAGGATCTAGAGGCTACATAAAAGGCTTTGTCCTTTGTAGGGCGAATGGCCTTGAAAGGTTTTACTGTTGCCATGAGGTTTTAATTGAATTGGGATGAAACCTTTTCCGCTTTTCTGGATTCGGAGTAATCGTAAAAACCATCCCCGGATTTTACACCCAATTTTCTAGCCATGACCATGTTTACCAAGAGGGGACAAGGAGCATATTTTGGGTTTTTAAATCCATCGTACATTACGTTGAGGATGGAAAGGCAAACATCCAACCCAATAAAATCCGCCAATTGAAGCGGACCCATGGGGTGTGCCATACCCAATTTCATTACGGTATCAATTTCGTTTACGCCAGCAACGCCGTTGTACAAAGTTTCAATTGCCTCATTGATCATGGGCATTAAAATTCTGTTCGCAACAAAACCGGGATAATCATTCACTTCTGTAGGCGTTTTTCCCAATTTTTTTGAAAGTTCCATGATGGTTGCTGTAACTTCATCCGAGGTGCTGTATCCACGAATAATCTCAACCAATTTCATAATCGGAACGGGATTCATAAAGTGCATGCCAATCACTTTTTCGGGACGATTGGTGACCGCAGCTATTTGCGTGATTGAAATAGAAGATGTATTGGTGGCCAAAACGGTTTCTGATTCGCAGATGGCATCCAAATCTTTAAAAATTTGTAGTTTGATGTCCAAGTTTTCGGTGGCAGCTTCCACCACTAAATCCACATTGGCAACCCCCTTTGCCATTTCGGTAAAGGTTGAAATATTGCTTAGGGTTTCAGACTTTTTGACCTCATCAATTACCTCTTTGGCCAACATTCTGTCCAAATTTTTGGTAATGGTGGCCACTCCCTTGTCCAAAGAAGCTTGGGAAATATCGATTAGGTTAACCTTGAATCCATTTTGTGCGAAAACGTGCGCAATGCCATTGCCCATAGTTCCAGCACCTATTACAGCTATGTTTTTCATAGAATATTGAATTTTGTCCTTCTTAACTGTTGCTTCGACTTCCTTAGGCTTCCTTCGACTACGCTCAGGAAACAGCTGAGGATGACATTTCTAACGGACAATATTTATTTTTTAAACGATTCGATAATCTGAAGTGCAACCCTCAAGGCATTGGTGCCTTGCTCTAAGGTTACAACAGGCGTAGTATTGTTGGTAATGGCATCCGCAAAGGTCTCCAATTCATCCAAAATGGCATTGTTGACGTCTATTTCTGGGTTTTCAAAATAGATCTGTTTTTTCTCTCCTTCGGCATTTTGCAAAATCATATCAAAATCCCCAGGTTGCTCGGGAGCGTCTTTCATTTTGACCACTTCTACCTTTTTCTCCAAAAAGTCTACAGAAATGTAGGCGTCACGTTGAAAAAATCGGGATTTACGCATGTTCTTCAACGAAATTCGACTCGATGTCAGGTTGGCAACACATCCATTTTCAAACTCAATTCTTGCATTGGCAATATCAGGCGAGCTACTGATCACAGAAACACCACTGGCATTGATTTGCTTCACTTCGGAAGGAACTACACTTAAAATGGCATCAATATCATGGATCATAAGATCTAAAACCACAGGCACATCTGTTCCTCTTGGATTGAATTCCGCCAAACGGTGGGTCTCAATGAACATAGGGTTCTCAATCTTGTGCTTTACTGCCAAAAAAGCTGGATTAAAGCGCTCCACATGCCCCACTTGTCCTTTTACCTGATGTTTTTTGGTAAGCTCGAGCAATTGCTCTGCTTCTTCCAAGGTATTGGTAATAGGTTTCTCTATAAAGATGTGCTTTCCTTTTTCAATGGCTTTTTTTGCACAATCAAAATGGGAAAGGGTAGGAGTCACGATATCGACCACATCCACAGCATCAATCAATGCATTGATGTTTTCAAAAAAGGTATAGCCAAATTCAGCTGCCGCTTTTTTGGCATTGATTTCGTCCGGGTCGTAAAACCCAACTAGTTCGTATTTGTCCGATTGATTTAAGAGCCTCAGGTGAATTTTACCTAAATGTCCAGCACCAAGGACACCAACTTTTAGCATATTCTAGTTTTTTTCAAAAATACGGATATGATGGCACTCCTCCATAAAAAATAGGTTTGAAGTGGCTGTAAATTTTTACGGAACTTTTTAACTTCGTAGCCCAGACCAATTACCATGAAGGATACGCTCAAACATAGAGGAATGCGCAATAAATTGGCCGAAGTTGTTGCGGCCAAGGGGATTACCAATAAACAAGTGTTGGAAGCCATAAAAACCATACCTAGACATTTGTTTTTGGATAGCAGTTTTGAGGACCATGCGTATCAGGATAAAGCGTTTCCGATTGGTGCTGACCAGACTATTTCCCAACCCTATACCGTTGCTTTTCAATCCGAATTGTTGCAGGTAAAGCCTGGACAAAAAATCTTGGAAATAGGTACGGGAAGTGGGTATCAAACCGCAGTTTTGTTGCATTTAAAAGCAAAAGTGTATACCATAGAACGTCAACAAGAACTGTTCAAGACCACCAGTTTGTTCTTTAAAAAAATGTACTACCGTCCCAAAAAAATGATTTTTGGTGATGGCTATAAAGGATTGCCCGAGGAAGCCCCTTTTGATGGAATCATCGTAACAGCGGGAGCGCCCGAAGTGCCCAAAGCGTTACTGTCCCAATTAAAAGTAGGAGGTAGGCTGGTGATTCCTGTTGGTGAAACCGAACAGACCATGACCTTGTTTGTGCGTAAGTCTGAAAAGGAATTTGAGAAAAAGGAATTGGGAGCTTTCCGTTTTGTTCCGCTTTTAGAAGACAAAAACTAGTTGTTGAAATTTTTCTTGATTCTAGAAAGGTTACGTTTATTGTCCCTATCCTTCATGGTCTCTCTTTTATCGTAAAGCTTTTTACCCTTGGCCAATCCAATATTCACTTTGGCCAACCCTCTGTCGTTAATGAACAAGTTGAGGGGAACAATGGTGAGACCAGAAGTGGTCACTTCCTTTCTGAGTTTTTTAAGCTCCCTTTTATTTAATAAAAGCTTTCGTTCCGCCTTGGGTTTGTGGTTGTAGTAACTTCCATGACTATATTCATCAACATTCATGTTTATAACAAACAGTTCGCCCTTACTGTTGAACTCACAGAAACTTTGGGAAATGTTCGCTTTGCCCAATCGAATGGATTTGATTTCGGTACCACCCAGAACAATTCCAGCGGTGTAGGTATCCAAAATTTCGTAATCGAATCGGGCGCGTTTATTTTTTATGTTGATATTTTGCTGCATTGTGGGCAAAAATATAAACTCTTCGTCAAGAAATTTGTAATGTTGTGACTCTTTTTACGAATAAGTTACCAAACCCTCGACTATGAAACAGGTATTGACCGCACTTTTAGCACTTCTGATTTTTGCATGTAAAGAAACCAAAGAAAAACCATTGACAGCGCAAGAGATAGTGGATAATTCCATTGCAGACAGTGGAGGGAAACTATACGGTACGCACAAAACGTCCTTTGTGTTTCGGGATATGACTTATACCTATGGTCGTGAAGAGGGAAAAACGGTATTAAGACGCATCAATGTTTTGGATACGGCTACTATTACCGATGTGAAATTGCCCAATGGTTTTGAAAGGTATATAAACGATTCATTAGTGGCAGTACCTGATTCCATGGCAGTGCGCTATTCCAATTCAGTAAATTCAGTGCATTATTTTGCTCGATTGCCCTATGGTTTGAACGATGCAGCGGTAAACAAAGAACTATTGGGCAAAGAAGCCATTGGTGATAAAGAATATTATAAAGTCAAGGTGACTTTTGACCAACAAGGTGGTGGGGATGACTTCGAAGATACCTATGTGTATTGGTTTGATATGGAATCTTTTAAGCCTGAATATTTAGCCTATGACTTTCATGTGAATGGAGGAGGGCAACGTTTTAGAAAAGCTTACAATGAGCGTTATGTAAATGGCATCCGATTTGTGGATTACGAAAACTACAAACCCAAATTAGATGGTACTGAAATCTTGGAAATAGGACAACTTTTCAACCAAGGCGAATTAGAACTGCTATCCAAAGTTGAATTGGAGGATATCCAAGTGGAAAAAAACTGATCTAGTCTATTTTCAGACGAATATCGGTAGGCACACCATCAATCACTCGAACTATAAATAGGCTTCCATTGTCGTTATCGTCCATGGCGTTGTATTTTTCAACACCAATCATTTTATTTACCAAGTCAGGAGTGGTATTGCTGTGGCCTACAACCAACACGTTTTGACCTTCATGCTCTAGTTTGAATGCCTCGGCATCAAAATCCCTTGGGTCGTAATATTTAACGTCTATATCCTTTTTAATCGAAGTAGGAGCGGCGGTCATGGTGGTACGCTCGTAATTGGTGGAATAAATCATATCCAAAGCAATAGGGTCGAACACTTCGGCCCATTTAATGGCACGGTTCAAACCATCTTGGTTTAACTCTGGATCAGGGTTTTCGGGGTCTGTACGGTCCTTTTCTGCATGTCGGATAAAATAGAAGGTGGATACCACTGGTTCTACTTCAAATTTTGTATCTTTTTTGCAGCTGACGCTACCAACGAGTATAATTGCAAGTGCAATCAGAGGTTTGATGGTTCGCATAGTTCTATTCTAAAGGTTCCCGTGTTTAATTTGATTTAAAAGTAACGTTTAATTTTCATTTTATCGTATGCTAAAGTTTTTGGTATGCATTTGGATGCTAGCCTTTAGTGCCATGGTTTGGGGGCAAGAAGTGGTTTTACCATCCGATTTTCGGCAACATTCTTTAATGCAGTTCAACGCGAGTTTGTGGAATCCCACCTATGCGTTGGATTGGAACCGTCCGAATGCCATTTCCATTTGGACACGTTGGCAGTGGCAATCCATTGATGGAGACCCGACCAGTACCTTTGCCAATTATACCCATCAACTCAATGAAAATGCCGTGGCTGGCGTCGGGTTTTTACAACACAACACTGGCACGTTTTTATATACTGGAGCAAATTTAAATTTCGCCAATGTTTTTCAATTGAATGACAATATTCGGTTGATGGCGGGACTAAATCTATTCGCTTTTCAGCAAACCGTGGCCGATGAGCAATTTGCTCCGATTGATGGAGTAACAGATGCTGAACTCGACGGTTACGAAGGTTTTAAAGTCACTTTCTCTCCGGGTTTTCGATTATTTGTTGATCAATTTAATGTGGGTTTGGCCTTTGAAAACGCCTTTGGGTTTAATGTTTCTGGTTTAGAGAACGATTCAGCCGAGTATTTTAAAACGATTACGGGAACAATTAGCAATGATTTTCCCCTTCATATTTCTGATGGACTGGGAGCCAGCTTTTTCAGGCCTATAGTTTATGTGAAATCGGTTCCCATTGGTGATACCCAGTTTGGATTGAATGGATTGTTTTCCACTTCCAAATTTTGGGTGCAGGGAGGTTTTAATTCCTTTTATGGACCATCGGGCGGACTTGGTGTCACTATTGCAAATTCATTTTCAATTGGTGGATTGATGGAGTTTGGTACTGGGGCTGAATTAAAAGATGAAGATTCGACCATAGAAATTGTGGCTTCCTATCATTTTAAACCCAAAGAAAAAGAAGTTGTGGAGGAAGTGGAAGAGGAGATGGATACTACTGCGGAAAAGTTGGCCAAAGCAGAAGCGAAGGCAGAACAGGAAAGACTTGCCCAAGCCAAAGCTGAAAGAGTGGAGCAAGAAGCCCAGGAACAACAACGATTGGCCCAATTACAACGAGAAAAAGATTCGTTGGCACAAGTGGAGCAACGTAGATTGGCTTTGGAACAAGAAATGCAACGCAAACAAGACAGTATTGCCGCTTTGCAAAATGAGAAAGTAGTATTGCAGGCCAATGAAAAGTATGAGGAAGTTGAAAGCGAAGATGGTCTGCAGCCTGGTTTTTATTTGATTGCCAATGTGTATGGTACCCAAAAGTATTTCCAGAGTTTTATGAAAACACTTCAAGACAAAGGATTGGAGCCTAAATCTTTTTATAGAAGCTTAAACAAGTACAATTATGTGTATTTGGAACGATATAATACCATGGATGAAGCCCGTAAAGCTAGGGACAGCAAATTCTTTGGAAAGTATTCTGATAAAACTTGGATTTTTAGAGTAAAAAGTAAAAATTGAAAGCTAAAAGCTAAAAGCTAAAAGCTAAAAGCTAAAAGCTAAAAGCTAAAAGCTAAAAGCTAAAAGCTAAAAGCTAAAAGCTAAAAGCTAAAAGCTAAAAGCTAAAAGCTAAAAGCTAAAACTAAAGGTTCTAAGTGGTAAGTTTTAAGTTTTGAAAACGCACAACAATCAACGAAAAACAAATCAATAAACGCATGTCATTCTGAACATCGTGAAGAATCTAATTTTCAGATAACCGACCCAAGATAGCGGACAAGAGATATCGGGAATCCAAAATACAGTATTCTACAAATCGAATAATCCCACCATCCAAAAAGAGATTCTTCGATCGCTACGCTTCCTCAGAATGACATCAAATAATACTACGAAGTTAGAGGGGCAAAGTTCGAACAACCATCAACAATCAACGAAAAACAAATATCCAATTTCAGTTAACAAACTTTTGGATTCAGCAATTCAACTTTCTCATGCTAAAATCTATTAAAAACAAAAACCACTGTAAACCTGAAAGGAACCAGTGGCTTAATTGTGATTTAGTATTCTGGGAATTTAATTGTTGTTCACTTACAATTAATTACATACTTCAACACCATTATAACTAATGTCCCATTGATTATTGCTAATTAATTCGAATGTGGCAGCCTCAAATTGATCACTGGAACAAGCAATTATACCTACTGCACCAAGATATACACCTTGTTGTACTTCTTTGTTTGACCAATCTATAACGGTATTGGCAAAGTTGGTTGGAGACATCCCTGAAATATCGAACATCCCGAACATATCCGTAACGCTAGAAATATCCCAACTGCCTAAGTCTTGATTAAAATTGGTCGCTTGTGAGAACATAAAGTTCATACTTTCTACACTGCTGGTAACCCATGAGCTCAAATCTTGATTAAAATTGGAAGTACCACCGAACATTCCATTCATGTTTGAAACATTAGCCGTTTTTTCTGCCCATTCACCTACATTGCCATCAAAATTTGTTGCATCTGCAAACATATAGGACATATTATGGATAGTACTCACATCCCAATCCCCAATATCACCATTAAAACTTGTAGCTGCGGAAAACATTGCATATAAAGAGGTTACTTTTTCTAAATTGGGTGTATCCAAGGCATTGTAAATCATGTTGGCGCAAGAATCGAATGCACCATCCAAACCTTGCCAAACTATATTGCCCCATTGGTCTATACTGGTCAATGCATCTGATGTTGCTTGATTTGGGGACCCTGACATTTTAATAGAAGGGAAATTTCCCTGTATGGCCACTTTGTATACACCTCCAATTTCATAATGATGCAATGGGTTTGGTGTGGTAATATTGGTCTCCAGCGTACCATCTCCCCAATCAATGGTATAATTGAATTCATAAAATTCATCAGTTGGAATCAAGAGCCAAAATCCCCCTTCTGGAATTGTCCAAGTGGTAATAAAGGAATCGGTGTTCGTAGCCAGTTCTCCGGGTTCAATCACATTTAAAATAGAAATGGTCACTTCTGCAGTAGTGGAGTCTTCCCCATCGCTAACAGTCACTTCGATTATATAGTTAGTAGCACTTTCATAATCCAGATTCATCCCGGCTTTCAAGCTAATTTCTCCAAATTCACTGATAATAAACAGGTTATTTTCTGTGTTTGTGGTGATTTCGAAAATGAGGTTTTCTCCATTGCCATCAGGATCTTTGGCTGTTACTATACCGATAACATCTGCATCTGAAATGTTCTCTGGTTGTTCAAAGGCCAAGCTGCCCTCGCCGAAAACTGGGGCTTGGTTCACTGGTTCAGTTTCCGTTACGGTAAAGGTTCCGGATGTTGCTTTTTGCCCTCCGATGGTAACACTCAACTTTCCGGATGTGGCCCCATCGGGTACAAGCACCGATAATTCATTGGCCGATGCATTTGTTACTGTAGTGATTGCTGTTCCAATTGTAACTGTGTTTTCCGCTTTGATGGCGCTAAAGTTTTTACCAACAATGGTTATTGTGGTGCCAACAGTCCCCTGTGATGGGGCGAAGGTCAAAATACTGGGTGCTGGTGTATTGGGAGTGTCATTGTCCTTGCTACAGGACCAGACCAAGGCAATTGCCATTAGGGTCAAAGCAAGGTATTTTGTCTTGGCAGTTAATTTTTTAAAGTGTTTCAAATCAATATTTTATTGGATAATTGTTGCAAATTCTTGTTTTTGGACAAGATGTTAGGGTGCGATCTTACCAAAGCGGCTTTTGAATTGATAAATGAGGCGTTTGGGTTGACGGGATTTCAATTAACAATGGACAATGAGCAATAGACAATGGGTTAAATGTTGAGGGTTGAAAGGGTTTGGTTAAAAGCTGTAAGTTCTAAGTGTTAAGTTGTGAATTGGAAGTTAGGTAAAGGGTAAAGGGTTCCTGAGAGGTGGTTCCTTAGCGTAGTCGAAGGAAGTCGAAGAAGTTAAAAGTAAAAAGTGATAAGTTATTAGTTGAATGTACATGGTAAGAAGTTCGAACTACCATCAACTATCAACGAAAAACAATCAACCATTTTTAGAACGCTATAAATCGAGCAATCCAAAAATCGAGCAATCCAACAATAAAAAAGAGATTCCTCGTCGCTTTGCTCTGTCGGAATGACAAAAGGTGAAAGCACGAAGTTGGGGTTGCCCAGTGCGGACTACCATCAACTATCAACGAAAAACAATCAACCATTTTTAGAACGCTATAAATAGAGCAATCCAAAAATCGAGCAATCCAACAATAAAAAAGAGATTCCTCGTCGCTTTGCTCTGTCGGAATGACAAAAGGTGAAAGCACGAAGTTGGGGTTGCCTAGTGCGGACTACCATCAACTATCAACGAAAAACAATCAACCATTTTTAGAACGCTATAAATCGAGCAATCCAAAAATCGAGCAATCCAACAATAAAAAAGAGATTCCTCGTCGCTTTGCTCTGTCGGAATGACAAAAGGTAAAAGCACGAAGTTGGGGTTGCCTAGTGCGGACTACCATCAAAAACAAAAACCAATTTCAGAAATCTAAAAATCCAGCAATCCAAAAATCGAGAAATCCAACAATCCAAAAGGATTGAGTTACTTCTTAATCTCCTGTTTGAGCAAATACTCCAAATAGGTCATGGTGTTGACCAAATATTTTCTGTCCCTGGTCATCGTGCTCATGGCAATCGCCCCTTGTATCATGGTGTAGAGTTGTTTGGCAAACTGCAATGGTGGAACTGAGAGTCGAATTTCATTGTTTTTCACTCCATTTTCCAGTACCAAGGCGATTTTACCTTCAATATCCTTAATGGTTTCTTTTGCCGCAGCAGCCAATTGGGTATTGTTAGCCTGGGCATCCACTCCCACATTCAATATGGGGCAACCTCCCAAAGGCAGGGTAAAAATATCGTACTGTTTATAAAATTCTAAAAGGGAAAAAATTTTATCGAGTGCCGTTACACCCAAGTCAAGTTTATTATCGATGACTTTGAGCAATTGGTTACGGTTGTATTCAAAGGCGGAAAGGGCCAGTGCCTCCTTATTCTCGAAATTTCCATAAATGGCACCCTTGGTCAAACCAGTCGCTTCGGTAAGGTCGCTCATGCTGGTGCCCACATAGCCAAACTTATTGAAGAGTGGCGCTACGGTCTCTATAATATAAGCCGTGGTTCTTTCAGCTTTCTTGGTCATTTTAAAAGGGTTGGCGTTGGTGATCCCAAGATAAAAAAAAATGGATACTGTACGGTATTAAAAAAAGCAAAAGCTTCTATTTTAACAAGTTCCTTGTTTTTTGGGTTGGAAATTTATGAATTCGGTATGCTAAACACTTTAAGATGTGAAATTGCACATGGAAATTGGATAAAAGATCAAGACCATACTTTTCTTAAGAAATTGATGAAATTTAGATTCATGATTTTTTCAACATCTGAGTTGTTGTACCCTCTTTTCAGTAATAGATTTGGGATTTTTTGAAGGTCGGCAATAGTGTCCAAATCCAATGGACTTTGTTCTTTTCCGAACGCACCGTCCAAATCGGTCCCAATCCCAACATGATCGGTATTTCCTGCCAATTGACATATATGATCAATATTGTCAACGGCAATTTCCAAGGTTACATTCATTCCTTCCGGGGTGGATTTACCTCGGATCCAATTGGGAACCATCATCCAAGCATCCAAGGCAACACCTATTACGGCTTCCCTGTGAATGAGTTCTTTGATTTGTTCGTCTGAAAACTGACGATTATGGTCCACCAATTTTCTGCAATTGTTATGACTGGCCCAAACAGCCCCATTGTAAACATCCATGGTCTCCCAAAAGCTTTTGTCGCAAAGGTGGGTGGCGTCCAAAATAATATTGAGTTCCTCCACTTTCTTGAGCAAATCCTTCCCTTTTTGTCCAATTCCACCAACGGAATCCGTCCCGTGGGCATAAATACCTGGGCCATAATGGGCTGGGCCTATTGCCCTAAGTCCCGATTCATAAGATTTTTCCAAATAGCCTATGTCCACAATGGAATCGGCACCTTCCAAACTTAAAATATAACCGATGGCTTTTTGGGGTTCATTGCTTGTCCAAAGCTTGATATGGGATTCCAAATCTTCAATGTTCTTGATTTGAACCATTTCGCCGGCATTTTCCATGGTCTTGTACCAGGCTAGTTGACCTTGGGTCTGTGCCCAAGCCTGATGTTGTGAATGCCAGCCAGGCAACGGACTGTCTTTTTCAACAAAACGTGCGATTTGGGTAGCCACACACAATCCAATGTTGCCTTGTCGCATGGCTTGGAGGGAAACCGTATTCTTGCCGCGGTCAGGTTTATCGGTCATGCCTTGTTCACGCTCCCTTAACTCCGAAACGGGAAGTCTAAGGTCTCGGTTCCATTCCAGGGCATTCATGGCAAGGTCCAGATGGGCATCAAAAATAAACATGCTCTGTATTATTCGTGAAGTTCAAAAATGGCTTCAATCTCTACGGGTATATTTCCAGGAAGCATCATTCCTACCGCACTTCGTGCCCCAATGCCATTCTCTTTTCCAAATACATCCGCCATCAATTCACTAAAACCATTGATCACATAAGGTTGCTTGCCAAAGTCGGGAGTGCAATTTACCATACCCAATACTTTGACCATTCTTTTGATTTTATCCAAACTCCCGAAATGGGTAGTAATTGTGGAAAGCATGGTCAAACCTACCTGTCTTGCCGCTAATTTGGCTTCGTCTTCGTTGAGGTCATCCCCTGCACGCCCTTTCATTAATGAGCCATCTAGGTTGACCGGACCTTGGCCGGACACATACAAAAATTTATCGACCACTAAAACAGGGCGGTATACCCCGGCAGGTGGTGGTGCAGGAGGTAATTGGAGGTTTAATGCCTCCATGCGCTGAGAAGGTGTTACTTCCATAAAATATATTGTTTAGATTATACTGTTGATTGCTAAAACACCCAAGAGTCCCATGATACCTACCAAGGTTTCCATAACGGTCCAAGTGGAAAGTGTTTCTTTTACCGAAAGGTTGAAATATTCCTTGAACATCCAAAACCCTGTATCGTTGACATGTGAAAGCATTAAACTTCCTGAACCAATGGCCAAAACCATTAATTCCGGACTTGTCCCCGTTCCAGAAGCCAAGGGAAGTACAATGCCGGCGGCAGTAAGCCCTGCTACGGTTGCGGATCCCACACTAACCCGTATCGCGGTGGCAATAAGCCAAGCCAAAATCAAAGGAGAAATACTGGAATTTTTCAGGCTATCGGCAATATATTCGCTTACGTGACTATCTATTAGGACTTCCTTGAGGGCTCCAGCACCTGCTATGATCAATAGAATCATGGTAATGCTCGATACCGAAGATGAAAGTGAATCCATTATGGTGCCCATTTCTTTGCCTTTGGCCAACCCTAGCGTATAAATGGCAATTAGAACGGAAATCAGCAAAGCGATCACAGGATTTCCGATAAAGGTTAGTACATTTCTGAGCAAGCCTTCTTCCAAAATTTGTTCAGCTACAATACCGATTCCAATGAATATGATCGGCGAAAGAGCCGTTAAAATACTTACCGTTGTCGATGGTAAATCTTCCTCGGACATAGGTTCGGCATTGTAAAATTCTTTTAGTGGCTTCGCCTCAATTTTTTTTATAGTGCGGGCAAACAAAGGTCCTGCAACAATAATGGCAGGAACAGCAACTATAAGGCCATACATCAAGGTTTTGCCAATATCCGCATTGAACATGGCCGCTATCGCCGTTGGGGCAGGATGGGGCGGAAGGTATCCGTGGGTTACCGATAAAGAGGTAAGCATGGGCAGGCCCACATAAAGCAAGGGCAATCCTGTGGAAAAAGCCACAGTAAATACTAAAGGAATCAAGATTACAAAACCTACCGAATAGAACATGGGTATCCCCACAATAAAACCGGTAACCACCATGGCCCATTGCACGTGTTTTACTCCAAATTTGGCAACCAACTGTGCAGTGATTTGCTGGGCGGCACCACTATCGGCCACTAATTTTCCCAGCATGGCGCCTAATCCTAGAATAAGCACCAGAAAGCCCAAGGTGTTTCCAATTCCCTTTTGAATGGATTGCACCAAATTCCCCAGTTCCATCCCTTGGAAAATACCTACAAATAGGCATACAATAATAAAAGATAGAAAGGCATTGAGTTTAAATTTTGCGATGAGCAAGAAGAGCAGTAAAATACCTAGAACGGCAATGATTAGTGGCATATTTAGGGTTTGGTTTAAGGCTAAAATAAGGATTTATCCAGTATAGCCCACTAATATTGAAGATTTCTAATAATTGGACTAAAAAATATGACAAATAAAAAATCCCCTGCCCAAAAAAATATGGAGAGGGGATTTCATGTATAAAATTTATTTAGCGAATTATTCTACCAATTCACTTTGGTTTCTAAAGACCAATTCATCATCAAAAGAATCCAAGAGCACAATACTGTCGGATTTTATTTTGCCAGCCAACAACTCTTTGGAAAGGCTGTTCAACACTTCTTTTTGAATCAAACGTTTTACAGGTCTTGCACCATATTGGGGGTCGTATCCCTTTTTCGCTAGATAGTCTACCGCCTCTGGGGTTGCCTCCAAGGTAATGTGCTGCTTGGCCAACATTTTCTTCAATCCGTTGAGTTGAAGCTCAACAATATCCTTGATGTTGTGCTTGCTCAATGGCGCGAACATGATGATGTCGTCTATCCTGTTCAAAAATTCAGGGCGAATGGTCTGTTTTAACAATCCCATGACCTCAATTCTTGCAGCTTCGGAAGCACTTTCAATATCCACCAGGTTTTCAAACTTTTCTTGGATAATGTGGCTACCCATATTGCTCGTCATAATAATGATGGAGTTCTTGAAATCTGCCACCCGACCTTTGTTGTCGGTCAATCGACCTTCATCCAATACTTGTAATAAAATATTGAAGGTATCTGGGTGGGCTTTTTCAATTTCATCCAACAAAATCACGGAGTAGGGTTTTCTACGTACCGCTTCGGTCAACTGTCCACCTTCATCATAACCCACATATCCTGGAGGTGCACCCACCAATCGGCTTACGGAGTGACGCTCTTGGTATTCGCTCATATCAATTCTGGTAATGGCATTTTCATCATCGAAAAGATAGGCGGCCAAGGTTTTGGCCAACTCGGTTTTACCGACCCCTGTGGTACCCAAGAAAAGGAACGAACCAATTGGTTTTTTCTGATCTTGGAGCCCTGCACGACTTCTTCGGATAGCATCGGATACTGCAATAATGGCCTCATCTTGACCGACCACACGTTGATGCAGCACGTTTTCCAACTTCAACAGTTTTTCACGCTCACTTTGCATCATCTTGTTTACGCGGATGCCTGTCCATTTGGCAACTACTTCCGCAATATCCTCATAAGTTACTTCCTCTTTTATCAACGTTCCAGCGGTTTGCTGAGCTGCCAATTCATCCTGTAATTTTTCCAAGCTTTCTTGGGCTTCCTTTATTTTTCCATATCGAAGTTCCGCAACTTTTCCATAGTCACCGTTACGCTCGGCACGTTCAGCTTCCAACTTGTAGTTTTCAATATCCTCTTTGGTTTTTTGGATATTGTCCACCACAGTTTTTTCACTTTCCCACTTCGCAAAGATTTCGTTGCGCTCTTCTTTCAAATTGGCCAGGTCCAAGTTCAAGGTTTTTAATTTATCCTTGTCATTTTCACGCTTAATAGCCTCTGTTTCAATCTCCAACTGCATGATTCTTCTGTCCAGCACATCCAACTCTTCGGGTTTGGAATTGATTTCCATACGTAGTTTGGAAGCGGCCTCGTCCATTAGGTCGATGGCCTTATCGGGCAAAAATCGGTTGGTAATGTAACGTTGTGATAGTTCCACGGCACCAATAACGGCTTCATCTTTTATGCGCACTTTGTGGTGTGCCTCATATTTTTCCTTGATACCTCTCAAGATGGAAATGGCACTCTCGGTATCGGGCTCATCCACCATTACTTTTTGGAATCGACGCTCCAAAGCTTTGTCCTTTTCAAAATATTTTTGGTATTCGTCCAAGGTAGTGGCACCAATGGCTCTCAATTCTCCTCTTGCCAAGGCCGGTTTCAAAATGTTTGCGGCATCCATGGCGCCTTGTCCACCACCAGCTCCGACCAAAGTGTGAATTTCATCAATAAACAATACAATGTTACCATCGGATGAGGTTACTTCTTTGATAACCGCTTTTAAACGCTCTTCAAATTCCCCTTTGTATTTGGCACCAGCAATCAAGGCCCCCATATCCAAAGAATAAATGATCTTATCCTTTAGGTTTTCAGGAACGTCACCTTGCACGATTCGGTGGGCCAAACCCTCAGCGATGGCAGTTTTACCCACACCAGGTTCACCTACCAACATGGGGTTGTTCTTGGTTCTACGGGATAAAATTTGCAACACCCTACGAATTTCTTCATCACGACCGATTACGGGGTCCAATTTGCCACTATCGGCCATTCGGTTGAGGTTGTTCGCATATTTATCCAAGGAATTATAAGTTTCCTCTGCACTTTGAGAAGTTACCTTTCCACCTTTGCGCAATTCCTCAATGGCGGCTTTAAGGTCTTTTTCAGTTACGCCTTGATCTTTTAGTATTTGCGAAATCTTACTCTTGGATTTGAATATGGCTATGATCAAATGCTCAATGGAAACATATTCATCACCAAGGTTTTTGGCAATAATGCTTGCTTCGTTCACGGTTTTGCCTGCTTCCCTGGAAAGCATAATGTCGCCTCCAGAAACTTTGGCAAAGCTCTGTAGTTCCTTATCCAAGATTTGTTGGAGCAGGTTGGTGTTCACATTCAGTTTTTTAAGAATGAATGGAAGCACGTTTTCATCCACCTCTCCAATGGCTTTGAACAGGTGCTCGTTCTCTATTTGTTGATGCCCAAATTCTTGGGCCAACTGTTGGGCCCTCTGAATGGCTTCTTGCGATTTTATGGTAAAATTATTAAAGTTCATAGTCTTTGTTTTTCACTAGAATGTCAACAATCCTACCAGATGTCCACTACGGTCAAAATGTCGCTAAAACCCTTAAAATACAAGACATTTAGTCAGGTGTAAGTTTATTTTATCTTCCCGACTTATCCTGTAAATTTGCGTTATGGGAATATTTGACAGTGTTTTCGGAAAGAAAGAGAAAACAGTACAAGAAAAGAACGAATTGCCATGGATTCCTTTGGAATCTTTGGAGCAATTGGAAGAAATAAAAGAAAAATCAAACGAGCGAACCCAAGTGGTTTACAAACATTCGGTTACCTGCGGAATCAGCAGCATGGTCTTGAACATGTTCAAGGGTTCCTACGAAATGGATACCGAATGTGACCTTTATTTTTTACGGATTCAAGATCATCGTGATATTTCAAGTGCCATTGCTGTTACTTTTGATGTAATCCACGAATCTCCACAGTTATTGATCGTAAAAGATGGGGGAGTGGTGTTCCATACTTCCCATGGAGCAATTTCCAGTGTCGATTTAAAAGACTACCAATAAAAAGAGCCCTGACTTTTATCAGGGCTTATATTTCTTTTGTGTACTTGTCACATCGAGCGCTCGCCTGCGGCTGGCAGGCAGTCGAGAACTAATGACATCTAGCTTTTCCTTCGACTTCCTTCGACTCCGCTCAGGAACCACCGCTCAGGAACCAGCTCTGGATGACGGCTCGAACTGACATTGTTTTAATTAAATTGATATTGTGAAACGATGCCCTTAAGTCTATTTTTTAGATCTGTACCGGCATCGTAGACCATTTGTTCGTTCGATGGAAAGGGCACTTCCCTAGCATCCAAATACAACAAAAGGTCGTTCTCCAAAGCTCTTTTATCCCCTTGATAATTGGCAAAGATGTGTTCGAAGACAAAATTGCTGGATAAAGGGTAGGAGTTGATTTCTTGTTTGGTTCTCAAATCTGTAAAGCTAACTTTGGCACCAATTTGTGCGGTTTTGGTTTGTGTAAACTGATAGAATTTGGCTTGGACCGTTCTCATTTTGTCCACTTTTATATTGTTGCCCAAACTATCTTTCACAGCATTTCCGTTGGCATCCAATAGATATTCCCAACCATCTTTAACCTGTCTTTCTTTAATGATTTGGGTTTCGTTGATGCGCTCTGGCGAAATATTGATTTCCATAAAATCCACGTTCATTGCGTAATCATAATCAACATTGGCCAACGGATTGGTGTGATATTGTAACCAGAAATTATCAATTCCAAAGGCATTGAAATCCAAAAGCTCGGTTTCCAAACGCTCCGGAATAATCTGTTGGGTCTGGTTGGCAATATCAACACGCACAAACTCCAAACCTTTATTATAGGCCTCATCCATTTTGGCTACGGTTTCACGGTACCCAGGATTGATTTCTTGCAAATATTTCAAATCCTCATAAGCAGTTCTATAATCTGTTTTGTATTTGGCACTTGCCAAAAGATTCAAAGCATTACCATATAAATGCTCGGACAGATCATCCTTAGTGTTCAAAATTTTGTTGTCGTAGTTCACAAAACTGAAATTGGCATTTCTTCCTTCATCAACAATATAAAGTGGAAGCAAGGGCTTAATGCGCTCTTGGGTCTGTTTCAATTGCTGATATTTGTTGTAAATGGTTTCCAGATTTGCAGGGTTACCATCATTTTGAAGAAAGGCAATTTGCTGTTGTTCACGTTCGGTGTTTTTGGCAAAGGCCTCTTCCAATAGGTAGATGTATTCCTGATTTCCTTTTTTCGTCTTGTTCTCGGCCAAATTTTTAATGGCCTTGTTCATGGCCGTGGCATAGTTGCCCGTGTTTAAGGCCTCTTGGGTTTTCTTAACACCTCCACAGGCGCCAAGTATAACAATTGCGGTTAAGAGTAGAAGTTTTTTCATAACGGTCAATTTTATGGTTTGATTTGTGGGATTCAATAGCTGTGCCAAATTTTCCTACCCTATAAACGAAAAAACACAAATGGTAGTATATATCGGATGAAAAGCCTTGATTTTTGGGGGTTTAAAAAGTTTTTAATCAATCACATAATTGTTAATTTCTGTTTGATAAAAATGGGTTCGAATCAAAAATTTATTGCATGAATTCCCCTTTGTATTTGTAATTTTACCGCTCATTAAACAAAAAGGAATGCAACGAGACCACAAGATTTTTGAACTGATAGCGGAGGAGAAAGACAGACAGATTGAAGGTATTGAACTGATAGCTTCGGAAAACTTTACCAGTCCGCAGGTAATGGAAGCCGCAGGCTCTGTTTTGACCAACAAATATGCTGAAGGATACCCAGGAAAACGCTATTACGGTGGTTGTGAAGTTGTAGACCAAGTGGAGCAGTTGGCCATTGACCGTGCCAAGGAGCTTTTTGGTGCCGAATATGCCAATGTGCAACCCCACTCCGGTTCCCAAGCCAACGCATCGGTATACCATGCTTGTTTGCAGCCCGGGGATACCATTTTAGGTTTTGATTTGTCCCATGGTGGACACTTGACCCATGGTTCTCCCGTGAATTTCTCTGGAAAACTCTACAATCCTGTGTTTTATGGGGTGGATGAGGAAACAGGGATGTTGAACTACGATAAAATCCAAGAAATTGCTGAAAAGGAACAACCGAAATTGATCATTGCGGGGGCTTCTGCCTATTCCCGTGATATGGATTTTAAGCGTTTCCGTGAAATCGCCGATAGTGTTGGCGCTATTTTGGTGGCCGATATTTCTCACCCTGCTGGTTTAATTGCCAAGGGTATTTTAAGTGACCCAATCCCACATTGTCATATTGTAACCACAACTACCCATAAAACCTTGAGAGGTCCTCGTGGTGGTCTTATTTTAATGGGCGAAGATTTTGATAATCCATTTGGAATTACCTTGAAGAACGGAACCTTGAGAAAGATGTCAGCTTTGTTGGATTTGGCCGTTTTCCCAGGAAACCAAGGTGGTCCGTTGGAGCACATTATCGCAGCGAAGGCTGTTGCTTTTGGAGAGGCTCTTACCGATGAATACTTGCATTACATGATCCAAGTGAAGAAAAATGCAGAGGCGATGGCCAAAGCGTTTATGGCATTGGATTACAAAGTAATTTCTGGGGGAACCGATAACCACATGATGCTGATCGATCTTAGAAATAAGGACATTACAGGTAAAGATGCTGAAAAGGCATTGGAACTTGCAGCCATTACAGCGAATAAGAACATGGTTCCTTTCGATGATAAATCACCTTTTATCACCTCAGGTATCCGTTTTGGAACCCCTGCGATTACCACTAGAGGTCTTAAGGAGGCTGATATGGAAACCATCGTTGGCTTTATCGACGAGGTGATCAAGGATGCGACCAATGAGGAAAAAATTGCTGAGATAAAACAAAAGGTCAACGATTTAATGAAATCGCGACCTTTGTTCAATGCTTAGTATTTATCTAGCTTAGATATTTTTATTCGAAAAGGAACAAATCCTCTTGATATAATTTTTTCTTGCGAAGGGAATAGATCATGGCTTGGTGTTGGTGCTCGTTGTCATAATACAGCCCCCAATAATCAAAATAGCCTGATTTATTCCTTTTTTGCAGGTTGTTGGAAGTAGGCATATCCTCTTCAAAAACGGGTACAAAAATCTCATAGGGCATCTCGGTCAAACCTTTTGTGAAAAACACATAATGGTTACCAATTTCTGCGATGATCTTGCCAATTTGAGTTGAGATGCTTTGTTCGTAAAGTCTGGAAACGATCACTGAGGTTTCCTCAAAATAGAGGGAGAGTTCAGCGATATCGAACTTGCAGTTGCTGTTACTTCTGTTGAGTTCTTTCAATGAATCTTGAAGGGTAAAGTTCAATGAATTATCCCTCGGAATAGATGATTTTCCCCAGTCCCCGTTGTTCATGTGGCGTAAACAGTCGTGAAGACTAAAGTTGTGGTAAAGGTGGATCACCAAATCCACTTTATGGGTTTTTGCATCGTACTTGCAATGAAACTTTGCCGTTGCAAAAAAATCCCTTTCCAATTTTTTTATAAAATCATCCAGACCCAATGCGACCTCAAAAGTTTTTGGCCCATTCAATGCTTGGTGGTCATGCTCGTTGTTCGCTAAAGACATGTGAGATTGATTTCAATTTTCTTTTCTCACATAAAGGTATTGCATATCTTTTTTTTTGTATTGCAGGCAATCCTTAAAAATTCTGGGGTTTTTTGGTAGTTTGTAAGGTTTTTAGGTCGTTATGCCGTAAAACCAACTATTAAAATTGAATTTTGAACCTTAACTTGAAATTTAACCTAGATAAATCCACGGTTTTTTGCCGCAATGATCAGGGCCATGTCGTTCTCGTTTTCGGTACCAAAAAGTGATTTCAAATGTCTTTTCCTGTTTTCAATGGAGGAGGGGGAAAGTCGGATGAATTTCTCCAAATCCTTGTTTTTGGTCCCTTTGGAAAGATGGTAGAGGATTTGTTTGTCTTTTTCGTCGATTTCCATATCGTTGGCCATCTTTTTTCTAATGGCCCCCAACGCTTTTGAGGAATAATAGGGTGGTGTAGTGATCATGGTCCTTACCGCATCTTCCAAGGTTTTTGGGTCGATGTCGGTTTTTACCAGATAACCATCGGGATCTACCGATTTTAAGATGCTGTTGATCCTAAAGTTGTCGCTAAAGGAGGACATAAAGGCAATTTTGGTCTCTGGAACAATTTTACGGGCCAGAATGCCCAAATCTTCCCCGGTATAGGGCTGGTCTTCATTCGGGTCGAACAATTGCACGTCCAAAAACAAAATATCGTATTGAAACGAGTTGACAGAATCTTCAATCAACTTTTTTCCATCGTCATAAGAGGTAGCGGTATCCACAATAATGTTGTACCCTTCAATTTTCAGGCTTTCCAAGATAAATTTATAGCCGAGCATGGTAATCTCATGATCATCAATGGCTAAAATTCTAAGTGTATCCATGATTTGAGTGATGTTATTATAAGTAAGAATTAGGCATTTATAGGTTCTTTGTTTTCCGAAACATTGGCGTTGACATAGTGAGCGGGAATTAAAATTGAAATTGAGGTTCCCCTTCCTTTTTCGCTGTCTATGTCCAACTTACCTTTTAGTTTCTTGGTTCTGGAAATGATGTTTCGAATTCCGATTCCCCTGCGGCCCCGGTTTACATCAAATCCTACTCCATCATCCTCTATGGTCAACTTTAAATCGTTGCCCATGGCCAGGAATGTGATGGATATGTGTTCGCTTTGTGCATGTTTCACACAATTTTTCAATGCTTCTTGGATCACCCGATAGGCATTGATCTTAATATCGCCCAATAAGCTGTCCCAAGGTACTTTTTTGTCATACGAAAAGGAACAATCAATACCGGAAGACATCTCAATATCGCCTATCAAATCCTCCAACGATACGATAAAATTATGAAATTTTTCGTAGGAAGAATTGTTCAACTCGTGTGAAATAGTCCGTATTTCTTCCTCTACGCCCCGTAATTTTTCTATCAATTCGCCTCGTTGGTTGATGGACGCTTCGTCGGTTCGGCCGTTTAAACCGCCCAATATGAGGCGAATACCGAGCATTTCGCCCAAAATACCATCGTGTAGTTCTTCCGAAATACGTTTTTGCTCCAATTGCCTGCCTTCCTCGAACTTTCCTTGCTGGGAAAGCATAAGATTGTAAATTTCTTGATTGGCAGCCTGTTGCTGTTGTCTGTTGCGCAAACGGTTGTTGTTCACATAGAGCGCAACGATAACTGTAAAGGTCAATCCAAAAATGATCAAACCCGAAACAGCACTTACCCAAACTTCTTTTTCTTCGGTAAGCACTTGGTTGGCCTCGATTACCTGGTCGGTTTCAAAACTGATTCTGGCAAATTTATCCCGTTTGGTACGTTCTTCTTCTTTGATCAATGCGTCCAGTGCGTAATATTCATTGGCGTAGGCTGCAGCATGGGCCGTGTCTAAATTGGTCAACAATTTTAAGGCTTCTAGCGAACGTTCATTATTGAAGGTTTCCATGGCAATGGCTTTGGATTCTTTGGCAACTTCAATGGCTTTGGACGTATCGCCTTTTGCTGCCAAAACCTCGGCATAGAACTGATGGATACGAGCTAAATCTTGAGATTTACCACCTTCTTTATTCACAAAGTAGGCTTCTTGAAGTATAGAATCTGCTTTGTTGATATCATTGTCAGCTTTTAAAATGGCATATGCCAAACTCCCTAAGGCTTTTTCGTATGTGGTCCCATTGTTTAGTTCTTTATTGTCAACAATTTCTTGAAATAATGACTTAGCTTGAACATAATCTTCATCGTTAAAGTAAACACTGGCAATATTATTCTTGTTTTGCCAAATCAACTTGGTTTTACTTTCTCCATCATATTTATCTAAATATTGCCGGGCAATTTGATGGTACTCCATTGATTTTTTAGTGTTTCCCATTCCAGTGGCTAAAACTCCCAATAAATTATAGGAATTATAGAGCCTGAAATTGTCCTCCAAGTCATCAAAAATTTTGATGGCTGTGGTCACGTTGATTTCTCCACCCAAGTAATCTTGATACGAATCCTGAACTCGTCCCATGTTATAAAACATTCTTGCTCTTAAGGAACGTGCAGTGGAATCAATTGGCATTTGCTCAAATTTTTTAAGTGCCTCTTGATAATTAAAATATGCACTGTCCATTACACCGTAGGATTGCAAGAAAGCAGCTAAATCCCAATAGGCATAACCTGAAATTTTGGGAATATTTGCTTCTTCCCCTAAACGAATAATTTGTTGATTACTTTTTCTAAAATTAAATGAGTCCTTTAGCTTCGAATATGCCAAAGACACCTCAGATAGTTGTTCCAATTTTGTCGTATCATTGGAAATGAGTTCTGCAATGGATTTTGCATCCATTAAATAGGTGTTTCGTTCCTCCAATGATAATTCCTTGGCTTTTTTGGCTATATCAATCAAAGTTTGAATGGAATCGACCTTTGGGTCGGAACTGACCGCTGCTGCTTTTTTAGGTTTGGAACAGGCCCAAAAACAACATAAAATAAGTATAGAAATTCCCTTTTTCAATTGAGCTTTCGTGTATTTACATCCAAAGTAACAAAAAAGCCCCAAAACTTTTGGGTTTGGGGCTGTGTTCTGTGTGGTTGATATTTTAAAGTTGCCGAGCGTCACTTGCGCTGTTCTGTAAACGCAACAGGCTATTTTTTATGCCCCGGACTTTGATTTGATCTTCTATAGGGTTGTTCTTTATGCCTTCAAGCAAGCTCAACTTAAGGTCTACTTTGGTTGATGTATTAGTGGTCTCGTCATTTATATTAAAAAGGACAGCCAATATTGCCAGAAAGGGCATTAAGGATTTTAATTGAAGGAATCTCATAAATTAGTTGCTATCACCACGATCATCTGGAGATACATCATCATCGTCAGTCGCATTTTGATCGATGGTTAATTGCTCGAACATGGCTTCGGTATCCTGTACATCGGTTTCGGCTTCACAAGAGTAGAATCCAACGGTCATTAGGGCAAGGGCAAGAATGGTAAATACTTTTTTCATAATAGTAGTTTTAGGGTGTTATTATTTGGTTTATGCAGCTAAAGTATGTAGCTGCTAAACGGTGTGGTAACCCAGAAAAAAGTCTTTAGTATTTGTAGGGATTCTGCAAGAATTTTACGGTAATCTGATAGAATTCTGCTAATTAACGGCCCTTACCGCTGTTTTGGAGAGCAAATCCTTGAGCGCATCGATGCGGTCTTTATAGGTTTTGGAAAAAGGGAGCTCTTCCTCTTGTCCGTGGTTGATGGTGCAGATGGATTTTCCGTAATTGATTCGGGAAACATACCTACTGTTAAGGATATAACTTTGGTGCACACGGATAAATCCTTCGGGCAGTTTGTCCTCGAAAGATTTTAAGGTTTTGAATGCACTGATCACACTGCCATCCTTCATGATAAAGTCGGTGGTGTTGTTGTCCGATTTTAAATAAAGGATGTTTTTGGTGTCCAGATACCTATAATCGTTATAAGATTTAAGGCAAATGGTGGACGGAACATCTTGCTTTGGATGGTTTTTGCGCAAACGGAAAATGGTCTTACGGATGTCGAACTCGTTGTGGGGCAAGATCCAGTAATCAAAAAAACCACTCTTAATGGCATTGTAGGCGTAGTTTTTTGTTTTGGCGTATCCTATTATAAGAGGTTGCTTGGGCAAATATTGGTTCAGTTCGGTTACCATCTGAAAATATTCCAAGCCGTTTTCGGACAAATTGATCAAAACCAAATCTGGATTATACTTTAATATGGAGTTTAGCCCTTCGTTTGGATTGGATGCTACACTTGCACACACCAAATCTTCATACTCCTCCAAATACAACTGAAGTTGTAATTTTGAGGCAGCGTTTGAATCGATAATGTTATAGGTGTAATCCATGTGCAATTTGCTGATTGCAAGTTACTAACGCGTTAAAAAATCTCATTGCAGATTTCCCTTAAAAAAACTGGGGGAATATCCCGAAAACAGTTGATTTTCCTACAAATTCTTATAAAAATTCGTTAAAGTCCGATGATGACCCCTGTACTATTGTAAAAAGCTTACAAATTTTTGCAGGCTCAACAACAGGTCCGATCGGCTAAAATTTTACAAGATTTTAGGTAGAAAATAATGGGTCAGAAAAGATGGTGTTTAGCATTTAGTTGGGCGTTTTTGATTTTGGTTTACCTCTATATTAGTCGATGTAGCCGTGGAATCAAAATAGGGGGGTAGCCATACATCGAATAAGTGGTTTTAATTCGATGAAATACACTGATTGCAATTAAAGCTAGTGTAAAATTCTTAAAATCAATTAATTAATGTAAGATTATACTTTCTTAATGGTAAGATAATTCAGTCAAAAAATATTTTGTGAACTTCTTCCGGCACCCTTTTCGGACGGAAGGTTTTAGCATCCAACAAACACCAATCCGTACTGCCTTTTACCAACAATTCCCCTGTGTTTTTGTTCTTGATTTCTACGATACGAGTGGAAATAGGGCCTTTGTTTTCAGCAATATAGGTATCAATTTGGATGGTGTCGCCCAATACCGCTGATTTTAGGTATGAAATATGGTGGTTTCGAACCACCCAGATCATCGATTTTCGGATAGCCTCTGTAGTGGCTTTGTTCCAATGCTTTTTACTGATGTCCTGGATCCATTCCACATACCTAATATTGTTCACGTGGTTAAGATCGTCCAGATCAGTAGGTACAACATCGAAGGTATCGGAATAGGTTTTCATCAATATTTCTTTTTGATCTTAACCTCAAAAAGCTTGTTCCAGTTTTTGCCTGTCACAAAAAAGGTTTCCCGTTCTGGGTGGTAGGCCACACCGTTGAGCACCGAATTTACCTTGTCCCATTCAGGGCCTTTATCCACCTGACTTTCCAAGCCTCCAAAGTTGATCACGCCTTCAATAACACCGGATGCAGCGTCAATGATCATCATACTCTGGTTTTGGTACACATTGGCGTAGAGTTTACCATCTACATATTCCAGTTCGTTGGCCTTGTTAAAAATGGATTTATTGGTCACGGTTTCAATATGTCCTTGTTCCTCCAAGGTTTCAGGGTCTAAAAACCAAATTTTCTCGGTTCCATCACTTTTAAAGATCTTTTTACCATCGTTGCAAAGTCCCCAACCTTCTTGACTTTTACCATAGGTAAAGTTTTTGATTTTCTCAAAGGTGTTGATGTCGTACACATAACCAAAACCGCTTTGCCAAGTGAGTTGGTACAATTTGTTGTTCATAATGGTAATACCTTCCCCGAAGACGGTATTTTCCATTTCGATTTTTTGAAGTACCTCACCAGTTTCAAAGTCTACCTTACGAATAGTGGATGCTCCCTTTTTACCGGTACTTTCATAAAGCACTCTATTATGGAACTCCAAGCCTTGGGTATAGGCTTTTGGGTCGTGAGGGTAGGTGTTGATAATATCGTAGGTGTACACCTCGGGAGAAGTGGATGCCAACACCTTGATATTTTTCTCAATTTCGACCGTTTGGTCTTCTATTTTGAATGATGCCGTTAATGTTTTGCTTCCCAAAGTTGGGATTTCCATGGTAATTTTTCCATTTTCAACAGGCAATTCCTTACCATCAATAAAATAACGTAGGTCGGAAATTTCAATGTCCTTTTTGTTTTGTAGCGCCACTCCAACTTGGTCATTTTGTTGTATGGTCTTGTCCTCCAATTGAATGGCAAAGTTTTTCGCCGGGTCGGCACTGCCACCACACCCCAAAAAGAAAATAAGGAGCCCCAAAAAAGAAAATAATTTCGTCATCGTTCGTAATGCTTGTATCATAACGGTTTGTTCATGAATCCGTGAAATTAAGAATGAATTGGGATTGCGACAAATTTAAAAGGTCGTATATTTGCAGTCGGCAAGTCCTACACGACCAGCTCCTGTAGAATCCCCCAGGGCGGGAACGCAGCAAGGGTATACGGTCGTAGCGGTGCGATGTAGGTAGCTTGCCTTTTTTTGTACCCAAAAATCAGATGATCATGGATAAAAAAGTTGTACTGATCACAGGCGGTTCTTCAGGTATTGGTAAATCTATTGGAACATTTTTATCCCAAAAAGGATTTACGGTCTACGGTACTACGCGAAACCCAAATAACTACCCCGATTTTGATGCTTTTGAGTTGGTCCGGTTGGATGTGAAAGATGTTGAGAGCATTCAAAATGCCGTTTCGGAAGTGATTTCCAAAGAAGGTAGATTGGATGTGTTGATCAACAATGCAGGAGTAGGGATTACCGGGCCCATTGAAGAAACCCCACATGAAGAAATACTGAACGTTTTCGATACCAATTTCCATGGCCCGATACATGTGATGAAGGCTGTTTTGCCCCAAATGCGCAAGCAGGGCAGTGGATTGATCATTAATGTGACCTCCATTGCAGGATACATGGGACTGCCTTACCGTGGTTTTTATTCGGCCACTAAAGGTGCCTTGGGATTGATCACAGAAGCACTTCGTATGGAAGTAAAGGAGTTTGGCGTAAAGGTAACCAATGTGGCCCCTGGGGATTTTGTCACCAACATAGCTGCTGGTCGATATCACGCACCGGTTCTGGACGGTTCTGCTTACGAGGACAAATATGCACAGACCTTGGATGCCATCAACAACGATGTGGATACGGGCGGAAATCCCATTCAAGTAGCGGAGAAAGTGTACAAGATCATACAGCAGGACAATCCAAAAGTGCATAACCCGGTTGGGGCTTTTATGCAAAAATTTTCACTAAAATTGAAGAGTTTGTTACCCGATAAAGTCTACGAAAAGTTGCTCCTCAACCATTATAAGTTGTAATTTTACACTTCTAAAGAATCACTTAAATAGTTAGAAATGAAGTTTTTTATTGATACGGCCAATCTTGATCAAATTAAAGAAGCTCAAGAATTGGGTGTTTTGGACGGTGTAACCACCAACCCATCGTTGATGGCAAAAGAAGGTATTACTGGAAAAGATAATATCTTAAAACACTATGTGGACATCTGTAACATCGTGGATGGGGATGTTTCTGCTGAAGTGGTTGCCACCGATTTTGCTGGAATGGTAAAAGAAGGGGAGGAGCTTGCCGAATTGCACGAGCAAATCGTTGTTAAGGTTCCAATGATCAAAGATGGGGTAAAGGCGTTGAAATATTTTTCAGATAATGGTATCCGTACCAACTGTACCTTGGTGTTCTCTGCTGGACAAGCATTGTTGGCCGCTAAAGCGGGAGCCACTTATGTTTCTCCGTTCTTGGGTAGATTGGACGATATCTCCACCGATGGTTTGAACTTGATTTCTGAAATCAGATTGATCTATGACAATTACGAGTTTGAGACCCAAATTTTGGCTGCGTCCATTCGTCACACCATGCACGTTATCGACTGTGCTAAAATAGGTGCCGATGTTATGACAGGCCCATTGTCTTCAATCGAAGGTCTTTTGAAACACCCATTGACCGATATCGGTTTGGCCCAGTTCTTGAAAGATTACGCAAAAGGAAATTCCTAAGAATAGCATTCTAAATAATATAAAAGCCCTGGATGAAAATTCAGGGTTTTTTTTATGGTCAATTCCTAAAATTAAAGGGAAGTGTAAAGGTTGGCAAAACCATCGACCACAACCGAATCTTTTGTGATCACACATTTGTTGAGCCCGTCGATGATCATGGCCATTTGAATTTCTTTGAAATTCTCGCCGTAGTACTGCTTTTCTTTATCCAAGCTGTACTCTTTCATCAAATCTTGCCACTGAGGGTAGCTGGTCCTTAAATTAATACCCACAAAATTGTAGTCAGGATATTTCTTTTCCAACTCGGCAATTTGCTGGCTCACTTTTCGGAAGTGTCTTTCTTGCGCGGCCGTCCAAAAATAGAAAACGGTATTTTTCTTTTTATTGGTAACATCTTTGATGGAAAGCTCATTGTTATCCATATCCCTAAGCGATAAGTTCGGAATAGTGGTATTCGGCTGCAGATTTTTGATGCCTTTATATAAAAGGTCAATCTCCTCTTTGTGTGCTTCGTTTTTGGATAGGTTACGGAACTTGTCGATAAACACAATGGCTTCGTCACTTGGATTGTGCACTTTCAACAAATAATCCATGGCAATGTTTCTAAACAGAATATCGCGAAGCTCGGTTTGTTGCACCACGCTGTCCACCATGGCCAATTTGTGGTTGTTAAAGTGTAAACGGTCACCACCTACTTTTTTCTGTTCTTCGGAACAATTATCCATGCAATACACATACGAAATGTTTCCGAAGTGCCATTTCATAAAATCGAAATAGGGCTTCAAATAGGTAAGGTCCCTGTTGTTGAAATCCACATCGTTCCAATACGCATAAAAAGATTTTGGTAGCTTATGGAATGCTTCCTCTCCCGTTTCTTTTTTATGGTAGTAGGTATACTTTTCCTTGATGATGTAGGTGTTGTAATCAATGGAGGCTTTGGCCATCACATATTCCTTTGGGGAAAGGGAATTTTCAGGCTCAAAATCCTTTAAATGGTTAATTTGTATAGCGTGTAGTGAATCGATTTTTTGAATGAAAACCTCTGGATCCAGCGTGTAAAATTCCTGTACAATGGGCTCATCTTTCTCTTGGATCAGGAAGAGTTCTATCAAGAAGTTGTTGATGTCGCTTCCCTCGCCTGAATACACCAATGATTCATCAAATTCCACAGTGTTCAAGCGGGCCAAAAGGCTATCACCTTCCTTTAAATAAACGTACTGAAGTTCAGGGGTGTGGTCAAAATGGTACAGCCCCTCTTCAATCCCTTTTAAATCGAAGGTAAAGCGATTGTCCTTGTCCAGTTTGACAGAGTCCACATAAGTGTCGTTGTGGTACAGCACCACATAATCACTTGTTGGATTAACGATTTCGCCGGCAAAAACAACGGGGGTTTGCTCTGCTGTTCGTTCAGAGCAAGAAAGAATGGATAGTAAGGTGAAGCTAAGTAATAATCTTACCATATGAGGGTAACCTTCCATTAGGCTACCAAATGTAAGCATACCGTTAAGCCAACTTTGTTAATGGGTCGTTAAAACTTGTTAAAGGGTAACAAAATGCCGACCAATTTATGTGTCTTTTAATTAGAAATCCGAATGGTAATTAGCTACTTTTGCAAAAAAATAAAGCAACTTACATGTTATCAGTATCCAATTTATCTGTTCAGTTTGGCAAAAGGGTTTTGTTTGATGAAGTGAACGTAACTTTCACTCAAGGAAACTGTTACGGAATCATTGGCGCCAATGGTGCAGGAAAATCTACTTTCTTAAAAATAATGTCAGGACAAATCGATGCCACTTCGGGCCATGTACACTTGGAGCCGGGTAAGCGTATGTCCATTTTGGAGCAGAACCACAACGCATACGACGAATTTCCTGTTTTGGAGACTGTGGTAATGGGTAACAAGCCCCTTTTTAAGATCAAAAAGGAGATCGATGCCCTTTATGCGGACTATACCGATGAAAATGCAGAGAAAATTGGGGAGCTTCAGGTTGCTTTTGAAGAAATGAACGGTTGGAATGCCGATAGCAATGCAGCAGCTATGTTGTCCAACTTGGGTATTACGGAAGATTTGCATTACACCAACATGGCCGATATGGATTCCAAACTTAAGGTACGTGTGCTTTTGGCGCAGGCCCTGTTCGGAAATCCAGATGTATTGATCATGGATGAGCCTACCAACGACCTGGATTACGAAACCATCAGTTGGTTGGAAAACTTTTTGGCCAATTATGAAAACACGGTGATCGTGGTTTCTCACGATAGGCACTTTTTGGATGCCGTTTGTACCACTATCGCGGATATCGACTTTGGTAAAATCAACCTGTTCTCGGGTAACTATACGTTCTGGTACGAGAGTAGTCAATTGGCTGCCCGCCAAAGAGCGCAACAGAACAAAAAGGCAGAGGAAAAAGCCAAGGAGCTTCAGGAGTTTATTATGCGTTTTAGTGCCAACGTTGCAAAAAGTAAGCAGGCGACCTCGCGTAAAAAAATGTTGGACAAACTTAAGGTGGAAGACATTAAGCCATCCAGCAGAAGATATCCAGCAATCATTTTTGATCGTGACCGCGAAGCAGGTGACCAAATTTTGAACGTGGAAAAACTTTCCGCCACTTCCGAAGATGGCGATTTGTTGTTCAAAGATGTGAACATCAACTTGGCAAAAGGGGATAAAGTGGCCATTTTGTCCAAAGACTCCCGTGCTTCCACAGCTTTTTATGATATCGTAAATGGCAAAGCAAAAGCAGATAGCGGTTCCTTCCAATGGGGGGTAACCACAAGTCAGTCCTACTTGCCTGCCGATAACGCAGAATACTTTAAGGACGACATTAACTTGGTGGATTGGTTGCGCCAATGGGCCAAGACCGAGGAGGAGAGAGAGGAAGTGTACATCCGTGGATTCTTGGGTAAAATGTTGTTCAGTGGGGAAGAGGCATTGAAGAAAAGCACTGTGTTGTCCGGTGGTGAAAAAGTACGTTGTATGTTGAGCCGTATGATGATGCTGAGGGCCAATGTGTTATTGTTGGATGAACCTACTAACCACTTGGATTTGGAAAGTATCACAGCCTTCAACAACTCCTTGAAAAACTTTAAAGGAACCATTTTGTTGACCACTCACGATCATGAATTTGTGAACACTGTGGCCAATAGAATCATTGAGTTGACTCCAAACGGTGCCATTGACAGATACTTGACTTTCGACGATTATATGTCCGATAAATCCATTAAGGAGCAGCGTGAAAAAATGTACTCGGTTACGGCCTAAGCATTAAAATACTTGCTTTTCCAAATAGCGGGATTAAAGTTCTTGCCCAAAGCGAATCCGTAGAAAATTACTATGGATGCCAAGCATTTGAACATAAAAAAGTTGATGATCCAAAATTCTGCCGTGGTGCTTTTTTTGGAGAAAAGCCCCTCAGGTACCATTAAGGTAACCAAATAACTGATGGCAAGTACTACTAGCCCAAGATTTACAATGTTCTTAAAAGGCCAGGCAAACAATTTGCGCAAAGGGTGCAGGTCGTTGCCCCATTTATGGATCAGGTAAAAGTAATCGTTGCCAATAGGTGCAAACAATAAAGGGTCGTCCTTGTCCTCCAATCGAAATAGGCGGGAAGGGGCCATAATTTTAAATCCTGTTATACTGGTATTATGCGCAGCCTCTAAATGTTTGATTTTAGAAATGGCTTCTTGCGGGATACTGCCTTTAAAGTAGGAACTGTCCAAAAATCGTAACCGATAATCAATGCAGATCTGTTTGATTTGGTCAATATGAAAGATGTTCGAAGTCTCCAAAAGGTCAAAATTGAAATTGTTTCTGTAGGCATTGTTTTTTGAACCGAGAGTTTCCGAAATCCTTTCCTCCTTAAGTTGGTCTTGTCTTAGAATTTCTTCGACCTGTGCCAAAATTTGGGATTCATTACCTCTTTTATTTCGTGCCTTTCGAAGTAAATTTTCAATGTTTGTTTTCCCTAACATCGTTTCTTTTTCTTAGTAATTCTCTCAAATTTAAGGAAATGAATTTTTCAATCCTGACAAAAGTCATAAAAGCTGAATGTTAAGAATATGTTAAATGAAATTTGTTAAAGAAAATATGTATTGGATTTTGATAAAATGATGTATCTTATCGAAGATTTTGGCAGTTAATCGTATAATTATACTTTAAAGCACGTCCCAAAGATTACATGAAACCAACCGATTCCCTCATTACCAAGGTATTCTTTGCTCTATTTTTTACCTCGTCTATTGTCACTTTTGCACAGTCCAACACTAAGGATAAAGCATTGTTGTCTGAATCAGGTGAAATTGCCCATCATTCCATTTTGGCAGAGGCGGTAAAGGCTTCCGAGCTTGGGGAATTATTGAGCAACTCTGGTCCATTGACCATTTTTGCACCCTCTGATGCTGCTTTTGAACGTTTTTCCAGTGACAAAATCACAGAACTCATCAATGCCGAGGACAAAACCGCTTTAAAATCCCTATTGACCTACCACATTGTTGCAGGTCAATTAACAGCTTCCAAGATTTTGCTTGCCATGTGCCGAGGAAATGGGAAAGCCAGTTTTACCACGGTTCAAGGTAAAAAGTTGACTGCCCATATGGAAGGTTATGATATTGTTTTGACCGATCCGATCGGGAACAGGGCAAAAATCACAACTGCAGACCTTAACCTAAAAAATAACGGTATTATCCACGAGATAGACAGCGTTATTTTACCTGTCCAAATGTAATTAGCGAAGTTCCGCTCCCAATTCGTTTTGATATTGGGCTAGTAGTTTTCCCATTATCTTATCGATTTGCTTATCCGTTAGGGTTTTGGAATCGTCCATCAATGTAAAGCTTACCGCATAGGACTTTTTACCTTCAGGAAGGTTTTTACCCGTATAAACATCGAATAGATTTACCTTTTTCAAAAGCTTTTTCTCCGTATTCCAGGCAATATCGTACACTTTTTGGAACGTGGTGGATTCATCCAACAACAGGGCAAAATCACGGGTTACCTCAGGGAACTTTGGAATTTCCTTAAAGGCGACATTGGTGGTGCTGATGGCAGCTAAAATGGCATCCCAATCAAAATCTGCAAAGAACACTTCCTGTTTGATATCGAAATTCTTCAGTTCACTTTTGCTTACCAATCCAAAGGAAACCAAAGGTGTGTTGTTCAAAGTGCATTGAAGTCCTTCAGCATAAGAAGCATCCGAAAGCGGATGGGTGTCATAGTTATTGATGCCCAATCGTTCCAAGACATTTTCCACGATTCCTTTTAAAAAGAAGAAGTCGGTTTTTCTGGAGGCCACGGTCCAGCTATCACTGTTGTGATCACCAGAAATGAAAATGGATAAATGTTGTTTTTCATCTTGACCACCATTGTTTTTGTGGTAGGTTTTACCAAACTCAAACAATTTAAGGTCGTTTTTTTGTCTGTTGTGGTTGTAGCTTACTGTTTGAAGACCAGATTGCAACATCGAAGTTCGCAATACCGATAGATCGGAACTCAAGGGGTTCAACATTTCAACAGCATCCTCGGTTTTAAAATCAGAGGATACCAAGCTATTGGTCATGATTTCAAAAAAGCCCATAGCTGCCAAGGTATTTCCTGTTATGTGTTGCACACGCAGGTTTTCAAACCTTGAGGTCTTGGCGATGGATGCGTTCAATTTTTCCTTAAAGTCTATATTGTTGTACCCGTACACCCTCAAAATCTCTTCGATCACATCCACTTCGCGGGTAACATCCACACGGTAATGGGGAATGGTAAGTCCCAAACCGGATTCAGTTACGTTGTTGATTTTGATTTCCAAAGAAGATAAAATGGATTTAATGGTGTCCCTTGGGATTTCTTGTCCGATCAAGGAATTGATCTTGTCGAAGGTTAGAAAGACTTGTCTCTCTTTCGGTTTTACAGGGAACAAATCCACGATTTCCGAAGTCACAAAACCACCGGCGATTTCTCTGATCAGCAAGGCTGCCCTTTTAAGGGCATATTTGGTCACATCGATATCAATACCGCGCTCAAAACGGAAGGAAGCATCTGTGTTCAGACCGTGGCGTTTGGCAGTTTTTCGAATGGAGATGGGATCAAAATAGGCACTTTCCAAAAATATGGAAGTGGTATGCTCAGTAACCCCACTATTGATGCCACCAAAAACACCAGCTATACACATTGGTTTTTCAGCATCACAGATCATAAGGTCATCCTCATGCAGTTCACGTTCCACATCATCCAAGGTGCGGAATTTGGTTCCTGCCGGTAAGGTTTTAACCTCTATCTTGTTGCCTTTGATTTTTGTGGCATCAAAAGCATGCAGGGGCTGTCCCAATTCGTGCAAAACATAATTGGTAACGTCCACCACATTGTTGATCGGCGAAAGCCCAATCGCTTTTAATCTATTTTTTAACCAATCTGGAGAATCTTGAACTATAAGATTGCTAATGGTAACACCACAATATCTAGGTGCTAAATCAACATCTTTTACTTCTACGTCTATCTTTAAGGAGCGGTTATCGATGGAAAAATTACTGGTGGAAGGAGTAACCAATTCTTTGGAAATCTCTTTTTGCTCCAAACCAGCTTTTAAATCCCGGGCCACACCAAAATGACTCATGGCATCGGCACGGTTGGGGGTCAATCCTATTTCAAAAACTTGGTCGTTTTCAACATCAAAAACCTTGGCACACGGTGTTCCCGGAACCAATTCTTCATTCAAAACCATAATTCCAGCATGACTGGTTCCGATTCCGATTTCATCCTCTGCACATATCATCCCTTGGCTTTCCTCTCCTCGAATTTTCCCTTTTTTGATTACCCAAGCTTCACCTTCGGGCGTATAAAGCGTGGTGCCAATGGTGGCTACGGGAACTTTTTGTCCTGCTGCTACGTTGGGTGCGCCACAAACTATTTGAAGCGGGGTTTCTTGTCCAACATCAACAGTGGTCACTTTCAAACGATCTGCATTGGGGTGTTGCTCACAAGTCAATACATGGCCCACCACAATTCCTTTTAAACCGCCTTTTACCGATTCAAAATCGGTGATACCTTCAACTTCCAGACCTAAATCCGTTAAAAGTTCACCTGTTTTTTGTGCGTCCCAATCTATTTGCAAAAATTGCTTCAACCAGTTGTAAGAAATCTTCATACCCCATTTTTAGAGGGGACAAATATATAACAATAGGGGAACAGATTCAACGTTTAAAACAACCTTAGACCGTATGGTTTTGTTAGTTTTAAATCGGATTTGCTACTTTTAGGAAAAATCTTTCGCTACATGAAACATATTTGGTTGGCTTTCACTTGTTTGATCATTGTTTTGAGTTCCTGTAAAAATCAGGGCCAAAAAGAATTGGCAGAAGGGGATTGGTTAGGGGAAATGGAAGTTTCCGAATCCCAAAAGTTGCCCTTTCAGTTTAAAGTGTCCAAAACAGCCGAAGGAGGATATGTCATGAAAATGTACAATGACGAGGAAGAGGTGGTCGTGGATGAGTTCACATTTAATGGCGATTCCATTGATATACGAATGCCGATTTTTGAGGGACATATTTCGGGCACTTATTCCAAAGACCAAATAAAAGGGGAATTTATTGAAGAAGGCAAGGAGCGAAGGGTGCCTTTTGAGGCCAATTTTGGTATTAAGGACCGTTTTGTGGTTAAGGAAGATGCAAAGGTTGACATTTCTGGAATTTGGGAGACCTATTTTAATGTGAATACGAATGGGGAATATCCAGCGAAGGGAATATTGATGCAAAACGGAAACAATATTAAAGGAACCTTCCGAACCAATACAGGGGATTATCGTTATCTTGAGGGTGTGGTTTCTGGCGACAGTATGAAACTTTCCGCTTTTGACGGCTCTCATGTGTTCTTGTTTTTAGCCAAAGTGACCGATAGCACGCTTGATGGTAAGTTTTACTCAGGAAAACATAGTGTGCAAGAGTTTTTGGGTGCTAGAAATGAAGCATTTGAACTTCCTGATTCAGACCAATTGACTTTTTTAAGGGAAGGCTATGATAAATTTGACTTTTCTTTTCCTGACCCTTCGGGAACAAAAATGGACATGTCGAATCCACGATTTAAGGACAAGGTGGTCTTAGTGCAGATCATGGGCACCTGGTGCACCAATTGTTTGGACGAGACCCGATTTTATGTCGATTATTTAAAACAGCATCCAGATTTGGATTTGGAAATGGTAGGATTGGCCTTTGAGTATGCCAAAACGGAGGAAAAAGCCTTTGAAGGTATCGAAAGACTTAAGGCGAGGGAAGATGTGCCCTATCCCATTTTATTGGCACAGTACGGAACTTCCAACAAGCAATTGGCCAATGATAAATTGCCAATGTTGAATCATATTTTATCTTACCCAACAACCATTTATATTGATAAAAATGGGGAGGTGCGCAAAATTCATACAGGATTCAATGGCCCTGCTACCGGTGAAAAATTTGAAGAATTCAAAGTAAAATTCAATCAGACCATCCAGGAATTGACTGGTCAGGAAATTGATCAAGAAGTGGTATCTAGATAATTGTAGATCTACCTAGGTCGATGTTTTCATCGTTGGTATTGAAGTCATCCTCAATATCCACAATATTGTGGGCTATAAAATCACCTACTTCATTGGTGCCATATTTACTGCCTCTTCTTAAATCTGGCGTTACCATCTTTTTTCTTAAGGATTTACCCACGGCCATTTTCACCGCGTAGGCTTCCTCATTCAAACCAAAATGTTCCAAAAGCATTGCTGCGGAAAGGATAGATGCAATTGGATTGGCGATATTTTTTCCTTTTGCCTGGGGATAAGAGCCGTGAATAGGCTCGAAAAGCGCATTTTCATCACCAACGCAAGCTGATGGTAATAATCCTATGGAACCACTGATCACGCTTCCTTCATCGGAAAGGATGTCGCCGAACATATTGCCGGTAAGGATCACATCAAAAAGTGAAGGGGTAAGTATGATCTGCATGGCCGCATTATCTGCATAAAGGCAATCAAAACTCACTTCGGGATAGCTAGTGCTTATTCGCGTAACCACTTTTCGCCAAAGTCGGGATGATTCCAAAACATTGGACTGATCCACCAAGGTAAGTTTCTTTTTTCGGGCCTTTGCCGCTTTGAAGGCCAAATGGGCCACACGGCTTATCTCTGTTTCAGTATATTCACAAAGGTCAGAGGCCACAGTGCCCTCTGCATTTAGTTTTTTTTCCCCAAAGTAGATACCACTGGTAAGTTCGCGATAGATCACAAAATCGGTGCCTCGTACGATCTCCTTTTTCAAGGGAGAGTTTTTAATAAGGGTAGGATGGGAGAATACAGGTCGAATATTGGTATAAAGATCTAATTCTTTTCGCAATTGCAACAATCCTTGCTCAGGTCTTACCTTGGAATCGGTATCATTATCATATTTTGGGTCTCCTATGGCACCAAACAATATAGCATCTGCCTCTTTGCACAAACGTAAAGTTCCTGCTGGAAGCGGCGTACCTGTTTTATCAATGGCAATGGCCCCAACATCGGCAGGTTTAAATACAAAACTGTGATTGAAGGTTTCTTCTACGGCCTTTAAACATTTAACTGCTTGGTTCAACACCTCCGGTCCAATGCCATCTCCGCCAAGCAATGCAATGTTTAGATTCATAAGAAAAAAAGGTTAAGCCAAATCTTTCATGTTGATGTTGCTGGTCTCCACAATTTCATGGATATCCTCATCCACAATTTCTTTTTTGCGGTCAGCATACTTCAAAAAGTTCTCGTAAACAGCATCCAATTGAACCTTTGTAAGCTCGTAACCCACTTTTTTGGCACGATACGCCAAAGCGGCACGACCACTTCTTGCGGTCAATACAATCGAAGACTCACTGACCCCAACATCTTTAGGGTCGATGATTTCATAGGTTTCACGTTGTTTGATCACCCCATCTTGGTGGATTCCGGAACTGTGGGCGAAGGCGTTGGAACCAACGATGGCCTTGTTGGGTTGCACGGGCATTCCCATTTTTTGGGAAACCATCTGGCTTGTATCCCACAACAATTGACTGTTGATGTTCGTATCCAAATTCAAGTAAGGGTGTTGTCTCAATATCATCACCACTTCTTCCAAAGCCGTATTTCCTGCACGTTCACCAATACCATTAATGGTACATTCGATTTGACGGGCACCGTTGATAACACCTGCAATGGAATTGGCAGTCGCCAATCCAAGGTCGTTATGGCAGTGGCAAGAAAGAATCGCTTTGTCAATACCCTTCACGTTTTCCTTTAGGTACTTCATTTTGGCACCATACTCTTCGGGCAAGCAATAGCCTGTGGTATCTGGAATGTTCAAAACCGTTGCCCCAGCGGCTATCACAGCTTCGCATACCCTTGCCAAAAATTCATTATCTGTTCTTCCAGCATCTTCAGCGTAGAATTCTACATCCTCCACAAAACTTTTCGCATAGGAAACGGCCTCAACGGCGCGCTCAATAATTTTATCTTGGGTGGAGTTGAATTTATATTTGATGTGCGACTCCGAAGTTCCAATCCCTGTATGAATTCTTGGTTTTTTTGCAATTTTGATGGCTTCTGCTGCAACTTCAATATCTTTTTTAACTGCTCTTGTCAATCCACAGACAGTTGCATTTTTGACCAATTTGGCAATTTCATGGACCGATTTAAAGTCTCCTGGGCTCGAAATAGGAAACCCTGCTTCGATAACATCAACACCAAGTTCATCCAGTCGATTGGCGATGACCAATTTCTGTTCTGTGTCCAGTTTACAACCTGGCACTTGTTCTCCATCTCTTAGCGTTGTGTCAAAAATTTGTACCTTATCTTTACCCATTATATTTACCTGTTTGTTCTATGACTTACGAAAATAGCAAAGTGGGGTGGAAATATAAAGGTAAACAGAAATTCGTTACAACGTTAAATCGCTGTTGGTCTAAAATAAAAACTTGAAAAACAGCATTTTAAATAATATATTTTACGATGACAAATACCCAAAAGGATTCGTTGTTTGTTTTGATAAAATCGCTTTCCAAATCTGAAAAACGACAATTTAAGCTCTATGTTGGCCGATTGGGGGTAAACACGGACGCAAAATTTTTGGCGTTGTTCAATTTGTTGGACAAAATGAAGCATTATGATGAGCGCCAAATTCTGGAAAGTGGCATCGTGAAAAAGGCACAATTGTCTAACCTAAAAGCGCATTTGTACAAGCAGATTTTGGTAAGCCTTCGTTTGAATCCAGTGAACCAAAATGTTCGGATTCAGATTCGGGAACAACTCGATTTTGCCACTATTCTTTATCAAAAAGGACTGTACAAGCAAAGCTTGAAGATTTTGGACAAGGCCAAAAGTTATGCTATCGAAAACGAAGAAAAGAACGTAGCGTACGAAATTGTGGAATTGGAAAAGGTTATCGAAACCCAGTACATTACTCGAAGTATTCCTGACCGTGCGGATGAATTGGCGGTGCAGGCCAAGGAATTATCGGCTCAAAATGTGATGACAAGCAAGTTATCCAATCTGTCCCTGCAATTGTACAGTATGATGCTAAAAGTGGGTTATGCGCGTAGTGATGAGGATTTGGATACAGTGAAAACCTATTTTGAAAAACATTTGCCCGATTATGATATTGATAAACTGGGTTTCCGTGAAAAATTGTGGTTGTACAAAGCCTATTTGTGGTACAGTTTGTTGATTCAGGACTTTTTGTCAGCCTATCGATATGCCAGTAAATGGGTGGATCTGTTCTATGAGCATGAGGCGATGATACCCCTTAATCCAGTGTTTTTCCTAAAAGGAAACCATTATCTGTTGGAGTCTTTGTTTTTTGTAAAATATGCCTCTCAGTTTAGGGATACTTTGGAACGCATGGAAGCTGTGGTGGAAAGTGATGAGTTCCCAAAAAACGATAATATCTCCTCCTTGGCGTTTTTATACATCAACACCAATAGATTGAACCTTCACTTTTTGGAAGGCACCTTCGATAAGGGCATTTATTTGGTGAACATTATCGAGTACGGCATCAAAAAGCACAAACAACGCATAGATGAGCACCATGTAATGTTGTTGTACTATAAAATTGCTTGTTTGTACTTTGGAAATGGCGACAATAAGAACTGTATTTTCTATCTCAAAAAAATTATTTCCAACAAAAATTTAAAAATGCGCGAGGACTTAATGTGCTTTGCACGGGTGTTGAGTTTGGTGGCGCATTACGAAGCTGGAATGGATTATCATTTGGAAGTGCAGCTTAAAAGTACCTATAAGTTCTTGCTGAAAATGAATGACTTACATGAGGTGCAAAAGGAAATGATCAAGTTTTTAAGGAATCTCGGGGATATTTATCCGACAGACCTTAGGAATGAATTTCAGAAATTGTACAATGAGCTGAAGAAGTACGAAAACCATCCCTATGAAAAACGTGCGTTCCTGTACTTGGATATTCTTTCGTGGTTGGAAAGTCATTTGGAAAACAAGCCAGTGGGACAAATTATTCGAGAGAAAGCGTTGGCACTTACCCGTTAGTGCAAGCGTTCCAAATGGGATCATTTGGAGTAGGGGCCTCAATACGTATGGTTTCCTTTTTTACTGGATGTTCAATTTCCAAACTTCTGGCATGCAAATGAATTCCGCCATCTTTGTTGCTGCGATCAGCACCATATTTTAAATCCCCTTTAATGTGACATCCCATGGCGGCCAGTTGGGCACGAATTTGATGATGTCTACCCGTTTTTAGGTCGATTTCCAGCAGATAAAAATTGTCCAGCTTTTTAATGATTCGGTAATCCAATACCGCCTTTTTGCTATTGGGAACCTCCTTGATATGGGCGTAGGATTTGTTTTGTTTTGGATTCCGAACCAACCAATGATTCAAGGTGCCGCTTTCGGCCTCAGGGGCATTTTTTACAACGGCCCAGTACACCTTTTTTGTATCACCCTGCGCAAACATGTTATTGAGACGAGGTAATGCTTTTGAAGTCTTGGCAAACAGGACAATCCCCGAAGTAGGACGGTCCAATCGGTGCACAACGCCCAAATACACATTGCCAGGTTTGTTGTATTTCTCCTTGATGTATTGCTTGACCACTTCGCTTAAAGGGTCATCACCTGTTTTATCCCCCTGAACAATATCACCCACTCGTTTATTGATCACAATAAGATGATTGTCCTCAAACAAAACTTGAAGATTGTTAGGAGTAGAATGGTTGGAATTGGTAATTGACAATTGCTTATTGTTAATTAGTAAGATTCATCTTCGTTTGGAAAATCACTGCTTTTAACATCATCCACATATTGCGAAATAGCATTGCTCATTTCATCGTACAAACTTAGGTATCTCCTCAAGAACCTTGGATGAAACTCATGGGTCATGCCCAACATATCGTGTACCACCAAAACTTGGCCATCAACACCGCCACCTGCACCAATACCGATAACGGGAATGGAAACACTTTCAGCCACTTCCTTAGCCAACTTAGCTGGAATTTTTTCCAAAACAAGGGCAAAGCAGCCCAGTTCTTCCAACAATTTGGCATCTGATTTAAGTTTATCGGCTTCTTCTTCCTCCTTAGCGCGAACGGTATAGGTTCCAAATTTATAAATGGATTGCGGGGTAAGGCCCAAGTGTCCCATCACAGGAATTCCAGCTTCCAAAATTCTAGCAATGGAAATCTTGATTTCCTCTCCACCTTCAACTTTAACGGCATGTGCGCCACTTTCTTTCATGATTCGAATCGCAGAGCGGAGCGCTTCTTTGGAATCTCCTTGATAGCTTCCAAAAGGAATATCGACCACCACCAAAGCACGTTTAGCTGCCCTTACCACAGAGGAGGCATGGTAGATCATTTGATCAAGGGTAATCGGGAGGGTCGTTTCATGACCAGCCATCACATTACTGGCCGAATCCCCCACCAAAATGGCATCTACATTAGCTGCATCCACAATCTTTGCCATGGAATAATCGTAAGCGGTAAGCATACTGATTTTCTCTCCAGTTTGCTTCATTTCCACCAAGGATTTTACCGTTACCCTTTTATATTCTTTTTTAGCTGTTGACATTGTAAAAATATTTGCTGGCTAAAAGTAAGCAGATTTGTTTAAATTGGGCTTCAATCAAAAGAGGAATACCATGAGAAAATTGTTAAGCTGCTTGTTTATTATTGTACTAGCTGCCCACGCGCAAGCACAAGGTCCTAATCCATCCGTTGAAGAAGAAAAGGAAGCGGTTAAAAAAGTAATCGAAGCTTTTTTCGATGGATTTCATAAACAAGATTCCTTATTGATCAAAGCAACAGTGGCAGATCATGTTGTACTGCAAACTACTGGCAGGGATACTGAGGGCAAAACCAGATTCAGAAACGAGGAATTTTCAGGTTTTTTAAAATCCATTGTCGGCATTCCAAAAACCACAAAGTTTGAGGAACGACTTACATCTTTTTCCATTCAAGTGGATAGAACCATGGCCAATGCATGGGTGGGTTATGAGTTTTGGTTGAACGATGAATTCAGTCATTGCGGTATCAACTCATTTCAACTCGTAAATTTTGATGGTGAATGGAAGATTATCTATTTAATAGATACCCGTGGGAAGGCAGGATGTATTGAAGACTAACTTATTTGCCGCCGTACAATTTATAAACTTCGGTTCCAGCACTTAGGAAAGCTCCAGTGCCATACACTTCTGTTTTATCGGGCCATGATTTACCGGGAGCAGCTCCAATAGGTTGCACATAGCCCAGCATACCATCTGGGGTAATGTAACTTACCAATGCCTTCCATGCTTTTTCAACAGCAGGGCCGTAGGTCTTTTTGTTTAAGATACCTTGGTTAATGCCCCAAGCCAGACCATAAACATAAAAGGAGGTGCCACTGGTTTCAGGCGTTGGATAAAATTCCTGTCCAAGTAGACTCATGGCCCAATGTCCTTCTAGCGTTTGAATTTGCAATAGTTTGGCTGCCATTTGCTCAAAAATGCCTTTAAAATATTCGTATTCGGCACTACGGGGTTCCAATTCGTTCATGATGTTGACCAATCCAGCAAAGACCCAACCATTGCCTCTTGACCAAAAGATTTTGGTACCGTGGTCCAATTGCCCCATATAGCTTTCATCCCGATAATATAAACTTTCCTCAGGGTCAAAAAGGAAATCGGTGGTGGCCTTGAATTCAGCCATCATAAAATCGAGATATTTCTTCTCTCTTGTAATATGGTACAGTTTTGCCCAAACTGGAGGTGACATAAACAGGGCATCGCACCAGTTCCAACGTGATTGGTGGTAAGGACTTTGCCATTTCAAGGAAGTTTTGGCAGGGTGGTAAAGGATAAAGTCGAACTGCTCTTGGGTAGGGGTCAACATGTTGCTGTCCCCGTATTTTTTATAGAGGTCGAGGTAAAATTGACCAACGGTATGATCATCTGCATGATACTTACGGTCGTGTAGTTTCCATTTGCTCAGTTCTCCAATGGTTTTTAGCCATGTATAATATTTATCAGAATCTGCCATTGCGGCCCATTTGGACATGCCCACATAAAGTGCCCCATTGGTCCAATCAAGTGGATGATGAGGTGTGTCGTACGTAAAAGCATCGCGATAGTGTTGAATTTGCCAATCCGCCACTCTTCTCATATCATTTTTTACGTTTTCTGGCTTTATATCTTGTGATTGTAGGTTGAATGATAAAAGGAGAAAGCATCCCAATGTGATACAAATATGCTTCATGGCTTAGTATGTTGGTTTAATTAACAATCACTCAAAAATACGCCTACGGCCAAACCACCCTCTGAAGTTTCCTTGTACTTGGAATTCATGTCTTTTGCGGTTTCCCACATGGTGTTGACCACTTTATCCAATGGTACTTTGCATTCTTTTGGGTCGGTATCCAAGGCCAACTCTGCTGCATTGATGGCCTTGATGGCTCCCATGGCATTGCGTTCTATGCAGGGAACCTGTACCAGACCACCAATGGGGTCACAAGTTAGTCCTAAATGATGTTCCATGGCAATTTCTGCAGCAATAAGCACTTGTTCTGGGGAACCTCCCATCAATTCGGTAAGTCCTGCTGCGGCCATGGCCGAAGAAACTCCAATTTCAGCCTGACAACCACCCATGGCGGCTGAAATTGTGGCGCCTTTTTTGAAGATACTTCCCACTTCACTGGCCACCAACAAAAATTGTTTCACATCATCAAAATTCGCATCATGGTTTTCGATGACCATATAATACATTAAAACGGCGGGAATTACCCCTGCACTTCCATTCGTGGGAGCTGTGACCACTCTTCCCAAAGAAGCATTTACTTCATTAACGCTAAGGGCGAAACAGCTGACCCATTTAATGATCTGTCTAAATCTAACTTCGGTATCACGAATACTTTCCAACCATTCTTGCGGATTGGAGTAGGGGGCTTCTCCTTTTAATTTTTGGTGCATTTCAAAAGCACGACGTTTTACATTCAGACCACCGGGCAGCTTCCCTTCGGTATGACAACCAAGGTACATACACTCGAGCATAGTGTTCCAAATTCGGGCAATTCCTGCATCTATTTCAGCTTCCGTACGTAACGAAAGCTCATTTTCCATTACAATTTGGGAAATGGTTTTGTTGTGGGAGTTGCAATGCAGCAACAGTTCATCCCCAGTTTTTACCGGATGGGGAAAGGTTTTGAACGTTTCCTTGTTTTCCTTCGCATGAAGTCGTTCCTCTTTTACCACAAAACCACCCCCAATGGAATAATAGGTTTCTGAGGTCGTTTTTCCATTTTCCAATTTTGCTTTAAATTGGATTCCGTTGGCATGGAAAGGCAAAAACTCTTTTTTAAAGGTAATATCTGATTCGAAGGAAAACGGAATGTTTTTGTCTCCTCCAAAATTTAAGACTTTATAGCTTTTTAATTGGTCAATACTTGAGTCGATGCTATCGATGGCAACGGTTTCTGGGTCGGTGCCCATCAATCCCATAACTACAGCAACATCGGTAGCGTGTCCTTTTCCTGTTAATGAAAGCGAACCATAAAGAGAAACGGAAATGGATTGAACATCCTCAAAAACACTTTGTTCTTTCAGCTCGGTAATCCAGCGTTCGGCCGCCCGCCAGGGACCCAAAGTGTGGGAGCTGGAAGGACCAACTCCAATTTTAAGCATATCAAAAACACTGATACATTCCATGGTACGTAATTCTAATTCCAAATATAACGACCTGCTGAATTACTTTATTGAGAATTTGAGAAATACTGTGTGGTTATTTTGAAGCTTTATTGACCATCAACACTTTAAGGGGGGTTATTTTAAAATAAAACCAACACACTGACACCTTGTCATATTCTAACGGATGGCATAATCATTGACATTTCATAGACCGTAAACGAAATAGATTTTTAAACAGATATAACTTTAGATACAATGAGCAAGATTATAGGTATTGACTTGGGTACGACCAACTCCTGTGTCTCTGTAATGGAAGGTAACGAACCTGTGGTAATTCCAAATGCCGAAGGTAAACGAACCACTCCGTCCATGATTGCATTTGTGGAAGGCGGGGAGATTAAGGTCGGTGACCCTGCAAAAAGACAGGCAGTAACCAACCCTCACAAAACTATTTACTCCATTAAAAGATTCATGGGTAACAAATACTCAGAATCCAGCAGGGAGGCCGAAAGGGTACCTTATAAAGTGGTTAAAGGGGATAACGATACGCCACGAGTAGACATTGATGGTCGTTTGTACACTCCACAGGAACTTTCTGCAATGATTCTTCAAAAAATGAAGAAAACTGCAGAAGACTATTTAGGTCAGGATGTAACAAGAGCTGTAATTACGGTTCCTGCTTACTTTAACGATTCACAAAGACAGGCTACCAAAGAAGCTGGTGAAATCGCCGGACTTACTGTAGAAAGAATTATCAACGAGCCAACCGCTGCCTCTTTGGCCTACGGTTTGGACAAAAAACATACGGACCAAAAAATCGTAGTGTTCGATTTTGGTGGTGGTACGCACGATGTCTCCATTTTGGAATTGGGTGATGGTGTATTCGAAGTATTGGCCACGGATGGGGATACCCACTTGGGTGGTGACGATGTTGACCAAAAAATCATTGATTGGTTGGCTGAAGAGTTCCAAAAAGAGGAAGACATGGATCTTAGAAAAGATCCTATGGCACTTCAACGTTTGAGAGAAGCTGCTGAAAAAGCCAAAATTGAGCTTTCTTCTTCTACCCAAACTGAAATCAACTTGCCATATGTTACGGCTACCGCTTCCGGACCCAAACACTTGGTAAGATCATTGTCTAGATCCAAATTTGAGCAATTGATCGAGGATTTGGTAAAAAGAACTATTGCTCCTTGTGAGTCAGCATTGAAATCTGCTGGTCTTTCAAAAAGCGATATTGACGAGATCATCTTGGTAGGTGGTTCTACCCGTATCCCTGCGGTACAGGAAGCCGTTGAGAAATTCTTCGGTAAAAAACCATCTAAAGGAGTAAACCCAGATGAGGTTGTGGCCGTAGGTGCTGCAATTCAAGGTGGTGTATTGACAGGAGACGTAAAAGACGTGCTTTTGTTGGATGTTACCCCTCTTTCTTTGGGTATCGAGACCATGGGAGGTGTTTTGACCAAATTGATTGAGTCGAACACGACCATTCCGACCAAGAAGTCGCAGGTGTTCTCTACGGCTGCGGATAATCAACCATCTGTTGAAATCCACGTGTTGCAAGGAGAGCGCCCAATGGCAACAGACAATAAAACTATTGGTAGGTTCCACTTGGATGGTATTCCACCAGCACCAAGAGGTACACCTCAAATTGAAGTGACCTTCGATATTGATGCCAACGGTATCATTAAGGTTTCCGCAACGGACAAAGCCACTGGAAAATCCCAAGATATCCGTATCGAAGCTTCTTCTGGATTGACCGAGGAGGAAATCAAAAAGATGAAAGCTGAGGCAGAAGCCAACGCTGAATCTGATAAAAAAGCGAAGGAAACTGCCGATAAGCTGAACGAAGCTGATGCGATGATCTTCCAAACTGAAAAGCAGTTGAAGGAGTTTGGTGATAAATTGTCCGCTGACAAGAAAAAACCAATCGAGGATGCTTTGGCAGAATTGAAAACAGCTTTTGAAAGCAAGGACCTTGCAGTAATTGAGCCTGCTTTGGAAAAAATCAACGAAGCTTGGAAAGTAGCTTCAGAGGAAATGTACAAAGCCCAAGCAGAGGCCCAATCCAATGGTGCTGATACTGCCGCTGGTGCAGAAGGGTCTGCTGGAGCTGGTGCTGCAGAAGGAGACAACGTAGAGGATGTTGACTTCGAAGAAGTGAAATAATTGTTATTCCAATTATAATCAACAACAAAAAAGCCCTGACATAAAGTCGGGGCTTTTTATTTTTAGTCCAATTATTTTTAAGCGGCATTGAGTTGTCTCAATTCCATTTCCTTTAATTTCTGAAGTGCTTCGGCTTTTGAATTCACATTGAGTTTTACATAGATGTTCTGAATGTGAAAATTCACTGCACTGGGCGTTACACAAAGTTTATCCGCGATCATTTTATAGGTAAAGCCTTGGGTCAACAATTCAATGATTTCATTCTCTTTTCTCGAAAAAGAGTCAAAGGTTTTGGTCTGGAACGAACTGATGATTTTTTTGGCCACATCCAACTCCAAGGCGACTCCATGTTGGTTCACTTCCTCAATGGATTGAAACAACCGTTCCTTGGTCAAAGGTTTGAGCAGAAAACCACTCGCACCTTTTTTAAAGGCTTCTTTGATCAGTTTGAAATCGTTTTTCTGGCTCATCATCAAGACCTTAAGGTTTGGATTCTTTTTGTGGAAATACTCCAACCCATCAATTCCTGAAAAGCCATTGAGTACGGATTCACAAAGAATAATGTCGGGGTAGGAGCGACCAAAATCGGATAAGAGAGCATGCACGGATTTGTATATTCCGTGGAGTTCGTAGTTTTCTTCGCCGTCAAAATATTGACGGTAGATTGGGTTCAATGCCTCATCGTTGTCGATGATGGCAATTTTTAAAATGTTAGTATCCATGATAAGAAAGATTTGGGGGATGACTAGTTTTTATTTCAATTATAAGTAGGTTAAAACAGGGTATGGGAACCCTAATCCCAGTCAGGAAACCAATTTTTTAATGAAATTCAACGGATTTTGATGGGGCAAAACCATAGGTGTTGAATTCCAACTGAAATAGTTTCAAGCTGGGTATAATCCCAAATTGGGATTAAGCACAAAATTGTTGTTTAGTTGAGGTGTGTCTCCTCGAATGTAAGGATGCGTCTAACTAGGTATCGGGACGCTTTTTTTCTGGGAAATGTAGGTTTGTTTCATAACTAATAGATTTGGGATTGTATTATTTCAAGAGTCAAATTAGAATTTTTTCCCAATCGAGTGAAGTTTTTGTAGTGATTTTCGTTCAAATGCACATTTAAGAAAATCCCGAGAAAAGAGAAGAGGAGAAGATACTGTCGGTAAATAATTGTTTTTCAAATTATTAAACAAAAAAAATAGGATGCCGTCCCATCAGCATCCTATTCTTGGTAAATCGGTCAGATTGAAATAATACAACCCGCTTTCTATGATAGACTGTCAGTTCCCCCTGTCTTTCTTATCATGGTCATTAGTGTTTCGAAAATTCGGCTATGAAACAAATTGATGACAATTCAGGTAGTTGACCGATTATAGTTCGTATTTACTGTTGCTCTTCAAAAGAGGTATCTGCAATTCCTAATTCCAGTTCCGTATCTCTTTCGGCAATATTGTTGTAATCGTCCTGATTCTTTGAACGTCCGTAGGCCACAGTATATTGTGATATGGTATTGTTAAAACCTCTGTTGCTCACTATGAAACCCATCTTTTTCTCAGGGCTCAACTGAATAGCATACTCATTGCTGCTACTGTTAATGTGGTTGCCCAAGTTTACGGAAGGCGTAAGCGTATTTTTAACTACTTGGGTGGCGTATAGGTCCAATCCACCGAAACCATCCCTACCTTCGGAGGCAAAGAACAACAAGGTTTCATTGTATATATTAGGATAAAGTTCATCTTCTTTGGTGTTTACTTTTGGACCCAAGTTTTTGGATACGCCTACTGAGCCATCAGCTTCAATGTCGGCTACATAAATATCGTATTTTCCATAGCTTCCTTTCATGTTGGAAGCAAAGAACAATCTAGTCCCATCCCCAGAAATAGTAGGGTGTTTAGCAGAATAATGTGCAGGGCAAACAGCCAATTTGGTTTCATTTTTCCATTCTCCGTTGATATTTTCCACTCGGTAGATTTCGTAAACCATTTCCTTTTTGGAGAACACACCGGTTAAAGGTTTCTGCATGGTCCCTTTGCTGAAGTAGGCTGTTTTTCCATCTTTGGTTACCGACATGGAAGGCACATAACCTTCAGTAGTGGAAATGTTGCCACTTATGGTAGGGTCTATCAATTCTTTCGCCATTTGCCCCAAAACAGTTTGAGAGGCCATTAGCATTCCTGAAAAAAGTAAGCTGTAAACAATTGAACTTTTCATGATGTATAGATTTGGGGGTTAATACATGTCAAAGATCAAAAAGTTTTATCCAGGTTACTTATGAATTTTTCATAGGTTTTTGATTTTAACGAGTAAAAAGTGCAGTTTATCGAATATTTTTTCGACAATTAACACATGAGTGGAGTTAAAAACACCGTTAAACGCTCTTTTTGTGCATTTTATCCTTAATAGTTAGGTTGGATTTATTTCAATATGACGAAAAAGTCCTTAAGCCCACTCAAAATACTTTGAACTGCATAAGCGGCCAAAATCAAACCCATAACCTTACTGATTACGGTAATTCCATATTCCCCGACCCGCTTTTGAACCAGGTTGGCTGCAAGCAGGATTGACATGGTAATAAGAACCACCACCAATACGAGAACAGTGGTTACGGCTTGCTGCTCCAAAGAATAAATATGGTTGTCCGTTAAAAGCACCACTGCCATAATGGCCCCAGGGGATGCAATGGAAGGAATTGCAACGGGAAATATGGTAACGTGTTTGTAATCTGTAATGGAATGTTTTTCGGACTCGGGTTTGCCCTCGCCAAAAATCATGGTCAAAGCAAATAAGAACAGGATAACCCCTCCTGAAATCTGAAAGGCATCCAAAGTCACATCCATACCTTCCAAAATTACTTGACCTACCAATATAAAGAAGAGTAAAATGGCAAATGCAACCAAAGAAGCCCTTATGGCTACTTTTTTCTTATGCCTCTCATTAAGTTGTTTGGTGGCTTCCAAATATACAGGAACGGAACCCAAAGGGTCTATTACTGCAATAAGGAACAAGATTTTGGTAAGGATTTCTGCAATCATGTGCGAACGTGGTTTGAAACAAAAATAAGTCAAACCGCACTTTTAATGATTGAGTCCGTGAAATAGTTTTAAAAGGGAATTTTGCTTTTGTTCAACCAGACCAATGCTATACAAGACAGTAACGTGACAACAGCCAATATGAACAAAGTGCCTCCATCATTTTGCACCACAATACCTAATTTAAAAAGATGGGAAGCTACGGCTCCGCCCATAATTCCAATTCCCATCAAAGCACCCAACCAGGTCGTTTTAGGAACTAGAATTAGAATCGCAATAATCAATTCTGCGACACCCAATCCAATTCTTCCATATGGTTCCAGACCCAAAGTCTCAAAAATATAAACGGATTCAGGGGCAGCGCTAAACTTATAAAAAAGGGTTTGCAATAAAATAATGGCAGGAATCAATCTTAAGATAAAATGGAATATGGATTTTGTTTTCATAATTGATGGTTATGGTTTTTGTTTGGATTGGTCGCAATTTTTGAATCCAAATAACGAAGAGGTATGGATTGTTTCGATTTTGATGCTTTTCGAACAGGTTCATAATGAGTAAATTTGTGTTTATGAAGATACTTTTGAAAGGTTTCCTAATTTTTATGGCAATGCTGCAATCCTGCAATGAAGCTCCCTGGTTATCGGGTAATGTGCAAATGGATGAAGAAGGTGGGAGGAAACCGATGATCTATGTGGTACGACCTCAAAAACTTTCTGATATTGGACAAAGCTTTGTGGGGCAAATATTGGATTCTACAGAAGTGGATGCGAATGGAAATTTTCAATTTGAAAGCGCTCTACCTTATAAGGAACCGACATTATTGCAGTTGGTCATTCAAAAACAAGGAGAAAAATATCCCAATAAATTATCAAATGAAAATCCTGAAACGGACAACTATGTTCCCTTAATTTATGTGCCAGGAACTACCATTGTTTTTAATGCTGATGCATCAAAATTCCAAGGCAGTTTCGGTTTTGAAAATCCATCTGAACCGAACAAGGCATTAATGCAACTGAGGGATATTCGTTCGGAAGGTTACTCCCAATTGCAAAAGCAGTTGAAAACCCTTTCCGGAGATGAAAATTTATTGGAGCGTGAGAAAGCGGTTCATGAATATCAATCCAAAATCATGGAATTCGCAAATACCACGGATGATGTGTTGCCATCTTTGATGGCTTTTCGATGGGTAAACGTTTCAGGGGATTATGAACGCATCCCTGAATTTGTATCTGAAATGTCCGAAAAATGGAACACATCGAATTCGGATAATGAATGGGTTAAGGAATTGACATCGATGGCGGACAAGAGCAAACTACCTATTCTGATAGGGGATAAAGTACCTGAATTACTCTTCCCGATGCAAAATGGTGGTCAATTGTCGTTAAAGGATTTGTTAACTGAAAATAAACTGGTACTATTGGATGTCTGGGCCTCTTGGTGTGCTCCATGTAGGGTGGAAAACAGAAATGTATTGGTGCCCCTTTGGGAGAAATATCATAATAAGGGCTTTCAAATCATGGCCTATGGCTTGGAAAGTAGTGATAAAGCATGGAATAACGCAATAGAGAAGGATGGCGCCCAACGTTGGTTGCATGCATCCCACTTAACTGGGGATCAGAACCCATGTATGGATGCCCTCCGCATACGTACCATTCCTGCCAATTTTCTTTTGGATGCAAATGGTAACGTGTTGGCCAAAAACCTTCATGCTGGTGAACTGACCCAATTTGTGGAGCAGTATTTCAATTAATAATCAAAATTTTACGCATAAAAAAAGCAGGGCAAACACCCTGCTTTTTACATATAGTAAATGAATACGAAAGGCTTAATTGCCTGTTTCCATCGTAGTTTCCTCAACAGGAGCGGCTTCCAACACAAAGTCTTGCGTGGTGATATTGGCCACATCAATCTGAACATCCAAAGTGTCACTGGAGATATAACCATCAATCTCGGCCAAAACTTCATACATGCCAGCTTCCAAGCCCATAATGGCATAGTTGCCATCAACATCTGTGAAAGAAGTAGTGTTCAAGGTGTCGGCTGCGAAAACTGAAATCAAAGTCCCTTCCAACGGTGTGGATACTTCTTCCATTAAAGTGGAAACATTTCCTGCCAATGTTCCAGCAGTGGAAGCATTGGTTGCCTTGATTACAGGCTTAAAGTTAAAACCGTTGATACCTGAAGGAGAGTTAAAAGTGCCTTTGGCCACAAAAGAACTGCTTACATCAAAATCCAACAAAAGGTCTGTGGATAGTCCACTTGTAACTGTTATGCCTGGCTCAACGAACACCTTGATTCCGCTTGAGCTTCCACTAGGTACTTTAAGGTCAAAAACAGTTTCGTCCGTTAAAACTACATTCACACCTTTTACATAGACACGGATAAGGTCATAAGTACCGGCAGGAACCTCAACATTGGCCAATTGTTCGGTTACACCATTGGTCAATTCCAAGAGGTTCATTTCAATTTCCTCTTCCATAAGCGTGATGTATGGGGAGCTGCTATCATCAGAATCCTCATCTTGAACCTGACGTGCCTCAATTTTAAAAACGGTAACATTGGCTTCGGCCATCAAGTCGTATGGATAGGGTTTATCGGTCATTCGAACCGACAGGGTTCCCATTCCTTCAGAGCTACCTGTTCCTTTATCATCGGAACAGCTCGTCACTACAACACCAAAGGCCATTAAAATTCCATAAAAAATTTTTGTTCTCATCGTATGGGGTTTTAGTATGAACAGGGCATAGGTATCCCTGCTCTGATTTTATGTTTATTGAACAACTAAGGTTCAAAAAACCCTACGTTTATCCATGAAAATATCGATTTTATCGATGAAATGCAATTTACCGTAATAAAAAAGTAAGAAATAGATTACTTTTTTGTTTTGTAAATAAAATTGGGAGCTTGTTGGTATTTGAAAGTATCGTCGGTTAAAATTTTCAGTTCTTTGGTTTCCCAGTTCATTAACCCGATATGAAATTGCGATTGCTCATTATCGAACAGTTCAATGGCCAGCCATTTGCCGTCAGGGCTCCAATCGTGCCAACCTTCATTTTGGGTATTGTCGGTCAATTTCCAATGTTTGCTTCCATCCAGACTAACAGCATACAAACTGTATTTTCCATTTTGAATGCTTTGATAGGTTACATAGTTTTCTGTGGGGTGCAATCTGGGTGCCCCTGCCTTATAACCGTATTTAGAGGCTTGGGTCTCTTCTTCGGGATATTGGGTAAGTTGTTTTAGGTTTTTCCCATCAACATCGATGATGTATAATTCTTCATTGAAACCATCCATATTTTTATTGACGGTTTTTCCACCTCTAAAAACCACTTGCTTTCCATCGTTCACAAATAAAGGATCTGCCGCAAACGGAAGTCCAGTATCCAATCTGTGTATAATATTGCCGTTATTATCCAAGATATAAAAAGTGGATTCATTGAACAGTTTTGGTTTTACAATAAGTTCCTTTCCATCATTTCTACTGCTCATCCAGCTATCGGCAAGTTGCAGATCAAAAATCTTTTGAACATTTTCACCATTAAAATCACTTTTATATAAGTAAAAACATCGCTTGCATGCATCCCTGTCGGAAACAAAATACAAGGTGTTTTCATAAGTGTAATATGTCCATTCTACATTATAAAGGTCGGTAATGTTTCTTTGGTTTGACCCATCAAGATTCATGGAATAAATCTCATAATTTTCGATATCGAGATCTCGTAAAACATTATACACCAATCCCAGTTCGTGATCAGAAATGTCCTTGTCAGATTTGCAGGATAGAAAAAGTGCTAAAAGTCCAAGAATAGTAATTCCCTTAACCATGATAATTTTAGTTTGTTTAAAATTTTTGTGCGGTTGAAGTTACTAAACTCTACGATTTTTTAAAATGAAGTTTTATCCTTGAGCTTCTACTTTTTTTGGAGTGAAATATTTTTTCCGAAGCCAAAATGAAACTTTGACCAATAGAATCAGAGCGGGAACTTCTACCAATGGCCCAATAACCCCTGCAAAGGCTTGCCCTGAATTCAATCCAAATACGGCAATAGCAACGGCAATGGCCAACTCAAAGTTGTTTCCAGCAGCAGTGAATGCCACCGAAGCCGTTTTGTCATATTCCGCACCCATGGCTTTGGTTGTAAAAAATCCTATGATGAACATTAGTGCAAAATACACAAGTAGGGGAACGGCAATGATCAATACATCCATTGGGATTTCCACAATCAATTCGCCCTTCAAGGAAAACATGATGATGATGGTAAACAAAAGCGCAATCAATGTGATAGGAGAAATGGCAGGTATAAATTTTTGCTTGTACCAATCCTCTCCTTTAAATTTTACCAAAATTTGACGGCTCAGAATTCCCATTAAAAAGGGGATTCCAAGATAAATGGCCACACTTTCGGCAATGGTTCCAATTGAAATGTCCACAATGGCTCCCTCAAACCCAAAATAGGGAGGAAGCAGCGTAATGAACAGCCAAGCGTAAAAACTGTAAGCGAAAACCTGAAAAATACTGTTCAACGCGACCAAACCAGCGCCGTATTCACTGCTGCCCTCGGCCAAATCGTTCCACACCAATACCATGGCAATACATCGAGCTAATCCAATCAAAATCAATCCCACCATATATTCTGGGTAATCCCGAAGAAATATAATGGCTAGGATAAACATTAAAATTGGTCCCAAAATCCAGTTCAAAACAAGTGAAATGGTCAAAATTTTGGTGTTTTTAAACACTTTGGGGAGTAGAGCATATTTAACCTTTGCCAAAGGAGGATACATCATCAAAATAAGTCCAATGGCAATCGGAATGTTTGTAGACCCGCTGCTAAAAGAATTCACGAAATCGGGAAATCTTGGAAAAAAGTATCCAATACTTACTCCTACGACCATTGCTACAAAAATCCAAAGAGTGAGGTTTTTGTCTAAAAAACTTAATTTTTTCTGGCCCATTTTACTTTAATTGAGAAAAAACATAAAACATTTCGGTTGCTATTTGTTGGCTTCGCTCACTGTATTTTTCGGCTTGTAGAGGTGAGTTGTCAAAAGCTTTTGGGTCTTCATAAGTAATGGGTATTCGTTTTTCGGCACCAGGAACAAAAGGACACCCCTCATCGGCCTGCGAACAGGTCATGATGGCGGCAAAATCAGATTTTGGATTGAAATCATCATCCATTCGCTTGGAAAAACAGATCACAGGATGTTCATTTTCCGAAAACTTGATGCCGTACACAGGATTTTTGTCATCAGAAAGCATATTTACCTCGAAACCTGTGTTGGCCAAAGTCGAAGCCACCATTGGAAATAGGGCAGTAGCTTCCGTGCCTCCAGAATAGCAGCTCACATTTTTTATGTCAAAATAATGTGCCATGGTCTGCGCCCAAATCTGCGACAAATGGCTGCGTCTGGAGTTGTGGGTACAGATAAAATTGAGTCGAATCGAATCTTTTTTATCCATCTTTTCCTGTATATACTCCACAAGTGGAGCTAAGATTTGTTCTCTATCCTTGGAAATTGTTTGTGCATCCAGATTTGAAATAAAATCGTTCAACACTGCGTAATGTGACATAAGTTTTGAATTTTAGCAACAACCACTTCCTGGAACACACCCAGAATTTTGAAGTTCAGAAAGTTTTACTTTTGGTTTTGCGGCGGGAACTCCGCATTTATCCCTTGCCAAGCAATCCGTTTCTTTGGATGTCAGCAAAAAGTTTTTCCCATCAAAATCCAAAGCAAATTTCTCAATGGTCTGCCCTTGATACTCTACTTCAACCTCTAGGTCTCCTATTCCTAAAGTTTTTTGGGATAGCTCAATAATATGCACCAATTTCTCGGGATGAAGCCTATGATCATAATCGTCTGCGTTCCAAAGTTGAAAGTTGACCACCTCCTCGTTGCGAACGGTACCACCACAATCGATAAAATGCTTTGTGATTTTGCCGACTTCGGTAACGTGAAAATGATTGGGCACCAAATCCCCGTTTGGCAATTGGAATGCTATGGTGTCCAATTGGGCCAATGTTGATTTAACTTCTTCTAATTTCATATCTCTATATTTATTGTGATATTGCGATTAATAAATTCAAATTTTTTTAGCAGCAATCCTTATGTAATAGGTCTTGATCAAGAAAGTCAGCCATTACCGCTTTCATTTTCTTCCAATTATCGGCGTCAATGCAGTAACAGACACTGGTGCCCTCAACATTGCCTTTGATCAATCCCAAAAGCTTTAATTCCTTTAAATGTTGGGAGATAGTAGGTTGTGCCAAACCGATTTCATCCACTAAATCCCCACAAACACAGGCATTCAGCTTAAACAAATACTGAAGAATAGCAACACGGGCAGGGTGTCCGAACACCTTTGCATATTGCGCAATCTCATTTTGCTTATCTGTAAATATTTCAGTTTTGGCTAAGCCCATCGTTTTTATTTGTTTATTGCAATATTACGATTAATATGTTCGTGGCCCAAGAATTTGTTGTTTTTATTTCTCAATGGTTTGAAAAACATAAGTCAAGACGGAAAGAATTTTATAAATTGCGTTATGCAACCGTGTGCACAACGATACTGATTTGCCTTTAGAAGAAAAGATATACTTGGATTATAATGCCACCACACCCACCGACCCAAAGGTAGTGGAGGCCATGCTGCCGTATTTTACCCAAAATTTCGGTAATGCAAGCAGTGACCATTCATTTGGTTGGTATGCAGAAGATGCGGTGGAAACTGCTAGAGGTCAAGTTGCCCAACTGGTAAATTGTAGAACCGCCGAGTTAACTTTTACTTCTGGGGCTACGGAAGCCGCCAATTTGGCCTTATTCGGATTTTGTAAAAGAAATAAAGATAAAGGAAACCACATTATTTCTTGTAAAACAGAGCATAAAGCTGTGCTTGAAACTTTGGAAGCCTTGGAGTCTGATGGTTTTGAAGTAACTTATTTATATGTTGACCAGCAGGGGAATATTGATTTGAATGTGTTTGAAAACTCGATAAAACCATCCACTATTTTGGTTTCCTTGATGTTGGCCAACAATGAAACGGGCTTGATTCATCCAATAAAAACCATAGTTGAAATTGCACATTCCAAAAATGTTCCTGTGATGTCCGACATTACGCAGGCCGTGGGGAAAATTCCAGTTGATGTTCAAGATTTAGGATTGGATATCGCCATTTTTTCATCACACAAACTCTATGGCCCTAAAGGGGTTGGCGGACTTTATTTAAATAAGAGCAAAAATATTTCCATAGATAAACATCTTTTTGGGGGAGGCCATGAAAAAGGTGTCCGACCAGGTACTTTAAATGTTCCTGGGATTGTTGGTTTTGGTGCAGCATGTAAAATAGCGCAGCAAGTCCTGGAGGAAAACCAACAAAAAATTAAAACCCTTCAAATCCAATTGGAGGAAAAGCTTTTGGAACTAGAAGGAGTAAAAATCAATTGCCAAAATGAAAATCGTTTGCCCAATACCACAAACGTATCTTTCAAAGGCGTTGATGGCTCTAAACTGCTTCGTTATTTGAAAAACTTGGCCGTTTCACGAGGTTCCGCCTGCACGGCAAATCAAGTTAATCCATCCCATGTGTTGAAGGCAATGGGAGTTGAAGATGAGCTTGCATTGGCAAGTTTACGTATCAGTACGGGGCGAAATACAACTTCTGAGGACATAGATAATGTAGTTTCCCAAATCAAAAAAGCTGTCAACCAATTAAAAACGATTACGGTATGAGGGAGTTGGATGTCATCATAGCGCAATATCAAGAGTTGAAAACGCAGGGCATTCGCTGTGTTTTGGCTACCGTTGTCCATGTTGATGGTTCATCCTACCGTCGAGCAGGTGCACGCATGTTGGTGGATGAATTTGGAAATATCATCGGCGCCATAAGTGGAGGCTGCTTGGAAGGGGATGCCCTCAGAAAGGCACTTTTTGCGTTGGACCAACAGGAAAACAAGCTTGTTACTTACGATACTAGTGATGAGGATGACGCGGTAATAGGTACTCAATTGGGCTGTAATGGAATCATTCAAGTGCTCTTTGAACCAATTGATTATAACGATGGAAATAATCCTTGCGAACTATTGAGAACTGTTACTGCCCAAGAGGTTCCAATGGCGGTTTCGGTGGTTTTTGACTTGGATAAATCCCAACAGCAATTGGGAACTGTTTTGGTTTCTGATGAAAATAATGTTGTTTTTGGCAATAACACTCCCAATGAATTAAATAAAGCTTTGCTTTTTAAAGGTAAGGAGGCCATTGATGATGGCAGTTCTTGTTTTGCAGAGCTAGCGACTGAAGAAAAAACCTATTTTGTCTTTATACAATTACATCAACCTCCTGTGAAATTGGTTTTGGTAGGAGCGGGGAATGATGCTCAGATTTTGACTCAACAAGCCGAATTGTTGGGCTGGAAGGTAACCGTGTCCGACGGACGTCCCACACACGCCAACAAAGAACGGTTTGTGGGGACTTGTCAAATTATTGTGACCAAGCCAGAAGAAACCTTAAAGAACATAACTATTGATCAACGCACCTGTTTTGTGTTGATGAGTCATAATTATAATTATGATCTAGCGGTATTAAAACTATTGCTGGGGAATTCTGAGATACCTTACATAGGTATTTTGGGGCCTTTGAAAAAATATGAACGCATGCTCAACGAGCTTGCGGATGAAGGAATTGAAGTTTCAAAAGAAGATTTAGCAAAGATTCATGCACCCGTAGGATTGGAAATTGGGGCAGAGACCCCAGCCGAAATCGGATTATCCGTTTTGGCAGAGATACAAAGTGTACTGACCAACAAAGGAGCTCGACCTTTAAAGCAGAAAACCGAACCGATTCACGATATAGACCAAAATCAATTTCAAAAAATAACCCTATGAGTTCAGTGGAAAACATAGCAGTGGTTGTTTTGGCGGCGGGTGGCTCTACCCGTTTGGGGCGTCCAAAGCAGTTGGTGGAGTTCAAAGGGAAAACACTTTTGGAACACACAATGCAAGAAGTAATTGGGTTGGGTTTCCAGACCAAGATTTTGGTTTTGGGGTCTAAGAATGAAGAAATTCAGGATAAAATCGATTCCAACGGCTTTAAAGTGGTCATTAATCCCAATTGGGAGCAGGGAATGGCATCCAGCATCAAGATTGGGTTAGAGGCTGCGATTACGGAAGAGGAAGAATTGGATCATGTATTGTTTCTGGTGTCCGACCAACCCTTTTTGGAGCGTGAAAATCTAATAAAGTTGGTGCAGACCCAGCTAAGGGAAAACCCAAAAGCAACCTATTCCCAATATGGAGAAAATATTGGAGTGCCCGCCATTTTTGGTAAGGAAGCATTTCCATTGTTGTTGAAGTTGAAAGGAGATGATGGAGCCAAAAAGCTGATATACTTGGAAGATTTTAAGTTTTGTACCGAAACATTTAAAAAAGGTGGGTTCGACGTGGATACCGAAGAAGATGTGCAGCAACTAAAGCAAATGGAAGTATGACAGTAACTATAAAATATTTTGGTTTGGTGGCCGAGGCAGCCGAAAAGTTTGAAGAGATTTTGGAACTCAATGGAGCGCTTACCGCTTCGGAATTGAAAACCCAATGCTTGAACAGTTTGAACATAGCGGACAAGGATTCCGTACAGATTGCCGTAAACCAAAATTTGGACGATAAAATAACCCTTAAAGATGGGGACGAAGTAGCCTTATTACCACCATTCGCAGGAGGATGAGCAGATACGACAGACAAATAAAACTCCAGGAAGTTGGACTGGATGGTCAGGTAAAACTTCGCAATGCCAAAGTATTGATAGTTGGTGTTGGGGGATTGGGCTGCCCTGCTGCCATGTATTTGGCAGGCGCAGGAGTCGGTAAAATTGGGTTGATGGACCATGATATGGTAGATGTTTCCAATTTGCACAGACAAGTACTGTTTCTAGAATCGGATGTTGGAAGGTCTAAGGCTGTTGCTGCAAAGCAACGATTGGAAAAACAGAATAGTGATGTGCAATTTTCAGTGTATGATGAGCCGTTGACCGTTGACAATGCCGAAAACATCATCCAGCAATACGATGTTGTTTTGGATGGCACAGACAATTTTGAAACCAAATACCTAATTAACGATGCCTGTATATTGGCGAATAAACCTTGGGTTTTTGCCTCCATTTATAAAAATGAGGGGCAATTATCGGTATTCAATTATAAAAATGGTCCTACCTACCGCTGTGTGTTCCCAAAAAGCACGCGACAGAACATCAGTTGTGAGGCCACGGGCGTATTGGGTGTATTACCGGGAATTCTCGGAACGCTGCAAGCAGCTGAGGTCCTTAAAATTGTGTTGGGGGCGGGCGAGGTACTTTCAGGCAAGCTTAAGTTGATCAACATGATGCAAGCCAGTGAGCAAACCATCAAAATAAACAAGCGCCACGAAGAAATTGAAAAAATACGCAAGCATGGGATAGCTCCCGTTTATATTGATTGCGATTTAAAAGATAAGGAACATTGGTATCTCGATGTGCGTGAAGTATACGAACAACCCAAGCCGAAAGGCAAAAAAGTGTTGAGTATTCCCATGGGCGATTTAACATCACGATACCAAGAAATACCGAACAATCAGGACGTTTTTGTGTTCTGTCAATCTGGAAAGCGAAGCAAGAATGCAATTGAAATCCTTAAAAATGAATTTGGCTTCCACAACTTAAAAAATGTGGAAGGCGGCATAGAAACAATTATTGATGGATAAAAGGAAACCTAAAAAGGTGTTTGTACAAGGAGCGATTCCTCCCGAAAAAATAGCAACTTCGGTGGCCAACCACCAAAGCAAGACCGATATTGGCGCACACAGTATTTTTTTGGGACAGATCAGGGCTGACGAAGTGGACGGAAAAACCGTAACCGCGATAGACTATACAGCCTATGAGGAAATGGCGGAAAAAGTGTTCCATGAAATTCGCGAAGCAACCTTTGTCAAGTTCGACATTACCTGTGCCCATGTGTACCATAGTTTGGGAAAGGTCAATGTTGGGGAGTTGTGCCTTTTCGTATTCACATCATCGGCACACAGAAGGATAGCCATAGAGGCCACCAACTTTTTGGTCGAGGAAATAAAGGCCAAAGTTCCTGTGTTTGGTAAAGAGATTTTTGAGGACGAAACCCATCAATGGAAAGTAAACAAGTAAATGGTAGATATAACTCATAAAGTGACCAGCTTACGGGAGGCAACTGCAGAAGCCATCGTAAAAACGAGCAGTCAGGCAACAATTGATGCTATACAAAATAATGAAGTTCCTAAAGGGAATGTCTTTGAAATGGCCAAGGCCGCTGGATTGTTGGGTGTTAAAAAAACGCCAGACCTGTTGCCTGATTGTCATCCGTTGCCGATCGAATACACGGGCATCGATTATGAAATTGATGGATTGGACATCACCATTTCGATGACGGTTAAGACCATTTACAAAACCGGCGTAGAGGTAGAGGCGATGCATGGGGCAAGTGTCGTGGCCCTCACCATGTATGATATGCTAAAACCGATTGACAAAAATGTGGAAATCGGCACCATCCGGTTGAAATCGAAAAAAGGAGGGAAATCCTCTTATAAAATCAATTCAGAAGGGTTGACTGCCGATGTTATTGTTTGCTCTGATACCATTTCCAATGGAAAAGGAGAGGACAAAGCAGGCGAAGCTATTATCGAAAAATTGCAGGCTTTGGGGATTACATCCCAAAAAAGCATCATTCCCGATGAGGCTGAGGAAATCATCAATAAAGTGGAAAACACGACTGCGGACCTGCTGATTTTTGCGGGAGGAACAGGCGTTGGGCCTCGAGATGTCACCCCACAGACCTTGGAGCCCTTGTTGGACATCAAGCTAAAAGGAGTAGAAGAACAAATGCGTAGCTACGGGCAAAATCGAATGCCATATGCGATGTTCTCGCGGTCCATCGCGGGTATCAAAGATGGTAAGTTGATATTGGCATTGCCGGGCTCTACCAAAGGAGCAGCAGAATCCATGGATGCGATTTTCCCGCACGTGCTGCATGCATTTAAAGTGATAGAAGGAAAAAGACATGATTGACAATAAACCACAAATAATAGACAATTTCGGTAGGCCACATACCTATCTCCGAATTTCATTGACAGATCGATGCAATCTACGCTGCTTTTACTGTATGCCAGAAGAGGGTATTGAGTTGATGGAAAAACCAAGCATCATGACCTTGGAAGAAATCATAGAGATGACACGAACATTTCGTGATTTGGGTGTAGATACCGTTCGGTTGACTGGAGGTGAACCTTTGGTTCGGAAGAATTTCGGCTTTTTGGCCGAAGAGTTGGCCAAATTGGGCGTGACCTTAAAATTGACAACCAACGGAATTGTCCTTGATAAATATTTGGACCTGTTCGATAAAATAGGATTGCGTAAAATCAATTTTAGTTTGGATACCTTGGATAAAGCCAAATCCATTTTCATAACCAAGCGGGATTACTACGAGCGCATTATGCGCAATCTCGAAATGGCGCTCGATATGGACATGCAGATCAAACTAAACGTAGTACTGATCAAAGGAGTTAACGACAATGAGATCAACGATTTTATTGCGCTGACCCAACATAAAGATTTAAGTATCAAATTTATTGAGTTTATGCCGTTCAAGGGCAACAAATGGGATTGGAGCAAAGGGGTTTCCAAAGAAGAAATTTTGCAAACCATTGGAGATAAGTTTGGAGAAATAGAGACCTTGAACAATCCAAAACACAGTACGTCCACCAATTTTAAAGTAAAAGGCCATAAAGGCAGTTTTGGAATCGTGAGTACTATTACCAATCCGTTTTGTGATGATTGCAACCGTATTCGTTTGACCGCAGACGGTAAAATGAAAAATTGCTTGTTCGCCACTTCCGAAACCGATTTGTTGACATCACTTCGGAATGGAGAAAAAATTGAGAATACCATTTTGGAGGCCATCAAGTCTAAAAAACACTCTAGAGATGGTATGGAGCTGAAAATGGACGCCGAACACTACGAACGAAACCGATCAATGATTTCAATAGGAGGTTAATGGTAACAATTGAAGAAGCACTTCTAATCATTCAGGATCAAAAAATCAGTTTAAAAAGTGAATTGAAACCTTTGGAGGAGGCTCTTGGTTTTGCCTTGGCAACCGATACCATTGCTCCTTTTGATGTACCCGAGTTTGATAATTCCGCCATGGACGGTTATGCGCTTTGCGGACTGTATCAAGAATACCGATTGGTGGGGGAGGTGGCCGCTGGAGATTCCAAAGAAATTGAATTGAAAGATGGCGAAGCTGTTCGAATTTTCACAGGAGCAAAGGCGCCTGAGAATGCTACAGCTGTCATGATGCAGGAGAAAACCTCGGTAAAGGAAAAAGTACTTTTTCTAGATGAAATGCCCAGAGTTGGACAGAATATTCGGAAAAAAGGAGGGCAGTTGAACGAGGGACAAACCGTATTTGAAAAAGGACATTTATTGAATCCGCCATCCTTGTCATTAATGGGTAGTTTAGGATTGGAGGCCTTGGAAGTCATATCAAAACCTACAATCAATATCATCACAACGGGAAATGAACTCGTAAATCCAGGCCAACCTAAAGCTGAGGGACAGATCTACGAATCCAATAGCTACGCAATTTCTGGAGCGTTGCAACAATTCGGTTTTCGATACCATCAAAAAACACAAATAAAAGATGATTTTGAGGCCACAAAAGCGGGAATCAAAAAGGCTTTGGAATCTTGCGATGTACTGATTATCTCTGGTGGAATTTCAGTCGGGGATTACGATTTTGTAAAACAATCCCTCGAAGAAAATGGAGTTAACGAATTGTTTTACAAAGTGTTGCAAAAACCTGGAAAACCACTGTATTTTGGTCGAAAGGAAAATCAATTTGTATTCGCACTCCCGGGAAACCCAGCATCTTCATTGACCTGTTTTTATGTGTATGTGCTTCCCTTATTGCAAAGATTATCGGGATATGAAAAGACTGGTTTAACCACCTATCAATTTCCGATAAAGCACCCATTTAAAAACACATTTGGACGTCCTTCCTTTCTAAAAGCTGCCGTAATGGATGGAAAAGTTGAGATTTTGGACGGTCAAGGCTCCTCAATGATTCAATCCATGGCAAAAGGTAACGCACTTGCTTTTGTGGATGATGGCGAAATATTGAACGAGGGTGATTTGGTGAAGTGCAGATTAATTTCCTAATATGAGCATTGAATATTTACCCATTATTTTCTTTTTGATTGCATTGTTTTATAGTTCGGTGGGATTTGGTGGCGGTTCCAGTTATTTGGCAATTTTAAGCCTTTTCTTGACCGATTTCTATGAGATTCGCTCCACCGCTTTGGTGTTGAACATATGTGTGGTCACTATCGGTACCTTGGTCTTCATTAAAAATAAGGTGTTCAACATCAAATTGTTTTGGCCCTTTTTGGCGGCTAGTATCCCGTTGTCCTATTTGGGTGCTCAAATTCGATTGTCACAGACCTCATTTTTCTTGATTTTGGGAGGAGCTTTGATGTTGGCAGGTTTTTTTATGATTTTGAGATTCACCAAAAAGAAATTGGACTCCAAGCAATTCTCCAATCCTAAAAAAATGGCGCTTGGTGGAGGCATTGGTTTGCTTTCAGGTATTTCTGGGATAGGAGGGGGTATATTCCTTTCGCCTGTCTTAAACCTTTTAAAATGGGCCGATCCTAGGGTAGTGGCTTCATTGGCTTCGGTTTTTATTTGGGTGAACTCTATTGCGGGCCTTGTAGGACTTCATGCAGCAGGCACCTATAAATTAAATGAAGAATTGATACTTCGGTTGGTAATTGCCGTTGTTGTAGGAGGGAGTATTGGGTCTTACTTGTCCAACAAAAAATTCAATTTGAAGTTTTTGGGAGTGCTTACCAGTATCTTGGTGTTATATGTGGGTCTTCGGTTGATTCTGATGCACGGATTCGGTATCAGAATTTAATGCTCCTTAAACTGATACAGGAACGGAGCCCTGTTTTGTGCCCCGGTAAATTTTTTTCCAAGCCGTTCCAAAACATTGAGTTCCAATATTTTTTTCTGAAAGTTGTTCATTGCAAAAGAAGTTCCATGAACAGCTTCGTAGAGTTCTTTTACCTCTTTCATGGTAAACGTTTTGGGCAACAGGTTGAATCCAATCAGTTTTTCATCCAAATTTTGTCGGAGGGCTTTTAATCCATAGGAAACAATTGTATCGTGGTCGTGTGTCAAATTGGGCAAATCATCAATACTGCGCCATTCAATGGAAGCTCCAAATTCTCCAGGTTTCGGATCAACTTTATTTATATCAACCAAAGCGTAATAGCCAATACAAACAAAACGATTTGCCATCCAGGCAATGGTTTTTTCATCAAAACGTTTGTCTTTTAATTGGAGCAGTCCCTGTCTAATGTTTTCCTTATACTTGCTTTGCAAGATTCGATTTTCATCCCCAAAAACCCTGAATTGTTCCAGATAAATATTGTCCAACCCCGTGGACTTTTTTAAAATTCGTGCAGCCGCCGCATCCACGCTTTCCGTTTTAAGGATATAGCCACCAGGCAGACACCAAAGATTATCGCCATAGGTTAATTTGGAAACCAACACTTTCAATTCCCCATCCTTAAAACCAAAAATCACACAGTCGATGGACAATTGGGCGATATAATCATCAATATTGAAAGTACTCATATAACTGTTTGATTTAGGGTTGCCTACACAAAAATAGCTTTATTATCTTTTTTGTAGAAAATAAAAACTATATTTATCGAAATAAGTCGCACAAACTTATAAACTAAACAACATAAACATGGAAAAACCTATCTGTGTTCAAGGGCCAAAATACGGCTTGAACCAATTTGGTGGTGCATTAAAGCCACTTTTATTTACAATTTTCACTTTTTGTTTTATGGGTGTTGGACTGGCTCAAAGTGATTCTTTGGCCATTGTTCAACTGCTCGAAAAGGAATCTTTGACCTGGCGTATGGGCGATGTTGCAGGACATGCGGAATGCTGGCAAGAACGACCATATAACCGAATATTGGCGGCAACACCAGATGCACGTGTTATTGATATTCCGATTTCCACCATGATCAATCCTCCTGCAACTATTATTGGAAATGGTGGTTTGGCCATCAACTCCAACTATAAAATGAAAATAGATGGCAACAATGCTTTTGTGAGCCACGATGAGCTATCGATAAACCCACAAGGCAACGAAACAAAATCCATTGAGATGCGAGTTTTGGAAAAGGTGGACAATCAATGGAAATTAGTGGGGCAGTCAGCTTTACTTTATAAGGAAGATGACAATGAAGCAAAGAAGGACACCACAAGCTATATTCAAACAGTGGATATTACCACGGGAAGAATTGAAACCATTCTTACCATAGATGAACATTTTGAAGCTCCCAATTGGCATCCTGATAATTACTTGATTGTAAACAGTAAGGGGAAATTGTACAATCTGGACCTCGACACCAAGAACATGAAATTGATTGACACAGGTTTTGCGGATCAATGCAATAATGATCATGGTATTTCTCCAGACAACAAATGGCTGGCCATTAGCCATAACGATGTAAACGACCCATCGCCAAAATCCTATAAATCGGCTATTTATGTATTGCCCATCGAGGGAGGAGAGCCCAGACGGGTTACCAAAGAAGTAATGTCCTTCTGGCACGGATGGTCACCCGATGGTAAAACTTTGACCTATTGTGCAGAGCGTAATGGGAACTACGATGTCTACTCTATTGGTGTGAACGGTGGACGTGAAAAAAGACTTACCAAAACTGAGGGATTGGACGATGGGCCCGAGTACTCTCCAGACGGGAAATATATTTATATGAACTCATATCGAACAGGGCATATGCAAATTTGGCGCATGCGGGCCAATGGATCAAATCCTGAGCAACTTACTTTTGATGAAAACTCCAATTGGTTTGCACATCCGTCTCCAGATGGTAAATGGATTGCCTATATTGCCTACACATCCGATCAAAAACAAGCACATTTGTTCGGAAAACAAGTCAAATTGCGATTAATGAATTTGGAAACCAGAGAGATAACGGATTTGACCCCGGTATTTTTTGGCGGACAGGGAACCATCAACGTGCCATCATGGAGTCCGGATAGCAAAAAAATCGCCTTTGTGAGTTATTCCATCAACTAAAAAAAACTAAACAATACCTAATGAAAAACAACAACAAGAATGCCAGGAGAAAGTTCCTCTACCAAATTGGAGCAACAACTTTAGCCTCGGCAGCTACACCTTTTGCTTCTTTCGCACAAGAAAAGGCAGAAGAACGCATACTTCGCTATGATAAAATATTTAGTGCCAACGATAAAGTTCGAATTGGAGTTATCGGTTATGGAGTGCAAGGGCATTTCGATTTGAGTACCGCTTTAAAAGTACCTGGCGTGGAATTGGCTGGTATATGTGACCTGTATTCGGGTAGGGTGGAAAGGGCCAAGGAAGAATTTGGCAAAGATCTGTACACCACAAGAAATTATAAAGATCTATTGGATAGGGATGATATTGATGCCGTCCTAATTTGTACTACCGATGTTTGGCATGCCCAAATCACTTTGGATGCTTTGGCAAAGGGCAAGCATGTGTACTTGGAAAAACCTATGGTGCATAAAATTGAGGAAGGTTATTCGGTAATGAAAGCGGCAAAAGCCTCTGGGAAAGTTTGTCAGATAGGAAGCCAGAGAGTAAGCAGTGTGGGTTATGCAAAAGCCAAGGAGTTATTGGCTGCCGGTGAAATTGGGAACCTTAATATGGTCAATGCCATGTGGGACCGTCAAAGTTCGATTGGGGCGTGGGAATACACCATTCCAAATGATGCGAGTGCGGAGACCACCGATTGGGAAACTTTTATCGAAGTGACCGATAAAATGCCGTTTGATGCCAAAAAATTCTTCTGGTGGAGAGCTTTTAAAGAGTTGGGTACAGGTGTGGCAGGTGACCTCTATATCCACTTATTGAGCGGCACCCATTTTATGACCAATTCCATTGGGCCAGAGAGCATATACAGTACAGGTCAGTTCAGCTATTGGAAGGATGGACGTAATATGCCCGATGTAATGTCTGGGGTAATGCAATATCCTGATAGTGATGAACATACAGCGTTTCAGTTGAATGTACGCGTGAATTTTATCAGTGGAACAGGAGGGAAGGAAGTGATAGAATTAATAGGTTCGGAAGGTGTGATTCAAGTAAATGGAAACGATATTACCGTTAAGAAAAATATCATGCCCGAAGCTCCGGGATTTGGCGGCTATGATTCGGTGTTCACGTTCCCGGAAAATATGCAAGAGCAGATGACCAAGGAATATAATGCCAAGTGGACCAAAGAGCAGACCCAGCGCAAGGCCATTGGTGATGTTATTTACAAGGCACCACAAGGCTATAGCGACCATTTGGACCATTTTACCAATTTCTTTGATGCTATTCGAACAGGAAAAGAGGTGGTGGAAGATGCGGAATTTGGTTTTAGGGCAGCCGCTCCTGCATTGTCCTGTAATGACAGTTATTTCAGTAAAAAGATTATTCAGTGGGACCCAAAGGCCATGAAGTTGGTATAAAATTCAATACTAAATCTAAATAAAAGGGTTGGTGTAATTCAATTTGAATTATATCAGCCCTAAAATTTTTTCCTGTTTTGATGCAATGGCTTGCTCAAGTTCTTTTGTCAATTCAGAATAAGCTTGCAAAAGTTGTTGGGCCTCCGGGGTCAATTCGGCACCACCACCTGAAACACCCCCTTTATGAAGTATGACAAAGGGAGTTTTACCCCTTGCATTCAAATCGTCGACCATAGCCCACGCTTTACGGTAGCTCATGCCCATTTCTTTGGCCGCTTTGGAGAGCGAACCGTGTTCATTGATCATTTGTAAAAGCTGTACTCGTCCAGGACCAAAGAACTTTTTACCATCGATATCAATCCAGCATCGCATTTTCAATTCTTTCTTACTATCCATATATGTGTTTTTGGTTTGATAAATCTACAATTGCGTTATAAATCTCATCCCTATAGGATTCCTGCATCATTTTTTCACCCATTTCCTCTGCCTTTTTTTTGTAAGATGGATTGGTATAAAGATCCAGAATCTTTGGTTCCAGTTTTGAGACCGAAATACGGCCCACATCAATGCCTAATGGACCAACACCTTTTTGGTGTATGATCTTGTTCCAAACATATTGATCTATTATATGGGGAATTATAAGAGAGGCACAACCATATTTAATGGCGGTATGCGTGGTGCCCGAACCCCCATGATGAATCATGGCGTATAGTTTAGGGCAAATCCAATCGTACGGGATATTGTTCACAAAATAAAATAAGCCGCCGTTATAATTTTTAGGTTTTATGAGCCCTCCAGCTGCAGTATTGATGATGGCGGGAATATTGTTCCGTTCCAAAATATCCAGAATGATCTTCGTTTTTTCTGGTGGATCGGTATTGATCATACTGCCAAAAGTCACTAAAATAACTTTGGGATGGGTTTGCAAGAAAGCTGCCAGCTCCTCTGAAGGTTTCCAATTTGTTGTTTTCTTTCGCTCATGGTAGCCCAATACTTGAATGTTATTCGGCCAATAATCGGGTCGTTCAAAAAGGGTAGGGGAAATGGTATAGATGGACTTGTTTTCGAACAAGGACTTTTTAATCTCCTTGGTGGTTAATGCATTTGGCGTGGATAGCCATTTTAACGAACCTGAGATGGTTTTTATCAAGCCAAAATTGGCCAATCGGTACGAAAGCTTGTTGATAAATGAACCGTAATTGCCATTAAAGGCCACATGGGAGTGGTTTTTTACATAATGAAGAAAGGGCACAGGGCTTACCCATATTCTTTCCTCCCGATGTTTCAATCCCCAGATAATCGGATACATCACTTTGGCATTGTGTACAATTCTATCCGGCATTTCTTTTTCGATCACTGCCTCTTGCAACAAGATCATTTCTTTGTTCACTTTTTGTTGCATGGAAACCAGTTGCAAATAGGCCTTCATTTTTTTCCAACCCATTTTTCCACCTCCCATGGCAATGGTGCCTGCAGTACCATTCAACATTTCGATAAAGGAAGTGCCCAAAGATGCAAACCCAAACCCAGAATCTTCTGCCAGACTTCGAAATTGTTCCGGGAACAAGCAAATGACCTCATGGCCCTTTTCCTTCAAAATCTCACCTATGGCCAATAAGGGTTCCATGTCGCCCCTGGTGCCTATGGATGTAACAATGATTTTCATGTTAATGGTTTAAAATTAGGTCAATAAGAGTATCGTTTAGTCCAATTTTACCATTTCCTTGATTTTTACGGCCTTCTCAAAATGATCCAACTTATGTTCCATGATCCACCATGTGGCCACCTCCATTAGAAGTTCTGGATGTTCATTTTTGTTTTTAAAAAATGCATAAAATGATAGCCCAACATTTTCGTCTTTTGATAAAATTTTAGAGTCACAAACCTCAATTATATTCTTTCGAATCGCTGTATTCATTGTTTATTTGAACTTTGGCCTCAATCTTTGTGATGATGCTTTTCTTTATGTTGTCTCAATAGATCTTTGCCATAATCATTGCCGTTTGGTGTTCGCACAACGGTATGGATGTGGTTTCTTGTTGGCTTCCCATCATCGGCATTTGGAATACTGGCGACTCTTTGGTGATCAAATTCAATCAAAACAACTGGACTATGGATTCTATAGTAAAAAATAGCATTTTCCGATGTTTCTCCAACCCAAGAAAACCAAGTGTGATCCATATGCTCCATTACTTCTTCCATTTTAACCTGATCATGTCCCTCGCGAATATTACTTATGTACAAATAAATTAAGTCCAATAGTTTTTTCCGCTGTTCGTTTGAAAATTTTGAGACCGGAATTCCTTCATATTGGAGCGTCAAATTATCTTTGTTGGCTTCAGCAACATTATTATTTCCAGTTTTGGACGTTGTAATGGTGGCTTCCATTTGGTATTCTGGTTTTAATGATTGCATGAGGGCTAATCCCAAGTTCTGTTCATCTTGAAAAAGGGTATTTCCTTTATATTTTCCAGAAGTTGTAATTATTGGTTCGCCACCCATAAATACAGGCGACATTACAACTTGGTCTCCCAAAATAAAGTAGTTGATGACCAAATGATGACCATCCAATTGCCATCCCCAAGGTTCTGTGCTTGAAGGTTCTCCCATGATGGTCAGGAAATACAGTTCCTCATCAAAAGCCAATGCCCCATTATTGATTTCCCTAAGTGTCTGGTCGGTTTTCATGATGTCTTTGCTCAACTGCAGCCCTTTCGCACTTAACGATTGCTGTAATAACTGAAAAGCATCTTTTTTCTGATTTTCATTCAATTCTTTTAAGCTAACGCCCTGCCGGTCATATATTCCGTTGTCTACATTAGACCACTTCCTCCATTCCTTATCATCTATATTAAAGGTTGTTCGTTTTATTTGTGAGGATGACAGGTTATTTAAAAATACTTGGGCAGCTTGTAGAATGGGCAAGGTAGAAACCCCGGTTGAACGAATTGGGAACAAATTGGTTGAATCATTTTCCCTTGAAAAAATGCCAATATAGGGCTCTTTTAAAGCATCAGCCTCCATTTTGGCAAAACGATCTTTCACAGGATTTATCTCTTCAAGATTTTCAGTTGTTTTGGTATTTCTGTCTATGACCTTTTTAGGCTTGCAACCCATTAGGGCCCCTAAAATGAGTATTAGGAGAAAGTTTTTCATAATTTGAAGAATTAGCTTGCCGTCAATCAATTAAATATATGTATAAAATCAACTGAATAGTAACTTGTTGGAATATAATCGGAGCATCTGTTTATCTGCCACTTAAACTATCAGAAGGCCCGATGCTACAAATGGAGTTAAATATTCGAGATATCTACTTTCAACAACTTAAAACTTCAGCCTAAAGCAATACCTCATAACTTATTTAAAAATGATACTCAGGTTTATGACTGATCAACATGTTGCAGCCACATGTTTAACCAAGATTCCTGAGTTTTCAATTTTTTTTAATTCCAATGACAGATTTTTAACGAACCAATTAAAAAATATATTAATTTCACTATCATATTTTGAGTCAACAACCTGAATTCCAAACATGTGGAAGGAGGTTTGGAACTTAACGTAACTGCCATTTATGTTGTGGTTTTTGTTCGTTATATCGGTAGACTTACCGATTGGAGATTAAGCATCCTCATTTAATTTTTATCGAATGAAAACAATTGCAACAATATTTGTGTCGCTGGTGGTATCTATTACCTTCATCAATTGTTCAAGCGACGACCCAGACCAATCACTGATTATCAACGAGCAAAATTCAAAAGATAATGATCAGCCTGTGACCGGGGAAATGCCTCCACATTCAACGCCAGAAGGAACTGTGGCGTTAAAGGGATTCCCCAAAAGTGTTCAATATTATTATATTGGTATTTTACAGCGTTGGGAGCAATATTATTTTAGGTCAGATGGAAAATTACTCATGGTACATACTGGATATCCTGGGAGTGGTTCCGAAATAATTACAGACATATACCAATACAATGAAAATAACCAGCTTACCGGTTTGGATGGATATGACGAATACTCCTTCCAGTGGGAAAATAATATAATTGTTGGGGCCAGTACAAATAATGTTGCTTGGCATGGTAGAATCGAATTTAAATATGAATACAATACGGATGGTCAAATAATCCAACAAACGTTTGATTATCTGGATACCACGCCCCCTTCAAGTGGAAAAATAACCTACACCTATTTTGATGATGGCAATTTAAAAACCATGGAGCATTATTGGAGGGATGATCTCTCCGAAAATTATTCCCTTTCCAACATAACTCAATTTGATGGTTACAAAGGGGACAATAATCTGTTTTTTGAACTTACCATAATTCCAGGTCAAAGCGCGCAGCTTCAATTCCCCTCAACTTCGGATTATAAGCAACTAACCTCTTCGGGGTATGATAGACACGAAACTTACCAATATGTTTATGATATAGTTGGGAGGGTGGTCGAAAAGCTTTTCGGCGACGATAAGGTTGTATACCAATACTACGAATAACTCATTCATCTATTTGCTTAAATAGTGCCGTTTAACTCTAATAATCGCCAAATGAAAACAAAAAGGAAGGTCAACTTCAAAGGGTCAAAAATCAATACTGTAATTAATTGTCTTAAAACAATTGGTCCATTGTTGCCGTTAGGGCTAATAATGATTGTTTCTTGCTCAAATAACGATGATTCCAATGCTATGGCCCCGGAGTCAATAGAAGAGCCACAATCCAAGATTGTTTACACAAAAATTGAACCTGAATTTGTAAGTCAACAATTTGGCGATCAGTTTAGCTTCGATGTAAATAATGATAACAAGGACGACTTTACCATTCGATCATATTATACGGGTAGTGCTGGGTATTATGATATGGAAATTATAGGTACAAATGAGAGTGGTAGTCTTTCTATTGCCTCTTGGTGGCCTTATGCAATTCCACTCAATGTTGAACAGGAGATATCAAAGTTAACCTATGGTCAAGCGGTATATCAAGGATGGGATTATTCTGGGGTCGCTTCCTTTTTAATTGAACAATGTCCAGAAGGAGAAGAATGTTCGCAGATTTGGAATGGTAAATACCTAGGTTTGCGTTTAATGGTGGATGGAGATATCCATTACGGTTGGCTGCAATTGGATATTTTGAGTGCCAAGGATTGGACCGTTAAGGATTTTGCTTACAACGCCACCCCTGATATGCCCATTAACACCGGCCAAAAAGATTAATTGTTCAATAAGGGATCAATCGTGGTAAACGATGGCCCCAAAAATAAAATTGGTCAATTGTTTTTCTATTTCTATTGGATTTGGCTTTAAGTCTGGGTCAATAAATTTGGTGTAAACCCATCGTAACGAGCCTAAGATGCTCTGGGTGGCAATATCGATATCCATGTTCCTGAACTCCCCCAATTCAATACCATCTTTTAGGATGGTTTGCAGCTGCTGTTCATACAATTTTCTTTTAGATTGAAACTCTTTTAATTTGGGTTCGCTCAGGTAGCGCCATTCATTTACTATCAAGGCTTGCTCGAAGGGGCGTGCATTTGAAATTTGGATATATGATGCAATTAGCTGTTGCAATTGTTCTTTTGGGGAAAGGGTCGAATCCAAGATTTGCTCCATTCGGTCCATAAACACTTGTTGCACCTCAAAAAGATGAAGTTCCAATAGGGATTGTTTCGAATCGATATAATTGTAAATATTGGCGACTTCACAATCCAATTTATGGGCGATATCCCTCAAAGTTGTGGCTTTAAAACCCTTTTCATGGATTAGCTTTAAGGATTCTTCCAAAAAATGTTCTCTTTTGGTCTTTTTTTTCATGAAAGCTTCATTCTAAATATTATCCCAATCTCCCATAAAAAGTCATACGGGCCGACTCCGAAAGCGATATGTTGGGTTCAGTATTATAGGCTAGAACAACCAACATACGCGTCCTGTCACCCTCTGTTGGGGTAACCCTATGGATAGAATTACGTCCCTTGAAGAAAACCAGCGAGCCTTCTGTTGCATCCATTGTTGACGGTTTAAACGTGCCTTCAACAATTTTCTCCGACAAGTCAAAGTTCATATCGCCCTTGTCGGCATTACGAACATCCTTTACATATTCAAATACGCCTCCACCAATAGGTTTTTGAATTAAAAGCGTAATGGCAAAGGACGAATTATCATAATGCCATCCTAGCTGTTGTCCCTCACTGGCGTAATGCAGGTTAATGGAGGACAAGGGGTCGGCATATTCGTGAAGGGAACTTACACCTAAAACACTGCACAAAAACGAGCGGAACAATTGTGAATTATATAGTGTGTGTAAATAAGAATTTGCGGGAACCTGGTCTGTGGTAATACATCCTTTGGAAGAAACCACGGTACGGTTGCGAATATGTTGGTCAGGAAAGGCAGGGTCTGGACTTGAAATATAAATATTATGGTTGTTGGCCGTATAATATGCCAAATGTTGATTGGCCAATCCTTCTTGTCTGATGGCTTCAATTGCCGCTGGTTTTAAAAAACCTTCAAAAGAAATGGCTCCATTCTTTTCGTACTCCGTTTTACAGCGTTGTCGAAAATTTTCGTTGTTCAGATCATACGTTTCCAGGTCGATAATATCTGCAATGTTCCCGTCCATAGGTGTGTTGTGGTTTTAAATATCCTATGGACGAATGTAACAAAAACTAACCAATGATGTTCAAATGTTTATATTAATATGAACAAATGTTCATGTTAATTTTTGAATATAAAAAAAGCCCCAATTAAGGGGCTTGATGTGTGAATTTGGAAGTGATCCTTATTTTTTTAAACTACCTAAATATTCAATAAGATCCCGAAGTTCTCGCTTACTGATCATTTTACCCATGGCTGGCATGCCAGATGGTGAATTTCGTCTGGTCTGTATTCTCGAATGCGCGACCTCCAAGGGTTCTGCCGCGGAAGTTCGCAGAATTAGTCCCTCTTCATTTTCTTCTTCCAACAATCCCGTTACCTCTTGGCCATTCGTCAAGGTCAAGGTTACACTTCCAAATCCGGGAGAAATCCGTTTGGAAGGCTCTATCAAAGCTTCCAAAATCTGTTCTCTGGTAAGGATGTTGGCGATGTTGTCCAAAGCAGGGCCCACTTTTCCGCCCGAACCGTTCAACGAGTGACAACGAACACATTGGGCAGTCGGATTATTTTCAAAAACCATTTTTCCGGCCCACCAGCCTCCACCGTATAAAGTTTCGGTATAGGCATCGGAACCATACCCTTTGCTTTTAAGCACGGCCAATTGTTCATTAATTTTTGAAGAACCGTTGTTGGAGGCAGCTTCAATTAAATCGAGCATAACTTCGTCATCGATACCACCGCGATTCGCTTGTTGTAAAAGACTGGATAATACCGCCTCACTTTTTTCAGCTGGCATATCGGCCAAAACTACTAGTACAGCTTGCTGTTCTCCAATGCCACCACTGCTAAAAATTGGATTTACCACATTTGGTAGTTCTTCCTTGGTTAGGGGTAACTCTCCCATTAAACCAACGGCAGTGCGTCTTACTTGCGCGTTTTGATCGCCCATTCCCAAACGCATCACTTGAGCCAATTGGGGATAGCCGGTTTTGCCCAGTGCCTTTAAGGCTTCTGATCTTACTCCTGGCGAATTATGGGTGCGCATCAGTTGGACTAATTTGTTGTCGAATCCGGGTACTTGAATTGAGGACAATAATTTTAATGCACCTTGAAGCACTTCTGGATCACTATCTTCCAAGAATGTTGAAATACTGCTCTCCATTTTATTTTGAATGGGTTCCAAGGGACGCGACACTTCTCCCAGATGATAACCATCAACCCGGTCCATTACCGAAGGTGAAGTCCAAGTGCTCAATGTGGCCAAGGTCTCTCCCCTTAAAACTGAGGGTGTTGATTCATTCTGGGCATAAATGATAAGGTTATCCAATTGTTCTTCTCCTCCCACACGTAATGCCGCATTTATTACACGACGCATAAGTGGTTCTGATTCGAATTTTGGATTTTTTAAAAGTGCGGCCAATTCAGGGAGGGCTTCTTTAATTCCCCTGTCATCGTTGATGGCCCTGGCCGCTTCGGTTACAATAAATTCATCGGTATCTTTTAAATAAAGGGCCACTTCGGGAGATTTCATTCGCCTTAAAGCCAAAACTGCGGCTATTTTAAGGGAACGATCATCACTGCTTGCCAAATCGACCAAAGGCTGTGATTTGCCAATTCTAGAAAGGGCCAAAACACCAGCATGACGCAAATACACATCTTCATCAGCGTTGTCGGAAATCATATCCAATAAAGGTTGTACGGCACTTTCCGCTTTGATGCGTCCCAAAGCCTGGGCTGCATAAAATTGAATCCTTGGATTTTCAGACTTTAGCAGTGCAATCATTTTGTCACTGGCTTCTGCATATTTTAAATCTCCCAATACCTTGAGGCTTTGTGCAATGATTTCCTCATCGGAATCATTCAAGAGTTCAACCAATACCTCGGCCTTGTCCAAATCTTTGGCTGCGATTTGTCCAATGCCCCAAATGGCATGGATTCGTGCCAATTGGTTGTTACTTTCTGTGGCCACATCCTTGAATTTCCCATAACCCCAAAAACTGCTTTTGGCCAATTGAAACTGTGCCTTTTGGCGAATGCGCATATCGGGATAGCTTAATAATCCTGCCAATTCACTATTGCCCAAATCTTCAAAATTGGTGGTCATCCATTTCTGGGTTTCCAAACGTTGTTCAGCCAAATCGTTCTCATTCTCGGTCACATCCAATTTCCAAACGCGTCCAGAATTCTTTGTGTCCCAACCATTGATCCAGTCGGCCAAATAAAGTGCCCCATCTGGACCGAATTTGATCGCGGTGGGCAAAATGCCACTCAACATATCCACTTCTGAATTGAGCTCAAAAGAGGCCCCTTTTGGTTTTAGATCAAACGACCAGATATGCGATAGGGCAGGATCGCCCACAAATTCTACTAAAAAGAACTTATCCACCCATGAAGAACCCAATGCTGTCCCGGGATTAAATTGCATTCCCGTTGGTCCATTGTGATAGTTCATAATGGGAGGAATGATGTATGCCGCTTGCCCTTCCCATCTTGGTTTGAATAGTTTTTCATCCATCCATACCTTGTAGCCATTGTTTTTTGGGTCGGTGTATTTTCCATATTGCCAATTGGAGCGCCAACCAGCATCGGACCCTTCCACAATGTGGACCAAGCGTTCGCTTTCGCCTTGATGGTCCCCATCGTTATCGGACGAAATAATATTGCCGTACTTATCAAAAACAAATTCGTGAGTGTTGCGAAGACCGTGGGCAAATACCTCGAAATTGCTGCCATCGGGATTACTTCGAACAATGACTCCTTGATTGGGATACTCGTATCGATTTCCCTTTTTATCAGAAACATTGGCTCCGATATCGCCAATGCCCCAATACAGTTTTCCATCTGGGCCCATAATGGCTCCCGACATTCCATGACCACCAAAACCAATGTGAATGCCAAAGCCGGTTGCCAAAGAGGTTTTGGTGTCGAAAACCTCATCGCCGTTGGTGTCTTCCAAACGCCACATATCCGGGGCAATACCAACGAACAGTTCATCCCCATCTACCAATAGGGCATTGGCTACATCTGTTTCCTCGGAATGAAAATCATGTACCACCCGAGTCGCTTTTTCTGCAATGCCATCTTGGTCTTCATCCTCCAATCGCCATACTTCTTCTTCTTCTACGGCCAAATCGCGCCAATCGTGGATACCATCGCCATTTAGGTCTTCCAACCATGCATTTTCTGCACTTTTTTCTGTAGCGAAGGTCTCGTGTAAAAAGGCCTTTCGGTCTGCAACGGTTTCAAAACTGTTGGAAGCTGTCATCCAATGTCGATATCCCCTAATATCGAATTCCGAATTTTTCTGGCGGTTGGTCCGTGTAAAAAAGATACGTCCCTTGGTATCAATGTCCATGGCGATAGGGTCGGGTGCAAGGGTATCCGGTGCCCAAAGGCTAAGCTGAAGACCTTCGGCCAATTGTAAGGAGCCTATATTCTTAGATTCGGCCACCTCTTCATTTAGATAGGCAGAATCCAGTTGAATTACCATTGGAGTTTCAATGGGTTTTGTGGAATGCTGCTTGCATGAAGTAACTAGGAAAAATCCGAGGATGGTTGACATCCCCAATAATTTAATGCGATTCATTTTATTGGTTTGGTTCTGAAAGTTGGAAAAGGTATGAATTTACCACAATTCCATTTGCTTTGATCTTAGGAATTAACAAAGTAAGCTTCTTTTGAAAAAGGATCGGTGTTACTGGCAAATCAAATGCTTCATTGAAGGAGCCTTGAAAAGGTAATTAAACCCAACCTATTCTTTCTTTTTGGAATTTTCCCATTTCTCAACAATAGGTTCCAAAATATCATCTTCAACACCATAGACCTTGCCCTCTTTGGCCAGTGGCATAAAGTCATCGATGTATTTTTGGCTAAGTGCTTCGGAATCTCCATATTGTTTGCGCAACGCATCCAGTTGTTGGTGCAACTCCTTTTTGATATCCGCATAAGCTGGGTCATCATAGTAATTGTGCTGTTCCAACGGATCTTTCTTTCTATCGATCAACTCCCAATAATCCAAATCGAAATAATAGTGGATGAGCTTGTAATCTTTGGTGATGGCTGCATAATGTCGGTTCACGTTATGCTCTGATGGATGTTCGTAGTAATGGTAGTAAACGGCATCCCTGTCCCAATTTTCCATATCACCGGTTAGTACAGGAACCAAACTTTCCCCTTGCATATCCTCGGGTTGGGGAGCCCCGGCCACATCCAAAAATGTTTGGGCAAAATCCAGGTTCTGCACCAATTCATCGGACACACTACCAGCTTTTACGCGATTGGGCCAAGAAACCAAAAGGGGTGTCTTTAAACTTTCATCGTACACAAAGCGTTTGTCGAACCAACCGTGTTCTCCCAAATAGAATCCTTGATCGGAAGTATATACGATGATGGTGTTTTCCATCATGTTATTGGCTTCCAAATAATCCAAAACTCGACCGACATTTTCATCCACCGATTTAATGGTACCCAAATAATCTTGCATATATCTTTGGTAGCGCCATTTGGCAATATCTTCTTCGGTCATGTTCGGATAGTCTTCCATGAATTTTTCGGCTATTGGTCCATAATAGGTATCGAAATTGGCTTTTTGGATAGAATCCATTCTTCCCACGGTAAATTCATACCTGCGTTTATCAAAACCGATTTGTTCCTCCAAGCCCATTTGGTCCATAACCTCAGGGGCCAACTTGCTATCAGCGGCCCAGCCCATATCCCCATCAATTTTCATTTCTGCAACTTTGGCTGCGGGCATTCCTTCGTGGGTATTAAATAGGGTTGCGGGCTCTGGAATGGTTTTCTGGGTGTACTCGGCCATATGTCGTCCTGCCATCAACCAAGCTCGGTGTGGTGCTTTATGGAGGTACATCAGCATAAAAGGCTTGTCCTTTTCACGTTCGTTGTCCAACCAATCCAAGGTCATGTCGGTAACGATATCGGTCACATATCCTTTTACTTGAATCTCGCCCTCATTTTTGGTAATGAAATCGGGATTGTAATAGGAACCTTGTCCGGGTAAAATTTTGAATTGGTCGAACCCTTTAGGGTTGTTGCCAAAATGTAGTTTCCCGAACATAGCAGTTTGATACCCTGCTTTTTGAAGCAATTGTGGAAAAGTAACGTTGGTCGTGTCAAAAGGGGAGACGTTATCAATTTTACCATTGATGTGGGAATGTTTCCCAGTTAAAATGGTGGCTCTTGAAGGGGCACAAATGGAATTGGTAACACTTGCGTTGGTAAACAACATTCCCATTTTAGCGATTCGGTCAATGTTGGGGGTCTCAATCAAGCTATTGTCATATGCGGAAATGGCCTGATAGGCATGATCATCCGACATAATAAAGACAATGTTGGGGCGCTGCTGAGGTACTTCCTCTACTTTGGATTTACATCCGATCAAAAGTGAAAGGCAAATGAGAAGCGCCAATTGGGCCCTAAGATTTTTAGGTTGGTAAAATTTTAAAAGCATTGTGGAATGTTTGAAAAGTTATTTTATGTGGGTAAAAAGATAAGGAATTACAGCGGCTATAAATAGTTTTACACTAAAATTTGAGCATCTTAATTCTTGACCTGAAGTGCCTTACTCTTTTCCAGCTTTCACTTCTTTTAAAAATGATTGATTGTGATTGGAGCATTTCAAAAACTGCAATTTTAATCTACAAGCACACAATATTCTTTGCAGGTTATACATATCCAATTAAAAATTAAGTGTTTATGTTGTTCATTAAAGCACCTAATTATAGGGACAAAAGATTTTAATTGAATATGATCAATAATCGAATGGGCCCAAAAGACGTATTTAACTATTCATAATGAATTTAGTAGCAAAGGGAGTTTACATTGTACTTATTGGATTAACTTTTATGCAAGCAGGGGCAAGCCTGTTCGCCATCATGGTCAATATTTCTTCGCTCATTGATGCTCCTCCTGCATCTTTAATAACCGTACAAGGCCCTTATGCTTTTAACCCAGATGTGTTTTGGGATATTTTTCCAACCCTGGTGCTGATAGCCCTCCTTCTCGCCATATTTTTAAATTGGAAAAATGCGTTAAGAAAATGGGTGCTCATGGGAGGATTCGTCTGGATGATATCGGGAATCGTGGTATTTACCCTTTTGAGCCCCGTTCAAACTGAGTTTCTTTCTGCCGAATTTTCAAACACCTTTAGTCAAAGTCTGAAGATCATAGGCGAAAAATGGAGAGATTACAGTGTGTTGTTCATGATTCTGTCCGCTTTAAGTGGATTTATATACTTGGTGGGCTTGATCAAAAAACCTGAAAAAACGGAATATAGGGTTGACCAAATGGATGACTAATATGGTCACTCCGTGAAAATCACTTCAACAGCCATTAAAACCAGAACCAATAGAAATAATAGTAAGCCGATGGCTAAATACCGTAATGATTTATTGACGTATCGGAATTTTTTATCCGCAATTTTGGAGATGATAAAAATCTGCTGTCCCAACTGATCGAACAATTCCTCTTCTTTTAAACTCAATTTATAAAAGGTCTTGGAAAAGTCGTTGATAGTTCCAAATTTTGAAATTATATCAGCGAAAAAGAACACGTTTTTCTCAAACTTCCCTTCGATAAACGGCATAAAACAACGGATGCTGTAGTAAATGGATACCACTGTCGAAACAAACCAAAGCCCCAAAAGCACAAAAATAAACTGATGCCCCCCTTGGTTTAGGATCAAATCAATTTTTTGAAAGATGAAGTTGAGCAGAATCCCATAAAACGAAAGAATCAAGCCCGCCTTTATTTCGGACGAGCGGATCAACCCCAGCACATAATTGATGCTGCCCCAATAATGGTCGACAAGTTCTTCTGCATGACCTCTTGATTCAAAAGGTTTTAATAGATTTTGTTGATAGGGGGGATACCACTTCTGCTGGTACCTTTTTAAAGGTTTCCCCTTGGTTTTATATTTTTCTTGATCTTTCTGCACTTTCTTAATAAAGGGTGGTTTTTTGATTATGCATGCATGGGCTGTGGTCTTGGTTTTGCATTTGCTTTCATAGTGTCGATCACAAAATCGAGGGCAGCATTCCAAGCGTTCATGGTCTGTTCGGTTCTATTTTCGCCCAAAACCTCATCGATGGTCTCGATCATGGATTGTTTTACCACGGGATAATATTCTTCTTTTACTCCATATTGAACGTGGCTTTGCCCCAATTTTGCCAATCCTCTAGTAAGATGTTCAGGTCTGGACAGCGAATACACAATACCACCCAACATATGGGTGAGCAACCTTCCTTGGTCTGCCATATTGGTTTTGAACAAATTCCGTACAAATGGTGCTGCTTTAAATACTTTATCATAGAAGATTCTGGCAAACTCGTCTTCATCTGCCAACATTACGTTCATGGAAGACTGCAATTCCAATTGCAGGTCCATATTGTTGAACCCGATGAGTTCATACAAATGCAAGGGGTCATCCTTTCCAGCCAGTTTATTTAGGAAATTTTGTCCGACCACCACGGTTTCTTGATTGATGTTTTCATAAACGGTGTCAGATATCAAAATATCGGTTTGGGTCGCTTTGGTTTCATTCTGTATTCTACTGGCCACATTCACAGGGTCGCCGATCACAGAGAACTGTTTATGGGTGGGGTGCCCAAGATGGCCGATGAAGGCGTTTCCAAAATTGATTCCGATACCCGATTTTAGTTTGATGTCCATATCCTTCAAATCGGAACGGTTCAGAAAATCCAAGGCATATTGCATTCCCAAGGCCGCTCTAATGGCATCTTCACAGTTCTTTTGGGCAGTTCCTCCCGTAGTTCCAAAAACCCCGATGATCTCATCCCCAACGTATTGATAGATGATTCCATTATTCATTAATATAGGTTCGCCCAAAGCAGTATAGAACTTGTTCAGCATGTAGGCGATATCAAAATTCAGGTTGCGTGAGGATAGGTTGGTAAAATTTCGAAGATCACAGAACAGTATGGCAATCGGTCTTTCTTCTGCCAAGCCAGTGGGAACCAATTCCTTTTGCAAACTGTTCACTTCTCCGCTCGACCATATCAAGCGTTGGATCTTTACATCGCCCTTGGGGCGCGCCTGGCACGCCAATCGAATCGAAGGATCCCATTTACGGGCATGGCAGCTTACATTTTCGTATTGGGTTTTTGGGCTTAAATTTTGGATGCCTTCCAAAACCCGTACCCTACAAGTGGTGCAAACCCCATTGCCGCCACATTCGTGCAGGTGGGGAATTTTATTTTTTATGGAGATATCCAATATGGTATCGGTCATCGAATTGGATTCAACTTGTTTGTCTATTGCTGCATAGGTGATTTTGTGAGACATCTTCCTTGGAATTTAAGAGGTTAGCTTGTAGAACGAAATGATATGCTCAAAGTTAGTTTTGGTTTTCCTCCTTTTTTACACCCTATTCCATGATTTTTATAAATCAACCTTTTGTGGGAGTACGTATCACACAATTGTGTGATATTGACAATCATGGTTTTAAGTGTTGTGCAACATTCAGAATTCAATAACTTTAACATGGATGAACCTCAACTATAACAGTCCTTTATAAGTTACTATAAATCAGGGTAATGTCAAAGTCTTTTGAATAAAATATTACATATGCTGGCAAAACGCTTGTTCATTTTTTTAATGTGCTTGGGATTCAACGGGATCTATGGGCAATCGAAAGAATTGGATAGTTTGCGCATGGTGGTGCCCCAAATGCAGGAGGACTCCTTAAAATGCGAGACCAATTTGCGTATAGCGTATTTGCTGTATTCTGGGGATGAATCCGAAAAGTATGCAAAGGATGCCTTGCAGATTGCCAAAAAAATAAACAGTCCTAGGTTGATTGGCAAGTCGTTTCACAGATTGGCCTGGTGTCTAGGTTTGGATGAAATGGATAAGAAAACCGCATATCTGGACAGTGCGGCCACAAGTTTTGAAGCTATTGATGACCTCTATGGACTGGGCAATGTCTTTGATACCAAAGGCGTGATATTGATGACCTATGGCTCTCTTTCGGAATCATTGGATGCGTACCACAAGGCCTACGATTATTTTGAAGCCATTCCAGATGAAGAGCGAAAAGCTGGCATTTTGAACAATTGGGCAGTGGCCGAATATATGGGAGGAAACATTGATGAGGCATTGATCAAGTATCAAAAAGCGTTGGATTTTAGGTTGACGCAAGATCCAGTTTCGGACATTGATATTGCCAGAATATATCAAGGAATGGGGGAGTGTTATAGAATTAACGGGAACCTTGACGCAGCCGCGGCCAATTATTTAAAGGGCTATGAACATCGAAAAAATGCGGGAAATATAGGTATTGTGGAATCTATGTTGAGCTTGGCTTCCATCATCTACACGGCAGCAGAAGCAAAACAGGACACTTCAAACATTATCGACCTAATTAATCCCTATGGATTCAACAGTTCGGTGGATCTGATAAAAGGGGCCGAAAATACGGCAGGCGTTGAAGACAGGATTGATATTCAATTATCAATAATGGATGTAAAACAACAACGTTATGTGGTGCAAGGGGATTTTGAAGACGCATATCGCATGCTTCAGGAACAAAAAAAGATAGAGGAGGAATATAAATTAAGTGAAAGCAGTTTGGAGGCCATGGCCGATATGAAAATCAAGTTTGAAAAAGACCAATTAAGGATCAAACTGCTTGAAGAAGAATTGTTGAACAAAAAAAAACTGGATAAAGTGAATGCGTGGTTGATATCATTGGGTGTATTGCTTTTGGTGACCTTGATCGGATTTTTATACTACAAGAACAGGGTAAAAACGGTTCAGCTCGAAGTTAAGGAAGCACAAAGGGAGCAACAGATTATTTCCATGCGCTCCATGTTGGAAGGTCAGGAGAAGGAACGCACCAGAATTGCAAGGGACCTTCATGACGGACTTGGAAACTTATTATCGAGTTTAAAAGTGAACATTGGTAGTTTGCAGATCAATTTTGATGATCATAATTCAAAAAAAATATACGGCTCGGCCAGTCAAATGATTGATGAGGCCTGCACGGAGGTTCGTAAAATTGCGCACGAGATGATGCCGCAATCCCTAAAGAAATTGGGACTGAGAAAGGCCATTGAAGATCTGGTCCTAAAAATGGATGCCATTCATGGCTTCAATGCCGATTTCCAGGTTTACGGTTTGGAAAAAACTTTCGATGACAATACCAATGTTATGCTGTTCCGAATTGTTCAGGAGGCGTTGAACAACATTGTAAAGTATGCCAAAGCCAACGAAGTCACAGTTCAGATTACCTATAGCGATGATTGGTTCGACCTTACCATTGAGGACGATGGGGTCGGTTTTGACCCAAATCATCTGAAGGAGGAAAAGGGCATGGGGCTAAAAAGTATCGCGTTTAGAACGGAATTCATTGGCGGAACTTTCGACATCAACAGTAGACCTGGTATGGGTACATTGGTGACCATCAATATCCCACTTACAGAAATACACAGTTCATAGAAATATAAATCGTAAACAAAATGGAAAAGATCAAGGTATTACTGGCGGACGATCATCAAATTATGTTGGATGGCCTTAAGGCCATTTTTGCAAAGGACAAGGCGTTGAGTATTGTGGGTACGGCCTGTAACGGACTTGAAGTGTTGGAGTTTCTTAAAAAGGAAACTGTGGACGTGCTGTTATTGGATCTTCAAATGCCGGGCATGGACGGATTGGAAACCACCATGCATGTGAAAAAATCCTATCCAGAGATAAAGGTAATCATGTTGACCACCAATGATGAAGGTAGTATTATTACTTCCTTATTTAAGGTAGGTGCCAACGGCTATTTGCTTAAGAATGCCTCAAAAGACTACCTCATTCAAGGCATTAAGGATGTGTATGACGGTAAAAAGGTGATCAGCTCCCATCTGACCGAAAAAATGATCGAGAGTTTAACAGAGGAGCCTAAAACCGGTTCTGGTAACATTCCCACGATTACCAAACGGGAAGTTGAGGTAATTAAACTGATAGCTTTGGAGCATACCACCCAAGAGATTGCCGATCTTTTATTTGTGAGCACCAATACCGTTGCGACCCATAAGCGAAACCTCTTTGTGAAAATGGATGTAAAGAACTCTGTGGGAATGATCAGAAAAGCGGCGGAGTGGGGTTTAATAGAGTAGAGTCCCCGATCTTATTTTTTTTGACCATCCATTTCCAACTGAATCAAATCCAAAATCTCGTTGGTCAATTTTAAAATTTCCTTTTGACTGCCCAAGGTAATATTGTAGTACACCACACTGTTCTCCACCAAGTTTTCAAACTCCAAAGAGGAGAGCATTACATTATTGGAGGTTTCAAATCCTGATTTCGGAATTTTTAGGTTGGTTTTTGACTTTGGTAAATTGAAGTTATCCACGTTGAGCCAACTTCCATTTTTGATGACAAATTGAATCACGTCCGATTCGGCTTCCTCCATATAGCCTTCCTTACGTGCCAATTTTTCAAGGTTTGGTTCCCAGGAGGAGAGCTTGCTTCGTAACTCCACATTTTTTAAAATCCCTAGGTTCCCCGAACTGATCAGATCGTTTAAAAATCCATTTTGGGCATCGAATATGGGACCACTTACTGTGGCAATCAGCAAACTATCCAAAAGAAAGTTGTCCGTTTTTTTGTTTCCCGTAAAGTTCAGAATCTTTACGCTTTTATCAATATTTGATTCTATGGTCTCAATTACCTCCTCCAGTTCGGCCTTGTTCAATTCAAAATCAACTTTAAGATTGTAAAGGGCTTCTTGTTCCAGTGCACTTTTTTTGTTGTTGTCGTTCCAATTGTTGATTTGAAGCGCAATCAATATTCCTATTACCACAAGTACTATTTCGCCAATGGCATACTTGAGATACTTGCCAGTTTTACCTTCTGACAGTAAATTTTGACGGATTTTCCGAAAGAATTGAAGCATTGGAGGTTGGTTTGTTTAAAGATATGGTTTTTGAAGTATCAGGATGAACGATAATTCTTTTTTAAACGATTTTCATGTTTGTGTTAACCGTTTCGAACCAATTCATCGGTTTAATCAAATTTAAATAATGGAATCATCAACCCACCGTTTTTTTGAACTTTCAGGTTATGGTTTTTGGATATGCAAAGGTGTGTAAATGGAACAAAGTTTGGATCTTCAATTGGATGCACTTCTCAAAGAAGGGATTCCACAAAAGAACATTTACACAGACAAAGTATCGAGCACCAAGGAAGTGCGGAAGAGCTTGAGCAAACTTTTAAAATATGTGAGGGATGGAGATACCATTGTGGTCTGGAAACTTGATCGGTTGGCAAGGAGCTTGATTCATTTTACCAATCTAATGACAAAGTTAAAAGAAAAGGGTGTGCGTTTCAGGAGCATCACAGAACCTTTCATAGACACTACGGAGAAGTCATCACATTCAGAGTTCATCATCAACATATTTGCAGCCTTGGCACAATTGGAAAGAGACATCATCATAGAACGGACCAAGGCAGGGTTGGAATCGGCAAGGCGAAGAGGAAAGATATTAGGAGCTCCAACGGGATTAAGTAAGAAAAATCAACAAAAAGCTGTACTTTGTGAGGAGTATTTCAATGATGGCATGTTGACCGTAACTGAAATATGTGAACGGTTGAACATTTCGAGGGCCACCTATTACAAGTATTTGCGTTATAGGGGGCTTTCAGGAAAGTTGAGATCGTACAAAAAGTGATTAACTAACTACAGATACCTTTGCCAACTTTTGTAAATGAATGAGTATTTAATAGTCATTATTGTACTGCTGTTATACTTCTCCCCCATATTTTACCAATTAGGCATAGTCCTTAAAGAAAGAAAAAAAGGAAACCGAAAACCCTTTAAAAGATTTCTGAAAATTGTAAAATATAGTTTAGTAGCATTATGTGTGCTGATTATTGGATTTGCAATTATGAGCCATACAAATTATCTGGACTATGAAGAACCATTAACTTTTGACAAGTACGAAAAAATCACATTTGAGAATTTTAGAGGTATTGAATTCTTGAAAAAATCTCTTTATGGCAACGAGCGGTTTGCATATGTTGTAACCTCAATTGATTGGAAAATTCAAAACAATTATGTTATTGTACAATCTTTATTCCACCCATCCCGTTCATTTGTTTACAATAAAAACACTAATAGCAACGAACTTTTGACACACGAGAAGTATCACATTAAAATTACCGAGCTATTCACACGAAAGGCCAAGATGGAAATTTCGAAATTAGATGGTTTTGATGAAAAACGTATAGAGGGTATTCTTAAACAAACCGAACTAGATGAAAGGAGTTACCAAAAAGAATACGACTATAATACTTTTCACAGCTACGTACTTAGTGAGCAAAAAAGGTATGAACAGGAAATAGACAGTTTATTAGATTTACTAACCAATTATAAAAAGCCAAATGTCTTCTTTAATGAAAAGAACTAAAACTATCGCCCTATTGATTTTAGCCTGTATAGGCCTTTCAAGCTGTAAAAAGGAAAATGAACATCAATTCCCTCTTGAAAAAAGATACTGGGATGAAAACGATTATAAGGAAGTGGTCTTTGAATTAAAATACGCCTATGATGAAGATGAAATGCTCCCAACCTTTAATGATCCAAATACTAGATCAATTGTTGAAAAGTTAACCGACCAAGAAAATTTCGAGATTGTGCTTGATGACAAAGAGTTAGGCTTGAAGTATAAAAATCGAATTGCCGAAAAGTTCTTTAAGGTATGGCAAGAAATGAGTGATGTATATAGTTCTACCGATAGAAAAGACAAATACCCATATGAGAAAGAGTTTATTGCTGTGTGGCATTTTGGTTTAGGTCTACAGCTTAAGTACTTTAAGTTGGGGAATGATTATATTATTGAGAATGCAGATGATCCGAATTCTAGAAGTATTAAAAATAAGGTCGAATCCAATGTGAAAACTCTAATTAGGAATTATATGATTTACTTGGATTTAGTGGATAATGAAAATGCCTTTAGCGAGGAAGGTAAAGAAATCTATGCGAGCGGTATAGACAGATACTTTATTGAATTACATAACCTTTATCCGAATTCAGATTACAATGAGATGAAACGAAAATCAGAATTGATGTTAGAAAAAAGTAATTCAACAAAAATACAGTCATCTCTAAATCAATTACTTGAGGTTATTACTGAGGAAGTACCAAATTAGTTCAAATAAACGATAATGGTGATGTGTATTACTTTCTTTAAACAAGCTGCCATTAATTAGAATGAAATTAACCGACCAAATAAAAATTCGAGAACTGAAATTCAAACCTAAAGTTGGAATTTTAGAAAATTCTATTGAATTGAACGACATCGGAATATCAATACCTATTCCAAGTGGATTTAAAGTCGATGACGGTGTAATTTTTGAAAAATTCAAAGCAGAATATGTTTTTCCAGAAAACTCGGAATTTTCAAAAAAGGACTCGGAAAGCTTTGAAAAGGGAATTTTCCCACCTGTATTTGTACTCAAAAAAAATAGTGGAAGACCAGTAATTGCCTGTTATTTATTTTACATCAAGGCATTGAAAGGCGGAAGTAATCTGAATATTCGGAGTATAAATAAGTATGAATTAATGTGGGCACCTTATTTGGCAAAAAAGACTAACGAAGTACCCATGAATGCAAAAAGGATTTTGAGAAATCAAATGACAGGAGCACTTTCCACTGAATATGGGTTCGACTATAAAACCAAAAACGGCACTGATCCAATCCCATCAAATATGAGAGTTTTAAATTACCAAGTTGGCAAATTCGTATTGACTTTTTATTTGATTTATGATGATTCAAATAATTTGGAGCAAACCGATTTGGACACTTTTATAGATGGAATAAAAACAAATGGCAAAAATGCTAATTCGTTATGGAAACAAATTATAGCAAAGTTCAAATAAACGATGATGCAGATGATTTACAATATCTTAAACATGTAGCCATAAGCACTCTGAAATCCATGTGAAATGAATAAAATAAAAGTTTTTTTAATGATATTGTTTATTGGGATTATTAGTTGTGAAGAGAAAAATCAAGTTAGGACTGAAAAACTAATTGCTGAAAAACTAGCTAAACATGTGATTGAGGAACATTCTTTAAAAGGCCATACGTATTCGGGGGAAATTTTTTTACATATTAAATTGGAGAAATTGAACGACCGAAATTTCAAAGCACTTATTTCACTTAATGGATTAAAATCAAATTCTGCTGAATTTCGGATGGACAGCATTAATATAGACGAGTTAAGAACCATCATATACTTTGACAAATCAGAAAACGAAAATAAGTTGCCTGAACCCTTTTTTGTTCCTGATTCTGAAAGTTGGAGCTTTTTGGCAGAATTAATTGGAAATGAAATAGTTTTTAATGCGCTGGAATTGAGTTATACCAAGGATAAAATTGATGTTGAAGATTTAAATGAAATTGAATACTAATTAATAAGTTTCTCAAACAGTCAAATCAAAGTTCAAATAAACGATTCCTTGCATTGAGAATAGAATTAAGATTTAATAGAAAAGATTTTGAAGAACTTTATTTCATAAATGGTAGAGGTAGCTATATCAAGGATGAAGTGATAAAGTCATCTTTTAGGAATCTCATGATAACTGGACTTGTTACTATTGGATTATATATCTATGCAAGTGTCAAGAGCAATTATGATTTGTTTTCCTTTTCATTGATTGTCTTGGCTATCTTCTTGATTGTTTACCTAGGGGCAGCTAAGAACGTTAAAAAGTGGAGACTCCAAGTGAAAAATTACCTTGATGCCCATGAGAAATATTCAAAACATGTTTTGATTGCTAATGATGATTATCTATCGATAATACAAAACGATGAAGAGACGATTGAAAAATGGACAAACATCGAAAGGGTTAAGATTTTTGATTCTCATATTTGGATACTCGGAAATGAAAATTTTCTAATTCCCGCAAAATCGATGAGCAAGGGAGAATATGATACATTAAGAAGTTTGATTTCCAAAAAGTTTAAATAAACGATTCAAATAGCCTTTCAAACTTATTTTTATAACTCTGACTTGAAAACAAAAACACTCACATTTCTCAATAAGTATGGTTTAAAAGTTGGTGGTATTTTTATGGTCCTTGTTTCCTTGCTAGTGATTAGGAATGGAGTAATTAAAAAGAAAATAACTGAGGAAAATAGGATTGTATCTGCAAAGGTTCTAGAGACACCATTGGACTGTGATAATCTAGGAAGAAGAGGTGGCTACTACAAATTGGAATTCAATGGAAAGGTTTTTGTAAAAAATGGGAATCGCCTTATTTGTGAACAAGTTTTTGGAAAGGAAAGTGTTGACGTATTAACAAATTTGAAAAAGGATAAAATCGTCTTTCTAAATGAATACGAAAATTCAAACGACATTTTATACGGAACTTTACTTGTTTTAATAGGGTTGGTAATTACTTTCATAGACAAGATAAAATCCCTTTTAAAATGGAATTCGAAAAAATAAAGTTCAAATAAACGATTCAAATTATTGGTGAAATACATTGCTCAAATATGGGTTCTAACAACTATAGCCTCACCACTGCTGTTGGCAGTTGTTTTGGGAATTATAATTAATAATTCGAGCCTTTCCGAGATATTTGAATCTTATGAGATTATTATTTTAATGATTTTGGTTGGTTCCTTGTTTTCAATTCCTGCAATGGTTGTTTTTGGATTAATACAGAGAAGTTTAAAATCCTCTATTCCAATTTGGAGAAGGAAATTGACACTTTCAATTTATTCCTTTTTATCCGTTTGGATTACTTTTTATATTGTTGATGAAGGATTTATAACGAGATGGACAGATCAAACGGTTTGGCCATTAATATATTCACTAATCATAGTAATTGGCGTTTGGATTTTTAAACTTCCAAACACGAATAGTGTGGTTCAATGAAAAAAAGTTCAATTAAACGATACCTGATGGTTGAAAGTACCGTTAAATATTAAAAGGAAGACCGAAATGTCAATGACCCAAGTAGCTTTTTTGAGAAAAGCTTACATACCAACTAAAACCGAAATTGAAGAATTAATCTCAGGACTTGGATATGACTTCAAAATTTTGGAAGACTCTGAAAACATTACAGAACTTGAGGGACTTTCTTGCTCAATAAATGGACATGAAACATTCTTCCAGATCTATTTTAACCAACCAACAGATATAACCAATGAATATGACTGGATAAAACCAGACTTAACAAATCAAGATTCAGCTGTATCATTTGTTTGGGGTGCAGACTTTGCGGCTGGTGCTTGCATAGGACTTATTTCTGTTGCACTTATTGACAAGGGAAAAGCACTTGTTTATTCCTTGGATGACGAAATGAAATACTCAAGAGAAATGCTTGTTGCCGACACTCCACAGTTCTTGAACGAACTTGAAAAACAAAATCAAAATAGAGTGCCAAGCCCGAATACACAAAAGCCGAAAAAAAATGTAGAAACCGACAAAATGAGCTTTTGGGACAAACTAAAAGATTTGTTTAATTAAACGATTACCTACATGTTGAACCAATCAATGAAAAACCTCAAAGTTGTAATAATTATATCCTCCATTATCTCATTTCCATCTTTCGTTAATCGCAAGAATGAGTTAGTAAATACAATCTGGACTAGCGAGGGGAAATATGGTATTCCAGGGGATTCATTAAAATTTAGGAATGATAATCAAGTTGCATATTATTTAGGTGAACTCGGGTGGGAATTTGATTCAATTTATACAATCTCCGGAGATACCCTAACAGTGAAAACTAAAACACTATCTATGGAAATTGATAATAGTAATATTGATTTAGTTCAAAAATTTCTCATAACAACTGATTCACTTAAACCATTCTATTTAGCAAATAAGCGGGGTGAAAAATGGTTGGAGGCAAAAAAAGATAGAATTGAAGTTATGTCCAGTTTATATGAAATAAAGTAATTACGTACTGAATTGATAACTTAAAAAAGAGGCTTTACTGGATTTTATATATCAATAATAAAAAGTTCAAATAAACGATTATGAAACACAAATCTAGTCATACAATGTTGTTGCTTTTCTCTTTGATGGCATCATCACTTTTTGGCCAAAATAATGTCTTTATCAAAGATTATCTTGAACGATTAGAAAACTCTAAAAAGTATTTGATACTGGTGGCTGAATCTATGCCATCCGAAAAATACAACTACCAAGCGACTCCAGAATCGATGAGTTTTGCTGAAAATCTTATGCATATAGGTTGGGCAATGGATTGGCATAGTCAAACATTACTTGGAGAACGTGAGGAAAGAGATTGGGAAACCGATACAGAACTTAAGGTTGGAAATAAATCAAAAGAAGAAATGATTGCTACAATCAAAAATACTTTTGATGTAACCCTAAAATTTATTGAACAATTTGATGTTGGCAAACTTGATGAGGAGTTGGACTATTTTGGCTTAAACAGAACAAAAAGGCAAATCTTATTATTATTGGCAGATCATATAACCCATCACAGAGGACAAATGTTAGTTTATTTGCGTTTAAATGGCATTGTACCGCCAAGATATGTTCTTTACCAATAGCTCAATTAACTCATAAAGTTCAAATAAACGATGGCGTTGACAATTGATCAAATGGAGGAAGCAGCGTTCATTTTCGAAAAGGAGAATGGGAATGCTGGTGATGATTATTCCAGAAAGGTGCTTGCTGAATCCATTCTTATAAAATACAATGTTGACCACCTAGAAAAAATTATTGTAGATGGTCTCAATGATAATATTTATATAAATTCTGATTTAAGAGTTAGCGCTTATTGGACCTTGAGTAAAAGATTTAATAGGAATTTAATAGCATCATTTAAAGGTTGGTTAAAATCAGAATTGGATGAGGGAAACGGTGCAGCTATTTACCAAATACTGATAGCATTGGGCAACATGGGTGAACCAGTTTTCAATGCTGACCGAGAAGGAGGGTCATCAGTATATGAAATAGATTTGAATGTACGAGATGCCAAAACTTATTTAACCTCGGATAATTTATAAAGTTCAAATAAACGATTAAATCAGTTTAGAGGGTTGTATTAAATTTAATTAATGTCTGATAAAGGAAGAAAATGGAGGGAGCTTACAATTGAAGAAAAGCGCAAATTTTACTTAGGAGGGACTATAGTTTTTTTCCTTTTAATATGTTTCACCTTTTTGATGACCCCTTCTCCACAAGTGAGCGATTTGACAAATATTAGTTTAACATTAACAAGGGAGCCAAGCTTTAAAAAGCAATCGTTACCTGCTTCAAGTTATTGGGTTGAACTTTATACAGATAAAGGAAAATATGAAATCAATGGTATTGATTACAAATACATAAGGCACAAAAATTTTAAAAGGTTAGTAAAAAAAGGAACTAAAATAAATGTAGGCTCTAAAGGCGAGTATATTTATATGTTAGAACAAAACAATATTCAATTCTTAAGATTTGAAGAAGCTCGATATCATAAATCTATGAACAGAACCTTCGCAAGAATTGTTTTTGGAACTGGATTTGTCGCCTTATTTATTTCCTTTTTGTTTAAACGAGAAATAAAATACAACAATGATGGGACTGAAAAAGTTTTAGATTTTGGTCCAATCATAATAATAGCTTTGACCATTTCAATTATCATCGGATTGGTGATAATTGGTGGGAGCAATTTCATATCAGGAAAGGAATTCATTTATTAATAATTTTTGTGCCTAAAACTAAAATCAACAAAGTTCAAATAAACGATTTTAAAATTCTTGATTTACCTATAGATTTATTTCATTGTATTTTTATTCTAAATGTTACTTCCCAACTTATAATATTGGTTACCTAAAACTGCCCTCCTTGATCCAATTATACAATTTTGACAACCACATATATTTAACACGCTCATTGTTAAATAATTATATTGTACATTAAGCGAAATAAACCATTCTTATATTCCGCTGAGGGATAAATATTTAATCTCAATATAAAATACAACCAACCAAACCATGAAAAAATACTTTTTACTTGTTATTTCCATTGCATTAATTGGTCCATTAGTTCAAGCCCAGGAGGATAATTATCAGTGGCTGGAAGAAGTTGATGGCAAAAAATCTTTGGAATTCGTTGAAAAAGAAAACAAAGCAACTTTTGAAGAGTTGAGTTCGGAAAAGGACTATGAGTCCATTTATGATAAGAGTTTAGAAATATATAATTCATCCGAACGAATTGCATATCCTACCATTCAGGGAGATTACATTTATAATTTCTGGAAAGATAAAGATCATGCAAGAGGTATTTGGCGAAGAAGCACACTGGAAAGCTATACAATTGGAGAACCTATTTGGGAGACTTTGCTCGATATCGATGAACTTTCTGAAAAGGATAATGTTAAGTGGGTTTATAAGGGTAGTAATGGGCTCTACCCTAACTACGATCGTTTTTTAATCCAACTTTCCAAAGGTGGTGGGGATGCCGTTATTATCAAGGAATTTGATGTGAATAAAAAAGAATTTATTGAAAACGGTTTTTTTATCGATGAAGCAAAAAGTGACGCAAGTTATGTGGATGAAAACACATTGATTGTTTCAACTGATTTTGGGGAAGGCACCATGACCACATCGGGTTATTCCAATCAAGTAAAACTATGGAAACGTGGTACGTTATTAGAAGAAGCCCAACTTATTTATGAGGGAGAAACCACAGATGTTGGTACGTTCGGGGCGGTGCTGCGTGATGGCGCAAAAACGTATCCCTTAATAAACCAATATGAGAGTATTTTTTCAGCCCAATATTCGGTTTGGATCAACAACAAAATTATAAAACTGGATATCCCAAATGATGCAAACCCTAGCGCCATTTTAAACAATCAATTTATTGTACAATTAAAATCAGATTGGGTTGTTGATGGAGTGACCTATAAGATGGGAACCCTTATAAGTCTCAATTTCACTGAGCTTTTAAAAGGGAATAAGGAAATTCAAGTCATTTTGGAACCTGATGAATTTTCGAGCATTTCAGAGATTTCAACTACAAAGAACAAACTACTTGTCAATATATTGTCCAATGTGATCAGCCAATTGTACATTTATTCATTTGACAATAATACATGGAAGAATCAAAAAGTGAGCGCTCCTGATTTTGGAACCATTTCAATTGCGGCTACCAGTGAAATTTCGGACCTGTATTTTTATGATTTTCAAAATTTTATCACACCATCCACATTATATACAGCTGATGCGGCCGATAACACTTTTAAGGCGTATAAATCACTCCCCGCTTTTTTTGACAGTAGCAAATATAAAGTAGAGCAGTTCAACGCAAAATCAAAAGATGGCACAATGATTCCCTATTTTATGGTATCTGCCAAGGAGATGGAATATAATGGAACCAATCCTACCCTTGTTTATGCCTACGGCGGCTTTGAAATTCCCATGCAACCCTATTATATATCAACATATGGTGTGTCATGGTTGGAAAATGGAGGTGTTTTTGTCATGGCAAACATACGAGGTGGTGGAGAATTTGGGCCAAAATGGCATCAAGATGGAATAAAAGAAAAGCGTCAAAATGTTTTTGATGATCTCTATGCCGTTTCCGAGGATTTGATATCCAACAAAATCACTTCACCAGAACATTTAGGTGTTATGGGTGGCAGTAATGGGGGTTTGTTGGTGGGCGTTGCCTTTACACAACGACCCGACTTATACAATGCTATAGTATGTTTGGTACCTTTATTGGACATGCAACGTTATAATAAATTATTGGCAGGCGCTAGTTGGATGGGTGAGTATGGAAATCCTGATGTTCCCGAAGAATGGGAATACATCAAAAAATATTCGCCATATCACAACCTTAAAGCAGAGGTTAAATATCCTGAAGTGTTTTTTTATACCTCTACCCGTGATGATAGGGTACATCCTGGACATGCCAGAAAAATGGTGGCAAAGATGAAAGACAGTGGATACAAAACCTATTATTATGAAAATACCGAGGGAGGTCATGCGGGTTCATCCACAAATGAACAACGTGCTAAAATGAATGCAATGACGTTTTCCTATTTGTTAATGAAATTAAAGTAATTCATAACATATGGATTGCGAAATTCACCCACCTCTGTCCATAATGCCAATGTAATCTTTGAAAAGTTTTAGTAGAATTCCTTAAAGTTCAAATAAACGATTCGAACAACTTGGCAGTAATTATGAAATTAATTTCTAAAATATTGGCACTCGGAATCTTTCTGATTTCAAATTCTTTATTTGCCTGTTCATGTGGACATGTAGGTATTTATAAAAATCGGAAAGGCTCTGATTTTGTATTCAAAGGAAAGGTTTTAGAAATAAACGAAATTATATCAACTGACACCATTACTGACAGTGAGCAAACTGTCAGATATAGGCGGTCAATATACACTTTTGAAATCTTACAGACTTATAAGGGAAATAAGAATTTGAAAACAATAGATATAGTAGGTGGTAAAACGGATTGTGAGGTTGTTTTTAAAAATGGACTAAATTATATTGTTTACGCCTACAATGATAATAAAAAGCCTCATTATAAATTGAGGGACCAACCAGTTGATGAGTATTTAACTACGCATATGTGCGACAGGACCAAAAAATCTTCTTTCTGGACTTTCTGGGAGAGGTTTCTATTAAGAATAACTTAAAGATAAATCAGAGGGTAACAGTAAAGTTCAAATAAACGATAATTGAAAGTATCAAAGTCTGACATAATCGAGTTAATTGAAGATGAGAAAACCGACAGTTTTACGAATCACTTAAATGCCATACTAAAATGGAGTTTTCGTCCCACTGGTGAGATACAGAAACGAGAAATAAGAGTTTGGAGACAAAATGTTTGGAATGGGGTGTTTTATCCCATTTTTAAATTCCACCTAAACAACGATGGATATTTAGTGAAAATCACAGACAGAATTAATCCAGTTGGACTGATTGTTTACATTCTTTTCTGTGCTGTGGTTTCTATTCCTTGGTTATATTGGATATTTGATGATTATGACCCAGCTTCTCACTGGACCCAAATTATTGCCTGGGTTGTTTTCTTCGGGATTTTTGGTTTGATAAGCTTCAAAATCTACCAAATGGAGAAGGAAATCCAACTGAGTCAGATTTACGAAATTTTGGACATCGAGGTGGAAGGCGATAAATTGGAGAACGAATGGGGGATTAAAAAAATCCTGTTGAGAATCATTACCTATCCTCTCTCTATTTTTTTGATTGCCGTTTGCTTCATTTTTGTCATTCCAAGCGGGAATTATCTAATTGCACTGGCAATGTTATTAATTGTTGGGGTCTATTTATACTCGGACTTGAAAATATTACTAAAGAAAGGCAAGAAGAAACAATGAATACATTGTATGATTATTGTAAACAAAGTTCAAATAAACGATGAAGAATATAGTAGTGCTTGGTCTTGTTTGCGCTTTGTTAATGAGTTGCAGAGAAAATGAAAACAAAACAAATATAGGTTCGCAAACAACTATCTTGGATAAGGTTGATTTAGAAAATTGGATGGAAACACCTCATGTATCAGGAAGATTAGCAACTGAAATGGATGTCAATGCTGGCTCTGCAACTTTTATTATTGACAGTCAAGGGAAGGATCACAAACCTTTAGATATTCAGCTTCCTTCATTAGCTTTTCAAGTTGATGTTGAGACAAATAAGAAAACCCCTGTTATAGTTATTCAAGCTGAAATGATTGGAGAACAACACATCGTGGGGGTTAAATATTTAGATGGTTCTTACGGAGTTTGTGAGATCTCAGAATTAGAATTTGTAGAGAGCCCATCAGAATTTAAAAAGTAAAATGGCACCCAAGTAAGTGCACTTTTGAAGTGTTTGGGAAATAAAAGTTCAAATAAACGATGTTTTGTACCATTGAAAAGTTACATATATTATCCCTTGGGATATGATGTTGGAAAGGGTAATAATCAGTACGATTTTTAAAATGCTCCAGAATGACTTAGTTTGATAAAATTGCAGGATTGCCAAGGTATACCAAATACTGATTAACAACCCAATGATCACACCCAAAGCATTTAGTAATGAGGGAAGAATCATGAACAGGGCCAAGGCTAAAATGTGATAGAGCATGGTTTGTCCACTTAAATATGCCGTCAAAGCAAGATTTTCGACATAATTTGTATTATGCCTTTTAAAAAACAACCAGATAAGTAAGCCATTGATCGGCCACATAAGAAGTATGAATACATTAAAATACTTGAATGCAAATTGTAAGAGTTCTTTGTCATTCGATTCTATTTTGGAGTAATCCAAAGCTGTAATCTCAAATTGCGCAATAAAATAAAGCGCAATCGCCACCATAATCAACAAATAGTTGAACGGATTAAAATAGCTTTGTCTACGTCCAATAACATATTCTCGTGCCACATTACCAGGCCTATAAGCCAAATGTTTGATCAAGTGGAGTATTCCTTGGTCTGTATCGGTAAAAGAAATCCAGAGGTCATTCAACAATTGTTTGAAGTTTAATCGTCCCAAGCCCATTTTCTGTCCACAATGAGGACAATATGAATGCGTTTCTTCTACAGTACTATAGCAATTTTCACATTTCATCCTATGATTTATTACAATTTTTCAGGGATCGTTTTGGTGTAATCTCTCTAAGATATGAAATGTAATTTAGGTATGGAGAAAGAATTACTCGGTAAAGTCCGTAGATTTTCCATCTTTTAGCTTGCCTGGTTTAAACAGGGGCTTTTTACGTTATTAAGCGGAGAAAGAGGGATTTTGTTCAACCTCCCTCTTTTGGCATTTTGCAAATGCATAAATCCTTAAAATAAAAAAACCGCTAGAGACAACTCTGCGGTTTTTTATTTTCAAGCTTGGTGCTTGGTTGCGGAGAAAGAGGGATTCGAACCCCCGGAGGTGTGACCCTCAACAGTTTTCAAGACTGCCGCATTCGACCACTCTGCCATTTCTCCGATTGCGGGTGCAAATATAAAAAGCTTTTTTGTATCCCAAAAGTCCTTTTTACTTTATTGTCAAAATAAATTCAAAACAACTTTATAACAAACCGAATCCAAACTTTGTAAAAATCAATAGGCCTGTTCAAAACAATGGTCATACCTTTGTACTATGTTGGAATGGTACCACTATTTGCTCTTGGTGGCTGTAGGTTTTGCAGTTGGATTTATTAACACCGTGGCAGGAGGTGGTTCGCTACTTTCCCTGCCCACCCTTATCTTTTTGGGATTGCCCCCAGCTGTTGCAAACGGTACCAATCGTGTGGCCATAGTAATTCAAACCGCAATGGCAACTGCAGGTTTTAAGAGCAAGGGCATTTCTACCTTCCCTTTTAATATCTATCTCGGAATTTCAGCCTTTTTTGGAGCCATTATCGGTGCTTACATCGCTGTGGATATAGATGGCGAGACTTTTAATCGCATTTTGGCCATAGTAATGTTGGCTGTAGTGCTCATCATTATTTTTAAACCTAAAATGAGAGTGGAGGAAATCCAGGAGCGACTTACGGGAAAATACCTTTGGGTGGCTTTGATTGTGTTTTTCTTTTTCGGAATTTACGGAGGGTTTATCAATGCAGGACTCGGCTTTATAATGATGCTATTTCTGCATTATTTCAATCAGATGAATTTGGTAAATTCCAACGCCACTAAAGTGGTGGTAGTATTTATATATATGCTCGCGGCACTTGCGGTTTTTGCGTTCAACGATAAAGTGGATTGGAAACTTGGGCTAGTGTTGGCCATAGGGAATGGTTCTGGGGCTTGGGTCGCCAGTAGATTCTCCGTAAAAAAAGGAGATGGGTTCATAAAAACATTTTTAGTGATTGCCGTAGTTTTAATGGCGATTAAACTATGGTTCTTTTAAAGAAATTTATATGCCGGGATTTGAACTTTTTGGAGATAAGGAAAGAAAGGAAGTACAGGATGTAATGGATTCTGGCGTGTTGATGCGTTACGGATTCGATGGTATGCGCAATGGCCATTGGAAAACCAAAGAACTTGAAAAAGGTCTAACCGAACGGATGCAAGCCCAATACGCCCATGTGGTAAGCAGTGGTACAGCGGCATTGACGGTGGCTTTGGCAAGCGCAGGTGTTGGTGCAGGGGATGAGGTTATTATGCCCACTTTTACCTTCGTGGCCAGTTTTGAATCTATCTTAGCGCTTGGAGCAGTTCCCGTTTTAGTAGATATTGATGATACTTTGACTTTGAATCCCTATGCTGTTGAAAAGGCTATCACATCAAAAACCAAAGTGGTAATGCCCGTACACATGTGTGGTTCCATGGCCAATTTGGATGCGTTACAGGCTATTTGTGATCGCAATGGATTATTATTGCTGGAAGATGCCTGTCAGGCGATTGGAGGCAGCTACAATGGAAAACCACTTGGAAGTATAGGAGATCTCGGATGTTTTTCTTTTGATTACGTAAAGACCATTACCTGTGGAGAAGGTGGCGCGGTAATCACAAACACCAAATCCTTTTATGAAAATGCCCATATGTACTCAGACCACGGGCACGACCATATTGGAAATAATAGGGGAGCTGAGGCCCATCCATTCTTGGGGTACAATTTTAGAATTTCTGAAATGAATGCAGCAGTTGGAGTGGCTCAATTGGCTCGTTTGGATGAGTTTCTTGCTATTCAAAAACGCAATTATACCGTTTTACGTAATGCACTTTCTTCAATTTCAGAAGTGGTTTTCAGAACTGTTCCCGATGGAGGGGAGGAGAATTACTCTTTTCTAAATTTCTTTATGCCAACGGAAGAATTGGCGCAAAAAGCGCATCAAGCGTTGAGCGATGCTGGAGTGGACGGCTGTTTTTATTGGTACAACAACAATTGGCATTACTATAAAAAATGGGAACATCTTACTGAAATGAAATCCTTGGGCAAACTTCCGAAAGATGTGCAAGAGTCCTTGCCCGACTACAGCAAAGCTGATTTTTCGGAATCGGATAAATGGATGTGCAGAAACATTTCTTGCCTTATTAAGTTAGGCTGGTCGGAAACAGAAGTGGCCGAAAGAGCACAAAAAATGGTAGATGCAATTACATCAGTGCTTTAGATGCTCCAATTGCTCTGCTCTTTCAGAATAAATACAATTTCAAGAACAATGTCATTCTGAACAACGAGAAGAATCTATTTGCGAAAATGACACGAATTACTCAAATTCTCACGAATATGTTTGTTGGTCATTTCGAGCGAAGTCGATAAATCCCTTTTATACTTGAAACTTGAACTTAGCTTTAATAATTCACATACTCCACAATCTCAAGCCCGTATCCGACCATACCCACACGGCGGGTTTGTGCTGAGTTGGTCAACAAACGGATTTTGGAAATATTGATATCGTGAAGAATCTGGGCACCAATCCCAAAATCCTTATGGTCCATTTCAACTTTGGGAGCCTTGGTAATTCCATCACCCTGCATCTTTTTAAACTCGGATAAACGGCTCAATAAATTCTCCGACTGATTGCCTTGATTGATGAAAATAATGGCACTGTTTTCCTCTGCGTTCAAAACATCGAACATTCTGTGCAAAGTCTCATCAGGATTATTGGTCAAAGTTCCCAGAATATCATTGTTGACCAAGGTGGAATTGATTCGGGTTAGTACCGGCTCGCCGGATTTCCAATTTCCTTTGAGCAATGCGATGTGTACTTGGTCATTGGTGGTCTGTTTGTACGCACGTAGTCTGAATGGTCCAAATCTCGTATTGATGGTAAAGGCTTCCTTCAATTCAATCAAGCTATCATGTTCCATGCGATAGGCAATCAAATCTTCAATGGAAACAATTTTGATATCGAATTTTTTGGCAACCTCCATCAATTGTGGCAAACGAGCCATGGAACCATCTTCGTTCATGATTTCCACAATAACACCAGCGGGTTCCAATCCTGCCAAACGCGCAAAATCAATGGCAGCTTCGGTATGTCCGGTTCTGCGTAAAACACCACCTTCCTTGGCAATCAATGGAAAAATATGTCCAGGGCGTGCCAATTCATGGGCTTTGGTGTCCTTATCGGTCAAAGCCAAAACAGTTTTGGCCCTATCTCCAGCAGAAATACCAGTGGTAACACCTTTACCTCTCAAATCTACCGAAACGGTAAATGCAGTTTCCAAAGGGTCTGTGTTATGGGATACCATTTTATGAAGCCCCAAATCCTTACAGCGACCTTCGGTCAATGGAGCACATATAAGTCCACGACCATGGGTGGCCATAAAATTTATGGTTTCAGGGGTAACCAATTCAGCAGCAGCCAAAAAATCCCCTTCATTTTCCCTGTCTTCATCATCCACTACAATAATTACCTTACCCTCCCGGATATCGGCAATGGCTTCTTCTATGGCATTCAACTTTATTTCACTATCCTTGGTTTCCATTAGTCTTCTGAATCTTTATCTTTCTTTTTAAAAATAGCTTTTATGCGATCAATGATATGACCAAAGCCAAGTAATCCTTTATCTGCGGTCGCTCTTTTTGTTAATGATATGCCCAAAGGCAGCATGATCAAGGTGGACAACCAAGCTCCAATTGCGGGGTGAATGTTTCCTTCTTTGGCATAATTACCTGCAAACACGCCAATAAAGTAGTAGGTTAAAAATAAGACAATTGCAATAACCATAGGCAATCCCAATCCTCCTTTACGGATAATGGCTCCCAATGGCGCCCCTACAAAAAATAAAATAATACAAGAGAGGGCAAGGGCATATTTTTGATGAAGGGACAGGATATGGCTGTTGTAGAACTTGTAACGGGATTGTAATTCAACCTTCTTGGATTCCACAGTGTTCAAAATGCTGGACACATCGCTTTGTGCCTTTTTCATGACCTGAATTTGTTCAATATTCTCTAAACTGGCGATGAGTTCATCAATATTGGTAATGCTATCTTTTTTGGCTGTTTTGGCTTTTACGGGTTTAACTTTTTCTGCCTGCTGTTTTGTGGTATCCTCAAGAATTTTTGGAGGGAAGGCGCCCATTCGGTTGACCACGTTTTTGGAGAAAGCTTCTACCTTCTCCAAATTATTGATGCGAAGCGAGTCGATATCCTTGATCAAACGACTCACATTTTTCATCTTGTTGGTGGTAATATTCTGATCCTCTTCTAAATCTTGGTCGTTCAATTCCGAAATATCAATATTTATGGTGTATGATTCGAAATCTGATTTGGCAAAGGGCTGCTTTCTTTTATCATTGGCATCCTTTGGTTCAACCTCTTCATAATAATTCCCTTCTTTTAAGACCAACTGAATAATGTCGGATTCTTCACTACTGATCAATTCACCAGATTTGGCCTTGATCACCACATTATTAATGTTTTGATTGGTTTTTTTATGAATGATCACATTGTCCAAAAACCGATCCTGATCACCATGCTTTTTATCCACTTTGATGTTCATGCCTTGGGCCGTCCCCTCAAAATCACTGAAAACCCCTTCGGTAATGGCCGCTGCAGGTTTTACCTTGGCAATGTTTCGCCTTAAGTTGAACATTTTTTGTTCGGATTTTGGAATCACGTTATTGGCGAAGAAGAACGTGACCACCCCAAGGAACAATACAAAAACGATCAAGCTTCGCATTCCCCTTTGCAATGAAATACCTGAGGCCTTCATGGCAGCGAACTCGTAGTTTTCCGCAAAGGTTCCAAATGTCAAAATGGATGATAATAGCACTGTGAGCGGTAGTACTTTATCAATAAGTGTAGGGATAAAATAAAAGATGAACTTTCCAATGATGACAATACCTAGACCTTTCCCTGCCAAATCATCGATAAAAAGCCATATTCCCTGAAAAATGAATATGACGATCAAGATGAAGAAGGAGCTAAAGAAATTATAGAGAAATCTCTTTAAAATATACTGGTCTAGTATCTTCAATGCTTAGTTTCTTGTGATGTAATACCCTTTGTCCTCGTATTTTTTCGCATTAAAGGTAAAAAGAGTACTCGAAAGTGGCTGATTGGTTTTGAAAGTATTAACGGTAATCGTGGTTTTGGTACCGTTGTTACCGGTTTGAATCAGTTTGTAAATGTGTTTGGTCTGTGCATCGATACCCAACAGAACAGATTTGATTTCGGTGTTCGAATCAATAGGGGTCAATTTCACATACTGGATGTTTCTGCCACCCACGGTTTGCAAAATGTCCCAAGCGTAGTTGTGCCCGGTTTTGTAGAACGTCAACATTTTAGATGGACTCACGTTGTCGTCATCCTCATTTACATCCTCTATGGTTACCTCTTCGTTTTCTGGAACAACGGTGTAGACCTTTTTGCCATCGAACAACTGTTGTGCGCCGAAGTAATCCAAAAGATACTTTTCACCACTTAAAGTAACGTTACCATTGGTCTCTTGCTTTAAATTGGCCTCGGTGTTCTCTATGGTCGATTTAAAATCGATGTAAATGTTGTCGTAGCTTTTTACCTTGTTGTATACCTCATCCAATAGGGCTTTGGCCTTATCTGAGTTTTGACCGTAGGAAGCGATTCCCACTGCAAACACTGCTATAAAAAGAATATATTTTTTGATCATGATTTTATTTTGTTTCATTTTCCAATAGTTGTTCCAAAGAATACATATCCGGTATCAAAACCTGTCGTGCCTTACTTCCTTCAAAAGGACCCACAATTCCAGCCGCTTCCAATTGATCGATGATCCTGCCGGCCCTGTTGTAGCCCAATTTCAATTTTCGTTGAATCAAAGATGCCGAACCTTGTTGCGCAATTACGATGACCTCTGCTGCTTCACGGAACATCGCATCTCTTTCGGAGATATCATTATCAAGACTTGTGCCAGATTCCTCGCCAACATATTCTGGCAGTAAATGGGCTTCTGGGTAGGCCCGTTGTGAACCAATATAGTCGGTAATTTTTGATACCTCTGGAGTATCCACAAAGGCACATTGAATACGGGTTACATCGTTTCCTTGGGTATAGAGCATATCTCCTCGACCGATCAACTGGTCGGCACCCTGCGCATCCAAGATGGTTCTGGAATCGATTTTTGAGGTTACCCTAAAGGCAATCCGAGCAGGGAAGTTGGCCTTGATGATACCTGTGATCACATTCACCGATGGTCTCTGGGTGGCAATGATCAAGTGGATCCCGATGGCTCGGGCCAATTGTGCCAATCTGGCAATAGGGGTTTCCACTTCTTTGCCCGCCGTCATAATTAAATCCGCAAACTCATCGATCACCAATACAATGTATGGCAAGAATTTATGTCCGTCGTTGGGGTTTAGTTTTCTGGCCTTGAACTTGGCATTGTACTCCTTTATATTTCGAACCATTGCTGTTTTCAACAGTTCATATCGGTTGTCCATTTCAATACAAAGGGAGTTCAAAGTATTGATTACCTTGGTATTGTCTGTAATAATGGCATCGTCGGAATCTGGTAATTTTGCCAAAAAGTGACGCTCAATTTTATTATAAAGGGTCAATTCCACCTTTTTGGGATCCACAAAAATAAATTTGACCTCTGCAGGGTGCTTTTTGTAGAGTAGGGAAGTGATCACCGCATTCAATCCCACCGATTTACCCTGACCTGTTGCCCCTGCCATAAGCAAGTGGGGCATTTTGGCAAGATCGACCACAAAGGTTTCGTTACTGATAGTTTTTCCAAAAGCGATTGGAAGCTCCATTTCCGCTTTTTGGAATTTGTTCGAGGCAATAACCGAACGCATGGAAACCACGGTTGCATTTTTGTTGGGTACCTCGATACCTACCGTTCCCTTTCCTGGGATTGGGGCAATAATACGAATACCCAATGCTGCCAATGAAAGGGCTATATCGTCTTCAAGGTTTTTGATTTTGGAAATACGGATACCCGCTTCCGGAACAATTTCATACAAAGTGACTGTTGGTCCAATGGTCGCTTTAATTTGGGCGATACCTATTTTGTAGTTCTTGAGTGTACTGACAATTCTGTTCTTGTTTTCTTCAAGTTCTTCTTGGTTGATGGTAATGCCACCACTTGCGCCGTGTGCATCCAAAAGGTCCAAAGGAGGGAATTTATAGTTGCCCAATTCCAATTTAGGGTCGAACTCACCAAAATCTTGTACCAATTTGGCAGCTTTGGCATCTGTTTCTTCCTCAACGGTCGATGCCTCGACCTTTAGGTCGATATCGGACTCCTCTTCTTCGGGAATGTTGACGTCCAAACCAGCTTCGCTCTGCAAAGGCGGGATATCTTTTTTATGGGTATAGGTGTCTATTTTCTCAGGAACACTGTCCTCCATACTGAGTTCAATGCTGCCTTCATCCTCCAAATCAGCTAAATTCTCCAACGAATCATTTTCAAAGGTTGATGGTGTTTTAAAATCAGCTTTTATTTTCTGTTTCTGACTTTTAAAGAAATTAGCAAAGCCTTCCGGGGTAAAGTTGAACAATCTTACCAAAATCACCATCAAAACAAAAAGCAAGATCAAGAAAACCCCGATTTTCCCTGTGTAGTCCTGAAGGAAATCATTCATTTCGAAACCGATCAAACCTCCTAAGAGTGGATAGCTGGAAGCGAAAAACCCCAGTGCAATGGAACCCCAAATAACCCCAATGAGTCCCCAGATCCATTTACCGACCAATCCTTTCAGTTCCAATCCTAAAAAAAGGTATAGCCCGGTAACGGCCAAAAGCAAAGGGAATGCAAAGGAGGCCAATCCGAACCCTTGGTACATAAAAAAATGACTGACACTGGCCCCAAACTTGTTCAAAAGGTTGCTGGCCTCAGCATTTCTATTTGCAAATTCAGATAAGAGACTTTGATCGTCCTGCCAAGTAAAATAGAAGGACAAAAAAGAGAAGACCAGCGCAATGCTCAGTACAATCAAAAGGCTACCAAAGATGATTTTGTTCTGCTTGGAAGGTTTTAAAGAAAACTTCTTTTTAGCAGTGGCTGTACTTTTTGATTTTGATTTGGTTCTTTTTTTTGCCATCAATTGTTGTTAAGCGGGGCTAAGTTACAAATTTACGTTGCTACTCTGGGTCTTGGATTTTACTAAAAGATTTTTGGGATATAGATGATCAAGCCAATAATACTGGCTATGACCGATACGATCATTACCGCTCCTGCAGAAATATCCTTGATCAATCCAATTTTTGGGTCGTGATCTGGCTGCACATAGTCGCATACTTTTTCAATGGCCGTGTTCAATCCTTCCACACCCATTACCAAACCGATGGCAAAGAGTTGAAAGATCCATTCGGCATTCGAAATTTCAAAATAAAATCCTGCAGCGGTCATGATCAAAGCAATCACAAACTGAATCTGTATGCTGGATTCCGTGCGGATTAAAATGAACATGCCCTTTAGGGCATATCCCACACTTTTTATCCGATTCTGTAAAAAAGATTCTTTGGACATTAAGAATGCTTCAACGGTGTTTTTTGAATGGTTGCGACGCTCCTTTGGAGCAGGTTCGGTGTCAAAAATACTCAAAAAAAAACCTTCCCAAAGTCAATTTCGGAAAGGTTCTTTAAAGTTATTTACAATGTATATGTTACTTGTCGATGGAGCCCAAAACTCTAGACATGAAACCATTGAGGGCTTCTTTTTTTGGAGTTCCGTTTTTGATTTCGCCGAACACTTCCAAAGCGCCATACAGATTGGAAATCAATTCTCCTATCATGTCCAGTTCTTCATCCTTTAAGCTTGCCACTTCGCAAATACTTTCCAAAGTGTCGGCCGTTTCCTGAAGGTAGTCCTCATCGTGCTCTTCGGCAAAATTGACCAGTTGTTTAATTATGGGCAACTTCATTGATCAAGTCTTTTAGAACATCATATTTATTGGTCTGAACCTGATTTTTCAAAGCTCCTTTTGAAAATGCGGCGAAAGTGGGCAAGTTATCCACATTGGCCAGTTTTCTGGATTCAGGGAACTTTTCAGCATCGACCATAACAAAGGTAATGTTCTCGTTCAGTGTAGCTTCTTTTTTAAACTTGGGCTTCATGATCCTACAGTTTCCGCACCAAGATGCGCTGTACTGAACCACTACATTGTCATTGCTGGCAATGACTTCGCTCAAGTTGTCTTTTTCCAATTCTACAACCATGACAACTTAGTTTACGTGGTTGGCCAAATATTCAGAAACACCAGCTCTATCGGCATTCATGGCTTCTTTTCCTTCTTCCCAGTTTGCTGGACAAACCTCGCCTTTTTCCTGAACGTGGGTAAAGGCATCCACTAAACGCAAAAATTCTTTTACGTTTCTTCCCAATGGCATATGGTTAATACTCTCGTGGAACACAGTTCCCTCTTCATCTATCAAATAGGTGGCTCTATAGGTTACATTGTCGCCTTCGACCAACATGGTATTGGTTTCTTCGTTGTATTCCTCTTTCATGATATCCAAAATACCCAAGGCAGTTGCCAAGTTTCGATTGCTATCAGAAACGATAGGGTAGGTCACGCCTTCAATGCCACCGTTGTCCTTTGCAGTGCTCAACCAGGCAAAATGTACTTCAGCAGTATCACAAGAAGCTCCGATTACAATGGTGTTTCTTTTTTCAAATTCAGCTAAGTTTTGTTGGAAAGCGAATAGCTCGGTTGGGCAAACAAAAGTGAAATCTTTTGGGTACCAGAACAACAAAACTTTCTTGTTTTCGGCTTTGGCTTTCTCTAAAATGTTGATTTTGAAAGTGTCGCCCAATTCGTCGATGGCGTTTACTTCAAGGTTTGGAAATTTTCTTCCTACTAAAGTCATTTATTGGATTTTTTAATGAATTCGAGCTGCAAAAATAGCACGGATCCACGGCTTTCAAACCCATAAAAATTAGTTTTTCCTATAACTATATAAGTTAAAACTATGATACAAAAAAGTGTTGTGAATTTTGAGGTAGCGCTAAAATTGAGCCACGATTTTTGCCAATATCACAAAGAAATCCAATCCTTTAAAAAAGTTGTTGAAAACTTATTCTGAAGTGGAGGTAGTCAATTGTTTGATCTTGATGTGCAGGGCGGCAAATAGCAAGGTCATGAACGGACTTAACCAGTTAAAAACGGCATAAATGCCATATTCTGCCACTCCCACGCCAAGGACACCACTATGGTAAGCACCACAAGTGTTCCAAGGTACCAAAACTGATGTTACCGTTCCTGAATCCTCCAAAGATCTACTCAAGTTTTCAGGAGCCAAGCCACGATCTTTGTATGCTTTGGCAAACATTTTCCCAGGAACCACAATGGCCAAATATTGATCGGAGGCGGTCACATTCAAAGCCAAACAGCTTCCCACGGTGCTGGCAAACAAACCAAAAGTTGTCTTGGCCATTTTCAGTAGGGATTCCGTAATGCGTTCCAAAGCGCCGATTCCATCCATAATGCCACCGAACACCATTGCACAGACTATCAACCATATGGTACCCAACATGCCAGACATTCCTCCCGAAGAAAATAAATCGTTCAATGCAGGGTCGCTGGTTGCAATTTCGGTATCCACCGTGATGGCATTTAAGATTCCCTTATAGGCTGTTTCAAAAGTAAGTTCTGTTCCACCACCAATGGCAGCAATGATTTCGGGTTGAAAAATCAAAGCAAATACCCCAGCAAGTAATGTTCCTATTAATAGGGCCAGTAAAGGTGGTGCCTTTTTTACGATAAGTCCAATTACCACTAAAGGCACTATAAACAACCATGCATTAATATTAAAGGTAGCACCGATATTAGTTAAAATGGAGCTTGTGTCCGCTTCCCCAGAAGTGTCAATAGTGAAGCCTAATATGATAAACACAATTAGTGTGACCGCTATGGTAGGAATAGTGGTGTAGGCCATATATCGGATATGGGAAAACAAATCACCTCCAGCCATCGCAGGTGCCAAATTGGTCGTGTCACTTAATGGAGACATTTTATCCCCAAAATAGGCACCAGAAAGTACCGCACCAGCAGTCATACCCAAAGAAATGTCCAAAGCATCGCCAATACCAATCAGTGCTATACCAACGGTTGCCGCCGTGGTCCAGCTACTTCCTGTTGCCACGGAAATAATGGCACAAATAACAACACAGGCCGCCAAGAAAATGGTTGGATTCAATATTTGAAGCCCATAATAGATCATGGCAGGGATGATTCCGCTTACCAGCCACGTACCTGAAAGTGCGCCCACCATCAAAAGAATCAACAAAGCACCTGTGGTCGATTTTACATTTTCGGCCACCTCGTCTATCATCTGTTGGTAGGATACCTTATTGAAGAACCCAACAATGGCTGCGACGGCACCTCCCATTAAAAGGATAAACTGATTGGAACCGCTTAGGGCATCGTCGCCAAAAACAAACACATTGTACGCCAGCATGGCCACTAAGGCAAATACGGGTATCAATGCTTCTGTTATGGATAAATTTTTGTTTTCTACAATATGTTCGTCTTCCCTAAAGTTTGATTGCTCTGCTTTGTTTGGCATTTGGTCTGAGTTTGTTAAGAGGTAATATTACGATTTTGCCCCTTGTTCTGCAAGCCAAGCCTGATTTGGATTAGGCCAAAGAAGGGTCGGAGGTTAAAATTTCCAATTGTTCCATGCAATTGCGCATGGCCAAATAAGTTTTGTGAATGTCGTTGTCCAACCCAATGGAAAAACGAATAAGTCCTTGTGATAGACCCAATTCCTTTTGTTCTTCTTCTGGGATTTCGGAAGATGTGGACGTTCCCGATGCGCTGAACAATGTTTTGTAAAAACCAAGACTCACTGCCAAATAGCCCAATTTTTCTTTTTGCATGAGTTCCATCAAGGCATTGGCATTTTCCAAAGTACCCACATCCATGGTAAGCATGCCGCCAAAACCAAATTCATGATTCATGATCTGTTTCATCAATTCATGTTGTGGATGACTTTTTAATCCGGGGTAAACAACTTTCAACCCATCTTTTTCAAATTGTTCTGCCAAATAATGGGCATTTTCACTGTGTTTTTTGATTCTGATGTGAAGTGTGCGCATGTTTTTGAGGATGGATGCAGCACGTAAACTATCCAAGGTGCTTCCCAATAGCATTCCAGCACCACTATTTACATCTTTTAGACTCAAACAGAAATTAGAAGTGCCACAAACGGCTCCCGCAACACAATCGCTGGTTCCGTTGATGAATTTGGTCAAACTATGGATCACCACATCGGCTCCCAATTGGGCAGCGTTGATGTTTAATGGGGAGAAGGTATTGTCGACCACCATGGCAATCAAATTTTTCTGAGCGATTTTAGATAAAGCGGGAATGTCCGCAATTTCCAATAAGGGATTGCTCACTGCTTCACAATAGATCATGCGGGTTCTTGGGTTGATGGATTCCCGAACTTCTTGAAGGTTGGTGATATCAACAAAGGACACGGAGATATTGAATTTTTTCACAAAGTTCTTCAAGAACGCATAAGTACCTCCATAAATGGTTCTGCTGCAAACAATATGGTCTCCAGCATCACACAACTGAAAAATCACAGAAGTAATGGCCCCCATTCCGCTGGCATACACATTGGCAGATTCGGTGCCTTCCAATTGCGCCATGGCTTCCCCTAAATATAGGTTCGAAGGGGAGGAGTGCCTACTGTATAGATAACAACCTTCGGTATTTCCCTCAAAGGTGTCGAACATGGTCTTTGCCGTAAGGAAAGTATAGGTTGATGAGTCTGAAATTGAAGGATTTACACCTCCAAATTCGCCAAAGTATTGAAGGTCTTGAATATGATCGGATGCTTTATAATTCATGATGTAATATTTTTAATAAAAATATCATAAATTAGATTAAAGTTCAATAGAAGTAATATAAATTAGAATATTATTCAATATATATTATATTTATAGAATATTGGTCTAAAAAGTATAGAATAATTATTGGTCCATAGATAAATCGTCGGTATGAAATTGGATGAACTAGATAAAAAGCTGCTGAATTTATTGCAAGAAGACAGTAAGAAAACCACCAAACAATATGCAGATGCTTTGGATTTGTCCAAAACTGCAGTATATGAACGCATCCGTAGGTTGGAACGCAACGGTGTGATTACAAAATATACGGCACTTGTAAATAAAGAAAAGGTAGGGCGAGATTTTACTGTGTTGTGTCATGTGCGACTAGCGCAGCACACCAAAGAAAATGTTTTGAAGTTCGAAAAGGAAGTACTTCAACTTGAAGAGGTTTCGGAATGTTTTCATGTGGGAGGGGATTATGATTACATTTTAAAAATAAATGTGGAGGACATGAAGAGTTATCGGGAGTTTATGATCACCAAACTAACGGCAATCAGCAATATTGGGAATACGCAAAGCTCCTTTGTGATCAATGAGGTAAAGAATAGTCCTTCGATACATATTTAAGTTCAAATTCAAGCTCAAGTTCAAAAAAGTTCGGTCAACTTTTGAACGAATTCGATTTTAAACAATTCACAATAACCAATCAGCAATTTCTAGTAAGCCAACCTCATTTCACTTAACCCTTAACCCTCAACCTTTACCCTGCCTGCACTTGCAAACAAATTCCCTTCGCCACCGCTCAGGGAGCCAGGCTAATCCAAATTGCACCAATCTAAAAATCCAACAATCCAATAATCCTGTTTACCCGCCCTTTTCTCACAGATTTGGTTGGTACTGTCCCGAAAAACATTCGTATTTTTACAGCTGTTTTATGATTACAGCCAAAAAGAATATATCCTTTCAAATAATACAATATGAATCAATATGATGTAGCCATTATTGGCTCCGGTCCCGGAGGCTATGTGGCGGCCATTAGATGTGCCCAATTGGGAATGAAAACCGCAATCATTGAAAAGTACTCTACACTAGGCGGAACTTGCCTTAACGTAGGTTGTATTCCATCCAAAGCGCTTTTGGACTCATCACACCATTACGAAGATGCCGTAAAGCATTTTGAAGAACACGGAATTGAAATTCCAGGCGAGATAAAAGTAAACTTGGAACAAATGATTGCCCGTAAGCAAAGCGTTGTGGATCAGACCACAAAGGGCATCGAGTTCTTGATGAGCAAAAATAAAATCGATGTGTATCAGGGTGTTGGTAGTTTTAAGGATGCCACCCATGTTAACATTACAAAAGAGGATGGTGAAGAGACCATTGAAGCAAAAAACATCATCATTGCCACAGGTTCAAAACCATCATCACTTCCTTTTATCAATATCGATAAAGAAAGAATCATTACTTCAACCGAAGCCTTAAAATTAAAGGAGATTCCCAAACACTTGATCGTTATCGGTGGTGGTGTTATCGGATTGGAATTGGGCCAGGTATACAAGCGCTTGGGCGCAGAGGTTTCTGTGGTTGAGTTTATGGATCGTATTATCCCTGGAATGGATGGTGCGCTTTCCAAAGAGTTGGCCAAGGTGATGAAAAAACAAAAAGTATCCTTGAACCTTTCCCACAAAGTAAAATCTGTGGAGCGTAAAGGGGATGAAGTCATTGTAAAAGCAGATGACAAAAAAGGAAACGAAATAACCCTTACCGGAGACTACTGTTTGGTAAGTGTGGGCCGTAAACCTTATACCGAAGGTTTGAATGCCGAAGCAGCTGGTGTTAAATTGGATGACAGGGGTAGAGTAGAGGTAAATGGACACCTACAGACCAATGTATCCAATATTTATGCTATTGGAGATGTGGTAAAAGGGGCTATGTTGGCCCACAAAGCTGAGGAAGAAGGTACATTGGTTGCCGAAATCTTGGCAGGACAAAAACCACATATTGACTACAATTTGATTCCTGGTGTAGTGTACACCTGGCCAGAAGTTGCTGCCGTAGGTAAAACCGAGGAGCAATTGAAGGAAGAAGGTGTGGAGTACAAAGTTGGACAATTCCCAATGCGTGCCTTGGGTAGAGCTCGTGCAAGTATGGATATTGACGGTTTCGTAAAAATCCTTGCAGATAAAAAAACCGACGAGGTATTGGGCATTCATATGATCGGTGCTCGTTGTGCCGATTTGATTGCCGAAGGAGTTACAGCCATGGAGTTTAGAGCTTCCGCCGAAGACATTTCACGCATGAGCCATGCGCACCCAACTTTTGCAGAAGCTGTAAAAGAAGCTGCATTGGCCGCTACGGACGATAGGGCATTGCATATTTAACGAATTTCGTCAATTGAAATGGGGCATCCATCAATTGGGTGGTCTACAGGATATTATTTTCATCCACTTTTACACTGATTTTTATAAAATAGATTTCAGTGAAAAGGTGGATGATTTTTTTTGGAATGATTTTAGTGATTTCTTGTACTGTAAAAGAAGAAAGTGAAAACCCTAATCCAGATATTCCTAAAAGTCTTTTAAGTCAAGAGCAATTGGATTTTATTGAGGCCTACCATTATATCACATATAATCTAAGTCCAACCTCGTTTGGTAGTTCTGCTAATGAAAGGTGGGAGGATAGCATTCGAATTTATATTCATGGGTCTACGTTTTACCCATATAATGGAGATTTTCAAGGTAGAATTGATGAATTCAATCAATTAATGACCAATGGTTCGGGGGTAATTTTGGTAAACTCATTGGTAGAGGCAAATGTTCAATTGTTTTACGGCAATAGAGAGGATCTAGAAAGTATTTGGCCTGATATGTTCAACTTGACCACTTCTTCGCAAAAAGGTTATGCCACCTATACAACCAATTCAAAGTCTGAGATTACTTCGGGACGTATTTGGGTGAAATACAGTGAACTTGGTTTGTTCACCCATGAGTTTGGCCATGTTTTAGGGTTGGGTCATGCCGATAGTGGACTTTGTGGTGAAACAATTGAAGCATCAATGAGCATGATGTGTTCCAATGCGCCGAACAACTTTTATGAACTGGATAAGAATATTATAAAAGCCCTGTACACTCCCAGAATACCGGTGGGGAAAACTTTTGAGGCGGTTAGACCCGTTTTGGAAGAAATGTTATTGGATGGTACAATCCAGCCTTAATTGCTTCGTACCACTTGTACCAAGCGTTGTACCCTTACTCTAACTCTAAGAAAAGTTTCTTTTAAAATCGGGAATATGCTCTTGCCAAAATTTATCGATTGGCTTTTTGCCGTGGTCAACAAGTAAGAGGCTTTATCTTTAATTTGAACCTCATATTTATTGTATTGCAGCGCAAAGTAGGTGCTCAATATCATAAATACGATAGCTCCTGGAATAACCACTTCTGGAGATAGGGAATGATTGAATGGACGATACAGTCCCAACCCGGTTAAACTTCCATAAAGAATCACAAAGTGAATTACGTAGATGGACAGGGTGCTACCTCCAATGTTCAAAATGGTTTTGTTGGTCAAGAATCTCCGCAATACCATAAATATGGCAAAAACAACAAATACATTCCCCAAACGGATGAACAAGTAATTATTGGAAACAATCAATTTTAAGAATTCCCATCCAGTTGATTCATATAGTGCCGCAAATGCTCTAGTGGATTGGTAAATCAACAAATAACCCATAGCTAAGGCAATTGAGATTGCAGCAGGATATAAATACTTGAAATTTTTAAATCGGTTAAAAAGTACTGAAATAAAGGCTCCAATGGTGGTGTATCCTAACCATGGAATAATGGTAAACACCGAGCCATTGGCTTTGGTCAGATAATTGGCCAAAAAATCTGGCAAGAATGGATAGGTCCAATCTTTGTAGACTCTTTCAAAAAGGAAAAGCACTAAAGTGATGAGAACCAAAACCGTTGGAAAAACAAACTTTTTTCGATTACTGGTCAACAGATACACCCCGATCAAGGCGAAAATGGATAATCCGATGCAATGCAACACGTCCACCAAATAAAAGGAGCTATAAATCTGACCTTTTAAAAGTCCAAAAAGGTTTAATCGAAGTAAATACCCAATCAACAATAGTTGTAACCCACGACGAACACCTTTGGCGACCCTCGGGTTTTCCATGCCTTTTTGGGGACTTTTAATCAATAAATAGGTAAAAATAAATCCAGAAACTGTAAAGAAAACCGGTGCGGTGATTCCTCTAAAATACAACCAAATATTATATGCAGTATTGGTGGTATCCCGATAAACAGGATCCAATAGACCATCAATAAAGTGACCTTGGAGCATCATTAAAATGGCCCAAGCTCTCATGGCATCTACAAAAAATAACCTATTGTTGGCTGTCATTTGGATCAGTATTACCCTATATACTTGTTTAGCAAGCAGTTTGGATGCTTTGCCCGTCAAAATTATGCAAAATAGTGTGATCTCTCTTGCAATAGCGGTATTTTAGCGAAACAATTAAAGATTGAATCATATGGCTGCAATATTGGCATTTGCGGGGAGCAATTCTTCCACATCCATTAATTTTCGACTGGTAAAATTGACCACCTCCTTGGTGCAAAATCATGATATTCAGCAGTTAAACATGGCGGAACATCCATTTGTAATGTTCAGCGAAGATGAAGAAAAGAAAAACGGATATTCAGATGCCTTGGTTGATTTAAAGGATAAAATCCAAGCTGCGGATGGCCTTATTTTGTCCGTGAACGAGCACAATGGAAATCCTTCGGCCTACTTTAAAAATGTATTGGATTGGTTGTCTCGATTGGACCGTAATTTTTTGGAGGGCACCAAAGTGCTTTTGATGTCCACTTCTGGTGGAAAAAGAGGTGCAAAGGGCTCATTGGGAGTGATTGAAAATATGCTGCCTCGATTTGGGGGCGAAATTGTGACCACCTTTTCTTTGCCCGGCTTCTATGACAATTTCAGCGATTCGTCCATTTTGGATGAAGGCCTTAAAAAGGAGCACGCAAAAGCGCTTCAAACTTTTCTGGATGCCTTAAACTAGAATTCGTGCGCCACCATCAAACTTTTCCGTTTGAATCCCTCTCCCAAACCAAAGCATCACTATTGGAATGGTCCAAAAGTTATGAAGATGCACTTTGGCTCGACAGTAATTCGCACCAAGATCGATATTCCAGTTTTGAAGCTTGTTTGGCCGTCGGAGCTGCCCAAACTTTTGAATCCTTGGATGTGCTTCATGAATTTGTGGGTCAACAAAAAGATTGGTTGTTTGGCTACTTTACCTATGATATTAAAAACCAAATTGAGGAATTAACTTCCGAGAATGTAGATTTTTTGAATTTTCCTGAATTGCATTTCTTTCAACCCCGAAAGATCATTTTCATCAAAGAAGGGCAATTGCATTTTCACTATTTGGATGGCTATGCCCATGAAATAGCAAGCGATCATGATGCAATTTTCCATAAGAAATCAATTCAAGTTCTTGAAAAAAATGAATTCAGCCCTTTAAAAATTAATTCCCGATTGTCTAAAGAAGCCTATTTGGAAAGGGCCAACCTATTTTTGGAACACATTCATCGCGGTAACATTTATGAAGCCAATTTTTGTCAGGAATTTTATGCTGAACAAGCTGAAATAAATCCTTGGAGAAAATTTCAACAACTGAATGCGATTTCCGAGCCGCCCTTTGCAGCTTTTTTACGGATGAAAGACCATTATGTATTATGTGCTTCCCCAGAGCGGTACTTAAAGAAGGTGGGGCAAAAAGTGATTTCCCAACCCATTAAAGGCACCGCGCCACGCGGTATAAATACCGCTGAGGATAAAATTATTAAAGAGGAATTGGCCAATGATCCTAAAGAGCGATCGGAAAACATCATGATTACGGATTTGGTCCGAAACGATTTATCCAAAAGTGCCACCAAGGGTTCTGTGCACGTTGAGGAACTTTGTAAACCCTACGCTTTTAAACAAGTGCATCAATTGATCTCGACCATTGTTTCAAAAGTGGACATAGATAAAAACCCTTTGGAATTGATTTTGGAAACCTTTCCAATGGGCAGCATGACGGGTGCCCCAAAAATTTCAGCCATGAAAATTATCGAGGAATTGGAAGAAACAAAGAGGGGATTGTACAGCGGTGCCGTGGGGTATTTTAGCCCAGATGGTAAATTCGATTTTAATGTGGTAATTCGAAGTATTCTGTACAATGCCTCAAAAAAATATGTCTCCTTTTCTGTAGGTAGTGCCATTACCTCAAAATCCAATCCAGAAAAGGAATATCAGGAATGTTTGTTGAAGGCAAAAGCCATGCGCACTGTATTGGAAAAAGGCCAATGATATTTCGTAAATTCGCGACATGTTCCCGCAATTTAAAAACCATATCAACAACAACTTAGCTTTCCTAAATGGAAAGAAACTACTTGTGGCCTGCAGTGGGGGCTTGGACAGTGTGGTTTTGGCGCATTTGTGTGTTGCCAATAAAATGGAAATTGCCCTTGCCCATTGCAATTTTAGCTTGCGAGGGAAGGAGAGTGATGGCGATGCAGAATTTGTAAAACAATTGGGCGAAAATCTGGACATTGAAGTCTTTGTGGAACATTTCGAGACCAAACAATATGCAGAAGACCAACGTATTTCCGTGCAAATGGCAGCACGTGAACTTCGATACCAATGGTTTGAGGAACTTTTAAAAATCGAAGGTTTCGATTTTGTGCTGACAGCCCATCATGCCGATGACAGTTTGGAAACCTTTATCATCAATTTATCTAGAGGAACAGGTATCGAAGGACTTTCAGGGATTCCAGAAGTGAATGGAAATGTGGTTAGGCCTTTATTGAAGTTCTCCCGACAAGAAATTTTGGAATTTGCCCAAGATAACGACATTACTTGGCGAGAAGATAGCAGCAATGCGGAAAGCAAATACCTCAGGAACAAAATCAGGCATGAGATTGTTCCCAAATTGAAGGAACTGCATAAAACAATGCTTCAAAACTTTCTAAATACCCAAAACCATTTGCAGCAAACTGATGCTCTGGCAATCAACCATTTGTTGGAAGTGAAGGGTAAACTCTTTCAATATAAGGAGGACCAAATCTTTATCAAGGTTAAGGATTTATTAGAGCTAAAACCTATGGAGGCTTATTTATACGGTCTTTTTAAAGAATATGGTTTTACCGAATGGGACGATATAAAACACTTGCTCCACGCCATGAGCGGTAAACAAGTATTTTCCAAAACCCATTGCCTGCTTAAGGATAGGGAGTTTCTTATACTTTCAGAATTAAAAAATAGGGTTAACCAAGAGTTTCCTGTCTATTTGGAAGGGACTCCGGCCGAGTCTCCGGTTACCTTAAAACTGGAACCGGTTCAAACGCTGGAAAACCCGGAAAAAAAGACCATTTTTTTGGATAAGGAAAAGTTAAACTTCCCATTAGTGTTAAGGAATTGGGAAAAAGGCGACTATTTTTATCCTTTTGGAATGAAAGGCAAAAAAAAGCTATCCAAATTCTTTAAAGATGAGAAATTGGACCTGATTTCCAAAGAGAAACAATGGCTGCTCTGCTCAAACGACGAAATTGTTTGGGTGGTGGGCAAAAGAGCCGATGAACGTTTTAAGGTTGAGGATTCAACCCAAGAAATAATTAAGATTACCCAGCTTACATGAGATTATTAGTACTCTTTTTAGGATTGTTTGTTTTTAATTTGAGTGTCGCACAAACCGATGCCGATCCAGCAGTATGGAGCCACCAAGTCAAAAAGATTTCAGACACCGAATACGAATTGGTATTTTCTGGAAAGATTATGGATGGTTGGCACGTGTATTCCCAATATACGGCCGAAGGAGGTTCTTTGCCCAGCGAATTTACTTTTGAAAAAGCAGGCGAAGACTACGAGTTGATTGGAAAAACCACCGAAAGTGAAACCATAGTCGAGTACAGCGATATTTTTGAGGTAGATGAAACCTTCTTTAAAAAAGAGGCCATTTTTACGCAGAAAATCAAATTGCTCAATCCAGAAGTACGTCAGATCTCCGTGAATTTATTTTATCAGATTTGCAAGGAGGTATGTATTCCAAAAGATTATTTATTCGAGATTTCTTTGGACGGAAGTGGCTTTGTGGCCGAAAATAAATCTTTGGATGCACGTAGCGTAGCTTTGGGCGAATCTTTAAAAGTGGATTTAAAGAACAAGGAGCTCTTAAACCAAGGTGGAATTTCAGGTCAACAAGGAACTGCCAATCTTTGGATGATCATCGGACTTGGATTTTTAGGCGGATTGATTGCTTTATTGACCCCATGCGTTTTCCCAATGATTCCATTGACGGTTTCTTTTTTTACCAAAAGAACACAAAACAAATCCAAAGGAATCAGGGATGCATTGCTCTATGGTTTCTTTATTGTTTTGATTTATTTTCTTTTGAGTCTGCCGTTCCATTTATTTAATTCGGTGGATTCACAAATACTGAACACCATTGCGACCAATGTTTGGCTCAATGTTTTCTTCTTTGCAATTTTTATATTTTTCGCATTCTCTTTTTTCGGCTATTACGAATTGACCTTGCCGAGCTCTTGGGCCAATAAAATGGATGCGGCTTCTTCCAAAGTTGGAGGGGGTTTGGGTATCTTTTTTATGGCATTGACTTTGGCGATTGTATCCTTTTCATGTACTGGACCTATTTTGGGTGGATTGTTGGGAAGTACCACCTTGGCAGAAGGTAACGTTGCCACCAATCTAACCGCAGGAATGGTCGGTTTTGGATTGGCATTGGCCTTGCCATTTGCCTTGTTTGCCATGTTCCCAGCTTGGTTGAATTCACTGCCAAAATCTGGAGGCTGGATGACCACCGTGAAAGTAGTTCTTGGTTTCTTGGAGTTGGCCTTGGCGTTTAAATTCCTTTCCAATGCGGATTTGGTGGGGAACTGGGGCTTCCTAAAAAGAGAAATCTTCTTGGGTATTTGGATTGTATTGTTCGTTTTGACCACTTTATATCTTTTCGGAGTTTTCAGATTTCCACATGATGGACCTAAAAAGAAACTTTCTGGAGCCCGAAAAGTAATTGGATTGGTAAGTTTCGCCTTTTCCGTGTACTTGGTTTTGGGTCTTTTTAATGTAACTCCATTAAAATTGTTAAGTGGATTTCCTCCACCAAGTTTTTACAGTGTGGTCGAAACCGAAAGCGATTGCCCATTGGGATTGGATTGCTACAAGGATTTTGAAGAAGGAGTCGCCCATGCACAAGAAGTTAACAAGCCCATTTTGTTGGATTTTACAGGTTGGGCCTGTGTGAATTGTAGAAAAATGGAGGAAAACGTTTGGAGTGATCCAAGTGTGTATGAATTGTTGAAAGAGGAATATGTGCTCATTTCACTTTATGTGGATGACCGTAAAGAATTGCCGGAAACGGAAAAGTTTGATTTCAAATACGATTCTGGCCGTATTAAATCTATAGAAACGGTGGGTCAAAAATGGGGAACGTTCCAGACCATTAATTTCAATGCGGCCTCACAGCCCTATTATGTACTTTTGTCGCCAAACATGGAAGTGCTTAATGATGCCGTTCAATATGTGGATGTGGAGACTTACGAAGCCTGGCTTAAGTCGGGGTTAGGGAAACATCAACTTACCATGAACAAATAAATTCCTAACATTCTTTTTCCTCCTTGTGACAAAATAATCATACCTTCGGTTGAATCATATCACGAAACCGAATCACTGTGAAGACTGTTAAAAAGTTACTTTTTGGCCTACTTGGTATACTTATACTTGCGCTAATTGGATTTGCCATTTTTTTAAATGGATTGAAACCAGATTATTCAGGAAAAAAATCATTGCCAGGCCTCCAAGGCGAGGTAACCACCTATTTTGACTCCTACGGAATTCCCCATATTTATGCTGATAATGAACAAGATGCATTAAAAGCATTGGGCTATGTGCATGCACAGGACCGCTTGTGGCAAATGGAGTTGCTAAGAAGAGTGGGTAAGGGAAGGATTTCGGAAGTTTTTGGAGCGGATTTCGTGAAAACCGATAAATTTTTCTTGTCCTTGGGCATTGATGAACATACCAAGGAAACTTTACAGGATTTGAATCCGAACAGCGATATGATGCAACTGTCCCAAGCCTATTTGGATGGCATCAATGAGTTCATAACAAACGGTCCAACCCCGGTTGAGTTTTATTTGACGGGCATCGAAAAGGAGCCTTTTACCATTGAAGACGTGTACAATGCTGTGGGGTATATGGCCTTTAGTTTTGCCATGGCCCATAAAACCGATCCTTTGCTTACCAGTATGCGAAATAAGTTAGGGGAGGCTTACATAAAGGATTTGGCGATTTCTTCGGATACCTCAACCGTTTGGATAAAAAATTATAAAGGTATCGAAACCGATACTTTAGGCTCCGAAATAACAGCAACTGTTATTGCTGCTTTGGACAAGCTTCCCATTCCTCAATTTGAAGGAAGCAACAGCTGGGTGATCGCACCCGAAAAGACCAAAAGTGGTAAAGTGATTTTCGCCAACGATCCTCACATTGGTTTTGCACAACCTTCCGTTTGGTATGAAGCCCATGTAAATACCCCCAGTTATGAAAAGTACGGATATCATTTGGCGGGAGTTCCATTTCCATTATTGGGTCACGACAGAAATTTGGCCTACGGGTTGACCATGTTCGAAAATGATGATATTGATTTCTATTACGAGGAAACCAATCCATCCGATAGTACACAATATAAAACCGCAGAAGGCTGGAAAACCTATGAAGTTGTAAATAAGACCATCAAGGTAAAAGATGGGGAGGATGTAGCATTTACCTATAAAAAAACCCATCATGGACCTGTTCTGAACAATATCGCAGACCAAATTTCAGGGGAACGTCCTGTGGCCATGTCCTGGATATATACCAAACCCAAAAATCTAGTATTGGATGCCTTGTATGGGTTAAGTCATGCTAAAAACATTGAAGAGTTTAAGGCAGCATTGCCTAAAATTCACGCTCCCGGACTTAATGTAATGTATGGGGATGCTAAAGGCAATGTGGCTTGGTGGGCAACAGCTCAATTGTATCAAATGCCGGATAGTCTTTCCACCAAATTTATCTTGGATGGTACTTCAGGAAAAGAAGAACCCTTGCGCTACTTGGATTTTTCAGAAAACCCGAGTGCCACCAATCCACCTTGGAACTATGTGTATTCTGCCAATAATCAGCCCGATACTATTGCTGGAATGGTGTATCCTGGATATTATCTTCCCGAAAATCGTGCGAAACGCATAGTGGAATTGCTCGAAGGGAGAGATCAATGGGATAAGGAAGATGTATCCGAAATGATATTGGATGTTACCTCTCCCATAAATACTGGGGTGGTTACCGAGCTTATCAAGTATTTTGACGTAAAACAATTGAATGCCGAACAATTGATGTTGGTGGATTCCCTTAAAAATTGGAACGGGGAGTATACATTGAACAGTACGAGTCCAACACTGTATCATCGTTGCGAATATTTTATGGTTAAAAACACCATGGAAGATGAAATGGGGGAGGAAATGTTCCAGCAATTTTTATCCACCCACCTTTTTAAAAGACAAATTGGTTGGGGAGCAAAAAATATCGATGGCGTTTGGTGGGACGATGTCAACACCAAAGACAAGGTAGAAACACGCCATGATATTGTAATGAAATCCTTTTCCGATGCTTGGGAATCCTTGGTCAAAGATTTGGGACCAGACCCCAGTGAATGGACTTGGGACAAAGTACATACTTTGGAACACCAACACCCCTTTGGGCAAGTGGATGCCTTAAGAAAATACTTTAATGTGGGACCTTTTCCAGTAGAGGGCACACGCGAGGTGATCAACAACCTTTCGTTTCCATACGATGGTTCTGGCTATTACAAAGTAAATGTGGGGCCATCAACACGTCGTATCATCGATTTTTCAGATGTGGAGAACAGTATAAGCATATTGCCTACAGGACAATCTGGGAATCCATTGAGCAAACATTACAAGGACCAGGCCCAAATGTATGCGAATGGGGAATTCCGAAAAATGATGCTGAACAAAAAGGAGATAGAGGAAACTGCTGAATCCATCCTCACTTTTACCAAGTAATTTTCGCTACGTTAATTCGGAAAGGCCTTTCGTCAATTCAAAACAGGGTATCCGTCAAACTTACCACTGCGAATAGCGTGAATTAGTTGATTTTTGTTTGTGTTAAACGAGAACCAACCATATGCTAATCAAAGTTTACGGCAGCGCCGTTTTTGGTATTGAGGCGACAACGATAGTGGTCGAGGTCAATATCGACAAGGGTGTGGGCTATCATTTAGTAGGTTTACCCGATAACGCCATTAAAGAAAGTAATTACCGTATTGCTGCAGCCCTACAAAATAATGGGTACAAGATTCCAGGTAAAAAAATTACCATCAACATGGCGCCTGCCGATCTTCGCAAGGAGGGCTCTGCCTATGACCTGACCTTGGCTTTGGGGATTTTGGCTGCTTCCGATCAAATCAATTCTGAAAACATCCAAGAGTATTTGATTATGGGCGAATTATCCCTGGATGGAAGCCTGCAACCCATAAAAGGGGCATTGCCCATAGCCATTAAAGCGCGCGAAGAAGGATTTACGGGATTTATTCTCCCGAAAGAGAATGCCAGTGAGGCTGCCATTGTGGATGGATTAAAAGTTTATGGAGTAGAAAACATAAAAGAGGTTATCGATTTTTTTGATCAAGGAACACCATTGCTCCAAACCGTGGTAAATACCAGAGAGGAATTTTACGAACACCTGAACGCACCCGATTTTGATTTTGCTGATGTGAAAGGCCAGGAAAGTATTAAGCGCTGTATGGAAATTGCAGCGGCGGGAGGGCACAATATCATATTAATTGGTCCCCCAGGTGCAGGAAAGACCATGTTGGCAAAACGATTGCCATCCATTTTACCACCAATGACCCTTCATGAAGCCTTGGAAACCACTAAAATCCACAGTGTAGTCGGAAAGGTCAAAAATAAAGGGTTGATGAGTCAGCGGCCTTTTAGAAGTCCCCACCATACCATTAGTTCTGCTGCCTTGGTAGGAGGGGGTAGCTACCCACAACCAGGGGAGATTTCACTATCGCACAATGGTGTACTTTTTTTGGACGAGCTCCCCGAATTTGAGCGCCGTGTGTTGGAGGTAATGCGACAACCCATTGAAGATAGGGAGGTTACCATTGCACGAGCACAATATACAGTGACTTACCCTAGTAGTTTTATGTTGGTAGCCAGTATGAACCCGAGTCCAGGGGGATATTTTAACGACCCAGATGCACCAGTGACCTCTTCTCCTGCTGAAATGCAACGGTATTTAGGGAAAATTTCAGGGCCTTTGCTCGACCGAATCGATATTCATATTGAAGTGACTCCTGTTCCTTTCGATAAACTTTCCGATGAACGAAAAGGAGAGAACAGTGTCGAAATCAGAAAAAGGGTTGAGGCCGCACGAGAAATCCAAACCAAAAGGTTCATGGATTTAAAACAAGTGCATTACAATGCCCAAATGGGAACCAAGCACATTCGGGAATATTGCAAATTGGGAGAAGCATCCAAGACCCTTTTAAAAAATGCCATGGAACGCCTAAACCTTTCTGCAAGGGCCTACGACAGAATTTTAAAGGTAGCCCGAACCATCGCAGATTTGGAAAATTCAGATGAAGTAAAGGAAAACCACATTTCAGAAGCTATCCAATATCGAAGCTTGGATCGTGAAGGTTGGCTGGGGTAAAGACTTATACCAAAAACAACCAGCTACAATAGAATTCAACGCTATCATGACCCTGTAATGAAGAATGCTGTCTTTTTAGTAAACGGATTGAAGGATTATTCCAATAAGTCCCAATCCTCTTCAGTTGCTTTGGATTTCTGGTATTCCATTACCAACAACCAAGTTTTATCTCGTTTTATGAGTAGCGCATTAAAATGCACGAATTGTTTTTGATTGGCGTTGTCAGTCCCATTGTTAGATTGGAACGCGAAAATTCCTGTTTCATGAGCAGTGGTTTCGTCACCTATCCGCTGTGAGAAACGGAATTCCACACTATTTTGTGTTTTTCCTGATTTGGTGTCCATAAAACCTTGCTTCCAGTTTTGAAGTGCCTTTGCAATAGATACAGATCCTTTGTTTTTACCAGTTGTAAATACAACAACCGCATCTTCATGGTAGGTAGCTTTATAGCCTTCGAAGTCTCCCTCATTTACGGTTCTGGAAACCTCAGTCCAAAAATTATTTAGTTCCGCAAGTCTTAGTGAATCATATGCAGTTTCAATTTTACCGTTTTTTGGATTGCTCGCATTAGAACATGTAACACTTAATGCAAATATTAAAGTGATAAAGGATTTAATTTTTTTCATTTGTAAAACTTGATTTTATTAAAAGAATTTGCAGAAAGCCTGAAATTAATATTTCATAATTGCACATTTGGGTATGTTACCGATGCAAAACAAGATTAAAGCTTAGACCGTAAAGGTTGGTTGGGCTAAAATTCCTAATTGAACCGTTGAATCAAATAGTAGCTGAATTCGACCATCTCTTTGTAATTATCCTTGCTTATTTTTTCATCGATGCCGTGAAAACGAGTAAAACTTTCAGGACTTATTCGAATGGGATAAAAGCGATAAACATCGTCTGCAATATCATAAAAATAACGTGCATCGGTACCTCCTCCGATCAAACCTGGAACCACAAGGGCCTCTGGAAATACAGAGCGAATGGTTTTTTCCAAGTTTTGAAAAGCATCCGATGCTATGCCGGAAACTGGTGAGGGATCGGTGGCAAATCCCGCCAACTCCACTTTAATTTTATCGCCAATGGTTTCTTGAATATGTGCTTTAACCGATTCAACCGTTTCTCCGGGTAAAATTCTAAAGTTAATGGTCGCCTTGGCAACGGTAGGAATCACATTGTCCTTAACCCCGCCTTCGATAATAGTAGGGGCAGTGGTCGTATGTGCATTCAATGCTTTAAGTACAGGGGCTTTGAACAACCAAGGATTCGCAAAGGCCATCTTCTTGAAAAACGACATTTCAGCACCCATATATTCAAATTGATAATCCAATGGTTTTACCAATTTATAAGGCCGTTGCTTGTTCTCTAGATCCACTATGGCTTGCGCCAACATACCGATCGTATTGTCTTCTGGTGGTGCAGAACTGTGCCCGCCTTTGGTTTCAACAATGAGGTTATAGGAGGCATAACCTTTTTCGGCCAGGTTTACCATGGCAACAGTTTTCTCAAAATCAGGGACCATATTTTCGGCCAAGAACCCACCTTCGTCCAAAGCCATAGCTGCATTTACTCCTTTTTTCTTGAGGTAGGCTGCAATTTCTTTCGCACCATGACTCCCTCCAAGTTCTTCATCATGTCCAAAGGCAAGATAAATAGTTTGACTAGGCTGGAAAGATTCCCGTAATAATTGCTCAACGGATTCCATGAGGGCCATCAATGAACTTTTATCGTCCAAAGTCCCACGACCAATAATGTCGGTTGTAGTGATTTTTCCCTCAAAGGGTCCTGCTTCCCAATCGGCAAGCGTAGGTTGGTCCACAGGTACCACATCTTGGTGGGACATTAAAATGATGGGTTTTTTTGAAGGGTCTTTTCCTTTCCATGTATACAGTAAACTATAGGTGCTAATTTTCTCCAAGGATAGATTTTCATGCAATAGAGGATATGTTTCTGCTAAAAACTGATGAAATCCATTGAATGCTGTTGAATCTGGGATAGCATCCTCACTGAACGAAATTGTTTTGTATTGAATGGCCTTTGATAAGTTCTGGAAGGCATTTGTTGGAAAATCCATGGGATCTAGATTGTCCGGTTGCACTTGTTTTGAAGTTAAGGACATGGTATTTACGACTAAAACAGCAACAAGAACGAGCACAATGGCTAATAGACCGAGCAGTATTTTTTTCATTTTTGGAGGGTTGGTTTTTTTGAGTTGACCCAAATTAGATAAAAAATTGGAAGTCAAGCTTATGGGAATGCCTTTATTTATAAAATCATAAAAAGCGGATTATTAATTCGCTCTTTTAACAATTGCTGGCGTTTTATCTAAAAAGTGTGCAAAATTTTAGTTAAATAAACTTTAGATCATTCAATATGAGTTGTTTAGATGTATTTTTGCCATCCTTTTTTAATTATGTGATCATGCAATGTGTGGAATTGAATCCCGTCGGCAACTTTGACCCATGGGAACAAGAGAAGATTGATGAATTGATGCATCAGGAAATTTCAGAATCTTTAAGTGATAATCTTGTGTTCGAAAATGAATTCGTAAAACTTTGGGACATTCATTTATTACCAGGTCAAAGAATACCTTTTAGAAAGCAGAACAGGAACTACGGATGGGTATGCACCACCGGCGGTCTAGCCTTGACTAGATATGGCAATGGTAAAATCGATATGGTTAAACTTAATCCTGGAGACACCGAATATTTCGAGTACAAGGGCAAAAACTATATTAACGATTTAGAGAATATCGGGGAGGACACCATCGTCATCAATATATTGGAATACAAAGAGACCAAAAAGGACGACAGTATCCAATTTTGCAACTAAATTGCCTTGATATTGGCCTTTAAGCCAGACACAATACCAAGAATATTAGTTACCGTTTCCTCTAAATAATATTTGATGGCCAAATGAGGAATTCTTATGGTGGTAAAACCATTTTTAAAAGAATGCATGGCATCTTCCAAATCGCTTATGGCCTGTTCGTGTGTGATCATATTGTAATCCTTGTCGATTTCAATATTTAGTTTCACACGGGAAATAGCAATATCCACAGATCTTTTACCGTCCCACCACTCCAGCATTGGATGCGCTCCGGCCTCTTTTAAGGCATAAAATAATTGAATAGCTTCAACGGAAGTGTCGTTTTGTAGAATTACTTTTTTGATCAGTCGAGTATGTCTTTCGCAAAGTTGGACCCCTAAAGCTTCCAAAGACGCTTGTTTTTCTTGAGGTCCAATATTTTTATCACAATCCTTACAGGTCATAAGTAGTTGTAAAGTTTAAGGTCTAGTATGATTTGGGATTATTATAACTTTCAGATTTTTGAAATCGTATAAAAACTCGATGTAAAACATCCCACTTTTAGACGAACTGCATTTTTTTGGATGAAATGCATAATTTGTTGGGATATCCTTATAACTTCAACCACCAAAACCAACTGATCGATGTTTAAAAAAATAGGGCCGGGAGTATTGGTCGCAGCAGCTTTTGTTGGACCGGGAACCTTAACCATGTGCACTTTGGCAGGCGTGCGCTTTGGATATAGTTTAATTTGGGCCTTATTGGTCTCTATTATAGCCACCATTGTGTTGCAGGGAATGGCAGGTAGAATTGGCTTGGTGACCCAAAGCGGTCTGGTAGATGTGGTAAAGGACCAGGTGCGATCCAAGGGATTGCGAAACTTGGTGATTGCCATTGTTTTTGGGGCTATTCTCGTGGGAAATGCAGCCTACGAAGCAGGAAATATCGGTGGTGCCACACTCGGATTGGAGCAGTTAATTTCCAATAGGTCTGTAAAGCCTTTTCTGCCCTTGTTGATTGGTCTAATTATTTTCTTCCTTTTATGGTTCAGTACCTATAAAATCTTGGAAAGAATTTTTGTGGCCCTTGTTGGAATCATGGGAGTAAGTTTTGTGGTTTGTGCCATTATTACCCAACCATCGATCTCGAGCATTCTTAAAGGAATGTTCGTGCCCCAGTTGCCCGAAGGAAGTTTACTTACCGTCATCGCGTTGGTAGGGACCACCGTGGTGCCCTACAATTTGTTTTTGCACGCTTCTTTGGTCAAGGAAAAATGGAAATCCAAAGCCGATTTAAAAACCTTGAACTGGGATACCATTTTATCCATTGGTTTGGGAGGTTTGGTGTCGATGGCGATTTTGATCACCGCTTCGGCTGCGCCCATTTCGGATATTGGAAATGCCTTGGACATGGCAGTGGCCCTAGAACCCTTATTCGGAAAAATGGCCGTTTATTTTATGGCAATCGGACTATTGGCAGCAGGAATCACTTCTGCAATCACGGCGCCCTTGGCAGCAGCCTTTGTGGCGAGTAGTAGTTTTGGCTGGGAGGGAGGCATGCAAAACATAAAGTTTAAACTCGTTTGGTTATTAGTGGTATTGTGCGGGGTTGTTTTTCTTTCTTTTGATATAAAACCTATCGAAGTGATCCAATTTGCTCAAATTGCCAATGGGATCTTACTTCCCATTATGGCATCCTTATTATTATGGGTGGTGAACAAAACATCGGTGATGGGTGAAAACAAGAATACCTTGCTTCAAAATATACTGGGTATTGCCATTGTTGCATTTGCCGTTTTTTTAGGTGTAAAAAGTATTTTTAATGTTTTAGGATTGATCTAAATGAATCAATTTTCCATAGATATTAATTGTGATGTAGGCGAGGGGGTAGGCAACGAAGCCGAACTGTTTCCTTTTATAAGTTCCTGTAATATTGCTTGTGGAGGACATGCAGGTACCAAACAAACGATGTTGCAAGCGGCGCAATTGGCCAAAGCACGCGGAATAAAGGTTGGCGCACATCCATCGTACCCTGATCAAGCCAACTTTGGTAGAGAGCTCATGGATATTACAGATGCCGAACTGATAGAAAGCATACAATCCCAACTTTCCACTTTTATTGAAGTCTTAAAGGAACTGCAAATCCCATTACATCACATCAAGGCCCACGGTGCTCTGTACAATCAAACTGCGAAAGATGAGCATTTGGCCAAGGTATATTTAAAAGCTATTCAAGACTATAAGGATATGGCATTGCTTTATGTCCCGTACAATTCGGTGGTGGCCAAATTGGCCAAGGAAAATGGATTCAGGGTTGCCTATGAAGGTTTTGCAGATAGAAATTACAATGCTGATCTAAGTTTGGTATCTAGAAAAGATGAAAATGCCCTCATTCAAAATCCAAAACAGGTGCTCAAACATATCTTGCCAATGATCAAAACTGGCAAAGTTTGTACAGTAACTGAGGAATTTGTTGAAATATCAGTACAAACCCTTTGCATACATGGCGATACCGCAGCTGCATTGGAAATATTAACGTATATTTCAGAAGAATTACCCCGAAACCAAGTGCACATAGAAAAGTGAATACATACCCCATCAACATCAAACCTTTTGGAGAACGTGCCGTTTTAGTGGAATGGCCCAATAAGGTAAGTGAATCCATTTTGGCCAACATCCTAGACTTTATGGATGTTTTTAAAGAATTGAACATTGAAGGCTGGGAAATGTCCGTAGCCTACAATTCCCTGACCATGGTGTACAATCAAGATCATATAGATTTTGAGGAGACCAAGGCCATGATTTTAGATTGCCATGCAAAGCTTGACGATTCGAAAATTCAACGAAAGCAACATTTATGGACCATTCCCGTGTGTTACGACCTTGAATTTGGAATTGATATCGAAGAAACGGCAAAAACTTTGAATCTTTCCGTGGGAGAACTGATAGAACAACATACTTCGCATGAATATGTGGTGTATGGTATCGGCTTTTTGCCCGGATTTATGTATTTGGGAGGATTGCCTTCCAGTTTGGAGATTCCCCGAAGGGCCGAGCCAAGATTACGGGTAACCAAAGGTTCTGTCGGCTTGGCTGGGAAACAAACGGGAATTTACCCCCAAGATTCCCCTGGCGGATGGAATATTATTGGGAACTGTCCGGTACAATTGTTCAATCCAAAAGATAAATCCCCCTGTTTTGTTAAAGTTGGTGATAAAATAAGGTTCGAGAGCATATCCAAAGCGGAATACAATTTGCACAAGATTGAAGGAGAAGTAGGAATTTATAAACCTGAAAAAGTTGATTTGAATGCTTAAAGTACTTAAATCCGGTTTTTATTTGACCATTCAAGACTTGGGAAGATTTGGCTATCGGGATATTGGGGTCCCCATTTCTGGTGCCATGGATATTGCCTCCGTGAAAAAGGCCAATATGTTGCTCGAAAATGAGGAGAATGATGCCGTTTTGGAAATTACCATGACAGGTCCCACACTTCTGTTCGATGCACCCACCTTTATTTGTCTTTCGGGTGCCCATATTTTGGCCACCTTGAACAACCAGCCTATCGATAACCATCAAGTTATAAAAGTGGACAAAGGAGATATTTTGTCCTACGGTCGTCTCGAAAGGGGTTTTAGGGGCTATTTGGCCATAAAGGGTGGTTTTCAGAATGATAAGGTGCTAGGGAGTCGTTCACAGTTTGTGCCCGTGACCAAAACCGCCCGTCTTAAAGATGGTGATGAGGTAAAATACAAGGAAACCAAATCTTTTAAACCCATTCTTTCCGAAGTAAAGATTGAAGACCATTTTGAAAAGGACACTTTAATTGTTTTTAAAGGCCCTGAGTTTGATTTGCTCTCCGATACCCAACTCACGGAGATTTTTACAAAAACGTATTCCCTGTCCAAAGAGAACAACCGAATGGCCTATCAAATTGCCGAGCTGATCAAGGGACATGAGCATTCCATGTTGACCTCTGGAACTTTGCCAGGTACGGTACAATTGACGCCTGCAGGACGCATGATCATCTTAATGAAAGATGGACAGACCACAGGAGGATATCCAAGAATTTTCCAATTGTCTGAAGATTCCATAAACGTTCTGGCGCAGAAAAAATCAGGGGAGAGTTTTCGGTTTAAACTTTCTTGATTGAATATGGGATAATGTTGTAAATAAATTTTCGTACTATTGAATCATGAAACAAAATAACCTAGTCATCAATGTGGTCATTATTCTCCCAGAAATGGGGTGATACAGACTTGTTGTAGACAAAAAGGGCCTGTATCAATTGTGGTACAGGCCCTTTTTTTTATAAAGAAAAATAATTGAATATTGGATTTTGAATTCATATAATTAACTGAAAAACAGTAAATTGAATGTTTTAATATTCAGGTGGATTTAAATCGACTTAAACTGTTAAAAATCTAAGGCTTTTTAAACATCTATCTTTGAAATACAATATAAAATTCAGCAGAATACCCTATTTGAAGGAAATTTGATAATGGAATTGAACAAGTATAGTAAGAATGTGACCCAAAACCCAACGCTGCCAGCTGCACAAGCAATGTTGCACGCGATTGGATTGACAGATGAAGATTTACAAAAACCGTTGATTGGAATTGCAAGTACAGGTTATGAGGGCAACCCTTGTAACATGCACTTGAACAATTTGGCGTTGGATGTAAAAAAAGGAGTGGAGTCATCCGGTTTGGTAGGGCTCATTTTTAATACAATTGGAGTAAGCGACGGTATTTCCAACGGAACACCTGGAATGCGTTACTCTTTGCCTTCAAGGGATATTATTGCCGATTCCATTGAAACCGTTATCCAGGCCATGAGCTATGATGGTTTGGTTACCGTGGTAGGTTGTGATAAAAACATGCCAGGTGCTTTGATGGCGCAATTGCGTCTGAACCGCCCATCCATTTTGGTGTACGGGGGTACCATCGCTCCAGGCTGCCATAACAATAAGAAATTGGATATTATTTCCGCTTTTGAGGCCTATGGTCAAAAAGTAGCTGGAACCATAGATGAAATAGAATTTAAGGAAGTCATCCACAAAGCATGTCCAGGAGCAGGAGCTTGTGGCGGAATGTACACGGCCAACACCATGGCATCTGCCATTGAGGCCATGGGAATGTCCATGCCATTCAACTCCTCCATTCCTGCAGTGAACGAAGCTAAAGCTGGCGATTGTGAAGCTGCGGGTGAAGCTTTGAGACATTTGTTGGAAGTAGATTTAAAACCTAAAGATATTGTCACCAAGAAAGCATTGGAAAATGCGTTCCGTCTGATTACCGTATTGGGAGGTTCAACAAATGCGGTATTGCACTTTATGGCCATCGCCCATGCTGCTGAGGTAGATTTCACTTTGGAAGATATTTCACGAATCAGTGATACAACACCTTTATTGGCCGATCTTAAACCAAGTGGAAAATACTTGATGGAGGACCTGCATAAAGTAGGGGGTGTACCAGCTGTATTGAAATACATGTTGAAAAAAGGCATGCTTCACGGAGATTGTATGACCGTAACAGGAAAAACTATTGCAGAAAACTTGTTGGATGCCCCAGATTTGGAAGAAGGTCAGGACATCATCAAAACCTTGGACAACCCGATTAAAGAAACAGGGCACATCCGAATTTTATACGGAAACTTGGCATCCGAAGGTGCTGTGGCCAAAATCACAGGAAAAGAAGGTCTTGAGTTTACAGGAACTGCCCGTGTTTTTGATAGTGAAACTGCAGTAAATGAAGGAATTCACAACGGAAAAGTGCAAAAAGGCGATGTAGTGGTCATTCGCTACGAAGGTCCAAAAGGAGCGCCTGGAATGCCTGAAATGTTGAAGCCGACTTCTGCCATTATGGGTGCAGGATTGGGTAAAGATGTGGCCTTGATTACCGATGGAAGATTCTCTGGAGGTTCCCACGGATTTGTGGTGGGCCACGTTTCACCAGAAGCACAAGTAGGTGGTGGAATTGCCTTGGTGAAAGATGGGGATGAAATTACCATTGATGCGGTAAAGAACACCATCAATATCAATATTTCCGATGAGGAATTTGAGCAAAGAAGAAAAGAATGGAAGCAACCTGAATTGAAAATCAAATCAGGAAGCCTCTACAAATATGCAAGAACCGTTTCATCAGCTTCCAAAGGCTGTGTAACAGATACGTTCTAAATCACTGAATACTGTTGAAATTCTTTAAACATTGGGTTTATGGAAACATTGAAGACAAAAAAAGAAGAAAAGAAAAAAGAAACTACCATGAGGATATCTGGTGCAGAGGCCATCATTCATTGTTTGTTGGCAGAGGGTGTAGATTTGATTTACGGATATCCAGGAGGAGCCATTATGCCGGTGTATGATGAGCTGTACAAGTTCCAAGATAAGTTGACCCATATTTTAACCCGTCACGAGCAAGGTGCCACGCACGCTGCCCAAGGGTATGCGCGTGTCACTGGAAAAGTGGGGGTGGCCATGGCAACTTCAGGTCCTGGAGCAACGAATTTAGTAACAGGTATTGCCGATGCGCAAATTGATTCCACACCTATGGTGTGCATCACAGGACAGGTAACCAGAAGTTTATTGGGTTCCGATGCATTTCAGGAAACGGATATCGTTGGGATTTCGACCCCAGTGACCAAATGGAATTATCAAATCACAAGAGTAGAGGAGATTCCTGAAATCATGGCGAAGGCATTTTATATTGCCAAGTCAGGTAGGCCAGGTCCTGTTCTGATTGATATTACCAAAAATGCCCAGTTCGATGAATTGGATTTCAAATACGAAAAATGTACTGGAGTACGCAGCTATAAACCTGTTCCAGAACCTGATGCATCTGCCATTGAAAAAGCGGCAGAATTGATCAACAATGCCAAAAAGCCCTATATCGTATTCGGTCAAGGAGTTATTTTGGGTAAAGCTGAGGAAGAGTTGAAAGCTTTGGTTGAAAAAGCGGGAATTCCTGCTGCTTGGACCATTCTTGGACTATCTGCCATGGATTCGGACCACCCGTTGAATGTGGGAATGGTGGGAATGCACGGAAATTATGGCCCAAACATCCTTACCAACGAATGTGATGTGCTCATTGCCATCGGTATGCGATTTGATGATAGGGTAACTGGTAATTTGCAAACGTATGCAAAACAGGCCAAAGTCATTCATTTTGAAATAGATCCTGCAGAGATCAATAAAAATGTAAAAGTCGAGGTTGCGGTTTTGGGTAATTCCAAAGAAACCTTGGGTATGCTTTTGCCTTTGATCAATGAAAATTCACATCCAGAATGGGTAGCTGAATTTGAAGACAAGTATCAAATTGAGTATGACACCTTAATCAAAAATGATATTTACCCGACTAAAGAAGGGTTGACCATGGGTGAGGTAATCGAACAAATCAACGAAGCATCAGGGCACAAAGCAGTGATGGTTTCCGATGTGGGACAACACCAAATGATTGCCTGTAGATATGCCAAATTCAAACAGACCATGAGTAATGTAACTTCTGGTGGTTTGGGTACCATGGGCTTTGGACTTCCTGCGGCCATTGGTGCCAAAATGGGAGCTATGGACCGCGAAGTTGTTGCCATTATTGGTGATGGAGGTTATCAAATGACCATTCAAGAACTTGGGGTGATCTTCCAACATAATGTGCCCGTAAAGATTGTGGTTTTGAACAACGAGCACTTGGGTATGGTGCGTCAGTGGCAAGAACTGTTCTTCGAGAGCCGTTACGCCTCTACGGTAATGACCAATCCAGATTTTGTGAAAATCGCAGAGGGTTATCACATCAAATCCAGAAGAGTCGTGGAGCGTTCCGAACTTAAAGAGGCCGTGGAGGAAATGATGGCATCCAAAGACCCTTATTTCTTGGAAGTAAAAGTGGAAAAAGAGGATAACGTATTTCCAATGATTCCAACTGGGGCTTCCGTAGCTGATATCAGATTGAAATAAATGGATCAGTCTATCATCTTAAACCAACCAAAGCAATACGATGCGTTGCTTGCCAAATCAGAGGAAATGGGTTTTACCATGCCCTCCGATATTTATGTCGGTACGTTCCTAAAAACTATGGCGGCATCTAAACCAGCCGGAAATTTTTTGGAATTGGGGACAGGCATAGGGCTATCGCTTTCTTGGTTGTTGGATGGAATGGATGAAGATTCCAAAATGATAAGTGTTGACAACGATGCTGAATTGATTCAAGTGGCGAAAATGTTTTTTGGTGAGGAAGAAAATAGATTGCAACTTGTTTGTTCAGATGGTGCTGATTGGTTGGAAGCATACAAAGGCCCTCTATTCGACTTGATTTTTGCTGATGCATGGCCCGGAAAATACAGTCATTTGGATTTGACCATTGGCTTGTTGAGCAAAGGAGGCTATTATATTATTGACGATATGCAAAAGCAGCCGAATTGGCCAGATGGGCATGAAGAAAAAGCTCTTGAATTAGTTGGGGTCTTGGAAGAAAGAAAAGATATTATAATAACAAAAATGAACTGGTCCACAGGACTCATAGTTGCAGTAAAAAAATAAAATCAATCTATGGAAAAACAATGGTATACCATATCGGTGTATTCCGAAAACCATGTAGGATTGCTCAATAGAATATCAGGGATATTCTTAAAGAGACACATTAATATAGAAAGCTTAAATGTTTCTAAATCAGAGATTGATGGTGTTTCAAAATTTACAATTGTTGTAAATACCACCGAAGATTGGACCCGAAAAATCGTGGGACAGATTGAAAAGCAGATCGAGGTCATCAAAGCGTTTTATCATACCGATGATGAAACCATTTATCAGGAATCTGCTTTGTTCAAAATCGCTTCGCATTTGCTTTTTGATGAAAGACAGATCCAAAACATCATCAAAGAGCACAATTCTCAGATTGTCACGGTGAGCCGTGAGTTTTTTGTATTGGCAAAAACAGGTCGCCGACATGAGATTGACGAAATGCACAACGCATTGGAGCCTTATGGCATCATGCAGTTTGTTCGTTCTGGCCGTATCGCCGTGACCAAGGCGGCCATGCCCATCTCGGAACTATTGGAAGAATTTCAAGAAAATTAAATCGCATAAAATCAAATATCAAAAATGACAAATTACTTCAACACACTATCACTTCGCGAGCAATTGACCCAATTGGGAAAATGTAGATTTATGGATTCTAGCGAATTCGCTGATGGTGTATCCGCACTAAAAGGAAAGAAAATTGTAATTGTAGGTTGTGGTGCACAAGGTTTAAACCAAGGTTTGAACATGCGCGATTCTGGGTTGGATGTTTCCTACACCCTTCGTGAAGCTGCGATTAAGGAGCAAAGACAATCGTATAAGAACGCCGCTGAGAACAATTTTGTGGTGGGCACCTACGAAGAATTGATTCCAACTGCCGATTTGGTGATCAACCTTACACCGGACAAGCAACACACCAATGTGGTAAGCACCATTATGCCCTTGATGAAAAAAGGAGCAACCTTATCTTACTCGCACGGTTTCAATATTGTGGAAGAAGGAATGCAGATCCGTGAAGACCTTACCGTAATCATGGTGGCGCCTAAAAGCCCAGGTTCCGAGGTGCGTGAGGAGTACAAAAGAGGTTTCGGTGTACCTACCTTGATTGCCGTTCACCCAGAAAACGATCCTGAGGGCAAAGGTTTGGCGCAAGCTAAAGCGTATGCAGCAGGTACAGGTGGTGACAAAGCTGGGGTTTTGGAATCTTCATTTGTAGCTGAAGTAAAATCAGATTTGATGGGAGAGCAGACCATTCTTTGTGGTTTGTTGCAAACGGGATCTATCCTTTCTTTCAACAAAATGGTTGAAAAAGGAATCGATGCGGGTTACGCTTCCAAATTGATTCAATACGGATGGGAGACCATTACCGAAGGTTTGAAGCAAGGGGGTATTACCAATATGATGGACCGTTTGTCCAACCCTGCAAAAATAAAGGCTTTTGATTTGGCCGAAGAATTAAAAGTGATCATGCGTCCGTTGTTCCAAAAACATATGGATGACATTATGAGCGGACATTTTTCCAAAACCATGATGGAAGATTGGGACAATGGTGATAAAAACCTATTGGACTGGAGAGCTGCGACAGGAGAAACCGCTTTTGAAAAAACGCCAGCTGGTGATGTGGAGATTTCTGAGCAAGAATACTACGACAATGGTGTTTTGATGGTAGCCATGGTAAAATCCGGTGTGGAATTGGCCTACGAAACCATGACCGAATCAGGCATTATCGGGGAGTCTGCTTACTATGAATCATTGCATGAAACCCCATTGATCGCCAACACTATTGCAAGAAAGAAATTGTTCGAAATGAACCGTGTAATCTCTGATACTGCAGAATACGGTTGTTATTTGTTCGATCATGCATGTAAGCCATTGTTGACAGATTTCATGAAGACTGTGGAAACTGACATTATTGGTAAAAAATTCGGTGAAGGAAAAGACAATGGAGTGGACAACGTAAAATTGATTGCTGTGAACAAAGCCATTCGTAAACACGATGTGGAAATTGTTGGAGCAAGATTGCGTGAGTCCATGACAGCTATGAAGCCGATCGCCTAAACCGTCAGATGAAAAATGACACTGTGGAGACTTATTTTCCACAAATAGCGGATATTCGAAAAGCAGCGGAGACCATTGCCCAAGTGGCATCGGAAACCCCATTGCAACCGAGTATCCGCTATTCTAAAACATATGGGGCCAATATCCTCCTCAAGCGCGAAGACCTGCATCGAGTCCGTAGCTATAAAATCAGGGGAGCCTACAATAAAATCAGTTCACTTACCAAAGAACAGCTTGCCAAAGGCGTGGTTTGTGCCAGTGCGGGTAACCATGCCCAAGGAGTTGCTTTTGCCTGCAGTCATTTGGAGGTAAAGGGCACCATTTACATGCCCGTTGTTACGCCAAAACAAAAAATCGATCAAACCAAAATGTTTGGTGGGGATTGGGTAGAGGTGGTTCTCGAAGGAGATACGTTTGATGATTCCAATAAAGCCGCGCAAATTTTCTGTGAACAGCAAGGGAAGACCTTTGTGCACCCATTCGATGATGAAAAGATCATTGAGGGACAAGCAACGGTCGGTTTGGAGATTTTGGAACAGTTTACCGAACCTATCGACTATGTTTTTGTAGCTGTTGGTGGTGGTGGATTGGCATCAGGCCTTTGCGGTACTTTTAAGGCCTTGTCCCCGAACACCAAAATTATCGGGATTGAACCCTTGGGAGCACCATCGATGCTTAAATCCATGGAAGAGGGTGAGTTGGTGGAATTACCTCAAATCGATAAATTTATAGATGGTGCGGCAGTTCAAAAAGTGGGCAAGCTTACCTATGAAATTTGTAAAAATCATTTGAGTAAAATGATTACAGTTCCCGAAGGAAAGGTGTGCCAGACCATTTTGGAGCTGTACAATCGGGATGCCATTGTGGTGGAACCCGCGGGAGCTTTGACCATTTCGGCCTTGGACGCGTTCGCAGAGGAAATCAAGGGCAAAACTGTGGTTTGTGTGATCAGTGGAAGCAACAATGATATTACCCGAACCGCGGAAATTAAGGAGCGTGCATTGTTGTATGCCAATTTGAAACACTACTTCATTGTCAAGTTTCCACAACGGCCAGGAGCGCTTAAAGAATTTGTGGCTGATATCCTTGGACCTGATGACGACATAACCCATTTTGAGTATTCCAAAAAGTCGAGCAGGGAAAATGCACCGGCGGTGGTGGGCATAGAATTAAAATCTCCGGATGATTTACAACCGTTGATCGATCGCATGAAAGCCAATAACTTTTTCGGCGACTATTTAAACGATAAGCCACACCTTTTTCAGTATTTGGTGTGATGAACCTAACAATTTGGGTTTACAATTTTACAAGCTGGCATTTGAGCGTAAATAGCCTCTGATTCGAGAAGCTTCCTTTGGTTTTTATGTTAATTTTGTAGGGAGCACTGCTCATTTTGAATAACACTAATGCATAAAAAACAGTTTATGGCAACAACTACAACACTGGTTCCTGAAGCATTTCAGATTACGGAAGAAATACATCAAAAAACATATTTGGTCAATGGAGAATTGAAAACATGGAATGGGGCGACCAGTCCTGTTGTTTCCACGATTTCTTCTACCGAAGCTTATGCGCCTACCATCTTGGGAAGCATCCCGGATATGGGTGAGCCAGAAGCAATGGAAGCATTGGATGCAGCCATGGCCGCTTATGATAAAGGACAAGGGCTTTGGCCAACCATGAAGGTAAAAGACCGTATCGAGTGCATGGAAACCTTTGTAAAGCGTATGGAGCAAAAACGTGAGGAGGTCGTAAAGTTGTTGATGTGGGAAATCGGGAAGTCCAAACCAGATTCGTACAAAGAGTTTGATCGTACCGTTGAGTATATTTATGATACCATCGAAGATTACAAGCAGTTGGATCGCGATTCAGCTAAATTTTCCAAACACGATGGGGTATATGCCCATATCCGTAGAGGGCCTCTTGGCGTGGTATTGTGCCTTGGTCCGTATAATTACCCATTGAACGAAACCTTTGCTTTGTTGATTCCTGCCATAATTATGGGGAACACTACCATCTTTAAGCCGGCAAAGCATGGCGTATTATTGATCACGCCGCTATTGGAAGCTTTTAAGAGCAGTTTTCCCAAAGGAGTGGTAAATATCCTATTCGGACGCGGAAGGGCCGTGGCGGCGCCTATAATGCAAACAGGCAAAGTGGATGTATTGGCATTGATTGGGAATAGTAAATCGGCAAATGCATTACAAGAACAACACTCAAAAAGCAACCGTTTACGTTTGGTATTGGGATTGGAAGCCAAAAACCCAGCGATTGTATTGCCCGATGCCGATTTGGACTTGACCATCAATGAATGTATCACTGGAACTTTGTCTTTTAACGGGCAACGTTGTACCGCACTCAAAGTGGTGTATGTGCACGATGAAGTGAAGGATGAGTTTTTGAAACGCTTTGCTGAAAAAGTGGATAAATTGAAATTCGGAAATCCTTGGGAGGATGGGGTGCAATTAACACCGCTGCCAGAAGCTGATAAACCAGCATATATCCAAGAATTGTTGGATGATGCCTTGGCAAAAGGCGCCAAGATCATAAATAAAAAAGGAGGGAAGCATTTTGACAACTACATCTGGCCTGCGGTATTGTATCCTGTCACAAAGGATATGAGAGTATACGAAGAGGAGCAATTTGGGCCTATAATTCCTGTGCTTTCTTTCCAGGATATTGAAGAGCCTTTGGACGATATGGCAGAATCCAATTACGGACAGCAAGTTAGTTTGTTTGGAAAAGATGTGTACACGCTATCTCCACTTATCGATACTTTGGCCAACTTGGTATGTCGCGTGAATTTGAACAGCTCTTGTCAACGTGGTCCGGATGTGTATCCGTTTACAGGTCGCAAGGACTCTGCACAATCTACGTTGAGTGTGCACGATGCTTTACGATCGTTCTCGATTCGGACTTTTGTGGCCTTTAAGGACAACGATTTGAACAATCAGACCATTGAACAATTGTTGGAAGCCAAGGTGAGCAACTTTTTGAGTACGGATTATATTTTATAAAAGCTATGCTTTTGCAATGTGCAATGAATAGTGGACAATAAACAATGTCATTTCGCAAGAGTCCCGATTTTCGGGACGACGAGAAATCTTATACATTAATAATAAAAAAGCCCCGATGTAATTTTGGGGCTTTTTTGTTTGATCAAAATTCAATGATTAGGGCTGGTATACTTGGGCTCTATCCCCAAGATATATTTTTGACTTAATCGCATTGTCGAGTCCTTTCAAATAGTAAACAAAATTTCCTGTAATGAGCGTTTTTTTGTCTAGGTCTTTGTATTCCTCAATATTTTTTATGTGTTCATTGGCACTGTCAAGCTTGTTTAGAAATAGATTCGTCAGTGCTAAATTATAATTGAGTACATCCTTAATTTCAGGATTTAAAGAAGGATTGTCCAATTCCTCGTCCCAACTTTTTTGGGCCATTTCCAATGTAGGCTGTATTTCTTCCGGGGTTTTTCGTTTCTTTTTATTGAAAGAGGTCAAAGCATTGATATTGGATGTAACCTCATCTGCCATTTGGTTGAATGTTTCATAGGATTTGTCCTTAATCCCAATTGTGGCAGCATACATATCTACACGTTGGTGCGTGAAATGATCAGCAAGTATCTTACCCGATTCCGAAATGAAATAATGTAAAATATCCGCCTCAAATTTTTTGATCCTTTTCTCTAGTAGTTTTTTCTTCTTTTCAGGTTTATTGGTCATTTTAAACTTTAGTTTAAATGATGGGTTCATGAAAAGGTGCCTTAGTTTCAATAAATTGGTTGGTCCATCAGTGTCATCAATTAAGAATGTTAGTGGTTTGTTCAGTAAGACTTCATCATTTAAATCCAAAACAGTAAGGTTTGCAGTTACATTGACCTCGCCTAAAACACTTTCCTGATCTGAATAGTCGATATCAACCTGTACATTTTCCATTTGGACGGGTTCGGTTTTTAAATTGATTTTAATATCTGGATCTATATTGGTTCTTGTCATAGGATAGCCAAAAGGATCCATGTATTTTTTGATCCATGAATTAATAGTGTCTTGGTGGGCAGCCCTAACCGCTTTTGTCTCTTCATAATCATCTTCGAGATCAAGACTCATTCGAACACCGACCTCTCCCCAAAATCCAATCGGATCTAAATCAGTGTCAACATGAATAGAGTATCGGGTATATTCTTCTGGAAGTGGCTGTAAGGGTGCTACTGTGTATTGCCATCCAATAGGGTTCTTTTTGGTTTTTATTTTTTCTTGGGCAAAGCTGCTGACGCTGGATATTATAAATAATAATAGTGCTAAATTTCTCATCATATTAGATTTGTGGTTTTACCATAGCTAAAATGAAAAAACCATTTATTGAAAAAGGGCTTGAATTGACGGATGCCCATTTTCAATTGACGGATGAAGCAAATTGGACTAAAGCAAAAAAGCCCGAGCAAATGCTCGGGCTTTTTATATAATGTGGTTGTGTATTAAATGTTCTCAGCAAGCCAGTTACCAACTTCGCTGGTTTTGTAGGCTTTGCCTCCGTCGGCCAAATCTTCGGTCACTACTCCTTCGGCCAAGGATTTGTTCACCACATCGCGAATGGCTTCTGCTTCGTCTTTTAATCCAAATGCGGTTTCAAACATCATAGCGGCAGAAAGAACAGTGGCCAAAGGGTTGGCAATGTCTTTTCCAGCTGCTTGCGGATAGGAACCATGGATAGGTTCAAACAAAGATGTTTTTTCTCCCAAAGAGGCAGATGGCATCAATCCCATGGATCCTGAAATCACGGAAGCTTCGTCGGTCAAAATGTCTCCAAAAAGGTTTTCGGTGATCAAAACATCGTAGGAGCTTGGCCATTGTACCAATCGCATGGCAACAGCATCCACAAATTCGTAGGATACTTCCACCTCTGGGTATTCTTTTTCCAATTTTTGAACGGTTTCTCTCCAAAGTCTGGAAGTTTCCAAAACATTGGCCTTGTCCACACAACACAACTTTTTGGAACGTTGCATGGCCATTTCAAAACCTTTTTTGGCCAAACGCTCCACTTCTTCACGAGTATAGGTGCACGTATCGTAGGCAGTGTTGTCGTTGTCTTCGCGACCACGTTTTCCAAAATAGATACCACCGGTCAATTCACGCAAGAACACCAAATCGGTGCCCTCAATGCGCTCACTCTTTAAAGGTGATTTCTCTATCAACGATGGAAAGGTAAAGGTTGGACGCACATTGGCGAACAAGCCCAATTTCTGTCGCATCTTCAATAATCCTTGTTCTGGACGCACTTTGGCAGATGGGTCGTTATCGAATCGTGGGTGGCCAATGGCTCCGAACAGAACGGCATCGGCGGCAACACAGATATCGTGGGTTGCATCGGGATAAGGTTCGCCAACAGCATCAATGGCAGCTGCACCGGTTAAGGCAGGAGTCCAATTGATTTCGTGACCAAATTTACTGGCAACGGCATCAGATACTTTTACGGCTTGATCAATAACTTCGGGGCCAATTCCATCTCCGGCCAAAAGAGCTATGTTTAATTTCATGTTGTCAATTATCAGTTTTCAATAAACAATTATCAATGTTTTTAAACGAGGTTGAGCATTTTTTCCGTGGCCTTAATGGCAGATACCGTTTGGTCGGAATCCAATCCGCGGGTGGTAAAATCCTTGTCTTTGGTTTGCCATGTGATGATGGTTTCGCAAAGCGCATCCGAGGTACTTCCTGGAGGGATTCTTACCGCGTAGTCTACCAGTTTCGGCAACTCTCGATTTTCTTTTTTGTACACTTTCTTCAAGGCGTTGATGAAAGCATCAAATTGACCATCACCTTGAGCATTCTCCTCGTAACTTTTTCCTTCGATTTCAATGGAAAGGGTAGTGGAGGGCTTTAATCCTTTGGAGTGCGTAAGGACATACGATTTTACAAACACCTTTTGTTGGTGCAAATCGGTATCCAAGACATCGGAAATAATATAAGGCAGGTCGTCTTTTGTGACCCGTTCCTTTTTATCGCCTAATTCAATGATACGTTCAGTTACCTTTTTGAGCTCCTCGTCATTCAAAGTCAATCCCAGTTCCTGAAGGTTCTTTTGAATATTTGCTTTTCCTGAGGTTTTACCTAGGGCATATTTACGTTTTCGACCGAATCTTTCCGGCAACAAATCGTTAAAGTAAAGATTCTTTTTACTGTCTCCATCTGCATGTATGCCAGCTGTTTGTGTGAAAACATTATCGCCAACGATAGGTTTGTTGTCTGGAATGCCAAAACCTGTAAATGCAGAAACCAATTTACTCACTTTATACAATGAAGATTCCTTTACTCCGATGGATATTTCAGGTAAAAAATCATTGATTACAGCAACTACACTTGCCAAAGGCGCATTCCCTGCGCGTTCGCCCATTCCGTTTACGGTCAAGTGCAAACCATGCGCACCTGCTTTTAGGGCTTCCATGACGTTGGCAACACTTAAGTCGTAATCGTTATGCCCATGGAAATCAAAATGAGTATCAGGATAACGAGCGATAATTTTGGACAGGTATTCTCCTGTTTCGTTATGGGTTAAAACGCCCAACGTATCTGGCAACAATACCCTTTTAATGGGTTGTTGGGTCAAGAAGTCCAAAAATTGGAACACATATTCTTGCGAATTGCGCATTCCGTTGCTCCAATCTTCGAGATACACATTGGTTTCAATGCCTAATTCTTTTGCCTTTTCAATTACCGATTGAATTTCACTAAAGTGCTGTTCTGGAGTCTTTTTAAGTTGGTGTGTTAAATGGTTCAATGAACCTTTGGTCAGCAGGTTCTGAACCTTTGCGCCTGCTTCTTGCATCCATTTTAATGAAACTCCGCCATCAACGAAAGTCAAGACTTCCACTTTATCCAAATAGCCTCCGGTGGTAGCCCATTCGGTAATGTTTTGTACCGCTTGCATTTCACCTTCAGAAACCCGTGCCGAAGCCACTTCAATGCGGTCGACCTTAAGTTCTTCCAATAACAATTTGGCCAAGGTAAGTTTTTCCAAAGCGGAAAAAGATACTCCCGAGGTTTGCTCACCATCGCGTAGGGTGGTGTCCATTATTTCAATGGTGCGTGTTTTCATTATTTGAAACAGTGTTCCTGTTGGAATTTAAAGCGGGGTGTTCTCGGCGTATTTTTCGATATTGTCCTTGATGTTCAACAAAAAGTCGATATCGTCAAAACCGTTGAGCATGTTTTGTTTTTTGTACCCATTGATTTCGAAGCTTTCCTGCGCTCCTGAAGCCAAAATAGTAATGGTCTGTTCAGGTAGGTTTACTTCCAATTCCGCATTTGGGTCGGCTTCAATAGCAGTGAAGATTTTATCCAAAAATTCAGGGCTTACCTGAACTGGCAAAACACCTACGTTCAAACAGTTGTTTCTGAAAATATCTGCGAAAAAACTGGAAACCACACAGCGGAAACCGTAATCGTAAACGGCCCAAGCGGCGTGCTCCCTGGAAGATCCAGAGCCAAAGTTTTTGCCACCTACCAAAATTTTACCTGAATAGATAGGGTTGTTAAGTACAAATTGCTCTTTCGGGCTGTCGTCTGAATTGTATCTCCAGTCACGGAACAAATTATCTCCAAAACCTTTACGCTCGGTAGCTTTCAAGAATCGAGCTGGGATGATTTGGTCGGTATCCACATTTTCAATGGGTAATGGAACCGCAGAACTTTTTAATATTTCGAATTTATCGTATGCCATTTTAATTCAATTATCAGTTTTCAATTAACAATAAACAATAGCTGGTTCCATTGTACATTGATAATTGCTCATTGTTTATTGTTAAGCCAAAACTTCTTCCATTAACTCTCTTGGATCGGTCACTTTTCCAGTAACGGCAGCAGCAGCGGCCACCAATGGACTTGCTAAAAGGGTTCTTGCTCCAGGCCCTTGTCTTCCTTCAAAGTTTCTGTTGGAAGTACTCACTGCATATTTGCCAGCAGGCACTTTATCATCGTTCATGGCCAAACAAGCGGAACATCCAGGCTCTCTCAATTCAAAACCAGCTTCGTGAAGAATATCCAAAATACCTTCTTCTTTAATGGCTTCTTCAACTCGGTGTGAACCAGGTACCAGCCATGCGGTAACGTTATCTGCTTTTTTCTTGCCTTTTACAATGGAAGCAAATGCACGGAAGTCTTCAATTCTACCATTGGTACAGCTTCCCAAGAACACAAAATCAATAGGTTTGCCGATCATGGAATCGCCCTCGTGGAAATCCATGTACTCCAAGGATTTTTTATAGGTTGCAACACCACCTTCAACAGCCTCAGCCAATGGAATATATTTTTGGATGCTCATTCCCATTCCCGGATTGGTTCCGTAGGTGATCATCGGTTCGATTTCACTGGCATCGAAAGTCAATTCTTTATCAAAACTAGCACCATCTTCGGTATAAAGAGTCTGCCAGTATTCCATAGCTTTGTCCCAATCAGCACCTTTTGGGGTGTATTCACGACCTTTGATGTATTCAAAAGTAGTTTCGTCAGGAGCGATCATACCACCACGGGCACCCATTTCAATACTCAGGTTACAAACGGTCATACGACCTTCCATGGACATGTTTTTGAACACATCCCCAGCGTACTCCACAAAATAACCTGTGGCACCGGAAGTGGTCAATTTTGAAATAATGAACAATGCCACATCTTTTGGCGTAACGGCCTTGTTCAAAGTGCCGTTAATGTTGATGCGCATGCTCTTTGGTTTTGGTTGCATGATGCACTGCGTAGATAAAACCATTTCTACCTCACTGGTTCCGATTCCGAATGCAATTGCTCCGAAAGCCCCATGCGTAGAAGTGTGTGAATCGCCACATACAATAGTCGCTCCAGGCACGGTGATACCATTTTCTGGGCCAATTACGTGTACAATTCCGTTTTTATCATGCCCAAGTCCCCAATACGGAATATTGTGCGCTGCCGCATTCTCCTCCAAAGCCTTCAATTGGTTGGCAGATAATGGGTCTTTAACAGGCAAATGCTGATTTAGTGTAGGGGTATTGTGATCCGCAGTAGCAAAAGTGCGCTCTGGGTATTTCACTTTGATCCCTCTATTTTTTAATCCTAGAAAAGCAACAGGACTCGTTACTTCATGGACCAAATGCCTGTCTATAAAAAGTACATCTGGACCGTTCTCAATATGTTGAACCACATGGGAGTCCCAAACTTTATCAAATAGTGTCTTGCTCATAGTAACAATCAATATTTTGTAAGCTTACAAATTTAAAATTTGAACGCTAACGCTGTTTTTGTTGATTCACAAAAATACGATGTTCAACGCTTATTTTATAGCTTTTTTTGGAATGTTAACAAATGTTTCGCCTTGGTTTTCAGAATATAACATGTGAAGGTGTGCTTTTGTGAAGGATAGTGCAAAATGGAAATCCAACTGTAAAAAGAAGCGGCTTAACTGATGTAATTCCAGATCGTTTTGTTGGCCATCATTTTGGAAAATGCTCGAAGTATGGGCGCGTTTTCCTCTTTTTCCAATCTTGGATCATTTTTTAATAATTGGATGGCGTGGTAACGGGCTGTTTTCAAAATTTGATTGTCCTTGACAATATCTGCAATCTTAAGATTGAGCATCCCACTTTGCTGGGTGCCCATTAAATCCCCAGGGCCGCGGAGTTTAAGGTCTACTTCCGCAATTTCGAATCCATCGTTGGTGCCCACCATAGTTTGTAGACGGGTTTTGGCATCTTCAGACAATTTATTGCCTGTCATTAAAATGCAAAAACTCTGTTCGGCCCCTCGTCCAACACGCCCACGAAGCTGATGCAGTTGGGAAAGTCCAAATCGCTCGGCACTTTCTATGATCATTACCGAGGCATTGGGTACGTTAACCCCGACTTCGATAACCGTGGTAGCAATCATGATCTGGGTTTCGCCTTTCAGAAAACGCTCCATTTCGTAATCCTTATCAGCAGGCTTCATTTGACCGTGAACAATGGAAATTTGATATTCAGGTTGTGGAAAGTCACGAACAATGCTTTCATAGCCATCCATTAAATCTTTATAATCCATGGCCTCGGATTCCTGAATCAAAGGATAAACGATATAAATCTGACGCCCCTTTGCAATTTCATCTTTGATGAACCGGAAAACTTTTAAGCGATTTCCGTCAAAACGATGAACTGTCTTTATAGGTTTTCGTCCGGGTGGTAGCTCATCAATTACTGAAATATCCAAATCCCCGTACAAACTCATCGCCAAGGTTCTTGGGATTGGGGTTGCCGTCATCACTAAAATATGTGGTGGAGTGTTGTTTTTATGCCAAAGTTTGGATCGTTGCGCCACACCAAACCGATGTTGTTCATCCACAATGGCCAAACCAAGGTTTTTAAATTGCACTTTATCTTCCAAAAGGGCGTGGGTGCCCACCAAAATGTTCAGATTCCCATTTTCCAACTGATTGTGCAAAAGCGTGCGCTCCGATTTTTTAGTGGAACCCGTCAACAAAGCAATTTTAAGATCCATGGGTTGGAGCAATTCCTTGAGCCCATTATAATGTTGGGTCGCTAAAATCTCGGTTGGGGCCATCAAACAGGCCTGAAAACCATTGTCAATGGCCAACAGCATGCACATCAACGCCACAATGGTCTTCCCAGAGCCCACATCGCCTTGCAACAATCGGTTCATTTGGGCATTGCTGCCCAAATCGTTGCGAATTTCCTTGATGACTCGTTTTTGAGCATCTGTCAAATCAAATGGGAGGTGGTTTTCAAAGAACTCTGTAAAATGTTCCCCAACCTCTCCAAACGGCATTCCCTTGATTTTTTGTTTTCGGAGTAATTTTTTGGAGATAAGTTGCAACTGAACAAAGAACAACTCTTCAAACTTTAATCGGAACTGTGCTTTGGCCAATAATTCTTGATTTTTTGGAAAATGGATGTTGAACAAAGCGTCGGCTTTTGAAATCAACTTAAGTTCTTCCAAAATAGGTCGAGACAACGGCTCTGGAAAATTCCCTTTCGATTCTAAAATAAGTTGTTGCACCATGTTGCTTACCACCCGATTGGTAATGCCTTTCCCACTCAATTTTTCCGTTGATGGATAAATGGGCTGCATGGCAATTTTTAGACCTTGTTCGTGGTTGCGCAACAGTTCCATTTCGGGGTGGGGCATGGAAAAGGTGCTGCCGTATTTGGAAACCCGTCCGAAAACCACATAGGGTTCATTGAGTTTTAGGTTTTCACGAATCCATTTATGTCCACGAAACCAAACCAATTCCATTTGTCCGGTTTCATCCACAAAAGAGGCCACTAAACGTTTGCCTCGTTTCTGTTCTACTGTCTTCAAGTGGATTATTTTTCCGACAATTTGTACATCGGCACCACTGGGTTGCAGTTGGTTGATTTTGTAATAGCTGGTGCGATCCAAGTATCGATTTGGGAAAAGGTGCAATAAATCCCGATAGGTTTCAATGCCCAATTCCGACTTTAGGGTATCGGCTCTGTTTGGACCAACACCTTTCAAATAAGCTATGGGAGTTTGCAGAAAATTGGGATTCATCGAACTAAAATATGTAATTTGGAAGGACTTTTGATATGATGATGGTATGAAGCTGACCCCGATTCTTATTTTTTTCTTCTTTTCACAACTCCTATCCTCACAGACTCAGGACAAAGTGGATTTTGTTCGGGGAGCAGTTTTTATTGAACCTATCCCTCAGGAAAAACAAATTAAGGGTTCTGTTTCATATCAGTTTGATGTGAAATCTGATGTGGAATCCATCTTTTTGGATGCAGTGAATATGGAATTTTCCAAAGTTGCTCTGGATGATGAAACCATAGATTTTGAATACGACAATCGAAAACTTACCATTAAACCTCAATTACTAAAAGATAAAAACCATACTCTACGAATTGATTATGTGACTAAGCCAAAACAAACAGTATATTTTATTGAGGGCAATCCCATTGAGCCACCAGAAATCTTAGCAGGTCCTTTTTCTCCCGACGATGTGATCTATGAAGGAGACTGGACAAAAATTGTTCAGGTTTGGACCCAAGGACAAGGAAAATACACCAGCCATTGGTTGCCCAGTTTGGATGATATGACAGATAAAATTGAATTTGATATCAGCATTATTGCTGATATGGGTTTTACTGTTATCTCTAATGGAAAATTAAAATCAATGGATTCGATTGATGAATTTTCAAAACTATGGCAATTCGATATGCAAAATCCCATGAGCAGTTATTTGGTAGGGTTTGCCATCGGCAATTTTGATAAAGTAACGGTTCAATCCTCATCAGGAATTCCTATTGAATTGTATTATGAGCCTAAGGATAGTTTAAAGGTTGAACCCACTTACCGTTACTCCAAACGCATTTTTGATTTTTTGGAGCAGGAAATAGGAGTCGCCTATCCTTGGCAGAACTATAAACAAGTTCCCGTACAGGATTTTCTCTATGCTGGAATGGAAAACACCACCTGTACCATTTTTTCCAACCAATATGTGATAGATTCCACTGCTTTTGTGGATAAGAACTATGTGAATGTGAATGCACATGAATTGGCACACCAGTGGTTCGGTAATTTGGTTACCGAAACGAGTAGTGAACACCATTGGTTGCACGAGGGATTTGCCACTTTTTATGCCTATTTGGCGGAAAGAGACATTTTCGGTAACGATTATTACTATTGGCGCTTATGGGAAACAGCAACAGCTTTGAATCGGTTTTCGGAAGATGACCAAGGAGAGGCTTTGCAAAATCCAAATGCTGGTAGTCTTACTTTTTATGAGAAGGGAGCTTGGGCCTTGGTGATGTTGCAAGAGAAAGTAGGAGAGGAGGCTTTTAAAAAAGCCATTAAAACCTATTTGAAAACATACGCTTATCAAAGTGTTTCCATCCCTGATTTTATCACAGAAATGGAAAAAGAATCAGGATTGGATTTGAAGGAATTTCACCAAACTTGGTTACGAAGTGATGAGTTTCCCATGGAGGAGGTAAAAGCCTTCTTGTCGAAAAAGAGTGCATCACTCAACCGATTTTTTGAACTCCAAGATCAAATTGGCGAACAAAAGGATACTGCAGAAACTATTGTTAAATCGAACTGGGAAAACTTCAATTCAAGTTTTCTAAAAAGAAATTTGGTATTGAAATACGGAAGTCAATTTTCCCCATCATTTTTGCAAGAGGTTTTGCATACGGATGATCTTAAAGAGAGACAGTCCGTCATTTTATCCCAAAATACCATTCCAAAGGAGCTTCAAACTGAAATGGAATCCTTGTTGAACGATACAAGTTACACTACCATAGAGGCCGCTCTTTATCGTTTATGGACAGATTTTCCTGAAAAAAGAGCGCAATATCTGGATGCAACGAACGGAATAGATGGTTTCCCCAATAAAAACATCCGTTTGCTGTGGTTGACCCTGGCTTTGGTCACTCCCGATTATCAGCCTGATAGAACACCAACCTATTTTCAAGAATTGACCCAGTACACGGGTTCTGCCTATCATTTCGAGACCCGTTTATTGGCTTTTCAGTATTTGCAAAATATTGGAGGCTTCGCCCCAGAAAGTTTAAAAAACCTGATAGATGCCTGCAACCACCATGTTTGGCATTTTAAAAAATCGGCAATGGATATGCTCAACAATTTTTTAAAGGAGGAAGGGAATTTAGCCAAGGTTAAATCATTGTACCCTTCGTTAAGTCAAGAAGAAAAGCGATTTTTGGACAAAACATTAGGTGAATGAGGGCATTGGTCATTTCTGGCGGCGGTAGCAAAGGTGCTTTTGCGGGCGGTGTAGCCCAATTTTTAATTCAAGAAGCCAAGCATGAGTACGAATTGTTTGTTGGAACATCCACGGGCAGTTTGTTGATTTCCCATTTGGCTTTGAACAAGTTGGACAAGATCAAGGAAATTTATTCCTCTGTTGACCAAGACAGTATTTTTAATAATTGTCCTTTCATTATCAAAAAGAAACATGGGGTAGAGACCATCGCCATTAATCACTGGAATGTGGTCAAGAACTTTATCCGTGGCAAGAAAACCTTTGGTGAGAGTGAGAACTTGAGAAAACTCATTCGAAAATCCATCACGGTTGAGGAATTTGAAACCTTAAAGGACGGAGCATCTGATGTGGTGGTCACAGTCTCCAATCTTTCTTTGAACCAAGTAGAGTATAAGTCCGTCAACGAATGCACCTATGATGAGTTTATTGATTGGATTTGGATTTCGTCCAACTATACGCCCTTTATGAGTTTGGTAAAGAAAAATGGCTGCGAATATGCCGATGGGGGATTGGGAACCTTGGTGCCGATTGAAGAAGCCTTAAATCGTGGCGCTACCGAGGTAGATGTGGTGGTGCTGCACACCGAGGTCAATCATATGAACCGTATGTCGTCCAAAAACCCTTTCGATTTGATCACGACCATTTTCGGTTTTATGTTGGACAGGATTGAAAATCAAAATATTAGGATAGGGAAGTTGGTGGCCAATCAAAAAGATGCTATCATCAACTTTTATTATACACCGACCGTTCTCACCACAAATTCATTGGTGTTCAATAAAGAACGAATGACCCTGTGGTGGAAACGTGGGTATTTGTATGCCAAGAACAAGAACGAGGAAACCAGTCCTATTGACCCAGAACACCAAGAATGATTAACTCCAAAGGTCGCTCACTTCTTTTTTAACGTAGGCCAAAGCCGCATTGGAAGGCGATTGCTTTTCCATGGTCTGGTTCAAGATATCTTCACGAAGTTTGTCAGGGGAGTCCGTCTGGCTCATTCCCGCAGAACGAATCGCTTGGATGGTGGCATTTTTTGCCGTTTTTATTATGCTCCAGCACTCATCCGTCATATAAATCTGTTGGGATAGATTGTGCTCGAATTCCGTTTCAATCTGATTGATGAGAAGATTTTCGTAATCGTTTTTGCTTTTGGTTTTTGGAGCTACGCGCACTACTAAACTGTTCAGGGCAATTCGCTCCAAGTACAGTGCCATACGCTCATAGGCTTGCAATCTAATGGGCAAAGTTTCTTTTTGGGAATCTTTGTGCAATAGAAAACGTCTGCGACCATCTTCGTTTTTGGTGTGCAGTCTAAAGAAATAGAAGGCCACTACACCAGTAACAACGGCAGGTAATAAATAAGCAAATAACTGAAGGATTTCATCTCCACTCATAAGATAGTTTGGTTTTTGTTGATTTTACATTACCAAAAACGTATCAAAACCTTAAAAAGTATGTGGAAAGGGTATCTTATTGGGAAGCTTTGGCACTTTGCTTGGCCGTTGCATAAAATCCTTTGTAGTTGGGCTCCAATTTAATATTGATTCCTTCCTTAAAGTTCCCATCTTTCACGGAGATTCCGATTTTTTCGGCTGGAACTTCCAAAGTGGTCACCAATTCGGTGGCAACAGAAGCTGCTTGAAGATAGGTAGGCCCAAATTCTCCTGTAATGTTCAAACCTTCCACCTCTGAAGTAAAGTTAGGGTTCAGTTTGATCACATTGGCCACACCTTGCAACCAAGCTTTGCCTTCTTCTGTCAATGTGGTGCCAGTGTCCGAGCCAAAAAGGTTGTCCAAACTGTTGGAAATTGAAATTACACCTTCCGCTACCGCAACTTTTGCGTTTTCACCCAAGCTTTTTTTAATATGGGTCAAAGAAACAATGGCGGTAGAATCGTTGGATGAGATCATATCGTTGATGCCGCTCAATTGCTTTTCTTTTCTAGCCAAGGCTTCCATAGCACGATTTACGTTGTCTGAGTTTTGCTTGCTCAATGCGGAGAAATTGCTCAAGTTGCCCAATAAAGTGGCATTCGCATCACGCAAGGTCACATTTTCGGCCTTTAAGGCTTCTGCCTCAGCGGAAGAAGAGGATATTTCGCGCTTGGCCTTGGCCAAATCCTGTTCCACTTCAGAAATCTGGACTTTCAAATTGTCGATTTCCGCAATCAGGTCACTTTTCTTTTGTGAAAATGCACTTGTTGAAAGTGCTGCAAACAAAATCAGAGTAGCTATTTTTTTCATAAGTAGTTGGTTTCTATATTTTTAAAATATTGGGGATTACACTTGTTTTATTTTTCCACTGAGGCACTCACTATCGTTTGAATAATGTGTGAATTTATGGTTCACTTTACCCTTTTGATATTTGAACACCGTCTAAAATCGCTGCTAAGATAAAAATCATCTTCATTTAAGGGCGTATCATCTTTCTTAAAATACTAATGATATTTTATGAGCTACAGGAGATTTATCAAAAATCAGGCCCCAATATCCAAATTCCAAAACAATGGGGATATTGGGGCCCGAGAGCTAGTTTAAGTTGGATTTATTTGCGATTCAAATAATCCAAAGCGATTTCGGTCATGGCCTTAACACCAAGTTTCAACCCGCTGTCATCAATTTTGAAGTCAGGGGTGTGGTGAGGGAAATGCTCGTTTGGACCTGCATTTGGGTCTTTTCCACCCAAAATGAAAAAGAAACCCGGTACTTTCTCTTGATAAAAAGAGAAATCCTCGGCTCCGGTTACCGCTTTGATCAAATGCACATTATCAGAACCTGCAGCATATTGAAGACTTCCCAATGAAGCTTCGGTCAAAGCTGGGTCGTTGTATGTAATCGGCACACCTTTGGCAATTTCAACAGTTGCTTCAGCTCTGTAGGCTTTGGCGATATCAGCGGCCATTTCTTTCATACGCTCATTAACTTGCTTTTGCATATCGTAATCCAAGGTGCGGATGGTTCCTACCAATTCGGCACTTTCTGGAATGATGTTGTTACGAACTCCACCGGAAATTTTACCCACCGTGATTACAGCAGCTTCCTTGGTCAATTCCAATTCACGGCTGATGATGGATTGAAAACCATCCACAATTTTAGCGGCCACGTAAATCGGGTCAACACCGCTCCATGGGGCAGAACCATGGGATTGTTTTCCTTTGATGGTCACTACAAAACGTTGCGCTGCAGCTAAAGTTCCACCCGGTTTGTAGGCAATGTGCCCAACAGGTAGGTAAGATCCAATGTGCAATCCGTAAATCGCATCCACTTTAGGATTGTCCAAAACACCTTCTTTTACCATAAGTTCAGCTCCACCTTCTTCTCCTGGAGGTGCACCTTCTTCAGCAGGTTGGAAAATGAATTTTACAGTACCTTTTATTTTATCCGTGTTTTTGGAAAGTACTTCCGCAACACCCATCAAAACGGCAATATGGGTATCGTGTCCACAAGCATGCATAACGCCTACTTCTTGACCTAAGAATTCGGATTTCACTTCAGATTTGAAGGATAAATCATTTCTTTCGGTAACAGGTAGACCGTCAATATCAGCTCTTAAGGCAACCACTTTTCCTGGCTTTTTACCTTTTAAAACGCCAACAACACCAGTGTGGGCCACTCCTGTGGTCACTTCCATGCCCAAAGATTTTAGATGGGCGGCAATTTTTTCAGCCGTTTTGAATTCACGGTTACTCAATTCAGGATTTTGGTGCATGTCGCGTCGCCATTCGATCACTTTTGATTCTACGGCATCGATGTCCTTATCCAGTTTGTGTTCTTGAGCGTACATGGACAAACTCGCGGAACAAAGCGCAAGGGCTAATACTCTTTTCATATTGTGTTGGTTTATTATAATTTAATTGGACGGTATCCTTGGTTTTGCAATTGAATATTGGCGGTCATGGCCGAAAGGGCAATTTTAACCCCTGGAATCAAATCTTCCTTGGGTAAATTACGGGCATTTGAGGATTGACCGCACATGATCACCTCAACCCCAGCTTTTAAAAGTTCTTCCACTAGTTCCCGATTGGGATTGTCAACTTTATATCGCACCTGATACGCTGCATCCGACAATAAGTTCCGCGCAGCAGTTCCATGAACGATCAGGGCAACTTTCAATTTTGATAATGGTATGCCACTTTTTACGTGCATATTCAAAAAACGAGCTACAGTTTCAATGTTGAGATTCAGCTCTGTATCCAATTTTGGTCCATCTTTTACATCAAACACCACCTTAAATTCTAGGTCGGTATCGGTTGCAAAATCTGGATTGTCAACTTGGAAAACAGCACCATAGTTTTGAATAACAGGGCCGGTTTTTTTTTCTTGGGAATACACTAAAAAGTTTAAAAGAAATAAAAGGATTAGGGGGAAACGGTAAAAATTCATCAGCAATATTCGTTGAGGGGTTAAATATATTTAAAAATCAAATCAAATCCGAAACCCTGTTTATAAATATTGAAAGCTAGATTTTAGCATCAAGGCATTAATGGCTAATTTTACCCCTCTTTAAAAAAGATTCGAGTCCTTGAGTAGTTTTATAGATGAATTGAACGACGCACAACGCGCTCCTGTTTTGCACAAAGACGGGCCGTTGATGGTAATTGCAGGTGCAGGCTCAGGAAAAACCCGTGTTTTGACCTACCGTATTGCCCATTTGATGGAGCAAGGGGTGGATTCCTTTAATATTTTGGCATTGACCTTTACCAATAAAGCAGCCCGTGAAATGAAAAAGCGGATTGCTACCATTGTTGGTAATTCGGAGGCGAAAAACCTATGGATGGGAACTTTCCACTCCGTTTTCGCCAAGCTTCTTCGTTTTGATGGGGATAAATTGGGGTATCCGAGCAATTTTACCATTTACGATACGCAAGATTCCCAGCGTTTGATCGCATCCATCATTAAAGAGATGGGATTGGACAAGGACATTTACAAGTACAAACAGGTCCAGAACAGGATTTCTTCTTATAAAAATAGTTTGATCACGGTCAAGGCCTATTATCAAAACCCTGAGCTTGTGGAGGCTGATGCCATGGCCAAACGTCCTCGTTTGGGAGAGATTTATCAAAATTATGTTGACAGATGCTTTAAAGCAGGAGCCATGGATTTTGATGATTTGTTGTTACGGACGAACGAGTTGTTGACCCGATTCCCGGATGTTTTGATGAAGTATCAGGATAGATTCCGCTATATTTTGGTGGATGAGTACCAAGATACCAACCACTCCCAATATTTGATAGTGAAAGCTTTGTCCGACCGTTTTCAAAATATTTGCGTGGTGGGGGATGATGCGCAGAGTATCTATTCGTTCCGTGGTGCAAACATTAGCAACATCTTGAATTTCCAACGGGATTACGATAATGTGGCGGTTTACCGTTTGGAACAGAATTACCGTTCCACCAAAAACATAGTAAACGCTGCTAATTCCATCATTGCCAACAATAAAAATCAGTTGGAAAAGAATGTGTGGACATCCAACGACGATGGGGCATTGATTAAGATCCATCGCAGTCCCACAGATGCGGAAGAGGGCAGATATGTGGCAGGTTCCATTTTTGAGAACAAGATGCAGCAACAGATGCAAAATGGGGAATTTGCCGTTTTGTACCGAACCAATTCACAATCTAGGGCCATTGAAGATGCTCTGCGAAAAAGAGATATTCCTTATCGTATTTATGGTGGACTTTCATTTTATCAGCGAAAGGAAATCAAGGATGTATTGGCCTATTTACGATTGGTTATCAACCCAAAAGATGAAGAAGCGCTAAAGCGGGTCATCAATTTTCCAGCGAGGGGTATCGGTCAGACCACTATAGATAAACTGGTAGTGGCTGCCAATCATTATGGCCGTTCCGTATATGAGGTCATGGATAATTTGGACCGTTTGAACCTTACCATCAATGCGGGAACCAAAAGAAAATTATCCGATTTTGTGACCATGATCAAGAGTTTTCAGATCATGAACGAAGCCAATGATGCTTTTACCTTGTCTGAACATGTTGCCAAAAAAACAGGGTTGTTATTGGAGTTCAAAAAAGATGGTACACCCGAGGGGATTGCTAAAATGGAGAACATTGAAGAGCTTTTGAACGGTATCAAGGATTTTGTGGAGGGTCAGAAAGAAATTGCGGATGCTACAGGGAGTTTAACGGAGTTTTTGGAAGATGTTGCCCTTGCCACGGACATGGACAAGGATGTGGAAGATGATGACCGTGTTGCCTTAATGACGATTCACTTGGCCAAAGGTTTGGAATTCCCATACGTTTACATCGTGGGAATGGAGGAAGATCTGTTTCCATCCGCCATGAGCATGAACACCCGAAGTGAGTTGGAGGAGGAGCGAAGGCTCTTTTATGTGGCGTTGACCCGTGCCGAAAAGCAGGCTTTCCTTACCTATACACAAAACCGATACCGATGGGGAAAACTCATCGATGCGGAACCAAGTCGTTTCTTGGAAGAAATAGATGAAAAATATGTGGACAATTTGGTGCCCGTAAATGATGGGTACCGCTATAAATCCATGATCAATGCCAATATTTTTGGGGAAGTCGATAAAAGTAAGCTTCGTCAAATAAAACCACAAAACGGTACGCCACCTAGTGTTCAAACTCCCAATGAGAACCAACTCAGAAAGTTGCGAAAGCTTAAACCTGAAATTTCATCCCCTAACGCAAGTACCATGGATATTGATCCTGATCTGGGAATTGGTGCCTTAGTAAACCATACCCGTTTTGGAAGGGGAAAGGTGTTGAACATTGAGGGAGCTGGCAACGATAGAAAAGCCGAGATCCATTTTGATAATGGAGGTATTAAAAAATTGTTACTTCGTTTTGCCAAGCTTGAGGTATTGAACAAGGGGTAAATCAAATTTTCATTTTCTGTTGATCTTTTCAGGTCGTGATTAGGGATTTTCCAAAAGAGTGGGAGATGTGATTACGGACGGTTTAAATTCACTAAATTCAAAGCTTAGATTTTGATTTTATTTGACCAAACCGACCAACTAACTTCCCTCATGAAACAGATTTTTACCAAACCCCTCTTTATTGCCGTTGCCATTCTTGTAATCACACTATTTGGAATTGCTGGCTTTCATTATGAAATAGGATATCCCACATGGCTGACCATGCTTTTAGGTATTGTTATCGGTGCCTTGGTGGTAGCCCTAATTCAATTGCTATTGCATTTTGCTGCTCCTTGGTTTAAAAAGATACCAACCTCCATTATTATTTCGATTGCAACCGGCTTTTTGGCCCTTTATATCATGCGAATGTATGCCTTTCGTTGGCCTGCGCAGGTATTCTACGTAATGGCCCTTATTGGATTTGTTTGCACTTTATTAATGGTTTTTGGAGTTACACAATTGATTAAGACCAAAAACTTTAAATTGGGAGGTGTAATGATTGTTTTGGCGATTGTTCTTGTGGCTTTTGGGTTTTATGGTTTCAATAGCATGGAAGGTGATCCATATCTTGATGAAGATGAGGAAACCGTTTTAAAAGAGGCACATTTTTTATCCAAACAAGGACTTGAAAACCCGGCTACACCGGGAACTTATGAAGTGGAAAGTTTTACCTATGGAAGTGGAACAGATGTAAAACGAGCTGAATTTGCCGAAGGTGTCAAATATAAAACACCAACCGTGGATGCCTCGTTAATGCTTCCTGAATGGGAAGGCAAAAAGAAAAAGTGGCGCGAAAAGTTCTGGGGTTTTGGTGTGGATAGTTTCCCGTTGAATGGACGAGTGCACATGCCTAAAGGTGTTGGGCCTTTTCCTATTGTTTTGATGGTTCATGGAAATCACAGTATGATTGATTTTTCCGATGGCGGATATGCTTATTTGGGCGAATTATTGGCCAGTAAGGGAGTTATTGCGGTTTCTGTGGATGAAAATTTCATCAATGCACATTGGTCCGGAGATTTTAGAGGAAAGGAAATGCCAACCAGAGGATGGATGTTGCTCAAACATCTGGAACAATGGAAAAAATGGAACCTAGACGAACCTGAACTTAAGGGAAAGGTTGATTTGGATAAGGTGGTGCTCATGGGGCACTCACGCGGTGGCGAAGCAGTTTCTATCGCGGCTGCTTTTAATACGTTGGATAGATTTCCAGATAATGGTAATGTAAAGTTCGATTTCAATTTCGGAATCAAGGGAATTATAACTGTGGCACCAACCGATTACCGTTATGACCGTGAAATCAGTTTAAAGAATATCAATTATTTGTCGTTACAAGGTGCGTATGATTCCGATGAGACCAGTTTTTGGGGGATGAGGCCTTTTCATCGCATGGAATATTCAGAAGATTTTGATGGTTTTAAGGCAGGACTTTATATGAACCATGCCAATCACGGGCAGTTTAACTCCACTTGGGGAAGGTCCGATTTTGGAGCCCCAATGAAATGGTTGTTGAACCTAGAACCTTTGGTTTCTGGGGAAGAACAGCGGGAAGTGGCCAAAGTTTATATCAGTGCTTTTGTGGAATCCGTTTTAAAAGATAACGATGTGTATGTACCCATGTTTCAAAATGTGGATTTGGTAATGGATTGGTTGCCGAAAGAACAGTACATCAGCCAATATGCAGATACCCAAAAACAAGTTTTAGTGAATTTTGAAAAAGATATTGATGTCACAACGGATAAAAACGGGGTTGAACTTTCTGCTGAGAACTTCAAAGTCTGGAAAGAAAAGGAATTGTTGGCCAGGGATGGCGGTAGTCAGCAAAACAATGCCTTAATATTGGGATGGAAATATGCATCAGGTACTATCGATTCCATTCCAAAGTACAGCATAGCATTCACTGATTCCATCAACGATTTTGCTTCTACTGATACCTTGGCATTTTCCATGGCTATTGGAGACGTTTCAGAGCTTAAAATAAAGGATAAAGGCAAAAAGAAAACCAAACCAACAAACAAAGGATTCAATTTTAGTGTGGTGCTAGTTGATAGTTTGGGCAATAAAGCTTCCGTGGCTGTGGATGAGCATAACAGTTTATCCCAAAAAATTAAATCCCAATTCACCAAGTTCAAATTCTTGGATAAGCAAATGATGGGAAGTGATTCGGAAATTCAACTCAAAAGCTGTTACATCCCTATTTCTGCTTTTATGAAGCAAGAAGATAGTTTGCGGTTAAATAACCTTAAAAGCATCGATTTTGTGTTTGATAAAGATACATTGGGGGTTATTGTTTTGGATGATATTGGGTTTTATGCGAAAGATTAATTCTCAAGGGCGGTATAAACAAATTTATCGCCATTGAATAGCAAGGAATGTTTTACTTGGGAAGTATCCGTTGAATTTCTAAAGTTGATTTTGGAACCGTGTTCCAATATATCAAAATGATTAGGTAAATTATTCTCTTCTGCCAATAGTGTTGAAAGGGTACTCACATGGTCTGGAAAGCCAGAGAATGCTTCCAAGTTTCCATCTCGGAGCAAATAACTGTTCAAACGCTGGTATGAATTGGAAGCACTTTGGTCAGCACCATAAAGCAAATAAACTGTTTGCCCCTTGTTTGACTCCAATTGAAAAATATCGTTGTAAATAATAGGGTCTCCATATAGCGAAGTGGGGATTACCTTATTATTTCGTTGGTGGATTGCAATATTTTTTATGGCATTTCCTGAAGCGTCCAATTTGGTGTACCAAGAGAATACACCGATTTTTCCATCGGGTGATAAGATAAATTGGAACAAATGATTCCTTTTACCGTATTCCAATTCAATTGCTTTTAAAAGGCTTAATGAATTTATATTTTCAACGGCTCTCCGAATGTTTTCATTAATATGGACCATGGCTTCTAAATTGTCATTGTCCAAATTGTCAACCTCCATGTGGTTCAATTCCAAAAAAAGGTTGTCCAATAAACTAACAAACTCTTTTTCGTTTTTAAATAAGTCTTTTTGATCGCCATGGTCGGCGAATATGAAATAGGATATTAAAATTGCAGACAAAGAACAGCCTAGAATAATAATTCCTTTTTTTGATTTAATGTTGATTGAGGTCATTGAATTGCTTTTTGCAAAGCTGGACTTTTATGGTAAGTTGAGTAGCTATCAATATACCAATGCATGGTTTGAATTGATGAATGCCCCTTTTGAATTGACGTATATAAAAACCTTGGTGTCAATTGTGAAGCCCAACCTATCTTTTGCTAACTTGCTATTTAAAATTGAAGTGAGACTAAAATGGCCGAATTGATCAAGCTTTATGAGGAGAACCCAAATCCTCGACAGATAGAGAAAATTGTAAATGTCCTAAAAAGAGGAGGACTAGTTATTTATCCGACCGATACAGTCTATGGATTGGGTTGCGATATAACCAACTCCAAGGCATTGCAGCGCATAGCTCGCATTAAAGGCATAAAATTGGAAAAGGCCAATTGGTCCTTTGTTTGTGCCGATTTAAGTAATTTATCGGATTATGTGCGCCAAATAGATAGTACCACGTTTAAAATACTTAAGCGAGCCCTGCCGGGGCCCTATACTTTTATATTGCCTGGCAACAACAATTTGCCCAAGGATTTCAAGAAAAAGAAAACCGTTGGTATTAGGGTGCCGAACAATTCCATTGCACAAGCATTGGTTGCTCAATTGGGGCATCCAATCGTTTCAACTTCAATTCATGATGAAGATGATATTTTGGAATACACCACGGATCCTGAATTGATCTTTGAAAAATGGCAGAATCTGGTCGATGTGGTCATAGATGGGGGATACGGAGGAAATATTGCATCAACAGTTATCGATTTGTCCGAAGGTGAGCCCGTAGTAGTCCGGGAAGGAAAAGGAGATTTGGATATTTTATAAATAAAAAAAGCGGCCTTTTGGGCCGCTTTTCATTTTATTTCAAGAACAAATTATTTACCTGTTCCTCCGATGCTAGGGTCTTTCATTCCCTCCTCGATCATATTGTAGAACTGATCGATTTTTGGAAGTACAACAATTCTTGTTCTTCTGTTTTTAGCTCTGTCAGCAGAAGTGTCGTTGCTTACTAATGGCACGTAGTAGCTACGTCCGGCAGCAGTCATTCTTTCTGGAGATACACCAAAATCGTTTTGAAGGATTCTTACAACAGAAGTTGCTCTTTTTGCACTCAAGTCCCAGTTGTCCAACAATACACCGCTCTTGTAAGGTACGTTGTCTGTGTGACCTTCAACCATAAACTCAAAGTCAGGTTTGTTGTTCACTACTTTGGCAACTTTGCCTAAAACTTCTTTGGCAGCGCTGGTTACGTTATAGCTTCCGCTTCTAAACAATAGTTTGTCTGAAATAGATACGAATACCACTCCTTTTTCAACGCTGATTTCGATATCATCGTCGTCCAAGTTACCCAACACACCTTTAAGGCTCTGTACCAATGCAAGGTTTACAGAATCTCTACGAGTAACGGCATCTTGAAGTTTTCTAATGGTAAGGTCTTTTTCTTTAAGGCTTTCCAAAGATTTTTCAAGGTTTTCGGCACCTTTGGTGGTTAGGGTAGTCAAATTACCCATGTTGTTGATAAGCTCTTGGTTGTTTGCCTTAAGGAATGCATTTTGATCCTCAAGAGTTTTCAATCTAGAATCTGCAGTTGCTTTATCTTCCAAGCAATCGTTCAATTTAACGGTGGCAGAGTTCAATAAATCTTGAGTTTCTTTTTGTTTGGCCTCCAATTCAGCATATTTCTTTTGCGAAACGCAAGAAGAAAGTAAAAGGGTCATAGCCAAAGTTCCTAGAAAAATTTTTTTCATAGTTCAGAGTATAATTTAAGGGTTGTTATATATGTCATTAGTACAAAAACTAAACCAAAATTAGATAAAAAGCAAAGCTTCTATATTCCAGTATCGTTAATCTTTTACTAAAATGTTAAAATTCCTTATTTGATTTACGAAATAAGACCATACTATGGATGTCGTGGTATAGTACTTTAATATAAAATTAGCTTTTTCGCGCTTGCGATACATCCCCCTAAATTTAACATAAAAACTTAGATGTGCCCTAAGAATAGCAAAGCAATGATTAAACCTAAATTGAAGTACAAAACGCAATGCGGCGATGCCATCGAGCAATAGGCGCAATAGTATTATGGTAAAGGCTCTTTTGCGGGGCAAGTTCTTTGTTATTGAATATAACGAGTTCCTGAAATTTAGGTAGGTTTTTTTGGGATTCATGTTGGATAGGGTAGAACCGCCCAAATGATAGACTTCACTTGTGCCAACATAATACACTTTATGACCAGCATTTTTGGCCCTCCAACACAAATCTATTTCTTCTTGGTGCGCAAAATAGTCTTCATCGAAACCTTCTAGCGTTTTAAAAACCTCACTTTTAATGAACATACAGGCGCCCGTGGCCCAAAATACTTCTTTGATATCGTTGTACTGTCCTTCGTCCTTCTCTATGGTCTGGAAAATACGTCCACGGCAAAAGGGATAGCCCAACTTATCGATAAATCCACCTGCAGCACCGGCGTATTCAAAGTGGTCTTTTTGTTTTAGGTCCAATATCTTGGGTTGAATAATGGAAGCTTCTGGAATATCTTGAAATGCCTTTTTAATCGGTTCCAACCAGTTCAGGGTCACTTCCACATCGGAATTCAGCAAACAATAAATGTCTGTTTCAATGTTTTTTAAGCCATCATTATAGCCTTTGGCAAATCCACCGTTGGAGGTATTCTGGACAATTCCAATGCTAGGGTAGTTCTGCTTTAAAAAATCCACCGAACCATCAGAGCTGGCATTGTCCACCACATAAATATCGGCACCTTGGGAGTTTTCCGTAACAGAAGGCAGAAACCTTTCCAATAAGGCTTCCCCATTCCAATTGAGTATGACGACTGCGATTTTCAAGACGGTGGCAAATTAACGGCTAAAATCAGGAATTTCCTTCAAAAACCTATAATTTTCAAGCTGATGGTCCATTTCACAATAATAATGGTTCAATCCATTGGTAACCATTAAAAATTGGGCATCCAATTCGTAATTATAACGGGCAATTTGGTCAAAAGTGGTCTGGTCTATCTGCACTTCTGGAGCTTTGCATTCCACCAATAAAAAAATGCTGCCATCGGAATTGAAAACGACAATGTCGTAGCGCTTTTTTAAGTGGTTGACGGTCAACTGTTTTTCCACATTTACCAAACTTTTCGGATAATTCTTGGTAAAAATGAGAAAATGCAACACATGCTGACGTACCCATTCCTCGGGTTGGAGTACTACAAACTTTTTACGGATTCCATCAAAAATGTACTGCCTATTTTGGCTATTTTTGATTCGAAACTCAAATGGAGGAAAGTTCAAAGGTTGCATAAAAAGCTACTGGGAATATAAACTGAATGGACAAAGTAAAGGAGATTGTATCGGAAATCAATAAAGGAAATCCAAAACCTATTTATTTTTTAATGGGGGAGGAGCCCTATTACATTGACCGAATTTCCAAATACATAAGTGATAATGTGTTGACGGAGGATGAAAAAGGGTTCAACCAAATGGTGCTTTATGGAAAGGATACCTCGGTGGATGAAGTGGTGGCCAATGCCAAACGATTTCCCATGATGGCCGATTACCAAGTTGTGATCGTTAAAGAGGCCCAACATTTATCTAGGACCATTGAAAATTTAAACTCCTACGCCGAAAATCCTCAGCCTACGACCATATTGGTGATTTGTTACAAGTACAAAAAGCTCGACAAGCGTAAAAAACTGTACAAAACCATTAAAAAGACAGGCGAATTGTTCGAGAGCAATAAGCTTTACGACAATCAGGTGGCCGATTGGGTAAGACGCACCATGGCGAGTAAAAAATATAATATGTCGCCCAAATCCTGTGTGATGCTGGTGGAGTATTTGGGTACGGATCTGAGCAAAATCAGCAATGAGCTAGATAAACTTACCTTGGTCGTCCCTGCAGGAACCGAAATTACCCCCGAGATAATTGAGGAAAATATAGGCATCAGTAAGGATTTCAACAATTTTGAATTAAAGAAGGCAATTGGGGAGCGCGACGTTAAAAAGGCTGCACGGATTATAGATTACTTTGCACAAAACCCAAAAGATAATCCTTTTGTAGTTACAGTGACACTTTTGAACACTTTCTTTACCCAATTGTTGCAGTACCATGGCTTAAGTGACCATTCCCCCGGTAATGTTGCCAAAGTTTTGGGCGTGAACCCTTATTTTGTGAATGAATTTGTGGTGGCCGCTAAAAACTACCCCATGAAACGAGTTAGCGGTATCATTTCAAATTTGCGTGAACTAGATTTAAAAGGCAAAGGGGTTGGAGCCAATAATATGGACCAAGCTGATTTGCTCAAAGAATTGTTGTTCAAGATTGCCTAGGGACGGCTTACTTTTTATCTACACTATATTTTCCGGGACCTACCAAGATAATAATAACGAAGAAAGCCAAGTACATCAATGCAAGCTCTTTTCTTCCAAATGGGTCAGCACCATGGGCAATAAAGGCAGCAACAAACATGGTTATACCAGCAGGAATGGCAGCCCATCTTGTTTTAAAACCGATAATCATCAAAAGAGGGCAAACCACTTCGCCAATGATCGCTAAAAAAAGTGATGGTGCTTGGCCTATTCCAAAAGGGTCGGCAAATTCGGTATTACCATTGATAAGTCTCATGAGTTTTGGAATACCATGCGTTAACATAAAAGCAGATGGTACAATTCTCAACAATGCCAAACCTATGTGTACAGAAGAGGTATTTTTCATTTACGGGGGCTTTAGTGCCGTGAAAATATTAATTAAGTTTCAATAAACGTAACAATATTCGACGAAAAGTTTGCTAAAGTTTAAACGTAGAAACCGCCTAACGAAGCGGCGGGTAGGATTTCGGATCTGATTCGTGCATAATTTCGTACACCTTCTCAAAAATATCCTCCGCATTAGGTTTGGAGAAATAATCCCCATCCGATGCATAAGCTGGACGGTGCGCTTTAGCGGTCAAAGTTTGAGGTGCACTATCCAAATATTTATAACCTCCTTGGTTTTCAACCACTTCTTGTAGCAGATATGCGGAACAGCCTCCAGGAACATCCTCATCGATTACCAAAAGCCTATTGGTTTTTTGAAGACTCTTTACCACATCGTGTTCCAAATCGAAAGGCAACAAAGATTGCGCATCAATAACTTCCGCATCAATTCCCACTTCTAAAAGATCGTTGGCCACGCTTTCCACAATGCGTAGGGTAGAACCATAAGACAAAAGTGTGATATCGGTTCCTTCTTTCATGGTCTCCACTTTCCCGATCGGTGTGCAGAATTCCCCCAAGTTGGATGGCATTTTCTCCTTGAGTCGATAACCGTTTAAACTTTCAATGATCAAGGCTGGTTCGTCACTTTTCATTAAAGTGTTATAGAAACCTGCAGCCTGGGTCATGTTTCTGGGGGTTAGAATGTACATGCCACGAAGCAGGTGTACCAATCCTCCCATTGGAGATCCGGAATGCCAGATACCTTCCAAGCGGTGCCCTCTGGTACGCACGATCAATGGTGCTTTCTGTTTTCCTACCGTTCTGTACATTAAAGACGCCAAATCGTCACTTAGGGTTTGAATGGCGTAAAGAATATAATCCAAATACTGAATTTCGGCAATGGGACGTAAACCACGCAATGCCATACCAATTCCTTGGCCAATGATGGAAGTTTCACGAATTCCTGTGTCGGCTATCCGAAGATTTCCGTATTTTTTCTGAAGACCTTCCAAGCCTTGGTTAACATCTCCGATATTTCCTGTATCCTCTCCAAAAATCAATGCTTCCGGATACGTGCTGAACAATGTATCGAAATTGTCCCGTAAGATAACCCTGCCATCCACTTCTTTTGAACCATCGGAATAGGTGGGGGCAATAGCTTTAATATTGATTGCCCTGTTCGGTAACTCACTATATAGGTTGGAGCTGAATTTTGGTTCGGTTTCAACCATGAAGTTGTTGATCCAACCCTGCAACTGTTGTTTTTCGGGCGAATTTTCTCCCAACAGATAACGAAGCACTTTTCTGGATTTTGATGCCAAATCCTTTTTTAAGGGTTCCTCAATGGCAATCAAATCGTTTTTTACCTTTAAAATAAATGCACGATTCGGACTTTTGGCGGCAACATTGTCCAAAAGTTGCACCAAATGCTTTTTGGCATCCAAATGGGGTTGTAGGAACTCGGACCATGCCTCTTTTTTGGCGGCGCGAATCTTTTGTTTGATTTCACGCTCCATTTTTTTGAGCTCATCTTCGGTACTGATACCGTTTTCAATAATCCACTCCCTGAACATTTTGTTGCAATCGTGCTCTTTTTCCCATTCCAATCGTTCCGCAGATTTGTAACGTTCATGGGAACCTGAGGTTGAGTGTCCCTGAGGCTGCGTAAGCTCTGTCACATGAATGATAACTGGAACATGACCTTCACGGGCAATGTCCGAAGCATTTTCAAACGTATGTATAAGGGCCGTGTAGTCCCAACCTTTTACCTTTAAGATTTCGAAGCCTTTATTGTCCTCATCGCGTTGCAGTCCACTCAAGGCTTCCGAAATATCACCTTTGGTGGTGTGGTATTCTGATGGTACCGAAATTCCGTATTCGTCATCCCAAATGCAGATGACCATGGGAATCTGCATTACCCCAGCTGCATTGATGGCCTCAAAAAAGTGACCTTCGCTGGTACTTGCATTCCCAATAGTTCCCCAAGCCACTTCATTTCCATTTTTGGAGAAGTTGGTTTGGTCAATGCCCTCTACATTTCTATAAATTTTTGATGCTTGTGCCAATCCCACCAAACGTGGCATTTGCCCTGCGGTACATGAAATATCGGCACTACTGTTTTTTTGTTCGGTCAAATTTTTCCAAGAACCATCTTCATTCACACTGTGCGTAACAAAATGCCCGCCCATTTGACGGCCTGCACTCATCGGTTCTTTTTCTAAATCTGTTGTGGCATATAATCCGTGGAAGAATTCTTTGGGGCTTAGATAATCCAAAGCCATCATAAAGGTTTGGTCACGGTAGTATCCGCTTCTAAAGTCCCCATTTTGAAAAGCACGGGCCATGGCCAATTGCGGCAACTCTTTTCCATCCCCAAAAATCCCAAATTTGGCCTTTCCGGAAAGCACTTCCCGTCTTCCCATTAAGCTACATTCCCTACTGGTTACGGCAACCTTGTAATCTTCAATTATTTGCGATTTAAAATCATCAAAAGAAATGTCGTTACTCGTACTTGGGTTAGGTTTCATGAATCGTTCAGGATTTGCGCAAAAGTATTAAATTTCCTTCACAAAAGCAATATGGAATTACGCTAAAAAATTAACAAATCATCAATAAAATATTATTAATGCTGATAAAAATTCAAAGCTTTTAAATAGAGAAGATGGTTTGTTGTTGATTCAATAATCAGAACCATTTTCGGGTAAATAATCCTATCAACGTTCTGGGACTTAGGGTCACAATGAATCTAATACGCTGTCCGTAATCGTCCTGACCGATTTCCCAACCCAAATTGGAATAGACAGGAAAGTAGAGTTCAAAATAATCGGTTACCAAATTAAGACGTATTCCCGAGTCATAGACAAAACGGGTATCCTCTCCTTTATTTTTGATGAATCCCAAATCTCCATAAGCTTCAATCCAACGCCAAATATTGGTACTTGCATTCGTGGTGGCAATCCAGTCGTTCGCAAATGGATTGGCCAATTTGGATTTAAAACCGCCTTCAGCAATAATTATCTGTTGACTGTAAAGCCCGGAGCTTTCCGATCGGCCCAAATAATTTAGGTCGAACATATAATCCGTAGGTCGGTCCAAGGCAAAACTAAAAAAGTTGGAGTCTGTATTGTTCCTCAGAAATTTACCCGCATACAATCGAATGTTCAATTGTCGATTGCTTTGGAACAATTTGCGATACTCCATTTCGAATGCCAATTTGGTAAAATCGCTAGAATGCTGGGCATCTATAAACCATGAGGAATAGTTGAGGATATTGTTGTCCACATCGGTAAATCGAGCATTCAATACGCCATAATCCGGGTCCGTATCAATTTGGTCTGCAATATTTTCATCAACGCTTCTGAAAACATTTCGGTACCTGAACATTAAATTCTGTCTACGGTTGGATAAGAGGTCTTCTGGTCGCCATGAAAAGTTAACGGCAGGGGTAAGGGTCGAAAACCTTGAATTTTCCTGAAAATGGGAGGTAGAGGCCGAAATGGAATAGTTGGTCATGTACAACCCTGTTTTTTGGTGGTATTTGCGATACCTGAAACTGGCCTTTCCGACCATGGTATGTTCCAAAAATGAATAGGCAGGTGCTACATCATATAAAAAATTACGCTCCAAAAATGTTTTATTGTAAAAACGTAAGCCAGGCGTTACCCCATCATAAAGGTTAAAGTTGACAATCGGAACATAGAAAATCTGATAGTAATAAGGGTCCTCCGTATCCTTGAAAAATTGAAACTTCAACTTTTTATTACTGGAAAAGAAACCATTTAAAGTTTTCCAGTTGTCCCGCTGATTGAATTCGGGTATTTTTTGGTCATAATTCAACACCAAACGTTCTTCGCCCAATCTTGGAATGGTAAATGTTTTGGTGGTATCAATTCCAGTGAACCAATAATGCGAAACAACCGTGTCGTTTTGAAGCCCAAAAAGTGATATGGGAACTTTGGTTCCCTGTTTGTTTTTGAGCACAAAAGTGATGGAATCTTCGGTTTTTTGAATTTTCTTGATCTTGTAATCAATCTTATCATCAGTTGCAACATATTCGTCAAAAAACCAAGCTACTTCCTTGTCAGCATACTTTTCCAACGTTGCTCTAAAATCGTTAGCCGTAACCAAAGGCTGTTGTTTGTAATTCTGATAAAAGTCCAGAACCGTGCTGTCCAATTTCTTTTCGCCCAAATAGGCAGATAGATAAGACATACCCAATCCGGCTTTATAGCCATTGGCGATTTTCTCATTGAATTTTATCAAAGAATCGTTTGGGGTGGTAAGGGCTTGGTCAATATTCTTACGTGCCGAGAGCATGCTGAACAACGTATATTGATCATTAAAATCCATTTGGGCAAAATGAAAGTTTTTAAGCAGCCACCAATTTGAGAGTTTTCCTGTAAGTTTTTGATTTGGATAAAATTCATCCACATATTTGATCATCAAATAATACCCAATGGCATCGTTTACCCATCGTTCTTTTCTCGGGTCGAGATACAAAGTTTCTTTAATATAACTCCGAACGGCCGTTTTTAAGAACTTCATTTCAAATTGAAACTGCTCTTCATAGGGTCGGATAAAAGAGGGGAGTTGACTAATGCCGTAGAGTGGTGATTTATTGTAATCAAATTCACTTACCAAGAGGTTTCCGTGTGGATAGGCGCCAAGATTTTCATTTAAAAAATCAGCAATTCGACTAATGGAAATTCCTTGGGCAATTTCACCATATTTACTTGATTCAATATCTGTGGTTACCGTAAAGGATGTTGTAATATGTTTGGTAAATCTTTTATCATAGGTAATGATGATCTCACAGTTTTTCCGCTTGTTGCCGATCAATTGTACATGCTGTCCTCCATCATATCTAGAAGTGTTGGACATTCGAAAATTGGAAGCCAATGAAAGCAATTCGGGGTAGGTAAAATTGATTCGCGTTTCGGAAACTCCGGTATAGAGGTCGTCTAAATTTTTGTTGTCGTACAATTTCCAATCCCCGTCGAACACTGCAGGGGTAAGGTACCAGTCCTTTAGGTAATATTCATTTTCAAAGGAATGTCCATAACCAGTGAATTTAGCGGATGGGAGTTTTATGGTGTAGGTCAGGAACAATTGCACAAACTCACCGGGTTTTAAGACCTCATTCAAAGTTACTTTGATGATATCCCGATTTTCCACGCGTTCCCACTCAAGACCGGAATAGTTACTGTCCACGATGGTCATAATGGTGGTTTTGCCCCGTTCACGATCCTTGGCCAAATGCAGGCTGCGGTTGAACTCTTCGGCAAAGCGTTTGGCTAAAGCCGTATTTTTATTGGAATAAGCGTGGTTCCAATCGTTGAAATAAATGGTACTCAATCCTTTGTTCGAATCGTTCACATAAGTGAAGTTTTGTTTGATTCGAATTTGTTTGGTTTCCCCATCCAAAGTGGCCACAATGTCATTTTTATGCTGTCCTGACCCTAAATAGGGCAGTACTGCAATAAAAAGCAAAATTAGCCTTCGAATGTTTTGGGGATGAATCAAGGGAACAACTTTAAAAATTAGGACTTAGCGTTCGACCCTTATAAAAGGCATCAATAATTTCGACCACTTCGTCTTCCGTATCCACCAATTTAATCAAATCCAAGTCTTTTGGACTAATGTTACCTTCTTCAACCAAAGTATTTTTAACCCAATCCAACAATCCTTTCCAAAATTTGGTGCCTACCAATATAATAGGGAAGGTGTGTATTTTATGGGTTTGAATCAAGGTTAGGGCCTCAAAAAATTCATCCAGGGTGCCAAAACCACCGGGCATTACCACAAACCCTTGGGAGTATTTTACGAACATTACCTTACGAACAAAGAAGTAGTCGAAATCCAAGCTTTTGTCCTCGTCGATATATGGGTTGTCATGTTGTTCAAAAGGCAGTTCAATATTTAAACCGACAGAAGTGCCACCCGCTAAATTTGCTCCGCGGTTACCAGCTTCCATGATCCCTGGTCCACCACCTGTAATTACACCGTAACCAGCTTCGGATACTTTTCTGGCCACTTTTACGGCCAAATCGTAATAGGGATGTCCTTCACGAACCCTTGCCGAACCAAAAATGGAAACACAGGGGCCAATGGCGCTCATTTTCTCAAAACCATTGACAAACTCGCCCATGATTTTAAAAATCGCCCAAGAATCGTTGGTTTTGATTTCATTCCAACCTTTGGAATGTTGTTCATTTCGCATTTGCATAATCTAATATTTTAAACAGCTTTCGCTATATTTTGTTTGCTGTTGGCCAATTCTTTCTTTAAAAACTTGGCCGTGTAACTCTTTTTGTCCTTTGCAACCTCTTCTGGTGTTCCTTTGGCCACGACTTTCCCGCCACCGCGACCACCTTCGTAGCCAATATCAATGATATAGTCCACCATTTTGATCACATCCAAATTGTGTTCGATGACCAAAATGGTATTGCCTTTGTCCACCAATTGGTTCAACACCTCCATGAGCACTCGAATATCTTCAAAATGCAGTCCAGTTGTAGGTTCGTCGAGGATGTAAAAAGTGTTTCCAGTGTCACGTTTGGATAGCTCCGTAGCGAGCTTTACCCTTTGCGCTTCACCACCGGATAAGGTTGTGGATTGCTGCCCCAATGATATATAACCCAATCCCACATCTTTTATTGTTTTTAGTTTCCTGTGGATTTTGGGAATATTCTCGAAGAAATCAACCGCTTCATTAATGGTCATTTCCAAGACATCGGCAATGGATTTGCCCTTGTAGCGAATCTCCAAGGTTTCCCTGTTGAAGCGTTTGCCGTTACAGGTTTCGCATTCCACATATACATCGGGCAAAAAGTTCATTTCAATCACTTTAAGTCCACCTCCCTGGCATGTCTCACATCGTCCTCCTGCTACATTGAAGCTAAAACGCCCTGGTTTATACCCACGGATGGTCGCCTCAGTGGTTTTGGCGAACAGGGAACGGATTTCACTAAAAACTCCAGTATAGGTAGCCGGGTTGGACCTTGGTGTACGCCCAATCGGGGATTGATTGATGTCGATTACTTTATCAATATGTTCCAAGCCCGTGATTTTTTTATAGGGCATTGGTTTTTTTACGCCATTAAAATAATGGGCGTTCATGATAGGGTAGAGGGTCTCATTGATCAGGGTGGATTTTCCACTTCCTGAAACCCCGGTAACCCCGATCATTTTTCCTAAAGGAAATTCAACCGTTACATTTTTCAGGTTGTTCCCGGTACAGCCTGAAAGCACAATATTCTTGCCAGTGCCTTCACGTCTTTTATTTGGAACTGGAATTTCCAATTCTCCTGTGATGTATTGTGCCGTTAAGGTGTGTTGGTCTATTAAATCCTTTGGTTTACCTTGTGAAATGATTTCACCACCATGCTTGCCTGCTTTCGGACCAATGTCGATAACATGGTCGGCCTGTTCAATCATATCGCGGTCGTGCTCTACCACAATAACCGAATTTCCGATATCACGGAGCGCTTCCAAAGAATGAATCAAACGTTCGTTATCGCGCTGGTGCAATCCAATACTGGGCTCATCCAAAATATAGAGTACCCCAACCAATTGCGAACCGATTTGTGTAGCCAATCGAATACGTTGGGCTTCACCGCCAGACAAGGATTTGGAACTTCGGTTTAGGGAGAGGTAATCCAATCCTACATCCAACAAAAAGCCAACTCTAGCTTTTATTTCTTTGATAATTTCTTCTGCAATCTTTTTTTGGTTGCCTTCAAGGGTTTCCTCCAACTGTTGAAAGAAGTTCGCCAGTTCGGCGATATCAAGCTGCGCCAATTCAGCAATGTTCTTGCCATCTATTTTAAAATAGAGCGATTCTTTGCGCAAACGGGTGCCTTCGCAGGTTGGACAATTTACTTTGTCCATATAATCCTTGGCCCACCGTTTAATCGAAGTGGAGTTAGCTTCCTCGTATTGGGTTTTAATGAAGTTGGAAATTCCTTCGTAATCAATTTTATATTGCCTTTTAACGCCCAATGTTTTGGAATTGACTTCAAAACTTTCGTTGCCACCATTTAAAATGATTTGCAAAGCCTCTGCAGGAATCTTCTCAATCGAATCGGAAAGGTCGAACTCGTAGCGCTGTGCAATCGTTTCCAATTGTTTAAAGGCCCAAGATTTTTTGTATTCTCCCAAGGGAGCAATTCCACCTGATTTGATGGAAAGTTTCTTATTTGGGATGATTTTATCTTCGTTTACCTGATAAATATGACCAAGTCCACTGCATTCAGGACACATTCCTTTTGGCGAGTTGAACGAAAAGGTATTCGGTTCAGGTGTAGGATAGGAAATGCCAGAGGAGGGGCACATCAAATCCCGACTGAAATAGCGAGGTACGGATTCGCCTTCTTCCAAAACCATCAACACATTTTCACCACTGTACATGGCCGTATTGATGGTCTCACTCAATCTTTTTTGAAAATCTTCGCTATCCCCAACCTTTAAGCGGTCGATTACGATTTCAATATCGTGGGTTTTGTAGCGGTCGACCTTCATCCCTTTGGTAATATCGGATATCTCGCCATCAACCCTAACTTTTACAAAACCTTGCTTTGCAATCTGCTCAAAAAGTTCACGATAATGCCCTTTTCTGGATTTGATCACAGGCGCCAGCACATTGATTTTTTTGTCCTTGTAGGTTTCAATGATCAAATCTTTGATTTGCTCATCGCTGTAACTTACCATTTTTTCTCCCGTGTTGTAACTGTAGGCATCGCCAGCTCTTGCAAAAAGAAGACGCAAAAAGTCATACACTTCGGTAATAGTGCCCACAGTGGAGCGCGGAGATTTGGAGGTGGTTTTTTGTTCAATGGCAATTACTGGGGAGAGTCCATCGATTTTATCCACATCAGGACGCTCCAGTCCACCCAAAAATTGTCTGGCATAGGCCGAAAAGGTTTCAATGTACCTGCGTTGTCCTTCCGCATAAATGGTATCGAATGCCAAAGAGGATTTTCCACTGCCCGAAAGACCAGTGATCACCACCAGTTTTTCACGGGGAATGGTAACGTCTATATTCTTTAGATTATGGACTCTTGCACCCTTAACCTCAATATGTTCTTCGTAATTGATCATAAAATCATAGCAAACCTCAAAAATAGCGATTTGGGATGTAAAAAGGAAGCAGACCCCAGTTTCGTTTTTATTAATGAAAGTGGTGGTAAATATGCAGATTTACTTTAAATAATCAATCGAACCCCACCGAGTTCTTGAAGTGGATAAGGGAATTTGTCACTTGGGCTCCCGATGAACATAAAATTGATGGGAATGTTCCAATCCTCCGAAAGCTTTTTGATCAGAACGGGAGTGAATTCCCCATGCAATTGAATATAATCCACTTTTATTTCTGGATATTCCCTGTCCAAAACGTTTAGGTCAGAAACAAAACTTTGGGTCGCTTGCTCTCCTTCAGGGAAAACAGAGACAATTTTTAATTTTCGGGTATGTTCGTTGTTTCTGATGTACAGAAGCACTTTGTTCAATGCTGCCACATCATCTTTTTTGGTAAAGTAGACAAACTCTTGGTCATTGATCTTGTCAATAGTTTTATTGATGCCCTTGTACGATTTGACCAAGAAACGGTTCACAGGATCTAAGAAATAGCGAATCAGACGTAGCAGTAATTTTAAAAGTGCGGTTCTGTTCAACATGACCAAAACCAAAGCGATGGTGGGAATAAAATATTCCATGAACACGGCCAAATAATCTGGATTCAAGATAATATTTCCAATCAATGCGGTGATCACGGCCAAAATGGCAATCAACAAAGAAAGCCATCCCGAGCGTTCTGGACGTGGTAAATGTTTTCTGCGAACTTTCAGCAATATATTCCCGATACCAAAAAGTGCCATAACCGATAAAAAGGCAATAGTGTAGACGCCTGCCAAGGCTTCCAGATTCCCTTCAGTAATTAACAAAATGGAAACACAGAGCATAAAAAACACAATGGCGATACGATAGGTACTACCATTTTTATTGCGTTTTAATAGAAATGGAGGTAGGATCCTATCCAGGGTAATCCGTTCCACAAGCCCAGAAACTCCAACGAACGAGGTTAAAACAGCACCGCTCAATACAAGCACGGCATCAATGGACACCAAAAATGCCAACCAAGACCCGCTTACCTGATTCCCCATAATGGATAAAAGGGCTTCACTATTGGATTCTATTTCTGAAATGGGCAATACGGCTAAGGCCAAAAATGCAATCAACGGATTAAATATGGTAACTACCACCCACATATTGCGCAGTGTTTTTGGAAAGACCCCTTTTTTCTGTTCTTCCACAAAATTCGCCGAACTTTCGAACCCACTGATGCCCAACATGGCGGCAGAAAATCCAAAGAAGAGAGCCATGGGCAAGGCCCCATGCTTTACAGGAAGTGCATTGTTTTCCGTAAACACCTTTAACCCGTGTTCAAATAGATAAATTCCAGCAAAGGAGGATAGTAAAATCAAAGAGCATAAGTGAAAAATAAATATACCTATTGCAACTTTGGAGGATTCCCCAATACCTATGATAACCAATCCCATAAATAGGGCCAAAAGACCAATGGTTGCCATAATCACGGGAAGGTGCGGGACAATGTTTTTTAAATAGGCCATGGCTTCGTTCGCAGAAATCACTGCTGTTGCCATATAAGACAAGAGTGTGAGTGCTGCGGCCAAAGATGCCATGCCCTTGCTTGTGGTATTTAATAAGGCGTTGTAGGCCCCTCCGTTCATCGGTAAAGCGCCAACGACCTCACCATAAATTTTTCTGAATAGGAAGAGGACGACTCCGACAATCAATAATGAAATCCATGCATATTGGCCAGCGTGTAATACGGCCAAGGCGGATACGTACAGGCAAGAAGAACTGATATCGTTACCACTGATGGATGTAGAGGCCAACTCTCCGAGTTTTGCTCTTAGTTTTTGTGGTTCCATGAATGCTGGTTTATAAAACCGACATCTAAGGTAGGGCAAACGTCCAAAAATTCTAAATTTGAGGACATAAAATAATTTTATACATGAAAATATTAGGCATTGGCTCTAGAATAGACCATCCAGAATTTGGTAAGGGGGTGGTAACCAACGTTTCATCCAAACATTATTGGGTAACCTTTTTAGAGAATGGTTTGGAGACAATAGATTTGGATGCTGAATTTGAAGTGATAGAAGGTGTAGAAGACGAAGTGGACAGCGTTAGTTTTTTTGATGTGGAGCGTTCATTGGTAAAGATATTGGAAAAGTGGAGCGATTCGCATGAGAAAGTTGCTATAGCCGATAAATGGAGAGGTGGAAAATTGGTTTTGGAACCTGGTGACGCTACCGCCAGTAAAGAAATGCCCATTGATACCTTTTTTCATAAAATCGTGATGGTGCGCGACCGTATCCGAGTGATGGAACAAAAGATAAACAGCAGTAATAATTTGGACGACCAAGAAAAGGTGGACCTGCAACAATACATTACCCGAATCTATGGCAGTTTGACCAGTTTTAATGTACTGTTCAAAACCAAAAGTGATCACTTTGTTGGGGAGAAGGGTAAGGGGTAGTTTAAACCGCTTCTTTTTGTTCGCTAAAACTCCTATGGTATCTGTTATTGCTTTTTGGTGTGTGCAATTTTGATTTTATCAATTCTTTTAGAATGGTGTTTTTAACTGATTTTTTATCCAAAGATATTATTTCGGATAGGGTCACCATTTCCATTTGTCCTGAAGAGTAATAAATACCATAATTGCGTTTGGCATCAAAAATTAGCCATTGTTGGTCCGTGAAACGATTTCTATAATGCTTGGAGATGAGCGGAAGTACATTAAAATTAGGTTTGATCTGCGCAAAATGGATACAGTCTTTGGTTTTTGAAAAACGTAAATGATTCTCTAGGAAATGTTTTTCGTTCCTAACCTTTTTAGATAATTGTTCCATATATGCTACAGAACCATCGGAATAATCCAAAGTATTTCCATTTTTAGTGAGCATCAATTTTTGAATATACGTGTACAATATCATTTCAATGCCTTCGGTTTCACTCAAAAAGGCAAAATAAATATAGGAAATGGCATTATAGCTCATGTTTCGAATTCCGTTCCAAACCCGTTTGGCATTTTCAATGTGTGTGAAAATGGTCTGGGTGTCCGAAAACAATTCATTTTGACTTTGATTGTTCTTTTGAATATCGGCCACTGTCAATTTTTCATCAAAAGCGACATAAACGGCAGTAAGAAAACCATTGAAACTGCCATCATAAATAAGGGTTGTTGAGGATTCCATAATGAGCAAATATTTTATTGACACAATTGAATTTGGAAATAATCCAATCAAAAATATGGAAAATATCCAAATAATGGAAATAATCCATAAATATTTTTGGAAATAATCCAAAACACCTATATTTGATAATGGATTGTCAACTTGATACGTTCGATTTGACTTTATCAATTGGAAGATGGAAAATGAAATAACCTTAAAAAGATTCACAGACCTCCGTAGGGAACTCGGCTACACACAAACGGATTTTGCCGATTTGCTGGGCGTGAAAAATACTACTGCTGATATTGAGCGAGGGAGAACTAAGCTTTCGGGCAAAGTGGTGGCTGAACTTCTGAAACAATTTAAGATTAACCCATTGTGGTTGTTCGGTGAAAGTGACCAGAAGCATTTGGACACCTCCAAAACAAGTGTGATTCCAAAGGTGGTTACGGTTGATAATTCCGATAATGACAACATGGTAATGGTAAATGCCAAAGCCGCTGCTGGATATCCACAAAATATTGCTGATACTAGTTGGTATCAACAATTACCGGCGTTTGATATGCCCATTCCAGAATTCCGAAATGCAACTTATCGTGGGTTTCAAGTGGAAGGGGATAGTATGTTGCCCAATTTAAGACCCAATGATTGGGTGTTGGCCCGTGCCATTGAGCACATTGATCATGTAAGTGCCAATAAAATGTATGTGGTGGTGCTTCAGGATTCAGTAATGGTAAAGAAAATTGAGCGCAAGCCCAATTCCAATAATATTACCTTGGTTTCATTAAATGAGACCTATCCTCCCTACGAAATCAAACCCTTTCAAATCCAAGAAATTTGGGAGGTAAGCAGCAAATTGACTTTTAATGTGGATGCCACAACCGAAACAGGTTTGCTAAAGCAATTGCAGCAGTCCATGGACGAGCTGAAAAGACAAATTGCCGGTCAATAGGAGTTAAAAACCTACCCCTTTTGTCTTGGTTTGAATGCGCATAAGGTAATTGTGTGCGGTCATATACAGTACGGAGCCGTCATTGCCCCATGTGCAATTGGCGGTACGTTGGCCAGTTTCTATCCGTCCCAATAACTTTCCTTTTGGTGTGATGACCAAAATACCACTAGGGCCTGTTGAGAAAATAGTTCCGTCAACGGCGATTTTAATTCCATCTAAAGAACCGATTAGCCCTTCATTTTGTAATTCGGAAGCATCAAAAAAGATATGACCCTTATCCAAAGTGCCATCGCTTTGAATGGTGTAGGCCATAATATAAGGTGCGTTGGAATCGGATTGGTTTACGTAGAGTTTTTTTTCATCTGGAGATAGGGCTACGCCATTGGGCCTTGAAAGATTACTGACGACCATAGTTACGTTGCCGTCTGGGTCGATTTTATAAACTCCAAACTCTTCAATTTCTCGTGAAGCATCATCTTGTTGTTTGGGCAAACCATAGGGAGGATCCGTGAAATAGTAAGTACCATTTGAAGCTTGTACAATATCGTTGGGACTATTGAAGCGTTTGCCCTCCCAAGTATCCGCTACCGTTACCTTTCCACCTTGGGTCAATGGCATGCGCGAAATTCTTCGGTCGCCATGTTCACAGGCCACCAACTCACCATCATTGTTGATGATCAATCCATTGCTGCCTGGTTCATTGCTGTAAGGTAAAATGCCTGTATAGCCAGATGGTTTTAAAAAAGATGATATTCCCTCCGCATCCTTCCATTTAAAGATGGTGTTCTGGGGCGCATCCGAAAACAATAGATATCCACTTTCCTTGACCCAAACTGGGCCTTCCGACCAAATAAATCCATCGGCTAATACTTCGATTTTAGCACCTTTATCCACATAATCAAAGAATGCATTATCCAAGGCCACTAAATTTCCTGTGGTTTGTTGTTGGCTAAATCCACTTAAGGAAATACTGAACAGGAGAAGGGTTAAGTTTTTCATTTTGAAATATTTATATAAATATAAAAATATCATTAAATTCAATGGCGTTCATCAAAACTGCATGTTGCTCTAATCCCTTTAGCCAAAATATCGGCAGCATTTGGGTTTAAACGAAACCATAGTTCGGGTTCAAAAATCTCCAATTCTGCCAAAGCCCAATTGCCATCATTGTCCTTAAAAATGTCCACCCTGGCGTAGACCGGCAATTCAGGGGCTGAGCGCACCACCTTTTGTGCAAATGCAATCTGTGTTTCATCAGGAGTGTACTCGTGAACGGTACCACCAAAATCATCCTGAACCCTAAAATCACCCTTTTTGGCTATCTTGAGTACAGCATGGGTAAACTCGCCGTTGAAAACCATCATGGAAATTTCCCCTTCCGAAACAATGTGATGCTGAAATTCTTGTAGCATCATTGCTTCTTCGTTTACCAAAGCTTGAAAAATGGCTTCGTGGTCAGAAATTGTCTCACTTTTGATTTTATAAGTATGTCGTGCCGCCCCAGAAACACAAGGCTTCAAAATGTAGGTGTCTACAGTAAAACCATGCTCCGATTTTGCATATTCGATGGCAGCAAGGAGAGTTGTTTTTGAACCTTTTTCCACAAAAACAGTCTTTGGAATAGTTACCCCTGCATTGGATAGGTCTTGTAAATAATGCTTATCGATATTCCAATAAATAAGCTCCTTGGAATTGATGAACTTGGTTTGCTTGGATGCTTTTTCCAACCATTCGGAGAATTCCGCATAGCGGTCAAAATAGTCCCATGTGGTTCGGAACAAAGCATACTTGGTAGAGGACCAATCAAAATTTGGGTCATCCCAAGATATACGGGTTACCTTCAACCCTTTATTTTTTAATGCCTCCAAAACCAATTGGTCTTCTCGAAGCACATTTTGAATATAGGGTGTATTTTTTTCTGGGGCCACGTAACGGTGGTCCGTTAAAACAACAACATCAAATTTCATTTGCTAATAATTAAAATCCAACGGCAGTATCGTCGCCGCGTTTGTCTGCACCACCTTCCAGTTTACCATTGGGCAGCACACGAATGGCGTCGACTTTTCCGATTATGGGTGTACGCTCTTCGTTAATAATGTACCCTTTGGATTTAAGTTCTTCAATCAATGCTTTGGAAAAACCGTCGGGTTCAAAAACCACAGCATCCGGTAACCATTGATGGTGGAATCTTGGTGCATTTACAGCTTCTTGCATGCTCAAGTTGAACTCGTACACATTCAAAATGGTCTGGGCGACGGCAGTGATAATGGTTGAACCTCCGGGAGTTCCCACAACCATGTAAAGTTTCCCGTCCTTTTCCACAATGGTTGGCGTCATGCTGCTCAACATTCGCTTTTCGGGCTCAATGCTGTTGGCTTCGGCACCGATAAGTCCAAACATATTGGGAACGCCGGGCTTGGAACTAAAATCGTCCATTTCGTTGTTCAAAAAGATGCCCAACTCCTCACAGAATAGTTTGGAACCGTATCCGCCATTTAGGGTAGAGGTAACAGAAACAGCATTCCCTTCACTGTCTACAATGGAGAAGTGGGTAGTTTGGTCACTTTCAATAATTTCAACCTCGCCATGGCTTACATCGGAAGACAAAGTAGCCTTGTCAAAAGAGAAATTAGCCATTCTGTCTTGAATGTAATCATCACTCAAAAGTACATCGTAAGGAATGTCCACAAAATCGGGATCACCCAAAAAGAAGTTTCTATCCGCATAGGCCCTGCGTGATGCTTCAGTGAACAATTGAATGGTTTTAGTTGAATTATGTCCAAATTTAGATACATCATAAGGTTCCATCATTTTAAATATCTGGTTGATGGTCACTCCGCCACTACTCGGTGGGCTCATGGAAATCACTTTAATATCCTTATAATTGAAAACGATTGGGTCTCTCCAGACTGCTTCGTATTTTTCCAAATCTTCTTCGGTGATCAGACCACCTTTTTCTTGAACGTATGCAGCCAATTTTTGGGCCACTTCGCCTTTGTAGAAACCATCCCTGCCTTCTTCCATAATTTTTTGAAGGGTTTTGGCATAGTTTGGATATTTAATGGTGTCGCCAACTTTATATGCAATGGCAAACTTGGTGCTGTCGCCATTGGCCTCAATAAAACGCTCGCGGGTTCTTTCCAAACGCCCCGCTTGCTTTTCGGTAACCACGACACCTTTGTTGGCAAGGGCGATAATGGGCTCTATGATTTCCTTTAAAGGAAGTTTTCCAAATTTCTTGTGTACTTCCAGAACCCCAGCAACGGTTCCCGGTACTCCCACAGCTGTACCTCCAGAAGTGCTCAAACCAGGTATAACATTGCCCAAGGAATCCAAATACATGTCTTTGTGGGCAGCAAGGGGGGCTTTTTCACGATAATCGATTCCTCCAACTTCGCCATTGTTTTTTCGATAAACCATAAATCCACCACCACCAACACTACCTGCGAATGGATAGGCAACTACCAATGTCAATTCTGTGGCAACCATGGCATCGAAGGCATTTCCTCCTTTTTTCATGATGTCAACAGCCAATTGTGAAGCTTCCTGACGAGCAGAAACCACCATCGCTTTTTCGGCAACCAGTCCTGTAGGTTCGGCTGGTTTTTGTTTACAATTAACAAATAATAAGATAAGGGGCAGAAGCAATATTAGTCTTCGCATAGGGAAATAAATTTTTGGTTGGAAAAGGTAATTAATTCTTTAAAAAATGAAGTGAATTCATTTTCGAAATCTGTATAGTGTTCTTCAAGGTCCAAAATGGCAAAATTCATTTTGGATTTATTCTCGGTTCGGCGGTTCATACCGTTGAGTACGCGTTCAATACCTGCTAAATTGGCATAATTGAGCAACCAATTGTCCGCCATCATATAGGGCATCATCCGTTTGGTGGCCATGGGCAGGATTTCATAATTGTCTTCCAAAAGAGCATAAAAATTCTCCACATACTCATCAAGAGGTATATCGCTATAATCTCCCCAGTTTTTGGCCAGAAAATGATCGTAATAAATATCCACGATCACACGGCTGTAATGGCTGTAGTTTTTATGTAATCGCTTACTGCTCTGCCGCACGGTGGGGTGTGCGTCGGTAAAGGTGTCGATTTCACGATGCAACAAAATGCCTTTTTGAATTCGTTCTGGCAAGTGTTTGTATTTGTTCCCACGAATATGGTCTGCAAAGAAATTCCCCAAAGTAATTTCCTTATCATCAAACGAAAGATAGATGTGTGCTAAGAAGTTCATCGGGGCAAATTCCTTTTCTGTCGAAATTTACAAATTCAAAACATGGAATCGATTATGCCCGTTTATATTTGCAAAAACTTTTTCAACAATTATGACACTGATCAAATCAATTTCTGGAATACGAGGCACCATAGGAGGGAAGACCAATGCTAATTTAACGCCATTGGACGCGGTGAAATTTGCCGCTGCTTACGGTACTTGGTTAAAAGACTATTCCAAAAAAGACGATTTGCAGGTTGTGATTGGACGTGATGCCCGCTTGTCAGGTGAAATGATCCAGAACCTTGTAGTTTCTACATTGGTTGGATTGGGAATTGATGTAATTGATTTGGGATTGTCCACCACACCAACAGTGGAAATTGCTGTGCCTTTGGAAAAAGCGGACGGAGGGATTATTCTAACCGCAAGTCATAATCCAAAGCAGTGGAATGCGTTGAAATTGTTGAATGAAAAGGGAGAGTTTTTGGATGCCGAACAAGGCGCCAAGATTTTAGCCTTGGCCGAGAAAGAGGATTTTGAGTTTGCAGAGGTTGATGATTTAGGCGAGATCATTAAAAATGATGCCTATATCGATATTCATATTGATGAAGTTTTGGAATTACCCTTGGTGGATGCCGATACCATTAAAAAGGCCGGTTTTAAAGTGGTTGTTGATGGGGTAAATTCCACAGGGGGTATTGCCATTCCGAAATTATTGGAAGAATTGGGCGTTGAAGTTGTAAAGTTATATTGTAATCCAACTGGACATTTTCCACATAACCCTGAGCCTTTAAAGGAGCATTTGGGAGATATCTGTGCGAAAGTTGTGGAAGAACAAGCAGATTTTGGGATTGTGGTCGACCCAGACGTGGACCGCTTGGCATTTATCAGTAACGATGGTCAAATGTTCGGGGAAGAATACACCTTGGTGGCCTGTGCCGATTATGTACTGGGCAAAACCAAAGGAAATACGGTTTCCAATCTTTCTTCTTCAAGAGCTTTGCGCGATGTGACCGAAAAACATGGAGGCACCTACGAAGCTGCTGCTGTTGGTGAAGTGAACGTGGTGACCAAAATGAAAGCCAACAATGCCATTATTGGTGGAGAGGGCAATGGAGGAATCATTTATCCAGAAAGTCATTATGGTCGTGATGCCTTGGTGGGTACGGCATTGTTTTTAATGTTGATGGCGGAGCGAGGAGGAACTGTTGCTGAGTTGCGTGCCAGCTACCCAAGCTACTTTATGAGCAAAAAGAAAATCGAATTGACGCCTGAATTGGATGTGGATGCCCTTTTGGAAGCCATGCACAACAAATATAAAGATGAGGAAGTGTCGACAATTGATGGGGTGAAAATTGATTTCCCAGAAAATTGGGTGCACTTAAGAAAATCGAACACCGAGCCCATTATTCGAATTTATACCGAAGCTAAATCACAAGAAGAGGCAGATGGTTTGGCTGATAAAATCATAGCCGAAATCAAAGAAGTTGCTGGATTGTAATCATGGATTTAGGTCATACACAAAAGGAGCGTTGTTGAATTGATCAGCCGTAATTTTGGTGTGATTATCGGAATCCAACCAAATTTTCCATGTGCCGTTTTCTCTTCTAAGACCAACATTGAAAAAGCCGTAGCCTACAAAACTTTGACCAGTATTCCCTTTGTTTTGGGAGCTGAAACGGTAATACCCGGTTTGATAGGCGATATTGCCACTATCGTCAATAGCTGTTGAAAGAATCGCAAATGCAATATTGATTTTATCCCCTTTTTCCTTTACAGATTGAACATAATTCCCAAAACTGTCAAGATAATAAGCTCCGGTTTCAATTTGGTTTTGGGCAATTGTTACTCGTACAATGTCTTTTGAATGAATGGATTTGAGTTTACTGGAGTCACCTTGGTCATAGGCTTCCATAAATGGCACCCAGATATCATTTTTAATGGCTTCCACCGTTTCTGGATTGATTTCCTTTTTGGGTTGTTGACCAAAAACAACGGTCATGGATAGAAAAAGTAGTACAATGATTGAATGTTTCATTTTTTTGAGGATTGATTAACACAAAATTATGGAACCATCAACGCTAAAAGATTGATTCAACTCAAGAAATGAAGCTGAGTATGCTCAAATAAAAGAAAGGGCCTACTTTTTTTTAAAGATGTCAGGGACCTTATTACGATGTTTCCAGCGCTTGTGTGTCCAAAAGTAATACTCCGGAGCCTCTAGAATGGATTTTTCAGTTTCCTGTAAAAAGGCATCGGTTATTTTGTAATCGGGAACAACCGTCGGGTCATCAAAAAGCACCTTAAAAGTGCCTTGGTAATAGCCCCTCTTAAGTTTCTTGACCTTTAAATAAACAGGAACAAAATTGTTGTGCTTGCAGATTTCTTCACCGCCTACGTGGGCGGGAACCATAATGCCCATAAATTCAGTCCAATATTTGGCTCTGCCTACCATGGGAGATTGATCACTGATAATGCCTACCATGGTCAATTCTTTACTTTCATTTGCTGCTTTAAGGATTTTTCGGGATTCCTTGGTGGAAATCAATTGCGTATTGAACTTACTTCGGATATCACGAACCATTTTATCGAAATACTTGTTCTGTATTTTTTGATAGATGCCATAGCCTTTCGATTTGATCTGAAGGTTTAACGACAAAACCCATTCCCAACTGGCATAATGCGGAAGCATGAGCATGGTGTTGATGCCTTTATCCTCTAAATCATGAAGCACCTCAATATTGGTAACGGTAAAACGTTTTTGGATTTCCTTTTTGCTGATGCCCATCGTCTTGATCATTTCCAAGAACATATCGCACATGTGTTTATAGAACTTTTTTTCAATTGCCAGTCGCTCCTTTATTGACTTTTCGGGAAAAACCAGTTCCAAGTTGTTGCGAACCACTTTTTTACGATATCCAATTACGTAATACAACAATGCATATACACCATCGGAAATGAAATAAATGACTTTAAAGGGAAGTCTGGAAATCAACCAGAGCAAAGGATAAACAAGGATATAAACTACCAGCTGCATAGACAATTCTTGTGGGCAAATATAGCTATATTTGAAGCCAAAACTGAAAACGAATGCTCAATTTACACATCGCCACCATTGTGATCATGGCCGCAAATGTTTTGGTTTCCCTTCGCGGATTTAGCAACACCACTTTTTTTGATAGATATAAGTTCAGTATTGGAGGAATTCAGGCTGGTCAAAAGGATCGCATGGCCACTTCGGGATTTTTGCATGTGGATTTTTCCCATTTGTTCCTGAACATGTTTACCCTCTACTTTTTTGCCCCTGTAGTGATTGGCTGGTTTGGATCTGTAAGGTTCTTGATTATTTATTTTGTGAGTTTGTTGGGGGGAAGCCTATTGGCCCTCTTCTTTCATAAAAACGAGCCTTATTACAGTGCAGTGGGAGCCAGTGGTGCGGTAATGGGGGTTTTGTATGCAGCTATTCTATTGAATCCGGATATGCAATTGGGGATTATGTTCATCCCGATTCCATTGCCAGCCTATGTTTTGGGGATTGGCTATTTGTTGTATTCCATTTATGGTATGAAAAGTAGATTGGGCAATATTGGCCATACCGCGCACTTTGGCGGAGCTGTAGGAGGATATGCCACTACTTTACTTTTTGAACCAGGGCTTTTTGTAACGGACACTTTGATCGTAATTTTGTTGGCCATTCCCATCATCATTCTATTTGTGTTGGAGAAAATGGGTAAACTCTAAAAACAAAAAAGGCCCGGATGAACCAAGCCTACTATTTTTAAAATGAAGTTGGGATCAATTTAGTACCTCAGCTACTTTTTGCTCCAAGGCAGGACCTCTTAAATCCCTAGCGACTATAACACCGTTCTGATCTATTAAAAAGGCTGCAGGAATGGCATTGATATTGTACATTCTTGCAATCGGATCTTGAAAACGTTGTAAGTTCGAAATGTGGTTCCAAGCCAAACCATCCGAAGCTATGGCACCTTGCCACGCATCGGCCCGGGTATCCAACGAAACACCGAGCACATTGAATCCTTTGTCTTTGTATTTGTTGTAAACGGAAACAATGTTGGGATTTTCCATTCGGCAGGGCTTGCACCACGCGGCCCAGAAATCCACTAAAGTAAGTTTGGAGTTACTTGTCACATCATTCAATGCCAATACTTCTCCCGATGGGGTAGGAGCTGAAAAATTAGGGGCCACGGCACCTATTTCTGTTGATTTAAGGGTCTCTAATGCTTCCCCGATCTTTACGCCCATTTCGGTAGCTTTCATTTCTGGTGTCAGACTATCGAATAACGCTTGAATTTCTTCAGCTGGAAGGCTTTTAGTTTCCAAAAAGTTACCAACTATTAAAACGGAAATCAAGGCATTGGGATGCTCTTTTGCATAATCCAAATTGAAATTCTTGGCACTTTCCTGTAAATCGATAAACTCTTCACGCAAAGCGGTCACTTGTGCCGTATCCCTTTGTTGAGCGGCCATGCGCATATCGTTTTGGATATTTCTTACCATTTCACTCATGGTTCTGGACTCCTTCAAGAAATCCATGAACATTTCATTCTGTTCCGTTCCTTTAAGTTTGGCGTAACCAATACTGTCTTTTTGAAAAGAAACTTCGATATCACCATTCTCTACGATCACGGGAACATTCCCTTGGGCTTTATCAATAAAGATGTAATGCATTTTGGGTTCAACTTGGTTCCCACTAAAGGTAAAAAGTCCATTTTGCACCGTCGCGGTATCTATATCGATAAGCTGATTCAAAGAATCTGTGGTTTTAAGGTACAGCGTGGTGCCATTTTCGGGCTCGCCAGAAATAGAACCGCTGACCGTGAATCCTTTGGGCTCCGAATTACAGGAGGCAAGAAAAAGAATTACCGCGGCAATGGTATATAGTTTTTTCATTTTAAAAGATTTAGGCCACTAAGGTATTCAATCCATATGGCATAAAAAAACCCCTGACTCTTTATAAGCCAAGGGTTAACTTTTTATTGGGATACGGTATTAGAATTGATAACGGATACCAAGAGCGATATCAAAATCAAAATCATCGCCAAAACCGTCATAACCTGCCAGTCCAATCTCGGGTCTAAAATCCAATGAAAGTAACAATGGGATATCAAAATCATATTCAATACCGATATCGCCGGCAGCAAAAATGAATAGACCTTCATCATCATCAAAAATTGGATCCTCGAAATCAACGCTTCCCAATCCACCACCGGCACCAACGTACCAGTTAAAGTTTCCATCCAAAGGGAAAACCCATTGGTAAAGACCTGCCAATTTGAAAGCATCAAAATTTCTGTTATCTCTCCAACCAAGGTCCACTTCCAATCTGTTATTGTCCCCAAGGGCATTTTGGTATGAGATCTCGGCTCCAAAGCCGTCGCTATCGCCCAACCTAAGTCCTAAGGCATGCTCAGAAATGCTCTGTGCGCTAAGGCTCACTGTTGCAAATAAAAATAATACCGATAATAATGTAGTAATCTTCATGAGGTTCACTTTAAATTAAAAATTTGAGATAGCTTTGTTAGCTAATAAGCATGTTTAACTCACTTTTGGGTGAAAAATTATACCAACTTGGACAAAATTTTGTTAAAAAAATTAAGTGAACAACTACAGGGTGAATTATTGTTCGATAATTTGACCAAGGCCATTTATGCCACCGATGCTTCAGTGTACCGTAAACTCCCTGTGGCTGTGGCATATCCCAAAGATAATCAAGATTTAAAAACCCTGATTAGGTTTGCAAATACCCATAAAGTTGGTCTAATTCCGAGAACTGCTGGCACCTCCCTGGCCGGTCAATGTGTAGGAGATGGGATTGTGGTGGATGTAAGCCGTCATTTCACCCAAATCTTAGGGTTGGATAAGGATAAAAAACAAATAACCGTACAGCCAGGAGTTGTACGTGATGAACTGAATCAGTTTTTAAAACCTTTCGGACTGTTTTTTGGGCCGAATACCTCAACGGCCAACCGTTGTATGATCGGTGGAATGGTCGGGAACAATTCTTCAGGGACCACTTCCATTCAATATGGGGTTACCCGTGACAAAGTAGTTTCCATGCAATGTATTTTGTCAGACGGGAGTGATGCCCAATTTTCTGGGATTTCCAAAACGGAGTTTGAAGAAAAGAAAAAAGGCGATTCTTTGGAAGCCAAAATCTACAGCGAACTGTATGCAGAGCTTTCCAATGCAGAAACACAGAGCCAAATACATTCCGAATTTCCTAAACCAAGTATCCATAGAAGAAATACAGGTTATGCGGTTGACGAGTTACTAAAAAACAATGTCTTTAGTGAGGTTGAACAGGATTTCAACCTATGCAAATTATTGTCAGGTAGTGAGGGAACTTTGGCTTTTACCACCGAAATCACCTTGCAATTGGATGATCTACCGCCGAGTCATGCAGCCATGGTGGCCACGCATTATAAATCCTTGGAGGATTGTTTGAGTGATGTAGCTCCTGTGATGCAACATAGCTTGCATTTGTGCGAGATGATGGACAAGGTAATTTTGGATTGTACCAAAAATAACCGAGCACAACTGGCCAATCGATTTTTTGTGGAGGGCGATCCTGCTGGGATTTTAATGTTGGAATTGAAAGCCGATTCCGAAGAGGATTTGGAAGCGCAATTGACATCACTTTTAAAAACCATCGAAAAATCAGGCTTGAGCTATGCCAATCCTATTTTGTATGGGGATGACATAAATAAAGCCATTGAGTTACGGAAAGCTGGCTTGGGATTGCTGGGTAACATGGTGGGAGATCGTAAAGCGGTTGCCTGTATTGAGGATACTGCTGTGGCTTTGGAGGATCTAAAGGATTTCATCATGGAGTTTTCCAAAATTATGGAAAGCTATAACCAAGATGCGGTCTACTATGCCCACGCGGGTGCTGGAGAACTGCATTTGCGGCCCATATTAAATCTTAAAAAGTCGGAGGATGTGGTGTTGTTCCGTTCCATTACCACCGACGTGGCCAAGCTGACCAAAAAGTATAACGGAAGTTTTAGTGGGGAACATGGCGATGGAATTGTGCGTGCCGAATTTATTCCTTTGATGATCGGAGATGCCAATTACGAATTGTTGAAACGCGTAAAAACACTTTTCGACCCCAACGGTATATTCAATCCAGGGAAAATTGTGGATGCGTATCCCATGGATGAATCGCTCCGCTATGAAATTGACAGAGCAGAACCCAACGTTTCAACCTTCATGGATTTTTCGGACAGTGAGGGTATCTTAAAGGCGGCTGAAAAATGTAATGGGAGTGGCGATTGTAGAAAAAGCCACGAAATGAAAGGCGGAATGTGCCCCAGTTATCAAGCTACAAAAGACGAAAAGGATACCACTAGAGGGAGGGCCAATGCATTGCGTGAGTTTTTGACCAATTCAGAAAAGACCAATCGTTTTGATCACGAAGAGCTGAAATCTGCCTTTGATCTTTGTTTGAGCTGTAAGGCCTGTGCTAGCGAATGCCCAAGTAATGTGGATGTTTCTACCTTAAAAGCTGAGTTCTTGTACAATTATCAAGAAGCCAACGGATATAGTCTTCGTAGTAAACTGTTTGCCTACAATACCCAATTGAATGCTTTGGGCAGTAAAATGTCTGGATTGACCAATGCTGTTTATGATTCGAATGTATTGGGAGGACTTCTAAAGAAAGCCTCGGGCGTGGCGCCAGAGCGCAGTTTGCCAAAAGTTTATAAATTCAATTTTGATGCCCATTTGGAAAAATACAAGGTAAAACACACCGATATTTCCAAAACAAGGCTGGTTCTTTATATTGACGAGTTTGTGCGGTATTTGGATATTGAAGTGGGTAAGGATGCCATTGAGTTGCTTTGCAAACTGGGGTATGATGTGGAACTGTTTTATGCGGAGAGTGGGCGCACCTATTTATCCAAAGGGTTTTTAAAGCAGGCCAAAAAGCTGGTCGCCGAAAATATGGAAAACCTAAAACCGTATTTGGATGAAGCAATTCCGATTGTTGGTCTGGAACCGTCTGCTATTTTATCCTTTAGGGATGAGTACCAACGTCTACATCAAGATAAAGCACAATTGGAAAAATTGGCGAAACAATCCTTTTTATTGGAAGAGTTTTTGGCCAAACAGATAGCTGAAGGTCATATTACCGCTGATAGTTTTACAGAGGAGGAACGTACGGTAAAAATCCATAGCCATTGCCATCAAAAGGCATTGAGTAACCAAAAAGTGACCTTTGATGTGTTGAATTTGCCCAAAAACTACAAAGTAACGATTATCGCCTCAGGTTGTTGTGGCATGGCAGGTTCGTTCGGGTATGAAAAGGAACATTACCAAACCAGCATGAAGGTTGGTGGGTTAAAACTGTTCCCCGCAGTGGAGAAAAGTCCAGAGGACACCTTGATCGCGGCCAATGGAACCAGTTGTAGGCATCAAATTAAAGATGGGACGAAAAGGGAGGCTCAACACCCTGTTTCAATTTTGAGACAGGCCTTGGTCATCTAAATCTTGGTCAATTTCTTCTTCGGAACTTTCCAAAGAATCGTAGCTGATATCCTCCATAAATACTTCTTTGTCTGTTATGGAGGCTATTAGTTCGTTCATGTCCATTTCTTTTAGATCCTCATCCACAAAAAATGGGGTTAGCCTATCGTGGTTGTAGTGGTATATTTTCCATCGTTTAAAGGAATACTCCAAGGCGGTCAGGTTTTCCACCCAATCCCCTGAATTTAAATAGGTGGTACTACCGTTTTTGTTTTCGTAGATTTCCTTTTTGGGCTGGTGGATGTGTCCACAGATCACATAATCGTACTCGTTTTCAATGGCAAGCTCGGCAGCAGTCTTCTCAAAGTTGTTGATGTACTTGACCGCACTTTTTACGCTGTTCTTGATGCGTTTGGAAAGGGAATATTTTTCACGTCCCATTTTTACCAAACACCAGTTGATTATACTATTGATAAGAATGAGCATGTCATAACCATAACCACCCAACTTGGCCAACCATTTCGCATTTTGGATGCTAACATCGAATACGTCCCCATGAAAAATCCAGGCTTTTTTGCCATCAAGATTCAGGACCAATTTATCCATGATCTTAAAATTTCCCATTGAAGTATTACTGAACTTACGGAGCATTTCATCGTGATTTCCAGTGATATAGTAAACTTCTACACCTTTGGAGGCCATGCCTATTATTTTACGCAGCACCTTTAGGTGGGAAGCCGGGAAATACCGTTTACTGAATTGCCAGATATCGATAATATCTCCGTTGAGAATCAATTTTTTAGGCTGTATGCTATTGAGGTAAGCTATTAATTCGTCGGCGTGACATCCGTAGGTTCCGAGGTGAACATCAGAGATCACGGCCAGTTCTATTTTCCTTTTTTTCAATCTAATAGGGTTTAGTGCAAAATAAAACGGTGGTTATAAATTGAAAATCAATTCCAAATCATTAATTCATGACATAATTGTTAAAAAATCATCATCATGAACCTCAAGATGTTAGAATAGTATTAAGTCGAGACAGGGTTTTAGAATTAGAATTATAACTTCTACCTTTGGCGGAAACCAATTTTTATACCGAATGGCAGGAAATTCTTTTGGACAACTTTTTAGGCTTACCACCTTTGGTGAGTCACATGGAAGAGCCCTTGGTGGCGTGATTGATGGTTGTCCTGCAGGCATACCTTTGGATGAAGTGATGATTCAAAATGAGTTGGACCGAAGAAAACCCGGACAATCTGCCATTGTTACCCAACGTAAAGAACCGGATACGGTTGAAATTTACTCAGGTGTGTTTGAGGGTGTTACTACAGGAACGCCCATCGGCTTTGCCATTCACAATACCAACCAAAAATCACATGATTATTCCCATATCAAAGATTCGTACCGTCCGTCGCATGCCGATTATGTGTACGATCAGAAATACGGATTCCGTGATTATCGAGGTGGAGGTAGAAGCTCAGCCCGCGAGACGGCAAGTAGGGTAGTGGCAGGAGCTATTGCAAAGCAATTTTTGAGTGAGATTAAAATCAATGCTTTTGTTTCCCAAGTTGGAGAGCTAAAAATGGAGACGCCCTACCAAGAATTGGATTTCGCCAATATCGAGTCCAACCCTGTTCGTTGTCCAGATACCGAAATGGCCAAAAAGATGGAAGATTACATCAAATCCATTAAAAAAGAAGGAGATACCGTCGGTGGGGTTATCACTTGCGTCATTCAAAATGTACCTATCGGTCTAGGAGAACCTGTTTTTGATAAACTTCATGCCCGTTTGGGAGAAGCCATGCTGTCCATCAATGCCGTAAAAGGATTTGAGTATGGTAGTGGTTTTTCAGGGGTTGCCATGAAAGGGAGCGAGCACAACGACGTTTACAACACCGATGGCACCACAAAGACCAACAGGAGTGGGGGAATCCAAGGTGGAATCAGCAATGGCATGGACATTTATTTTAATGTGGCCTTTAAACCCGTAGCTACTGTGCTTCAAGCATATGACACTATAAATAAGGAGGGCGAAATGGTCTCGACCCAAGGCAAGGGCAGGCATGATCCCTGTGTGGTCCCAAGAGCGGTTCCCATCGTGGAGGCCATGGCAGCATTGGTGTTGGCCGATTATGCCCTTTTGGCCCGTACCAATAAAATCTAGGCTTTCGGCTAGGTCGTTTCCTTTCTATAAAGTATCTTACCAGCTTAAATTTATTTTATGAAAAAATTGGAATTGCACTGGCAAATCCTAATTGGAATGGCCTTAGGTGTTTTATTTGCTTTGTTGATGGTTCAATTCGAATGGGGACCAAAAATTGTATCCGATTGGATTAAACCATTTGGTAACATTTTCATCAACTCTCTTAAACTTATTGCTGTTCCATTAATTCTAGCATCGCTGATAAAAGGGGTGTCGGACTTAAAAGATATTTCCAAGTTATCCAAAATGGGAGGGCGAACCATTGGTATTTATATTGTGACAACGGTAATTGCTGTTTCCATTGGATTGATGGTCGTTAATTTGGTAAAACCGGGCAGTTCCATTTCCGAAGACACCAGAAATGAACTTGTTGAAAATTATAAGGGCGACGCGGACAATATAAAATCCGCAGCCGACAAACAAAAAGAAGCTGGCCCTTTGCAGGCATTGGAAGATTTGGTGCCAAGCAATATTTTTAAAGCGGCCAGTGATAATGGCAATATGTTGCAGGTTATTTTCTTCGCCATCTTTTTTGGTATTGGGTTGATATTGATACCTGAAAAAACCGCCGAACCAGTTAAAAAGTTTTTTGATGGGTTTAATGAGGTAATTCTCAAACTGATTGATATTATAATGTTGGCCGCTCCTTACGGTGTTTTTGCGCTTTTGGCGGCTTTGGTAGTGGAATCGCCCAGTTTAGACCTGTTTCAGGCCTTGGCGTGGTATGCCTTCTGTGTGCTGCTCGGCTTGATACTGATGCTTTGCGTTTATTTATCGATTGTTTGGATTTTTACCAAAACAAGTCCATCCTTCTTTTTGAAAGGAATATCTCCAGCGCAGTTATTGGCATTTTCAACCAGTTCCAGTGCCGCTACCTTGCCAGTGACCATGGAAAGGGTAGAAGAGCATTTAGGTGTGGAGGAAGAGGTTACCAGTTTCGTACTTCCAATTGGAGCTACCATAAATATGGATGGTACCAGTTTGTACCAAGCCGTCGCAGCTGTTTTTATCGCTCAGGCATTTGGAATGGATCTAAGTCTTTCCGCACAATTGGGAATCATAGTTACCGCTACCTTGGCTTCAATTGGTAGTGCTGCGGTGCCCGGGGCAGGAATGGTTATGTTGGTAATAGTACTTGCTCAAGCAGGGATTCCGGAAGCAGGATTGGCCTTAATATTTGCTGTGGACAGGCCATTGGATATGTGCCGTACCGTAGTGAATGTTACGGGGGATGCCACCGTTTCCATGGTCGTTGCAAAATCTGTGGGTAAATTGGGAGAGCCCAAGGTTAAAAATTGGGATGACAATTTAGATCAGGTAAAGTAAGCTTTAAAGAAAAGAAATAGTAAAGGCCTCCAATTCGGAGGCCTTTTTTGTTGTTTTAGAGGGAAATATATCTGCCTCTTGGGAATTTCACTTGAAATGAAAATTGCTCCGTTTTACTATCTTTTGGTTGAAGGTTCATTGTCCATGTCAGCAAGCCTTTGGTTTCATCATACGAAGCATTATTGGCCATAATATCGTCAATTTTAATTTCCTTGTTTTGGGATTTTGGGATCCTGTCCATAACCTTCAGGTTAATGGAACTGTTTTTGTTGTTTTTGATTTCAAGGACATAACTGCGGTCCACGATGCGGTTACTTCCCGCAAAGGATTTGCTTTTAAAATCACGGTCTTGTTTTCTGGTAACATTTATATTTTGATCAACCCCTAATGATAGTACCATTTCTTTTTTGGTGGTGTAGGGATCCAAAACAGTTTTACCGGCATAGGTACCTTCAAAGTAAATGTTCGCTTCACCCGGCAATAGTTGATGTTTTTCCCAATCCTTGAAACTTGCGGTCAGGTACACATTTTCATCCAATATAGGAGCTGCAAAATATTCGTAGGTGGCAGGAATTTTAAAAGTATTTACCTCAATGGCGGTTATATCCCCATCTGATTTAATGGTATATGGTTTTTTAATGGCAAACTCGGTTTTTGTTGCACTTTCTTGGGCAATACTTTTTCTGGTGGTGATGACCACCACGCCATTATCTCCTCGGCTCCCATAAATTTCGGAAGCATTGGCGCCTTTTAACACTTCAATATCTTGGATTTCCTTTTCATCGATATCGCCCTCTTCAAACCCTTCAACCGGTACCCCATCTACAATATATAACGGTTGCATTTGTTTGATGGAGGAGGCACCACGAATGGTTGAAATACCACGAATTGATACACCTGGAGCACGTCCAGCCAAAATTTCCTCTGTAGATATTGAAGTGACTGCCCCTGTTACATAGCCTGTCGCTACGACTTCATCCAACGCTTTTACATTCTCTTCCATACTAACATTTATAATGGATGAATAAATGGGCATATCTTGGGAATGCATGCCAACGTAGGAGAAGCTCAATTCCTGTCCCATGGGTACGTCCAAGCTATAATTGCCATCGAAGTCGGATTGGGTGCCCGTAGAAGTACCTTTTATAATCACGTTGACTCCGGGAAGAGGGTTGCCGGATTTGTCTGTTATTGTTCCCACCACTTTTTTGACAGCTGGGTTGTAGCCATAACCTTTTTTCTTGGTCGTTGGTGCATAGCGCTTTTGGTAACTGGAAACAAAGTTTAAATAATGCGTATCTAACCTTGGTTTGCTGATATTGTAATTGGGATTGCCCGTGGATAGGACAACGTTCACATGCTCCCAATCCTGACCTGTGTTCTGGTACACGTTGGCTTTATAGGCCAAGCTTAGATCTGTGCTCAATCCTGTGGATTTGATGTCGTAATTGGGCACCCAACCAGCATCTTCCACCAAATAGGAGAGGGTTGGATTTAAATTGGTGGCAATCGGTGCATCAAAAGTGATGGTAATTTCGCCCTGAGGCACTTCCTCACTATTATTGGCTTCTGCCAGTTGGCGTTGTAGATCATTGACTTCTTTTTTGAGTTCGTTGATCTTGAGAATGGTCTTGAAAATCTCATTTTTAATGCTCGTGATGCGTTCACGGTAATAGGTTCCAATTTGTTTGATGCGTTCAAGGTCCAACACTTGGCTGTCCCCATTCACAATTCGGTTGGAAGTGATCACCTTTTCCTCTTCCTCAAGCCCTGAAATGGTATTGCGTAAGATTGAAATTTCATAATCCAATTGGTCCAATCGGTTTTCCCATTCCTTGATTTTGGGATTACTTTCGGATTTTTCCAAATAATTGATGTTGTACACAATGGATAGAATGGAAACTGGGCCCAATCCGGAAATCTGGATACTGCTTTCATCTATTTTGTGTGAAAGTCCAGTGAAAACAACCTCGTTGGAACCCTCTTTGAGTTGACAATTAGCGGTTCGGGTAATTTGGGCACCACTGAGGTAAACGGTCACCTCCTTGATTTTGGAAGGCGTTTTAAGTGCATTGGAAAAAACTAAAAATGGGGCTATCAGAAATAGAAATACTGCATTTTTCATAGTGGTCGGATTTAATTGTTCATCCAAACCTACTTTTCAAAACATTAAAATAAAACAACCACTAAAGTGATCCTGCCTCTTGAATTAGGGAACGAGGCTGATGAATGAGTTAACCCAAAAACTTGGCCTTTAGTTCGGGGGTTGGAATCATGCAGGATTCTTGTTTGCCAAACCATTTGTAACGGTTCTTGGCCACAAAATCATAAATGACATTTCGGAGGGAAGTAGGTATCCAATTGAAAATAGCGGTCAACCTCCAGAAACCACCAAGTTCTTTTGCAATTTCCAATGCAGCATCCGATTTGGTAAAATATGCCACTCCCGGTTCAATTAAGATTATCGAATCAATATGGGTAGTGTCGATATGGCGTTGATTGACCAATTCTTGTCCCACTTCGCTTTGCAGGGCTGCATAGCGAAAAACATCTTTGTTGTCCCTTTTGATCACAAATTGTATCGAGCCGTTGCAAAGGTTGCAAACCCCATCGAACAAGATGATTTTTTTATTTTCCATAGTGCTGTCAATCCTGCAGAGGCAGGAATCCTATTTCTTTACTACAAAGATACGCAGCTTTATAATCAAAGGCTAGTAGGTTGACACTAATGGCACGAATTCCCACGAATGGCGGAGAGTGTCATTTCGAACCGAGCTGTGTGAGTGTGAGAAATCTCTTTTTTGGATTTCTCAATCGGAACTTTGTTCCTCATTTCGAAATGACTGTGGTACTACGTTGCTATGCTTTCTTGTCGAGACATTAATTAATAACCAGCCAGACCATAAATTTCATCAGGACTAAGTTTGCTGAGTTCCAGAACGTCTTTGCCAGATTTTGCCATTGCTTTTCGAATGATATAATTTCCAGTACGGTATCCGACCGCCAACCTGCCATCGGGGTGCTGAAACATCCAATCTTGGTAGTTCGCATGTATCGGCAAGGCCAAAATCTCCTTTACCCATTCCTCCGCGAGGGTTGCCTCTGGTGGGGTATCGGCTTCCGTGGATTCTCCAGTATATTCTTCGGAGAAAACAACCGCAAGCCCTTCGTTAATGGCCGCAATGGATATGCCAGGTCCGAATTTATTGTCCTGAATGGCCCAACCACGGGATAAATGGTGGAATTCATGAAAAATCGTATGCTTGAGTGCCGTTTTGGTCGCCATGGTAACTCCACCAGGAAAATTCTCTGAGATTTGAATGAAAACCACGGGTGGGGAATTGGTTTCGGTACGTCCGGTAACGCCCCCAACCACATCGAGGTCCCAATCCACAATTTCCAAGGATACCTGTATGCTGTCCGGTAGCGTGGGGAGTAGGGCCCTGATTTCTTTTTCCGATTCCAAGACCAACTCTTGAATGAGCTCTTTTTGATCCGTGGTAAATTTTCCGTCTTCTTCGGTAAAGGTGATGATGGAACTTGTGGGTTCTGAATTGTTCGGCGATTTTTTGCAATTGCTGATGACTACCAACGCAAGAACAAATGATAGAATTTTGATCGTTTTCATTGATGAATTATTTTACCTGTAGACTGGGTTGCGGCAAAAATGTTACATCATAAAATAAGAGCAAATCCATTTTATGTAGAACTGATGACAGGATTGTCATTTCGAACCGAGCTATGCGAGTGTGAGAAATCTCTTTTTTGGATTTCTCAATCGGAACTTTGTTCCTCATTTCGAAATGACTTTGAGGATACCCCTTCGCTTTATTCCGTTATTTCGATCCAATTGCCTTCGGGGTCGGCAATAACACTTTCGTAATAGCCATCGCCAGTGGTTCTGGGTTCTCCGATTATGGTATATCCGTTTTTGCGGATGGATTCGGTAAGTGCATCCACTTTTTGCTTTGAACCCACGGAAATGGCAAAATGGGCAAGACCAAGTTGGGTATCCCTATTCTCCAAAAATTCGGAAATATCGGGCCTGTGCATTAATTCGATACGTGCACCTTTTTTAAAGGAAAGGAAATAGGAACTAAACTCTTTTTTTGGATTGTAATATTTTTCGCTGGATTCCAACTCAAAAAATTGTAGATAAAATGCTCTCATTTTTTCTAGATCGGATGTCCAAATGGCGATATGCTCTAGCTTCATTACAGTTCTTTACTTAAAAGTATGGAATTTGGTTTAAGGTAGGGAACAGTGAAACATAGATTTTTTCGTAATGTTATTTTGGAATTCCTTTCTTATTTGGGTTGTCAATCCAACTTTTAACTTTTCCGATAAAATTCCAAACATCATTATCTGTAGGTTTCAAATAATTTGAATCTTGCGGGTTGTCTCCCATCTTTTCGAAAATATCAATCAACCACTTTGAACCATGACCTGTTGCCTCTAATTCAGTTAACCAGGATTCTAGCTCTCCATTTCGCACTATAAAGACTCCATATTCTTCTAATTGATTAAAAAAATTATTGCACGCTTCTTTATTTGGGTCATCAAGAATCTCAACTCCACCATCTCTTTTCATATTTTGACCTGATGTATCAAAAGCTGTTTTCAATGTTTGTCTTTGATTGTGAAATGCTTCATGACTTGGTTCTGGTATAAAAGCCCCATTTAATGGTTTTGAAAATACCTGACCACCTTCTTTCAACACATCTATGTCAACAATCCCAACTGCAGGAATCCCCAACTCTCTTAGAGGATGGACAATATCCCACACTGTTTGTTTGTTTTGGGCATTAATGAAAAGGCAGTTCACTATACCTCTTTCATCTGATTCTGCTAGAAGTCTTTCATTGATTTCATTATAGAAAGCTCTGTCTGAATCTGCCTCTGTTACAATTACGCATTCATAAAATAATCCATTGAGAACTCCAGTCGACCTCAATAGCGGATTTCTCATCAAGTCTAATATCTTATTCTTAGGTAATATTCTCGCGGTTGCTAAATTATCTTTATAGGTTAGTCTTACTATATTAAGTGGGGAACCAGACTGAATACAGCCCATTAAAAAGTGGGAACTATGAGTAGAAACGAAAAGCCTTTTTTTTGTAGCTCTTAAAGATTTGCCTATCTCACTACCCAATTTATTTGATAAAGATGGGTGGAGAAAAGCTTCTGGTTCGTCAATCAAAGTAATTTTTGGGTCGCCCGCCAATATTGTAGTTATGATTCCTGAAAATGCTTTTACACCATCACTAGCGTGAATTATTTCAATTGCATTTTTGTGAAAGTTAATAGATTCTGATTCCCACCCTTTCTCTTCCCTTTCTGAAACTGGTGCCCTATCTGAAAGTCGAACGCGGAGCTTACCAATATTTGTTGGGTCAACCACATAATATTTACCAAATGCTTCATGAACAATTCGTCTTACTTCTTCTCTAAGTTCATTATTAGTGAAGAGGTGGGATAGGTGATTATTTGGTGTTTTTTGAAGATCTCCTGCATTTTGCTCTGTCAATAAATTTAATCGATTTGTACCATCTAGCCGCATAGTGTACATGTCAATAAATGGTTGATAAAAACCTTGTCGAGTATTTGGATTCTGAGCTTCGTTAATCAGACCTTCTCTATTTACTTGTCGTCTAAGTGCTCTATTATTTTGAGGATTAATTTTTGATAAAATAACGTTGCCAGGGCTGACATCTTCGCCAATATTAGGAACAGTTTCTATTCGAGTAATCTCATCTTCAATTTCTTCTTGGGTAAACGATTCAAAAGTTAAATTATCTAGCACAAGGTCATTTGCCTGCCCATGAGTTCTTCTGCAAAAATTTTCTATTTCTATTAAAACCCGACTTTTTCCAGAATTATTTGGACCCACAAAAATAGTAATCGGAGTTAAATCAAAGCCAAGATTTGGCTGACCTTGGGAAGAACCTGATTTAAGTTTAATCTTTTCTATCATGTTTTATTTATTACATCAATCTTATTTATTGCAATTTATTTTATATTTCCATACCCCTCTAAAAATAGGAGTATTAGCGATGAGCTATCTAATTTCACAGAAATTTCCCTCACAATCAATAAGTTAATTTAGCTAGTTGTAAAAAAGTTATCAACCAGTCCCATTTTTCCGTTTCGGGAGAAAATGTATATTTGGAGTGCGAAACGTATTTATTTAATGCCCTCCAACCTCTACATGTCTTTATTAATAGATACAGGGTAGGCATACGGGTGCAAGTCCCGAAGACCAATCAGGGCATAGCTTTGGTACGTTTCGCAGTGACCTATCCTCATTTGTTTAACTTATAAACTACTCTACTATGCGAAACGGAGATGGTCAAGAAAAAAATTGCCCTAATTGCGGCTACGCGAATGCGCTAAGCGCACCCAAAATTTCCCAGATGCTTACCCAAGCACAAATCCAATTGTTGGAATACGCCGATGCCTTGGATGGCCCCGATCTGGTAAAATCCTTAAAACTGCTGCACAATATTGCGGTGTACCATTCCTCCGAACCTTTGGATGAGGCCGAAAAAGATGCACTCTTCAGCGTAAAAGGGCTGTGGGAGTGTATTGAACGGATCATTGAAAGTTAAAAGTGGAAAGTGAAAAAGTAAAAGTTAAAAGTTAAAAGGGTTAAGGGTGTGCTTATGGCGATTGTAAGATTTCCAAAAGCTCCATTGAACTTTCCTTTGCCCGTTCTATTGAACCCAATTGATAATTGTAATATTCTATAAAACCGGCTACGTAATTATTTTGCATTCGAAACTGTGGTGAGTCAAGGTTGTTTGCCCAGCCTTTTACCTCCGAATGTTCTTTGTTCGCAAAACCGTTTGTGTACAGCGCATCAATATGTTTTTCGAACTCATTAAACTTGGTGATCTGAAAATCGGTGATCTTTATTTGTACCTCGCTTCTTTGGTCTTGTTTGTTCTTAAATTCTAGAATTGCATTTTTTAAAGTAGGCGAAAACAACTTTAAATTTCCAGTGGTAAACAAATCCTGTACCGTATAGGTTTTGGTATTGAAATCGCTCAGGGTCAATTGGGCACTGTCTATTTTTTCATGTAAAACTTCAATCTCCAATTCGTCCTGCTCGTAATAATCGATATAATCTTGAATTGATTTTTTGCGCACTTTAATGATACTGTCCAGTCTTTTTATTTCTTCAAGGTCCGCTTTGAGCTCTGTAACAATGTTCTTTTTGTACAGCTCCACCATTGCATTGGATTTACTGCGCTCGTTGGCATTGTTGATCTGCAGTGCGATCAAAATACCGATGACGACCAAAACAATCTCGCCCAAGGCATATTTTAGGTATCTGCCTGTTTTTCCTTCGTTTAGCAGGCTTTTACGGAAATTACTAAAGAGACGGAGCATGGGCATTTATTTTGGTTAATAGCTGGTTGGCCAGATCTATGGCATTTTTATATAGTCCGTGTTGTTGCTGTATCTGAAAATACCGCCCAAAGACCATGGTCTCAAACGGGTTGTCGTTTATAAAACTGGTTGGGTCAATTTCTTGTGGCGTTCTTGGGTCATCCTTATAATAATCGCGAATGGGTTTCCAATTGGTTTTTGAATTGACCGTGAAGCTATAGTGTTCGAAAAAATAGGGTTCGTATCGAATTTTGATGAACGTATTGGAAATGTCTTCCCGAGCCAAAATATGATCTAGTGTGGTGTAATAATTTAAGATCATATCCTGAACATCTTGATCTACATAGGATAGCTCACCTGAATTATTGATGGTTTCCAAACCACTTTTATTGGGAGAAGTGGACTTCTCCAGCAACAGATAAAACATATACATGGTGGTGTTGTCGTCAATAGGGTCCAACGTCTGGAATTGACGGGTCAGCTTTTCGGCATAGATCAACGTGGTATCGGTAAACTGGTACATGTAATTGAGTTGCACCAGATCTTCCTTGATGTTTTGGGCTATGGTTTTTAAGTGCAGATTCGCAGAAGCGGTATTGTTCCTGTTTTGGTTCCAGTTGTTGATGCCCAAAGCAATCAAAATTCCGATTACCACCAACATGATCTCGCCCAGAGCATATTTGAGGTATTTACGGGTCTTCCCTTCCTTGAATAGATCTTGTCGAATGGTTCTGAAGAATTTAATCATGTTTGGTTAGTGGTTAGGTTGAAAAATCAAGATTATTGATTCATTACATAATCATAAATGGTTTTCGAAATACTAGCGAGTTGTTCTGTGCCCTTATCAAAATCCTTAAGGTTTTTGGAGAGCAGGACCAAAACATAACTTCGTCCATCTGGCAAGTACACAATCCCAGCATCGTGATGCACCCCGGTAATAGAACCCGTTTTATGGGCCACTTCAACATTCTTGGGCAATTCTTGTGGGATTATTTCATTGAACTGTTGGTCTTTTAAAATGGAAATCATGGCTTCGCAATCTGCTTCGGTTCCTGCTTTGTTTTCGGCAATGGCCTCCATGATGACCAATAAATCTTTGGCGGTGGTGGAATTGCTCAATCCCAGATCATAGGCTTTTTGGTCCTCGACCCCTCGTAGCACCTCAATGTTATCGGCTCCCAGATCCCTCATGGTGGCCGTAACCTTTTTTGCATCTACCAACTCTATCAGCACGTTGGTTGCCAAGTTGCTGCTCACGGTGATCATGCTGTACATGAGATCTTTGCGGGCTACATTGGTGTTGATCTTGCTGTAGATCACATCATCACTATCATCGCCAATATCCATGCTGTACGGACTGCCGTCCACAATGCTTTTAAACTCATTGATCAATAGAATGGAATCGTTCAGGTCGATTTTACCAGCTTCCTGTTGTTTAAAAAGCTCGATCATCACGGGCACTTTCATGGTGCTTGCGGCATGAAATTCTTCGTTTTCATTTATGAAAAGCGTATCCGATGGGTCTGAAAGATTTACAAAAGCCACTGCCACATCGCCTTCAATGGAATCTATTTGAGATTGGAGAGTTGATTCTAAAAGCTGTTTTTGGGTGGGTTTGGGTTGACAGGCTGCCAGGCAGCAAAGTAGAAAGGTAAATGGGAGTGAACTTTTTATCAGGGTCATTTTGGGTCTGGGTATTATAGTTTTTCCAATTTTTGGAGTTCTGTTTTTAAATTATGGGTATAAGTTTGCATGGCTTGGGCAAACACCAAAATAAGACGGGTGTAAGCAAATTTAAAATCTGCCAATTGCTCAAAATCAGCAATCAATGTTATGGGTTTGTTGGTGGCCCAAACGGCATCCCTTGCTGATTTATCCCCTTTAAAAAAGTAGTTTTCAAAAGGGTAGGAGGACTTCTTGTTCAAAATATCGAAATACTTATCGATCATTGCGCTATTGGCATTGATAAAATCGTTTTGGTTTTTGACCAATTCCGCCATGGATTTGCGTATTTCGGTGGGATAACTCACGGAATTGTTTCCTACCAAATTTACCAAGGTGGTATTGTTGAAACTATAGTCTATGCGAACCAAAACCGGAAAATCGTACCGGAATATTTGGGCAATGGTATCGGGATTCGCTGTGGAGGTCTCAATTCTTTTTTGAATGGATGCAAATGTTATACTATCCTTTTTTAGTTGAATGATTAAGTTGCTGAGGTCCAAACTGTCCTTTTCAAAATCACTGATCAAGGACATGGAGTAGTTTTTTCTAATAGCCAAGTTTTTTCGATTTTCATTCCAATTGTTTACTTGTAGGGCGATTAAAATTCCTATAACGACAAGTACGATCTCTCCTATGGCATAACGCGCATATTTTGTTGTTTTTCCTTCATCCAGTTGCTTTTTTCTTAGGTTTCGAAAGAATTTTATCATTAGTTGGGTAGTTTTTCTTCAATCATAGCAACGAGTTCCTGGGATTCGAGCAAGGCTTTTCCCATAGCTTCTATGGTGCCATCCGCATTTCCAAGGTTCACTTTTAAGCTGATCAGGATAAATTCATCATTTAAAAAAGAATCCATGTCTTTTGGGGTTCCATACGCTTCAAAAAGCCAATCTGAAAAATGTTCACGGACGTAGGGCAGCCAAATGGATTGAAACTCATTCGTGTCATCCTCGATTTCGGCCTGAATTCTGGGTAATGAAAGATCGTAATAGGAAGTTAGTTTAATGCGGAATTCATCATCTTTAATTTGGCCGATGCCCATATCCTTGAGTAAATCAAAGCCGTTTTTGGTAAATTCAACATTGTGTTTAAGCATTAAGAACCCCAATAGCTTATCAAAATCTTCGACCATTGCCTTTTTATGGTCCAAAATGTCAATCACTGTTTGTTGTTTGTGATATTCTTCATTCTTACGGTTCAAGGCATCGTGTAAAACCTTTTGGTCTAAAAGGAGATCATTTTTAATTTCAACCAAGGCATTTTCTACTTCCCTTTGTTGTTTGTTGCTTTCGTTCCAATTATTGATTTGCAGTGCTAGAAGAATTCCAATGACCACTAGTATGATCTCACCTATGGCATAAAGGAGGTATTTTTTAACTCGATTGGTATCCACTAATTTTTTTCTGGTTTTTCGAAATAATTTCATGTATTGGTTTTGGTTGGGTGCTGACTATTTTTTAAAAACAGTTTGACCTTCTTTTATGGATTCCAATACCTCGATGGTATGAATATCCAATGGATCTATTTTTAATGGGTTTTTGTCCAAAATCACCAAATCTGCCAGTTTGCCCTGGGTCAAAGTGCCTTTAGTATCTTCCTCAAAATATTGATTTGCCGCCCAGATGGTCAACGTTTTTAAACCTTCATAAGCTGAAATCCGTTGGTCTGGACCCAAAATTTGACCGCTACGGGTAACTCGATTTACCGTAGCATCCAAAACCCGAATGGAATTGGGAAAGGTAACAGGGGCATCGTGGTGGGAAGTCAAATTTAAACCAGCATCGAGCACATCCCGACAAGGCGAAATATAATCGGCCCGTGGTTCTCCCAAAACGGATTCTTTGTGCCAATCCCCCCAATAAAAGGTATGCATCGGGAAGAGGGAGGGATAAATTTCCAATTCCACTAAATCGGGAATTTGGTCTTTTCGCAAGGTTTGTCCGTGAATAAGCACCGTTCTGTGGTCTGGATAGCCAAATTCTGCCTCTGCTGCTTTTACCGCCATTAGATATTGATCAATGGCTGCATCTCCATTACTGTGGCATAGCATCTGCCATTTATTTTTAAAAGCAGTTTTCACATGTCCAATGGCTGCTTCGTCCGTCATTACAGGATAGCCTTTGTAGCAACCTGTTCTACCTTCGGGATTTTTAAAATAACAATCGGTTAACCAAGCTGTTTTTCCTTGGGGAGATCCATCGAGGGTAAGTTTTACACCTCCGATCCTAAATTTGTTTTTGTACGCGTGGGTGGGGACATATTCGCCTTCCTGTAAATAATCTGTCCCTAAAGTAATGTCTGGATAAGCCACTACATCCATAAAAAAGGCGTTGTTTTCTGCTCCTGCGATTAAGGAGGCTACTTGGTCAGGAGTGGTTCTACCGTCCTGCGCGGTTAAGTATCCTTTTTTAGCATATTCTTGCTGTCCTTTTTGAATGCATTGCATGGCCAGTTCCGCATCCATTTTACCTAATATGGGAAACAAGACATTGAATAATCCGGCTTCTTCCAAAACCCCGTTCGGATTTCCTTCGGCATCACGACGTAAAACGCCACCTTCTGGGTCAGGGGTGTCCTTGTTGTACCCCAAAATCTCCATGGCTTTGGAGTTAATGGAGCCCAAATGACCAGATTGATGAAGAATAACAACGGGCAGTTCCGTGCTTACATTATCCAAATCGGTTGCTTTGGGATGGTCTTTTTCAGCTAATTGGGAATCGTCGTATCCATTGCCCACTATCCAACCGACTTTATTGATCAGGTATTTTCCTACTTCGGAATCTTTATAATCAACCAAAGTCTTTATAATAGAAACATAATCCGCACCAGGGCCATCCGGGGGAGGTAGAACATTTGCACATAGTGAAGTGAAACCAACGCTGAAAAAGTGTCCATGTCCATCCAAAAAGGCGGGGACCATGGTTTTGCCATGTAGATCAATTTCGTTTACGCCTTCTGAAAATTGTGCCAAGGCGTCAGCTTTAGATCCTGCAAATGCAATTTTGCCATCTGTTTCAACCAATGCTTCTACATAATTGGGAGTGTCACCTTCCATGGTTAAAATATCCCCATTGAAGTATAGGTTCGCTAAGCTTTCTACGGTTTGTTCCGTGGATTCTTTAGTGGTGTTTTTGCAAGAGATGGCCAAAAGGCTTAGCGCCAAAACTGCGGCATATACTTTTTTCATGGTGTTTAGTGTTTAAAGGTTTTATAGCTAGCCCTACTAAGTTCGATGAAATAAGTTTTGAATACAAGCTTTTATTATTGAATTTCAGTTCATTAAGGTTGCATGGGGAGAATGTAAAAAACGTTTCTTCTAAATCGGAACATTTTTTATGACTTAAAGAGATTCAAGCTTTTTTATCTCAGCATGTATCTTATCATGTAATCTTTTTACATATTTCTGGGTATTTGTATACCGAGCAATGGCGAATGTCTTCATACTTATCGCTACAGAAACAATATTGGACATTTCCTGGTTTTTAATCAATTCGTCATAATTATTTGGAATAGTCAATAATGCATCATCTTCTAGGGACTCAAACACAAAGTTTTTTATATAAAATGGGGTGAACGTATTAGAAATAATGTTTTCCATTTCTGCAGGGAAATCAGTAAAGATTGATTTTAATCTAGTCTCATAAATAAAGGAGATATCGAGCTTTAAGGAATCATTGGAAATATATGGTAACCCTTCAGATTTTAAATTTTCAAAAGCTGCATTGTTATAGGAGTTTTGATAACTGATCAGAGGAATAGATAAATAGGATACAATGGTATCATTAAAAGGACGCTTGTTTTTTAAGTGGTTCAATAGAAATTTCCCATGCTCCAGTTGTTCAGTTTCCAACTCAATAGCGAAATCTAAAGCTTTATAATTGGAAAGTAATGAGTTTTTAATTTCCTTCAGAAGCGTTATTTCGGTTTGTCGGTCCTCTTGTTTGTTATTCCAATTGTTAATGTTTACGGCAATTAAAATACCAATTACCACAAGGATTATTTCTCCGATAGCATATAGGATATATTTGGTGATCCTGTTTTCAAATACGGATTTCTGACGGGTTTTTCGGAAGAATTTTGGCATGGATGAGGTTGGTTGGTGTTGGTTTTTGAATTAAATGCATTGCATTCTCGGATAATTTACAAAACAATCCAATAAGTGATTGATAAACATTCATTTATCTACAAAAAAAAGGGCCGCTTCAAGCGGCCCTTTCTAATTTATATGGTTTTGTGAATTACATTTCCCATCCTTCGCGGTAGGTGCGCGTCACAAATTGGTTGGCATCATCAAAATTGGTCACTTTCATGTTCTCCCCATCCCAAAGTAGTTTCTTGCGGCCATAGAATTCCATATTGCCTTGCGAATTTTCCCTACGCAACATATAACTACGGATGGCCAAATTACCCATAAGTACCGTTTCGGTCATAGGGCCTGCATAATCAAAGGAAGAGGTTAATCCCAGGTGTTCCTCGCTTCCAAATCCAGCTTTACAGGCATCTACCCATTTGCGTTGGTGTCCATATTCTGGCTCTGGCATTTCTTCTACTTCTGGGCCGAAGATTCGGGTACCATCGTTCAAGTATAATTTTGGAGTCAAAGGTGAGCTGTCGTTGATATTGGTGGAAATTACTCCATTTTCACCGTGGATCAATACCCCATTATAACTTCCTGGTCCTCCAATGTCATCATCCGCAGGGATAATGGCAGGGTGGGATGGTCGAATACCACCATCGCTCCAAGTCATGGTAACTGGTGAGCCTGTTTTTTCGGTTTCTTCATAGGTCAATGTAATAAATGAGGATGCCGGGCAACCTTCTGGGTTATAATCAGGCGTCCACATTTGAGAAAATACGGTACCTACGCTACATTCCGCTGAGGTCGGATATTTGAGCCCCAAGGTGCGGTATGGAATATCGATCAAGTGACAACCTACATCACCCAATGCACCTGTTCCGTAATCCCACCAACCTCTCCAATTGAAGGGGTGTAGTTTAGGGGTGTAGGGTTTCATTGGTGCTGGTCCCAACCATAAATCCCAATCGAAATCAGCAGGCTTGCTATCTGGGTCTGGTGCTGGAAAAGCATAACCTTGAGGCCAAACAGGACGATTGGTCCACACTTCTATTTTTGAAATCTTGCCCAATTTACCAGAGTCGACCCATTCTTGAACTAAGCCTAAAAGTGGATTGGAGCCCCCTTGGTTTCCCATTTGGGTAACCACTTGTTTTTCACGGGCCATTTCGGTAAGCATTCTTGCTTCACGAATATTGTGGGTTATCGGTTTTTGAACGTAAACGTGCTTACCGCGTTCCATAGCGTAAGCAGCTGCCGGGCCGTGCACATGATCGGGTGTACTGATGGTCACTGCATCGATACCTTTCATGGAATCCAACATTTCGCGGTAATCACTAAATAGTTTTGCTTTTGGGAAACGCTCCACGGAACGCTTTGCAGACCCTGAAAAATCCACATCACATAGGGCAACAATGCGCTCTCTACCGTCTACGGAAGCATTGGCAATATCACTGGCACCTTTACCACCGGCACCAATGGCTGCAATGTGCAAACGATCACTGGGGGCAATAAAGCCCGGACCGCCCAAAACATGCCGAGGCACTATAAAAACACTGGAGGCCAGTGCGGTATTTTTAATGAAGTTTCTTCTACTACTTGAGGAGTTTGTTTTTTTCATGTTGTTGTTACGGGTTGGTAAAATTTATTTGCACAACAAGATAGAAAAAATGCCTTTGAAATGGTTTGGTTTTTAGGAAGGGAACATAAGATTCGTGAATTTTAGTGTTATTTAGTAGTCTAGACAATGGTTGATACGTAAGGGGGGGGTAAAAAGGCGCAGAGCAAAAATCTGGTTTATTGCTCTGCGCCAACCTTGAAAGGTCAATTTTATTTAGATATGTTTTGGTTCCCAAATCAAGCGCAAGAACGAACTAAAACGTTCATTTTCTCGGCTAACTGGGATTCCAGCAATAATGCCAATCATAAGATTGTCCACAATACCGACCCGCATTTGAGGTCGAATGGTCATATCAAAATCATGGGAGTCCAAGGTTTTATTGAATTCCACCCCGATAAAATTTCGAGTGCCCGTGATCATATAATGTATACTTGTATTGATATCGTAACTCGCATGGAATTCATTGGTGCTAAATTCTTGTGCAATCATGGGACCAGTATACAGTAAAGAGTGAAAGTTGCTTCCCCATCTTTTGGCCACCACCAAAAAAGGATTGTACACATTGCCCGTAATCAGCGGCTGTGCAAATTCCCGAAAAGTAGAAAGTTCAAACTCGTTGATGTAACCTATGGCCATCGACATCCCCATAGGTTGGTTGACAAAAAAGGACCATTGTCCGGCAATTTTAATACTGTTCAATCGATTTGATGGAACAGCTTCCCTAGGAGCATTACCTACCGGAGAATAAAAGGTAAATGGAAGTTCCACTTCAAGTCCCAACCTATCGGCCGGTGCCCATTCGTATTCGATTAAAGCCTCGTAGCTGTCAAAATTAAGGTTATCGGTTAAGCCTAATCCAAGGTTCCATTCCCTTTCTCCCTTTCTTGCCCCTAAATCTCGAATAAGGTCAATATAAAGGGGCTCAGCATGTAAAACTTTTACGGGTTCTATTTTTTCTTCCTCCGAATGAAAAAGGGGATTTGATTCAGTTTGGGCATTTAAATATAGGGTGCATGTCAATAGAAATATTGACATCATTGGTTTAATGATATTCATTTTTGATTTGTTTTAAGTTGTGATAAAGTGATCCCGTACCTGGCCAGTACCGGGTATTGGTGGTTAAAAACAAATCAAACTTTGGGTGGGGGAGTATCTATTTTCGGGAAACCATTGGATAAAAAAGCAAAGGGGTCAACGAACATTCTATTTTTTGGGAGATCGTAGAATTTTTGTGATCTATGTTCTTTTTGGACCTCAACAAAAAAGTTGATTTCACCATTGTTCTTTTTGTTGTGTTCTTCGGAATCTGGTTCGTCATGTTCCTCAAATGCGTCGTCATACCCTAGCATTTTTTCAGCAACAAGCTCCAAAATACTTTCTTGGTCGTTGTAAGTTAGATTTTCAGGGATGTAATCAGGATAAGGGTCGGGTGTGTCCACACTCGAGTTGAGGAAGTGCAATCCTAGCAAGACCCAAAAGAATTTAGTGAGGGTATGGTTTCTAATAGTTTCGAACACAGATCAAAAATATGGTTCGTTTTAATTTCGGCATTTAAAAAAACGCATCTTAACCAAGAATTAACTTTTGAATAGAGCGCGGTGTAACATATAATTTTAATTAGGAATCGGTAGTGGATTCCTGCTTTCGCAGGAATGACAGGGGAAATTGAAGTTGTAACTGGTGCTTCGACTCCGCTCAGCATCCATTACGATGACATTGGTTATTTCTTGGCCTGAACCAAATCCAATTGGTCCACACTTACGTTGGTTGTAAAAATACCGTAGTTCACAACTGCCTTTCCTTTTTCCAAAGTATCAATGGTGCCCACAGCTTTGCCATCCATCATGCGAACTCTGTCACCAACTTTAAAATTGGGTCTTGGTTTGTTCTTTTCGGCCTGAATCTCCTTTTTCTTTTGGATTTTCTTCTCCACCCGAACCTTTTTGATCTTTTGTTCCAGCTCCTGGGCCACTTGTTTCTGCTCTTCCTGCTTGGCCTTGGCTATTTTGGCCGTGGTTTTTTTGCGCTTGCTGTTCTCCGTTTCCACAATACGCAACAATTCGGAAATCAAAGGGCGCTTTTTGTTGTTGATAAAGTATTTTTCGGCTATTGTATTTACTTTATCGCCCAGTTGAATCATTCGTTGGTTGTGGTCATACATTTCCTGGTAGCTTTCCAGCTTGGATTTGATCTTGGTATTGAGCTGCTCCAATCGTTCAGATTCCTCTCTGGCTTTGGTTTCTTCTTCTTTGAGTTTGGAACCTGTTTCCACCATTTTGCTGCGCTCTTTTTGAAGCTTGGCAATGGTTTCGTCAAATCGGACCTTTCCGCGTTCTATCTTCTTTTTGGCCTTGTTGATCAAGGAGTAGGGGATGCCATTCTTTTGGGCCACTTCAAAGGTAAAGGAGCTTCCTGCTTCACCCAATACCAATTGAAAGGTAGGTTCAAGGGTTTTGGAGTTGAACAACATATTTGCGTTTGTGGCATGGGGCAATTCGTTGGCCAAAGCCTTTAAATTGGCGTAGTGTGTGGTAATAACGCCGTAGGCTTCCCTTTCATAGAACACCTCCAAAAATGCTTCTGCCAAAGCACCTCCCAATTCAGGGTCACTACCTGTACCGAACTCGTCAATCAGGAACAATGTTTTGTCGTTGCACTTCTTTAAGAAGGAGTTCATGTTTTTGAGTCGATAACTGTATGTGCTCAGATGATTTTCAATGGATTGATTATCTCCAATATCCGTTAAAATCTTATCAAAAAAGCACACGGAACTGCGTTCATGGACTGGAATCAGCATGCCACTTTGCAACATTACCTGTAATAGTCCAATGGTCTTTAGGGTGATACTTTTTCCTCCTGCATTGGGTCCCGAAATCACGATGATTCGGTTTTCACGGTGCAATTTTATGGTCTGTGGCCAGGTTTTCTCGTTCTTCCGTTTGTTGGACAAATACAGTAGCGGGTGATAGGCATCTCGCAGATACAATTCCTTTTTCTCGTTGATTTCAGGTAAAATCGCATCCATATCTTTGGCATACTTCGCTTTTGCAGCCGTAATGTCGATATCGGATAGATAGTTCTGATATTCTCGAAGTAATTCCAAAAAGGGACGAATCTGGTCGGTGAGCTTGTTCAGGATGCGTTGGATCTCTTCCGTTTCCTCAAACTCCAAGTTACCGAGCTCTCGAGTGTATTTTAGGGTAGCTTCAGGCACAATGTAAACAATGCTTCCTGTTTTGGAAGTGCCCATTACCGTTCCCTTTACTTTTTTGCGATGCATGGCCTTTACTGCCAATACACGACGGTTTTCCACTACGGATTCGCGGATTTCATCCAATAGGTCCTGGGATTGGCAACGGCTCAACGCAGCATTGAAACTTTGGTTGATCTTGCTGCGTACTTCGTTGATTTGACTTCTAATAGACCGCAGCTCCTCCGAAGCGGAATCCATGATTTCTCCAAACTTATCTATAACTCCGTCAATGGCTTGGGAGATTTCTGGATGTAGTTCCATGTCATCCACCTTGTCAAAAAGCAATGGATAATAGTCTTTGAATTTTTTCAAGAACTTCTGGTGGATCTCCACGGTTTTGCAGATGCTTCCAATTTTTCGGAAACCGGTAACCTCCAAAGTGCTGTTATCTATCTTTAAAAGACCCAGTTCACTGTTGATTTGGTCGAAACCGTGGTTGGGAATGCGATTATCGTTGGAAAAAGAGGCCAGATATTCAGAGGTCTGACCTAAGGCATCCATCAATTCGCCTTTATCGCCATAAGGAATAATGGTCAATGCATTCTCCTTGCCCAATTCGGTATTGCAACGCGCGGCAATTTGGGCAAGTACCGTTGGAAATTCGAGATCTTGAAGTGTTTTGGGGTGAATGTTCTGCATCTTTTTCTGCTAGCAGGGCAAATATAGGATTTTGACACGTTTTTGAAGGTGGCCCGGTCATCAAAAAAGTATAGCATTGTGTACTTTTGAATCATAAGAATTAATTCAATCCAAATGAGGAGCGACAATACTGTAATCTATATTATTGCAGCCGTTATTGTCCTGCATTTTGTGGCAGGCATTGGCTATCTGATCTATAAATTCACCAAAAAGAAGTAAAACACCATATGGAAGTAAGTATTGAGTCGAGCTGGAAAGCACAGTTGGTGGATGAATTTGAACAACCCTATTTTCATGAGCTTACCTCTTTTGTAAAACAGGAATACACCCAAAACACCTGTTACCCAAAGGGTAAGGACATCTTTTCTGCTTTTGATCACTGTGCCTTCCACGAAACCAAAGTGGTGATCATTGGCCAAGACCCATATCATGGCCCCAATCAGGCAAATGGACTTTGTTTTTCGGTAAAAGATGGAATTCCGCACCCGCCGTCTTTGGTGAATATTTTTAAAGAGATCAAAGTGGATATGCAAAAAGCCTATCCTGAAAGTGGCAATCTGGAGCGCTGGGCAGACCAAGGCGTGTTATTGCTCAATGCTACACTTACGGTAAGGGCGCATGAGGCAGGAAGTCACCAGAAAAAAGGTTGGGAACAGTTTACCGATGCTGTGATCAAAACCGTTTCCAGTGAATTGGAAGGGGTTGTTTTTTTGCTTTGGGGTGGTTTTGCCAAGAAAAAATCAAGTTTGATCGATAAGTCCAAGCATCATATTTTAACCTCAGGACATCCTTCGCCCTTAAGTGCCAATCGTGGACTTTGGTTCGGGAACCAGCATTTTAGCAAGACCAATTCGTTATTGGTTCAAATGGGAAAAGAACCTATTGATTGGTAAATTAAGCTCAAGGTTCAAGTGTTAAGTTCAAGGACCAAGTTCAAGTATCAAGTTCAAGTATCAAGTTCAAGTATCAAGTTCAAGTGTTAAGTTCAAGTTCAAAAACATCGAACAATCCAACCATCCGAATCCGTTCTCGATACATTCCGAAATGCTTTCGGAACACTCGAACTGACGACTAATCTTAGATTCTAGACTTCAGATATTAGATTTCAGATTTCAGACCACTGACTCCTAACTCCTAACTCCTAACTCCTCCCATCTAACATCTCATATCTATAAAAAAACAACACCGCAGACCTAAGCCCACGGTGCGAAAATTATAATGTTTTTTGTATTATGGGCAATCATTACCACTTGCGGAATCCCCAGAAATTTGCCAACCTAACGCTTCCAAATCCGATCTTGCTTGCAGTGCTTGGTTACAATACTTCATTCCAAATTGACCAGTGAAATCTACATTAAGTGGTATTTGTGCTTCTCCTTGATTTAAGGTTGCCCACCCCATTATGGTATAACTGTAATTTTCTTCTGACATACCGCTATTTCTAAATATTGTATTCATTGAGGTTACTTTCGAAATGTCCCATGTGCCTAAATCCATATTAAAAGTAGTGCAGGTATTAAACATACCATTCATATTGCTAACATTTTGAGTATTCCAATTCGCTAATCCATCACCGTTAAAATTTACGCTTCCAGCAAACATGGCTTCCATATTGGAAATATTTTGGGTATCCCATCCAGCCAGGTTCCCATTAAATTGGTTACACCTAAAGAACATATAGGCAGCATTTTCAACTTGGGAGAGGTCAGGTACATCGGTTGCATTATAAAACATTGTATTGCATTCATAAAAAGCTCTTTCCATTGATAACCATTGATTGTTGCCCCATTGCTCAATACTTTTCAATTTGTCAGCTGATGGTCCATTGTTTATTCTAATGGCTGGAAACTGCCCTTCAATAGCTACAGTATATAGACCTGGAGTTTCATAGTTATGTGAAAAGTTACTTTGTGCATTGAAGCTTACATTTTCTATAGAGCCATCTCCCCAATCTATATCAAAATTATAGGCATTATTCGAGTTTATACCAAATATAATTTCTTCATTGGCACCTGTTGTTTCCCATGTAGTAATAAAAGGTGTATCCAAATCGGCAAAAGAGTTGGTAACCGTAATGTCCACTTGAGTTTCTGAGGAAAGTTCTCCATCACTTACCAGTATGATGATTTGATGGTTAGGGATATCTTCAAAGTCTAAACTTTGTCCTTCAATTAAACTTAGATTTCCGTTGTTGTCAATTTCAAACAAAGTATTATTGCCTAAAACCTCGAAGGTCAAGTTGTCATTATTCGGGTCTATGGCATCTATCAATCCAAAATTCACAACATGATTAATGGATTCTGCCACTTCAAAATTAAACTGGTTTGCCACTTCCGGAGCCTCGTTTACCTTTTGCACCTGAACATTAATAGTGTATTCAATTTGGTTGGTATCATCACTCAATCGAACGGTTATGTTGTGCACCGGGTTTTCGGGATCTAAATCTTCAAAATTTAGGTTTTGTCCTTGGATCAAGCTCAATTGCCCCAATTCGTCAATTTCAAACAGTGTGTTGTCGCCCACAATTTCAAAATTTACATTGCCTCCCTCGGGATCATCGGCGGTAAGGGTGGCGATCACAAAGTCGTCGGCAATATTCTCTTCCACACTAAATTCGGTGGTCTCGTTTGTGAGTTCCGGGGCCTCGTCCACATTGGTAACGTTTACGGTAATCGTGGCGCTGGCCGAAAGGGTGCCATCGTTAACTATAACCGTTAAATCGTATTTAGGGGTTTGTTCAAAATTTAAGGTTTGGCCCACGGCCAAGCTCAGCTCGCCTGTTTTTGCCAAATTGAACGGGCTCTCGCCACTAATTTCAAAATTTAAGGTGTCCCCATCATCATCACTGGCATTGATTTTGCCAATTTGGCCAGGGAGTTTGTCCTCGGCCACCGATACGCTCTGAGCTTCAATGGTAGGGGCGGTGTTCTCTTTGTCGGGAGTAGGTTTGGGAGCAGGGTCCTCATCCTTGCTACAGGCCCAAATACATAGAACTCCCAATATGATTGGAAGTCCAAAATGTGCAATTTTTTTCATCATACTAATTTTTTGGTTACTAGTAAAGATGAAAATAAGGGATTGGCAATCAGACTAACCATGCCAATTGACGGATGCATGTTTTGGATTGATGGATAAGGAGATTTTGTTAAAATTTAGGTGGTTTTGTAAGAGTTTTCAGGATCAAATTACAAGTTCAAGGAGCAAGTTCAAGTGTCAAGTTCAAGTGTCAAATTCAAACGCAATTACTTGTTTTGTTTCAGCCTTAACCCTTAACCTTTAACCCTTGACCCTCTAAAAATCCAGCAATCCAATCATCCAATCATCCAACCATCCGAATCCGTTCTCGATACATTCCGAAATGCTTTCGGAACACTCGAACTGACGGATAAAAGTTCAAGTGTCAAATTCAAACGCAAAATTTTGTTGTCCTTCAACCTTTACCTTTAACCCTTGACCCTCTAAAAATCCAGCAATCCAATGATCCAATCATCCAACCATCCGAATCCGTTCTCGATGCATTCCGAAATGCTTTCGGAACACTCGAACTGACGGAAACAAATACAAGTGTCAAGTTCAAGTATCAAGTTCAAGTATCAAGTTCAAGTATCAAGTTCAAACGCAAAAGTTAGTTTCCCATCAACCATCAACCCTCAACCACCAACCACCAACCATCAACCCTTCAAATCCAATTATCCAACAATCGAATAATCATCCCCAAAGAAAATGCTCCACAGGTTTTATGTCATCCACCAAATTAAGGTCGTAAAGTCTAGACTGAACTTCATTTACGGTTTCATTAGAAAGTTGCTCTTGTCCCCAAGTAGTTTTAGATAACCAAGCCTTTACATCCTCCAATTTTTGTTCGTATCTGTTGGACAGGGTTCTGTCGATACTTGGAATTTGCTTGAATTCGGCCGTATAGGTATTGATGACTTCCAAAATATGACGAAGCAAACCAGAGTTCTCTTTTAGAAAATTATCGGAAGCTGCAATGACGAAACAGGGCCAGGGGGTAGGGCAGTCCCCGACACGCTTAAAGGTTCCGTTATCGACCAAAGGTTTGGTGGTAAAGTGTTCCCACATAAAATAGGCATTGGAGCCACTGGTTAAGTTTTCCACTGCGCCGTTCAAGTTGTTGATGATTTCGAATTCGAGCTTTTCTGTGTTCCAGCCTTGGTTTTGTGCATTGATGAATGCCATTAAATGGCTTCCACTACCCAAACGGCTTATGGCAACTTTATCTTCTTTTAGGTCGGCAATGGAATTTCTGGAGCTTTTTGCATCCACATGAATACCCCAAAGCAAAGGAGAGGAAACATAGGTTTGGACAATTTTACTTGGGTTGCCTTGTGAAATACTTTTTATAATGCCTTCGGTAAGGATAATCCCCATATCCGCCTTACCATCTTGGAGCATTTGGGTCATTTTGCCCGTTCCTTCCGGGATATCGGTCCAGTCCAGCTCAATTCCTCGGTCTTCAAATGCATTATCCTCCATGGCCAAATGCCACGGTAGGTTAAAATGTTCTGGCACTCCAATGATTTTCACCTTTTTCATAAGTGGACATTTATTGTTAGATCACATTTCGAATTCCGATTGGTATTTTTCAAAAATTGAAGCTTAAAAAATTATACCAGCTGACTATTAGCAATTTTCTCAAGGGTAAATTGAATGAGTGCATCAATGGTTTTATCTCCCTCGTTTGAGAACTCTCCTGTAGTTCGATTGGCTAATATGGCATTTAATGAAACAGCCCGATGTCCAAGGAGTTTGGCTAGTCCATACATGGCGGCTGTTTCCATTTCCAAGTTGGTTATGTACTCATTTTGGTACTCAAAACCCTCTAACTTATCATGAAAGTCCGCCACTTTTGGGGTCAATCTTAAACTCCTGCCCTGAGGGCCGTAAAAGCCAGTATTTGTGATGGTTATACCAAATCGTATACGATTATCGTTAAATATTTCCTTTAATTCGGTATCACAATCCACCGCATAGGGGTAAAGATGATATGCTTCCCATTGAAAGTGATTCCGAAGAGCTTGCTCCAGTACATTGTTGTTTACAAGGTCATAGTGGTAAAAGTGCAGTAAATTATCAAGTCCAACACCCGATGTTCCCAGAATAAAGGAGTTTATTGGGATATCGGGTTGAATGGCACCCGATGTACCGACTCGTATAAAATTAAGCTGCGTTTTGTTCTTTTTTATCTGCCTCGTTTTGAAGTCGATGTTTGCCAACGCATCCAATTCATTGAAAACGATATCGATATTGTCTGTTCCGATGCCTGTTGAAATGACTGTGATTCGCTTTCCAGCATAAAATCCAGTATGGGTAACAAACTCACGCTTGCTTTTCTTGATTTCAATGGAATCAAAGTATTTGGATACCTCAGGCACACGCATGGGGTCGCCGACCGTTATAATGATCGGTGCAATATCTTCGGGGAGTAAATGAAGGTGGTAAATACTCCCATCAGGGTTCAGAATGAGTTCTGAGTCACCTAATGAGGTCATTAATTACAATTTTAGAATTCGATTCGTGTCCGTATTGTATAGAAAGTTATACTTTAAGGAACCTCCTAAATAAGCCTGATTATCACGAATTTGAGAATAGTAATTCGCCTCTTGATGCAACACCTCCATACCTTGTTTTGTTAATTTAACAGGATTGAAGGATTTAAAAAGTGGTCTGATGGAGGTCACGATTCGTTCGTACTGTGTGTCACCAAAACCGTAAAACCCTTGATTGGATATCAATTCGGTCATCAATTCCTTTTTGGATTTTGGTTTGGTTTCCATGGCGACTTCCAACACATGGTTTTCAAGCTCGTTCAATCCATTTTTAATGGTCGGGAAGCGTTTTAAGTGGGTTTTTAGGGCCTCGGAAAGATAATCGAACTGAAAATCGTTGTTCGCGATCTGATTTTCCAAGCGAATGGGGTTATCGCTGCAGTACAATTGCCAAATATAATCGGCATATTCAATATCGTCTTGGGATAGTACGGTCTTGTTCTTATAAAGTTCCAAAAGTTTTTCGTCACTCAACTCGTTAAGGCCGTACATTTTATCGGACTTATCCTCTTTGCCACTGCACACCAATGCTATTTGAGCATGTCTACGGTGTGTTTTCAACCAGCTAAGAACGGCCAGCATATTTATTTGGCAAAACAGGTCGTATTCAAACCACAGTACAATCTGGTCTTGTTGCTTGTGATTACAAAGTGAGCGGTATTCTTTAAGTGTTTTTTCTACAAACCAAGATTTGGAAACTTTGTAGTTTTTGTTCAGGAATTCGAACCTTGTTTTCCAGAAAGATTCGCTTCCAACATTGCACAGAGTTTTTCCTTCGCAGAGCATTTCTCTCCACGTGATCACATCGCCTTTTAAGTCCAATGACTGAAGTTTGGATGTGAAATTATCTCCGTTGGTAATGTGCAACAGTGAGTTCATTTTCAGTTGGGTTTTCGTTGGTTAGGAAATTAAAAGTAAGATTTATAGTAGGAACACAAAAATATTTTCACAAAACATTGGGGTAAAGGGCAATTTTTTAACATGTAAAAAAAAGCCTTATCAATTTTTAAGAAATCCCCAAATTATCCTCCTACGCGTTTTACCTTAAAACCGTTTTCCTTTAAAAAATTCATGATCTTGTCGCGGTAATCCCCTTGGATCACTATGGTCTCTTTTTTAAAACTTCCGCCAACCCCCAAAAGGGTTTTTATATCCTTGGCGAGAAGCTTAAAATCACTATCGGCACCATTGTAGCCTTCTAAAATGGTGATGGGCTTGCCCTTGCGTTTTTCGTACTTGCAAATTATAGGGTCGTCCTGTAGCCAATATTTTGGTTCAGTATTCTTTTCCTCTCCAGTGTCTTCCGGGACATGGTCTGGAAACAGGTTTTTAAGCTGGTCCGATAAATCCATCAATTACTTTTTTACCAATCCCAATTCAATCAAACGCTCATGCAAATATTCGCCTGCGGTAATATCTTCAAATTCTTTTGGGTGTTCCTCGTCAATACAGTTTTCCAAGCAATTTAAGGGCATATCACTAATTGGGTGCATAAAAAAAGGAATGGAATATCTTGATGTGCCCCAAAGTTCCCTTGGTGGATTTACAACTTGATGGATGGTTGATTTCAATTTATTGTTGGAAAGTCGTGAAAGCATATCCCCAACATTGATCATCAGTTGATCTGGTTTGGCAATGGCATCCACCCAATTGCCTTCATGGTCTTTAACCTGCAACCCTTTTCCATGGGCGCCCATCAAAAGTGTTATTAAGTTGATGTCACCATGAGCCGCCGCACGTACCGCATTTTTAGGTTCTTCAGTGATGGGAGGGTAGTGAATGGGTCTTAAAATGCTATTCCCGTTCTTAATATAGTCGTCAAAATAGGTTTCCTCCAATCCTAAATGCAAAGCCAAGGCGCGCAGCACATATTTTGCGGTCTTTTCCAGCATTTTATAGGTTTCTTTACCTGTTTTGTTGAAACCTGGTAATTCCTCCACCGGAACGTTTTCGGGATATTCGGCTTCGAGTTTCGGATTATCTTCAACATATTGTCCAAAATGCCAAAATTCCTTTAAATCGCCTTCCTTTTTACCTTTGGCGTGCTCTTTTCCAAAAGAAGTGTAACCTCGTTGACCGCCAATGCCTTCAATTTCATAACCATCCTTCACGTTTTGTGGCAATTCAAAGAACTTTTTGATCTCCGCATAAAGACTGTCCACCAATTCATCACTTAAAAAATGTCCGCTCAAGGCCACAAAGCCGATATCTTCAAAAGCAGCACCAATTTCTTTGACAAACTTTTCTTTTCTGACTGCGTCGCCCGAAACAAAATCCTCAAGGTTTACACTTGGAATAGCACTCATAACATCGTTTTTGGATTAAATTCAAAAATACGGAATAATGGGCAACCTGAATTATATTTTGGACTTTTTGATATCCTTTTTACTACTTTTAGCTGACATAATTTTATGGAATGCGGTATCATATAGGTGACCTGGACAATCAAAATTTGATAGATCTTTATTTGGGAATGCTCAAGCCCAGAATGATAGAGGAAAAGATGTTGATTTTGCTGCGTCAGGGTAAGATTTCGAAGTGGTTCAGTGGCATAGGGCAAGAGGCAATCTCGGTGGGTGTGACCATGGCTTTGAAGGAAACTGAATATGTGTTGCCCATGCACCGGAACCTTGGTGTTTTTACTTCCAGAAATATTCCCTTGAACCGACTTTTTGCGCAATGGCAAGGAAAACAAAGTGGCTTTACCCAAGGAAGGGACCGCAGTTTTCATTTCGGAACCCAAGAATATAAAATTGTTGGGATGATTTCCCATTTAGGACCACAATTAGGGGTGGCCGACGGTATTGCTTTGGCGGATATGCTCCGAAGAAAACGAAAAGTTACTGCTGTTTTTACAGGTGAGGGGGCGACTAGCGAAGGGGATTTTCACGAAGCGTTGAATATTGCCTCGGTTTGGAACTTGCCGGTACTTTTTTGCATTGAAAATAATGGCTATGGATTATCCACACCCACCAATGAGCAATACAATTGCGAACATTTGGCAGACCGTGCCAAAGGATATGGCATCGAATCTCGAATAATTGATGGTAATAATATTTTGGAGGTCTATTCCAAAGTGGATGAACTCTGTAAAGCGATTCGTAAAAGACCTAGACCTGTGCTATTGGAATTTAAGACCTTTCGCATGCGAGGGCATGAAGAGGCGAGTGGCACCAAATACGTTCCGGAAAAGTTAATGAAGACTTGGGCAGAAAAAGACCCTATTTCGAATTACGAAGCTTTTTTGTTGAAGGAAGGCGTATTGACAGAAGAAAGGATTGAAAAGTTCAAGGAAGATATATCCCAAGAAATCAACGATAACTTGCAGTTGGCATTTGATGAAGAAGCGGTTGAATTTAATGAAAGCAAAGAGTTAAATGAGGTATACCAAGATGCACAATATCAACAAATAAACCCTGAATCAAATTCAAAAGAAGAGATTCGATTTATTGATGCCATTTCCCAAGGATTGGAGCAATCCATGTACAAACACAACGAACTTATAATCATGGGGCAAGATGTGGCGGAATATGGCGGGGTGTTTAAAATCACAGAAGGTTTTGTACCCAAATTTGGTAAGAGTAGGGTACGGAACACGCCCATTTGCGAATCTGGGATTGTTTCTGCGGCAATGGGATTGAGCATTAATGGAATGAAGGCCGTTGTTGAAATGCAGTTTGCGGATTTTGTGAGCTCTGGGTTTAATCCCATTGTGAACTATTTGGCCAAAGTACATTACCGCTGGAATGAAAAAGCGGATGTGGTAATTCGAATGCCCTGTGGAGGTGGAGTTGGTGCTGGACCCTTTCATTCCCAGACCAATGAGGCATGGTTTACCAAAACCCCCGGGCTTAAAGTAGTGTATCCTGCATTTCCGTATGATGCCAAAGGATTATTGAACACCGCAATTAACGACCCCAATCCCGTTTTGTTCTTTGAACACAAAGGATTGTACCGCAGCGTAAGGGGAGAAGTACCTATGGATTACTATACCTTACCCTTGGGAAAAGCCAGTTTATTGAGGGAAGGAAACGACCTGACCGTGGTATCTTATGGAGCAGGGGTTCACTGGGTCTTGGAAATTTTAGAAAAACACCCAGAAATTCAGGCAGATGTATTAGATTTACGTTCACTTCAACCTTTGGACTCCGATGCAATTTTTGCATCCGTAAAAAAAACAGGTAAACTCATTATTTTGCAGGAGGATACCTTGTTTGGTGGCATTGCCAGTGATATTTCGGCGATGGTTATGGAAGAATGTTTTCAGTATTTGGACGCTCCTGTAAAACGGGTCGGTAGCTTGGAAACACCCGTACCATTTGCGAAATCATTGGAAAGCGAATATCTACCCCAAAAAAGATTTGAATTGGCACTTGTGGCCCTGTTCGAATATTAATTTTTTAACACTTTTGCATACCTTTAACAACTATTAAAGTAACCCAAATCGTATATTTTATTGAACATTAACTTAATTCTTATGATCAAGAAACCATTGTTTTTATTGGCATTGATGGTGATTTTAATCTCATCTTGCACTGTATCAAAGTCTGCGCGCTCGCAGCGAAACCTATTTAGCGGAACTTGGAACTTAGACGACGTATATTACGAAAACGCTTCTGGTAACTTCAAATCTGTCATCTTTAACGATGCCGAGGATATTTGTTTTGAAGATAGTGAGTGGTTCTTTCGTGATAACAACAGTACAGGTCGTTACACCATAGGCCAAAGCTCGCTTTGCCAAGGTGGTGACCGTTTTTTCAGATGGTCGGTGGTAGAGCCTTCCGAGAACTACCAAAGTCAGCTTCAGTTTAAGTTTATCGATGAAAATCGAAAGGACATTTCTGGAGGGTATGGCTACCGATTGAATGTCGTGAACATTTCCGAACAAAGCATGACCCTAAAATCCAACGTAACTGCCGATGGTCAACCGGTGACCATCGTTTACAAATTCTCAAAAAAATAAAAATTCATGAAAAATCAAATAGTTAAAAGCATGGCCTCTTTAATGGCCGTAAGTTTAATATTGAGCTGTGATGCCATCAAAAATGCCAACAATGCCCAAAAAGGTGGTGCTATCGGAGCAGGTAGTGGTGCCGTTATTGGAGGAATTATAGGTAATAATGTCGGGGACGGAAACAACACAGCACTTGGAGCCATTATCGGAGCTGTTGTTGGTGGTGCCGCCGGTGGTTACATCGGTAGTCGAATGGACCGTCAAGCGGAACAAATTGAAGAAGAAATTCCTGGAGCAGAAGTACAGCGTGTTGGTGAAGGAATCAATGTAACCTTTAGTGGAGAAAACGGTGTATATTTCGATACCAACAAATCTGATATCAAAGGAACGTCAGCAACCACATTGGATAAATTGGCTGGTATTTTTAAAGAATATCCAAAAAGCAACATTTTGATAGAAGGACATACCGATAGCGACGGTGCGGCGGAGTACAACATGGGACTTTCCCAAAGACGTGCCCAATCTGTTACCAATTATTTGGTGGGCAAAGGTATTTCCAGTGGAAGGTTTACCACCAAATGGTATGGAGAGGAGCAACCTAAGGCCAGTAATGAAACGGCTGAAGGAAAATCCCAAAACCGTAGGGTGGAGTTGGCCATTATAGCCAGTGAAGAATTAAAACAAGAAGCGTACGAACAAACCAAAAATTAATTGTTCTACTATCAAGGATAAGGCCCGATGAAAATCGGGCTTTTTTTATGCTTTAAATTTTGATGAACACAGTATTAAATCATGTTAAATGAAATGGATTTTACAATTTTATTGGTTAACTTTAAGAAATTCAATCAATTAAATTCACATAAAAATCACCATGAGCAACGCTATCTCCAAAAACACGGCAAAAGAGCAAGAGCTGCTGGTTCGGGTGCAACGCAATTATAGATTGGTGGAAAGATTGTTCGAGAAATTGAAATCATACAAGTATGAACCCAAATGTCCGTTGGGTTTTGAAAAGTTGTATGAATTGAAAAGAAATTTTAAGCTGTTTGAAAGTAACCAATCCAAGATCATTCATCTTTTTGAAGAAGACGAGCACGGAATCTCTTCTTTGAGTGAAAAGGAAATTCAAAAACATTTGGATAGGTTCAAACAATTGGAGAACCAGTACACATCCTATATTGTTGAAATGTGTGGTCACTCCCAAACCGAAGCCTTGAACAATTTGTACCAATAAAGTTGTAAAAAGTTCCCACTTGGATTGTTTGTTCTCCTATAAACATCCGTAATATTGCATGGACTTTAAATTGGTCTTGCAATGGCAAAATCCTCTAATTCAGCTTTAGTCATTCTGGCTTTTTTTGCCATCTACGTCATCTGGGGATCTACCTATTTGATGAACAAAATTGCGGTCACAGAATTGGACCCATTTATGTTGGCCTCCATTCGATTTATCACTGCGGGACTTTTGATTTTTGCCCTGGCCAAGATTATGAAGATTCCATTGACCATTACCAAAAAACAGCTTTGGAACACCATCATTGCAGGAATCCTTTTTTTAAGTTTTGGAAATGGGGTAGTGGTATGGGCATTACGTTACGTGGATAGTGGTTTTGCCGCTTTGGAGATTTCCGCACAACCGTTGATTGTTTTATTGTTGATGCGCATTTTGCAAGGCAAGAAAATTCAACCCATGTCTGTGATAGGAGTTGCCTTGGGCATCATCGGGATTTATTTATTGGCATCCCAAAAACAGATTATTGCACAAGAAGGTTCTGTTTTGGGTATGGTCATGATTTTTTTCTGTTTGATCAGCTGGGCCTACGGAAGCCTGTTTGTGGCCAAGGCCGATCTGCCCAACAATTACTTTGTAAACACAGGCTATCAAATGTTCACAGGGGGAATTATTTTGGCACTGATGAGCTTGGCCTTTGGGGAATCCTGGTCGTTACCCACGACTTGGAGTGGCGAAGTGCAACTGTCCATGATACTATTGGTTGTATTCGGTAGTATTTTGGCATTTACCTCCTTCAATTTTTTATTGAAGGCCGTTTCTCCAGAAAAAGTGGCAACATCGACCTATGTCAATCCAATCGTGGCCTTGATATTGGGATGGTACTTTCTGGACGAACAGATTACCATACAATCGGTATTCGCGGCAGTGGTATTACTGACAGGTGTTTACTTCATCAACACCAAAAAGACCTTGGCCATTTTTGAACGTTTCAAACGTTAGGTGGCATTTCCTTTTTATCTCAACAAATCAAATCTGTGCGTGTATTTAATGGTCAAAGTTTGATTGTTCAAGGCATCGAGCACATCATCATCCTTAACCACATTGAACACCACAAAAAGTCCTGTATTTGCATTTTGAAGCCATCCAAAACGTGCATTTACCGAAGTGATGTTCGATACATTGTTTCGCTGAATCAAACTCTGCACAAATATTCGTGGTGTAAAGGAATAGGAAAGGCGAAGACCACCCACTAATGCGGTTAAATCTCCTGTGTCCAATTGAATATCGCTATGACTCATGGTCAAGGAGCTGTTGAATTTATCCCCAATCCTAAAATTTGCCGTACCACTGTTGGTAATTTGGTGTCCATTGAAGTATCCACCAATGATGGTCCGTGTATTAAAGGACAGGGCATTGTTAGGGTTGGTAATGATGACCAATTGTAATTCCTCATTGTTATAATACCCAACAGGAACGGTTACATCGGAAATGGTAAAATCTTCAAAAACCTGTTCTGCGGTAAAATTGATTCCGGTATGAATTTCCAATCCACTTTTAAAAACCCAATGGTTGTCTACATGCATAAAACTCGTGACTAGTTGATCATCAAAGTTCCAATACCCTCGATAGGATAGGTGTGGTCGAATCTCCAATAATTGTCCGGCATTTTTAAATCGATGGGTTTTAAATATCAAAGCTTCAGGTTTTCTAAAGGCAGTCCGTTGCAAGAACCCCACCTCGGGATTAAAACCTTCGCCCACTTCGGTGTACCCAAGATTCATGCGCCAACCGCTCCAATCATAATTCCCCATTAATTTAAAGGCATGGTCGTTTTTCTCAATGCCGGGGGTTACACTTTTGGCCACAAAACCTGTGATTTCTGCCTTATTTCCTATACCCCATTTGCCATCCACGGCAAAAACACGGTTGTAATCATCTTCCAGATCCCCAAGACCTGCACGGTTGATAAAAATTCCACCAACCGAAGAGCGAGTTCCCGAAACATTATGATTGACCCTTGCCACGGTAAAATTGTTCTTTTCTATTCCTGCATCGCCAACATCGTCGGTGAACATGCTCAAAAAGCCCACATTGGTTTGCCCCACTTTACCAGATAATCGAGCCCCACCAATAATCGGAACCAAACTTCCATCATTACTTATTCCAATACGTCTACTAAAAAATAAATCCACTTCTCCAGGGCTTCCCACACTGAATTGGCCTGCATTTTCCAAGAAAAAGGCCCTCTTCTCAGGAAAAAACAGGTTGAACCTGTCCAAGTTTACTTGTTGGTCATCTACTTCCACCTGGGCAAAATCCGTGTTATAGGTTAAGTCAAGTGTTAAACTGGGCGTGACACTGTATTTTACATCCATCCCTGCATCAAAATGGGTGTCAGTTTCATTGGGATCTACAGATTTATCATTTACATATTGACCCAATACATAAGGAATCAATTTTAGGTTGCCAGGGTTTTTAAGGTTCAAACCTTCTAAATTTCCAGCGAGTGATAGGCGTTTCATGTCAAAACCAAGCGGTAAAGAGGTCCAATACGCTGTTTCGGTATTCTTACTGATGTTTCGTTGAAAATTCAGCCCCCATGTTTTATTATCTCCAGGGGCAAAACGCAATGATCTAAATGGAATGGCAAATTCAGCACTCCAGCCGTAATCTCCCAATTGAGATTTTACTTTCCAAGTGGCATCCCAATTAATATTGGTTCCCCCGATTACCCCACCTTGTTGACGGTTGGCATTATTATTTCCTTTTCCTTCGTTATCAATTTGTGCATCATATTCCATGCCTTGGGCATTGGTGCCGAACAAAAATCCATTCTGTCGGTCGTGGTACGTGTCAATGATAAAAAGAAAGCTATCCTCGTCATTCAAATCGGCATCCCTACGCGAATCGGACACCACAATATTTTTGGCATCGGTATCATAACACACCACGGAAACATAAAAAGTTGTCGCCGTGTAGGCAATACGTACCTCGGTTTTTTCGGAAACGGGAGCCCCGTAATTGGGGCGAATCTGTAATAAATCGGTTATCGCAGGAACCGCTTGCCAAATAGGGTCGTTGATGACATCGCCATCCACTTGAAGGTCTTGTTCAAGAAGTGTGGCTTGGTAGGTCGGTTTTGCAATTGAAGATGTATTTTGTTGAGCTTGAATCGTTAGCAAGGAGCTGAACAATGCTATCAAAAGCAATGGCCTTAATGATTTGTACATAGTGGTTTGTTTAGTTGGTGTGTTAAATATAAGCTATAATCCAAAGGAATGCACATGGGATTTCGTAAATTGTAAGTGACTAAACATGAGACTATGAGGGCGTTCTTTAAAATTGGTTTTATTGCATCGTTTCTTTTCTTCGCCGCTTGTGCTTCCACTTCCAATACAAGTGCAACCCCTGAAGAATTGGCTGCTTTTGAAAAAATGGTAGCGAACCAACAGTTTGAAATAAATGCGACCTGGGCCCAACCCATGGCCACCCAAAGTTTAAATAGTATTGCAAATGCAGGTTTGTTGCCCCCAGGCAGTACGGCCAATCGTATCGACATCACAGGCACAGGTGGCTATCTTCGGATGTGGGATGGAAAAGTGAAGGCAGACCTTCCCTTTTTTGGGGAAAGACGTATGGGCGGTACCTATTCTTCGGACAAAGTAGGAATCAAGTTTGATGGAGAACCAACAGACTTGACATTTGAGCCAGCTAAAAAAGGGAGTGGCTATACTGTAAAATTTAATATTACCGAAGGAGCGGAATCCTATCAAGTGGTTGCAAATATTTACCCCAATCAATCTGCAAGACTTATGGTTGCCAGTTCCCAGCGCACCAATATTTGGTATCAAGGGAATCTTTCCGAATACACACCCGAATAAATACGGAGGAAGAAGATGTAAAATCCTGCAGAGGTTCCATGAATTTATTATAGTTTTATAGGTTCAGAAACCAAAATAACTCATCTAACAAAATGAAAATTAATCCAATTTTTAAGCGGTCCCTTTTTGTGCTCGCTGTTACGGCCTTTGTTGTTTCCTGTAATGGAAAAAAGGAAAGTGCAGATGACGCAACTGCTGAAGAGACCACAGAAGTTGAAACAGATTCCTTGAGTATTCTTTTAAAACGATTGAATCTTCCTGAAGGATTTTCCATTTCGGTCTATGCCAAAGATTTGGATGGAGCGCGTTCCATGGCGATGGGCGCGGACGGAACCCTTTTCGTAGGAACCCGAAACGAAGGTAAAGTGTATGCCGTTAAAGATATCGATGGCGATTACAAAGTGGACGAAACCTATACCATTGCAACCGATTTGGAACAGCCCAATGGTGTAGCCTTTAAAGATGGTGCATTGTACGTAGCAGCCGTAAGCCGTTTGTTCAAATACAACAATATTGAAGCGCAATTGGACAATCCACAAGAACCAGAATTGATCTATGACGATTACCCAACTGAGTTCCACCACGGCTGGAAATACATCGCTTTTGGTCCAGATGACAAATTATACGTTCCTGTAGGCGCCCCTTGTAATATTTGTGATAGCGCCACTGTGGACAAACGTTATGCGTCCATTACCCGAATGGATCCCGATGGAAGCAACCGCGAAATTGTGGCCAATGGAGTCCGAAACACGGTTGGTTTCACTTGGCACCCAGAAACCAAAGAGCTTTGGTTTACCGATAATGGTCGGGATATGATGGGAGACGACATTCCTCCAGGGGAGTTGAACAAATTGACCGAAGTTGGACAGCATTTTGGTTATCCATTCTGTCATGGGGGGACCATTCCCGATCCTGAATTTGGTGACCAACGTCCTTGTTCCGATTTTGTACCACCTGTACAGCCTTTAGGTGCACACGTTGCGGCTTTGGGGGTAAAATTCGGACAAGGTCCAATGTTCCCGGAAGCTTATCAAGGGCACGCATTTTTGGCCGAGCACGGCTCTTGGAACCGTTCCAAAAAGGCAGGTTACCGCATAACTTTGGTTAAACTGGAGAACGGAGAAGCAGTAAGCTACGAACCGTTTATTGATGGTTGGTTGGACGATGAAGCCCAAGAAGCCTTCGGTAGACCTGTGGATCTATTGTTCTTGAAAGATGGCTCCCTTTTGATTTCAGATGATTTTGGCGATGCCATTTATAGAGTTACCTATAAAGGTTAAGCTACAAGGTTAAATATTTAAAAGGTACCTGGGCAATGGGATTTCCTCCATTTTCCAGGTACTTTTTTTGTTTCGGTAATCGGTAATTTCCAAAAAGAACTTTGGTCGCCCATCTTCCGTAATCGGCAAAAGATATTCCATCACATAAAGTGAATCCTTGTTGGTAAAAACAAATTCCAGTTTATTTCCACTGGCCGATTTCTCAATTACCCCATCCCTTAGTATCAAACAGGGCAGGTTAAAAATGCTCTTGCTTTTGTGCCAGCAGAGATAGCGGAGTTTTCCACATTTGAGTTCATCGATTCGAACGATGAACTGATCATCCCTGCAAAAAGCCAAAACAGCTTTAATATTTGAATCGTGCCAATAGATGGTTAAGTAGGTTTAGGTTGGTTTGGTATTTGGGAAACGACGATTTTACCTTTCTAGTGTTCAGTTCGGTTTTTATTGCTCCAATGTGCTCCGTGCAACCATCCTATCATATAAATGATAAAAGCAATAATTACCAAACTTGTGACCTGTAAGGTATTTATAGTTTCTAAAGTGGTCATTTTCCTATTTTTTACCAATCTACCGCATTTTCTCCAAGTTTTCTTTTCCCAATTGATCAATGGGTGGTTTGGATATATGGATAAGGGTTCTGGATTGATGAATACAATTAAGGCGTAGGATTATTCTTCACTTTTAACTGATGCATTAGATTCAACTTAAACCAGAAAAATTGTCCATTCAGTGGCGTAGTTCGTCCATTTTTTCCCAAGCGGTACTGCCGCAACTTTGTTCCATCAAAAATTAAGTTTAATCAATTAAAAAAGAATACCATGAAAAATTTGATGCGAACACTAACACTGTTCATGATTACCGTAACGGGTGTATATGCCCAATTGCCAGAACCAGGTTTTATCATTGATGGATCTACCGCCATTGTGATCACCGACCCACAAAACGATTTCCTTAGTCCTGATGGAGTGGCTTGGGGTGCCGTGGGACAAAGCGTTCAGGAAAACAACACCATCGAGAACTTGGAGACCATTTTTAAATTGGGCGAAGAATACAACATTCCCGTATTTGTTTCCCCACACTACTACTACGAGCACGATCACGTGTGGAAATTTGAGGGCACCCTAGAAAAATTGATGCACAACATCAATATGTTCGACCGTGGAGACCAATTGAACGTAAAAGGATTTGAGGGTTCAGGTGCCGATTGGTTGCCTCGCTACAAAAAATACATTAATAATGATAGGGTAGTGGTGACCAGTCCCCACAAAGTATTTGGTTCAGAATCCAACGATTTGGCTCTACAATTACGTAAACAAGGGGTGGACAAAGTGATCTTGGCAGGAATGTCTGGTAACCTGTGTGCCGAATCGCACATGAGGGAATTGGTGGAGAACGGTTTTGAAGTTGCTGTTGTAGGTGACGCCACTGCTTCTGCCAAATTACCTGGATTGGATGGCGACCAAGCTGCCCAGACCAACTATAAAATGATTTCCAGCAAAGTATTCACTACGCAAGAATTGGTAAAAGAATTGAAAATGCAACCGAAAAAATAAACGTCTGTGTTTGTGATGTTGTAGTTGAGTAAGAGAGGTCGAACCATAGGTTCGGCCTTTCTTTTTTGTTGATAGGCCGAAATGCGTCATTCTGAATCTGTCTGTCGGCAGACAGGTTTATTTCAGAATCTCATCCTATTGATTATAAAATGATGAGAACCTGAAACGAGTTCAGGTTGACGAACGCTTCCTTAGAAAACACCCTCTTATTTATTAATAATCAATAAGATATTACGCAATGGGGAAAATCGTCCAAGGAGTTGCGGCATCTGTCCATTTTATCCGAACAGGTATCAACGCACCTTTGTAATGTCAATAGTGACAAACCATTTATGAATTAAAAAACAGAAAGTTATGACACGTTTACAAGCATTAGATCCTAAAGTAGCCACTGGAAGATCAAAAGAATTATTCGACGGTATCCAAGCCAAATTGGGCATGGTACCAAACATGATGCGAACCATGGGGAACTCCTCGGCCGTTTTGGAGGGGTATTTAAACTTGAGCGAAGCCTTGGGCAAAGGATCCTTGGGCGGTAGATTGGGCGAATTGTTGGCCTTGTCCGTTGCAGAGTCCAACGCCTGTAATTATTGCCTTTCCGCGCACTCCTTTATCGGCGAGAAATTGGTAGGTATCGACACCAACACGCTTCAAGCGGCAAGAGAGGGCATCAACTCCGACCCAAAGGTGGCCGCAGCGCTTCAGTTTGCCAAAACCTTGATCAACAAAAACGGACGCGTTTCCTCCGAAGATGTGGAAGCCGTTAAAGCTGCAGGCTATACCGATGGTGCCGTGGGAGAGATCGTGGCGCACGTAGCCTTGAACATCTTGACGAATTATTTCAACAATACTGCCAACACCGACATTGATTTCCCAGTGGTGGAAGTGGCAACAGTGTAATCAATCCATAATCTTAAAATCAAAAGCAATGAAAACAATTAAAAAGCTAGTCCTTTTCGGAATTGTATTGTTTGCCGCCATCAGCGCGCAAGCCCAAACCCCACCTGTAGACGATAACGGTCTTGCCATTGGTGGGTACGATGTGGTTTCCTATTTTTCGGGAAAAGCGGCACACGGAAGCAAAAGTTATGCGGTAAAGCACAACGGTGCTACCTATTATTTTGCCAACAAGGCGAACCAAAGTGCCTTTAAAAAATCTCCGAACAGTTATTTGCCTCAGTTTGATGGGTACTGTGCTTGGGGTGTGGGTGCCAAGGAAGCCAAATTCCCTATCAACCCAGAAACCTATACTGTGATCGATGGTAAACTGTACCTGTTCTTTAACGGACCGTTCAACGGGGAGCCTTTCAATACCTACGAGGATTGGGGACAACGCACTACGGAGCTTAAAAAGGCAGCACATGCCAATTGGCCCAAAGTGAAGAATAGCAAATAGTTTTAATTATCTGAGAGGGGTGGGATTGTAATGGTCCTGCCCTTTTTCAATCAAAAAAACACCAACATGGAAACAGAAATAAAATATCCCATTCCACCTTTTACGGCTGAAACCGCTCGCGACAAGGTACAATTGGCCGAAGATGCCTGGAACAGCCAAGACCCTGAAAAGGTAAGCAAAGCGTACACCATTGACACCGAATGGCGTAACCGTTCCCAGTTTGTGAACGGGCGCGAAGAAGTGGTTGCCTTTTTGACCGAGAAGTGGCAAAAAGAAAAAAATTACAAACTAAGAAAGGAACTATGGGCCTTTACCGACAATAAGATTGCAGTTCGGTTTGAATACGAATACCAGAATGCAGAGGGAGCGTGGATTCGCGCGTATGGGAACGAGAATTGGGAGTTCAACGAGCAAGGGCTTATGCAAAAACGCTATGCCAGCATCAACGACCTGCAGATAAACGAATCAGAGAGAAGACTTTGATTTCAGACGTCAGACGTCAGACGTCAGATATCAGATTTCAGACTTCAGACTTCAGAAAACTGACTCCTGATCACTGATAACTGATCATTGATAATTGACAATTGTTTATTGAACATTGATATGGACATCTACAACACCAACACGCTCATCGACGAACAAACGGGAAACCTGGCCTTTAAACTCTCCGAATTTGAGAGCAGCTGTCAGTTTTGCGACACGCACCGTTTAAATTACTATTCCTTGATATGGATAAAAAAGGGGAGGGGTACCGCCCAAGTGGACTTTTCGGAGTACACGTTTACGCCAAACACCCTAATTGCCGTAACGCCCTATCAACCTTTTGCGTTTACCGAGGATGAACCGTTGGAGGGCGTGGTGTTGAATTTCCATCCCGATTTTTTCTGCATCCACAAGCACCACGAACAGGTGGCCTGTAATGGGGTGCTGTTCAACAATATTTACAGTCCGCCCATGCTCTGTGTTACCGACGATATGTGCCAAAGTTTTGAACTGGTACTGGAGCAGATGTATGCCGAAGTGCAAAAATCGGAACTTGCGCAGTACGAGTTGTTGGTCTCTTACCTTAAAATATTCTTGATCACGGCATCGCGTGCCAAGGCCAAGCAACAGCCCGAAGCCCTGGAGGGCACGCCCGAAGAAAAGGAGCCCTTTATCCTGCAAAAGCTCAAAAACCTGATAGAAACGCATTACAAGACCATGCACTCCGCTGGGGAGTATGCCGATCTGTTGAACATAAGCCCAAAGGCGCTGGCCAAGATGACCAAGAACCATTTTAACAAGACCATGACCAACCTGATCAGCGAACGGATCATTATAGAGGCCAAGCGCGAGCTGTACCTTACCAACAAAACGGTAAAGGAGATTGCCTATGACCTTGGGTATGACGATGAGCACTACTTTAGTCGATTTTTTAAGAACAATGCGGACATTTCGCCCAAAACCTATCGCGAAACGGTGGGCTTTGCCCGCGCCGCCATGGCCTAACCCCAACCTATGAAAGCACATGTAATACGCCAAACCGTGCCCGTACCCTTTGGGCAACTGTACGGCGCATTAAAGAAACGGATCGTGGATCACGACTTTTTGCTCCTGCACGAAATAGACACCCAGGCCATTGTGGCCAAACATGGGGTGCGCATAGCTCCATTGCGGCAATTGCTCTTTTTTCACCCGAAATATATTGCGGAGATCATGGCGAACGATCCTTTGGCCATAAACGATATTCCCCTAAAACTGGTACTGCACCAACTGGATGAGACCACCACCCAACTGAGTTTTAAAAACCCTGTGCACAGCTTACAGGATTATGGGTTGAAGCCCGAAATGGCAGCCGAGTTGTTGAAGCGGGTGCAAGGGATACTTTCTTTTTAAGGAGGGTTGGATTGTTGGATTTTTTGGAATGTTGGAGAAAGCCCTAAAGGGCTTTTTTTGCCTTATTATGGAAAAACCCCAGATTTTATAAGGTTTTCGTGTAATAATTTATAAAAGGATTTTAATATTTTCGCTTTTATCACTGCATACTTTCCCCATTTATATCAAACACATTATACCAAATGCCAATACCACAACAAGTAAATTTCAATGAAATATCTCTTGACTTAAGTAATTTAAGAATGATGCCTCAAAAAACAGAGGAAGAGGCAATCCAAGTAATGATTGCTATTAAACCTGATAGGTTTTTTGCTGTTATTGAAAGTATTCTTGATGATGGTTATCTTGAAACAGAGAATATTATTTTATTTAAAACAACAAAAAGCTTAACTGTTAAAGAGGGTAATAGAAGAATTGCCGCGCTAAAACTAATTCATGGAGTTATATCAACAGCTGGGTTTTCTTTACCTGATGATATAAAAAACAGAATTAAAAAGGTAACAGGAGTATGGAAAAAGGAAAATACTATGATTCCTTGTTTGGTATTTGAAGAGAATGAAATTGACAAAGTCAATAAAATAGTTTCATTAACTCATGGTAAAGGTGAAAAAGCAAGTCGAGACCCTTGGTCATCGGTTGCTAGAGCAAGACATAATAGAGATGAAAAAGGACAATCAGAATTAGGATTGGATTTATTGGAAAAATATCTTAAAAATGGTGGAAATTTAACTGGGCAACAAAAGGAGAGGTGGTCAGGTGATTTTCCCATAACAGTCTTGGATGCCTCTTTAAAAATATTGGCACATAAATGTGGATTTGAGAATTCATTGGAATTAATTGAAAATTATCCAAAAATTAATGACAGAGAAAAATTAGAAGATGTTTTAATAAATATTGGATTAGGAAATATTGGTTTTAGTGTTATTCGAGATCAAAACAAAGATTTTACCTTAGATTATGGGTTTAAAGCGGAACCAACAAAAGAGGAGGAAAGTAATGATAAAGACAAGAATACTGATTCTACTAATTCGGGTAGTTCAAACAGTAATTCAAACAGCAATCAAGATTCAAATTCTTCTAATTCAAGTAATAACCAGAAGAATAATAAACCTAAAAGTCCAACCAAATCACCAGCAATTAATACCCAAAGACATGTGCGGAATTTATTGAAAAAGTTCACTCCTAAAGGTGATAGGCCAAAAGTAACAACTCTCAAAAATGAATTATCAAAATTATCAATAAAGGATAATCCAATTGCTTTTTGTTTTGTGCTTAGAAGTATTTTTGAAATTTCAGCTAAAGCTTATTGTGCTGATAATAAAATTTCTATTCAAGACAAAAATGGAAATGAAAAAAAGCTTGCGTCTGTTTTGACTATTGTGACAAATCATTTGACTAATGATAAGAAGAATACGGGTATGGTCAAAGTTCTTCATGGAGCTTTAAATGAAATTACAGCTCCAAATAGAATACTTTCAGTAACATCCATGAACCAATTAGTTCATAATCCACACTTCTCTGTACAGCAAGGTGATGTCTGTACTCTATTCAGTAATATTTATCCACTTTTAGAAGCAATGAATTAAAATTATGGGTAGATTCAAAACACCACTAAGGTATCCAGGGGGAAAGCAGAGGCTATCCCCATTTATACAGGAGTTATTAGAAGTAAATGAAATAGATGGTAATTATTTAGAACCGTATGCTGGTGGCGCTGGTATTGCGATGGAACTGTTACTTTCCAAAAAAGTAAAAAAAGTTCACTTAAATGATTCTGACAAAGGTGTTTATGCATTTTGGTATTCAGTAATAAACCATACAGAAGCACTTTGTTCCAAAATATTAAGTGCCTCCATGACCATTGAGGAATGGAAAAAGAGAAGAGAGATACTTAAAAACAATATTGAAGTTGATCTCTTAGAGTTAGGGTTTACTACTTTCTTTTTGAACAGATGTAATAGGTCGGGCGTTTTAAAAGGTGGAGTAATTGGAGGAATTGGCCAATTAGGTGATTATAAAATGGATGCAAGATTCAATAGAAATGAACTAATTAGTAGAATAGAATCTATTGCAATGTTTGGAAATCAAATATTCGTAACTAACATGGATGCAGAAAGTTATATTGGGAATTATTTGCCAAATATTGACCAAAATTCTCTCATATATTTAGATCCTCCATACTATAATAAAGCAAGTGGCTTGTATTTGAATTCTTATAAAAATAGTGACCATGCGAGGATTGCTAAAATTATTCAAAACGATATAACTCATAGCTGGATTTTATCTTATGACGGAGTTCCTGAAATCCTAAATTTATATGAAGAAAGAAGACATTTTTTATATGATTTGCAGTATTCAGCTCAAACGGTTAAAAAAGGTAAAGAAGTATTTATTTTCGATGATGAAATTGAATTACCTAAAAGTTGTTCCTTAAATCATGTAAATGAGGGCTTGAAACTTATTTCTGGTTAAAATGAATAACTCTCAACAACTAAGGATTGATTTTATTGGAATGGCATTTGCGCTAGCAATAGGGCAAGTTGGATTTGAGATTGGAGAATTCTACAGCTCTGGATTGATAATTTGGGAACATCCATATGTTTTTAGCCACTTATTTTTAGGAACTTACATAATAGCTAGTAGTTGGGTAGGATGGAATAGATCAAAATCCAAGGGGACTTTTGAAGTATTTAATGGAAATTTCGGGAAATCTTTTATCATACTTCTTTTAGATTTATTTCTTGTAATTTGTTATTTCATTATAATTAAAGGCGTAGAAAAACCTTATTTAAATAAGTTCTCGAAATTAGATATTAGTGCGATAATTGAATTGGATTGGTCTTTGATAATTGTCGTTACTTACATAGTGTGGGATGTAGTTTCCAAGCTCTTTGATTTTGATTCGGAAAAATTCAAATTCAAATTGAATTGGAAGCAATACCTTGCTAGGGCCTATCAAGCAGTTTTATGCTTTATTTTATTATGGTTGATGAGTAATGAACATGATAAAATAAATTCAATTGATGAGGTGTTTTTAGTTGATTTTTATATACTATTAATTTTTGTTCTATTTAGGGCTTTAAAGGAAGACTTTAAAGAAGATAAAAAGCATACTAAAGTAGTATTAATAAAACGACTATTATTTATCTTTTTACCATCAATAATTATATTAGGAATATATCTACGTATTAAGTTTGATATTTTTTTATTTTGTTAATCAACTTATAGATTGAGTATGAAGAAAGTATTTATAGCAGGACCATATACTAAAGGAGATGTTGCAATCAATGTTAAGAAAGCGATGGATATTGCTGATGAAATAATAGATCTAGGTCATGCTCCTTTTTGTCCTCATTTAACTCATTTTCTTCACATGAATAAAGCTCAGCCTTATGAAAAGTGGTTAGCCATTGATGCGGAATTTCTTAAATGTTGTGATATTGCAATTAGGATAAATGGTGACTCAAATGGTGCTGACAAAGAGATTGAATTGGCAAATAAAATAGGCATACCAGTTTGTTATAGTTTAAATGAACTGAAAGAAATTCTTGAATCTTAATAATTTATAAGTTCCCAATAACCTTTAAACTCAACCCCGTAGCATTTTTAATAATCTCATCATCTACACCTTGAGCCTTTAATTTCTTGGCAATATCCAAAGCTTTTTCTTTTTCGGCCCGCTTTTTCTCGGTTTCGATCTTAAATTGTTCCAGTTCTTGCTTTTCGGGACCCATAATTTCAAAAAGGCCACTTTTTTGCAGTTCGTCCATTACGCCTTGGTCAGCAAAACTGGTGTAGTTGGTTTCGGTGATCACCAAATGGTCGAGCACTTCCACTTTTATGAGCTTCCCCACTTTTAGCATGTGGTCGGTAAAGGTAATATCGGCATCGGTAACTTCGTGCGAGCCGCTGGGGTGGTTGTGCACCAAGATCAGTTTACTGGCCAGTTTGTAAATCGCCATTCGGAACACATCGGGCGGGTCGGCATTTACGCGGTTGCTGGCACCCAGACCAATAAGCTCCACAAACAGTATTTTGTTGTTGTGGTTGAGCCCCACTACCCAAAAATGTTCTTGGTTGCGGCGTATCTTGTTTTCGCGCAGCAATACCTGTTGCATGATCGCATATATGTCCGCAGAGTTGAGCACTTTTATCTTTTGTTCTTTGGTAAGCCGTACGTTCATGGTAGGTGTTTGTAAGTTTTGGGTTGGGGAAAGGTAGTCCATGCCCGTGAAAAAAACAAAAATGCGATTTGGGTATAAAAAAAACGCCCCAAACGTTGTTCGTAGGGGCGGTCTTGGCTTTTCAGGAGAAATCTATCTACTGCACAATGCTGTTCAGTTTTTGTACCTGCGCATCAAAAGCTTTTAGGGTGGTGGCCAATACCCCAATTTGTTCCTGTGCTTCTTTCCATTCCTTCTGTTCAATGGCCTCGCGCACGCCTGGAAGTGTTTTTACCCCATACCCTGTGTAAAATCCAGGAGCATAGATCTGGTGCTTGAACCAATCTCTACGGGGAAGTCCTTTATCCTGCAACAAAATTTGCTCCATGCCCATCAACTCTTGGTTCAGTTGTGCCTTTTTGGCTGGGGACAGCGCCAATGCATCTGCCTTGGAAAAGGTTTCGATACTTTTCTTTAATTCCGCTACCACATTTTGAATGGGCGAGAAGTCTAAATAAGGTACTTCGCCCTCCATTTTTGCTGGAGCAATCGGTTTTTTGGGATCCATTACCAATCCGTAGGTATCCGCTTTAACCAATTTGTTGTGTTTTTCCACATCGGCACGCATTTTTTCCAAAGTGCTGATCACTTCGCCCAAATACGTTTCGATAGTGCTGTGCCATTGGGTCAGTTCAAACGGTAAAACCTCGGCATTCGCCAAACGTAAAGAAATACGTCCAGCAGTATTTGCCAAAGCAACGCCATAAGCAAACCCAGGATCTTTAAAACGGGTGTAGTGGGAGTAGGTATCGTAAATGGTGTGATATTCACCGCCACTACCTTCACCACCGTAGCCCAAGTTCAAAGAGGCGATACCTGTGTGTTGGATAAACGGGGTATAATCCGAACCTGAACCCAATGCGGACAGTTTAAACGAATTGTCCCCATCGCGCATTACGTTGGCCGCTTTGCGACGCTCCGCTACGGAAACTCCTTTTTGAGGGTCGGTAACCACATTGGCCACTTGGCTCACCATGGCTTGTAGGGAGTGGGAACCTCCAGCACCCAAATACCCACGGCTGTTTCCATCGGTGTTGATGTAGGCCACGGCCTTTTCTTTCAATTCAGGGATATGGTCCTCTACCCATTCGGTGGAACCGATCAATCCTGGCTCTTCGGCATCCCAAGCACAGTACACCAAGGTACGTTTTGGTTTGTTGCCAGCTTTGGCCAATTTACCCACTACGCGGGCTTCTTCCATTAAGGCTACCATACCACTCACAGGGTCGCTGGCACCGTGTACCCAAGCATCGTGGTGGTTTCCACGGATTACCCACTCATCTGGGAACTCATCACCCTCTAAAGTAGCGATCAAGTTGTGGGCAGGTTTCAATTGCCAGTCAAACTCCAATTTTAAGTGCACTTTGGCAGGTCCAGGGCCAATATGATAGGTAATTGGCAATCCACCTCTCCAGTTGGATGGCGCAACAGGGCCCTCCAATGCAGCCAACAACGGCTGAGCATCTTCGTAGGAAATTGGCAATACTGGAATTTTAGTGATGGTAGGTGCATCTTTTCGATCCAAACGCTTTGCGTCTTTGGTAGCGGCATAACCAGGGGTCAACACATCACCAGGGTACAATGGCATGTCCATTACAGAACCACGCTGCACCCCTGTTTTGTTTTTAAACGGCCCTTTTGGATACACATCGCCTTGGTAATACCCATCATCTTTAGGGTCAGAATAGATGATACAACCGATAGCACCCATTTCGGCAGCCAATTTTGGTTTGATACCCCTCCAAGAACCTTGGTACTTGGCGATCACGATCTTTCCTTTTACGTCGATGCCCAATTTGGCAAGTTCTTCGTAGTCACTTGGAATTCCGTAGTTCACGAATACCAAATCGGCCTCTACGTCTCCATCCGTGGAGAAAGCGTTGTAGCTGGGCAACAATTTGTCACCTTGGGCAGTATAAGGGTCACCCTCCACTGGAATGGCCTCCAAGGAAGCAGTGTATTTGGTTGGGCCAGTTAATTCCAGTACCCTTACTTTTGGATAGGGGAAAAGCACTTGGTAGGTGTCAATTCGGGTTTTGTAGCCCCACGATTTGAACTGCTTTTCCATCCATTTTACGTTCTTTTCACCATATTCGGTACCTACCCAGTGTGGCTCTGCCACCATGAGTTTCATCCATTCGTCCAAATTTTTAGTGGAAAGTTGTTTTTCGTACTCAGCTTCGAGTTGGGTTTGAGCTTCCGAAGCTTTTTCACTGAACCCAATTATTTTGTCCTGGGCCGAGACACCTACAATTCCCAAAAGGAGCAGTAGGGGTAATAATTTATTTTTCATTGTATTGAATTAGCTCCCTAAATTTAAGGGTTTGCTTGAAGTAAATGAAGTAAAAAGCAGTGAACCTATAGCGAATGTTCAAAGAATTTACATTTTCTTTGAAAAGCCACCTATAAATTGACAAAACAAGATATGAATCCGAAGATTGACCATTATTTGTCCGATGGCTGTGGACGTTGCTCCCTGTACAGTACTCCTGAATGCAAGGTGCATACGTGGCAGGAGGAACTCAAATACCTCAGACGAATTGTTTTGGACTGTGGTCTGGATGAGGAATTGAAATGGAGCGTGCCTTGTTACACCCATAATGGACATACCTTGGTCATGGTGGTCGCTTTTAAGGAAAGTGCGACGCTCAGCTTTTTTAAAGGAGCTCTTTTACGGGATGAACATGGCATTTTGATGAAGCCAGGGAAAAATTCCCAAGCGAGCAGGGTAGTGCGGTTTACCAGTGTGGATGAAATCGTAAAGCTGGAAGATGTACTGAAAGCCTATATTTTTGAAGCCATAGATGTGGACAAGGCAGGACTCAAGATCAAAAAGAAAGAAACCTCCGAATATGAAATGCCAGAAGAACTACAACAAAAACTAGATGAAGATCCTGATTTTAAAATGGCATTTGAAGCCTTGACCCCTGGGCGTCAACGTGGGTATATGCTTTACATTTCGCAGGCCAAACAATCCCAAACCCGCATCAACCGCATAGAAAAGTGCATTCCCAATATTTACAAAGGGAAAGGCTATAACGAGAGGTAGATTTTCGTTTAAAACCTCTGGTTGTATCGGTTTATTTTATTTTTAGTAACTTACTGAAAAATAGATAGATAAGTTATTCTATTTATTGTGATTCTCGCCCCGCACTTTTTTTGATTATCGTTCACTTCCTACTGTACGAACGATTCGGTACGTAACAACCTAAACAAACATAAAATGGAACGCACACTTTTTGAACGTCTGGGCGGATCCGATGGTATTTCGACCATTGTGGACACCGCAGTAAACAATCACATGGAAAATCCTGCTGTAAACGCACGATTTTTGCCTTTAAAGGAACATCCCGAAAAACTTAGAATAGTAAAGGAACATTCCGTTGAATTTTTTAGCGCAGGGAGTGGGGGCAATGTTGCATACACTGGAATGGATATGGAAACTGCGCATAAAGGAATGAACATCAGCCCAGGGGAATATTACCATGTGCTGGACGACATTATGCGCGCCTTGGACCAACTCAGCATTGATGAAGCTACACAAAAAGATGTTTTGGCCGTATTATGGTCCTTAAAGGGAATGATTGTAGCCAAATAAAGAATGGGTAGGGGTTGATGTGCTTTTTTAAAGGATTATTTTAACTTTAGCAACAAACCAACCTTATAACCCAATATGTCTCAACGTAGAAAATTCTTAAAACAAGGTGCAGCAGCGATGATGTCGCTGCCCTTGCTATCCTTTGACCCTAAAAAAGACTGGTCCATTGCACCCTTACAAACCAATGCCCCAAAAGATGAGGCGTATTGGCAAATGGTGCGCAAACAGTTTCCTTTAAAGGAGGGGCAAACCTATTTTAACAACGGAACCATGGGCCCAACCCCAGGTTATGTGCTCGACAAAATGTTCGACCACATGATGCACTGGAATGTGGATGCCGCTACGGTGGACTATAAAAATGGTTCTGGTCCTGTTTTGTTGACGGGCTATTTTCCCTACGAGGAATTGCGTACCAAATTGGGCAAGATCATCAATTGTGATTTTAAGGAAATCTCCCTGACCCAAAATGCCACTTTTGGAATGAATTACGTGGGCATGGGCCTCAATCTAAAAAAAGGGGACGAACTTCTCAATACCAACCAAGAACACGGTGGTGGATTTGGGGCTTGGCAATTATTGGCCAAACGTAAGGGCTGTGTGTACAAACAAGCCACCATGCCCGAACCTGCGAACGACCCTCAGGAAATAGTCGATGCTATTTTTAAGGAAGTCACCCCAAAGACCAAAGTGATTGCGGTACCTCATATTATTTCAGGATTTGGAACGGTAATGCCCGTTAAAGAAATCTGTGCCGAGGCTAAAAAACGTGGTATTTTTTCTGTTTTGGACGGTGCGCAATGCGTAGGTCAAGTTCCTGTGGATGTAAAGGATATTGGTTGCGATGCCTATTATTCCAGTTTGCACAAATGGTTGTTGGCCCCATCGGGAAGTGGTTTGCTTTATATTAATAAAGATGTGGTGGGCGATATCTGGACCACTATTGCAAGTTATAATTGGGACAACCAAGACGATCATGGTTTCCGTTTGATGCAGAACGGAACAGGAAATGCTGGCCTTATGGCAGGATATGATGCTGCCGTGGACTTCTTCAACACGATCGGACATGATGTATGGTTGGGTCGAGTTAAAGAACTGGGCAAATACCTACGTGATGGCCTCAAGGAGATGAAACATGTTACGTTTTACTCTTCCACCAATGAAGATATGGCCGCAGGAATAACCACCTATGGCGTGGTGGGCATGTCAGGACCTGAACTTCAAAAATACATGTGGGAAAAAGAGCGTTTGCAACCCCGTTCAGTGGGTGCTGAAATGCTACGACATTCCGTTCATATTTATAATTCTAAAGAAGAAATAGATAGGGCTTTAAAACTTATCGAAGGGTTGGGATAACCTCTTTAAAAAGTAAAATGTAGAAATTATGAAGAAAGGTTTGTTGGCGATATTTTCATTAATGTATGTGGGCATTTATGCCCAAGAGAAAACTCACCCCAACAATCCTAGTGTTATTATAACTGATGAGGCCCCAGAAAAGTGGAGAATTTTATCTGACGACGGAAAATATTTGGAAGCGGCCAGTGAACTTCTATTTTTATTATTATCGGATTCGAGCCGTAATGCCCATGCTGATTATTGGCATATTGGACAAATGTATGCGATGGCAAATGACTATGAAAAAGCCATTTTTTATATGGATAAGGCTGCGGTCGATATTTCAGATGAGCAATGGATTTGGTATTATAAAGGAACAATTGCCTTTTTAAAACGAGATAAACCAAAACTCCAGAAATATGCTGATTTGTTAGGGAAAGAACATTCAAAATATTATAAAGTAAATGCTGATGCTTTGGAAAAACTGTTGGTAAACTTTGACAAAGGTTATGGGAAAGCTATTCTATCTGCATTGGACAATAAGGATTAAACGATCATAAAATGAAAATTACTGGGGCGATTTATTTTATGTGTTTTAGTTTAATGAGCTATGCTCAGGATAATTCTGTTTTTCAAAATGTGACTGAACTAGTGAATGAAACCCAGCGTGTAATTTCTATTGAAAAAGGTCAAGTGATAGACACGGCCTACTTCCGAACCTTGTTTTTGCCGACTGCACATTTTAGCATGGTGGGCCAAGAGGACGGCGAATTTATGCAAGAGACCATGGGCCTTGATGAATTTTTGGCAACGCTTACCGACGAATATTATTCCAATGGTTACCACGAAGCGGGTATGGGTGCCATAGTGGAAGAATACAATGGTATGGCACAAGTGATTCAAAGTTTTGAAGGGATGGACTCCGAAAATGAAACAGGTAAGGGAGTAAACAGTTATCAATTGGTCTATTCCGAAGGACGTTGGTGGATCGCCAATATGGTTTGGGCCATGAGCTATGATAATGGCAAGGATATTCCACGCAAGTATTTAAAAAAGAATTAGACCCCACCGCAAAAGGGATTTCATTTTTTGTACCTTATCGATAAGTAATAACACGAATATTTCTTTTACGAAGAGCAACCTCAATTATGTGCTATTCCACTCGCCAGACCAAAAAAACGTCTGAGCTGAAAAAAATCTTTGATGCAATTCCTTTGGAAGAAAACCAAGAGGAGTTGGATTTGATTTATTTTCATGCCAACGGATGGTCGCACCCCATAATGTGGATGATTCCACAAGAAGACCCCAATAAATTGGTGGCGGCACAATGGGGCATAATGCCTGCCAATGAAAGACAGCAAGATTTTCAGGAATACTTTAAAAATCACCCCAAAGCTTTTGGTGGATTGAATGCGCAATCGGAAAAACTGTTCGGGTATTATGCGCAGCGGTACCAACCCATGCACAAAAGATGTGTAATCCCCATTGATGGTTTTTTTGAACCCCATAACACCCATGTAAAAGTCAATGGCAAGGATTTTAAGGTGCCTTTTTATTTTCATCGGAAAGACAACGATCCCATTTGTTTGGCTGGAATTTATTCCACCAATGCTGATGGCCGAAATACATTTACGGTCTTAACGCGACAGGCCATGCCTGAAGAGGATAGTCTATTTTACAAAATTCATAATAAAGAGCCCAAAACCGAACGCCGTCGTCCTGTCATCCTAAAGGATGAAGATGTGGATTCGTGGTTGCATCAAGGGAATTCGGCAGCAGATGTGCTGCAAATAATCCAAGATGATCTTTGGGAGGGTGAATTGGAGGCCTATCCAGTTTCAAGAGATTTGTATTCACGTAGCATAGATAGTAATTTTCCCGAAATCATTGAACGAGTGGCATATTCCGAGGTTCAACTTTAGGAGATTCCAATTCCAATTAAGATGCGTTTGCAGCTTTCTTTTTATTATAACGAACAATAAGAATAATAACCAAGGCTATCAATCCCAAAGGAATGGCTATTATGATGCCGATTCCCAAAAGAGTCCCCATGCTATATCCAAAGGAATAGGATGAACTTGTGATACCATTATTTTTACTGGTATAAATAAGGTATCCTATATTTTGATCCAATTTGACCATATCTTTATAATAGGTATCAAAGCCAGATACCGGCACATGGTCTTCCTGATGTTTAAAATAATAATCCAAATCGATGATTTTTTCCGAAGCGTTGTACTTGGACGTAAAATCGTAATAAAAGTAATCTGAATTAATGGTCACATTTTCAGGTTGAACCCTTAACGGTTCCGCCAGTTTAACTTTTATATGTTCTTTGCGCACAAATGGAAAACTCAAGGCATAAGGTGTAAGACGTTGTAATTGGGTGGGCATGCTCAAATTGGAGATCAATCCCGTTGGATAAATGGATAAATTCATGTTGTTGGTGTTCTCCATCGATGGGCTCCAAATAGAGTCCAAATGATATCGTTCCAATAAAAGGAATTCATTTTTCAGGGTGTCATCTTCAATGGTGGGTGGGGCCAATGTGGAAACTTTCCCGTAATTATCCGAATAATAGGACATCAATTCTTGTTGAATGAGGTCTTTGCTGTTATTTCGAAATACCGAACGCATAAAATCAGCTTCACCCTCGTAGTAATGTGTACGAACTTCTAAATCAGCGCCCACACCTCCTTTTTCAAGGGTAAATGTGCTAAATGTTTCGATCATGTTGCTCCGAAAATCGGTAATGGTATCCAAATCCGACATATTTTGATCCAAGACCAGTCCATATCTATAATCGGGCATATAGGTATTCGCATAGGTGCCACCTTGGTCGGTAAGCGTGGGGTCGTACCAAAGGGTCGATCCGTTTTTGTCCACCACTTTAACAATACAGTGATCAAATATTTTGGAGGACGGAGTAAGATTTGGCAACTCCTGTTTCAAGGTTGTATTTACCAAGGTTGGATAAGCCTCAATACCCATGTGGTTGAGCATGGTGGCAAACAGAACACTTTTATCCTTACAATCCCCAAAACGTTGCTCCATTACCTTGTTGGGAGGGTTGGGTTTGTACCCACCAATACCCGAAGAAATGGCAAGGTACCGAACTTCGTTTTGCACAAAGGACAAAGCCGCTTTAATGCGTTCCCCCTCGTTTTTGTTATTGGTCTCAATTTTGGAAATGGTTTGTTTCAGCTCCTGGTTTAAGGGTTCGTTAAAAGTGAAAATATTTTCCCCCCAATCGATTACCTGGTCCCATGAATCATATTGGGTCACCAAAACCGTTTCATTTTGAATGTACCAAGCCGGTGTCTGTTCCTCCATTAATAGTGCAGGAACGTTCTCTTGTGCCCATTTGTAATGGTTTATTCCACCATTTACCTTGAGGTCGGCAACCATATCGGAATTGAGCATTTTATAATGCAGTGGTTTTTTCGTAAAAACATGTGCCGAAATACGATCTATGGGTTGGGTGGAATTCAACACAAAACTTGTGGAGAATTTATTCTTTTGAATGGGATTGAACCCCTTAACACTATAGCTGTACACAACAATGTCGCCAATCCTTACATCTGGGATATTGACAAAAGCGGAAATTGATCCATCATAAATGTAACTTTCGGCATTTGTTTCACGTCTGGCAGTTTGAATGTCATTTTGGTTCAACCTATTGATGGTTTCCCCATTTCTGATCACATCGATGCGATGGAACCTAAGTTCCTGATAACTTGGGTCGTAATCGGCAACAACACTGGAGATATTTTGGATGCCACTATATTCAACAGCCTTTGCCACATTTTTAATATAAGCTTCCTCGCGGTCCACATGTACCTGTTCCGTGTACAAAAGTACGTGTGCCCCGCCGTACAGTCCATTTTCAGGTGCAATCGCGTTGGGGTCATGCGCTTCATTTATGATCCAAGAGGGTTCTTTGGTAATCGATACTTGACTAAAGGAGGTGTAAAAAGCAAAAATTAGTAGGAGTAGGGTAATTGGTTTGTGCATTTGGTTAGTTGGTAATAGTTATGTTTTTCTAAAATAACAATCTAATGAATTGTAAGAAAATTTCTTAGTCCAATTACCAAAAAATAACTGTTAACCTCCCAATCGGATTTTTATTGGGCAAACATTTTTTTTTAATGAATCAAAGTTCATCTATTGTAATTTCAAGTTTGCCGATTGGTTCGCCATGTTTGTCTATTGTAATGCTTTTTGGCAAGATATGGGTTGAAATTTGATATTGAATTCCATGAGAATTTAAATCAAAGTTGAAATCTTAAATCTTAGCATTATGAAAAATATCTTGAAATTAAGCTTGCTGTTGATCATGTTGACCGGCTTTACCGCAGAAACCTTTGCCCAACAACGTAGTTCCAGAACAACAACTACGAGCAATACTTCGAACAACAAGGGAAGAAGCAATCAAACTGTATCCAACAGTAGTTCAAAAACTACTACCAATACCAAGGTACAGAACAAGGTGTCCAAGGATAAGGTAACCTACAAGACTACCCAAAAAAAGGTGGAGGCTCAACGAACCTTAACCAATAAGACCTTGGTAAAAAGTGAAAACAACGAATATTACTATTCCAACACCAATTATTACACCTATACTGGGGGCAGGTATGTTCAAACAACGCCAAGACCGGGAGTGAGAATTCAAGTTTTGCCATCGGGATATCGCACCGTTAGGGTAAACAATACGAATTACTTTACTTTTCAAGGGATATTTTATATCCATGTTGGAAATATGTACGAGGTGGTGGAACCAGAAATAGGAGCTATAGTCTATGAACTTCCAAGTGGTTATGAACGCGTTGAAATTGATGGTTATCTGTATTACGAATATGCCAACGTGCTATATGAAAAAGTTCAAATCAACGGAACACGTGCTTATGAAGTTGTTGGGACCATAGATTTGTAAAAGTGAAATGGTATTTTTAAGAAAATCGGTTGGAGATATTGTTTTTCAACCGATTTTTTGTTTTTCAACGTTTATATGGCAATTTGATATTGGGTATATTTGAGGAAATATACCAACCTTATGAAATACGCTTTTACCGTAGCTCTTGCAGCTATTTTATTGGTCTCCTGCCAAGAAGAACAACCAGAAAAACCTTCAAAAATTGCATTTACAGGAATTTCTGAATCCATTAAGCCAGGAGACAATTTCTTCGAACATGTGAACAAAACATGGTACGATACCATTAAAATTGCCGACGACCAAGTAGGTGTGGGGTCCTATAGCTTTTTGAACATCCCCCAGCGACAATTACTTCAAAACATTTTGGAAGAGGTATCGGCTACCGAACATGCCAAAGGTACCGTGGAACAAAAAGTGGGAGACTTCTTTGCGTCCGGTATGGATACCGCTACCCTAAACCAAAGAGGCTATGCACCCTTAAAGCCCCTGTTGGATGAAATTGATGGCATTTCAACCATAAAGGAAGTAATGACTTTTGTTACTGAACAGATCACCAAAGGCAACAATTCCTTTATGGGACTTCGCGTGGCTCCAGATAACAAGAACAGCCAAATGAACATTTTGCACGCCAGTCAGTCTGGTTTGGGATTGCCCGATCGGGATTATTATTTTAAAACGGACGAACCAACGTTAAAGATTCAAAATGCCTATAAAACCTATTTAGCGACATTATTTGAACTTTCAGAAATTGAGAATGGAGCTGAAAAGGCTGAAACGGTCTATGAAATTGAAAAGCAACTGGCCGAAGCCCATAAAACCCGAATTGAAAGAAGGAACATCCAAGCCAACTACAACAAATTGGCGGTAATCGATATTACATCTTCCAACCCCAACATTGGATGGGAAATGCTTTTAAAAGATTTGGAATTGGAAGCTGATTCCATCAATGTGCGTCAGCCGGATTATTACGACAAGTTGGACGAACTTTTGTCTACAGTTCCAGTGGCGGATTGGAAAACGTATTTAAAGGCCAACAGTTTAACCAATTATTCGAGTTATTTGAGTGTGCCTTTTGAGGATGCTTTGTTTGAGTACAATAAAGTGTTATTGGGTCAATCACAGCAACAACCAAGGGCCCAAATTATGGCCCAGCAGGTAGACAGACAGTTAGGTTTTGCCTTGGGACAACTTTATGTGAAACGTTATTTTGATGAAGCGGCCAAACAACGTGTTTTGGATTTAGTGAACAACCTTCAAAAAGCATTCGAAAATAGAATGTCGCAATTGGATTGGATGAGCGATAGCACCAAGACCAAGGCCAAGGAAAAACTGTATGCCATTACCAAAAAAATAGGTTACCCCGATGTTTGGCGTGAATATGATGTGGACATTGCACGAGATCAATATTTTGAAAATGTAGTGGCTCTCCAAGCCAATAACTATGCCTATAATGTGCAATATTTGAACAAGCCGCCCAACAAGGATCAATGGGGCACAACGCCTTCAACAGTTACAGCTTATTACAATCCCTCACTGAATGAAATTGTATTCCCAGCAGGAATATTGCAATTTCCATACTTTGATATGGCAGCGGATGATGCCGTAAATTATGGTGGAATAGGTATGGTGATCGGTCATGAATTGACCCATGCTTTTGATGACAATGGTTCGCAATATGATGGCGAGGGCAATCTTAAAAATTGGTGGACTGAATCGGATTTGGAAAAATTCAAAGGGAAAACACAACAATTGATTGATAGATACAGCTCTTTTACGGTTTTGGATACGGTCCACCTGAAAGGAGCGATGACCATTGGAGAAAACACGGCGGACAATGGAGGTATTGCCATTGCCTATGATGCCTTTAAATTAACACAACAAGGGCAAGACACCGTAAAGATTGATGGATATACGCCCGACGAACGCTTTTTTATGTCCATTGCGAGAATTTGGAGAGTAAAAACTAGGGATGAGTTTATGAGAAATTACGTGAACACCAATTCACATTCCCCAGCTATTTGGAGGGTTAACGGCCCTTTGATGAACTTTACTCCGTTTTATGAAACTTTTGATCTGCAACCGGGTGACGAAAATTATAAAACCGAAGAGGAACGTATAAAAATCTGGTAGTTCCAGAATTTAAGCTTGAATAAAAAAGGCGCACCAATGGGTGCGCCTTTTATTTTATAAAATAGATAATCTATTTCTTCATGCCTGGAACTCCTTCAGGTCTTTTGGTTTGCCAATGGAACGATTCGGCCTCTTTTTTAACTGGAGCAACTTCATCCAGTGTATTGGCATCATACACCTTTCCATTTTTGATGACATGGGTCAATGTATTGGTGTTGCGAAGATCTTCCAATGGATTTTTCTCCATAATTAGGATATCGGCCAATTTACCCGCTTCAATGCTTCCAATGTCACCATCGAGACCAATATCCTCGGCTCCGATAATGGTGGCTACCTTTAATGCGTCCATGTTCTTCATACCGCCGCTTGCCACGGACCACAACTCCCAATGGAATCCCAATCCTTGCAATTGCCCGTGACTACCAACACCTGCAAGTCCACCAGCCTCTACCAAATCCTTCATAAATTCGGCATGTTTTGGGAATACGTGCTCTTCCGGCATAAACCAAGCACTTCTTCTACGGGATTTACCTGCCAATTCTTTGTATGGTGTAAAGTATTGCAATTTGGCATCGTGGTATGGGTTTTCTGAGGAGTAGTAAAATTCTTCTGCCCACGGCCCACCATAGGATACCAGAAGGGTAGGGGTCACAGCCATTTTGGATTCGGCAATCGATTGCACTACATCCTTATAAATAGGATAAATGGGCAACGAATGCTCATGGCCAGGGTAGCCATCCAACAATTGGGTCATGTTCAGTTTAAAATCCAGACCACCTTCGGTCGTTGGCATCAACTTTAATTCTTTGGCAGCCATGATCACCCACTGACGCATTTGACGGTTCCCCACCAAATACATTTTAATGGTTTTGGTATCGTAGTATTCGCTGTACTGTTTCAATACATCTTTGGTGTGCTCCAGCGATTTAAGTTTGTAGGCCCAATACCCAACGCCAGGACCAGTACTGTAAACACGTGGTCCGTGCATCATTCCAGCTTTTACCATATCGGCATAGGTCAATACATCTGTTGTTGAAGTTTGTGGATCTCTGGTTGTTGTTACACCATAGGCCAAATTCGCTGAATATATCCAGATTTGATTTTTATGGATGCCCCAGTTGGGTCTTAGGTGCCCGTGCGTATCCACAAATCCAGGTGTAATGGTTTTGCCAGTGGCATCAATTTCGATGGTTCCTTTAGGAACTTCCAAAGTACCTGTGGCACCGACAGCTTTAATACGGTTGTTTTCGATAAGAATATCACCATTTTCAATCACTTCATCATTTTTCATAGTGATGATCCTGGCTCCTTTTAAAAGGATGGTTCCTTCGGGCATGTCTTTGGTAAAGCTTACCTTAACCTTCAACTCCTTGGCTATATATCCTTCATCCTTATCCTCTTTTTTGTCTTTTTCTTCCTCATCGTGTTCATCATCCTTCTTTTCCTCTTTCAGCTTTGCTGCTTCTTTTTTAGCTGTTGCGACACTATCCGCGTAGGCCTGGGCAGCTGGAAGATTATAAATAAAATGACTGGCACCCAAAGACCAATGCACATCTTTGCTGTTTCCGGCCCAAGTCGGGAACTCGCCTCCTAAAACGGTCAATTTTTTGGCTGGAAAAGCCGCTTTGTCCGCACTGGCAACAGAAATTTTCGGTGTTTTTCCATAACGTGGAAGGGTCACCGTATAAATATCGTTGTTGATTTGTGCCAAAACAGTGGTGCCATCAGGAGAAATTTTCATTTCGGAAGGGGAAGAAGATTTATCTTCGGCCTCAGGTCCAGCCTCTGCACTTGGCAATAAATCGTGTCCACCTTCAGCATCATGTACATCCAAAATGGAAGAGCCAAAAGTGGTGATACCACTTAAGGTCAGATGTTCTTTTTCATCCGTTCCATCCCATCTAATGGAAAGCAAGGTTTTTTCTTTACTTAAGTAAATACGGTCATCCACCTTGGTAAAGTGTGGCATGGATCGACCTTTGGATTTGTCTATCAAGGTTACTTTTCCGCCTTCTGCAGGAACCCAAGCCAAATCATCTTGTGAACCTCTTGTAATTGGGCCAATGGCATCCCTGTAAACTTGCGCAGTTCCTTTGGTAAATACAATACGGTCGCTTTTGTAAGACCACGCAGGGTTGGAGTAAACAGCAGCTTCTTCGGTGAGTTTCGTAATTCTACCGCGTCCACTGGCATTAACCTTGTATAGGTAACCTCCGTCTGTCTCCCAAGTGGCAAATACAATGTTTTCGCCATCAGGAGACCAGGCTGGTTGTGCTTCCACAAAATCATTCTTTGTCAAGCGTTTAGGAGTGCCATCGGGCAAATCCATAACGTACAACCTGTTTAATGCGGTAAAGGCCAATTTGCTGCCATCTGGTGAAGGCACTGCATCACGGATTTGGGTAACAAAGGCCTCTTTGGCATCATCAATTGGATATTTAAAAGATAACTGTGGTCCCAATTCCAATTTCACATCTACTTCAAAAGGAATTTCTGTCGCCGAATTGGAAGCTATATTGATGGAATAAATTTTTCCACCGTAACTGGCCACTAAATTTTTACTGTCGGGAGTAAATGCCATGGCAGGCAAAACTCCTAAAGGCGCGATTGATTCTTGTTCATCACGTTGTATGGGATAGGCCAACCATTTTTCATCACCGTTTTCCAAATTACGCAATACCAAACCTGTTTCGGTTTCGAATCGGCTTCCATACACCAACCATTTTCCGTCTGGGGAAAGGGTAGGGGTAAATGCCGAACCGTATCTGGAGGTAATTACATCCAATTCACCATCTTCGGTGTTGTAGGTACCCAATTGGTACTGTGGAAATTGCGCATTGTAGTTCCAACCACCTCTTCGCTGCGAAAAATAAATGAGTTTACCATCGGGAGCGAATATGGGATCAATGGCTTTTAAGTTGTCAGGCTTATCGATAAGCTGGGCTCCGCCACCACCATCTTTGTGGTACATGTGCAGCTTAATGTTTCTTCTGCCACGGGCGCCAACAATGTAATCCCCATCGGGACTCCAATCTGCCGAAAAGTAGTTTTGGTCACTATCTTTCGTGATTTGGTTGGTTTCCTTTGAATCCAATTCCATGGTCCAAATGTTGTCGGAACCACTTTTATCAGAAATATACACAATGGATTTTCCATCGGGACTGAACCTAGGATGAACATCGTAGGCCATACCTTCAGTGATCTGTGTAGCTTTTCCACCTGTAATTGGAATAGTGTATACATCGCCCATCATATCAAAAATGATGGTCGTACCGTCTGGACTCACATCCAAGGACAACCATGTGCCCTCTTTTGTGCTATAAGCAATTGTTCTTTCGGGCTCCAATGGGAGCTCCTTGGTCGCCTTCTTGGTACTATCGGCTTCTTGTGCAAAAAGCTGCGAAAATCCCATGAACAAGGCCATGACCAATAAAGTTTGGTTTCTTTTCATTAAGGTTATTTATAAATGACTAAAGCTAACAAGATATAAAAATTTGGGTTTTAAGGACCTATGTCCAAAGGGCAAAAATGAACCTTCGAATCAAGAATTATAGAGACACCAATAAATTAAGATTTAAACTGTCCGATTATGTGAATTTTTAAGTTAAAATCCGAACATTTTGAAATCCAAAAAACCATGGATATTAAATCTTTGTAATTTTTATCCTATACGCGAACTAAGAAATCCCTTTTATCACTACCTTAAGGAGTTAATAATCAAAAACATAGGAAAATGAAAAAAACACTAGCCATTTTTCTATTGCTTCTTTTTCTATTTCTGGCATGGTATAGCTGGGGGTGGTACAAGGAAACAATAGTCTGCTGCCCCGAAGAGGTGGTGGAAATTGAGTACGGTCCATTGATTTTTGACTGTAGCTCGGGAGAAGTCATTACCAACGATCTTTGGCCCGATAAGAAAGCCGAGATCCTTGTGGGGAAAGTTCCAGGAAAACAATTGTTATTGGTTGGCCCTTATTTTTCCGGTGAAACGGAAAGTGATGGTTTGGCAAGGGCTGAAAAAGTCAAACTTTTGTTCACTGAGATTCCACCCGAAACCATTTTGGTCGATGCCAGATCAGGTGGGGATTGTGAGGCCAGCAAAACCAATATGCTTCATGAACTACGGTATAAATGGGTTACCCGTAGCGACGATGTTATAGAACATCTTGATCATACCAAAGTCTTTTACAAATTCGATTCCGACGAAGAAATCACCAATGCGGCCACTTTGGCTTATTTCGATGAATTGGCCACATTCCTCAAAACTTCAGGCGATGCAATTCTTATCACTGGCTATACCGATACGGATGGGGAAGAAGACTACAACCTCGATTTGGGTCTAAAACGTGCACAGGAGTACAAAAACCATTTGGTAAGCCTTGGGGTGGATGAATCAAAAATAGCCGTTGAGACAAAAGGCGAAGCCGACCCATGGAAACCCAACGATTCGGAGGAGAACAAAAGACTTAACCGACGTGTTGAAATCAAAATAATCGACTAAACTTTTTAAAAATAAAATCATGGCATTACAACTAAATACAACCGCATGTGATGGTTCAGATGTGTTCTGGACCTGGATATTATGGCTATTGGCCGCTTTTATCATCGGACTGATCCTTGGATGGATCCTTAAACAGATTTTTGGTGGAGGTGGGACTTCCACAGTGGTTCAATCCAAAGACGATCTAACCAAAGTGGAGGGCATCGGTCCTAAAATCGAAGGTTTATTGAATAACAAGGGGATTAAGAGTTATAACCAGCTATCCAACACCGATGTGGCTACTTTGGAGAAAATCATTTTAGATGCTGGACCTGCGTATACAACCCATCGAGGTAAAACCTTGACTTGGCCGGCCCAAGCAAAATTGGCGGAAATTGGTCAATGGGAGGAACTTAAAAAATGGCAGGATGTCTTAAAAGGAGGGGTTTAAGGCTCTTTAAAATTAACTTTAAATGAAACCAGTCCTAATAAACGGACTGGTTTCTTTTTTGGTGGATTTTAAGGAAAGCTTTGGAGTCTTAATTCTTTCAACCAGTATATACCCTTTATATTTGCAACGTTTTGATTTTAAAAATGTAAACCAAAATTTATGAGTACAGTAAAAGAGAACGACACGGTAAAAGTTCATTACACGGGCAAATTGACCAATGGACAGATTTTTGACAGTTCGTTGCAACGCGAACCGTTGGAAGTGGCCTTGGGTCAAGGACAATTGATTCCTGGATTTGAGAAAGGTTTGATTGATATGGCCGTTAATGAAAAGAAAACCATTACCATAGATGTACAAGATGCCTATGGTGAAGTCAATGAAAATCTCTTTCAAAAAATATCGATATCCCAATTGCCAGAGGATTTAAAACCTGAAGTTGGTATGGGGTTGGTCGGTACCAATGCAAACGGACAACAGCAACAGTTTCGAGTAGCTAAAGTTGAAGCTGAGGATATTATCTTGGACGGAAACCATCCCTTGGCAGGTCAGGATTTGGTATTTGACCTTGAATTGGTGGAAATATTATAAGCATACAGTTTTCAGAAATCACAAAAACGTCTTATCAGATTGGTAGGGCGTTTTTTTGTATAAAAGTATTCCGTTGTAAGGAATATTACCATTAAAACGACACTTCCAAAGCAATTTTACATAACGTCAAATTATGGTTTTCCAAATTGAATCATAATGTTCTCTCGTTATGTTTCTTTGCTTAGGTATAAGCAAAGCTTACTTCCATAAATTCCCTGAAAAGTTGAGCTAAAAATTTCCTTTTAAAAAATATAATGGAATACTGTTTTGCCGAACCCGCGGCCTGTCCTGAGCGAAGTCGAAGGGAGTAGGGGAGGTGAAAGTGTATGGAATGGAATATTAATTCTTACTTTCTTTATGTTTTTCCGTAAACTATTACTTGTTAAATTTTAGTATATTTAAAATCTCCCCTTTAACGAATCATTTTATTAATCTTTTATTTGAAATCCCTGTTTTACTACATGTGAGAACTTATGTCAAATAATAAAGTTTATGGATATAGAAATTTTAAAAGAAACCATTCAAGATTGTAACATTAATTTTCTTATTGGCTCTGGCTTATCAATGCCATATTTAAGTACCCTCAATAATGTTGAAACATTACTTACCCAATTATCTAATAATGGTACTTTGGATGTAAAAGAAAAAGAAATAATAAGAGCATCTATATTGATAGAATATTTTGACAATGTCATTTATAAAAACATAAAGATAGTTGACTCAGTTGCAGACGCTAATCTGGAATCCGTTTTAGACCACTATAAATTATTTTTAAAAACATTTAATACAATATTATATAGAAGAAAAAGCTCATTACTTAATAAACAAGTTAATTTATTCACTACCAATATAGATGTGTTTTTTGAGAGAGCAATTGAGGAAACACAAGTTGAATTTAATGATGGCTTTTCGGGTAGATTCAATCCAATATTTAGTCTAACAAATTTTAAAAAGTCTTTTTTTAAAAAAAGCTTGCACTATGATAACACAACAGAATTACCAGTATTTAATCTGTTAAAGGTACATGGCTCTTTAACGTGGAAATCTGATTCAGATTCGATTTCTTACTCTGATTTATTTGAAGTTGAAGAAGTACAAAAAATCAGGAAATTGATTAAAAAAGGTGACCTTATTGAAATTGATAAGAAGACAGGGTTTGCTGAATTAGAGGCGAAAGTTAAAGGTTTAAAACATAAATCTGTGATTTCTAATTTTTTGAAAGCGTATGATAAACTTGCCATTGTTAATCCAACCAAGGAAAAGTTTAGAAATACAATTTTAAATCTAAATTATTATGAATTACTGAGAATTTTTGCAAACGAACTAGAAAAAGAGAATACCATACTTTTTGCTATGGGATTTTCATTTGCCGATGAGCATGTTCGAGAAATATTACTTCGTGCGGCTAATTCTAATCCAACCTTATTAATTAAAGTTTTGGCTCATACTGAAAAATCTGGAAAGGAAACGCAGAAACATCTATTCAAAGGAAATGAAAACCCAAAATATAATAACATTGAAATTATAACTCCTGTAAAAGGAAGTGAATATGACTTTGAGACAATTAATAATGAGATTTTTGTAAAACTACTTGAAACTTTATAACCAATGAATGAAGATTTAAGTATTAAAGAATCAATTTTCAGAATAGGCAAAGTCATATCTGTCGAAGGAAGAGAGATCAAGATAAAAGTAGATAAGGCAAAAAATAGTTCAAGTTTGCTCTACAAAGGAGAATTGATTAAAAACGTTTCAGTTGGTAGTTATATTAAAATAATAAAAGGTTTTATCTCCATTATAGGCAAAGTTGAAGGAGAATTAATAAATGAGGATTTAGTTTACAGTAAGAAAGAATATAAAAGCGATAAGCAAAAGGTAAATAGAGTTTTAAAAGTCAGTCTTTTAGGTTTCTTTAAAGAGATGCGATTTGAAAGAGGTATAAAGGAAATGCCTTTAATTGACAATGAGTGTTATTTATTAGAAAAAAGTGAATTTGAAGCCGTACATGATTTTATAGGGAAAAATGATGTTCCAATTGATTTAGGAAGATTGTCGTTAGAAAAAGGGCAAAAAGTTAGAGTTGGTATTAATAGCTTATTTGCAAGCCACATAGGAATTTTTGGAAATACGGGAAGCGGTAAATCATATACTTTAGCTCGCATTTACAGAACACTTTTTGAAAAATTTAAAGAAAATCAAAAATTTTCTAAAAAGGCTAGATTCTTGCTAATAGATTTTAACGGTGAGTACATTATCGAAAATGATGAAAAAGAAGATAATGTAATAATATCACAGAATTATAAAAAAATTATAAAACTATCTTCTGAAGGTGGTGACAAATACCCAATTGATAAAAATTCAATTGAAAATATTGAAATTTTAAGCATACTTCTTGATGCAACTGAAAAAACTCAAACCCCATTTTTAAAGCGGTCTCTAAAATATAAGAGTAAAATACTTTTAGATTTTTCGAATATCGATACAATTATTGAACAAGAAATAATTCAAGAATTATTTAAAAAGAGTGATAGAGATTTTGGAACTAAAATTCTTATTGATTTCTTTTTTGATTTATTCAACTCAATAGAAAACAAAGATGTAATTAGAGATATAAGAAGTTTAATAGAAACCGAATTGGGTAGTAACAATATTACAGGAAGTTACTATTCAATAACTGTAGATAGGGACAATACAAAAGATGTAAGTTTTGGTAATAGTAGATATCCGCAATATGAACAAGAAAATATAGAAACCTATTTTCTTGCTCCGTTGCGTGATTTATTAAAAAGTATAGAGTATACGGATTCCAATATAAACCTCATACGTTTAAAAATAATACTAAAATATTACAGAGAAATAATTACTGGTCATTCAAATAAAGAGCATTTATCTCCTATGATAAGTAGAATGCACAAAAGATTTGATGAACTTGATAAACTACTTGAAATTAGAAACGAAAAAACTGTCTTTGATAAATTTTTAACTGTTATATCATTAAAAAATATTAATGACAACGCAATAAAAAAAGTACTCCCTCTTATTATTTGTAAAGAATTATATGAAAAACAAAAATTAATCAAAGAGAAAGGGCATTATTTAAATATTATTATAGATGAAGCACACAATGTTTTGTCAAAAGAGTCTATAAGAGAGAATGAGCAATGGAAAGATTATAGGCTTGAAACCTTTGAAGAAATTATAAAAGAAGGTAGAAAATTTGGTGTTTTTTTAACTATAGCTAGTCAAAGACCATCTGATATCTCACCAACAATTGTTTCCCAACTTCACAATTATTTCTTGCACAGACTTATTAATAACAATGATATAAAGGCAATTGAAAGAACTGTTTCATATCTAGACAAAGTTTCTTTTGAGTATCTGCCAATTTTACCTACGGGAACATGCATAATGGCTGGCCTATCTGCTCAAGTACCAGTAGTTATTGATATTGCCCGTATCACCAATAAGGATAATGAACCAAAAAATAAGACCATTGACCTTATCAAAAATTGGACTGAAGACGAAGGATTGGAAATGGAAGTGGAATTTGAAATTTGGGAGGTTGAAGCAATTAAATGGATAGAGTTTTTAATGGACAGAGCTGAAGTAGATGATGAAAATAATGCATTAATAATCGAAGGGGATTTCGAAGAAGGGATTATTGGGTTTACTGCTAAAGATAAATATGAGATGTTTAGATATTTGGAAAGCGAAGCGGAAAAAGAAGCTATTAATTATATGCCTTTAGATAAGGAAATTAGAGAATATGAAATATCAAGATTAGATACACAAAGCTTAATTCAGTCTTCAATTGATAAAAACATATATAAATTACTAATTCTAGGTTGGGCTAGATAAAATTAATTATGAAAACAGTGTTTATTTTAGGTGCAGGATTTTCGAAACCTGCTGGAGCTCCTGTTCAGTTTGAATTAATGGAGGATATTATAAATTTAAGAAATCAAGATTTTGATCGTCAAGACACAATAGTTGAAAAACTAAATAGATTTGAAGAGTTTTTGGAAAATCAACTTTACATATCTAGACAAAACTTTTATCAAGTAACTCTAGAGGATATTTTCACACCTTTAGACAGATGCATAATTGACAATGTGGCTTATAGAGGGATTTTGCCTAAAGACTTAAAAAGTTTAAGAGAAGATATTTACAATTTGATTGTTGTTGCTCTTAAGGAAAGGCTGGATAGACATAATAACAAAGGTTACATAGATGATTTTGCCAAAATTATTGTTGCCGAGGCTAAAAAAAGAGTTGAGAACATTAAAAGAGATACAATTTCAATTTTATCAACTAATTGGGATATACTTTTAGACAACTCACTAAATGATGCAATTCGTAACGTTTATTATAAAAATAATGATATAGATGGAGTAGTGGATTACTGTTGTCACGTAAGCTCATATGATGAAGATGATGTTAAAATCAAACCAGGATTACAAGCATTAGGCGAAGGAAAGTATAACGTTAAATTGCTAAAACTTCATGGTTCTATGAATTGGCTGCAATGTACTAATTGCCAAAGATTATATATAAAATTCAATAACAAACTTGTTGACTATAGACGATTTGGTAATTCGAAATGTAGACATTGTAACAAGAATTATAAGGGAAATGATACAAGTTATTCTTTGGAGAGTAATCTAATTATGCCAACTTTTTTGAAAGATTTAAATAATTTTCAAGTGAAGTTAATTTGGCAAAATGCAGGAGTAGAATTATCCGAAGCTAATAAAATTGTTTTTATTGGTTACTCACTGCCATATGCGGACTTTGAATTACGTCAATTGCTATCAAGAATGGTAAGGCATGATGCCAAAATAGAAGTCGTTTTAAGAGCTAAAGAAAATTTAGAAAATGACCCAACTTATAAAAGGTACAAAGATTTCTTTGGGAAGAGAGATATAGTACCAATTGGAAATGGGGTAGAACATTATATAGAAACTATGACTATATAAGCGTTAGATGTACTAGAATCTAGTTCTGTGACCATAACAAATAAAAAAAATGAGCATGAGGAGGATGAAGAAAATGCGGGCCAGTAGGGGAGTGAATTTGTGACTTGGCACAAAGAGCCATTGCCCTGGGCTTTGTGTGGGGGCGTGAAACGCCCAAGTAGCGAAGCTACAAGTCACAAAGGGTGCGTGGAAGCATATTTTCTTCTTGATTTTTTGTTTCTTTTGCATCAAGGCAAAAGATAGAAACCCTATAAAGATTTTTTTCTGTGACCAGTTGGGTAAGGTTTAATCTTTTTCTTAAAATCCTCAATTTCATCTTTCAGTTTCTTATTGGCGTTCGTAATAAGCTCATTTTGTAGTTTCATTATTGCCAATAAATCATGCATCGCATTTAAATTCTCCAATTGAGCACCGACAATTTGTTCTAAATCTGCCTTGGTATATCCATTTCTACTCATAGAATATATATTTTTTACACAATAGTTTCGATTATCTATACTAAAGTATAGAATAAATATCCAAAACCAAAACATTTGATTCAAAATTTGATACAAGTGTATACATAATCTATATTTATGTTGATAAAAATCAAACACTTATGACCAAACTAGGTCTATATCTAGCAAAGAAGTCGATAAATAAGGCAGAAGTCTCCAGAAAGACTGGGATAAGTAAATCCCGAATGAGCCAATTGAGTTCTAATGAATCCACGAAACTTCGTGCAGATGAATTATATCTTATTGCATTGGCTATTGATGTAGATCCTTGTGAAATCTTACAAGAAGTCTGTGGAGATATTAAACTACAGGAAGAGCATTAAATTCTATTTGACATAATATTAAGAACCAAAAAAAAGTTTCAATTAGGGGGGTATTTGAGCAAGTGCTTAGAAATTTATGCTCCGCTAAATTTTAAGCTTTTGCGACAAGCTGACGAGATTTTACTGAAATTTTTCTTCTCCAAATTTTCAATTAAACCAAAGGTTTCAATACATACGAAAAGCTAAGCTTTTAATGGCGCTGGCCAAGTGGCTGAGAATTGCGTATAAAAATAAATGCAAGGGCATTTAGTTTTTATGAAAGCAATGTGCTGTTGGCCGAGCGGCTATTTTACATAGCGACAAATTATAGATACAAATGCAAAGATGCGGCGTAGCCGACCGCTAGTGAATGTTTCATGACCCCGTTGAAAATTTCAATCTATGACGCTCGCATGAGGGATATTTTACATAATGGAAAATTATAGCTTACGGATGGCGAAACCCTTAAAAATCAACATGACGACATTTGTACTATAATTTACATTATGTAAAATAGGTTATTTCAAACCTTCAGAAAACCCATCCTATTCTACTTCTATGCCAAAATCATTAAGGGAATCTTCGATTTACGGATAACAGCCTTTATTGGACTTGTTTTAAACCACATATGCTTTCCTTCATCCTTGGAAACACACAACAATTGGATATTAGTTTTAGCCACATAATTTACCATGCTGTCCAAGGCATTGGAACCTTTGCTGAAAACAAATGAAATGGTTTTTTGTCCCAAATATTTCTTTGCTTTAGAAATCTTGTCTTTTTTAATATGAAACAAACGAACAGGATTATCATCTTTTGGATTTAGATTTTTAATTATTTGCAGACCACTTTCTTTGATACCTCCGCCAAAAATGCCAAGATTCATTTCTTTAAAGCTATACAGTTCATCGTCTTGGCCCAATAGTAAAATATTGGTATGATCGGTCTGCCTAATCACCAAATCGGTAATGCTTTGTCCAAAGAGACTTGAAAACCTTCGCTTTTTCCCCAGCACTAGAAAATCAGGTTGTTCACTGGTCAAATATGTCAGCACCTGCTTTTTTACGGTACCCTTTTTTAGGGTATAATTGATGGGCAACGAGCCTTTATTCGAAAATTTGGAGACCAACACCTCTAGATCAACTTTTGAGGATATATCATCCTAATAAAAATATCGGCTGCTTTTTACATGAAATACTTCCACAATACCACCAATAGCATTAGCCAAACCGATAGCATTTGCCAGAACAATTTCCGAATCCTTGGATAGATCGAGCAAAACAGAAATGTGATAGGTTTTCATTAGGTCAAGTTTTGATGCATTCCTTTAAATGTAACATCAAAAGTCTTAATAATCAATTGTTTAACTATTCTTAAACATCAAAATCACAAATGCTCAATTTTTTGGGTAATAAATTATGTATTGAAAAATATTTTAAAATAAATATTTTATTTTTCTCATTATATAATCAGAAATTCCATAAGGTGCATAACGCAAAGGAACATCAAACCAAGTGGCATGTTTTATGATCGATTTGTGGTGCGAAAAAAGGTCAAAACTATGTTTTCCGTGATAGCCCCCTATTCCAGATGCCCCCACTCCTCCAAAAGGCAATTGTTTATTGCTGATGTGCACTACGGTGTCATTTATGGTGCCTCCACCAAAAGAATAATCGTTCATCAATTTTTGTTGAAATGCTTTGTCTTGTGAAAACACATAAAACGCCAAAGGTTTTTCATATCGAGAGACCACATCGTGAATTTCACTTACATTTTCATAGGAAATAATGGGTAAAATAGGACCGAATATCTCGTCCTCCATCAATTTACTGTCCAAGGTTGGCTCATCAACCAATGTCGGGGCGAAAAATTGGTCTTTGTCATTATAGGAACCTCCTAAGAGCACAGACTCCCCTTCAAGTTTCTGTTTTAGGCCTTCATAATGTTTAGGGGTTGCAATTCGGGCAAGATCTTTTGACAGCTCTAAGTTTTCACCATAAAACGCTGTGATGTACTTTTTTAATTCGTTTATCAATGCCTCCTTTTTAGAGGCATGTACCAAAATATAATCCGGAGCTATGCAGGTTTGGCCTGCGTTGATAAATTTTCCCCAGGCAATTCGTTTGGCAGCCAGTGGAGCTTTAGCGGTTTCATCCACCACACAAGGATTTTTCCCGCTCAATTCCAAGGTTACCGGTGTAAGATGTTCTGCTGCACTCTTGTAGACAATTTTGCCCACCTGCGTACTTCCCGTAAAGAAGATATAATCCCATTTTTCGGCCAATAATGAAGTGGATACCTCTACTCCACCCTCAACCACAGCAACATATTCTTGAGGAAACACTTTTTGTATGATTTCCACAATGATTTTGGAGGTGTTCGGACTCAATTCAGAAGGTTTTAATACAGCTGTGTTCCCAGCGGCCAAAGCCCCGATTAAAGGTGCAATCACCAATTGAAAAGGATAGTTCCAAGGGGCAATGATCAATATTTTGCCATAGGGTTCGGGCTGAATCCAATCCTGGGATGGAAAATTGCTCAACGAACTGGAAACGCGAATGGGCTCGCTCCATTCCCCTATCTTTTTTATGGCATGGTTGAGTTCGGCCAAGACAAACTGGGTCTCTGTGGCCATACTTTCAAATTTGGGTTTTTTAAAATCGGCATAGAGCGCATCGCAAATGGCATCTTCCTGTTCGGTTATCTCCTCACTTAACTTTTTCAAGTATTTCTTTCGGAAGGCCACGTCCTTTGTTTGTTGCGAAGCAAAAAACATTTGTTGAGCTTGAACCAGTTCTTTGATCATGGAGTGTTTATTTTTTTAAATATAGCCAAACTCAACATAAAAAAAGCACCGACAATTGCCGGTGCTCTTCTCATTTATTTTATGGGAAATCTACAAGGTAATTTCCTGTGTAGCTCCGTTCGGATATATTAAGGTGGCAACATTGTCACATTCCCCATTTCCGAAATCAACGGTTACGGCCAAGCCATTCTTGGAAACCAACATAGTTCCGCTGGTTGCATATTCACAAGAGGCGTTTGCTTGAAGGTCTTCCAAAATCTCCACTTCGTAGGTGTCTCCATCAACTTCAACTGTCCATGTTCCTCCCAATGTAATGGTAATATCTTCCAAAGTCTCACCAAAGGTAATGCTCAGGGTTTTTGTGCCATTTTCAGAGATGATGGTGCCGTCTTCCATTTCAATGGACATGTCACTTACAACAGATAAAGAAATGGTACTCGCATCCGAATTTCCGATAATGGTATAGGTTCTGGTGCCGTTAATTTTATAGGTCCCAACATAAAAATTGGTATAAGTTGCGGTAAATGATGCATTCTCCCCACCTGCCACGTAAGTAACGGTTACGGTTCCGTTTACATTTTCAGTGCCATTGAGCACGCAATTGTTAAAGGTGGCAACAAACCCATTGTCCGAATAGGTCGCGCTATAGCAATCGTCCTTGGCAGCGGATGCGGATTTGGCGGTATTACTGTTATAAAGTTCTGCGATGGCAAAATCGGCAACGCCGGCAATTTCGTCCGTGGACATAATGGCCTCCAAATCGGTTGCGGAAAGTGCTTCGTCCTCATTGGGCATGGCATCTTCGCTACACGATTGAAAAGCAAGTATAGCAAGGCCCATAAAGGCAAATGCGTAAAGTCGTAGTGTAAGTTTTCTCATTGGTAAAAGTTTTTGGGTCATTTTTTTACAAACGATTGGTCATACATTTTAGTGTTTTTTGGGGGCAGTATTCGATGAAGTGTAATGTTGAAATATTGGATTTTACGATTTTGCAATGTTTTTGAACTTGAAGCTTGAACTTGAAATCGTATTTTAGGGCTATGGCAAACACCTCGGTACTTCGCGATAGCATTAAACAGCAGTTGTTGGGACTAATTCGGCAAGGCGAGCTTGAAGTCGGGAAAACCATAAATTTGGCGGCGTTATCCCGCTCTACCGGAATAAGTGTTACCCCTATCCGTGAAGCACTTAGTCAATTGGAACACGCCAGGATTATAAAAGCAGTCCCCAATCGTGGTTTTGTGGTTGCCAGATTGACCTTGGAAGAGGCCAAAAATATTGTAGAGACCATTTCCCAATTGGAGGTCATGGCCGTGGAAGCATCAACTTTCAATCAAGAAGAAGTGGAAGGTTTGAAAAGTTTACAAGCGCAGATGATGCATGCAGATTCAATTTCGGAAGGACTGGACAAACGATTCAAATTCCACAACCATCTTATTCAAAATTGCAGCAATAAAGTTTTGCTTCAAATTTTGCAGGATTTGAAACTTCGCTTTCATTTTTATGAATTTGATTTCATTAAGGAGGATTCCTTCTTCCAAAAAATGGGGGTGCAAACCCATGCTATTGTTGAAGCCATTGAAGAAGATAATATTCCCACTGCGGCACTTATTTTAAAAATGCATTGGATGTCGGTATTGGAGCATATGGAAAGCCAAATGAACGTTAAAAATGGTTAATCTTCTGAATATCAAAATAAAATAAATCTAATTTCGTTTTCTGAAAAAACATTTACCATGCAGTTTTTAAATAAGGAAATTGAAGCACTTGCCAAAAAGAAAAAATCCCAGTCCTTAATCAAAAAACAGATTTCCTGCGGAATCTTCCAAGATTTGGAGGTTAGAAATCTAGACGCTGAAAAACGTCCCCACTCCAATAATTAATCGTTCTTCCCAGTTCGGATGGCTTTGAATTCATCCAAAGTGTTCACGTTCAGCAATGCTTTTTCATTTGTGGGAAGAACCAATTCAACATGCGCATTTTTCAAAAATCGCTTGGGACTGCAAGAATTGGTTTCAGCCAAAAATGACGTTGCTTTTTCCAGTCCATGCGGCTCCCAGATGCAGACCAAAGGTTCTGGCTCCCCTATTTTGGAAATAAAAGCTGTTGCATCTTTTTCTGAATTCCTATTTTGAATCAATTGCTCCAAGGTTACTTCATCCATATAGGGCAAATCGCAGGCCAATACCAGCCATGCCCCATTGGGATGGATTTCATGGGCGCTCAAAATCCCATTGAATGGCCCTTGATATTTGTTTTGATCTAGAATAAAATCAATTCCTGCTGAAATTTCTGTTTGTTGCTCTTCCCTTAAACTTAAAAACACCTTGGAACACAATTTACCCAAAAGTTGGTGCAAATATTCCCGATGCGGCATTTGGTGGTACTCTAGCAAACCTTTGTCCGAACCCATACGCGAACTGGAGCCTCCAGCTAAGATTAACCCATAAAGTTCGGACGGTTGCATGGTACTGTTATTAGTTGGGCGATGGAATCATCGCAATTTCATCATACGAATTTATGCTTTCGTTTTCTTTGGCATAATTATGGTTTACCGCAAAAAACACGGAAGGCAAACTTTTGAGCCCTGGATACGTGTGCTCCAGGAAATTTTTTAAATCTCCCACTGTCGTTGGAATCTTTCTTCCCGAAATGTTCGAAGTCGGAATGGATAGCGATGGGGTGCCCACTATGTCTTTGGCTTCACCATATAAAAGAACTGTCATAAAATCAACCTATTAGTTTTTGTTTTGTTTGAATTTTGGTTAGATAGGCTGGTAGGTCTTATTTTAAGTGAGTGAAATTATTAAAAATCGAACACAGTGTTGTCTTTTTAACAAGGGGAGATTTATTTTAACTTTTCTTTAATTGATTTCCTTTCGCCGTACATACTTTTCTATAATTTTGAACGTTCTGCATGCAGAACCTCAACTTTATTTGAAAATGAAAAACCTATTTCAGTATATCCTCTTTTTTGCATTTGCACTTATAATTTCTTCTTGTGGTAATTCCGATGACGATGTAAAGTTTGACATCAACAACAGCGAATTGGGTCTTGGCGAAGAGCCGGACGATTGCTTGGGATTCGGGGAAAACGAACTTTTGCTGTCCATTCAGGATGAGTTCACTACGCTGCCAGGAAAAGTGTCTATCCTTTTTAAGGTTTCCGATTTAATGGGCAATCCGGTTTCTGGGTTATTGGCAGATGAGTTCACTATTTACGAACAAGGAAGAAACGACGATTGTTTCAATTTGATTTCCTCTTCGGAATCCTTTGCACGTATTTCGCCCAATACCCAAGTGTTCAACAACAATACGCTTTTGGTACTCGATTTGAGCAACAGTGTGCTTCAAAGCAGCTTGAGTGAATTGAAAGCGGCATCCACCAGTTTTATCAATAATGTGATGCCATCCCCAGCAACGGAATCCTTTAAAATGGCCATTTATTGGTTCGATGGAGAGGATGAACTTCATTTATTGAACCCCCTTACCTCCTCTTCTGCAGAATTAACAGCTGCAGTAGATGGGATTACAGCTGATATTAGCAACGACCCTTCCACCGATTTATATGGAGCGGTAATAAAATCTACCAACATAGCCGAAGACTTATTGGATGATAGTGTTGATGCCATTGGAGCAGCTTCCATCGTTCTTTTTACTGATGGAACGGACCAAGCTTCACGTTATAGAGAATCGGATGCGCTAAAAGCGGTTGATGAGGCAGATAGAAACATTTCTTACTTTACCATTGGTCTAGGGGCTGAAATTGATACCGAAGTGTTATCGGAAATCGGTAAAACAGCCAGCGTGTTTGCCAGCAACAAGGAAGAATTGGAAAATACCTTCAACGATATTTCCGAAAGAGTTTCCGAGCAGGCCAACAGTTTTTACTTATTTGAATACTGTACCCCTAAAAGGGATGGTAGTGGCGAAAACAACTTGGTGATCCAGGTAAACCACAGCGGTCTCGACGGTGCGGTACAGACCAAGTTTAATGCCAAAGGCTTTACGGGAGGATGTGAGTAACGCTAATAAATCGTTATCTTGGGCGTCGATTTTAATTAAACTAAACAAAACTATGACACCCAAACTAAACTCCATTCGGATTTTTATTTTTACCCTTTTATTAGGAGCAATTTTTAATGTTCAGGCCCAAAACATCAGTCCTTTGGAGGGCAGATGGGATTTGGAACTGGATTTTATGGGCAAAACCGCCCCTTCTTGGTTAGAAATCAGACATTCTGGCCATGCTACCTTGTTAGGACGATTTGTTTTTGCTTTTGGTAGTGCCAGACCTATTTCCGAAGTAAAAACCTTTGGAGAAAACAAATTCACTTTTAGCATTCCCAATCAATGGGAGCCAAAAGGAAGTGATATGATTTTTCATGGGGAATTGACAGATGGTAAATTAAAAGGAACCCTGATCTATACGGACGGATCTGTTTTGAATTGGACAGGTGTAAAGGCTCCAACATTGGCCTATACCGAAGATCCGAAATGGGATAAAACCATAAAGGTTTTTAATGGAAAGGATTTATCTGGATGGCACGTAGATGGGGAGAAAAACCAATGGATGGTTAAGGATGGCATTTTGACCAGTCCAGAATCAGGTTCCAACTTTATTACCGACCAAAAGTTCCAAGACTTTAAATTGCATGCCGAATTTCGCTTTCCTAAAGGAAGCAACAGTGGCATCTATTTAAGAGGTAGATACGAAGTTCAGATTGTGGACAGTGAAGGTTTGGAGCCTGCCGATATTTATATTGGAGGTGTGTACGGCTTTTTGGAACCCAATCAAAATGCGGGTAAACCTGGAGGGGAATGGCAAACCTATGACATTACTTTAATTGGAAATAGAGTTACGATTGAACTAAACGGTAAAACCATTATTTCTGACGCTACTATTCCCGGAATTACTGGAGGAGCTTTGGACAGCAAGGAAGGCGAGCCAGGTTCTTTTATGATTCAAGGGGATCATGGCCCAGTTGAATTTAGAAGTTTTGAAGTGACCCCGCTTAAAAAGTAAATGAAAAAAAACAGCTTGAAAAAACCCCGCTCATTTGGCGGGGTTTTTATTTGGTAATGATGTTATTTTGAGTAGATGTCATTCCGAACTTGTTTCGGAATCTCACATGTATTGTATCCTCATGATGAGAACCTGAATCAAGTTCAGGTTGACAATACTACTTTTTTTGTAGCTTCTAGTGTATTGATTTACTGAGCTGTTATAGGTTTTATTTTAATATTTCTCCATTTAACTTTGATTCCGCCGCCATCATGGATTTGTAATGCCACGGCTCCTTTACCGGCACCAATTTTTTCGTCGTCTAACTCAACCATTTTCACCCCATTGAGCCAGGAAGTGATTTTTGTGTCAACGGCCCTGATCTTCATCGTATTCCAATCTCCCATTTTCAAGTTTTTGTCCAATTCTGGGTCAGGTTTAATTAACCATCCCCTTCCGTAAGATTCATAAATCCCTCCTGTATGCAATCCTGGAGGAGCTACTTCTACTTGCCATCCACTTACTTTAGTGCCATCAAAAGTGGAACGAATAAAAACCCCGCTATTTCCATCAGCTTCTTGCTTAAATTCAAGAGTCAACTCAAAATCCCCGTAGAAATCTTCGGTGGATAAATAACCATACTCTGCCTTTGGACCACTTTCACAAATGAGCTCCCCATTTTCTACATACCATTTTTCCTCTCCGTGGTTTACCCAGCCATCCAAATTTTTACCGTTGAACAGGTCAATGGTTTCTTGGGCATAAATGCCTTGAAATGCCAAAAAGGCCAATGCAATTGTAATCAGTTGCTTCATAATTAATCAATGTTTATTTAGTTTGTTTTATGTGTGTTTGTTTTAACGTACGATCAATCCATTGCCAGTTTCTTGTTCCTTGAGTGGTTTGGAGAGGTCGATCAGAAATCCGTTGATCACGGCATAAGCGAACTTTCCGTCCTTCTTTAAAAAGAACGTAGGATTGTCCCCAGGGCCGAGTCTAAATTCATTCAATTTGAAATCTTTGTTGACGAGTAGTACAGGCAAATCGGTAAATTTCTTCTGTTCAGGTAATTGGGTTTTCACGAAAGCGATTCCATTTTGCAACAATTCCATAGGGTTGGAAAGATTTTCTGTTTCTGCAATCTTACCTTGAACAATGGTGTATCCACTTGCATCAAAGTTTTCATAGCCATAATAGGTGGATAGATCTCCTTGGTCAGCTACTGAGGATTGGTAATAAAAATCGTTGTGACCTTTAAGATCCACCTCATTTCGGAATATTCCCAAGTCGATAATGTATTTTTTGCCCAAAAGTTCATAGCTGGCATTGGTGATCTTTAAATCAAAGAGCATGCGGTCGTTTTTCGGGATTTTTTCATAATCCTCTGTCGGGATGCTTTTAAAAGATTCGTTGGCAATGGTATACAATGCAGAAATTATGGATACAAAATTGAGTTTTCGAATCTCCTGTTTCTCTGGGTCGTTTTGGTAGCCTCCCGATTCTATCAAAATTAAACTGGTCCCCCATTTGGCTATATTGTCGCCAAACGCTCTAGGTTCAAAATCATCACTATATCGGCCCACTTGTCCTGGTGCATAGTTTTGAATGATGTTGTTCATGTACACAATAACTTTCATGGCATTGGCTCGGACATCATTTATGTCTTTTTCATAATTATAAGCCGTGGCCAAATAAGATATGGTCGCAGGTTTTTCGGTAAGTTCAGCATTGTAATAAGTGCTTTGGTCGTGCAGGTTAAACCCAAAATCGGCATCCAAACTATCCCTAATCCTTTTTAAAGCTTGACTTTCTGGGGATTGTAATCGTAAAGCATCGCGGTTGATGTCAACACCCAAGGCATTTCTACGTTGAAACACCTCTGCCCCATCTGGATTGAGCATGGGTAAAAAATGTAGTTTAAGATTGGAAAGAATCACTTCTTTTTCCTCCTTAAATTCTGGGGCATCCAAAAAATGAAGGATGTCAAAAATAGCCTGAGTGGCCGTAGGCTCATTGCCGTGCATCTGTGACCAAAGAAAAATATTCTTTTTACCGGCACCAATACTGATCAAATGCAGGTCGCGTCCCTCGATGCTCTCCCCTACTTTTTGAACTTCAAACTTTGGATTAGCCTTTAATTCTTGAATCAAGGGTTGAATATCGGAATGTTTGATTCTTCGTTTGCCCAAAGAAGTCTCTTTGTATTGCTCGTAAGAATCGTAAAGCTTGGTAGTGATGGCGTCTTGTGCTTGTGCTGAAATGGCTATCAAAACAATAACCAATGTCCATATCTTTTTGATCATGATATTATTTCGTTGGAACGGGTTTAAAGTTAAATTTTTTGGTGGCATTTCGCACTTTATTTACAAAATCCATACCTGGGTCATCCTTAACGGTTCTGTAACCTTCATCCACTTCCAACCATAAAGGGTGATCTTCGAACAAGGTATATTCTTGATGTCCAATTACATATTCAATATCATATTTGGAGGCTAGATACTTTACCAAATAAATATTGGACTTTAATTGTTTTTTGGTCAAGGGCAAGTCATCTGTTCCACCGACATTTTCAATGCCAATGGCACAGTGGTTCAACCCAATGGTGTGCCTTGCCATGGTTGTTTCTGGCATCAACCTATAAATGGTGCCGTCTCTATCCACCAAAAATTGGGAAGAAACATTAAGTCCGCTCACATTGACCAAGTCGGGCCTCCAATTGGGCAATGTGGAACGATTGAAAGCTTCAAAGGTTTTACCCAAAGTGGGGATAACCGTCCAATGTAGCACCACCATTTTTGGGGTTATGTCAGGGGTGTCCTGAACCAAATTATATCTGTTGGCAAGGTATTCTAAGGTAAGCTCTTCGCGTTGCTCATCAAAAATTAGGGGAATATCCACTATTTCTTTTTGGGAAGCGCAGGCTCCCATAATAAGGGTCATGATCAGGAAAATTCCTTTTCTATTCATTCTAAGGTGTTTTTATGGTATCTATTGGGATTGCATAGCAAATCATCAATTTTTTTCTGCCCCACTCCCGTGCTTTCTTAACATCTTTTCCCATATAAATGTCAATTCGGTTTTTCCAGCGGTAGTGCATTTTATCCTTCACATAAAAGGTGTCCGGAAAGGTATCGATTTTAACCATGGTATTGTGGGTAAGTCCCATCTTTATCAAATCCCTTGAAACGGCGATGGTTTTCATACCGGGTTTTAATGTATCGCCCCATGCTGCCACGGAGGGATTTATGGTATCTGTTTGCCAATATACCGAATTATAGGCAGAGGCAGTGACTTCATGTCCGATCCATTCAAACTTTTTGGGGGGTATAACAGCATCTTTTTCTGGAGAACAACCCAAATAAATTAAGCCAATGCAGCTAAAGGTTAAGAGTAATTTACGGGTGTGGCTATTCAATCGAATCTAACTATATTTATTGCAGAAAGTTACAAATAGATCCTAAATCATGAAACTACTCAAACGTGTTTTGCTACTACTCATCGTCGTGATTGGAGTGGTTGTTTACCTGAATTATCCCAAATTAAATATCATATCTGGTTATGCAGCCAAAAATGTGGCCTCAGGCGTTTATGTGGCACATCGTTCAGCCGCTTCCATGAATCAATATGACAATAGTGCCCCTTTGGTGGAATTGGCTGTTACCGAAGTAGATGAAAATGAAGAATCTGCATCTTCCACAGTTTATGGATTTATGAAACGGACAGCGGTCTATCGGGATGGTCTCGGAGCGGTACTTGTTAATGATGATTATGACCCTGCTAAAATGACGCTGCGGCCCAAAAGAATCCAACCTTTGGATACCATTCCTTATCCCTATGGTCAGGCAGCTCCAATGGATACTATTTTACCAGAGGTGGATATGGGCCAAATCAACAAGGCTATGGCTTTGGCTTTTGCGGAACCTGAGATTCAAAAAACAAGAACACTGCTTATTTTATATAAGGGACATTTGATTGCCGAAAAGTATATCAACGGATTTGATAAGGATACCCCTATTTTAGGTTGGTCCATGACCAAAAGTATTATTGCGACCTTATATGGGGTTATGGAGCGTCAGGGGAAGTTGGAAATGGATTGGCCTGCTCCAATTGCGGAATGGAAAGATGATGAGCGGAAAGACATTACTTTGAACCATTTGCTTCGAATGCAAAGCGGTCTGGCATGGGAAGAAGATTATACAGGCATTTCGGATGTGACCCGCATGCTGTTTTTGGACAGCGATATGACCGTTGCTCAACGAAATAAAAAAGCCATTGCCAAACCCACTGAAATTTGGAACTACTCATCTGGTACTTCGAATTTACTTTCCGGGATACTTCGTCAACAATTTAGGAGCCATCAGGAGTATCTGGATTTCCCGTATGCTGCTCTTTTGGATAAAATCGGGATGTATTCCATGGTATTGGAGGCGGATATCGCTGGAAATTATGTGGGGTCGTCCTATAGCTGGGCCAGTACGCGCGATTGGGCACGCTTTGGTCAATTGTATCTGGATAAAGGCATGTGGAACGGGGAGCAATTATTTAACCCTGAATGGGTGGATTATATAACTACACCTACCCTACACTCCAATGGAACTTATGGGGCACATTTTTGGTTGAATGCAGAAGGGATTTATCCCGATGTGCCCAAAGACCTTTTTTCTTGCAATGGTTTTGAAGGACAGTATGTATTCGTAATTCCATCCAAAGATTTGGTGATAGTCCGCACAGGGTTGGCCGAAGACCCTTATTTTAAGATAAACGAGGTGTTGTCAGCCATTGTGAATGCTGTCCCATAATAGGCTTGATATATTAAAATGGACATAAAACCACATTTACAAGGCACTTCACAACAATAATTTCATTTACGGGAATTCTAAAACTACATTTACTATGTAATTAAATCAGAAAGTAATTTTTTCATTTTCATATAGTGTTCTCGTAAAAGAGTCTTGACCCCAGCGGCAGGGCTCTTTTCTATTTAGGGGTGTTTTAAACTGTTTGACACGCCTGCCTGCCTCAGGAAGGAATACCGCGAATAATCTTACGCACCTAATCAAGAACAAGGAACCAAGACTTTCATATTAAATCGTTGTGACAATTAGAGTAAAACTAAGATTGCCATATGTATCCTAATCGGATGAAATTTTATAACACCTATTTCATTTTAACAGGGATAACAACAAACAGGCGCTACTTCACAACAATAATTTCAATTTGAGGAACTACAGGAGTAGATTTACATTGTAATTAAATCAGAAAGTAATTTTTTCATTTTCATATAGTGTTCTCGTAAAAGAGTCTTGTCCAAACGGCAAGACTCTTTTCTATTTAAGGCATTTTTATTTGATGTGACGCGCTTGCCTGCCGAAGGAAGGAATGTCCCGAATTACCCGAATAATGTATTGTAATTCAAACCGCATCGAAGCATCTCCTATTTATCCAAAACGGCTGATGTATTTCATTACCTATTCCATTTTAACAGGGATAACAACAAACAGGCGCTACTTCACAACATTAATTTCAAATTGAGAAACTACAGGAGTAGATTTACCATGTAATTAATTCAGAAAGTAATTTTTTCATTTTCATATAGTGTTCTCGTAAAAGAGTCTTGCCATTTGGTCAAGACTCTTTTCTATTTAAGACCGTTCTACACATGGCATCTCTCATCTCGATGCTCCTTCGACTGCGCTCAGGATAACATCTTAATGTGAAAACTTTACATATTTTTTTTCACTTCGAGCATATCCGAGAAATCTAGATGCTTTTTAAAAAAATTATTTTGAAACTGTAAATTGCTTATTGTCAATTGGACATTGACCTACGGAATCCACTTATCCTTGCCAAAATCAGGTTTACGTTTTTCCAAAAATGCATTTCTACCCTCTTTTGCTTCTTCGGTCATATAGGCCAAACGTGTTGCTTCGCCAGCAAATACTTGTTGCCCCACCATGCCGTCATCTGTTAGGTTCATGGCGAACTTCAACATTTTAATGGAAGTAGGCGATTTGGCCAAAACTTCTTGAGCCCATTGGTAGGCTGTGTCCTCCAATTCATCATGTGGAATCACGGCATTTACCATGCCCATTTCAAAAGCTTCCTGAGCGGAATAGTTTCTACCCAAAAAGAAAATTTCACGTGCCTTTTTTTGCCCTACCATTTTGGCCAAATAGGCAGAGCCGAATCCCCCATCAAAACTGGTTACATCGGCATCGGTTTGCTTAAAAATCGCATGTTCTTTACTGGCCAAGGTCATATCACAAACCACATGTAGGCTATGTCCTCCCCCAACGGCCCATCCTGGAACAACGGCAATTACCACTTTGGGCATAAAACGAATCAAGCGTTGTACCTCTAGAATATTTAAACGATGGTAGCCGTCCTCCCCCACATAACCTTTATGACCACGTGCTTTTTGGTCTCCCCCACTACAAAAGGCCCATTTTCCATCTTTGGAAGAAGGTCCCTCACCGGAAAGCAGCACTACACCTATGGAAGTGTCTTCCTGTGCGTCATAAAATGCTTTGTACAGTTCACTAGTAGTTTTTGGTCGAAATGCGTTTCGAACATCAGGTCGGTTAAAAGCGATACGGGCCACCCCGTTACATTTTTTATAGGTAATATCCTCAAATTCCATGGCGGTCTGCCATTTGGGTGATTCCATAAGTGCATAATTTAATTGGATTACAAAATAACGGAAATTCTAGGTTTTCGACCTTAAATGCCAATTACTTCACCTATTCTACTAACCAACAGTAATTTAATAGGAGTTAATTGTTTATTTTAACATTCATCTTCTATCCGGCCCAAGTTTTTTGGTCGCTAAAAATTTAAATCATGGCACATCTATTTCTTCTCAAACCTGATTTTTTCGATAAAAACATGGATGCGGATGCCAAGTATTATTGTCCGTATTGCGCACAGGTACTTGGAATTCTTACCTATTATCCCGAGTTAAAGGAAAAATTGGACATTTCATTTATTGATTTTGAGCGTCCTCGCAAAGTAATTGTGGACCTTGTCGGCGAGGAAAATCAAGGGTGTCCCAATCTTATTTTGGAAAAAAAGGAGTTTAAAGGGCTGGAAAAACTTGATTATATAAATGAGCATGGGGATTATTACTTCATCAATAAAGCACTATTGATTACAAGATTTTTCTCCGATATTTATGGAATTGGAGTGCCCCATTAATGCTTTTAAATCCCCTCTTCTACTCGTTTTGGGTTAATGTTCAATCTTGAAGGGATACATGCAACGTATAAATTCATTATATTGATATACACATAATTAACCAAACAATGGAAAATTTTCAAACTCCGCTGGAAGCATTTTTCTTTTGGCTGGAAAAGAATCCCAAGCATATTTTTTTACGACAGCCTATTCATCGAAAATTTATTGAATATACCCGCAAAGATGCATACGACCAAGCTATTCGCATAGCATCTGCATTGCATAAAATGGGATTGAAAAAAGGTGACCATGTAGCTCTATTATCAAAAAATTGTGCCCATTGGTTCATGGCCGATTTGGCCATGATGCTTGGGGGGTTTATTTCAGTTCCACTTTACCCAACTTTGGACAAGGACAGTATTCATGAAATATTGGTGCACAGTGAAAGCAAGGCCATTATTATTGGAAAACTGGATGATTATAAATCCCAGAAAAAAGGTATCCCGGATATTCCCAAAATAGGCGTGGCACTCTATGGAATTTCAGAGGAGTTTACATGGGAAGATTTGGTGGGCAACGCTTCAGATTTAAAGCCCTACGATCAAAATCCGGAGGATTTGATCAGCATTATGTATACCTCCGGAACTACTGGTAACCCCAAAGGTGTAATGCACAAGGTAAAATCATTTAACTTAGTGGTACAAAACGGCATAAAATCATTGCAGTTTAAGGATGAATCCAAGTTTTTCTCTTATTTGCCCTTATCCCATATCGCCGAGCGCATTGGATTAGAAATGGGCGCCATTTATGGTGGTGGAACGGTAAGTTTTCCTGAATCTTTGGAAACATTTGCAGAAGATTTAGCCGCTGTACAGCCAAATACCTTTTTTGCAGTACCCAGAATTTGGCAGAAATTTCAAGAAGGGGTGTTGAACAAAATGCCCCAAAAGAAATTGGACAAACTGCTATCCATTCCAATTATTAATAAGTTCGTCAGGAATAAAATCAAAAAGAAGTTGGGTTTGGGTGATGCACAATTCTGTGCTTCAGGAGCAGCGCCAATTGCCGTAAGTCTTCAAAAATGGTACAAAAAGCTTGGCGTTGAAATTCATCAGTGTTATGGGATGACGGAGGACTGCATCCTATCCCACTTCAACTTGCCGGGAACCAATAAATTTGGAACTGTGGGCAGACCTTTACCAGGAGTTACTTCAAAATTATCAGCTGAAGGTGAAATATTGATCAAAAGCGAGGCATTAATGGTCGGATATTATAAGTCGCCTGATCAAACTGCCGAAATGTTTACAGATGATGGTTTTTTGAGAACTGGTGATCTAGGTGAATTCGACCATGATGGTTACTTGGCTATTGTGGGTCGAATAAAAGACCAATTTAAAACCGACAAAGGAAAATACGTGACCCCTTCCTTAATTGAACTGGAATTGTCCAAAAACACTGATTTGGAGCATATTTGTGTAGTGGGAACAGGAATTTCCCAGCCCATAGTTTTAATTATTCCATCAGAAGCTGGACGATCAAAAGGGAATGAGCGTTTGAACGAATCCATTTTAAACTCAATAGATGAGTTGAACCCACACCTCAAAAAGCATGAGAAAATTGAAAAAGCCGTGATCATGAAGGAAAATTGGACTGTGGACAATGGTTTAATGACGCCTTCCATGAAAATTAGGCGAAACCGTATCGAAGCCATCCATCAACCCATGTATTTGGATTGGTTTTCCCGACCAGAAAGAGTGGTCTACGAAAGTGTTTAATCTTGTCGCGCTTTTTATTTCAATGTATTTTTAGTTCCAAAATCTAGAAGTATGGGCAGTGATTGGCTTAATATGTGGAATACAAGATTTGGACAAGCGACATATGCATATGGTACGCAGCCCAACGTGTACCTAAAAGCTAAACTTGATGGATTGGAACCTGGAACCATTTTGTTCGGTGCGGAGGGTGAAGGTCGAAATGCGGTGTATGCAGCAAAATCGGGTTGGCAAGTCTCCGCTTTTGATATTAGTGAAGAAGGGAGAAAAAAAACTTTGAAACTGGCAGCGAAAAATCAAGTAGACCTTGATTATCAAATTGGAGAATTAAACGAACTGGGATATCAACCTGAACAATTTGATGCTATTGCTTTGATTTATGCCCACTTCCCTCCTAACATTCGTTCTGGCTACCATAAATTATTGAACAATTACCTTAAAAAGGGCGGTATCATCATTTTTGAGGCTTTTAGCAAAGACCATTTGGAATACAAACAAGTCAACCCAAAAGTAGGAGGTCCAAATAATGTGGATTATTTGTTTTCCTTGGAGGAAATACAAGCCGATTTTGCCAATTTTGAAATTATAGAGCTCAAAAAAACAACGGTACAACTCAATGAAGGCGTTGGCCATGTCGGAATGGGTTCCGTTATCCGATTTATGGGCAAGAAAAAATAATTAGACCGCTTTACTTCTCGAGTATTGAATATCGGCCATGTTTTGATTGGCCCATTGCGCCAATTCCTGAATTATGGGCATCAAAGTCTTTGCTCTTTCGGTAAGCGAATATTCCACTCGTGGAGGGATTTCCGGATACGCTTTGCGAACTACCAACCCATCAACTTCTAATTTTTTAAGGGTAACGGTCAGCATTTTTTGGGATATGGTTCCGATGTATTTATGGATCTCATTAAAGCGTAACATTTCCATATCACTCAATAACATCAAAACCAACATTGACCATTTATCTCCGAACCTATCCAATACATTTCGTACGGGACAATGTTCTTCATCTGCATAGTTCTTCACATTATTTTCCATAACTATCTCTTTTTCAATAGTAATTACCTAAAGGTAAGTGGCAGACTTAAAGGTCTGTTCTTGTGGAAAAGTAACTTACTATTTACCTTTGACTTACCAAAAGTAATTAAATAACTTTAATAAATTATAAAATGGCTAAAATATTGATAACCGGTGCAACAGGAGGTCTTGGAAGCACCACCGCAAAATTTCTAAAAGAGAAAATTGATGTAAGCAACATTGCTGTATTGGTTAGGGACAAAGAAAGTGATAAAGCAAAAGCTTTGGCTGCTGAAGGATTTGAACTTCGTTTGGGAGACTATGACAGTCCAGAGGCTTTAAAAGAAGCCTTTAAAGGAATTGAAACCCTTTATTTTGTGTCAGCCAGCGATATCGCAAAACGAATTCCACAGCACAAAAATGTGGTTGAAGCCGCAAAAGCTTCGGGAGTAAAACACATTTTATATACCAGTACCGTTCGTAAAGATGAATCGTCAGACGCCCCATTGTTTGTGGTGGTGGATGCCCACGTAAAAACCGAGGATTGGATCAAGGAATCTGGATTGACCTACACCCTTTTGCGTCACAATTTGTATGCAGAGGTTATTCCAATGTTTTTAGGAGCAAAAGAACAGTTGTTGCAATCCAAAACTATTTATTTACCAACGGGTAGTGGAAAAACATCTTTTGTTCCTCGTGAGGACTTTGCGGAAGCTGAAGCCAATATTCTTGCTGACCCATCCAAATATAAAAATCAAATATTGGAGTTCAACGGTAGTGAGCAGACCAGTTTCGAAGAGGTTTCCAAATTATTGACCGAAACATTGGGCGAATCCATTGCCTATGTTTCTCCAGAAGTGGATGAATTTAAAACAACAATGGCTTCCTATCAATTACCTGAAGAGATTATCGGCATGTTGACCATGTTCAGTTTGGGAATTGCCAATGGCGAGTTCGACCAAAAATCAGATGATTTGGAAAGTGTGTTGGGAAGAAAAACGAAGGCAATCAGTGCTTTTTTGAATGAGGTTTATTCTTAATTGCACCCTATTATACGAACGAAACCCAAGCCTTAAGCTTGGGTTTTTTGGTTCTTACTAGGTATTGTAGATTTATAGTGCTAAGTTCAACTGCAAAACCAATTTACCTTGAAAATATGTCGTTAAGGGCTCATTTTATTGATGAAGACATAAAGGTGACATGCAAATGTCGTGGTGCTGTCTATATGCGGAGGATAACTTTGTTCGTGAATTTAAAGCCATAGATTATGAACAATGCATCCATAGGAGAACGACTCAAATACCAAAGAAAAATCAAGGGATATTCCCAAGAAGAACTTGCACATCGAACCAATGTTACCGTTCGAACCATTCAGCGAATAGAAAAAGAAGAGGTTTCCCCCCACCTCAATACCATTAAATTATTGGCGGTTGCCCTCGAAATAGAAGTAGACGATTTGGTGGTGTTGACAGACCCAAAGGAAGAAACCGTAAAAAAGAAATGGCTGCTTTTAATGCACGCAACACCCTTGGTCGGATTGTTTTTGCCTCTACTTAATGTATTGATTCCTCTGTTTCTTTGGATTCACAAAAGAGAGGACAATCCCATTTATAACGAGCATGGCATAAAGGTCATTAACTTTCAAATTACGGCATTGATTTTGGCCATGCTGTCTTTTGTGAGCTTGCTCACAATTGAAAAATGGGGATTTTTTATCTTCATTTCCGTTGTACCCATTTGTGTGGGCATAATCATATTCAACATTATATATGTAGTGCAAAAAAATAAATGCTACTACCCTTTTTCCATACCATTTTTACGTTTGAAAAAAAACCAATTGCCTACTTTATTGCTGCTATTCGGGATAATTTTCTTTGGTAGTTGTTCGGGCCCAAAATTGGAAACCATAGAACGATTGGATGGTTCTTTGATCACAAAGGATTCCGTTACACGAAAAATCAACCAATTAATGGATGATGCCCAAATTCACGGTGTAGCCATTACGGTTTTCAACGATAATGAACCCGTTTATGAAAAGCAATTTGGATATAAGGACTACCCGAATAGAATTCCATTGACCGATTCCACTAACATGTATGGAGCGTCTTTTAGTAAGGCCGTTTTTGGAGTTTTGGTAATGGAATTGGTGGAAAATGGAGTGATTGATTTGGATACCCCCTTGGAATCCTATTTGCCCAAAAAAATGTATGAATACGAGCCTAAAACAAATTGGCACGATGATTTTTCAAGTTTAAAGGAGGATTCCCTCTATCACAAAATAACCGCAAGAATGTGTTTGGACCACACAACGGGTTTTAAAAATTATAGATGGTTTGAGGAGGATTACAAACTAAGGGTACATTGGGAACCAGGAACAAAATTTGGATATAGCGGTGAAGGCTTTATTTATCTTCAGGTGGTTTTGGAAAGGTTAACTGGGAAGGGATTGGAGGAACTCGCTCAGGAATACATCTTTAAGCCGTTGGGTATGCAGAATTCAGCCTACGAATGGAAATCAAAATTTGAAAATGATTACGCCCTCGGCCATGATGAAAATGGTGAATCTTTAAAAAAAGATAAGGATAATGAACCTAGGGGCGGCGGCACTTTAGAAACAACTTCGGAAGATTATACGAAATTCTTAACGGCGGTCCTCCATCAAAAATTGATTTCTGAAGCATCGTATAACGAGATTTTTAGCCCACATATTAAAATTAGAACCGAAAAGCAATTTGGTGAGAAGGCCAATATTTCCACCAATAAATATGACGACATTAATTTAGGTTACGGTTTGGGCTGGGGCTATTTTGAAACCCCTTATGGAAAAGCGGTTTTTAAAGAAGGACATGGAAGTGGATTTGTACATCATTCAGTGTTGTTTCCAGAAACAGGAAAAGGCGTCATGATCATGACCAATTTCGAAAAGGGCAATAGCATCTTTAAGAAAATATTGGAAGTTGTAATGAATGACGTTTACACACCATGGGAATGGGAAAATTACATTCCATATGACAAAAGATAGGCAGATTTAAAGCATTACAAGTATCTTTACATTAGTAAATATGAGTTTTTAAAATACGATGGCAAAGAAAAAATACACCATTTCGGTAATTCAACTGAATCTGAACAATACACCAGAAAACAATCTAGAAAAGTGCATAAGTTGGGTGCGAAAAGCAGCATCACAAGGAGCGGAGATCATTTCCTTGCCCGAATTGTACAGTAGTCATTATTTCTGCCAGAGTGAGGATACCGAAAATTTTGCATTTGCAGAACCCTTATACAGTACTTCCTTTACTGCTTTTAGTGCTTTGGCCAAAGAATTAGGGGTGGTAATCATTGTCCCTTTCTTTGAAAAACGAATGGCAGGTGTGTATCACAACAGTGCCTATATTATTGATACGGATGGTTCGGAAGCTGGACTTTACCGTAAAATGCACATCCCGGACGACCCTCATTTTTATGAAAAGTTCTATTTCACTCCAGGGGATTTAGGTTTCAAGACCATTCCTACCCAAAAAGGGAAAGTAGGAACCTTGATTTGTTGGGATCAATGGTATCCTGAAGCTGCTCGATTAACTGCCCTTCAAGGTGCAGAAGTACTCTTCTACCCTACTGCCATTGGCTGGCATCCTCAGGAAAAAGAAGAATATGGTGAAAAACAGCACGGTGCTTGGATGAACGTAATGAAAGGTCACGCAGTTGCCAATGGAGTTTATGTAGCTGCCGCCAACCGCATTGGATTGGAAAAATACTTGCCCGATACTGCTGGGATCGAATTTTGGGGTTCTTCCTTTATCTGCGGGCCTCAAGGCGAAATTTTAGCCCAAGCCTCCCATGATCAAGAAGAAATTTTGATGGCCGAAGTTGATTTGGACTTGCAAGAAAATGTCCGTCAAAACTGGCCGTTCCTTCGAGATAGAAGAATAGATATGTATGGTTCCATTACCAAAAGAGCCATTGACTAACATGGGAGCAAACAATTTTAGGTTTCCCGCAGAATGGGAAAAACAGCAAGGCATTTTACTTTGTTTTCCCAATAACGGCAACGATTGGCCTGGAAAATATACAGCCATCCAATGGGCCTTTGTGGAGTTCATAAAAAAGGTGGCCACGTTTGAAGAGGTTTTCTTGGTAGTTGCTTCCGAAAAACTCAAGGATAAAGTAAACGAACTTTTGGAGACTGCTCATGTGAACACCCAAAAGGTTTCTTTTATCGTACTGAAGACCAATCGAAGTTGGATGCGGGATTCTGGTCCTATCATCGTTAAAAATGGGAAGGAACGAGTGGCCTTAAATTTCAACTTTAATGGATGGGCAAAGTACAACAACTATAAATTGGACAGAAAGGTTCCATCCATCGTAGCTGACTTTTTAAAAGTGCCCGCACAAACGGTCACTTATAAAGGAAAACCTGTGATTTTGGAAGGTGGCGCCATTGATGTCAATGGAAAAGGAACCCTTATAACTTCAGAAGAGTGTTTATTGGATCCAAAGATTCAAGTTAGAAATGCAGGGTTCACTAAAGAAGATTATGAGGCCATTTTTAAAGAATATTTAGGGGTTACAAACACCATTTGGTTAAAAGATGGGATTAAAGGGGATGATACCCATGGACACATTGACGATTTAGCTCGGTTTGTGAATGAGGACACCGTTGTTACCGTGGTTGAAAACGACCCAAAATCTTCAAATTATGCTCCACTTCAGGAAAATTTGAAGCGTTTAAAGGCGGCAAAACTTGAAAATGGTAAATCCCCAAATATAATTGAGTTGCCCATGCCCCATCGCATAGATTTTGATGGTCTCGAATTGCCTGCCAGTTATGCCAACTTTTTGATTTTGAACAAAGCTGTTTTAGTTCCGACCTTCAACGATTCCAGGGACCGTGAAGCTTTGAATATTTTAGTAGAGGCGTTTAAGGATAGGGAAGTGATTCCAATCAATGCGATAGATTTAATTTGGGGTTTTGGAACTTTACATTGCTTGAGCCAGCAGATTCCTGTTTAACACCTTTTAAACATTTCTGACTTTACCGCTTGTTGTGTGCTTTCGTACCTTTGCATTGAGGACTGGGAAGTGCACTTTTCGGTCCAATTTTAGTTCGGATTTATGAATTGGAAACAATCGCTCAGCAAGGAGTTTAAACTTTTTTTTACCCTAGGTCAAAGCAAACGAAATTGGAACATTCCCTTTTTGGCATCCATTTGTGTCGGTATTCCATTGCTGGTCGGGCTTTACTTTGACAATCTCAGATTGGGGCTTATGGGAAGTTTGGGAGGTTTGGTAATTCTTTATCTGCCTGAAACAGGCTCCAGAACATCCCGTTTTGTAACCATTTTGGTAGCTTCCTTTGGGTTTATCATTTCCTTTTCAGTTGGGCAATTCTTCAGTTTTCAACCAATCTTGTCGGTAATTGCTTTGGCCCTTTTCACATTTTTGGTGCATTGGATTGTTTTAATGTACAAAACATCCCCGCCTCGTAGTTTTTTCTTTATAATGTTAGCTGCCTTGTCGATTTGTCAACCCTTTCATTTGGAAACTATCCCTACCAAAATCGGGGCATTGAGCCTGGGAACTATGGTCGCGTGTATATTAGGTACAATCCTTATCATCTGGAAAACAAATAGGTCAAGGGATTTAGAAGAAAAAGAAGTGTATTCCATATTTCTTAAAAACGATGCCGCTGATATTTGGGAGGCTATTGTAACCGCCGCATTTATTTCAGGTGGACTGGCCCTTGGATATGCTTTGGGATATCAAAATCCGTATTGGATTCCAGTTTCCAGCGCGGCTATTATGCAAGGGGCTTCTTTGTATCAAATGACCCAAAAAATGGCCTACCGAATTTTGGGAACCTTTGTGGGACTGGGCTTTTGTTGGCTGTTGCTAAGCTTTATCAATACATCTTGGGAGATATGTCTTGCCATCATTGTACTTCAGTTCATCATTGAATCATTAATTACTCGACACTATGCATTGGCCGTGATTTTTATAACCCCAATGACCATATTTTTGTCCGAAGCTGCTAGTCCCCTAATGGCTTAGCCAAGTACTTTGGTTGAGCTTCGCTTTTGGGAAATTTGTATCGGAAGTGTGCTTGGTGCTATAGGCGGATGGGTACTTTACAGGGAAAAGTTACGGTATTCAACTTTACACGGGCTTAAGAAATTGAAAATCGGAGGAAAATAATAGCTCATAAAAAAAGCGGACAACCCGAAAGATTGTCCGCATTCTCATCCAAAAATCAAAATTCCAACTATTCTAGGTCTGCTTGCATTGCTTTTTTAATATCTCTTGAGGAAGCACCAACTTTAACGGTGTAAGAGCCTGGCTCCAAATTCCATTGGGCGCTTGTTTCGTCCCAATAGCGTAAACTCTTTTTGGGAATAACCACTTTTAAGGTATCCGTTGCACCTGAGGCCAAAAGTGCTGTTTTAGCAAAAGCTTTTAATTCTTGCTCCGGCCTGTCAATTTGAGTGGAATCTTTGGAGACATAAAATTGAACTACTTCTTTTCCAGATAAGTTACCGATATTGGTCACGGGTACGGCGACTTTTAAAGAATCATTTTCTTGGGTCAAAATCATATTCCCGTATTCAAATTGGGTATAGGAAAGTCCAAAACCAAAGGCATAGGAAACATCCAAATCAGCTTTGTCAAAATGGCGATAACCTACATAAATCCCCTCTTCGTATTCGGTATAATCCACATCTTTTACCATTTCATTTGCAGGAACTTCATCTTTTCCGAAAAGTAGATCCGTCATTTGCATAGGAGCTCCATCTTGTGGAAAATTTGCATTACTGGCGTGATCACCAACATGTATTGGGAAAGTCATGGTCAGCTTACCACTTGGATTTACAGTTCCGCTTAATATATCTGCAACGGCATTACCACCCTCTTGTCCACCTTGCCAGGCCAAAACAATGGCATCGGGTTGGTCTTTCCATGAAGCGGTTTCAATAACACCACCAATATTCAACACCACAATTACCTTTTTGTTTGCAGCATGAAAGGTTTCACATGTGATTTTCAGTATATCTTTTTCTACATCGGACAGTAAAAAGTCATCTGCAACCTTCCTATCGCCTCCTTCTCCACTGTTTCTTCCGATGGTTATGATGGCCACATCACTTTCGGAAGCGATTTCTTGCATAAGAGCATCGCTATATTGCATTTCAGGTGGTAAATAAGGATCAAACATAGCATTGATACCCTCTGGTTTTACAAAAGCCTCTGCATTGGCACTTTTATGAGTTTCATAGGCTTCTTTTGCTTTTGAACTTACGGTAAACCCAGAATTGGTCAATCCTTCTTCCAAAGAAACCGAATAGGCTTCGTTTACGTCACCAGAACCTGTTCCTCCTGCTATAAAATCATAGGAGTACAGTCCAATCAAGGCTACATTCTGTTTTTCTGCAATTGGTAATGCCTCTTTGTTCTCCAATAACACAATCCCTTCTGAAGCTGATTTTCTCGTGATATCCGCATGTGCTTTTAAATCGGGTTTTTCACTATAGGTGTAATCCTGCATTTTCTTGCTCTTAAAAATAAGGGTCAGAATACGTCTTACTGAAGTGTCCACCGCATCCATATCCAAAGTGCCATCCTCTTGTCCTTCAATTAGGGCTTTCCATTGTTTTTTGGTGCCAGGTTCCAAAAGATCATTTCCAGCGTTGATCATGGCCACGGCGTCGTTCCCACCAAACCAGTCGGACATTACCAAACCTTCAAATCCCCAATCATCGCGTAAAATATCGGTCAATAAATCCCTACTTTCAGAGGTATATGTTCCATTTACCTTGTTATAGGAAGACATTATGGTCCAAGGTTGTGCGTCTTCAACAATAATCTCAAATCCTTTCAGATAAATTTCACGCATTGCACGATCAGAAACCCGTGTATCATTAAAATTGCGGTTGGTTTCTTGATTGTTGGCCACAAAGTGTTTTACCGAGGTGCCAACCCCGTTGGACTCGATACCTTTGACCATCGCAGCACCTATTTTTCCTGTAACCACTGGGTCTTCGGAATAATATTCAAAGTTTCTTCCACAAAATGGGTGGCGATGTATATTGGCACCGGGGCCAAGAATAACATCAATCCCATATTCCAAGGCTTCGTTCCCCATGGCATCCCCTACTTGATATACCAAATCCGTGTTCCAAGTGGAAGCCAATAAGGTAGCAATTGGAAATGCGGTGCAATAAAAGGTGCGATCAATCCCCTCACGGGTAGGTTCAATGCGAAGACCTGCAGGTCCATCGGAAAGATTAATGGCAGGAATTCCCAGTCTAGGTGTGGCCACAATAGTACCCACTACACCAGGAATTCCCTCATCGGGGTCAACCATTCCAACACCAGATGCCATCCCAGAACCTTTTAAAAGGTGAAGTTTCTCTTCAACTGTCATTTGAGAAAGAACATCTGCTACCCTAGCCTCAATAGATTGATTTGGGTCTTCGTACACATCCATTTTTCCGTTTTCGTTACGGTCTATAAATGTGTTGCCGCCCAAAGTTAGTTCGGTAAGGTCACTTTTTTCTTTGTAGTCATCTTCAAAATCCAAAAACTGGGATTTTAGATACCACCAACCTATAAGTCCACCCAAAAGCAAAATTCCCAGAATAATACCGAGGGTTTTTAGTGTAATGCGAAGAATTTTTTTCATGTTCGTTTAGTATGTGACATTGTGCCACAAATATAAAAATTAATTTTATGTGGCAAAATGACACAAATCATTATTTTTGTTGGATGGATTTGAAAGACTTTTACGAAAAGGGAGCTCAATTGTTTTTGCCCAACCTTTCCATTGATTTGGTAATCATCGGCTATTCAGAAGACCAACTAAAATGTTTGTTACTTCAATTGGGCGATAAATGGATCTTGCCTGGCGGTTATATTTTAAGGACGGAATCGGTCGACGATGCTACCCTACGCATTTTGCAGGAACGTACGGGATTGAACGATCCCCACTTTAAGTTTTTATCAGTGTTTGGTGAAAAAGACCGTCAATTTAAAAAGGAATGGGAACACTTTTTCAAAACAAACAATTTGCCTTTTCATGAAGACTATTGGACGAACGACCGCTTTGTAACGCTAGCATATTATTCATTGGTTGATCTTGAGAGTACCAGTCCAGTTATTGGAAATTTGGATACTGCATTTGGTTGGTTTGATTTGGATAATTTGCCCGATATGATGATGGATCATAGAACGATTGCTCAATCGGCGCGGGAACGTTTAAAGGAAGATGTTAGCCATGAATATTTATCTTATAATTTGTTGCCGGTGGACTTTACAATGCCACAATTACATCAATTGCACCAAACTATTTTGGGTGAGGAATTGGACCGAAGTCGATTTCAGAAGAAAATGTTGGGCTCTGGTATGTTTGAGCGATTACCAAAACTGCAAACAGACAGTCCAGGAAGAAAACCTTATCTATATCGGGTAAAAAAGGACTAGAAAGGCCTTAAAACCTTGATTTAGCGATGGAATTGGCTTAAATTGGTTACCAACTAATTCATTTAGCCATGAAACCCAACCACTACTACCTTTTACTTGCTATGGTTTCCATTTTTGCAAGTTGTTCCCAACCGCAAAACTTCGATATTCTTATTAAAAACGGGCAGATTGTCGATGGATCGGGGAACCCCTCCTATATCGGATCGGTCGGAATAAATGCCGATACCATTGCTGCCGTTGGGGATTTGGGTAATGCCACAGGAACTTCCGAGATTGATGCCACAGGTTTAGCTGTCTCTCCCGGATTTATAAATATGTTGAGCTGGGCCACGGAATCCTTGATTGAAGATGGACGTTCGATGGCAGATATAAAACAAGGCGTAACCTTGGAAGTTTTTGGAGAAGGTTGGTCCATGGGACCATTGAACGCATCTATGATAAAAGAGGAACAAGAAAGTCAAGGTGATATTAAGTTTGATATAGCTTGGGAATCTTTAAATGAATATTTGGAATACTTGACCACAAAAGGTATTTCCCCAAATGTGGCTTCTTTTGTGGGGGCAACCACCCTTCGGGTTTATACGGTTGGTTACGAAGACCGCGCCCCTACTTCGCAGGAATTGGATACCATGAAATTATTGGTAAAAGAAGCCATGGAAGATGGTGCTTTAGGTGTTGGATCCTCCCTAATTTATGCCCCAGCCTTTTACTCCAGCACCGAAGAATTGATTGAGCTCTGCAAAGTTGCTGCTGAGTATGATGGTATGTACATTAGTCATATGCGGAGTGAAGGCTCTAGATTATTGGAAAGCTTGGATGAATTGATTCAAATCGCGGATAAGGCTGGCATAAGAGCAGAAATCTATCATTTGAAACAAAGTGGAAAGGAAAACTGGTCCAAATTTGATGATGTGGTAGCCAAAGTAGATTCTGCCAATGCCGCAGGATTACACATCTCTGCGGATATGTACAATTATGTGGCAGGGGCAACAGGATTGGATGCATCCATGCCCCCTTGGGTGCAGGAAGGTGGGTATGAAAAATGGGCGAAACGTTTGCAAGATCCCGCGATCAGAAAGCGATTAATGACTGAAATGACTACTCCTACCACAGAATGGGAAAGTTTAATGATGGCAGCAGGCGACCCAAGCAAAATTTTATTGGTAGGTTTTAGAGCGGATTCTTTAAAGTATTTAACAGGAAAAACATTGAAAGAAGTGGCCGAAATGCGAGGTACTTCTCCAGAGGAAACTGCCATGGATTTGGTAGTGCAGGATGGAAGTCGAGTAACAACCATTTACTTTTTGATGTCTGAAGAGAATGTAAAAAAACAAATTGCCCTGCCTTGGATGAGTTTTGGTTCCGATGCTGGCTCACCTGCCACTGAAGGCGTATTCTTAAAGTCGAGCACCCATCCCAGAACTTATGGGAATGTTGCCCGATTGTTGGGTACATATGTGCGGGATGAAAAAGTGATTTCCTTGGAGGAAGCTGTCCATAAACTTTCACAATTGCCTGCCACCAATCTTAAAATTAAAAAACGAGGCAGTCTATCAGAAGGAAATTATGCCGATGTGGTGCTGTTCAATCCAGAAACCATTACCGATAAAGCCACTTTTGAAGATCCTCATCAATACTCAGAAGGGGTTTTACACGTTTTTGTAAATGGAACCCAAGTGCTAAAAGATGGAGAGCACACGGGAGCAATGCCTGGTCAAGTAGTTCGCGGTCCCGGATACAATAAACAATAATGAAAATTCATAAATTCAATTTTTAAATGAGTCCCCTTACATTCTTTTATTCAATTATTTTATCCTTTCCATTTTTACTTGGAAATAACTCTAAAAAACATTCCAAAGAACCTGAATCGTTCCCTACGCATTGGTACGAGATTTCGACTATTGATGGCGAGCAAGTAATTTTTATTCCCTGCGATTACCAGAACACAGAATTCATTTTTGAAGAATCTGATGGAAAAAACAAACTCATAGAGGTAACGGGACAAGATGGTTGGGAAAGTACCGTGGATGCCATTACTCCTGTCAACAATACAACGACCGAGGTAAATATTCGTAGGCCAGATGATGTGAAAATTACCTTTACCGTTACTCAAATTAACCCTTTTTTATCCAATTGGTCATGGGAAGAGCCAGATTATGATGGTGGAACCACCGAGTATTCCATAAATATGACCACGGAGGAATTTAAAGGCAACTTTAAAGTGGTGGAAGAGCCGCCGTGTATGTAATGTAAATGGTAGCATAATTATAACCTAAAGAAGCTATAAGTTATTTAAAATCAAAATTCTATATATTTATAATTGTCAATAAAACTCAACCTGATAATTATGAAAAAAATACTATTTGTAACCTTATGTGGAACTTTTCTATTACTTATGTTCCAAAGTTGCCAACAACCCCAAAAACCGGAAGTTCTTTCCGGACCCGAATATTCCAACCAGGTAAAACAAATAATTGACGCGAAAAATGTTAAAGTAGCGGCATGGTATTTGGCTGGAGAAGTAGATTCTGCAGCAACCATTTTTGCCGACAACAGCATTCAAATGCCTCCTAACATGCCCATTTTGGAAGGTATAGAACAATACAAAGCCAATTGGAACCAAAGTATACAATTTGGCAAGTGGGATTTTAATTTTGAGATCCAAGAAGTGAAAGCCTCAGGAGATTTGGCCACAGAATGGGGGAAATATACATTAGTTTTTACCCCAAATGAAAATTCTCCCATTCCCCCGATGAATGATAAAGGAAATTATGTTGTCCTTTGGGAAAAGATTGATGGGGATTGGAAAATTATGTGGGATGCACCTGTTAGCGAGGTGCCATTACCAATGCCAGCCATGGATTCCATTCCTGAATGATTTTAGAATTTATTTTTATGTTTTCCCTCAATCCATTTAGCCATGTATTTGGTACTAGCCATGGTTTGGTGTTGTAGCATTTTCCCAGTAAAATTTTTGGAACGGTGGCTATCCAAAGCTTTACTTAAGGTTTGGAGTCGCTCGTTCAATAGCAGTTGATATTTTTCCTTGTTGTAGAAAGTTTGAAGCAATTGGATTCCCTGTTGTTGGGCAATTTTCCAAGTTTCTTTGTCTTGGTGCAATATAACGGCAGCTTCCGAAAAAGTATCCCAATCGTCAGTAATTATGCCGTTCCAAGATTGGTCTCCGTGCATTCCCTCTGCGCCAATGTTAGTAGTAATGCTAGGAGTGCCCGTTTGCATGGCATCCAATAACTTTCCTTTAATGCCTGCGCCAAATTGAATTGGTGCCAACAAAACACGTGAAGTTGTAAGAACCTCTTTCACATTTTCGGCCCAACCCTTAACTAAAAACCCATTCTTAGGATCGTGCATTTCGTTGACATGTTGTGGTAGGTATGCGCCATAAATATGTATTTCTGCTTTTGGTAGTTGTTTTCGAATGCGAGGCCAAATCTCATTTTTTAAAACTTTGATGGAGTCTACGTTTGGAGCGTGTTTTCCATTTCCGATGCTTACAAAACCTTTTCGTTCCTCAAAACTTGGCAGAGGTTCTTCTGAAATATCAACCATAAAGGGTAAATGGAACAATAAATCAGACGGAATGTTTAACCCATTCTGCAAAATTTCCATTTCGAAGGTGGAAATCATCATGCTTACATCGCAGCGGTAGATACTGGCCACTTCACGTAGCGTCATTGGATGGTTTTTCCATTGGTCCAAATTGAATGTGATGTTTTTCTTGTGAGCCTCTTCCCTAGCCTTTCGTAATGCATGTAAATCTTCGGTATTCAAAACTCGAAGTGCATTGGGGGCAAATTCAGCTACCCGCCACCCGAATTGTTCTTCGATCATAAAGCGGTCGAACAGGACCACATCAGGTTGTAAATCTTGAATAAAGTCATCAAAACTGGAATTGTTGAGCTGAATAGTAGTTTCGAGGATCCCCAAAGCACTCAAATCCAAGCTATATTCGGTTTTACTGGCTGTACTTGCAAATGTGATTTCGTAACCAAATGCCAAAAACGCTTCCAATAGTTGCTGCATGCGACACCCTGCTGCCGTGGTGGTGGGCTCAGGCCAAACATAACCGATAACGAGGAGTTTTGTAGTCATGAGAATAAAAGTACGAAGTTGGAAGTAGAAAGTTAAAACTCAAGTTCAAGTATCGAACTCAAAATATGGGAATCTAGCTATCCAAAAATCAACTAATGACTCGAATTTTGCCTATTTTCTCGAAGTATAATTGTCAAGTTCAAGATCAAGCTCAAGTTCAAAATCTAAGAATCCAAAACATGATAATCGAACTATCCAAATAATTTATGGATTCCTTTCGACTACGCTCAAGGAACGGTTTGGACTTAGCATTGAGTAATCTAAAAATCTAAGAATCTAAGAATCAAACAATCCAATGCTACATTCTAGCTGCGAATTTTTTAGAAATGCTCGAACGCAATTTTCGTTCATAATCTTCCTCCAACCACTCTTTGTAGTTTTTGGTGTTGTTCATGATGCAGTAGGAATATTGTTTTACGCGAAACTGGATTTCATCTTTAAGTTCCTTGGCCAAAATACGTGCATCGAAAACATCTTCACTGTTTTCCACACAGATTTGTGCGTGCTGTTCTATGCTCAATTCCAGTACCTCCTTGGATTTTCTTCCTTGGGCGAATATTTTTTTGTACTCTTCTTTTACATCAAATGAAATATTGTCGGACTTGCTGAATTTAGCACGAAGGGCATCTGGCATTTCATATACAAAGTCACGCTCAATTTCTTCGTCGTTTTTAATGTTTTCCAGATAAAAATCAGGGAAATGGAAGATTTCTTGCCAATCGATGGGGGCATCCCAAGGTCCAAAACGGGCCAAGTTGTTACCCAAATCAATCACGTTGAACTCGTCCTTGTTGGGCAATACACGAGAACCCCGACCTATCATCTGAAAATATAGGGTCAAAGAACGGGTGGCACGATTCAGAATAATGGATTCTACGGTCGGCTCATCAAAACCAGTGGTCAGAATACTTACCGAGGTTAGAATGGCATCTGGGGTTTTGGCAAACCAATCCAAGATATCCTTTCGTTCCGTTGCTGTATTTTTATTATCCAAGTGACGAACATTGTACCCTGCCTTTTTAAAGGTTTCGTAAACGTAAAGTGAGGTATTGATACCGTTATTGAAAATCAAGGTTTTGGTACCCTTCGCAATTTCTTCATAGGCCGTGAGCAATTTGCCCAACATGCTATGGTTGCTATAAAACTCATCAGATGATTTTACGGTATAATCTCCATTGATCCCCAGTTTTAAGGTGCGAAGGCTTACATCATAATTAAAAAGGTTGGCCTTGGCCAAAAATTCCTTGTCAATCAACGCTTTTATGGATTCCCCAATGATCAGGTGCTTGTAATTGTCCTTCATGGGGAGCTTGATGTTGGAGCTCAAGGGCGTTGCCGTCACTCCAAGAATGGTTGAGTTTTCAAAGTATTTGAAGAGTTTCCTGAAGGAATTGTAGTGGGCCTCATCAATAATTACTAGACCAATATTGTTGATTTTCACCTTTTCTTCCTGTAAGCGGTTGTTCAAGGTTTCCACCATGGCCACAAAGCACATGTAATCGTCCTGGTCCATCAGTTCCTTGACCTCGCTATTGATGACCTTGTTGGCCACGCCGAACCCGTTGAGCATTTTAGAGGTCTGTTTGCTCAATTCAATGCGGTGGGTAAGCACCATCACTTTTTTGCCCGTTTGCTCAATGTAACGACGGGTTATTTCGGAAAACACCACGGTTTTACCTCCACCTGTGGGCAATTGGTATAAAATATTGGCGCCCGCGGGAAGCTTTTCCAGTTGGGTAAAGATTTTGTTCAAATCTTCTTCCTGATAATCGTATAATTTCTTCTTCTTAATCTTTTTGTTTACCTCCAAAGGATATGGCTTATGGGTTCTTCAATAAAAAACCCTACAAAATTAGGAGTTTTTTGGGCGCGAGACCAATTGTATTTCTGCTTTTCTATCAAGATACTATCAACAATTTGTTTTGATATCAATTTTTAGCGAAATCCTTGGTTTTGCTCATAACATTTTGATAACAATAACATTTTCGGCTTGGAAATACGGCGATTATGCCGTATAATGAAGTCTTATAACACTTGCAAAAAACCATACTTCAGCATGAGGCAACTTAAAATTATCAAACAGGTCACGAACCGCGAATCCAAATCCCTTGACAAATACCTTCAGGACATCAGTAAAATCGATTTGATCACTGCGCAGGAAGAAGTGGAGTTGGCACAACGGATCAGGGAAGGTGACCAAGTTGCCTTGGAAAAATTAACGAATGCCAACCTTAGGTTTGTGGTCTCTGTGGCAAAGCAATACCAAAACCAAGGGTTGAAATTGCCAGATTTGATCAATGAAGGAAACGTAGGTTTGGTAAAAGCAGCCAAGCGTTTTGATGAGACTAGGGGATTTAAATTTATTTCATATGCCGTTTGGTGGATTCGTCAGTCCATTTTACAGGCACTCGCAGAACAATCCAGGGTAGTTCGACTGCCATTGAACAAGATCGGCTCTATCAACAAGATAAAAAAGACCTTTTCGTATTTGGAGCAAGCCCATGAGCGTCCACCTTCTCCGGAAGAAATAGCCAAAGAATTGGATATGACTGTTTCTGAAGTAAAGCAATCTTTGAAAAATACGGGCAGGCATGTTTCCATGGATGCTCCATTAAAAGAGGGTGAAACTTCCAATTTATATGATGTGCTCAATGCTGGGGATTCGCCCAAACCCGACAAAGGGTTGATGCATCAATCGTTGAATACCGAAATTAATAGGGCTTTGGACACACTTTCACCAAGAGAGGCTGATGTGGTTCGCCTATATTATGGAATTGGCGACCAACCTTCCATGACCTTAGAAGAAATTGGGAGCACATTTGATCTTACTAGAGAAAGAGTGCGTCAAATTCGTGAAAAAGCAATCCGGAAATTAAGGCACACTTCCAAAAGCAAAATTTTAAAATCGTATTTGGGCTAATCCCAAATCAACCTAAAATAGAAAAGGGGATGTTTTTTTAACATCCCCTTTTCCATGATATACTACTTAAACATCAAGGTTTGCTCAACAAACTGATTTCAAAATCGGTGAGCAGTTCATTTAAATCTCGAATAAAATTCAAGTAAGCGCTGTTTTCTTGGTTATAATTTTTCATTGGATAACATTTGGGGTGTTTATCTATAAATAATCTAGTTCGGCAAGTTGGTTTATGGTCAATATCTCGTTGAGTTCTTGTAAAAAAGCCAAGTATTCTTCTCCGTAGGTGTCGTACAACATAGTTCTTTATTGGTATTAAGTTTGGGTCTATGGTATAACGTGAATCTATTTTAAAGATTATACGAAAACAACAATTTGTGGTGAAATTGACAATTGAAGTTGTGAAAATTCAATCAATCTTCCATTTCCAAAATGTCCAGCTCTACTTCAAAATCCAATTCCGAGTCTATTTTGCTTGGTCTTATGTTGAATTCATCATAAATGAAGCAAAGGCTCATCGGCAATCTTCTGCGCTCTGTATTGGTCATCAATCCTAATTTGGATTGTAGTTCATTCTTTACTTGAAAAGCTTTGTTGCTTATTTTGGGGTTTGCATGGGATTCCAACTCGGCCAAAAAAGGAATTTCTTTCTTATCCCCTACTTCCAGTATTTCATCCAATAACATCAGTTTACATTCTACATCGGTGCAATGTTGGAACAAGGGATAAAAAATGCTTTGCAGGTACTCGGGTAATTCGTTTTCTGCCATGGTGTTGGTTTTTTTTACATAGTTCTGAACACTTCCATTTCAAAATCTACCTGTTCTTCCACAATCGGGTATTCCTGAAGGAATTGATCGTATAGAAAGGCATGGTGCTTCATGTCGTTATCGGTTTTACACAGACGGGAAATCTGGTCTGTAATTTCCAATAGACTTCTAATTTTCATCATTTGAAGACTTGGTCCTACTTTCTGGCAAGCATTGTCCAGAGCATCAAAATTTCGGTTCATCAGATGTATTTTGGCACTTCCGATAAACTCCAAAATGTTTTGTTTGAACACTTTTACCAACTCCTCCATAAGTTCCATCTGCCCCATACAATCTTCGAGTACAGGCTTTAGGTTGATTTTGTTGGATGTAAAGTCAGATTCCAAGGTTCGTTCTATAAATTGAAAATTCGTTGTAAAATTCTTCGGGGGATTCATGTTTTTTTGGTCGGTAGTGGTTGGTATGTTTTGAGCAATTTTCTTTAACTCTTTAACTAGTTCTGCCTGTTCATCGCTTAAACGCGTTTTTTCCAATGCTTTTATCAAACAAATACATCGGTCCTGGGCTGCTGGAGTTAGAGGAGCGGTAAATGTGCTTTGTATCCCTACTTTCTGGTATATTTTCTCCAGTTGTTCCATTTCTGAAATACCAAAAACCTTGCTTTCCAATCCGTGCTTAAAAAGCTCAAATGATTTTTTCAGTTCACCGGCCTCAACAACGCCCAATTCCTCGTATGAAAATGAGCTCAATCCGATTTCTAGCTTTTCTAGATAGTTAAGTAATTCTCGCGTCCCCAAAATATGTATAGAAAAATGGTTAATCCTCCTAAAAATCTCCAATTAATTGAGGGATTACAATTTATTGTTATGTACCTACTCCATTTTGTTGTCAAATTGTTTTATTTGTATGTATAAACAACCTGAACATGAAATATTTTTATCTATTATTTAGTATTGCCCTGCTCACTTCTTGTGGGGAGAAAAAACCTGAAAAAACCGAAACTTTGGAAGAAAAAGCACAACGAATCCATGATTCTGTGATCACCATTGATACACATGACGATATCAACGTTCAAAACTTTACCGATAGCATTAACTATACCCAACGCTTGGATACCCAAGTGAATCTACCAAAAATGAACGAAGGTGGTTTGGATGTGGCTTGGTTTATCGTATATACAGGTCAAGATACGTTGACAACCGAAGGATATGCGAAAGCTTCTGAAAATGCCATTTCTAAATTTGAGGCCATTCATAGATTGTGCGAGGAAATCGCTCCTGATCAAATTGAATTAGCTTTGACTTCGGATGATGTTCGTAGAATTGTAGCCGCAGGTAAAAAAGTGGCCATGATCGGAGTTGAAAATGCTTATCCAATCGGAGAAGACCTTTCCAAAATTGAAGAATACCAGAAACGTGGTGCAAGATATATTTCCTTGGCACACAACGGACATAGCCAATTTAGTGACTCAAACACTGGAGAAAGAGATAGCATTTGGTTGCACAATGGTTTAAGCGAATTGGGCAAACAAGCTGTTGCAGAAATGAACCGTGTTGGTGTAATGATCGATGTTTCTCATCCATCCAAAGAAGCCATGAAACAAATGATCGAGTTGACCAAAGCTCCTATTATTGCTTCCCACTCTTCCGCCAGAGCTTTATGCGGACATAGCCGTAACTTGGACGATGAGCAGTTATTGATGATGAAAGAAAACGGTGGTGTGGTACAAACCGTAGCTTTCGGTTCGTATTTGAACACCGAAAAGAACGATGCCAGATCAGCATTCGTAAGTGAAATCAGTAAAAAAGTAGCTGATTCCCTGGGAATTGAATGGTACGAGCGTTCCCAATTCTCTACTTTGACCCCTGAGCAACGTGAAACCTTCTTTGCCAACTACAGAAAAGTTCAGGGTATGGCACAAGACTTGGCCGCCAAAGACCCAAATGCTCCACCAGCAGTCAATGTATCCGATTTTGTGGATCACATCGACTACATGGTAAAATTGATTGGAATTGACCACGTAGGTATCAGCTCCGATTTTGATGGAGGTGGTGGAATCGAAGGTTGGAATGATGCTTCAGAAACCTTTAATGTTACCTTGGAATTGGTAAAAAGAGGGTATACTGAAGAGGAGATTGCCAAACTTTGGGGCGGTAACCTATTACGAGTGCTTGACGAAGTTCAGGCCGTGGCCCAAACATTGAACTAGGAGTTTTCCTCCTTTTCCTTTTTTGCCAAACGATCTTTTACGTATTCAATTTTTGTTTTTCCGTGGGCTCTTGGGTTCCCTTTATCATCCAGGTTCACCATAATAATATTGTCTACGGTAACAATACTTTCGTGGGTCATCTTGTTTCTTACCTCGCAATTGAGGGAAATTGAGGTGACCCCGAATTTTATCACGTCTATTCCAATTTCGATCACATCCCCTTCGGTGGCGGTGCTCATAAAATTGATTTCGGACATATATTTGGTAACTACCTTTTTATTTTCGAGCTGAATAATGCTATAAAGCACAGCTTCTTCGTCTATCCAGGCAAGTACTTTCCCGCCAAAAAGTGTTCCATTGGCGTTCAAGTCTTCGGGCTTAACCCATTTTCTTGTATGAAATCGCATTGTGAAACTAATTTAAATTCAGGGGCAAAGTTACTTTAATCGCGTTTACAATGTAACTACCATACCCTACTAATTTTATATAATTATGAATTTAAAATAATTCATAATCATGGAGTATATAGTATTTAATTTTGAATGGCCCGAATTTAAAATTCCACTAAAAATGGGGGCGTAATTTGAATAAGGCTGTTTTTTTAGTATTTGAAATAAAGTTTTTCCTTCTTGTTCATAACATCGTTAACAACTATTGCCCTTGGTAAAATTGTCAGAATTTTGATTGCGTAATTTTAGGAAAACTTGCAGCCATGGACTCACGATCCAAACGTCTAGTCGACATCCGTCCAGACATTTTAAAGGCCCATTTCAATAACCAAATGGGTTTTGACGAACGTTTTCAGAACCAAACTTTGCGCCCCGTTATCAAACTCCAGAACCTTTTGTTGGTAGAGGCTTTCAAGAATTACGTCAATAAACATAAAGGTGTTTTTTACGGTCTTCCTTTGGAAAAAAAGATGGAATACATTGAACGTGCCATTCAAAAGGACATTAAGTTCAGGAATTCTTTAAAAGGTATGATCATTGGTCAATTTACCGTGGAAGAATACCGCGATTACATTACCAATTCATCTGCCTTGAACAAGCGAATGATGAACATTGTGGTGGAAAGGTTAAAAGACCAGATTCAATTATTTGAGCAGGAAGAAGCCCTTTTACAAGACTGATTCTCCATTCAAATTGGTGGTTAAAATGTCGCTCATTAAATCAAAATAAGGTCGAATTGCCCTAAAGGATGCATCAACTTCATCCAAAAAATTATCGGATAATACTTCTTTATCGGAGAATTTTCGGATGAAAACATATTGTTGTTTTCTGATCAGATCTATATCAGGATGATTTTTATCAAAACCTTTGGGAGCTGATTTTAATTCATCGCCTTGAAGATCTCCCCATATACTTTTAAGCTTTTCATGTCCGATTACGTCCCTAAATTCATTGGCATCCATCTCCAATTCTTTTCGGATTCGCATCAAATCTTCTTTGTTGGGAGCCCAAAAACCTGTGGCTATCATAGAATCTCCCGGACTTAAATGCACGTAATATCCTCCTCTTAAATGTGCTCCCAGTCTAGAAAATGAGGCTGCCAAATGACTTTTGTAAGGAGTTTTGTCCTTGGAAAATCGAACATCCCTATAAATGCGGAACATTTTCATTTTTTCAATTTCATCATGATGTTCCAACTGTTCCTTTACAGATTCTAGAAAACCTTTAACGGATTTCTCATGGGATTTAAAGGTAGGTTTGTTTTCTTCGAACCATTCCTTATTGTTATTGGCCCTAAGCTGGGACAAAAAATCAAAAACTTCTTTTGAAACTGTAATTTTAGATGCCATTTGATTGATGATATGTTATTTTTAATCTAAAGTTACCCTTTTATATGGGTGCGTGGTAAGGATTTGTCTAATTTTAAGACAATAAAAGGCAGTATGGATAAAGATAAAATTATAGCCGAACTCAACAGGCATAAAAAAATGCCGTATTTGGACTTCAGGTTGAAGCAAGAAACGGAAGAATTTACCGACACTCTTTTTTATACCCTTTTTGATGCCAATACACCAGTGGGTGTCAATTTAGAGATGTTGGAAAAAAAGTTCAACCACCTTATGAACATGGCCTGTATGGAGCTTGAAAAACCAAGTGACGAACTTTGGAACACTTACATTGCCCAACTGCCCTCCATTTTGGAAAAATTGAATTTGGATGCCGAAGCAATTTTGAATTGTGATCCTGCATCCTTGTCGATTCAGGAAATTTATATGGCCTACCCCGGCTTTTATGCCATTTCTATTTATAGATTGGCCCACGAACTATATTTGGCCAACGTGCCATTGATTCCAAGGTTAATGACGGAATACGCACACCGTCAGACAGGGGTGGATATAAATCCTGGGGCCAAAATTGGAAAATCGTTCTTTATTGATCACGCGACAGGTGTAGTAATCGGTGAAACTGCCATAATTCATGATAATGTGAAAATCTATCAAGGGGTTACTCTTGGTGCGCTTTATGTTGCCAAAAATCTAGAGAAGACCAAAAGGCATCCGACCATAGAGAACAATGTGACCATTTATGCCAATGCGACCATTTTAGGTGGTGAAACCGTTGTGGGCGCGAATTCAATTATTGGAGGAAATGCATGGATTACGGCATCGGTACCACCCAACTCAAAAGTATATCACACCCCAGAAATTAAAATAAAGACAGCACCCAATGTCTAAAAGCATACTCGATTTAATCGGAAATACCCCTTTGGTCGAATCCAAAGTTCTCAATCCAAATCCAAACGTAAAGGTTCTATTTAAGTTAGAAGGAAATAATCCTGGCGGCAGTGTTAAAGACCGCCCAGCTTTTAACATGATAAAAAGTGGCTTGGAAAGAGGAGACTTTACCAAAGAATCAAAGCTTATAGAAGCTACAAGTGGAAACACAGGAATAGGATTGGCCATGGTTGCCAGTCTTTTTGGATTGGATATTGAATTGGTAATGCCCGAAAACTCGACCAAAGAACGCGTACAGACCATGCGCGCCTATGGTGCCAAAGTGACCCTAACCCCTGCCGATGTTGGAATTGAAGGTGCACGTGACTATGCTGAATCCAAAGTGGAGAACGAAGGCTATATTATGATGAACCAGTTTTCCAATGATGATAATTGGCAAGCACATTATAAAACTACAGGACCTGAAATTTGGCGAGATACGCATGGTGAAATTACCCATTTTGTTAGCAGTATGGGAACGACGGGAACCATTATGGGCACCTCTACTTTTTTAAAGGAAAAGAATCCAAACATTCAAATAGTTGGGGTGCAGCCCACGGATGAATCCAAAATTCCGGGAATCAGGAAATGGCCCCAAGAATACCTCCCAAAAATATTTAATCCCAAAAAAGTGGATACTGTAATGGAGGTTAGCGAAGACGATGCTGTTCTTATGGCTAAAAGATTGGCCAAGGAAGAGGGCATTTTTGCTGGAATGAGCAGTGGTGGTGCAGCAGTAATTGCTTTCCGCCTTGCCGATCAATTGGAAAGCGGAACAATTGTTTCCATAGTTTGTGATCGTGGAGACAGGTATCTTTCATCGGATCTTTTTGAATAGTCCTTTTACAATTATAATCCCCTTATATAATTGCCATACAGGTCTTTAAATTGCAAACCTTGTTCAAAACGGTGCTTGCTGAGTTTGTTGTGAGTTACAAGTCCCCATAGCAATAATTCTTTCAAGAAATAGGAATCCTCTTTAATTACCTCAGGTTGAAACTCTTTGATCAAATTATTTAAAGGTCCAACAGCATCTAATTTGGATTTATATTCCACATCTGTATCGTCATCCAATATTTCAAAACCTTCACCTTCAAAAAACCATGCGATCAACTCATCGTATTGGGTTTCTTCTTCCCTACGCTGCAGTTTTTCGATTTTTGGAAAATAACTAGGGAACAGCGATTTAACCGCTTCTTCAATCAAGGTTTCGGCCACAAAGCCTGAACCTTCTTGTTCTCCTTCGTATACCAATTCTATTTTCCCAGTAATTGCTGGGATAACACCCATAAAATCACTCAGGCGAACAGCAGTTTTTTGATCTCCAGAAATAATGGCCCTACGCTCCGCAGTGCTCAATAAATTTTCAAAAGCCGTGATACTCATTCGTGCACTCACGCCGCTTTTGGCATCTACATATTCACTTTCCCTTGCTTCAAAACTGATCTGTTCCAAAACATCCATGGCTATTTCAGGAACATAGATCTTGTTCGATTGTCTATGGTCCAGTTTGGCTTCCTGTTTTGTAATTTGTTTGGCGATCTCGATACTTTCAGGATAATGCGTTAAAATTTGGGATCCGATTCTATCCTTTAAAGGGGTAACAATACTTCCTCTATTGGTATAATCCTCAGGATTTGCTGTAAAAACAAATTGAATGTCCAAATGCAATCGAAGTTTAAACCCGCGAATCTGTATGTCTCCCTCTTGCAATATATTAAATAGCGCTACTTGAATTCTTGCTTGAAGGTCAGGCAGTTCGTTGATTACAAAAATACAGCGGTTGGCGCGCGGTATCATTCCAAAATGAATCACACGGTCATCAGCATAAGAAAGCTTTAGGTTGGCTGCCTTAATCGGATCCACATCGCCAATCAAATCAGCAACGGTTACATCCGGTGTGGCCAGTTTTTCATAGAAACGTTCACTTCTATGCACCCAACTTATTGGGGTGTCATCTCCCTTTTCTTTGATAAGCTCCGTTGCATATCTGGAAATGGGCTCCAAAGGATCATCATGGATTTCAGAACCCTTTACAATGGGCATCCATTCATCCAACAATTGCACCATCAAGCGGGCCAAACGTGTTTTGGCCTGACCTCTTAAACCCAATAAATTAATATTGTGACGTGACAGAATAGCTCTTTCCAACTCTGGAATTACAGAGTTCTCGTATCCCCAGACTCCTTCAAATACCTGTTCTCTATTGGAGATTTTTTCCAAAAGATTATTTCGAAGTTCATCCTTGATGCTTTTGCTTGTATATCCTGCGGTTTTAAGTTCACCTAGTGTTGTAATCTTGGTATGATCCAATTTCATATGTTGGTTATCCTTTAATTCTTTTTTTTCTGTTTTGCTCATAATCTTCAAAAATCATCTCACCTAAGCCTTTAAGACCTGTATAAAAGGCTTTTCCCTTGTTTGCTTTGGTAAATTCGCGCACAAATTGCATCAAATAGGGATCTTCGGCAATCATAAAGGTGGTAATGGGAATATGAAGTTTTCGAGCCTGTTGGGCCATTGCATAACATTTTTCAACAATATAGTCGTCCAATCCCACACTATTTTTATAATAATCACCGTTCGGAAGTCGTAAACAGGAAGGCTTTCCATCGGTAATCATGAATATTTGTTTGTTGGTGTTCCGTTTTCTGCGGAGCATATCCATGGCCAATTGTAAGCCTGCTACGGTATTAGTGTGATAGGGCCCCACCTTTAAATAGGGCAAATCCTTAATGGGAATGGGCCAAGCATCGTTTCCAAACACCAAAATATCCAAGGTATCCTTTGGATAACGGGTGGTAATGAGTTCTGCGAGTGCCATCGCCACTTTTTTAGCAGGGGTGATTCGGTCTTCACCATACAAAATCATACTGTGGCTAATATCAATCATCAGTACCGTACTCATTTGTGCCTTGTACTGGGTATCTTCTACCACCAAATCCTCCTCGCTCAGCGAAAAATTGTCCAATCCGTGGTTCACTTGGGCATTTTTAAGGCTTTCTGTCATACTGATATGCTCCAAAGAATCCCCAAAACGGTATTCCCTAAATTCACCCGTATGCTCGTCTCCCTTTCCGGATTTTCCAGTTTTATGATTACCCGAACCACTGCGCTTTATTTTACCAAAAATTTGATCCAAAGCTCTTTGGCGCAACATCCTTTCCAATTTTGAAGTGATGGATAGCAAACCTCCTCCTCCATTCTCTTCACCCTCCTCGCCTTCGCCTCCTTGGGGATTATCCATATCAAATTCCTCACGGATATATCCCTTGGCTTTTAAATCTTCTATAAAATCATCGATGGTATAATCCTCGTCGGTAAGCTGATATTCCTGATCCAACTGACGGAGCCAATCCAAAGCCTCCTCCACATCACCCGAAGTATGGGTAATGAGTTCCTGAAAAATCTCGAAGAGTTTTTCGAATGGGGTTTGGTCTGGTGCTTCGTAATTGGTAAAACGAAACCCTTTTCTTGTGTTCATAGCCATTACATAAATTTAAGGCAAAATGCTGTAACGACTAAGGCTTTAGAAAAAACTTAACGCTATTGTTTAATGTCGTTTTTCTAATACCTTGGCAATATCTTTTAGGGTATAGCCTTTTGCTTGGAGTAAAATCAAGTAGTGAAACAACAAATCGGCACTTTCATTTAAGAAAAGCTCCTCATTATCGTCCTTTGCTTCGATAACCGTTTCGACGGCCTCCTCTCCCACTTTCTGGGCTATTTTATTGATGCCTTTTCGAAATAAGGAAGCCACATAGCTATCTGTATTTTCTTGGTCATTTTTTCTGGAGGTAATAATGTCTTCCAAGGTAGATAAAAAGCCATAGCCTTGAACATTTTCCTCTGCCCAGCATGTATCTGTTCCCTTATGGCAAGTGGGACCAACAGGATTTACCTTTATCAAAAGGGTGTCGTTATCACAATCCACTTCCATATCCACTAGGTTTAAAAAGTTGCCACTTTCCTCTCCTTTGGTCCACAACCGTTGTTTGGTTCGGCTAAAAAAAGTTACTTTTTGGGTTTCTTGGGTTTTTTCAAACGCTTCTTGGTTCATATAGCCTAGCATCAATACATTTTTTGTTGTTGCATCTTGAATTATGGCTGGCACAAGACCGTCTGAATTTTTATTGAAATCTATTTGCATTGTATTTTTTCTAAATCAGTTACATAGAGATGTCATCCGAGCGCAGTCGAAGGAGCATCCAGATGTAAATTTTATAATCTTACAGGAATTCCTTCTTCCTTTAATTCTTCTTTGAGTGTGTTTATTTCGATTTCCTTAAAATGAAAAACACTGGCAGCCAAGGCTGCATCTGCTTTTCCATCTTTAAAAGTGTCGGTAAAATGTGAAATGGTTCCTGCACCACCTGATGCAATAATGGGAATATTCACCAAATCTGATAATTGCGCCAAAGCTTTGTTTGCAAACCCATTTTTAGTACCATCGTGATCCATGGAAGTGAACAAAATCTCACCTGCCCCTCGCTCCTCTACTTCTTTTGCCCAATCAAAAAGGTCCAGTTCCGTAGGCACCTTACCTCCTACCAAATGAACTTTCCACTGTCCATTAATCTGTTTGGCATCGATAGCGACGACAATGCATTGTGACCCAAATTTGGCCACCAATTCATTAATTAATTCTGGTCTTTTTACAGCTGATGAGTTAATGGAAACCTTATCGGCCCCATTTTTAAGGAGGATATCCACATCCTCCACCGAAGAAATGCCCCCTCCCACAGTAAAGGGTATATTGATGGTTTCCGCGACATGGTAGACCAGTTCTGCCAAGGTTTTACGTTTTTCTTCTGTTGCTGAAATATCCAAAAAAACCAATTCATCAGCCCCCTCTCTGGCATAAATGGATGCCAATTCCACAGGGTCGCCAGCATCTTGTAAATCCACAAAGTTGACTCCTTTTACTGTTCTTCCGTTTTTTATGTCTAAACAAGGGATGATTCTTTTTGTAAGCATATTATTCGTTCTTCACATTCAAGTTTACCCCAGAATAAAACCCAAGGTCTTGATTCTTCAACATTTTGGTGTACAGTGCAATTTGGCCCGTATGATATGAGAGGTGTTCTGTTACATGAATAATATTACCAACCCCTGAAAAATTGAATCCCTGAACAAATCGTTTGCGTAACAGTTCATTTAATGGAGCATCGTAAAAAGCTCTTTTGGCATCGGAAACAGTATCCTCCAGTTTTTTTATCAGTTCTGCTTTTGAATAACCAGACTCAGTAGAAAATTCTTCATCCCTTTTACGTTCATCTTCCAAGTTTTGAATGGATGCAATCCCATATTGGGTAATGTTGCCACATAAATGAAGAATAAGATTGGCGATACTGTTACTGGATTCATTGGGTTTTTCCCAAACTTGCTCTTCCGAAAGTTGATCTAAACAAATTTTGATCATGCGAAGGCTTTCGTTCATCCGATACCCCGCATTCCAAACCAATTCTTCTTGGAGTTCTCTTTCCTTATCCATTTGCTAGAATATAATGTTCCAATTGCTTTAAACTGATTTTGCCCTCATAAATGGCTTTGCCTATGATTGTGCCCTCACAACCAATTTCCGCAAGTTTGGGGAGTTCGTCAAAAGTGGAGATTCCACCACTGGCAATTAAATTTAATCCTTTTTTGGTTTGGGCCAACATTTTTGTGTATAACTGGAATGAGGGGCCCTGCAACATACCATCCTTGCTTATATCTGTGCAAATTACATAGGCAATTCCTTCTGCCTGGTACTGTTGAACAAAAGGAATCAATTGCAAATCCGATTCTTCTTGCCAGCCGGAAACGGCCACCTTTTCATTATTTGCATCTGCGCCCAAAATAATTTTTTCTGCTCCATAAGTTGATAACCATCCCAAAAAGGTTTCTTGGTCTTTTACAGCAATACTCCCTCCGGTAATTTGTGTAGCACCGCTTTCAAAAGCGATGTGCAAATCTTCATTGGACTTTAATCCACCCCCAAAATCAATTTGTAGATTGGTTTTTGATGCAATGGACTCCAAAACTTTATGGTTGACAATATGTTTGGATTTTGCGCCATCCAAATCTACCAAATGCAAATATTGAATGCCATATGCCTCAAACTCCTTGGCCACTTCCAAGGGATTTTCGTTATAGACTTTTTTGGTGCTGTAATCGCCTTTGGAAAGTCGCACACATTTTCCATCAATGATATCTATAGCAGGAATCAATCTCATTATTCTAATCGTATTTTACACGTTCAATGGACATCCACATTTTTGAATCCCCAACCTTTTTAAACCCTAAACTTTCATAAAAGCTGTGAGCATCCAACGTTTTAAGTGCCACTGTGTTTACACGGCCAACATCTGCTCTATCCAATATATATTGAATCATTTTTTTGCCCAAACCCCTACCTTTATTAGGGTCAAAGATGATAACATCCATAATATAGGCCATAGTTAAACCATCCGTGATCATACGGGCATAGGCAATCTGTTCACCAGATAAGGCATACATTCCAAAACATATACTTTTTTCAATGGTAGACATTGTTTCTTCCAATGTTCTATGAGTGCCCCAATATACAGATGTCACTTCTTTATGGATTCGGGCAACATCCAAAATTGATTTATCCTCAGAAATAACGAACTCCATTCTAACTTAAGTTTAAGAAGTTTTTCAAAATTTCACTTCCCACGTCACTGCTCTTTTCTGGATGGAATTGCACCCCGTAAAAATTATCTTTTTGCAAAGCCGCACTATATTCCAAATCATATTCCGATGTTGCTATGGTTTCTTTTCCAATGGGTGCATAAAAACTATGTACCAAATAGATGTAGGATTTATTTGGTATATCAGTAAACAGGTCACTTTTTAAATCAGAAATCTGATTCCATCCAATTTGAGGAACTTTAACCTTGTTGGAGAATTTTACCACATCCAAATCAAAAATGCCCAAGCCTGTGGTGTTTCCTTCTTCGGATGAATGGCACATAAGCTGCATTCCCAAACAGATGCCCAAAACAGGCTGCATCAATGTTGGAATCACCTTGTCCAAACCTGTTGCCCTTAATTTTTCCATGGCAGAACTTGCTTCGCCAACACCTGGAAAAATGACCTTGTCTGCATTTCGGATTTCTTCGGCATCATGGCTTAATACAGCTTCAAACCCTAGCCGTTTTATAGCAAACATGATACTTTGGATGTTTCCAGCTCCGTAATCGATGATAACAATTTTCATAGAAAAGTACAAGGTTTGAAGTTAGAAGTACGAAGTTCTGTTCTATTTACCATTGGATCTAGCTGTTTTGATAGATGAAACAACAATGGCTAAAATTTCAGTTGCCTCGGTGTGCAATGATTTCATTTCTGCGAGGTTATTTTGACTTATTTCTATTAGAAGTTCTAAAAAGTACATGCTTTCATCAATTTCTTCCTCTACAATTTTGAGTTTGTGGATAAAATCAGCACGAGATTTTGCTCGTTGTGAAGCCCTGTAATTTGCACCAACGGAACTTGAGCATCTGATTAATTGATTGACATAGGCATTAAACTCTCTAGATTTTGGAATATTTGAACATAAGGTCCAAGTTCTAACGGCAAAAGCCTTTGTTCTGTCTTTCATATCATTTCTCATTGTTCAATCGTACTTTTTACTTCATACTTCTACCTTTTATAGCATTCCCTTCGTAGAGGGTAAAATCATTTTCTCGGCATCTCTTTTTACCGCCATTTTAATGGACTTGGCAAAAGCCTTGAATATGGCCTCAATTTTATGGTGTTCGTTGATTCCTTCAGCTTTAATGTTCAAATTGGCCTTGGCGCCGTCCGTGAACGATTTAAAAAAGTGCATGAACATTTCAGTGGGCATATCCCCAACCTTTTCGCGTTTGAATTCGGTATCCCAAACCAACCAATTGCGTCCTCCAAAATCGATGGCAACTTGGGCAAGGCAATCATCCATTGGTAAAGTAAAACCATAGCGTTCAATACCCAATTTATTGCCCAAAGCTTTGGAAAATAATTCCCCCAAAGCAATTGCTGTGTCTTCTATTGTATGGTGCTCATCCACTTCCAAATCACCATCTACTTTAATGTCCAGATCCATTTGACCATGTCTGGCCAATTGGTCCAGCATATGGTCAAAAAAGGCCAAACCAGTATTGATATTACTCTTTCCTGTCCCATCAAGGTTGATTTTGATTTGAATATCGGTCTCGTTGGTTTTACGGGAAATTTCTGCAATACGATTTTCCAATTTCAAGAACTCGTAGATTTTTTCCCAATCATTGCTTTCGAGGGCAATGATGTCATCCAACTCTTCTCTTTTCACTGTGATTTCTCCTGTACCCAAATGGGTTTCATCATTGATAAAGATTCCTTTGGCTCCAAGGTTTTTGGCCAATTCCACATCGGTCAAACGATCACCGATTACAAACGAATTATCCAAATCATATTCCTTGGAAAAATAAGATGTCAACATACCAGTACCAGGTTTACGGGTGTTGGCATTATCTTTTGGAAAGGTCTTGTCAATATAAACGGCATCAAAGTAAACCCCTTCATTTTCAAAGGATTTCACAATAAAATTATGAACTGGCCAAAAGGTGTCTTCGGGAAAAATATCTGTTCCCAATCCATCTTGATTGGTGATCATTACCAATTCGTAATCCAATTCTTTGGCGATTTTCCCCAAATAAGTGAATGCTTTGGGATAGAAAATCATTTTCTCAAAGGAATCTATCTGCTCGTCCACAGTTTCCTTGATGATGGTTCCATCACGATCAATGAATAGTACTTTTTTGCCCATTAGTTCAATGCTTTTAAAATGGCTATCAATTTTTTGTTTTCGTCTGGTGTGCCTACGGTAAAACGCAATGTGTTTTTACAAAGTGGTTGGGTACTTCGGTTTCGAACCACCACTTGCTTATCCAATAATTGTTGGTAACGGTTGTTGGCGTCATCAACCTTGGCCAACACAAAATTGGCATCGGTAGGATAAATTTCTTCTATGAATTCCAAACTATGTAATGCCTTGATTAATTCTTCTCTTTCATTTAGAATTTGTTGCACCTCTTGATTTACCAAATCTTGATTCAAAACACGCTCGAGTGCTCTTTGTTGGGTCAATTGATTGACATTATACGGTGGTTTAATTTTATTCAAAACCCCGATGATTTCTTTAGATGCATAGCAGATTCCCAATCGAATTCCTGCCAACCCATAGGCTTTGGATAAGGTTTGGGTCACTATTAAATTTGGATAATTTTTAAGTTGAGACAACCAGCTTTCATCTTTTGAAAAATCAATATAAGCCTCATCAATTACCACTAATCCATTGAAAGAATTCAAAAGTTGTTCGATTCGTTCCTGATTAAAAGCGTTACCAGTTGGATTATTGGGAGAACAAATAAATAGAAGCTTGGATTTGTTGTCTACAACTTTTAAGATTCCTTCCACATTAGGTTCGAAATCATCAGTTAGCAACACTTCCCTATTCTCCACCGCATTGATGCCTGACAATACCTTGTACATACCATAGGTAGGTGGCAAAGTAATGATGTTATCCCGATTCGGTTCACAAAACGCCCTATAAATCAAATCCAACACCTCGTCGCTTCCATTCCCGAGTAATATTTGACTTTCTGCCACTCCTTTTTGCTCAGCCAATAATGATTTTAAGCTGCGTTGATATGGATCGGGGTAACGGTTGACCCCATTGTCAAACGGATTTTCATTGGCATCCAAAAATATCATTTCCGAACCGTCGGAAACATATTCGTCACGTGCCGAAGAGTAGGGTTGCAATTTTTGAACCGACTCCCTGACCAGTTTATTTAAATCAAACCCTTTCATTACTTCAAACTATTTAATCTAAGGGTTACTGCGTTTTTGTGTGCTTGTAACCCTTCCGCTTCGGCCATTAGTTCAATGGCACTTCCTATTTCTTGAATTCCCTTTTCTGATATTTTTTGAAAAGTCATACTCTTCATAAAACTATCCAGATTTACCCCACTATATTGTTTGGCGTATCCGTTTGTAGGTAGGGTATGATTGGTTCCTGATGCATAATCTCCTGCACTTTCTGGCGTGTAGTTTCCAATAAAAACCGAACCTGCATTCTGAATGTTTTCCAGATAATATTCCTCATTCTCCACACAAACAATAAAATGTTCTGGACCGTATTCGTTAATGAGCTCCAATGCCTCCTCATCGTCTTTAACCAAAATCAATCTACTGTTGCCAATGGACTTTCGGGCAATTTCAACTCTTGGCAATTGTTCAAGCTGAATTTCAATTTCATTTTCAACAGCATCTATCATTTTTTCAGAAGTAGAGACTAAAATCACTTGACTGTCCACTCCATGCTCAGCCTGACTCAATAAATCCGAAGCAACAAAAGCAGGATTTGCGGAATCATCGGCTACTACCAACAATTCACTTGGACCAGCTGGCATATCAATTGCAACCCCATATTTGGTAGCCAATTGCTTTGCAACGGTCACATATTGGTTTCCAGGGCCAAAGATTTTATACACTTTCGGAATACTCTCAGTTCCAAAGGTCATCCCTGCAATGGCCTGAATGCCTCCTACTTTAAAAATCTGTGTCACGCCACATAATTGGGCTGCATATAAAATAGCTGGATTGATTTCACCATTTTTATCTGGGGGACTGCAAAGCACTATTTCTTTGCATCCTGCAAGCTTTGCGGGAATGGCCAACATCAAAATGGTTGAAAATAGTGGTGCAGTTCCTCCTGGAATGTACAATCCAACTCTTTGAATAGGACGTTTTTCTTGCCAACACTCCACCCCTGGCATTGTCTCCAATTCAACTTTGGTGGTTTTCTGGGCTGCGTGGAACTTTTCAATATTGGATTTGGCCAAATTGATAGCTTGCTTTAAAGCATCTGATACTTTGTTGTTGGCAATTTCAATTTCTGAGATAGATACTAAAAAGGAGTCCAATTCAACCTTATCGAATTGCGCCGTGTATTTATTAATGACAGTATCGCCTCCAGATTGTACTTCATTAAAAATATTTTCAACAATTCCCTCGATTTCGGCAACAGTTTGGGTGGGCCTTGTTAACAAGCTATCCCACTCGTTTTTATCGGGATATAAAAACTTTTTCATGCTTTAAGTTTTTTGATCATGTGAAATCCCAAAGGTTCATAGCCTTGGTTCTCCCAAAACTTTTTACCTCTAGTATTTTTAGCATAGCAGTTGACTTCAAGGCCATCACAATCCAATTCTTCAGCATAATTGGCTAGAAATGTCATCATGGCTTCTCCTATTTTCTTTCCTTGATACGCTGGGTCAATGATCACATTGTCTGGCTCCAAGTGTTTTCCCGCATATAGCTTGTTCAACTCCCAAACGCCACAAATCCCGACCAGTCTTTCTCCATCATAAACCCCTATGCATTTGTACCCCATGGGAATCATGGCCGAGAGTCGTACTTCCAAAACCTCTATCGGGATTTTTTCTCCATTCAGCACAAATGCCAATGGTAGAATGGAAAACAAATTTTCCGTAGGAATCCATTTTATGTTGAATCGACTTTCCATCGCCTATTAATTAAAGAACCATCTTTTCAATTGGACAAACCAAAATACCTTCAGCCCCAGCTTGTTTCAATTCATCTATCACTTCCCAAAAAGTCTCCCGATTGATTACGGTGTGTACCGAACTCCAACCCTCTTCCGCCAAGGGCAAAACTGTGGGGCTTCGCATTCCTGGAAGTATGGAAATAATCTCATCCAATTTGTCATTTGGTGCGTTCATCAACACATATTTGTTGTTTCGCGCTTGAAGTACTGATTTAATTCGAAACTGAATCTTTCTCAATATTTCGCGTCGTTCTTCCGTGATTTTAGGAGAAACTGCGAGTACCGCCTCACTTTTCAGGATGACTTCAACTTCTTTCAAGTTGTTTTTGAACAAGGTGCTCCCACTGGAAACTATATCACAAATTCCATAGGCCAGCCCTATATTCGGAGCAATTTCCACAGAACCATTAATGATGTGCAACTCGGCATTTACACCTTGGGATTCCAAATATTCCCGCACTGTATTGGGATAGGAAGTGGCTACTTTTTTCCCCTCAAAATCTTTTACGGAATTGTATTTGGCGTTTTTTGGTACTGCCAAAGACACTCTACACTTAGAAAAATTGAGTTTTTCCACAGCCTCAATGTCCTTGCCTTTTTCAACCAATACATTTTCGCCAATAATGGCAATATCCACTACCCCATCCCTTAAATACTGGGGAATGTCACCGTTTCGCAGATAGAAAACTTCCAAAGGAAAGTTTCGGGCGGTGGCTTTTAATTGGTCTTTTCCATTGTCTATGGAAATACCACAGTCTTTTAAAATGGCGAGTGAATCCTCGTTTAAGCGACCACTCTTTTGTACGGCAATCCTAATTTTTGTCATCGTTGTTCAATTTTGTCTGAAAAACCAAATGGACTTAAAAAACAAAACCCGTTTGATTTCTCAAACGGGTTAGAATATATTTTATATACAACAATACATTCCTATCTCGCTTGAGGGCAAGTATAAAAATGATGGTGATGTACGTTTGTCTTTCTCATTATGATTTCAAAAGTAGAATATATTTTTTTATCAAAAAAGCGGAAATTAGTTATTTCCCAAAATTAATGGCAAACCATCATCTCCCGATCCTACAACTACAATTTTGGCATTTGGGGATTCAGCCAGTTTTAAAGTGGCATCGATTCCTTTGTCCTGCAAAATTTTGTCAGTCAAAGAAGCGCTAAGAATTCTGTTCGCATCAGCTTTACCTTGGGCTTCGATTCGTACTTTTTCGGCTTCTTTTTCTGCTGTAACCAGTCTAAACTCATATTCCAACGACTCTTGCTCTTGTTTTAGCTTACGTTCGATAGCATCCTTAATGGTTGGTGGAAGCGTCACATCCCTTACCAAAACTTCATTCAATTGGATGTATTGGTCTTCCACAATAATTTGGGTTTCCTCAAAAATTTCTTGTTGAATGGCATCCCTTTTACTGGAATACAATTGTTCAGGTGTATATCGACCCACAACACTACGTGCAGCAGAACGAATGGCTGGGAGAAGTACTCTTTCAATATATTGCTCACTCTTTTCTTGGTGCAATTTTCCAAGTTCAACATATTTAGGCTGAAACCATACAGAGGCCTCCAATTTAATATCCAATCCGTTGGAGGAAAGTACGTTCATTTTTTCCAGTCTTTCTTGTTGACGCACTTCGTAAATGTATACTCTATTCCAAGGCGCTACCAGATGAAACCCCTCTCCTAAAGGTGGTTCATCGGTAACCACACCGCCTCCAAAAGTTTTGTAAAGTACTCCTGCTTCCCCAGAACCAATGGTCACGGCGGATTTAGAAATTAAAATGATTAGAAAAATAACCGCCGCCAATGCAGGCAACGCAATTTTGGGTAATTTATCCATTTGTATATGGTTTTATATTAGTCCGTTATATTTTCTGATGAACCATTCCAAAGCTAAGGAAAGTACCATCAGTCCGAGTAAAATACGGAAATCTATTAAAGATACAACATTATCCCTGCTCTTTTGTACGGGTAGAAAATCAGCATTATTACTTAAATCTTCTGCAAAGGATTCAATATTGTTTAAGAAATACAATTGACCGTTTGTTTTAGTTGCTAACCTTCCCATTTTTTGATAATTGGAAGCGGTTACTTGTTGCTCAGGATTAAAATCCAATATTCTAAAGCTTCCTGAACGCGAAATATTTGCATTCGTGGCAGTAACCATAAAATCGTATGCTCCAGCAACCAAATCGCTTAAATCCACTTCGTAGTAATTGCCTTTTAAAAGTAAAGGTGCCTCTCGTTCAAAATCGGTATCCTTACCCTTTAGGGTAATGGATAACTTGGCATCAGAATCAAATTGATAGCTTTCATCAAAATAAGAAGCACGAATCAAAGCCATACTTGGGTTGTCAAAAACTAATTGATAATCCAGTTCTAATCTATTTCTTTGATTGTTGGCCGTCAAATACACCATCAGGTTGCCCATAAAGGCATCGAACTTGCTAAAACTTTGATTGTTTCTGTAAGTCTGCGCTCTCCATCGCCATATGTTTTCACCAAATAGAACGGCTTCTTTTTGAGTTCCATCGGTAACAATGGCAAATAAAGGATTGTCCAAGTTCACCCCTTTAATTTGTTGAGACATTAAAGTTTCACTATTTTTTTGGAATTCAACCTCACCCAAAGTACCCAACAATGGTGGAAATCCATCAACATTAAACTCACCCAAACCAAAAATGCTAAAGGCATTGTTTAAAACGGGAACAATTTCTTCAGATTGGCCACTGCTTCGGTACGTAAAACTTTCTTGCGAACGATTTACAAAGTTGAAATCTGTTTTGCTGCCAGTAACGGTAAAATAGTTGGCGTTCGAATCTTTTAAAAACTGATATACTGCCCTAAAACTCCCATTGGGCTGATACAGAATAATGATATCGGCATCTTCCAACTGGTTTCTTGATGCATTTGGCTCAATGATGTTTACCGTACGTTGCTCATTGGCTTCTATTGATTTTTTTAAAGCTCCAATGTCTGGATGCAACATATCTGAAACAATCACCACATTGGTTTTTTCATCGATTACCTCAATGGCAGTTTCTTTACTGTTGTTTGCTGTGTTTTTTTCATTTTCCAAGGTGCTCACTTCTACCTTGATGGTTTTTATTCCCACACTTTCGGCCTCCACCAAGGCATTTAGGGTCTCACTGGATTTTGAAGTATTGAGCTGTATCCGTTCTTGATGCACCCTATTTCCATTTATGGAAATCGTGACCGTGCTGGTCACAGGTCTATCGCCACGAAACAAGACTGTGGTTTCAATTGGAAATTTATTTTGAAGAAATGCGTATTTGTTGACGTTAATGAGTCCAACGGAAATATCCTCATATTGTGTGGTGTCTCCCACTACAATGGGATACATTGAAAGATTTTCATTCAGATTTAGGTATTCGTAATCCCTACCCCTGGTTTGGTTTCCATCTGAAAGAAGAACCACAGCATTAGTGCCATTGACAAAAACTTGGTCCAATGTTGAAAGTGCTTCCGAAATATTGGTGTTATTTTGGTCAAAATGAATGGAATCGGTTGCCTGCATGGAGTTTCCAAATCCATATTGGTGCATTTGAAAGCGTTCGTTCAGTTCGGGATTTTGCCGTAGACTTTGAATGGTTGAAGTCAACTCGTCCTCGGAAGTTCCATTTTGCATGGAGGAGGATTGATCCACTAAAAAAATCAGATTCGATTTTTCAATAAAATAATCCTTGTCAACAAATTTTGGATTGATCAAAAGCAAAAGGCCGCAAAACAGGGTTACAAACCTGAGTGCGGCCAATATGATTCTTAAGGAACCCTTTCTTGGGTTTTTGTAGAAATACTGATAAAATACTATGGTAAGCGCGGCTGCTACTGCTAAAATAATAAGAAGTACCGTGCTCAAATCCATTGGTTTATGTTAGCATACCTCCATCTACGTTCAACACTTGTCCAGTAACGTAGTCAGACAAATCTGAAGCCAAGAACAAACAAGCATTAGCTACATCCTCTGGACTTCCTCCTCTTTTTAATGGAATACCTTCTCTCCAACCTTGAACGGTTTTTTCGTCCAATTTTTCGGTCATTTCAGTTTCGATGAAACCAGGAGCGATGGCATTGCAACGGATATTTCTAGAACCCAATTCCAAAGCAACAGATTTAGTGAATCCAATCATACCCGCTTTGGAAGCTGCATAGTTGGTCTGACCAGCATTACCTTTTACACCAACAACACTACTCATGTTAATAATGGAACCTTTACGTTGTTTCAACATGGTGCGTTGCACAGCTTTGGTCATGTTGAACACGGATTTAAGGTTGATTTCGATGACTTTATCAAAATCCTCCTCTCCCATGCGCATCAATAAATTGTCTTTGGTTATCCCGGCATTATTGATAAGTACGTCGATTCTACCATCAAAATCTTCCAATACTTGTGCTACCAATGCTTCTGAATCCGCATAACTGGCTGCATCACTTTTATAAGCCTTTGCTTTAACGCCTTGAGCGGTCAATTCTTTTTCCAATTCCAGAGCAGGAGCTTCACTGGAACTGTAGGTAAAGGCCACATTGGCACCGTGCTTTGCGAAAATTTCGGCAATACCTTTTCCAATTCCCCTACTTGCTCCTGTTATAATTACATTTTTACCTTCCAAAAGTTTCATACTACGTTTGTTTGAATGGTTAATAACCAAATATAGTTGTTGTTTTATGTTTAGACGAAAAAAAATCCCGCATAAAACGGGATTTAGTATGGATTTAACGGTCGGTTATCCAACCACTTCTTTCACTTTTGCGCCAATTTCAGCAGGGGAATCCACCACATGGATACCACATTCCTTCATGATTCTTTTCTTGGCTTGGGCAGTATCATCGCTACCACCAACAATGGCTCCAGCGTGTCCCATTGTACGTCCGGCAGGAGCAGTTTCACCAGCGATGAATCCAACGATTGGCTTCTTGCTTCCGCTTTCTTTGTACCATCTTGCAGCTTCTGCTTCCAATTGACCACCAATTTCACCGATCATTACTACGCATTCGGTTTCTGGATCATTGATCAAAAGCTCTACTGCTTTTTTAGTTGTAGTTCCAATAATTGGGTCACCACCAATACCAATGGCAGTTGTAATTCCCAATCCTTGACGCACAACTTGGTCTGCAGCTTCATAAGTCAAAGTTCCAGATTTTGAAACGATTCCCACTTTTCCTTTTTTGAAAACAAAACCTGGCATAATTCCCACTTTTGCTTCTTCAGGAGTGATAACCCCCGGACAGTTAGGGCCAATCAAAGTACAGTCTTTATCTTGAATGTAATCGTTGGCTTTAACCATATCTGCAACCGGAATTCCTTCTGTGATGGTAATGATCACTTTGATTCCAGCATCAGCAGCTTCCATAATCGCGTCTGCAGCAAATGCAGGCGGTACAAAAATAATTGTGGTATCGGCACCAACTTGTTCTACGGCGTCTGCTACCGTGTTAAAAACTGGTTTTCCAAGGTGTTCTTGACCTCCTTTTCCTGGAGTTACACCACCAACAACGTTGGTTCCGTAATCAATCATTTGGCCGGCGTGGAAAGTTCCTTCGCTACCGGTAAATCCTTGTACAATTATTTTCGAATCTTTGTTTACTAAGACGCTCATAGGTTTAACTTATTATTACTACAAAAATAGGGCATGCTTTAATTTTACGCCTCCTATTTTTTAAATCTTTTTTAATTTTTGAAGGATTTCGGGAATCTTTTTCACGGAGGCAATTTGTTTCAGTTTTTCCCTTGCTTCTTCCGCAGGATATCCGAAATAGGTCTTCCCTCCTTCCAAGGATTTTGAAATGCCTGATTGGGCCAAAACCACTGCTTTTTTTCCAATGGTGGCACCACTTGTGATACCAACTTGCCCCCAAAGGGTTACTTCATCCTCAAGAACCACACAACCAGCAACTCCAACGTGGGAAGCAATCAAACATTTCTTCCCGATAACGGTATCGTGTCCGATTTGAATTTGATTATCCAATTTAGCGCCTTCTTTTATGGTGGTGTCACCTGTTACCCCGCGGTCAATGGTACAGGATGCACCAATGTCCACGTTGTTTTCGATGACCACTCTACCTCCTGAAACTAATTTATCAAATCCCTCAGGTCGGTTTTTGTAATAAAAGGCATCGGCACCCAAAACGGTATTGGCGTGAATGGTCACATTATCGCCCAAAATGCAATGATCATATATGGTAACGTTGGGATGAATCAAACAATTCTTCCCGATTTTCACATGGTTACCAATAAAAACGTTCGGCTGAATGATGGTCCCCTCTCCTATTTCCGCCGTTGCGGCTATAGATGCGTTGGCACTTTGGAAGGGCTTGAAATGCAAAGTCAGTTTATTGAAATCCCTAAAGGGATCGTCTGAAATCAATAAAGCTTTTCCTTCCGGACATTCAACTTCCTTGTTGATAAGCACAACGGTTGCTTTGGACTGAAGGGCTTTGTCATAATATTTGGGATGGTCCACAAATACAATGTCACCTTCTTCCACCACATGGATTTCATTCATGCCCAATACAGCAAAATCATCTGCTCCAACATAATCGGAACCGATGATTTCTGCAATTGCCTTTAAAGTGTGGGCTTTAGGAAATTTCATTTACGCTACTATTTGGCACGTTCCAAATAGGCACCTTTTTCAGTGTCTATTTTGATTTTATCCCCTTCATTGATGAATAAAGGCACATTGATTCGTGCACCAGTTTCAACAGTTGCAGGCTTGGTGGCATTGGTTGCGGTATTTCCCTTTACCCCAGGTTCGGTATGGGTCACTTCCAAAATAACACTGGCAGGCATTTCCACAGAAAGTGGGCTATTGTCCTCTGCATTGAAGATAATGGTCACCACTTCACCTTCTTTTAATAAATCGGGAGCATCCAAAGTATCCTTTTGTAGGGAGATTTGGTTGAAATCGTCCGTATTCATAAAATGGAAGGTGTCCCCTTCTGGATAAAGGTATTGGTAGGAGCGGGTTTCCACTCGTACATCCTCAATTTTATGTCCAGCAGAAAACGTATTGTCGATTACCTTTCCCGTGGTTACACTTTTTAATTTGGTACGCACAAAAGCTGGTCCTTTACCTGGCTTAACGTGTAAAAACTCAATAATCTTAAAAATATCGTGGTTGTAACGGATGCACAACCCTTTTCTAATATCAGAAGTACTTGCCATAAAATTAATTTGAACTAAAATATCCTTTCATAATTCCGCGTTGCGAATCCCTAATAAACTGTAGAATTTCGTCTCTTTCGGGAGTTGCTTCCATTTCAGCTTCGATAATGGAGGCCGCTTGGGAATTGTTGTAGTTTTTTTGATAAAGTATACGGTACACATCTTGAATCTCACGAATCTTGCTGGCTTCAAAGCCTCTTCTTCGCAATCCAACAGAATTGATTCCTACATAAGATAAAGGTTCTCGTGCGGCCTTTACATAAGGAGGAACGTCTTTTCTAACCAAAGAACCTCCTGTAACAAAGGCATGGTTGCCTATTGAAACAAACTGATGTACGGCTACCATTCCTGCCAAAACCACATTTTGACCTATGGTCACGTGACCTGCCAAGGTGGAATTGTTACTGAAAATACAGCCATCACCCACAAAACAATCGTGGGCAACGTGGCAATACGCCATGATCAAACAATTGTTTCCGATAACCGTTTTCATTCGGTCGGAAGTTCCTTTATTGATGGTGGCACACTCCCTAATGGTAGTGTTGTCACCAATATGAACTGTAGTTTCCTCTCCTTGGTATTTGAGGTCTTGGGGCATGGCCGAAATCACTGCACCCGGAAAAATATTACAATTTTTTCCAATGCGAGCACCTTCCATAATGGTTACGTTGGAACCGATCCAGGTTCCCTCCCCAATGGTCACATTATTGTGAATGGTTGTAAAGGGCTCAATCACCACATTCTTGGCGATTTTTGCTCCTGGGTGAACATATGCTAGTGGCTGGTTCATTTAATCTTGTTTTACTTTTACGATTTGTGCCATCAATTCTGCTTCAGACACCAATTTACCATTGGCATAGGCATAGGCTTGCATGTGACAGATTCCCCTACGGATAGGAGAAATTAAATCACATTTAAAAATCAATGTATCTCCTGGAACTACTTGTTGTTTGAACTTTACATTGTCCATCTTCATAAAGAAGGTCAAGTAGTTTTCTGGATCCGGAACTGTGCTCAAAACCAAGATACCCCCGGTTTGAGCCATTGCTTCCACCTGTAATACCCCTGGCATTACTGGCGCTCCAGGAAAATGCCCAACAAAAAAGGGCTCGTTCATGGTCACATTTTTTACCCCAACCACATGGGAATCCGAAAGTTCCAAAATCTTATCCACCAATAAAAAGGGTGGACGGTGTGGCAATTTTGCCATGATCTGATTTACATCCATCAATGGTTCTTGGTGCAAATCGTAGGAAGGAACTTTATTTCGCTTATCTATTTTGATGATTTTGGACAATTTTTTGGCAAATTGTGTATTTACAAAATGTCCAGGCTTGTTGGCAATTACCTTACCTCGAATTCGAGTTCCAGCCAAGGCCAAATCACCGATTACATCCAATAATTTATGTCTTGCCGCCTCATTGGGGTAATGAAGGGTAAGGTTGTCCAAAATCCCATTGGGCTTAACGGACAGTTTTTCTTTGTTGAATGCTTTTTCCAATTTTTTCATGGTGGAATCGGAAATTTCCTTGTCCACATAAACAATCGCATTGTTCAGATCACCGCCTTTGATCAAACCATGTTCCAACAACATTTCAAGTTCATGAAGAAAACTGAAGGTTCTGGCATCAGCAATCTCCTCTTTGAAATCGGACATTTTTTCCAAAGTGGCATTTTGGGTACCCAGTACCTTTGTGCCAAAATCGACCATGGTGGTCACTTGGTAATGGTCTGATGGGATAATCGTGATTTCACTTCCCGTTGCTTCATCTTTATAGGAAATCACATCTTTTACAATGAACTCCTCTCTTTCCTGCTCTTGCTCAACGATACCTGCCTCTTCCAAAGCCTTTACAAAAAACTTTGAAGATCCATCCATGATCGGAGGCTCAGGAGCGTCCAATTCAATAAGTACGTTGTCGATGTCCAAACCGACCAAAGCAGCCAAAACATGCTCAGACGTATGGATTTTGACCCCGTTTTTTTCCAAGTTGGTGCCTCGTTGGGTGTTTACAACGTAATTGGCGTCAGCTTCAATTATGGGCTCACCTTCAAGGTCTATGCGTTTAAAGGCAAAGCCATGGTTTTCTTGGGCGGGCAAAAAACTCATGGTTACGTTTTCGCCCGTATGCAACCCTACACCTTGAAGGGTTACTTTATGCTGTATAGTGCGTTGTTTGTTGCTTATTTTACTCACCTTCAACTTTTTTTTCGATGTTGGAGATTTGATTTACCAGTTTTGGCAAATTTTTAAAATGTACGTATGATTTATTGAAATCGCCATAGTTCAAGGCTGGAGAACCTTGTAGCACTTCATCATTCTTAACGTTTCTTCCGATTCCTGATTGGGCTTGAATGCGGACACGGTCACCTATGGTAATGTGTCCAACGATTCCCACTTGACCGCCAATCAAGCAATGTTTGCCAATTTTGGTGGAACCTGCAACTCCTGTTTGGGCTGCAATGGCTGTATGTTCACCAATTTCTACATTGTGTGCGATTTGAATCTGATTGTCCAACTTTACCCCTTTTCTAAGGATGGTTGAACCTAAAGTGGCACGATCAATCGTTGTGCCAGCTCCTACATCCACATTATCCTCTAAGATGACGTTTCCTGTTTGGGGCACTTTGCTGTATTCACCGTTGGCATTTGGCGTAAATCCAAAACCGTCGGCACCGATAATGGCCCCGCTATGAATAACACAATTGTTACCGATAATGGTTTCTGAATGGATTTTAGCTCCAGCAAAAACAACAACATTGTCACCTATTCTTACATTGTCGCCAATAAAAGCATTGGGATGGATCTTAACGTTGTCACCGATTTTAACGTTGTTGCCCAAATAGGCAAAGGCACCTAAATAAAAACCTTCCCCATATTCCGCATTTTCCGAAATGTAAGAAGGGTTTTCAATGCCTACTTTGTTGTTTTTGACTTGGTTGTAGTATTCCAATAATTTGGAAAAGGATTTGTAGGCATCCTCTACCTTGATCAATGTGGTAGAAAGGGATTGCTCAGGTATAAAATCCTTGTTTACAATAGTTATAGAGGCTTTTGTCGAATATATATATGAGGTGTATTTTGGATTTGCCAAAAAGGTCAAAGAGCCAGATTCACCTTCTTCTATCTTAGACAATTTATGGACAGCGATTTGAGGATTTCCCTCAACTTCCCCCTCTAGGATTCCGGCAATTTGGGTAGCTGTAAATTTCATCTGTGCAAAAGTAACAAAATTTGTTAAACGGCTTCCTTTGGGTAGCAACTGTAATATTTGGTCACCTTCTTGGCCAAGGCCCTTAAACTTAGTTGGTCCGATTCCTTTAGTACATCGGTAACTTTGCCATTCTTTTTGAGTATGCTGATGGCTTGCTCTTTTCCATAAGCGCGGTTCGATATCTCTCCTTGAAACACAAAATTGGATGCTTCCTCTTCTGAAAGTTCGTGCTTTTGCATCAATCCATCCAATTTTTCTTTCATTTTTTGAGGATCAATGGGCTGCTTTTTAATCTTGATGTGCAGCAATTTTCGATTGAGCAACATTTTACAAAGCTTGGACAGCACAAAATCATCATGGAACTGCCAGTTTTTGGTTGCTGCAAGCACATCCACATCATCCAATTGGGCAAATATTTTTAAGGTATCCAGCTCTAAAGGACTTTCATTGTTCTTTAAAAAATGTAAAAGTGAGTGACTTGCCATCAAATCATCCCCTTTTTTCAATAAAAAGCGGGCACGTTGCATTATCCGGACCAATAATTGTTCTGCCACCAAACCTGTTTTGTGCAAATACACCTGCCAATACATGAATCGTCTGGCCATCAGGAATTTTTCCACAGCATATATGGCCTTCTCCTCCAGCACCAAATTACCGTCGACCACATTTAACATGGAAATCAAACGCTCAGAATTAATATTTCCCTCGGTTACCCCTGAATAAAAGCTATCCCTTTTTAAATAATCCAAGCGATCCATATCGAGTTGACTGGACACCAATTGGTTCAAAAACGTCTTTGGGTGATCTCCCTTAAAAATTGAAATGGCAACATCCAGTTGACCGTCGAACTGCTGATTGAGTTCCTTCATAAATTCCAAAGAAATCTGTTCATGGCTCACATCTTTGGCCACAAAACCTTCCAAAGCATGGGAAAATGGCCCGTGACCAATGTCGTGCAATAAAATGGCGCACAGCAGTCCATTTTCTTCTTCAGGCGTAATCTCAACCTCTTTTAATTTGAGTACCTGGATGGCCTTGGTCATTAAATGCATGCTGCCAAGTGCGTGGTGAAATCGGGTGTGATGGGCTCCGGGGTAAACCAAATACGAGAGTCCCATTTGAGAAATCCTGCGCAAACGCTGAAAATACGGATGCGAAATCAGGTTGAATATAAGTTCGTTGGGTGTTCCAATAAAACCGTAAATTGGATCGTTGAAAACATTAAGCTTATTGGTTTTTACCAAGGATTTTTGTTTTATTTCCACAAAGATAATGACTATATGAACAAGATAACAATTCTTTGGGTCGATGATGAAATTGACCTCTTAAAACCCCACATATTATTCCTTGAAAGCAAAAACTATAAGGTGGTAACCAGTCCCAGCGGACAGGATGGACTTGAAGAAATAAAAAACTCCTTTTTCGATATTGTTTTTTTGGATGAGAACATGCCCGGCCTTTCCGGTTTGGAAACACTCAATGAGATTAAAAAATACGATGCCACTATTCCCGTGGTAATGATCACTAAAAGTGAGGAAGAATATATAATGGATGAGGCCATCGGTTCCAAAATTGCCGATTACCTCATAAAACCCGTGAATCCCAATCAAATTTTATTGTCTCTTAAAAAGAGTTTGGACAACTCTAGATTGGTCTCTGAAAAAACAACAGCAAACTACCAGCAGGAATTTCGGAAAATCGCCATGGACCTTTCCATGGTCAATTCGTGCGAAGAATGGGCAGAATTGTATAAAAAGTTGATCTACTGGGAGTTGGAGCTAGAGCAAATAGAAGATTCCGGGATGTTCGAGATTTTGGAAAGCCAAAAAGTGGAAGCCAATTCACAGTTCAGCAAATTTGTGGACAAAAATTATAAAGGATGGTTCAAGGATGGGGATGCGCCTACAATGTCTCACACCTTATTCAGAAACAATGTGCAGCCAGAATTAGTTGGCAACAAAACCTTAATGGTGGTCATCGACAATCTTCGTTATGATCAATGGTTGGCTTTTGAAAAGACGCTTTCTGTCCATTATAAAAAGAAACAGGAGTCTGCTTATTTCAGTATTTTGCCCACGGCAACGCAATATGCCCGTAATGCCCTTTTTTCTGGATTGATGCCTTCAGAAATGGAAAAACGCTATCCGAATTGGTGGAAGAACGACACTGATGAAGGCGGAAAGAATCTATTTGAGGCCGAGTTTTTGGGGGAACAACTCAAGCGTTTGGGACTCAACCTAAAATGGGAGTACCATAAAATCAATAATTTAAAGCAGGGCAAACAACTGGCCTCCAACTTTAAGGCACAAAAAGACAACGACCTTACCGTTGTGGTCTACAATTTTGTGGATATGTTGTCGCATTCTAAAACCGAAATGGAAGTGGTGAAAGAATTGGCCTCCAATGATAAGGCCTATCGTTCACTTACCTTAAGTTGGTTCAAAAATTCCCCTTTGCTGGAGATAATTCAACAAGCACAGGATTTGGGTATGAAATTGATTTTAACTACGGATCATGGAACCATTAACGTAAAACAACCCTCCAAAGTAATCGGTGATCGTGAAACCAGTTTAAACCTGCGGTACAAAACAGGTCGAAGTTTGACCTTTGAGGACAAGGATGTGCTTTCCACCAAAAATCCTCAGGAAATTTACCTTCCCAATATAAATTTGAGCAGCAGCTTTATTTTTGCCAAGAACGATTTATTTTTCGCCTACCCCAATAACTACAATCATTATGTAAGTTATTACAGAAACACCTATCAACATGGCGGGGTTTCTTTGGAAGAAATGATCGTTCCCTTCGTAGTTTTGGACCCAAAATAAAAAACGTTGAAAAGAGAGTTTAAACTAAATGAAATTGATTCCGTAGCCCAAGAACTGATTAAAAACGCAACGGATAAAGTGGTTTGTTTTTATGGTGACATGGGTGTTGGCAAAACAACCTTGATAAAAGCTTTGGTCAAAGAGATCGGTGCTGTGGATACGGCCAACAGCCCAACCTTTGGTTTGGTGAACGAATACTCCAATGATGAGGATGAGCCTATCGCCTTTCATTTTGATTTTTACCGTTTGAATGATGAAATGGAAGCATTGGATATGGGTTTTGAAGATTATTTAAATTCCGATGCTTGGCTGTTCATTGAATGGCCTGAAAAGATAAATAGCCTGTTGCCTGCAAATTATGTGGGGGTATTCTTGCAGTTTATCGATGAAAGTACCCGTTCAATCGAGTTAAATATTTCTTAAAGGAGTTTCCCTATATCTTCCCTGTAATTATTGTTCTAAGCAAGATGATTTCGATAAAGGGTGCATTTTTAACGTTTAAAACCCAATTTTATCGATAAAATGTATGGTCAGTTGAAATATTTTCCTACATTTGTCTTGTGAATGAATTCATTTATTAACCAAAAACTCTTTTACGATGAACACTAAAAAAGTATTTTTTGGAGTATTGGCTGTTGCTTTCTTGGCGATGACTGTAGTTTCAACTGCAACTATTGACAAAGATCAAACAGTTAGTATTGAAAAGTCGAAAATTAAAAAACTTTAATTTTCAATCTTTTAGAAGTTAAGATGGCCCTATTTTCGGATAGGGCCATTTTTTTTGCAATAAATTGGGATTTTTTGTGTTATCACATTGATGAGTGATAAAAAGAGCATAAAAAAGAAACTGATCTTGGAAGGTCTGTTCGCCTTCCTTATTGTGTTAACCCCCATTTTTTTCTACTGGTACAAGTATATTCCAGTGGGGGCACAAACCTATTCTTTTTTCGGAATTGAGATTGGCACCAATGGATTTGAAGATGTAAGTGAGTCTTTCTACTACTACTTCAGTAAAATTGTCCCCTTATTGGCTTTAATTATTTGGTTTATTACGAGTAAGGATTGGTGGTATTACGCCATACTCATTCCTATTTCCATGTATAGTTTTCAGTTGTTCGCCGTATTCAACTACAATTCCAACATTGTAGACGAAAATGAGGTAATGTACGTTATCGTGGTTACGATGGTGGTTGTTCCCATTGTTTACTTTATTAGGGTAAAATTGGTGGACAAACACGTACATGGAATCGATTTGGAAGCAATGGATACCGAACTTCAAATTTTAAAGGAAAAAGAAGAGCTTCGGAAAGAACGCCAGAAATTGGAGCAACGTCAAAAAACCGTCTCAAAAAAAATGTAAATTTGTCCAATAGCCTTTAGGCATGGATACATTTGTCATTTATGAACCAACCCTCCTCCCCGTTTAGCAAGCAACAATTACTGCCACAAGAAGAAATGCTAGAGGTAGTAAAACAAAAAGGGGAACTTATCATAGGAATACCCAAAGAAAACCAATACCAAGAAAAAAGAGTCTGTCTTACACCAGATGCCGTAAACGCCATTACCGCGAACGGTCACAGAGTCTTGATGGAATCAGGTGCTGGCGAAGGTGCCAAATTTTCGGATATTGATTACACCAATGCAGGAGCGGAAATTACCCGCGATACCAAAAAAGTCTTTTCCTGTCCCATTATCTTAAAAGTAGAGCCGCCTACCCTGTCTGAAATCGATTTATTGAACCCTCAAACCATTGTGATTTCTGCCCTTCAGATTAAAACGCAGAAAAAGGAATATTTTGAGATCATGGCCAAAAAGCGTTTGACCGCCATTGCCTTCGAATATATCCGTGATGAGGATGGAAATTATCCTGCTGTTCGATCCCTAAGTGAAATCGCAGGAACTTCCGCCATTTTGATTGCAGCCGAAATTATGGCCAATACCAATAATGGAAATGGTTTAATGTTTGGAAATATAAGCGGTGTGCCACCTGTTGAAGTAGTAATTATTGGCGCAGGAACCGTTGGTGAATTTGCAGCTCGTTCTGCCATAGGTTTAGGTGCCAACGTAAAGGTGTTTGATAATTCCATCAGTAAGTTACGCACTTTACAGACCAACTTGAACCGAACGCTCTATACATCGACCATTCAGCCCAAGAACCTTATAAAATCCCTAAAACGTTGTGATGTGGCCATTGGTGCTACCCGTGGAAAGGACCGCTCCCCTGTTGTGGTAAGCAGTTCCATGGTGGAGAATATGAAAAAAGGCTCCGTGATCATCGATGTGAGCATTGATATGGGGGGATGTTTTGAAACTTCCGAAATCACTACGCATACAAAGCCTACGTTCGAAAAATTTGGTGTAGTCCATTATGGGGTGCCCAATATCCCTTCGCGATATCCGAAGACCGCTTCCATTTCGATAAGTAATATCTTTACTCCCTATTTATTGAAAATTGGTGAAGATGGTGGTCTGGAACACTCTCTTAGGTTCGATAAAGGTTTGCGAAACGGACTGTATATGTACCACGGCATTTTGACCAATAAATCGGTGGGAGATTGGTTCGGATTAAGCTACAACGATATTAACTTTCTTATTTTTTAACACTGCATGGCATTTTTAAGGCGTTTGGGATGGTACTTGGTTGGACTGTCCATTGGATTGATTTTTTTAGTGTTCTTTTTAAAGAAAAAATCAGGTGAAGAAGGAATAGAATTCTGCTATTTCCCCAATTGTAGGGTGTTGAAGGATATGCGCTCCAAATCTTTGACATTCGATGAAAATTTGCCCGAACAGTATAAGGACACCCTTTTAATAAAGGCATTTTTAACCGATGGTAATGTGGATTTTGGAAATAGCGATACTAAATCCGAACCCTGCAAAACCTACTTGATTGAAAATGAGGGTAAGGTTTTAAAGGCGCAAAGTTGTGCCGATAAAATTGTGATTGAATCTATTAGATAATAATTCTACTTAATATTTTCATTCGGGAAGTGCCAGTTTGATTTTTAAAAATTAGAATTCTCAATCCATCAATTCAAAAGGGGCATTCGTCAATTTGTAAGCTAATCACATCAAATAAGTCCTATATTTCTCACTAAAACCTGAGATTTGTATGCTTTTTTTACTATTGATTGGATTTGCATTTATAAGTTATGGAATTATAAAATTTCCTCAAGAGAAAATCCCTCATACCTTTGGACATGTTATACAACAGAATTCAACAGTTAAAAAAGAAATTCTTGAAGAGATTTTAAGTAAAGTAGAATTTTTGTAAGCTCCCCCTAGATAGAACTGCTCATTTTTCTAAAACTTCATCAAAGTTATCGTTTTTAATTCCTTGAGCGGTACCGCTCAAGGAATTAAGCTCCAGATATTGTTTGGGGGATAAATATCCCA
>NZ_BSQF01000003.1:0-111590 GCF_030268205.1 Allomuricauda sp. NBRC 101325
TGGGATATTTATCCCCCAAACAATATCTGGAGCTTAATTCCTTGAGCGGTACCGCTCAAGGAATTAAAAACGATAACTTTGATGAAGTTTTAGAAAAATGAGCAGTTCTATCTAGGGGGAGCTTACATATTTATTGCGTTATCAATTCTTTTGGTCTTTATGGCAGAATCAATCTTGAATGTCATAGCGCCAGGGTTTCATCACATTGAAATGTGGATTGCTTTAATTGTTTTTGGGATATTAGGAATTTTTATAATTCTTTTAATTTCATGTATAGTGTTCATTATGAAAAGTAAAAAAGAAGTTCAATAAAACGATGGAAAAACGTAATCTAACTTAATTGGATGTTCAATCTATATATTCCCTTAGTAAATTTGTTTTTGAAGATTCACGTAATTTAGTCAATGCTTTTGTCTTCAGCTGTCTAACCCTCTCTGCGGTAATATCCAAATCGTACGCAATTTGCTCCATTCCTAAAGGATTTCTTCCGCCAATTCCATATAACATTTTAATTATGTAGGCCTCTCTATTCGAAAGTTGATTTAGAATACCTTCAATTTCTATTTGTAACGATGAATGTATCAAGTTTTGTTCAGGACTAAAATCATCAGATTCGATAAGATCATGTAAACTAAACCCATTCTCTTCTGGTCGTAGGGATTTGTCCATAGAAATTGACCAAGAAGTATGTTCCAAACAAAGTTGAATTTCAGCAATTGAAAAATCAATCAGTTCTGACATTTCATCTGCAGTTGGATGTCTCTGGTGAGATTGTTCGAACTTCGCCGTAACGTCATTAATTTTGTTGATTACATTGATTTTGTTCAATGGCAATCGAACAATTCTAGATTTTTCTGAAATTGCTTGGATAATACCTTGGCGAATCCACCAAACCGCATAAGAGATAAATTTGAAGCCGCGGGATTCATCAAATTTGGATGCTGCCTTTACCAATCCAAGGTTGCCTTCATTGATAAGATCATGCAGGTTTAATCCCCTTGATTGATATTGTTTTGCTACGGACACTACAAATCTTAAGTTGGAAACAATCAGTTTTTCCAATGCCACAGCATCTCCATTTCTAATTCGAATAGCAAGTTCCACCTCTTCCTCCGCAGAGACCATAGGTATACGGCTTATATCGTTCAGATAATTTGAAAGAGTAGGGTTTTCCCTATTGGTAATTTGTTTGGATATAGTAAGTGATCGCATAAACTTAGTTTTAAGCCGTAGACCTAACATAAATTAGGTTTCCATTGCCTTTGGGGTTTTTTCTAGATTCGATTTCAATTTGGCTCATTGATTTAATAAGCGGGGTAAGCTTTCGAAATCCAAAATTTCTGGCATCGAAATTGGGCTGTTTTTTTTGAAGTAGTGCCCCAACCTCTCCTAAGAAAGCCCAGCCATCTTCGTCCTCCAAATCTGCAATGGTGGAAAGAATCAACTGGATGACCTTTGGGGTAATTTTGTCAACCGCACTAATTTTATCCTTTTTTGTTGATATGGATTCTTCCGTTCTGGTTTGATGGAGGATTTCAAGATATATGAACTTATCACAAGATACAATAAAGGGGTCGGGAGTCTTTCGCTCGCCTATACCAAATACGGTCATCCCTGCCTCCCTTAAACGAATGGCCAATCGGGTAAAGTCACTGTCGCTTGAGACCAAAGAAAATCCATTGACTTTTCCAGAGTAAAGAATATCCATTGCGTCGATGATCATTGCACTATCGGTAGAATTCTTGCCAGTGGTATACCCGTATTGTTGGATAGGTGTAATGGCATTTTTAAGGAGGACATCCTTCCATTTTACAAGACTTGGCTTTGTCCAATCTCCATAAATCCTTTTGATGCTTGGATTCCCATATTTTGCAATTTCCTCCAGCATTTCCTTGACATATTTGGAAGGTATGTTGTCCCCATCGATCAAGACTGCCAAGTTTAGATCCTTCTCCATAGATCTATTCCTCCAGCTTTAGCTTATATTCATTTAGGTAAACAGCCTTTGCCATTTGTTCCCTTTTTGCTGTGGACTTTTTCGTGAACTCCTTATTGTTTCTAATTTGTGTCAACTGTTTGGTGCTGCGAACTTTATTGCGATATCTCTTCAGTGCCCGATCAATATTCTCCCCAGGTACGATTTTAATTTTAAGCATATGGTATATTTTATAAATGATGTACATATCATGATGAAGCTGATAGCAAAAAAGAGTGCGGTATAGAATTGGCACTTTAAAGTGGATAACAACTATAATTTCGCTAATAGGTACAAAAGGCCTACGAAATTCGAATATTGGTACAAGCGAAAAATAATTAAGAAGTGGCCCATTAAGTAATGTGGTGATGTGTTGGGCGGTCTTTTTTATTTAAGGACAGGTATAATTTTCGTCCATAATTTTAATGTGTGGTAAAGGAACGCATTTAAATTGGATTTCGGCCGTTTAAAATTAAATAACTCTTGGATACATTTCCGTTCCAAGTAGCTTTTAAATTGAATGGCATCTCTAGAAATGGTATTTGGACAGAAGGGTAAGATGCCTGACTTTGGGATGGATAATAAGGAATTTTAAACCTTGATCCAAAATCGTGCTTTACACTTTCAAACTAATTTTAAAAATTTCACTTTATATAATTTAGATAACTAATTAGTTAACTAAATAAATTGATTATATTTAATGATCACTTAAATATTATGAATAGAGATTTTATTAAAGAATCTGGTTACAAGGCATTGGACAATAGATTAAAACGGATAAGTGACCGCATGGCACATGATACCAGAAAGTTTTTTAAACAATTGAATCTTGATGTTGAACCAAGTTGGCATTTAGTATTTAAATTATTAAAAGAAAATAAACAGCATACCATGGTGGATATCGCAGAGCAATTGGGCTATTCCCCTCCATCCACTGTGGTTATGCTCAAGAAAATGGCCAAAAAGGGGTATATAGAATCCAAGCCTGACCCTTTGGACAAGAGAAAACAAAACATTGAACTTACGCAAAAAGCAATAGACCTAATGCCAAAACTTGAGCAGATATGGGCCAGTTGCGAAAATGCCATTTATCAATTGCTAAAAGAAGACCTGTCAATCATCGGGTATCTTGATGACATTGAAGCATCATTAAAGGAAATCCCTTTAAATGAAAGATTTTACAACGAGTACACTAAAACTTAAAAAGTATAATTATGTCATCTTTAAAAAATGTAAATCCCTACACAAAAGAACAAACTCATTTAGAATTTTCCAGGCGTGGCATGGTACGGACCATGGCTTTGGGTTTAAGTTTATCTGTGCTGCCCAGTTTTATGGCATCCGCTAAAACAGAAATAGACCATGAAGCTTTGGATCATGGCGAACGAATAATTCCGGTCGAGGACCGTGAACTGGTGGAACTACAAAAATTTATAGAGGAATGTATCAAAGCAAATAAAGATACTGACCCCCAAGAAGCTGTTAAGGAAGTTTTGAAAAAGGGAGTCTCCAACCCTTCTGCAATGTTAAAAGCCATAGGTGAGCCAACAGAAGCAGGTTTAAAAGTTTTCTTGAGGTCTAAAGAACTTACCATTTTTGCAGCATCGTGGACACCTCAAATGAACCTTATGCCCCACAATCATAAAATGTGGGCCAATATTGGCATCTATACCGGTCGGGAGGACAATATTATCTGGGAAAATCAAAAGAATGGATTGGAGGCAAACGATGTAAGATGTATGTTTGAAGGGGATGTTGTCACCTTAAATACCAATGCCATCCATTCGGTCACCAACCCTCTAAAAAGATTTACGGGGGGACTACATATTTATGGAGGTGATTTTTTTGCGACTGAACGTAGTCAATGGAATCCTGAAACGCTTGCAGAAGAACCTTCTAACGGTGATGTAATCCGCGGTATATTTAAAGAAGCAAATGAGCAAATGAGAAAAATTAAAAACGATTAAATGAAACTAGTGTAAAAATGTGTTTATGAAAAGAATATTGATATCTAGTGGCAGTCCATATGAGGATACCATTGGATTTAGTCGAGCCATTCGAGTGGGGCCATATATCAGCATTGGTGGAACCGCTCCATTGGATGCCAGTGGAAATACTGTTGGAATAGGCAATATTGCGGAGCAAACCAAACAATGTCTGGAAACCATTAAAAATACCTTGGAGAAAGCGGGAGCTAGTTTAAACGATGTGGTAAGAACTCGAATGCTATTGGTCAACATTAAAGATTGGAAAGAAGCTGTAAAAGTACGAGCCACTTATTTCAAAGATATTAAACCTGTTGATACCATTATGCAGGTTTCCGGTTTTATCGACCCGGATTGGTTAATTGAAATTGAGGTAGATGCTATAATGATTGACAAAGACAGCAATAATCTATAGCTTAAATGCGTACATATAAAACTGACTACTTTGATCAAATCCATAAACACGTAAAACGTATGGTAATATCAAGACGTTTTAAAAGCTTAAATAAACATTAAAACCGAAGAGCAAGATTGTTGAAAAAGTTAATATTAATATTATTCTTTGGACTTAGTGCCTGTAAAACAGGATTTGATTACACTTCAACCTATTCAACTTCAAAAGAATGTGTAGAAAAGGAACAAATGAAAACTTTAGAAAAGACGGTAGAATTGTTTGAAAGTAAAATTGAGAACCAATATCCTGAGATTTCTAGGGAAGCAGCTTATTTTAAATTCATATCCGATTGGGCAAATAATGAATTACCTATGAATTTTTTCAAAGATTCATTGGAATTAAAGATTAGGAGTTTGAATATATGGGCCGAGTCCAATCGCTCAGAAAAGGAATTGAACATGGAGAAAAAATTATACAATGTAGACACAATGAACCCCATACGAGTCAAATTAAACCCTGATTTTTCAGTTTGCCTTGCGAATAAAGTTGATTGGATGCTTGGGACTAGCAGTTTTTTGAGAGCAAATTCAAAATATCGGATAAGTCCAAAGCTTGCTAAAAAGCAATTGTACAAAACAAGTGAGTATGACTTGAAAATATTTGAAAATAGGTTAACAATTGTACTTGGTGTATATTATCAAACTATGTTTAATATCAAAACGACAGTTGTCAACACCTTAGAGAACTAATTTTTAAGGCTCAAATAAACAATCTTCTTCCCAAAGACTTCAAGTTCCGAAGAATATTTAATGTTTACAGATTAACTTCAAATAGAATTCCTTGGTTTTGGTAACCCCACTTTATTTGTACTGTATCATAAAATCATCAAACCTTCCATCAGCAGCACCGGTTGCAATGTCTTTCTTTATCTGAATTCCAATCTTCATACCTGAAGACCACCAGGTAAGGTTGTTACCTTGTAGCGTATTGAAGGATTTCCAATTTCCATCAGCCTCTTGGTAACTAAAATCTATTTTATTCGAGTCCGAAACCTTAGCCTTGAGTGCAATGTTTTGGGCATTTTTTAATTGTGTGCTTTCCATCACCTCGAAGTTTCCATCCGTAACCTTCCATAATAGGAGTTCATTTCCCTGGATTCCTAGCCCCAAACTTTTGTCCTTGGTAGTATAAAATACCAGACCTTTAAGGGCCTGGTTGGTATTTTTGACTTTTATGGAAAATTCAAAATCAGAATCATCGGGAATTACGCATAAAGCAGCTCCCGTTTTATTTTTGGAATCTGGATGGGTTTCGGTCAATTCCAATTCACCGTTGACCAATTCAATATCAAAATCGGTCGATAATAAATTCTTTCGCCAAAAATTGTTCAGTTGCGGTTGTTCAAAATTGTCGATAAGATTTTTTACAAGCCTATCTTTTTCCGAAGTTTCTTCATTCACTTTAAAGTAAGGCCAACCATTGTTTTCGTCCCAATACATCTCGCTAAATATGGCTGCCCGGCCCAATGAAGGAAAACCTTTGCTGTTATAGGCATGATAAAGGTAATACCACTTATTCTTGGTATATATCACGGTCCCGTGGCCTGGACATTTCCAAGAACTGTTACCTACAATTAATGGATTTTCTGGAGCTTTCTCCCATGGACCTTTCATGTTTTTTGCCCTGGCGACACCAACTTGATAATTGCATTGGGGACCACAACAACCATTTCCAGAATATATCATATAAAGATATCCTCCTTTTTCAACGATGCATTGCCCCTCTATCATATTTCCCTCAAATTCGTTATCGTCCGCGGTAATGGTCACAAATTCCTTACCAATGAGTGACAATCCATCATCAGATAATTTGGAACCAAGGAGCGTAACAGGTTTACTTGGTTCTAGTCCGTATGCCTTCCATGTAATATAGAGCGAGTTTTGATGCTCATAAACAAATGCATCAATAGCCTCATTGCCCCATTCAATAATGACACCTTTATCCTGAAATCCTTGTGAAATGTCCTTAGTGGTGGCCACTCCGATTTTAGAAATCCCGTCCTTTGCCCTTGCGGTATAATAACAGAAAAAGGTACCATCTTTAAAATAAAGCTCTGGAGCCCAAAAGCTGGACATGGCCCAATCTGGAAGATCCAAAAACACATGGCTCAAAAGTTCCCAATTCTTAAGATCGGTTGAGGTATAAATGGGGTAGATGGGCGCCCAGTCACCAGAAGTTCCAGTGGCATAGTAGGTTCCATCTACCTCAATGATGGATGGGTCCGGTAATTCGCCTGGAATAACCTGTATCTGTTCCACCACATTCTGGGCTTGCAATGACAGACTAGACATGAGGACACTAGTAAAAAATAGGACTAGGTAAGGCACTTTAAACTTCATGGCTCCAATGGTTTTAGTTTGATTAAATTTTAATAAATAGGATTGAATCAGGAAAGATCCTGTATTCATTGTTTAGAATATTCTTTGTCCTAACTCCAATATCCCCTAATTTCCAGTCAATGGTAAGAAATGAAGCTTGGATGATTATAGGGTAAGGATAAATCCTCATTAGTTTTTTTTGAATCGCATAGCTCACGGTTTACAGATTATTTATTTTAACCTATATAAATAAGGACCTCCCTTGACTCCCTGCTTTTTTTCACCGGTGTTCTCCAAAACATCCATTTGAAAAATCCGTTTTCTAAAATTCCTTCTATCCAGTTCAACATTTAAAATGTCCTCATATAGGATTTGCAGTTCATGTAAAGTAAATTCCTTAGGAAGAAGTTCACCAACGATAAGCCTATGCCTTAAATTGTTCTGTACAAATGAGTATGCATCATTGATCAGTGTTTTGTGGTCAAAGCCTAGATTCTTCGGAATATTGTTCACATCGAACCAATCAATACTCGTAATTGATTCCCTGAGTGTCAGGGGATGGTTCTCTGGTTTGACCAAAGCATAGAAACAAATGGTGATAACCCTTTTTAAAGGGTGCCTGTCCAATGCGGTATACGTCTTTACCTGTTCAAAATGAATGTCTCTGAATCCAGTCAGGGCATACAAGACTTTTGCCGCACAGTCCTCTATGGTTTCGTTCTCTTCCATAACCCCACCAGGTACGTGCCATTGATTTTTAAAATGTCCAAATGACCTTTTAATGAGAAGCACTTTCAATTTTTCGTCAACATATCCAAAAACCGTAATATCAGCTGTGACCGAGCATTCAAATGAGCTTGGCTGTACTTGAATATCCTGCAGTTTTTCCTGAGTCATCATTTATTTGGGTGAATTATTGATTTTTTCTTTATAAAGGGAGTTAAAATTTATATATTTAAAACCATGTAAAATATACACAGAATAAATTTAACAAAATCCGATTCTTTGTCTAAAAAGAAAAAATAATAATAATGGATACGCCAAAATTTAAAGAATTGAAAGGCAAAGTTGTTGCAATAACAGGTGGTGGAGGTATTTTGTGCAGCACCTTGGCCCGTGCTTTTGCCGATCAGGGAGCTAAGGTCTGTGTTATGGATTTGAAAATGGAATCTGCACAGGTTGTTTCGGACAAAATCAACAATGATGGAGGCTGTGCAATTCCTCTAAAGGTGGATGTTCTTGATCGAGAAAGTCTAAAAAATGCCAACAAGGAAATGGAGGAAAGATTGGGTCCCTGTGATATTCTGATCAATGGGGCAGGAGGGAATCATCCATTGGGCACCACCAGTAATCCGTACTTGCTCAAAGAGGATCTTCTAGAGACAACAAAGGATTTTAAGACCTTCTTTGATCTGGATATGGAAGGGATTCAATTTGTGTTCAATTTGAATTTTATTGGAACCCTTTTGCCAACGCAGGTTTTTTCAAGAGGAATGATAGGTCGCAAAGGCTGCAATGTATTGAACATTTCATCCATGAACGCCTTTACACCTTTAACAAAAATACCGGCCTACAGTGGTGCAAAGGCCGCTGTGTCCAATTTTACCCAATGGCTAGCCGTCCATTTTTCCAAAGTGGATATCCGAGTGAATGCATTGGCCCCTGGTTTTTTTCTTACCGATCAAAACAGGAGTTTATTGACCAATCCAGAAGGCGGTTTGACCTCTAGGGGCACTACGATTATCGACCAAACTCCCATGGGACGTTTCGGAGAGCCAGAGGATTTGGTAGGGACAACATTGTGGTTGACCAGTGGGCAATCAAAATTTGTTACAGGCATTGTGGTTCCCATAGATGGTGGATTCAGTGCCTTTAGTGGTGTTTAATAAAGAAGGAATGATAGAAATTCAAAAGCAATGGGTTTAGAACAAACATGGCGATGGTACGGACCAAAAGATCCTGTATCCCTTGCAGATATTAAGCAAGCGGGAGCAACTGGCATTGTAACGGCTTTGCACCATATTCCAAATGGCGAAGTCTGGCCCATTTCCGAAATAACCAAGAGAAAAGAAGAATTGGAAGCCTTTGGCCTTACATGGTCTGTGGTGGAAAGTATACCTGTTCACGAGGACATTAAAAAAGGAACGGGAAAGTACAAGGAGTATATTTCAAATTACAAACAGAGTATTGAAAATCTCGGTCGCTGCGGAATTGACACGGTCTGTTACAACTTTATGCCAATTTTGGATTGGACCCGTACCGATCTTTCCTATAAAATGCCGGACGGTTCCTTTGCGCTTTGTTTTGATGCCGTTGAATTTGCTGCTTTTGAACTCTTTATCCTGAATCGCGATAAAGCCTTTGATCACTATTCCAAGGAAACCATTGAAATGGCCAAAGCAGCATTCAATACTATGGATGATGAAACCAAGAAGCGTTTGGTTCAAAACATAATTGCTGGTCTTCCAGGAGCGGAGGAAGGTTATACGTTGGAACAGTTTCAGCAGGCTTTGGACATGTATCAGGAGATTGGCGAGGATGAACTTCGAGAAAATCTGTACAATTTTATCAAGGAAATTGGACCAACAGCTGAAAAATCCGGGGTCTTTTTGGCCATCCATCCAGATGATCCCCCATACCCTATTTTGGGACTCCCAAGAGTGGTGAGCACCGAAAAGGATGCAGAAAAACTGCTTTCAGCTTATGATAGTCCTCACAATGGTCTTTGTTTTTGTACGGGATCATACGGAGTACGAGAGGACAATGATTTGGTGGGTATGGCCCAACGATTATCAAAAAAAATCAACTTTATACACCTTAGGAGTACCAAAAGGGATGCAATTGGGAATTTTTATGAAGCGGACCATTTGGACGGAGATGTAGATATGTATGGCGTAATGTATGAATTGCTAAAAGAGCAATCTGTACGCAACGAAAAAAATGCAAAAAATAAACGAATGCCCATGCGACCCGACCATGGACACCAAATGTTGGACGATATCCAGAAGAAAACCAATCCGGGGTATTCGGCAATAGGTCGCCTTCGGGGTCTTGCAGAACTAAGGGGACTTATGTATGGTATTGAAAAATCCTTGCAACAATGACGTTTATAAAGGAGAACTTTTTATTGGAGACGCCACAAGCGGAGGAGTTGTACCATGATTATGCAAAGGAAATGCCAATAATCGATTACCATAACCACTTGCCGCCCCAACATGTCGCCAAGGACCACCAGTTTAAAAACCTTGCTGAGGCCTGGTTGATGGATGACCACTATAAATGGAGGGCAATGCGGGCTTTTGGCATCGATGAAGCTTATATAACCGGAGATGCATCTGATAGGGAGAAATTTCAAAAATGGGCCGAAACAGTACCCCATACCCTTAGAAACCCTTTGTACCATTGGACCCACTTGGAACTGAAACGTTATTTTGGAATAGATGATTTATTAACAGGTCAAAATGCAGAAAGAATTTTTCAAGACACACGGGAACAATTACAAGAAAAAAGCCATAGTGCAATAGGACTTTTACAACAGTTCAATGTGGAGGTCATATGCACTACGGATGATCCTGTTGATAATTTGGAACATCATCAAAGTGAATTGCAAAAGCATACTATGCCAAAAATGCTGCCCACTTTCAGACCGGATAAAGTATACGCCATAGAGGACAACCATGCCTACAGAACCTATTTGGAAAAATTGGAAGAGGTATCCGGAACTCAGATATCGAGCTATCAGGACTTGATTTTGGCTTTAAAGCATCGGATGTTGTTTTTTCATGAACAGGGATGTCGCCTTTCCGATCATGGCTTGGAACAGTTGTATCATTTTGAGATGAACAGCTATAGTATTGATACCATTTTTGGTAAGATATTGAAAGGTATTTCACTGGAAATCGAAGAGGTACATTATTTTAAATTTGAGACATTGGTTCACTTATGCAGAGAATACCATAAACTCGGATGGGTGCAACAATTTCATCTAGGGGCTTTACGCAATACGAATGGAAGAAAACTTTCGCAATTGGGGCCTGATTCAGGATTTGATTCCATTGGCGATTTTCCGCAGGCCACCAATCTTGCCAAATTCTTGAACACCCTTGAAAACACGGATCAACTTAGCAAGACCATTCTGTATAACCTTAACCCTGCCTTGAATGAAATTTTTGCTACCATGGTGGGTAATTTCAATGATGGAAGTGTGCGAGGCAAAATGCAATTAGGTTCAGGGTGGTGGTACAATGATCAATTGGATGGAATGGAAAAACAAATAAATGCGGTATCCAATATGGGGCTGCTCAGCTGTTTTGTGGGCATGCTCACAGATTCCAGAAGTTTTCTGTCCTTTCCAAGGCACGAATATTTTAGGAGATTGTTGTGCAATATCTTGGGTAATGACATTAAAAAGGGCTTGGTGCCCAACGACATGCCATTTATAGGTGGCATGGTTCAGGATATTTGTTATAAAAATGCCAAGGCCTATTTTAATTTAGGATACAACTAAAAATGGATATTTCGGAATGAAAAAAGTGGTAACGTTTGGAGAAGTAATGTTGAGACTCTCCCCGCCAGGTTTTCTTAGGTTTTCACAGACCAACACCTTTGATGCTGTGTATGGAGGTGCAGAGTCAAACGTAGCTATTTCTTTGGCCAATTTTGGTATACCTGTTGACTTTGTTACAAGGCTCCCTAAAAATGAAATAGGGGAAGCTGCATTACAGGAAATAAGAAAATATGGCATTGGTACCGAACATATTCAATATGGCGGCAATCGTTTGGGAATTTATTTTCTGGAGAATGGTGCCATAGCAAGAGGCAGTAATGTTGTATATGATCGATCGGGTTCGGCCATGGCTGACATAAAACTGGGTATGATTGACTGGAAAAAAGTCTTCGAAAAAGCAGGTTGGTTTCATTGGACGGGCATTACCCCGGCGATTTCGCAAGGTGCGGCCGATGCCTGCTTGGAGGGTGTCAAAATAGCCAAGAAAATGGGGCTTACCGTTTCATGTGATCTAAATTACCGTTCAAAATTATGGGCGTACGGAGGAGATATCCAGAGCATTATGTCCGAGTTGATAACACATTGTGACATTGTACTTTGTCATGAGAAAGATGTAGAGGTGTATTTCAATATCAAATCCCAAGCACCTAAAAATAGCAAAGATGTAAAACCGGACAGGGTTAAAGATTTCATCTCGGTTAGCGATCAGCTTATGGAAAGATTTCCGAACATCAATAAAGTCATTACCAGTTTAAGGGGGTCTATAAGCGCCTCACACAATACCTGGCAGGGCATTTCCTATGATGGTTTCAAAAAGCATGTTTCAGAAGAATTTCAGATAACTCCCATTGTCGATAGGGTCGGTGGTGGCGATGCATTTATGGGAGGATATATCTACGGCCTATTGACCTGGCCGGAAGATGAACAAAAAGCATTGGATTTTGCAGTGGCCGCTTCCTGTTTAAAGCATACCATAAAAGGAGATGCCAATTTGGTCTCTGTTGCAGAAGTTGAAAAATTAATGGGAGGTGATACCTCTGGAAAGGTATCCAGATAAATACGATAGCTATGGCAAAATATACAAGATTGGAAGTTGTTCAGATGATGCAGAAAACGGGAATGGTCCCATTGTTCTATCACTCCGATCCCGAAATAGGGAAGAAGGTGCTCAAGGCATGTTATGATGGCGGGGCACGGTTAATGGAATTTACAGCTCGTGGCGATTTTGCCTTTGAGGTGTTTTCGGAGCTGAACAAATATGCCCTCAAAGAACTACCTGAAATGATTATGGGGGTTGGTTCCATAACGGATGGATCTGCCGCATCGCTGTATTTACAAATGGGAGCAAATTTTGTGGTAACCCCTTCATTAAGGGAAGATATTGCCATAATCTGTAACCGCAGGAAAGTACTTTGGTTACCGGGTTGTGGTTCTTTGACCGAAATCAATAAGGCCGAAGAATTAGGGTGCGAGCTAATTAAGCTCTTTCCGGGGGACATCTACGGTCCCGAATTTGTAAAGGCTATCAAAGGTCCTCAACCTTGGACAAGTATAATGCCAACAGGAGGAGTGAGTACGGATGAGACAAATTTAAGGGCTTGGTTTGATGCAGGGGTGACCTGCGTGGGAATGGGTTCCAAATTAATTTCCAAAGATGTTCTGGACCAAAAGGATTTTGAAGGGCTTCAGAAAAAGGTGAGTGAAACTATAAAACTGATAGAAAAAATCAGAAAGGAAAAATAATGAAATCCCTCGCTGCTATTCTCATGTTGTGCATTATGTTTTTCGCCCTTGGTTGTGAAGAGGCTGGAAGCATTAGGACAATAAGATTGGCACATGGTCTGGATATTAATCATTCCGTGCACAGGGCCATGGTAAAAATGGGGAGGGATATCGATAGTCTTTCAAACGGAAGGCTCCGAATAGAAATTTATCCCAATCAACAATTGGGCACCGAACGCGAAATCTTGGAGCTGATACAATTGGGCAGCATTGATATGACCAAAGTATCGGTTGCCACTTTGGAGAATTTTGCACCGAAGACCAGAATATTGGGTTTACCCTATCTTTTTGAGAGTCGCGAACATGCTTTTAAAGTACTGGATGGCCCTATTGGGCAAAGTTTGTTGGACAATGCCAAACAATTTCGATTGAAAGGGCTGGGCTATTACGATGCTGGATTTCGAAGCTTCTATACCGAACAGGAGCCCGTAACCTCTCCAGATGATTTAAAAGGGCTTAAAATCAGAGTGATGGAAAGTATTACAGCAATGGACATGGTCAAAAGTCTTGGTGGTTCCCCAACCCCCATTTCTTGGGGAGAGCTCTATACATCACTTCAACAGGGTGTTGTGGATGGGGCGGAGAACAATCTGCCCAGTTTCTACCTTTCCAAGCATTACGAAGTATGTCCCTATTACGCATTGGATGAGCATACTTTCTCTCCCGATGTATTGATTGTCGGCACCCAATTTTGGGACACGCTTTCAGAAAAGGAACAAGACTGGATCGGGGAAGCTGTGAAGGCATCCCTTGAACATCAACGGAAATTGTGGGCCGAATCAGAATCCGAAGCATTGGAAAAAATTAAGGAAAAAGGTGTGAAGGTTTCTTATCCAGACAAGGAACCTTTTAAAGAGCTGACAAGTGAAATGTACCGAGCTTATGAAGATGATGAAGAATTGAACAACATGATTATGCAAATTAAAACACTGGCAAATTGATAGGGTTCAAGAGAATACTGGAAAATGTTTTGGCACATGCCCTGGTCCTACTCATGGGGTTTATGGTACTGAATGTGCTTTGGCAAGTGTTCAGCAGATTTGTTATGGACGAACCAAGTCCATTTACCGACGAGTTGGCCCGCTTTCTTATGATTTGGTTGGGATTGTTGGGAGCAGCCTATGTGTCTGCAAAAAATGGTCATGTGGCCATAGATGTACTGGCAAAACGTGCCAATGTCAAAAATCAAAGAATGTTAAAGCGGTTGGTTTGCGGTTTTATCATTCTGTTCTGTTTGGCGGCCATGGTAACAGGAGGCGGATGGTTGGTCTATACCACCTATGAACTCAAACAACAATCCCCTGCATTGGGGTTGCCATTGGCATATGTGTATATGGTGATTCCTTTTAGTGGACTGATGGTGATTTATTTTAAAGTCACAGAAATAATAACGGATTGAATCTTATGGAATATATACCCTTACTTGTTTTGATCATCAGTTTTGTAGGGCTATTGGCCATAGGCACTCCTGTAGCATGGAGCATTGCCATTTCATCCATGTTGACCCTGTTGGTAAGTGTTCCCATACTGCCCGCATTTGCTACCATCTCCCAACGAATGGCAACGGGTTTGGATAGTTTCGCACTTTTGGCGATTCCATTTTTTATATTGTCTGGAGAATTGATGAACCATGGTGGTATAGCCCATCGGTTGATAGCCTTTGCCAAAACATTGGTAGGTGCATTGCCCGGGGGGCTAGCCCTGATCAATATAATATCTGCAATGCTCATGGGGGCTATTGCCGGATCGGCCATGGCCTCAGCTTCAGCTATGGGTAGTATACTTGGCCCAGAAATGGAAAAAGAAGGGTATGACAAAGGTTTTTCGGTATCGGTAAATATTACCTCGGCCACGACCGGGTTGGTAATTCCCCCAAGCAACATTTTGATCGTTTATTCTTTGGCAAGCGGTGGGGCATCCATAGCAGCCCTCTTTTTGGCTGGCTATATCCCCGGATTGATTACGGGCCTGCTCCTCATGGTGGTAGCCATGTTCTGGTCCAAAAAGAAAGGGTATGGTACAGGTCAACGAAGTACCTTGGGCCAGGTTTTTAAAACGTTTGTGGATGCAGTCCCAAGCCTATTTCTATTGGTCTTGGTCATTGGAGGAATCGTGGCGGGAATATTTACGGCCACAGAGGCTTCTGCCATTGCCGTGCTATACAGTTTGCTATTGGGATTTGTGTATAAACAGATAACCATTAAAAAACTCCCCAGCATCTTTTTGAATGCCTCGGCCACAACTGCCGTAGTGATGCTGCTTATTGCGGCTTCAATGAGTATGTCCTGGGCGCTTTCCTTTGAACATATACCTCAAGACATCAGCGAAGGACTTTTATCCATTACAGATAATAAAATTGCCCTATTGCTCATCATCAATTTGATATTATTGGTTGTGGGCATCTTTATGGATATTACCCCGGCCGTTCTCATATTTACCCCGATTTTTTTGCCCATCGTAACCAAATTGGGAATAGACCCGGTACATTTTGGAATCATCATGATCTTGAACCTATGCATTGGATTGTGCACACCTCCGGTAGGTTCGGTACTCTTTGTAGGGGTGGGTGTGGCTAAAACTTCCATTGAAAAAGTGATTAGGCCACTATTGCCCTTGTTTGCTGCAATGGTTTTGGCCCTTTTTCTGATTACTTATATCCCAGAATTGGCCATGTGGCTACCAAACCTGTTTGGCCTGTAATGAATTTGTAAAATTTAATTTTTAACTAATAACACATAAAATGAACAAACTAAAACTAGGGACTTTGACACTGCTATTGTGTTGGGCTTGTGCAGATGCTCCCAAAGATGATACACCGTGGGTCGAATTGTCCGATGGAACCCTTAATGGTTGGAGCCAAAAGGGAGGAGAAGCCAATTATGAACTAAAAGAGGGCGTCATTGTGGGATCCACCGTTCATGACACACCCAATTCCTTTTTGACCACAAATAAGATGTACGATGATTTTATTTTGGAGTTGGACTACAAAGTTGATTCCACCATGAATTCGGGTATACAAATAAGGAGCAATAGCTTTCCTTATTATCAAAATGGAAGGGTGCACGGCTATCAGATTGAGATAGACCCATCCGATAGGGCATGGAGTGCTGGAATCTATGATGAAGGTCGCAGAGGGTGGCTGGTTACCTTGGATAATAATCCCGAAGCACAGAAAGCTTTCAAACAAAATGATTGGAACCACTACCGAATCGAGGCCATTGGAGATACAATCAAAACCTGGATCAATGATGTGCCTGCAGCTTATTTGATAGATGAAAAAACTGCAAGTGGTTTTATCGCGCTTCAAGTGCACAGTATCGGCAAAGATCAGAAAGCAGGAACCGAGATTGCTTGGAAGAATGTGAAAATTTTGACCGACAGTCTTTCAAAATACAGTAGAGAAATGTCTTTAAACCCTGTGGTGACCAAAAATCAGATTACCGTTGACGAGGCAAAAGGCGGATGGGAATTATTGTGGGATGGAGAGACAACTGTCGGATGGCGCGGTGCCCGTCTTGATGAGTTCCCGGAGAAAGGATGGGAAGTCAAAGATGGTATATTGACCGTTCTTCCCTCTGGAGGTGAAGAATCGGCTGCTGGTGGTGATATTGTTACTACCGAACTTTATGGGGATTTTGAATTAAAAGTGGATTTCAAATTAACTGAAGGCGCCAATAGTGGAATCAAATACTATGTGGATACCGATCTGAACAAAGGCCCGGGCTCATCTATTGGGTTGGAATATCAAATCTTGGATGATGAAAGACACCCTGACGCAAAATTGGGCAACCACGAAGGAAGTCGAACTGTTGCTTCTTTGTACGATTTGATCCAAGCAGACATCAATAAACCCATTAACCCGATTGGGGAATGGAATACTGCCCATATCATTTCCAAGGAGAATCATGTGGAGCATTGGCTCAATGGCGCGAAGGTTTTGGAGTACGAACGAAAAAGCGATGCATATCGAAAACTGGTATCCGAAAGCAAGTATGCCGTATGGCCCAATTTTGGGGAGGCCGATAGAGGTCACATATTATTACAGGACCATGGCGATAAGGTAAGTTTTAAGAACATCAAAGTAAAACCATTGGATTAAATATTGATTTATGGGAGCGAGAAGAGATTTTATCAAGAAAACAACGGTTGCCGCCATTGGCATGGGATTGCCTGGGGGTATCAATGCCATGACAGCCAAGAGTTATAATAATATTTTGGGGTCAAATGACAGGATTCATGTGGCCATTCAAGGTTTGGGTAGAAGATATGGTGCCTATATTCCTGCAATTGCTGCTAAACAGAACAATGTGCGTCTGGATTATCTTTGTGATGTTCGGGACATCCAATTGCAAAAGGCTGCGCAATATGTGTCGGAACAAATTTCCTATAAACCCAAGCAGGAGAAAGATATCAGAAAGATACTCGAGGACAAGGATGTTGATGCAGTTTTTATGGCCACGCCCGACCATTGGCACACACCGGGAGCATGTATGGCAATGGAAGCGGGGAAACACGTATATCTAGAAAAGCCATGTAGCCATAACCCCCATGAGAATGAAACTGTGGTCGCATTTCAAAAAAAGTATGACAAAGTGGTCCAAATGGGTAACCAGCAAAGATCATCCCCTCAAAGCATAGAAATAGTCAAAGACATTCATAATGGTATCATTGGCAAGGCCTACAAGGCCATAGCTTTTTACACCAATGGAAGGGGAGAGGTTCCAAAACCTGTACAAGTAGCACCACCAACAGATCTGGACTGGGAGTTGTTTCAAGGTCCGGCCCCAAGAAAAGCATATGTCCACGATGTTTGGGATTATAATTGGCATTGGTATGGTTGGGATTATGGAACTGCTGAAATGGGAAACAACGCAACACATGAATTGGACATAGCCCGATGGGCATTGGATGTAAAATATCCAGAATATGTGGATGTTATTGCAGGAAAGCTCCAATATATCAACGACGGATGGGAAATGTACGATACCATGGAAGCCAACTATTTATTTATGGATGATAAGACCATTCAATGGGATGGAAGCAGTAGGAACGCCTACTCCAAATACGGTCGTGACCGTGGTACGCTTATTTATGGATCGGAAGGGTCTGTGATGGTCGATCGTGATGGTTATGAACTTTACGACCTTAAAGGGGAATTGATAAAGGAAAATAAATCCGGCGGTAATGAAGGGGGCACGGCTCTTGGCGGCGGCGGAGATTTATCAACAAGGCACGCCGTGAATTTCTTCGAGACCATTAGGGGAAATGAAACGTTGACCTCACATATCGAAGTTGGGGCCATTTCACAAATGTTGACACACTATGCCAACATAGCGTATCGTATTGACAAAGGTTTCAATGTGGATAGTGATACGGGTAGGATTTTTGACCGCGAAGCCATGGCACTATGGAAAAGAACCTATGAAACTGGATGGGAACCAATGCTTTAATTAAACATTTAGCGAAGAGATTTTATGGCTAAAAGTAATATGGTTGGTTTAGTTACCCTGTAAGCCCCAACAGTTATGGGGTGGGCGCCCTGACTATAAACAAAACCAATAATATTGAAGTTACGGGAACAAGAGACCGTGGTGGTGGACTTATTCCTTTCATTAACGAGATTCCCAATAGGAAGGTGGTTGTGTTGTGATTTAATTCCCTTTAGGCTGGGCTCGGTACTGTCAAAATCAACGGCAATAATTGAGTAAAGTTCAAATAAACGATTACCAGTATTTCTCTCCATTTCATCGAATACCCAAATTTCAATAAATGGAAATTTCCTACATTTAAGCTACTATATTAAAATGACTTTAATGCATTTAGAATGAATACAGAGTCAAAAACAAAACCAGCTTCAAAATGAAGAACCTAATTATGCTGCTCATTCTTTTTCCAATAGCAGTAAATTCCCAATACTTTAGTGGAGAAATTACATATGAAATTAATATACTGCCAAAAGCAGATACCATAGATATTAAGGAAATTATCGACCTTAAACATGGCACCAAAGCCAAGTATTTGATCAAATCTAAAAAGTATAAATCCATATACTTCAAGAATAATAAATATAATTATTCTTATACCTATGAAGATGACACCAAAAGGATGTTTGACGATTATAGTGATAAACCATATATAACATTCAGAAATTCCCAAAAGGCAAATTATGAGTACTATGGGTCTGAGATTTTTAAGGACAGTATAGCCACTGTTTTTGGAAAAGACTGTTATATGGTCTTGACGAAATCTGAGTACGGCACTTCAAGGACGTACTATTCAGATGATATCAGAGTAAATCATGAAGACTTTACAGGTCATAAAGTAGGTAATTGGTATGCCAAACTTAAAGAGGTAAATGGGGCAATAGCTCTAAAGACCATAACCGAACACGATACTTATTTTGAGATACAAGAAGCTGTTGATATTGTGGAGAGAAATGTTGCGGATAGTGAATTTGAACTACCAAATAAACCAATTGCAGCTTCATTCTCAGCTTTAGATAATCGCGTTGAAATGATTGAACCCACTCGAGATCAAATACAATGCTACCAACAAAAGGTTTATAACGCATCCGAAAAAGAAGGGGAAAAATACCTTTCCTATGTGAGTTTTTTGCTGCAAACTGATGGTACTATCAAGTTTATAGAGCCATATGAAAAGGATGAATCTGGATTTTATAAAGTAGCTGTTGAAATAATCAGTACATGTGGGTTTAAATTCCAACCAGGACTTATAAATGGAAATCAAGTGGATTCCCAAGTGTATTTTCCAATTGAATTTACTAAATGATTTTAGTTGTATTACCGAATTTAAAATTAGTGGGATTTTAAATTCTACATAATTATACCCAACCGACACTACAATTTTATGGGCAAAATACTTATAGTAATACTATTCTTAGCCGTTGGTATTGAGGCAAATGGTCAGTCAGTAAACCAAACAGAAATAATTGGACTTTGGAAAGTTAAGCGAATCGTTCAAAATTCTTCGGATCCAGATTTCGCTCCGATAACGGATGGGTTTGTTAAATCAACTTTCACGTTTTCAAGTTCTGGAGATTTTGATTTTCATACAACCTCTGCATCGCAAGAATTTATAGAATTAATTGAGATGTTCAATGGAACTAAATGGAAATTCATAAAAGAAGATCAATTAATTAGAATTGGAAATGAAGAAGATAACTTTTCAATTCTTGGAATCAACGTAAAAAAGACTGATGGTTTATTAATTTTTCATTTGGACGAAAGTGAAATCCATTTAGAAATGTTAAAAATAGACTAGTATCCGCATTGTGCCCCCTTTATTCGATAGTAGGGATAAATATGAATCTCAATCAATTCACTTTATAATTATAAACTGCTTAAATGAGAAACATTATTACAGCTCCAATTTTTATACTTTTCCTATTCGTAACAATACACCTCACAGCACAGAGTAGACCCTGCACATTGGTTGCGAAAGATGGACAAATTATCACAGGTTTGGTAAGCAGCTCCCTATTTTCTTTTAGGAACAACTTTAAATTCTATGATGATTCCAATAATTCTATTAGGATAAAGGCCAAGGACTATGAAAGTATGACCATTGAAAGGGTTCATTACAAGGTTTTCAAAAATGAAAATGGAAAGGAAGTTTTCATGAAACAATTGGTGGATTCGGGAAAGGCAAGCCTATATGCTGACGAAATAGAATTGTTCGACAATTTAGGACATAGGGTACTCAGTGAGTATTATTTGATGAAAAATGGAAACCTATATTATATGGATATTGATAAGTTAAGGAATTATCCAGAAAGATATTTTGGCGGTGCCACCGATTTACTGGATGAAATCCGAAATACAAAAATTAAGCATTACAGAAGTAAAATCCATGATTGGGTACTAATGTATAACCAAACCATTTGAAAGATGGGAAAAGGATCAACCTGAATTCATATAAACAAGTTGTTCTAACAATGGAGAATTTTAGAAAAGCTGAAATTATTGGAGTCTTAGTGATGCTTGTTCTAGCATTCTTATATGTTAGAAATGAGTATACAAAGTATGATAGATTCTTTGGAGAAAAATTTCCCGATGATTTTTCATTTAATTTGGGAAGATATGTGTTAAGTTATGAAAATGAATTTGAGATTGAAAGTTTTGATAACAAGGATGATCTTGAAAAACTAAATACTTGGTTACAAGAAAATTTCAACTTTAGCGATTATGAAAGTGAATTGATCAAGTATGGTTTCTCCATAAAAGAAATACCAAGTAAAAATCTCAACTTATTTTGTTTAAACGGACCAGATGGTAAACCTAGTTCAAAATATGTTTCAGGTATCAAAGGTTTAGAATTGGATAAGAGTGAATTGATTAGTGAACCATCATTTATTCAATTTTTATTCGGGAATAAGGATTTTGATATTGCCTTATTTGCAATTGATTAAAAAAATAAAGTCTAAAAATCGATGCGAACAATCTAGTAATATAATTTGAAGGAAACTGTAAGCATAGAATATGGAACAGATAATTGGCTATCAAAAATTGGTCTTCTTTTGATATTGGTAGCCATAGTGATATTTGTGATTACATTGTATATTCTTGGAACTGGAAAAAACCTTCCGATTGATGCGTCTATTTTCCACTATGGTACAATTATCCCTCAACATGTTTATTTCTTTTTCCCAGGTTCTTTGGTCTTAGGATGGATTGGTTCAAAAGTATCGGATATTAAAAAATGGACAGAAACGGATTTTGATTTATTTGAAAATGGGATTGAATTTGATTGGGAAGGTCAAGTTGTAAAGTTGAAAAAAGAAAAAATACTTAAAATCACTTATAAGAAACTGTTTCTTAGCAAAAAGCTTCGTGTTCAAATCAAAACGATTGGCATTAAAAGCTATTTACTGAGAATGAATAGAAATGACAGTGAAATACTTTTTAATGCCTTTAAAGACTCGTTATTTAAAGAAACTCCTTTTGGGTTGCAAAAAATAAATGTTGAGTAATAATTGATGTGTAAGAAGTATAAAAGAATTTAAAGATTAAATAAACGATGAAAATATTTGGGAAAGTTGAAACCAATATTGATTCTAAAAAGGAATTCTTTTTAAAAATTGAAAAAAAACTTTTGGAATCGGCCGATGGCAAAGTACCCGATCAAACCTTACAGGAATTATGTGAGCATCTGACCGAAGAACTCTATGATTCCTACAAACATTTTAGAAAGAAATATCCCAAGTCAAAACTTAAATATTCAAAATTAAGGATTGAAGACTTAGATAATCCATATTACCAATACCGAATTTACGATTTTCTAAGGGACAAAAACGACTTGTACTTTGTGACCTACACTAGGCAATTATTAAACTTGTCCAAAAAGGATTTCAATGAATTTAGGAAGCGAAAAAATCAATTCGAAAATATGTAGAGGTATTTTACGAAACCATACTTTTTAAAGCCTTATTTTAAAAACTATAATTCAAATAAACGATAATATAGTATCAATTTGGGATAATTACCATTAAACCAAAGAGTTGAATTATTGCTAGTTTTAAAGGATTTTGATGCAATGCTTTTCCTTCTTCAAATTGGCTTAGAAACACCATAGCTTTCCCATTTTTATTGGAAGATACTTGGCATCTTAAAATCTGACTAACTCAACCTAACTCAAATAAACAATGAAACGATTACTTTTAATTTTAATGGTCGGTGTATTTTCCAATGGTAGCATGTTTGCCCAAAAAAAAATACCGATCAACATCGATTCCTCGGTAACCACTAAAGCCACGGTAACCATCAAGGGAAAAACAATACCCTACACTGCCACGGCCGGCAAACAGCCCGTTTGGGATGAAGACGGCAATGCTATTGCAGGTCTCTTTTATGTTTATTACAAAAGATCGGACATCAATGACACCTCAAAAAGACCTCTTGTTTTTTCCTTCAACGGAGGTCCAGGTGCTGCATCTGTGTGGATGCATTTAGGATATACAGGTCCTCGTCGGATTTTGATCAGCGAAGAAGGCTATCCCGTACAACCTTATGGAGTTGAAGAAAACCATAGTTCCATTTTGGATGTAGCGGATATTGTTTATGTTGAACCCGTAAACACTGGTTTGTCCAGACCTGTGGACGGTATGCGCAAAGAAGATGTTGAAAAAACCTTCTTTGGCGTAAATGCTGACATAAAATATTTGGCAAGATGGATCAAGAACTTTGTCACCAGACAAGATAGATGGCCCTCACCCAAATTTTTGGTAGGAGAAAGCTATGGAACCACACGAGTTTCCGGATTGGCAAGAGAATTACAGGAACGTCAATGGATGTATCTCAACGGGGTGGTATTGGTTTCTCCCACTACTTTGGGTATCCGTAGGGATGGTCCTGTTGCAGATGCCAACATGTTGCCATACTATGCCGCCACGGCTTGGTTCCATAAAAAAATGCCTTCAGATCTTCAACAAAAGGATTTGACCGATATGCTGCCAGAAGTGGAAGGGTTTACCGTTAACGAATTAATTCCCGCCCTTACCAAAGGTGGACTTCTTCCCTTGGCCGAAAAGAAAAGCATAGCTTCCAAGATGTCGCGATATTCTGGAATTTCAGAAAAAGTGATCATGGAGCACAACCTTAGAATACCAGCTCGATTTTTCTGGAAAGAACTCCTAAGAGATCAAGGATACACCATTGGCAGACTGGATTCAAGATATTTGGGTATAGACAAGGTAGATTCAGGAGAAAGTCCTGATTATTCCCCTGAAAACACTTCTTGGCAACACACCTTTACACCTGCCATTAATTATTACCTAAAAAATTATTTGAACTATAACACCGATTTGGACTATTATATCGCTGGGCATACCAGACCTTGGGATCGTAATGATGACCACACGGGCGAAGATTTGGGAAGGGCCATGTCCGAAAACCCATATCTGCACGTTATGGTTCAATCCGGTTATTATGATGGGGCATGCGATTATTATAACGCCAAATACAATATGTGGCAAATAGATCAGAGTGGCAAACTCATGGAGCGCATGCGCTGGAGGGGCTATCGAAGTGGACATATGATGTACCTTAGAAGTGAAGATCTGATAAAATCCAATGATGACCTTCGCGAATTTATTAAAGATGCAATTCCATCCGATGGTGCCGCCGCAGAATACCTGCATAATGGTTTAAAAATTGAAAAACCTACCATTGAAGGAGAACGAAATGGATTTTAATTGAAATGATTGGATTTTATAGAAAACCGAGGCTGTTTTCTTTACAAGAATGCTTATGTGGTAAATTAGGATTACGATAGTGATGTAAAAAAGTAAGGTCGTTTACAGTTGCTGAAGGATGGCAAGAAAAATAATATAACTATCGATCTAAAGCAATATTGGAAACTTAGGATCAATATGCAGATCTTTAAATCCGGTGGAAAATCTCCATCGGATTTTTTTATGTTCGATTAATGGAGTGATTATAACAAATAGAGTGGTTCAATCTCACAGGTTTTAGTTTATCACAGATAAATTCCAATTACCTAAATCCATAAATATCATATCTTTAGAGAAACCAACCTCTAATGATAAAGTTCTTTAGAAAAATCCGCAAAGGCTTACTTGCCGAGGGGAAAACTGGCAAATACCTAAAATATGCCATAGGCGAGATTGTTCTGGTCGTGATCGGTATTTTGATAGCTTTACAGATCAATGATTGGAACGAAAACCGAAAGAACAATTTATTGGAACAACAATTACTCAAAGCTTTACTTATCGAATTCAAAACCAATCTGGACAACTTGGATACGGTAATTGCGTATAATGACTCCAATATAAAAAACAGTGTAAGTTTAGGGCAGTATACAGGGCCATCACTTCCACAATTCGACGAAAAGGAATTATCACAACTTATGGTAGGCATCTTTAAAATCGAGGCCAGATTCACACCATCTCAAGGTACTGTGATAGAAATCATCAATTCGGGCAAGCTATCTGTATTATCCGATGCTAATTTGCGTAAGTCCCTTTCGGATTGGCAATCTACACTGGAAGGGGTCAAAAGACAGGAAGACTATGTGGTTGAGAGAAGGGATTTAGGGCACGAATTTTTTTTGACGAAGGGAAATTTCAGAAGGCATCTCAATATCATCAACGACCCCTTACTGGATGCTAAACCAAGCCGTTTTAAAAACAATGACTTTAAATTCCTTGAAAATGAGGAGTTTGAAAGTCAACTTTATTTGTTTATTGTGGCATCTGAAAATTTAAAGCAGTCTTTTTATTTGCCCTTGAAATCTAAAATAATAGATATAATTACCTCCATTGAATCCCAGATCAAATAGGTAAAATAATAAAAGGGAAGCCGCATAAAAAGCCAGCGGGGAAAGCCGTATCTAAAAATGAATAGCTCAAAAGCTCGCCAATTGTTTGCACTTTAAAATATAATTGTTTGTAATTCAGATTGATCAACTAGTTTTCGCCTAACCAAGAATTCAAAATAGCCTTCTGGTCGGCCGTAGGATTTTCAATAGGAACCACGGAGTACATGGTGGTCGGTTTTTCATCGCCATTGACTTCGGATTTTATGATTTGAAGTCCAGCGTAACCAAGAAAAGTATCATAATCAAGTGGCTTAGCGGTGTACACATATTGAAAAAGCTCGGTCAATGTCACTCCGCTTATCGCTGTGCAAACTTCTCTAAATTCAGCATCTGTAAAGCCCCTGTCCAAACCAAGGTAATATTTGTGGTATAAAACACGCATTACGTCATCCAATGATTTTTCATTGTTCGTTGCTTGTCGGATTCCGAAGTCCATTAAAAGACCAACTATGGGCCCTTTTACGTAATACGAAATACTTTTGTTAGGGTCTTGTCCACTTTTTCCAAAAGGCCCTTCGTGCCAAGTTTCAAAGCTTGACTCTATAAGGGATTGATATCGTTTCCCTGGACCGTTTTCAAACTGTGTGATGACCTCAGATATGCCTTTTAGGAATTCATCTGTGGTGGAAACACCTGCTCTTTTTACCATAAGGCTAGCATAGTAGGAAGTGAGTCCTTCACTTATCCATAATTGCGTGGTTTTACTCCCGTTTTGATAGTCAAAAGGACCAAGTTCAAAAGGTCTGATGCGTTTTACATTGTAATGGTGGAAATATTCATGCGATAAGAAATCGACCATTTGAATATAATTGTTTCGCGAATCTAGTTGACTTCCTTCAAAACTAACTGTGGTACTGTTCAAATGTTCAATTCCTCCACGTCCAGGACCAATACCTATAAAAGTATATTCCTTATATGGAATGTGTCCGATCAATTCTGTGGCTTCTTTTACAATGGCATGGAGATCCCCAATCAGTTTATTTTCATCGAATTTACCCATATTGAAACCCCAAAACCTATGGCTGATGTCGTCAATATTGAAATTTGACAATTTTGTCAAATTGCCCATCAAGAGGGGGGCGTCAAGGAAAAAATCCAAATCATCTGAAGTAAAAACAGCTTGTTTGTCATTTTCAAAGATCAATTGGAGCCCTGTGGCTATATCACTCCAGTCATTCGATTTTTCTATGGTCAATTCTATCGAAACTCGAGGTTTTCCATCGATATACAAAAAGGAATTTACGGGAACAATATAAGCTCGATCGTTATCCACATAACTATTTGCGACGAATTTGCGGTCTGTGTGAACATCATAGGACAATGTTATGGTTTTACCTTGAACATTTGTTAAGATCCAAGTTGCAGGTTGAGTGTCATCCACGGATTGTTCAGATAATACCTTAAAATTTTTTACTCCCTTATAATAATCCATCATTTGATAATAGCCAGGCATCCAATTGGGAAGATGCAGGGTAAGTTCATCTTCAGTCCAACCTGTTACTTCCATTTTCACGTGATAGGTGTGGCTTTCCGGATCTGGGATAGAGATGGTGTAATGACATTGGACTGGATATGATTTTTGTCCAAATATGGATAGCGTTGAAAGCAAAAAACAAATCGACAGGAAAGTAGTTGGGTTGATGGATTTCATTGAATTGTAAATAATAGGATGCTCATAATTTATAGATTCATTTAAGTAAAAGAATTATAAATTTTATAGCCCAAATTTAAGTTTTTGGTATTGAAACATTCTGACTATTTAAAAAAAGAAAAGCCCCAATTAAGGGGCTTCTTTTATTTGGATGAAATTCATTTTTACTTGTATTTCTCTGTTCTGGCATCATTGATTACGCCACTCCAGTTAAGACCAAAGGCAAAATCATAACTATTTCCTGCGGAATCAGTATAAGGTTCCATATCTCTTGGAACATCTTCAAATTGCGATTCAACCGTGATCATGCTACTGGGCATTTGAAAAGGCAATAGGGCAGAGGGCTCCGTTTTTCCTGAAATGATATCCAAAATAGCTTGGTCCTGAACGCCCATTTGCACCAAAATAGCATCAGCAGAAGCCTCGATTTCGGCAAAAACCATAGGTTTGGATACTTTAACTACAACGACCACAGGTTTATCTCCCATTTTACGTTTGGTATCGGTCACCAAAGCCATATCTGAAATGTTTGAAGCCGTGGTGGTTTTATCCTTATAGGAACGGTTGGTAAAATCTTCAAATGGGCTACCTCCAGCCAAACTGGTTTCCCTAGCAGTGGTAGCGGTATAGGTCCCATATTGTAAACTAATGGGAACATAGCCATTTCCACCTTTTTCGGTGTCGGCAACATCGTAACCAACCCCACCATCTGGATTGGTAATTCCAACCAAGGCAAAATCAGCTTCCAATGGGTCTTCTACCACTTCATAATATTTTTCAACAACATCCATGTTAAATGGATATTCGGTGCGCTCTGGTGTTTGAATACCGAACCAATTGGTAGTCGAGGCCACATAGCGCTGTGGAACATACACCTTTTTCTTGGCTTCCATTGGTAATGCTTTGGCTTGGTTTTTCAACATCACAATGGATTTTAATTGCGCATTATAACCAGCGGCCATGAACTCAGCTTTTCCAACTGTTTTTTCAGTTTCAGCAACATCCAAATATGGGTTTTCGAACAGACCTGTATTGAAAATATTACGCAACAAACGAACTGCAGAAGTTTCAAAACGTTGGCGCATATATTCCTCGCCATGCTCAGCAACACCCATCTGATAGGCCTCAATAACAGGACCCATATCATTGTTTCCACCAAATTGGTCACACCCAGCCTCGATAATTTTATAATGACGTTCCGCTACGCTCAAATTTTCAACCCCCCAAGGTTTACCTCTAAACTCATACACATTGGGCGCATCACTTGTAATTCCCCAATCGGTACAGATAACACCATCATAGCCATATTCTCCACGTAATAAATCCGTGATGAGGTATTTGTTGTATGAATTGCCCACATTTTCCTCATTTTTTGTATCTCGGTCTGTAGAAATTGTATAGTAAGGCATCACAGCAGAGGCCATCTTTGTTGGTCCATTCAATTTAAAGGCACCTTCGGTAAACGGAATCAAATGATCTTTAAGATTGTTTCCAGGGTATGCAGCATAAGACCCGTAACCAAAATGCGCATCGCGTCCTCCTTCTTCGGGACCACCTCCAGGCCAGTGTTTCACCATGGCATTCACACTTTGATTGCCCCAACCACTTCCATCGGTGGATTGAAAACCATCCACATAAGCTCTAGCCATATCAGCAGCCAATTGTGGATCTTCACCCATGGTTCCATCAAAACGGGACCATCTTGGCTCGGTGGCCAAATCAATTTGGGGAGATAATGCCGTAGCAATTCCCAAAGCACGATATTCTTGGGAAGCGACTTCACCAAATTGTTGCATCACCGCTGGGTCAAAACTGGCAGCAACACCCAAAGTGCTCGGCCACATGGAAATTTTCCCACCTGCCCCTGCATTGAACTCAGCATATGAATCACTTCCGTGCCTAGGGTCACTACTCGTGTTTACAGGAATTCCCATACCAATGCCTTCCACCAAGGCTTGGGCATTGTTGTTCCATTGGGCCGAAATTCCCGGTGTCTCCACACTGGTAATCAATACATGCCGTAAGTTATCTTCTTGAAGAAATTTTTTCTGGGCATCTGAAAGGTCGCTTGCTTTTGCTCCACTTTCAGCATAAGGTTTGCCGCCATAAGTAACGGGGCCAAAAAAGCTGTTTCCACCCCCTGGAATGGATTGGTGGGCACTATAGAGCATTAAACCAGCCATTTGTTCCACACTCATTTTAGAGGCCAAATCCTTAGCACGTTCATCAGTGCTCAAACGCCAATCTTCATAGGGGTCCAAAGTGCCATTTTGATTCAAATCCTTAAAGGCATATTGGTCTACAGTAATTAGGGAAACATTTGAGATGGGGCTATAACCAAGAGTTTTACCTCCATCGTTATGTACAAGATTGAAACCATCCTTGGTTTCTTCGGTAAATTTGGGCGAACATCCCACCACTAAAGCGGTCAAAAGGATACTGCCCAATTGAAATTGTTGTTTGATAGTTTGCATATGTTGTTGTTTAGTTGCTACGTGCGAATTCTATGCAATTTAGCTACTAGGGCGTAAAAAATGGAATTTATACCCAATACTTTTCGATGAAAACCAATAACAAAGCTGATTTTCACAAAAGTGTTGAAGAATGATATTTAACAAACCTTTCTGTTAAAAGGTCGTTTATGGAATCTCAAAAATCTCAGCTGCTTTTTGGGCCACTTTTAAGCGAACGTTGGAGGAATTGCTTCTTCGGTAAGCTGCTTTGGTTTTAAATGCCAATACGGTCTCGATTGCTGGATAAACAGTAATGTTCTGTCCCATGGCGCCTTTGGCGGAATATGCACCTTCGTAACGTTTATCATCCACATCTTGCCACAACCACCACATATAGCCGTATCCATAATTAACGCCTGTTCCTTGGAAAACAGGGACATTTTTGTTGAGTTCGACATGCGAGGTGCGCGATTTCAACATTTCATCTACCCAAGATTCGCTGATTACTTGAGTGTCTTTCCATTTCCCCTTGTTTAACATTAAAAGTCCCAAACGGGCCATGTCACGTGTGGAGAACCACATTGGGTAGGCCAAATATTTTGAAATGGCTGGATTTCCTTGCTTTTGTTGTAAGGAACGGTCCCAATCTTGCAAATGCAATGGATTCGCCAATTTTAGTTCTACTTCGTCATAGATGTTTTTACCGGTTTCCTGTTCAAAAATGTAACCGGCAACATTAAAATCCCAGTTGGAATACAACCAATAGGAGCCAGGTTCAACCGAACCTCTTTTTGGAGCATATTCCTGCATTCCTCCAGGATATCCTTCGGGATGATAGATACCCGACCTAGCGGAAATAATGTCTTGAACGGTTGCTTTTTGTTCGATGGGTAAAATGCCCTCCACATCATCAATTCCAAGCTCTTTTACGGTTTTGCCCAGTTTGATGGTGCCATCTTCCACATATTGACCATACAGCATGGATAGAACACTTTTTCTAATGGATGCGATATAGCTGAGCTCTTCCACATCCCCATAATCAAAAACCACCTTGCCTTTGTGAACAATCATCAAGCCCGTAATTTTTGTACTATCGATGAGATACTCCCGAAAGGCTTTGGACTTTTCATTTTGCCAAGGTTGGGCCTCGGCATCAGATGCACGGTGCCAAACCCTATCTGGAAAAGACTGTGCACTTAATTGAACGGCAAAGAAGCATGCCATTGCAATACAAAATTTTTGAAGTGGTTGGAATGTGGTTTTCATATTAATTTGTTTTTTCGAACCAAAGGTTTCTTGCCCTACCATCGGAAATGAACACTCCAGTTATTTTGCCATTTTCACGCTTGAATTTCAAAGCTCGTAGCGGATAATCACCCTCCAACATATCTTTGAATTTCTGCTCTAATTTCATTTCGCCATGACGGATATGATAGGCAAACAATTCCCCATTTTTATTAAATATGGCATAGGATGTATGTATTTCTGGACTGTAGTAAGCACCCTCATATTCCTTAGCCAATGTTTCCGTTAAGGGTTCCTCTTGAAATTTCTTGAAAATTTGTGGTTTGCCACTAAAAGGGGTGTACGTGAATTGATTTTCTTCAAAAGTAAGGGTAGTGCCACTCCAAACGGCCTCAAATTTGTTTTTACCTACTGGAATAAAGGCAGTTTTGGAATTTTGAAGCACTAAAGTGTCTCCACTAAAATCAACCACATTTTCTTCATACAGATCATGGTCAAAATAGGTACCTATTATGGACTCTTTGAAACTATCGGAAATTTTAGTTGCCTTCAATGTTTTTGGGGTCATTTTTTGGTCAAAAAGAATCTCCGAAATATCATTTGATTTACCTCCTGGATTTGAGGATGAAAAATTGGTAATGATGGCAATACTGGTTTTATCATTCGGAAAAACCGCAATATTGGAACGGAACCCACCAATGGAACCGCCATGGCTTACCCTTTTTTTACCGAAAATTTCTTCAACATTCACCCCGAAAGCATATTGGTTAAAACTACCATCGTTCAACGGGTCGAGGGTCTGCATTAGGTCGAAAGCTGCTTTCCATCCTGAAGTAGGATCGTAATAGTTTTTCAAGTATTTCAACAAATCTGCTGTTGTGGTGTGCATATTTCCAGAACCTACATAGCCCCAATATTCAACCGCTCGAACAAATCCTTCCTGTTGGGTGTAGTAGGAGGTAGCATTGTTCGGAACAATTCTATCGTAGCGGTCTTCCACATAGGTTTCGCCCATCCCTAAAGGGATGAACACTTCCTGCTTCATGTAATCTACAAATGACTTGTTAGTGACCTTTTCAATAATGTTGGCCAAAAACATGTAGCCCGTATTGCAATATAAATACTCCGAACCCGGTTCAAAATTGAGGTCGGTCTGGAGCAACATCAGCCTATCCAAATCGGCATTGGTTCTGGAATCATCATTTCTCCAACCTGCCAAGGCAAAAAGGGCATGTAGGCTACGTAGACCACTGGTGTGGTGCATCATTTGGCGGATAGTAATTTTACTACCAAATGAAGCAAGACCATCAATATACTTGTCAATGGTATCATCAATGGAAAGTTTGCCCTCCAAATGCAATTTTACAATTCCCAAAGAGCTGAACTGCTTGGATACCGAAGCCACATTAAAACGGGTTTCGGTAGTATTGGGCACCATGTACTCCATACTGGCCAGACCAAAAGCTTTTGAATACACCAATTGATCGCCTTGCATTACCGCAATGGCCCCACCAGGGTGGTTGGGCTGGTTCCAATTCAAAAAAAGCTCGTCAATCTTGGTTTCTTGGTCTTGAGTTAGTTGACTATATGTTGAAGTTGTGCAAACAAAAAGTGCACAGACTAAAAGCGTATGGAGTACTTTATTCATTCTATTATTTTTCCAAACCAGCTTGTGCAATTGTAAGCAACAAGGCCAATTTGATGGATTCTTCAGCTTTCTCATCGTTCAGGTACCATTCGTGAAGTGAGTGTGCACCGCCACCTCTTCCGCCACGGCCAATACAAATGGCAGGGATTCCTTTGGAAACTGGAATATTGATGTTGGTTGATCCTCTTCCCAAGGATGGTTGTACACCAAAAAATTCTGTAGCTGCCATACCTCTTTGCACCAATGGAACCTCAGGGGCCAATTCTCCAGAAGGTCTATCTCCAATTTTGATAAGTTCGTAAGTTACTTCTCCGCCAATACCGCTGGCATTGTACTCGGCAATGGCTTGTTCTACAGATGATTTGAAAATCGCTTCGATTTCATCCAAATTTTTAGGACTGATGGCACGCATATCCACTTCCATCCAAGATTCAAATGGGATGGAGTTTACGGAAGTTCCACCACCAATTCTACCAACGTTAAAGCTGGTTCTTTCCACATCGCCTTGGGTAAATTCCCAAGCAGCTTTGGAGAAAACATCAATGGCTTTACCCAATGCGTGGTGTGGGTTGGCTAGTCCGAATGCGCCCCAGGAATGTCCACCTTTTCCATTTATCACTAATTTGTAACGTTTAGATCCTAAACCAGCATTGCTGATACGTCCCATGGCACCACCATCAATTGCAATCCAAGAATCGATGTCCAGACCAGATTCGTTGAACATGTATTTCATGCCGCGTAGGTCACCTAGTCCTTCTTCACCCACAGAACCAACAATAAGCACATCTTTTTCTGTTTTGATGCCCGCTTTGTTCATGGCTTTCAACATGGAAATCAAATTTGATAAGGCACGGGTATCATCCCCAATTCCAGGAGCTTTAAGGGTATCTCCAACTTTTTCAACGGTAACATCGGTGCCTTCTGGGAAAACGACATCCAAGTGGGCATCGATACCCACATAGCCAGAAGCTCCAGAAGTTCCTTTGCGCAATCCGATCACATTTCCAACTTTATCGGTCCAAAGGCTATCTACACCAGCTTCCTCCAGCATTTTTGCAAAAGCAACACCTCGTGCATCCTCTTTAAATGGAGCGGCCAAGATTTCGGTTAGCGTAATGTGATCCTTTTCTGTTTGCTCTTTATATCCTTCGATAAGGGTAAAGGCAGATTTAACTTGTTTGGCCTTGGCCAATTTTTCAATTTCCTTGGTATATTTTTTATCTACCGCTGTTTCTTGAGCTTGAGTGGTTAGGGATAAAAATCCAATTGCCACGGCTAATGTTAATGTCGCTTTTTTCATATTGGGTTGGTTGTTATTTCTTTTTGATTACTATTCCTGATTTAATGTCTTTAAATTCTCCATTGTCCACTGCCAATCCGCCATTGACCAAAACATATTCGATACCTACCGAATATTGGTGTGGTTTTTCGAATGTGGCCTTGTCAATTACAGTTTCTGGGTTAAAAATGGTAATATCTGCCCGCATCCCTTCTTGAATCAAACCTCTATCCGTCAATTCCAGGCTTTCAGCTGGCATGGATGTCATTTTTCGAATGGCCTCGGGAAGTGTCAAGATTTTCTTCTCTCGCACAAAATGACCTAAAACTCTTGGGAAAGTCCCATATCCACGAGGGTGAGGGTGACCAATGCCTGGTTGTGTCAAACGTCCATCGGAACCGATCATGGTAAAAGGGTGTTGCATGATGTTTTCCACATCTTCTTCGGCCATGGCATGGAATACACATCCAGCACCTCCATTCAATTGTGCTTGGATGACCATATCTGCACCATTTTCTACGGAAGGTTCCAATCCATTTTCTTCACACCAATATTTTAAGGTTTTGCCTTCCAGTTCTGGTTCCCATTCCACTTTGCCAAACTGAACCCTATCCAAATCTGAACCACCACGGTCGTTCAAAATATTGAAAACTATCCCATTTTTTATGCTGTCTCTCAATATGGGATTGTTGATTCTTTCTACAAATTCATCCTGTCCACCAGCTCTGGCCCAACTGGGAATCAAAACAGAAATACTGGTATAGCTGGCTGCGTAGGGATATTGGTCCATTTTAATGTTGAGGCCCTTTGCCCTTGCAGAATCCACCATGGCCAAGGTTCTGGAACTTTTTCCCCACATGGGTTTTCCAATGGCTTTGTGATGGGTAAGTACCACAGGAATACTGGCATCTTCAGAAATTTGAATGGCTTCGGCAACGGCATCAAAAAGCCCCAAACCTTCTTCTCGCAAATGAGAGGTATAAATTCCACCGTAGGATGATGCTACTTTAGATAAAGCGATCACTTCGTCCACTTTGGAAAATGCCCCTGGCAGATATTTTAACCCGGTTGAAATACCAAAAGCACCATCCTTCATAGCACTGTCAATTTCAGCTTCCATGGCTTTGAGTTCTTCTTCAGTTGGAGCACGATTTTCCAATCCCATAATGTTTCGGCGAACGGTGTTGTGTCCCACCAAATACCCCACATTCATCCCGATTCCCTTCTGCATCAAGCTATCCATGTAAGGTTTTAACGGGTAGGGGGAGCTTCCATCAGGCCCTCCAAGTGCTGTTGTTACCCCTTGCGTTACATGACTTTTACAATCGTTCAACTCCATTATGGGCTCAATATGGGTGTGCATATCAATAAACCCCGGAGAAACGGCAAGTCCGGTAGCATCAATGATTTTGAGGGCTTTTTCACCTTTTAGGTCGCCAATTGCCACAATCATGGAATCTTTAACGGCAATATCTGTTTGAATGGGTTCACCGCCCTTTCCGTCGTAAACTGTACCATTTAAAATGAGCACATCGTATTCCTCACTGCTTTTGCACGAGAAAACAAGGAGCACCATTAAAAAGAGCAATGGTTTTTGAAATTGTTTGAGGTTGGTCATCATAATTTGAGTCGCTTATAAGGTTATGTCGGCTGTGTCTATGTCTTTGAGTTTGGCAAAGGCTTCTTGGAGTTGCTTTGTAATGGGGCCAATCTCGTTGCCTTCGTAGTAGGTATGATCGCCCAACTGGGCTATGGAGGCTATTTGAGTGGTAGTTCCCGTGAAAAAGGCCTCTTCTGTGGTTGGAATTTCATCGAACGTCACTGCTTCCTCCACCAGAGTCAAATCCAACTCTTTGCACAACTGCACCAGCACTTTTCGTGTAATGCCATCCAAGATATGTTCGTTGGCAGGGTGGGTAACCACTTTGCCATTTTTCACAAAAAAGATATTAGTGTGCGAACCTTCAGTAATTGAACCATTACGAATCAAAACAGCTTCGTCACAATCCGCATTCATGGCCGCTTCATTGGTCATAATATTACCGAGCAATGAAATGGATTTGATGTCACATCGGTGCCATCTAAAGTCGTTGGCAGTGATGGCCCTCATATTTTTAGTGTTGATGTAGGGTAATTCAAAGGGCAGGGCATACATCATTACACTTGCCGCTATCCCTTTGGGATAGGAATGTTTTCTTGGTGCGGTTCCCCGGGTTACTTGCATGTAGATCAAGCAAGATTTGTCAGTAAGTCCAGATGATTCAATAAGTGAATCAATTTCTGGATAAAGGGTATCCACGTCAAAATCAATTCCAATTTTATCCAAGTTTTCCTGTAAGCGGTCCAAGTGGGCCTTTTTGTAGAAAATGCCATTTTCCAACTGCACCATCACTTCGTAAATGCCATCGCCAAATAAAAATCCACGGTCAAAAACCGAAATATTGGCGACTTCACTCGCTACTATTTTACCATTTAAATAGACTTTTTGGGGAAAGTTTCCTTTTGGCAGCATAAACAAAGGTTAATTTAATAAGAAAAGCGCAATCCTACGCTTTACCCAACTTAATGTGTGAAGGTAGCGGTTATTTGTCTAATTTAAAACTGGGCCAAAGGGGTTTGACAAGGGCAAAATCAAGTTTTGAAGAATTCTTGAAAACTTTTCTGTTTTATTAAAATTAATACGGGTAGGTAATTAATTTTTAGCAATTTATGTATAGTCGAGTTCACCCCAATTTAGGTAGACTTGTTTGTAAACCTTGATTATTCAGCAAGTTTTTGCGTACTTCACGGTACTAAAAATTAAGTATGACCATTTTTGTGGATATGGATGAGGTGATTGCCAATGCCTATATGGCCCATATCGAAATCTACAACCAAGAACACAATGCCCAATTAAAAGTTGATGAATGCATGGGAAGGGAAGTATGGCAATGTGTCCCCGAAGCGCATCAAAAGGAGATTAAAGATCATACCCGAAGGATTGGATTTTTTAGAGATTTGAGGGTTATTCCAGATAGTCAAAAAGTGCTTAAGGAATTGAGTGAGAAGTATCAAGTCTACATTGCCTCCGCTGCAATGGAATTTCCAGATTCGCTTAAGGAAAAATCGGACTGGTTGGATTTGCATTTTCCGTTTATTCCATGGCAAAACCGCATTTTATGTGGAGATAAACACATTTTAAAGGGAGATGTTTTAATTGATGATCGGAGTAAAAATTTGGAGCCATTTAATGGGAGGTCCATTATGTTTTCTTCGCCCCACAACGCCAATGAAAATTCATTTGAACGTGCCCATAATTGGCAAGAAATCGCCGACAAACTTTTGTAACTTGTACGGGCGATGCGTAAACTATTTTCACAACTTTTAATTTTATTGGGACTGTTGGTGTTGGATGGCTGTTCCGCCCAATCCCATTTGGTGTTGGATGAAATGGAGACCGTTACTAAGGAATCCCTAAAATATTACCTCTACTACCCCAAGGACTACTTTAGTTCTGAAAATGAAGAATTTGGATTATTGTTGTTTCTCCATGGAGGTGGGGAATCTGGTCAAAAAATGGAATACATCAAGCATAATGGCCCACCAAAATTATTGGCGGAAGGCATGCAATTTCCTTTCCTGATTTTGGCCCCTCAAAACCCACATGCCCAAAAATGGTGGAATACAGAAGCCGTTGCCCAATTGTTGGATTCGGTAGTGGATGCAAATAGAGTAGATAAAAAACGAATTTACTTAACTGGATTGAGCAGGGGAGGAAGTGCAGCTTGGGAAATGGCCACACAATATCCCGATAAGTTTGCCGCAATGGCCGTAGTTTGTGGAATGGCACCATTGCCATACGCCCATTGGATCAATAAAAAAATGCCCATTTGGGTATTTCATGGCGATCAAGATGATGTTATCAATGTGGAGGAATCCGATAGCATGGTGTACAAGCTCAAAGAAATGGGATATCATGTGGAATACACCCGATACAAAGGGGTTGGACATAATGCTTGGGACAGGGCGTATACAACAGATTCCTTATACACTTGGCTAGCCAAGCAAAAACAAATCGATTAAATGAAGCATAGCTTAGCACTTTTTATTCTGATGTTGACGATAGGTTGCGGTCAGAAAAATAAAAAAACAGAATCGCCTAATCGTATTGAATCAGTTGAAGTTATAGATTCGATTGTAGTGGATTCAGTTCCAAAAAAAGTGGAACCGCAACTTAAAACTTTCGATGGTTTAGCCGATACCACCTTTGTGCGGTTGGAAGATTTCAGCAAAGATTTTGCATACGATTTACGTTACGCTACTGAAAATAACTTTTTAAAAGCCAAAGTGTACGATTGTGCCGAATGCTATACAAGAGTTAAAACCGCCAAAGCTTTGATTGCCGCCAACAAGGATTTTCTGAAAGAGGGGGTTAAAATCAAATTTTATGATTGTTATCGACCCAATTCTGTGCAGTACAAAATGTGGGAGATCGTGCCCAATCCGCAATATGTGGCCAATCCAGATAAAGGTTCCATTCACAATAAAGGTGGTGCTGTGGACATTACTTTAGTTGATTTGGAGGGAAATGAATTGGATATGGGAACCGACTTTGATTTTTTCGGAAAACGTGCCTATCACGATAATATGGACTTGCCCCAAAATATACTCGACAACCGAAAATTACTGAAAGAAACCATGGAAGCCCATGGATTTTGGTCCATCCGAACCGAATGGTGGCATTACAATTTATCAGCAGGCTCCAATGACAAGGTGGCCAATTTTAAATGGGATTGCCCTGAATAAACAAACAACCAATCACATGAAAAACATCAAACAAACTGCACTGATCCTAATATTAACAACTATTGGAATGTCAGCACAAAATACTATTATCCCACTTTGGCCAAACGAAATTCCAAACCAAAAGACTTCAGCCGAAGAAGAAAAAGTGGAACATACCGAAGATGGAATTATTTGGATTACCAATGTGCAAGAACCGACCATTGAGGTGTTTTTGCCATCCAAGAGAATGTCCAATGGCAAGGCTGTTGTTATTTTTCCAGGTGGAGGGTATTACGGATTGGCCTATGATTGGGAGGGAACGGATATTGCCAAAACATTGACCGCGAAAGGCATTGCTGGAATCGTTGTGAAGTATCGTTTACCTTGGTCCAAGTCCATTGCAAAAGACAAACACTTGGTTCCAATGCAAGATGCGCAAAGAGCCATGAGATTGGTTCGTAGCAAGGCCAAAGAATGGAATTTGGATGAAAATCAAATAGGAATTATGGGCTTTTCTGCAGGTGGACATTTGGCATCGACTTTAGGCACGCATTACGATGAAAAGGTCTATCCTGCACAAGTGGGAGAGGATGGCATATCTGCACGTCCTGATTTTATGGCTTTGATTTATCCCGTGATCACTTTGGGAGTGCCAAGCACACATACAGGTTCTAGGGCCTCATTGGTGGGGGAAAAGCCAACACAGGCTGAATTGGATTATCTTTCCAATGAAAAGCAGGTAGATGGAAACACGCCACCCACTTTCTTATTACATGCCGCAGACGACGGAGCAGTTCCCGTGGAGAACAGTTTAATGTTCTTTTCCGCCCTTAAAGAAAATAAGGTGCCTGTTACCATGCATGTGTACCCTACCGGTGGGCACGGTTTTTCTTTGGGATTGGAACATGAAAGATTAAAAAATTGGATAAACCTCTTTTTTGATTGGATGGATAACTTGGATTAGTCCAAGACTTTTTTAGAGGATATGATCAAAAGGGAATCGTCAATGTTTTTGGTAAAGAACAAATAATGTTCCCCACCGTCCTTTATCTTGAATTTCTTGCGTATATCTGCCACAGTCATTGGAAAGTTCCTTGTGGTAATATTTGCTTTGGTCAACCCCAATGATTTGATGGAATTTTTGGAATAGGGCAATACCTGTTCAATTTTGAAGGTTCTTCCAGGAAAATCAATTTTCTCTGTGGAAGTGTATAAATGGGAATGGGGATGAAGCTTGTTTACTTTGTAAAATGCAGCAACGGATTTAAACCCACCTGATTTTAAAATAGCGGCATTGGGTTCATATAAAAAGTCTTCTGGTAAACCAAAATTGGTTTCGCAATTGGATTCTTCCCCCAATAGAAAATTGAATTGGTCTTCTTGATCAGGTATAAGATTCACTGTCTTAATTTGAATTCCGCCTTCGAAACCTTTTTTCAAAACAAACAATACTTCTTTCACTTCATTGTTCACAGCCACTACATGAACCTCTTGGGTAAATTGTAGTTCGTTGATGCCTTGCGCAATGTCAAAAATGGGGGAGGCCTTTACTAAAATCCTGTCCGATTTTTCAAAAATCAAGGATAGGTTTTCAGGTAAATTAGGGAGGCAATCTTCCAATAAAAACACCTTTCCTTTTTTATCATTTCTTCGGGAGGGATCCACAAAGACCCAATCAAATTGTTGATTGGAATTTTTCAGAAATTCGATACCATCTCCCGTAAAACACTCGATGTTTTTTCGACCTAAAATATCGAAATTATGTTGGGCGATTTCACTCAATTTTGGGTTGATTTCGCAATGCAAAACCTGCTCCATTTTAGAGCTGAAAAAGTAGCTGTCAACACCAAAGCCGCCAGTGAGGTCAATCAATGATTTTCCATCTACCTGTTGAGCTTTATAATTGGCTGTTTGCTCCGAACTGGTTTGCTCAATATTTAGCTTGTTAGGGTAGTAAATACTATTGTGGTTGAACCAGGTAGGGAGCTTTTCCTGGCATTTTTTCCGAGCTTCCAACTGTTCGGCAAGTTCTTTTTGGGAAATACCCACAAAAATGGGTTTTTGAAGCAGAACCGACATAATGTCAGTATTTATATTTTTAAATATAAAATCCTGTACACCAGTATTTAATATAAGTTTATTCAAAGAGAAACTATAAGTTTTTTGTCAACTTCTGTACAATGGAATATTTCGCTAAAAATTCCTTTAAAATCACCTTGATTGCAGTGTATCCCGGTACCGCAACTACCATTCCGACCACGCCAAAAAGAAGCCCGGCGATAATGATCACCAAGAAAATTTCAAGCGGATGGGACTTTACGCTATTCGAAAAAATAAAGGGCTGTGAAAAGAAATTATCCACCAATTGACCAATGGCCAAACCAATCAAAACATACATGGTTTTGGGTATGATCACGGTGCTAAAATCTGCCCCTAAAAAACTCGTCATGGTCAAGGTTACCATAATCACTCCACCGATGATTGGACCAATGTACGGGATGATGTTAAATAGGGCGCAAAGGAATGCGATTACTATGGCATTTTCCACTCCAACAATTAACAGCGCAATGGTGTAAATTACGAACAAAATAAAAAGTTGAAGCAGGATGCCAGCGAAATATCTGGAGAGCAAATTGTTTATTTTTTCAATGGATTTAATCATGTTGCTCTCCTTGTTGTCGGGGATAAAAGTGAGCAGTCCATTTTGCAAAAGATTGCGATCCTTTAAAAAGAAAAATGAGATAAAAAGCACTGAGAAAAATCCAATGCTGAATGTGCTCAATGCATTCATGAAAGTGTTTAAAAAGTCAGGAATAAATCCTAAATCCAAATCGGCCAACATGCTTTCTTCAATATGGGCCTCGCTTATTATTTCATTTACACTTCCTGTGGATGCTCCAAAATATTGTAAGGTTTCGAGGTAAAGGGAATTTATTTTCTCTTTAAGCATATCAATATCCAAGAGGGACAGATTTTTACTTTGCTTGGTGATCAATGGGATAAAGAGGGCCAAAATCCCCAAAAAGATTGAAACGATAAACAACATGGTGGCGATCACGGCCAAAGTGTTGGGGAACTTTAGTTTTTTGCGGAGAAACAAAACTATGGGCCTGCCCAACAGCGCAATAACTGCGGCAATGGCCAAATACACCAAAACGGACTGAATCTTGTAGAAGAACCATCCTAAAATAATAATTCCAGCTAATATGGCTATGGCCCTAAGAATTCCGTTGGCTATTGTTTTGGCACTCATAAACTAACTTTTAAAGGCATATTCCACAATGTTGGCTCCCATTTGCAAGGCTTTTAGACGTACCTCTTCGGGGTCGTTATGTACTTCCTGATCCTCCCAACCATCACCAAGGTCGCATTCAAAGGTATAGAGCAATATCAAACGGCCCTGCTCAAAAATTCCAAAAGCTTGTGGTCTTTTTCCATCGTGTTCATGAATTTTGGGCAAGCCATCGGGGAAGGCAAATGTTTGATTGAATATTGGATGGTCGGCACCCAATTCTTCCAATGCCTTATCCGGGAAAATTTTGTCCAGTTCTCTTCGCAAATAAGGTTCCATGCCATAATTGTCATCAATATGAAGAAAGCCACCAGACAAAAGATAAGTTCTTAAGTTTTCTCCCTCTTCATCCGTAAAAAAGACATTGCCATGTCCTGTCATGTGCAAAAAAGGATATTTGAAAATGGAAACACTGCCTGCTTCTACGGTTTCGTAATCGGGATTGATTTTGGTATCGATGTTGGAATTACAAAAGGCGATTAGATTGGGTAGTGCAGTGGGATTGGAGTACCAATCGCCTCCACCTCCGTACTTAAGTACGGCAATATCTTGTGCATTCATTGTGAATGATGCCAATGTAATTAAAAGTAGGCTATAACAAAGGTGTTTCATGGAAATCAGAATACCAATACATCAAATGTAAGGCATTCCTTTTGAAATAGGATGCGTCTAAGATCAGTTGTTGATCATCGCCACTAAGGTGCAGGCAACAATGGCGGCAGTTTCTGTCCGAAGTCGAGTATTGCCCAATGAGATAGGTACAAATCCCTTTTCTTTCGCCAGGTCCACTTCGTTTCTGGAAAAATCGCCCTCGGGGCCAATTAGAATGGTTACATCCGTATCGGGAATCAGTTTTCTTTTAAATTCCATTTTTTCCTCCTCCATGCAATGGGCGATAAATTTCTGCCCATCCAAATCGGACGCTAAAAACTCGCTGGCTGTAATTGGAGGGTTTATTTGAGGCAATACCGTTTGAAGGGATTGTTTCATGGCACTTTGCAAAACACGCTCCATCCGGTCCAACTTGATCACTTTTCTTTCGGAATGATCACAGATGATGGGGGTAATTTCATCCACGCCAATTTCAGTTGCCTTTTCCAAAAACCATTCGAAGCGGTCGTTCATCTTGGTGGGTGCTACGACCATATGCAGTTTAAAACGTTTTGGAACCGCTTTGGTTTGTGAAATGATCCTGGCCTTGCACCTTTTTTGGTCGGGTTCCATGATCTCAGCTTCGAACAAATAGCCTTTGCCGTTGGTAATGTGGAGCACATCGCCCTCAGTCTTGCGAAGTACACGGACTATATGTTTGCTTTCATCTGGAGGGAAAACAAATTGTTTGGCGCTAAAATCGATATGTGGGTTGTAAAAAAGCTGCATGGACTAAAGATATGATATGTTTAGCTTCCGATGGCATAACGTGCCTTGGCAGCAATACTTTGGTCGGTAAATTCACCGCGTTTGAACTTTAGGTATCCCACAATGCCTATCATTCCTGCATTGTCCGTGCAATATTCAAATTTTGGCACATAGGTTTTCCATCCCAATTTGGTTTCAGCATCGGCCAATCTGCCTCTTATTCCTGAATTTGCAGCTACACCACCACCAATGGCAATTTGTTTGATACCGGTTTGTTCCACGGCCAATTGTAGTTTTTCCATCAAAATCTCCAAAATTGTGTATTGGACAGAAGCACAGATATCGTTCATGTTTTTAGCTACAAAATCTGGATTTTTTTGGGTTTCACGTTGCAAAAAGTATAGGATGCTCGTTTTTAATCCGCTAAAACTGAAATTGAGTTCATCAACCTTAGGTTTCGGAAAAACATAGGCATTTTCATTGCCCAATTTGGCATATTTGTCAATCAATGGTCCTCCAGGGTAAGGCAAGCCCATCAATTTGGCACTTTTGTCAAAAGCCTCTCCAACGGCATCGTCCAAAGTTTCACCCAAAACTTCCATGGAAAAGTAATCGCTCACTTTTACGATTTGGGTATGTCCACCACTTATTGTCATTCCTATAAAAGGAAATGTCGGAGGCGTTCTTTCTTCATCATCAATAAAATGGGCCAAAATATGGGCTTCCATATGGTTCACTTCGATCAATGGAATATCGAGTCCCAAGGCCAAAGACTTGGCAAAAGAGGTGCCGACCAACAAAGAACCCATTAGGCCAGGGCCGCGTGTAAAAGCTATGGCAGAAAGTTCTTTTTTATCGATATTTGCTTTGGCCAAAGCTTGGTGCACAACAGGAACAATGTTTTGTTGGTGTGCCCTCGAGGCCAGCTCGGGAACAACACCACCATATTGCTTGTGTATTTCTTGTGTAGCTACCACATTGCTGAGTACTTTTGTATTGCAAAGCACAGCAGCTGAAGTGTCATCACAAGACGATTCGATTGCAAGAATATAATTTTTTGTATTCGACACAGGTTTTGGAACAAAAATTGGACACCAAAGGTAAAACATAAAGCCCTATCAAAAAACTTCGTAAAATACTGTTGCGTCTCCTTTTGACCATTTTGATCATAATGGTATTGGGTTCCTTGATTTTATCTATGCCCGTGGTGCAGACAAGTTTGGCTAAATACGCAACGGATTCCATTAACGAGGAGTTTGGGACGAACATCAATATCGATAGGGTTAGTCTTTCCCTTTTTAATTTGAATGCAGGAATTAAGGGGGTTTATGTTGAGGATTATAAACAGGATACGCTTTTTTACATCCATAAATTAACCACTTCCATTCTGAACCTTCGGAATATGGCCAATAATAAAATGGAGTTTGGCGATATTGAGGTTGATGGGTTGATTTTCAATCTGAAAACCTATGAAGGCGAAACGCAAACCAATTTGGATGTATTTGTGGATAAATTGGATGATGGAAAGCCGAGAGACCCGGGAACACCTCCCTTTTATTTGGGTTCGGATCATATTCAAATCAACAATGGCCGATTTCGCCTGATCGATGAAAATTTGGAAGCCCCTGAGACGCTCAATTTTTCGGAGATCGATGTGCAAGCTAGTAACTTTCAAATTCTAGGTCCAGAGGTTACCCTCAAAATCGAAAATCTTTCCACCTTGGCCAAAAGAGGGATTCGCCTTCAAAAGTTGACCGCCGATTTTAAATATACCACGGAACAAATGCGCTTTGATTCCCTTTTGATCGATACCGAACAATCGGAGCTGAAGGGCAATTTGGTGTTTAATTACCAACGGGAAGACTTGGCCCAATTCGTTGATAAGGTAAATATCGATGCCACTTTTACCGAATCGACCGTTGCTTTGAACGAGATCAATGCCTTTTACAATGAGTTTGGGGCGGATAAAATTGTGAACTTTACTGGAGATTTCAGTGGGGTGCTGAACCAGCTTCAAGTGGACAACCTGTTTTTGTTTACCGACAATACCGGTATCCGCGGGGATTTCAGGTTCGATAATATGTTCAGCGATTATGCTCCCTTCGTGGTTCGTGGGGATATTGATAATTTGACTTCGAGCTATTACCAACTTCGAGGATTGTTGCCTGAAATTTTAGGAAGAAATATTCCCGAATCGGTGCAAAAACTGGGACAGTTTACGGTAAGGGGAGATGCCGAGGTAACCGAAACTTCCATTAATGTTACTGTAAACCTTAATACAGCTGTTGGGGATAGTTTTGTGGATTTCCAGATGACCAACATCCAAGAGATTGAGGATGCATCTTATATCGGATTCATATCGTTGATTGATTTTAACCTAGGAGAGTTCATCAACAACAAAAGCCTTGGTTATGCATCCATGGATATGAACGTGGAAGGGAAGGGCTTTGTGGCCGAGAGTTTGAATACAGAGGTTTCTGGAGAGATTTATAAACTTGATTACAACAACTACGAGTACAATAAGATTAAGGTATCAGGAATTTTAAGAGACCAATTGTTCGATGGTACCTTGTTGTGCAACGATGATAATTTTAGGTTCGATTTCCAAGGGTTGGCCGATTTTGCCGACCAGCGCAACAAGTTCAACTTTGTGGCAGCGGTGGATTATGCCGATTTAAAGGCCTTGAACATTATCAACGATTCCATATCCATTTTTAAAGGACATATTGATATGGATATTGAAGGCAACACCATAGATAATATGGCAGGGCAACTTCAGTTTTCCAATACCACTTATCAAAATATAAACGATACGTATTTCTTTGAGGATTTTTCGGTGACCTCCACATTTGAGAACGATACCGTACGCACCATTGAAATCAACTCACCAGACATTATCACTGGATATATGAGTGGATTTTTTAAGGTGGATGAGTTGGGCAGATTGGTGCAGAACTCCATTGGAAGTATTTATACCAATTATGAACCTTTTCAAATTTCGGAGGGGCAATATGTGGATTTCAATTTTAGGATCTACAACAAGATCATCGATGTTTTTGTGCCCGAAATAACCTTTGACCCCAACACATTTATACGTGGCTCGATAAAAGCGGACCAACGTGACTTTAAACTTACCTTCAAATCGCCGAGTATTGCTGCCTTCGAAAACGAATTCGACAATATTGAAGTCATCATTGACAATAAAAATCCGCTGTTCAACACCTTTGTTTCGGTAGAAGATATGTCCACCTCGTTTTACGATATAAAGGATTTCAGTCTCATCAATACCACTTTAAAGGATACCTTGTTCTTTAGAACAGAGTTTAAAGGAGGGAGCGAATATGATGATAGCTACAATTTGAACTTTTACCACACCTTTAATGAAAACAACGAGTCGGTAATAGGGCTTAAAAAATCCGATTTGAGCTTTAAGGGCAATACTTGGGTGCTGAACAAAGATGGGAACAGTAAGAACAAGGTAATTTTTGATAGTTCGTTGGATAGCATCCGAATTGAAGACTTGGTAATGGATAATGGGAACGATGAACAGATTCGTTTACGCGGTCAGTTGGCCGATTCGACCTACAAAGACCTTGACCTGCAATTTAAATTGGTATCCCTTGAAAAAATCACACCTTCAATTGACAGCTTAAAAATGAATGGGGAAGTGGATGGTTTTCTGAACATTCTCCAAAAGGACGGCAATTATCTGCCCACTTCGAGCCTGAAAATTCAAAATTTCAGCATTAATAATATGCACTTGGGAGACTTGGAGCTGGGTATTTTCGGTAATAACGATCTTACAGAATTTGGAGTGAGTACTTGGTTGAACGATGACGGCAAGGAATTGTTGAACGTGAACGGAAAAGTGACCAATTACAATGATGTTCAAGAATTGGATTTGTCGGCTGATTTCAAGGATTTCGATTTGGAACCCTTTAGACCATTAGGGGAAGATATTATTTCCAATATTCGGGGTAAGGCAACGGGGAGTGTTCAAATAAGCGGCAACGTGGAAAACCCTTCTATTAACGGCTTATTGAATTTAAATGATGCGGGTGTCGGAATCCCATATTTAAATGTGGACTACGATTTTGCACCCATGTCCAAGGTTCGGTTGTTCGACCAGACCTTTTATTTTGAAAGAATAGGGTTATCCGATGTAACTGAAGGTACCACCGCTGTATTGGACGGAACCATTAGTCATACAGGGTTTGATGATTGGCAATTTGGTTTGGATATAGATACGGAGAACAATCGTTTTATGATCCTCAATACCGAGTACGACGAAGAAAACTTGTATTATGGAACGGGCTTCATGAACGGGACAGGAAGCATTTATGGTTCTGTGGATGCTTTGAATATATCAGTGGTCGCTGCGACGGCAAAAGGGACTTCCCTAAAAATACCGTTGAGCGATGTAACCAGTGTGGGTGATTATTCATTTATCAATTTTATCGAAAAGGACAAGGCGAATTCGTTGGACGATGAGCGTGTTTTGGAAGAATATCAAGGTTTGGAGATGGATTTTGATTTGGATATTACCCCGGATGCCGAGGTGGAAATTGTTGTGGATCAAAACACAGGAAGTTCCCTAAAGGGAACCGGAGCAGGATTGATGCTGATGGAAATCAACACCAATGGAAAATTCAACATGATTGGGGAATTTGCGGTGGTTACAGGGGAATATCAGTTTAAATATGGAGGTTTTATCGACAAGCGTTTCAAAGTACGACCAGGGGGGACCATTCTTTGGGAAGGTGACCCTTTGGCGGCCCAATTGAATTTGGAAGCGGTTTACCAACTCAATGCTAATCCAGCTCCTTTGCTGGACAATGCTGGTTATACGGGACGGATCCCTACCGAAGTTGTGGTTCGATTGGATGGAGAGCTCGAAAGTCCCAATGTGAACTTTGATATCGACTTTCCGGGAACCACCTCCGTGGTGCAGTCCGAATTGGAATATCGACTGCAAGACCCTACCATTAAAGAACGAAACGCCTTTTTTCTTTTAGCGCAGGGAACCTTTGTAAACGACCAAACCGGTATCAACCAAGGTGCGGTAACAGGGAACCTGATTCAATCTGCATCGGGACTCTTTAATCAAATTTTATCGAGCGACAACGATAAGTTGAACTTTGGACTTTCCTATGAACAAGGCTATACCGACCCAAATGCAGATATAGCCACCGAAGATCGGATCGGGGTCACGGTGTCCACCCAAATTTCCGACCGTATTTTGGTCAATGGTAGAGTTGGGGTTCCGGTGGGAGGTAGCGGCGTATCGGAAACGGTCGTGGCCGGTGATGTTGAGGTTCAGGTGTTGTTAAATGAAGAAGGAACGCTAAGTGCGAAAATATTCAATAGGGAAAACCAAATCCAACAATTTTTGGCCGAACGACAAGGCTACACTCAAGGAGTAGGTTTATCTTATCAAGTTGACTTTAATACTTTTCGGGAATTGATACGCAAGGTTTTTAAGCCAAAAGCTGAAGAACCCCAACCGGAGCCACAAAATACTTCCGCAGAGATCATGGGCAGGGACAGTTTGATTCGTTTCTCTCCAAAACCCGCAAACTTGCCAAATCCGAAGCCTTAGGTTTTTATATTTTTCATCAATTTGATATTAATTTATTACGAAAACGTTTGAGTATTTCGTCGAATATAAATAAATTATTAAGCTGCTAAGAATTTGGATAAAGTTTCCTAGTTTTGATGTCTTAAAATTTTTAATGGCTTCAGAGATTAAAAAAATCGCAGTTTTTACATCAGGAGGGGACTCACCGGGAATGAATGCAGCCATTCGTTCCGTTGTTCGTACCTGTGCGTATTTAGGAAAGGAATGTGTGGGTATCTATAGAGGATATCAAGGAATGATCGAGGGGGATTTTAAACCCATGGATGCCCGTAGCGTAAACAACATCATCAATAAGGGAGGTACCATACTCAAATCTGCACGTTGTGAGGAATTCAGAACCGCGGAAGGAAGAAAAAAGGCCCATGAGCAGTTGTTGAAGGAAGGTATTGATGCCTTTGTGGTCATCGGGGGAAACGGAAGTTTTACCGGAGCCCTAAATTTTAATAGGGAATACGGTTTTCCTGTGATAGGAATTCCCGGTACCATCGACAATGATATTTTAGGATCTTCATATACCATTGGGTTTGATACCGCTATCAATACGGTGGTGGACGCAATTGATAAAATTCGTGATACGGCCAGTTCGCACAACCGTTTGTTCTTTATCGAGGTAATGGGAAGGGATGTTGGACATATCGCGTTGAACGCTGGTGTAGGTGCTGGTGCAGAAGAAATTTTGATTCCAGAGCAGAACTTGGGTCTTGAGCGTTTATTGGAATCTTTAAAAAGAAGTAAGGCTTCCGGTAAATCGTCCAGTATCGTAATTGTTGCCGAAGGGGACAAAACAGGGAAAAATGTATTTCAACTTAAGGAATACGTAGAAGAGCACTTACCTATTTACGATGTGCGTGTATCCGTGTTGGGTCACATGCAACGAGGTGGAAACCCAACCTGTTTCGATAGGGTTTTGGCCAGTAGAATGGGAGTAAAGGCCGTAGAAAGTCTTTTGGAAGGAAAGTCAAACCTTATGGTAGGGGTAAGAGATACCAAATTGGTACTCGTGCCACTTGAAGAAGCTATAAAAGCGCATACAGAAATTGACGAGGAACTCATTAGAGTTTCGGACATAATGACAACTTAATTGTTAACACTAAAAAAGTAAAAATGTCAAATTTGAAAATCGGAATCAACGGATTCGGTAGAATTGGAAGGTTGGTATTTAGAGCAACCGTAAAAAGAGGTGATGTGGATGTTGTGGCAATCAACGATTTGTTGGATGTGGACCACCTTGCATATCTATTAAAGTATGATTCGGTACATGGAATTTTTGATGGTACCGTAGAAGTTAAGGACGGCCACTTGGTTGTAAATGGAAAAACTATCAGAATCACAGCTGAACGCGATCCTAAAAACTTGAAATGGGATGAAGTTGGAGCTGAAATCGTTGCTGAATGTACCGGTATTTTCACCACTTTGGACATGGCACAATCCCACATTGATGGTGGCGCCAAGAAAGTAGTTATCTCTGCTCCTTCAAAAGATGCTCCTATGTTTGTAATGGGGGTAAACCATAAGGAAGTTAAGGCTACGGATACTATTATTTCCAACGCATCTTGTACTACCAACTGTTTGGCACCAATCGCAAAAGTGCTTAACGATGCTTTCGGTATCGAGGAAGCTTTGATGACCACTGTTCACGCTACAACTGCAACCCAGTTGACTGTTGATGGTCCATCCAGAAAAGATTATAGAGGTGGTAGAAGTGCCCTTTTGAACATCATTCCAGCGGCTACAGGTGCTGCAAAAGCGGTAACCAAGGTAATTCCATCTTTGGAAGGTAAACTAACAGGTATGGCCTTTAGAGTGCCAACTGCAGACGTTTCCGTAGTGGATTTGACCGTTAAATTGGAAAAAGAGACTTCTTACGAAGGAATCAAAGCTGCCATGAAAGCTGCTTCGGAAGGTGAATTGGCCGGAATTTTGGGTTATACCGAAGAATTGGTAGTGTCCCAAGATTTTGTTGGCGATGTTAGAACTTCCATCTTTGATGCCGATGCAGGTATTGAGCTAAATTCTAAATTCTTTAAAGTTGTATCTTGGTACGATAACGAAACTGGATACTCCAACAAATTGATTGAATTGGCTTTGCACGCAGCAAGCTTATAATTTAATTCTTACAAATAATAAGTTCCTGGAGAGGGTTTTCGCCCTCTTCAGGTTTCTATACTAAACCTTCGACGTATGATTTTGATTGTGGATAGTGGCGCTACAAAATCCGATTGGATTGCCCTTGACGATAAAGGAAAGCAATTGTTTGTGACCCAAACTTTGGGATTGAGCCCAGAAGTTTTGACCAAAGAAGTAATTGAAGACCGATTGGCCAATAACTTTGAACTTTCCAAAAACAAAAAAGAAGTACGTCAACTTTATTTCTATGGTGCCGGTTGTGGAACCGATAGAATGAAGAAATTTTTAAAAGATATTTTCAAGGATTTCTTCCCCAATGCCAAAGCAGAAGTAAGGGAAGATACCTATGCGGCCATTTATGCCACCACCAAGATTGGTAGACAAGGTATTGTTTGTATTTTGGGAACAGGTTCCAACTGCAGCTATTATGATGGTAATCAATTGATTCAGAAAGTGACCTCATTGGGGTACATTTTGATGGATGATGGCAGCGGAAACTTCTTCGGTAGAAAACTGATACGGGATTACTATTTCCACAAAATGCCACAAGATCTTGGAATCAAATTTGCCAAGGAATACGACCTTGATGCCGATGTGATCAAAGATCATTTGTACAAGCAACCGAACCCAAACACTTATTTGGCGACCTTTGCCCGTTTTATTATCGAGAACAAGGAGCACCCTTATTGCAAAGGTGTTATTGAAAAAGGATTGCAGCAGTTCGTGAACAACTACATTATGCAGTACGAACTTGCCACTAAAGTGCCAATCAGTTTTGTGGGCAGTATTGCCCATTTCCTTCAAGATGAATTGACCGCTTGTTTAGAGCGCAACGATTTGATCTTGGGTGTTATCCGACGCAGACCTATTGAAGGTTTGGTAGAGTTCCACCAGGAGACTATTTAACGGCGATCATAGAAATTTCCACGTTCACAAATTTGGGAAGATTGGCAACCTCCACGGTTTCACGTGCGGGTGCGGTATCGGCATCGAAATAAGTGCCGTACACTTCATTGATTTGTGAAAACTGATGCATATCCGCAATAAAAATTGAGGTCTTTATCACATCCTCAAAAGTCATTCCGGCTTCTTCCAAAATGGCCTTTAAGTTTTCCATGGATTGCTTGGTTTCCTTTTTGATATCCCCTTGAACCAATTCGCCGGTAGCAGGGTCAATTGGAATTTGACCTGAAATATAAAGGGTGTCTTTTACCAATACTGCCTGATTGTAAGGACCGATCGGAGCAGGAGCATTTGGGGTATTGATTATTTTTTTCATTAGTATGAATTTAGCAGGTTTGAAGGTATAAAATTAAGACTAAAACCTTAGCGCTGGCTTCTACTTTCCCACTTAATATCGCTAAGAATGGAGCTCTTTATTCCAATGAAGAAATACCAACGTTCGTATCGACCAAAAGGAGTCCAATCAAAACTTAACCTAAAGCTTCCCAAATCCCGTTTAAAGGCAAATCGGGTATCTGCAAACCCTTTGTTCTTCAAGTCATAACCGGAGTTAAAGCCCACTTCCCATTTAGGGGATAATTGGATGTTTCCGGAGAACATTAACGAGTGATTGGTAATTTCCTGTTGGCGATTGGAATTGTTGTAGGTAGCCACATAAGTAAAACGTGCATCCCAGGGCAATGCGGTTTTGTAAATAGGGTTATCCTTTTCCTCTTCATCATCTCCGTTGCGACCACCTTGACTTTGGTTCCTGGAAGGATTTCTTACATCATCCATGGCAAAAACATTGGCGCCATAATCCGTATCTTGTTCGTTATCCTTGTTGCCATCCTTTTTCTTGTCACCGCCTTTTTGGAACATTTCACTGTTCAAAGTAAACCCTGTGTTAATTCGAGCTGCGGTTAAACGTGCCAATCCACCACCATTTTTAATGTTTAGGGTGTTGATGCGTCTTCCATTGTTATCGATGGCATAAGGATCAAAAGTGGCCGAAAAGTTGATGGGCACATTTTTAATGATCTGTGTCGCACCACTCATACTGATTGGGCTCAACTTTAACGAATCCGCCTCTAAGTTGTAGCTTCCAGAAAAAGTCAGGTTACTTAAAATACTTATCTTTTTTGGTTCCGTTGCCGTGGAATCTTTGTCCCTTACCTTGGCTTCCAAAGTGTTTTGTAATGAGAATCCAATGGAGCTTCCCTTGGTTAGCGAAGGCCTCCCATAAATACTTGTTTCGTATGGGGTGTACTGTACCTCATCACCATCTTCATCAATATAACTGTCATAAAACTGCTCAAAGGAAGGCGTATATCCATAACTGATAGATGGGCGCATTACGTGTCGCAACGCTTGTATTTTTTTGTCCTCGCCAAAATTAAAAGTACCGTACATGGTGGTTCCAATACTAGCTCCCAGATTGTATCGGTTAAAACGGTCGAAGCCTGGAATGGTATCGGTTACTACTTCATCCAAATCAGCATCGTACTGTCTTCGAATTGTTTCCAGTGTCCAAATATCTTCATAAGTTCCACTTAAGCTCACACTCAAGTATTTGGCAACTTTAAAGTTTGTGGCGATTGGCAAACGATGTCTAGCTCCGATTTGAGCATCATCGAACATACCGCTTTTAAAAAACTCCTCCTCTGTTGTTGTAATGCTGTTTTGCGCATTCACATCATATTGGAAGTTGATATTGTCTATAAGTCCTTTTTTTACCTCGTCCCGCCTTACAAACGGATAAATACGTTCCATACTGGCCTGTAAGGTAGGGAGCGACATATTTATGGTCTGTGTCCTTGAGTTTTGGGTATGGCTCAAGGTCAAACTGGCATTTACCGAGGGGTATTCGGGGAAAGTCTTTGAATAGCTAATGGACGATGCGAAAGTGTTTGTTTGCGCATTGTTCCTATTTACTTGATTGAGCGAGTTGGTATAATACTGGCTACTACCCAGGTTTACCGAAGCCGAGAAACGTGAATTAGGGCTTGCCTTGGCATCTTGTGAATGCGAAATTCGAATGTTATAATTGCTTGTTCTCGAGTAATCATCAAAACCTTTTTGGCTTGTTACCAAATTTTCATAGCTGATGTTGATATTTCCTTGAAACTTATACCGTTGGGAATAAACGGACCGACCTTGAAAACCATAGCTCCCGTTAGTGTAATAATCTCCGGTTAAGCTTACATCCACATATTCGCTAATGGGCAAATAATATCCACCATTTTGGATAAAATATCCTCTTCGGGGGTCGTTACCAAAGGTGGGGAACAAAATTCCCGCAACCCTTCCCGTAGTAAGAGGGAAATAGGCAAATGGTAATGCAACTGGGGTGGGCACATTCATGATGTACATATTACTGTAGCCGGCAATGATTTTCTTTTTGGGAACAAACTTGGCCTTACGAACCCGGATATAATAATCGGGGTCGACGGTATCTTTAGAGGTGGTCAATTTTCCTTCATACAGGAAATATACCGAGTCATTTTCCTTCTTTGTAATATTGGCGTAGACCTTCATGGCATCACTGCCCAATTGACCTAGACCTGCTTGTTGTTCTGTTCTGGAATTCCAAATAAGGGCCTTTTGGGTGTCAAAGTTAAAGCGGATGGAATCTGGTCGAACTTCATTTTCGCCTTGTTTAAAAAAAGGCAATTGGGAATAGTTGCCCAACGAATCTTTCAAACGACCAGCGTACACCTCATTTTTTACATAATCAAGGATAATGATCCCTGCCTTGAGCTCGGTATCTTGGTAATAGATCTCTGCCTCGTTGTACAGATAAATTTTATTGTCTTTTTGGCTTAGTTTTACGTACTCCTTTGCCTTATATTGGATTTTATCAAGCAACATCGCCTTGCTTTTGGGCACGGAATCGGTTTCGACCGTATCTGTCTCTACCTTTTTAGTAAGGATGTTAGCCGGCATTATAGGGGCAATGAGCGTATCGCCCACGGCTTTGATAGGTAAAGGTGTAATTGGATCTTCCTGAGCACTTAAGGTTGCTATGCCACAAAGAAGAACAAATAGGAAAAGTAAAAGATGTTTGTTTGCTTGCAACGTGATAAATCCTATTTTTGTGCTAGTCGGCCCAGTTTTTGAGGCCAAACTTACATATATTTTTTTGTTCTTATAAATCGGTTACGATTATTTTAACCTTAGTGGAACATATTAATTAATTAGTTCTTATGATCAAAAGTCCGTTAGTATTAGCAGTCCTCAACCTCACTCTTTTTATGATGACTTCTTACGGTGGCCCATTAAAGCTTGAGCCTCCCAAAGACAAATTTGTAGTGGTTTTGGATGCCGGACACGGTGGTCACGACCCAGGCAACATTGGAAACGGTTATTTGGAGAAACAAATTTCCTTGGCCATTGTATTGAAAATAGGGGAAGAGCTAAAAAAGCACCCAGATATAAAAGTGGTGTACACTCGCGATGATGACACCTTTGTGGATCTGTTCGCCCGTGGAGATATTGCCAATCAGGCCGATGCCGATCTATTTGTTTCCGTGCACTGTAATGCGCACAATTCTGATGCCTTCGGAACAGAAACATATGTTTTGGGGCTACACGCCAACCGTCAAAACTTTGAAGTGGCCAAAAAAGAGAACTCCGTAATCTATTTGGAAGATGATTACGAGCAGCGATATGCCGAATACGATATCAATTCCCCGGAATCGGTTATTGGTTTGACCATTATGCAGGAAGAATTTTTGGACCAAAGTATCCAATTGGGTAAAAAGCTGCAGGATAATTTCACATCTGGACTCAACAGAAAGGATAGAAAGGTAAAGCAAGCAGGTTTTATTGTGCTTCATCAAACCTTTATGCCCAGTGTATTGATCGAGGCCGGTTTTTTGACCAATAAAAACGAAGGAAGCTATCTCAACTCCAAAAAAGGTCAAAATGAAATGGGGAAGGCCATTGCAGATGCCGTTTTGGCCTATAAGGAAGAAATGGGATTTGTTTCCACTCCCGTTGCTGGACAACCAAAACCGGAAGTTTCAAAACCAGAAGTGAAGGAAATTCCAAAGGAACAGGAGAAAGATGTTGCAAAAATTGAAGATACCCAAGTGGCTGTCAATATTCCAGATGCCACTCCAAAAGAAGTAAAAGCCCCTGAAACTACTCCGGTAAAAGAAGAACCTAAAACCGTTGAGCCTTCCAAGCCTGAACCCTCTAATTCGGGCGTTGTGTTCAAGGTTCAACTATTGGCCACCGTGAAAACAATTCCTTTGAAAGGTGAAAACTTTAAAGGCTTGGATGTGCTGTCCAAGGAACCCTATAAAAATTTGTTTCGTTACATGTACGGAAATGCGGGTACCTATGCCGAGGCCAAAGCCTTAAAAAAGCAAGCAGATGCAGCCGGTTACACCACCTCATATATCGTAGCGTATAAAAATGGGGTAAGGGTTCCCATTAAGGATGCTTTAAACTAGTAAGGTGTGGTGTTGAAAATATTCCTAATTTTGTTTAAACCGTAAACCGAATCTTTTGAAACTATCCAGGGAAATTAAAACCGGGATTATCGTAGTCGCAGGTATTGCTGCCTTGATTTTTGGCTTGAGCTACTTAAAATCCACTCCACTTTTTGAAAACAACAAAACGTTTTACGCTGTTTATGACAATGTAGGAGGTCTTCAGCCAGGAACGCAGGTATCTATAAACGGCTACAATGTGGGCAACGTAATGAGCATCAATTTTAAGGATAGCTCAGGTAAATTGTTGGTTACTTTTACGGTTAGCAACGAGTTTGACTTCTCCAGTAATAGTGTGGCAGAACTTTTTGATACAGGAATTATTGGTGGAAAGGGAATTCAAATTGTACCGGTTTTTGATGATGCACCACTGGCTAAGTCAAAAGATACACTTCAATCCAAAATAAAACCTGGAATTACCGAATTGGTGCAACAAAAGCTCACTCCTTTGCAGATTAAGGTCGAAGGTGCCGTTTCGCAGGCAGATACGCTTTTGATGAACGTGAACCAAATCTTGGATGAACCCACCAAAAAGGAATTGAAAGAAGCCATTGCATCTTTGAGCCAAGTAGTTGGTTCCTTTAAAGGAAGTGCAGCAAATATTAGCACACTTTTGGAGAACAATAAGGAACAATTGGACAGTTCATTAAAAAACGTTAACACCATTACCTCGAATTTTTCCAGATTATCCGATTCATTGGCCAATTCCGACCTTTCGGGTACTTTGGCAAACTTCCAGACCACGGTCAACCGTTTGAACGGCATTCTTGAAGCCATCGAAAAAGGCGAAGGGTCCTTGGGTAAATTGCATAAAGATGATGCCCTTTACAATAATTTGGCGGAGGCTTCACGTGAGTTGGATTTGTTGTTGCAAGACTTTAGGTTGAACCCAAAACGTTATGTGAACGTTTCAGTTTTCGGCAAAAAACAAAAGGATTATACCCTTCCTGAAAACGACCCTGCTGAAAACAATCCTGAGCAACAGGAAAATCCTACCGAACAAAAAGAAAATCAATAAATGGAATATTTACCCAATTTACTTTTTGCAGTTGCCCTTGTTTTGGGCATAGGCTTCTTCACGCGCAATGTGAAAAAGCTTTCACGAAATATAAAATTGGGAAAAGATGTCGAAGTTTCCGACAATAAGCCCCAACGTTGGAGAAACATGGCAAAAATTGCATTGGGACAGACCAAGATGGTGGTGCGCCCAGTAGCAGGTATCATGCATATTCTGGTGTATGTAGGCTTTATCATCATCAATATTGAGGTGTTGGAGATTATCTTGGATGGACTTTTGGGCACCCATAGGTTGTTTTCAGCCCTTGGTGGATTATATGACTTTTTAATAGGTTCTTTTGAAAACTTGGCGCTTTTGGTCATTGTGGCAGTGGTGGTTTTTTGGATTAGAAGGAACATCATTCGAATTCAAAGGTTCATCAAACCAGAAATGAAGGGATGGCCCAAAAAGGATGGGAACATGATCTTGTACATCGAGTTTGTATTGATGACCTTGTTCTTGACCATGAACGCGGCCGATTCTCAATTGCAGCAATTGGGAGCCGATCATTATGCACAAGCTGGAGCATTTCCTGTGAGTCAATTTATAATGCCCTTGTTCGAAGGATTTTCTGAGTCCTCATTGATTTTGGTGGAACGCACTGCATGGTGGTTGCACATTTTGGGCATTTTGGCCTTTTTGAACTATCTCTATTATTCAAAACATTTGCATATACTATTGGCTTTCCCAAATACCTATTATGGTAAAACAAAGCCCCAAGGACAATTCAACAATTTGGCTTCTGTAACCAAAGAAGTGAAGTTGATGATGGACCCAAATGCGGACCCTTTTGCTGCACCTGCGGAAGGCGATACAGGTGGAGAACCCGAAAAATTCGGTGCCTCGGATGTAATGGATCTTAACTGGGTGCAATTGCTCAATGCCTATACCTGTACCGAATGCGGTAGATGTACTTCGGAATGTCCAGCAAATCAAACAGGGAAAAAACTATCTCCCAGAAAAATTATGATGGATACCCGTGACCGATTGGAAGAAGTGGGTAAAAATATGGATGCCAACAAAGGGGAATTCGTTCCCGATGGCAAGCAATTATTGGACGATTACATCAGTCGTGAAGAACTTTGGGCCTGTACAACCTGTAACGCTTGTGTGCAAGCATGTCCGGTAAGCATTGATCCTTTATCCATTATTGTGGAAATGCGCAGGTATTTGGTAATGGAGCAATCCGCTGCGCCAACCGAATTAAACAATATGATGTCCAACATAGAGAACAACGGAGCCCCTTGGCCATACAACCAAATGGACCGTTTAAATTGGGTAAACGAGTAAATCTATAACTATGAGTGAGCAATTGACAGTAAAGACCATGCAGGAATTTATGGCCGAAGGCAAGCAGCCAGAAATATTGTTCTGGGTGGGCTCAGCTGGTAGTTATGATGATCGTGCCAAAAAGATATCTAGGGCCTTTGTAAAGTTGTTGAACAAGGCCAATGTGGATTTCGCGGTATTGGGGCCAGAAGAAAGTTCAACGGGTGATGTGGCGAAAAGGGCAGGGAACGAGTTTTTGTTTCAAATGCAGGCCATGATGAATATTGAATTGTTGAATGGTTACGAAATAAAACGCATTGTTACTTGTGATCCCCATTCCTTCAATACCTTAAAAAATGAATATCCTGAACTGGGTGGAAATTATGAAGTACTGCACCATACCCAATTCCTAAAGGAATTGTTGGACAATGGACGATTGACCATTGCGGGAAATGAATATAAGGGAAAACGAATTACCTTCCATGACCCTTGTTATTTGGGACGGGCCAACTCGGTTTTTGAAGCGCCTAGGGAAGTATTGTCCAGAACCAATGCCGAATTGGTGGAAATGAAACGCCACAAGAAAACAGCCCTGTGCTGCGGTGCTGGTGGTGCCCAAATGTTCAAAGAACCCGAAAAGGGGGATATGGACATTAATGTGTTACGAACAAAAGATGCTTTGGAGACCCAACCCAACATCATTGCAACAGGATGCCCTTATTGCAATACCATGATGACGGATGGCATCAAAGCCCATGAAAAAGAAGAAAGTGTTTCGGTTATGGACGTAGCCGAACTATTAGCAAACTCTATTTAGTATGTTATCAGATTTTAACGACCTACCAGGTCATTCAAGAATATGGATTTACCAATCCAACCGTAGTTTTACCGATGCCGAATTGGTGGAATTGGAACAAGGCCTGACCGAATTTTTAACCCAATGGACAGCTCATGGCAGTGATTTGCATGCGGCTTTTGAAATTAGGTACAAAAGATTTATCGTAATCGGGTTGGACCAGACCAATGCAAGTGCATCTGGTTGTTCCATTGATGCCTCTGTGCATTTTATCCAAAGTTTGGAACAACATTTTGGAGTGGAATTGCTGGACCGTATGAATGTTTCCTATAAGCAAGGAGAGTTTATCGCCTATAAATCCCTTTTGGATTTTAAGAAAATGGGCAAGGACAAAGCAGTTTCAGGAAACACCATTGTGTTCAATAATTTGGTGGCCACTAAACAGGAATATTTGGAAAGTTGGGAAGTGCCTGCCAGTGAAAGTTGGCATTCCCGATTTGTGTAGCCAGAAGCTTATTTAACTTAATTTCTGTGCATTCCTCGATGAAATGCAATATTTTTATGCGTATAAAGTTCATGTCTTAGGCAAGATATTTATGCAAAAACACCTCTACTTTCCCTTTTTCATTCTATTTAGTCTTTTAACCTTTGGTCAACAAAACCCATTGATTGTCAAAGATTCTGTTGCCCAAATGGCATGGGTCGAAACCCAGTACAACAACATGTCGTTGGAAGAACGTGTTGGACAATTGTTCATGGTAATGGTTGCTTCGAGCCAGGAGAAATCGGCTACTGATAAAATCAAGGAGTTAATAAAAGAGGAACAAATCGGTGGGGTAATATTCTCAACAGGAGGCCCTGTTCGTCAGGCACAATTGACCAACGAATACCAATCCCAATCCAAAGTGCCCTTATTGATTGGAATTGATGGGGAATGGGGCATGGCCATGCGATTGGATTCCACCTATGCCTTTCCTTGGAACATGACCCTTGGGGCTATTCAGGATAGTGCTTTGGTTGAAAAGGTGGGCTATCAGATAGGCAAGCATGCTAAAAGGTTGGGAGTTCATATCAATTTTGCACCAGATTTGGATGTGAACAACAATCCAAGAAATCCGATTATCGGAAACCGTTCTTTTGGGGAAGACCCGGTAAATGTGGCCCAAAAAGGTATCGCATTTTTACAGGGAATGGAAAAGGCAGGGATGCTTTCAAGTGGCAAGCATTTTCCTGGTCATGGAGATACCGCCACGGATTCACATAAATCTTTGCCCGTAATTGAAGGATTTCGCGAGGAACTGGATTCAGTAGAGCTGTATCCCTTTAATCAAGCTTTGCAAAAAGGATTGAGTTCTGTCATGGTGGCTCATTTATCGGTTCCGGAACTGGAACCAAGAGAGGGACATCCATCAAGTCTTTCTAAAAACATCATTACCAATTTACTCAAGAATGAACTTGGTTTCGAAGGATTGGTTATTACAGATGCCTTGAATATGAAGGCGGTTTCTGAATTTGCTCCTCAAGGGGAGGTGGAGCTGGAGGCTTTTTTAGCTGGAAATGATTTACTGTTGATGCCCGTAAATGTGATGAAGGCCAAGGAAAAAATGATGGAAGCCTATAATTCGGGAAGAGTTACCGAAGAGCGACTATCCTACTCGGTGAAGAAAATTTTAATGGCTAAATACAAGGCTGGTTTGTACAATTATCAGCCCGTGAAATTGGAAAACCTGTATGAAGATTTGAACAACATCGAAAACGATGTGATATACGAGCAGGCTATGGAAGGGGCCATTACCGTTGCCAAGAACAACTTTTCTTTGATGCCCATTCGGAAATTGGAGAACAAGAAAATTGCCTATGTTGAATTTGGTGATGATTCAGGGGCTGATTTTTTAAATGCATTGAATAAATTCAATAAAGTAACCCATATCAAGGCCAAGGATATTGCGGAATATCGTCAAGTATTGGCCGATTATAATTTGGTGATTCTTGGATTTCATAAAAATAACGACAGTCCTTGGAAGGGCTATAAATTCTCCCAACAAGAACTTTTTTGGATAGAAGAAATATCCCGTTTACGTACCAGCAACACCATTCTTACCGTATTTGCCAAGCCTTATGCCTTATTGGACATGGTTAATTTTGATACCATGGATGGTGTGGTGGTAGCATATCAAAATAGTAAAATTGCCCAAGCAAAGGCCGCAGAAGTAATTTTTGGAGCCATTGGAACCAGTGGTAAATTGCCAGTTTCTGCCCATCCTGAATTTCCTGTTGGAACGGGATTGGAGCTTGAGCCTATCCAGCGATTGGGGTACAGTATTCCTGAAAGGGTAGGGATGGACTCAGGCATGCTGGCCGAAGTGGACACCTTGGTACAACATGGTTTGGATTCTTTGATGTTTCCTGGAGCTCAGGTATTGATCGCTCGAAAAGGGAAAGTGATCTATAATAAAAGTTTTGGGAAACCAACTTATCAATCAGAAGATAGTATCAATGATGAATCCATATATGATCTGGCATCGTTGACAAAAATATTGTCCACCTTGCCCATGATCATGAAAATGGAAGAGGAGGGAAAAATTGCCTTGAACGATACGTTCAAAGATCTTATTCCGGCCTATGCGGAAACGGATTTAAAGGATGTGACCGTCTTAAAAGCGCTTTCGCATTATGGTCGCTTGCCTTCATGGATTGCATTTTATATCGATACGCTGACCAAGGACAGAAAACCTTCCCCGGAATTTTACAGAAATAATCCATCGGAGGCATTCCCTTATAAAGTAGCAGAACAATTGTATTTGACCCGATCCTATAAAGATTCCATATATAATAGGATTGGAAGACAAAGTTTAAAGTCAAACCGGTACCGATACAGCGACGTTGGGTACTATGTTTTCAAGGAATTTATTGAAAAAACCTATCAACGACCCATTGATGAACTTGTGGATGAGTTTTTCTACAAACCCATGGGGCTTCAATACACCACTTTCAATCCTTTGAAAAAATTTCCAAAGGAAGTGATAGTTCCCACGGAAGAGGACGACTATTTTCGATATCAGACCGTGCAAGGGTATGTTCACGATATGGGAGCTGCCATGCAAGGTGGGGTAGGTGGTCATGCAGGACTTTTTAGCACAGCCAACGAGGTTGCCAAGATTATGCAGATGTATTTGCAGGATGGGTATTATGGGGGCGAACGTTTTTTGGAAGAGCGCACGGTTAGAAAGTTCAATACGTGCTACTTTTGTAACAATAATGTAAGAAGGGGAGTCGGTTTTGATAAACCTCAATTGGAAGAGGGAGGCCCCACTTGTGGTTGTGTTTCTCGAAAGAGTTTTGGTCATAGCGGATTTACAGGAACCTATACGTGGGCGGACCCGGAAACGGAGATTGTGTATGTGTTTTTGTCCAATAGAACCTATCCCTCCGCTACCAATAATTTGTTGATTAAGTCTGCCTTGCGAACTCGGATTCAGCAGGCTATTTATGATTCTATTATAAATTAGGCTAAGAATAATGCCTTAGATTTGCCTTATGAAAATTGCAATAGTATGTTACCCTACCTTTGGTGGTAGTGGGGTTGTAGCCACCGAATTGGGCATTGCCCTTGCAGAACGCGGGCACGAAGTTCATTTTGTAACGTATCGCCAACCCGTTCGTTTGGAACTTTTGGGCAACAATGTTCATTTTCATGAGGTGCATGTTCCAGAATATCCACTTTTCCATTATCAACCTTATGAGTTGGCGCTGTCCAGTAAGTTGGTGGATACCATAAAAATGTACGATATAGAACTTTTGCACGTACATTACGCCATTCCCCATGCCTATGCAGGCTACATGGCAAAGAAAATGTTGCAAGAGTCTGGGATTTTTATTCCCATGATCACTACGCTTCACGGAACAGATATTACCTTAGTGGGCAAGCACCCATTTTATAAGCCCGCTGTTACCTTCAGTATCAATAAATCGGATGTGGTTACTTCGGTTTCCCAAGCATTGAAAGAAAGTACATTGGAACTTTTTGATATAGAAAAGAAAATTGAGGTAATTCCCAACTTTATCGAGACCAAAAAATACAGCCCGACCTATACTGATTGTCAGCGTTCGTTGATGGCAAAAGAGAATGAGCGAATCATTACCCATATCAGTAACTTTAGAAAGGTTAAACGGATTCCGGATGTGGTAAAGATTTTTCATCAAATCCAAAAGGAAATTCCAGCCAAACTTATAATGGTGGGTGAAGGTCCGGAAAAGGAAAAAGCCGAGGATCTTTGCGATTCCCTTGGGTTGAAGAATAAAGTGCTATTCTTGGGCAACAGTAACGAGATCGATAGGATTCTTTGTTTCTCAGATATGTTTTTGTTGCCTTCAGAAACTGAAAGTTTTGGATTGGCCGCTTTGGAAGCCATGGTGAACAAGGTAGCGGTTATTTCCAGTAATACGGGCGGTATCCCAGAGGTAAACATTGATGGAGTTTCGGGTTATTTGGCCGATGTTGGCGATGTGGATACCATGGCCTCAAAAGCTATCGAAATCTTAAAGGATGACGCTGTTTTGGAGCGGTTCAAGGAAAATGCCTATAAGGTAGCCTCCAAGTTTGACATTGTTAATATATTGCCGCTCTACGAAGAAATTTACGAGAAGGCTTACAAGTCTCGTTTCAAAAACACGTTTTAACATGAGGTCTTTTGGGTTTCTTTTTTTGATATTGGCCCTATCTTGCAAAGCACAAAAGGATTCTCAAATCGAAACAGGGCATAAATTCGAAAATTTGGTTTTATTGGCCCACGACAATTATAGTAATATTGGGGAGTATCAAACCCAAATCATTCGAGACCAAAAAACACTTCAAAAATTCTATTCCCAGGTCAACAAAACCCGCAAACCTGGACTTACCGTTCCAATTATTGATTTTTCTAAAGAAATGTTGATTTTAGTAAGTTTGGGTGAACAGCGCTCCCAAAAAAACATTGTTATTACAAAAATCAAAGAATCCGATAAAGAAATTGAAATTGGAATAGAGATTTTCGATAAAAAAAAGGAAGGTGAACTTTCGATTCAGCCCATGTACTATCCCTTTTACCTCTATAAAATGCCTTTGGTCGACAAGAACTTGTTGTTCCAAAAAATTGAATAATCCCCACTTAAAGTTATTTTTGCATCTTATCGAAAATAAACGCACTTGAAAGTGCTATGCGCAGTATTTCTAACGTAAGGCATAGCTTTGAAGTCGATAAACCTCAAATCGATTAAAATGAAAATTTTTAGACCCACTATGTTGGTTGTGGCGCTATGTTCTGTGGCGCTATCGTTTGCACAAGACCTTGAATTGACCAAAAAAGACAGTATTGTTCAAAGTTATTGGTTGGTTACCGTTGGAACGAATGCAGTTGATGATTCCGGTCATGAATTCAATAAACTTTTTGACATCAAAAATGCTTGGAACATTGCTCCCTATCCATCGCGTGTAAGTTTTGGTAGGTACTTTAAAAATGGAGTTGGTCTTGAGGCAATTGGTAGCTATAACCAATATAAGGAAGGGAAAACAGTCGATGGAGCCGTAATGCAGGAAGATGTGGATTACTTAGGACTTGATTTTAGAGTGAGCTACGATTTAAATAAGATTTTGGGGGAAACCGGCTTTTTTGATCCCTATGTTGGTATTGGTGCCGGTTATACAGATGCAAATAATCATGCAGGAGGAACCTATAATGCTCTGATTGGATTTAGGACTTGGTTTTCGGATCACTGGGGACTTGACTTTAGTTCAACAGGTAAGTGGGCCATGAATACCGAGAAGGCAACCAATCATATTCAACATGCAGTTGGTGTTGCCTATAGATTTGATGTGGAAAAAGGTTTGTCTAGAAAAGGATTGGAGAAGCTGGCTTTGATAGAGGAATTGGAAAAGGAAAAACAAAGAGTCAACGATTCCATTGCTGAGGCAGAAGAAGCCAGAAGATTGGCGGAACAATTGGAGCGTGAAAAGGAAGCTGCTGCAATTGCTGCTGCCGAATTGGCCAAAAAAGAGGCAGAAGAAGCTAGAAGAGCTGCTATCACATCAAAAATTAACGAGTTGGGTAAAGTATATTTTAAATTGAATTCATCCTACCTAACTACCGAAGACAAGGCGTTGTTGGATAATTTGGTTGTAATTATGAATGATGAACAAAACCTGATCATTCAAGTAACCGCACATACCGATTCCAGAGGTACCGAAAAATATAATCAATGGCTATCTGAACGCAGGGCCGAAAGAACAGTTGAATATGTGATTGCAAAAGGTATTGCAACAGATAGGATAAGTTCCAAAGCCTTTGGAGAAACGCAATTGGTAAATGAATGTTCGGACGGGGTACGTTGTACCGAAGAGGAACATTCGAAAAACCGAAGATCGGAATTTATAATCTTACAATACTAAAAATAATCAAGCACCCAAAAGGGTGCTTTTTTTTTGGTTATTGCCAATCTAGGCAAATTCAAATATGTGATTATATTTGAATTATCTAAGTCTTATTTTTGCTTTATGTTGACCAATGCTTGTAAATATGCCATAAGAGCTGTTATTTACTTGGTAATGTATGCAGATTCTGAAAATAAAATCGGAGCTAAGATCATTGCCAAAGATTTGCAGGTGCCACAACCTTTTTTAGCAAAATTATTAAAAGATTTAGCTGGCAAAGGCATTATTTCATCCAGTAAAGGACCTGGAGGCGGGTTCTATCTCACGAAAGAAAATCAGGATAATACACTTTGGGATGTCATAATTTCTATATCGGATGGATCCAGATTTGATGAGTGTTTTCTTGGGCTAGTTAAATGCAATAATGATAATCCATGCCCTGTTCATTATGCAGTTGTGCCCTTTAAAAAGAAATTACTTGCTGACTTTAAGCAAAAAACAATTCGTGCCATTGTTGAAGAAGTTAAAACAAATGGTACTGCGATAACACTTGGTAAGCTAACTGTTTGATCGCTATTCCTTTTTTACTGTATAATATTTAGTTTCAGAAAATATATGTTCAGGCAATTTAATTGACCACCTTACGTTTTTGAACTAAAATAAAAGACTAAATTGTCTTTTATCGATAATCATGCTCAACTTACCGATTATCTGCAAGCAGGTAAATGGAGGCTAAGACCAACGAGTATCTTTGTTATATCGCTAAACCTTGTCTTATTTTAAAATGGGGTCACTCTCTATTCACTATGTATAAAAATTACCTCAAAACCATGAGAATTTTGATCATGGGTTGTTTTTTCATTTTTGCTTCAATATTGGTCAACCCTTTAAAAGCACAAATAAATTTCGGACAAAGCAATTTGGATTTTAATGGATTTGAAGGTGTATCTGGCGTAACTTCCTTGATGTATGGTCCAGATGGCAGGTTGTATGTGTTGGAATATTATTGGGGAGGAAGTACTGCAGGAACCATAAAAATTTATACCGTTAAACGTAATGGCCCTAACAATTATATAGTTACAGGACTTGAAACCCTGCCCGATATCCTTGATATTGTTAATCATAATGATGATGGAACCGTAAATACTTCGGTTACCCAAAGAGAAACTACAGGTTTAACCGTTGCAGGTACGGCAGAGAATCCAATTATTTACGTCACTTCAAGTGATTATCGAATAGGGGCAGGTTATACTGGAGGAGACAAAAATTTGGATACCAACTCAGGAACCATAACAAGATTGACATGGAATGGAGCAGCTTGGGAGGTTGTTGATTTGGTTCGTGGATTACCAAGGTCAGAAGAGAACCATGCCACAAACGGATTGGAATTCACTACAATAAATGGTGTAGAGTATCTGGTAGTTGCACAAGGTGGCCACACAAACGCGGGATCACCATCCAATAATTTCACATTTATATGTGAGTATGCCTTATCCGGTGCAGTGTTGTCCATTAACCTTGATATGCTCAACGCAATGCCAATAAATACCGATGGTAATGGAAGAAATTATATTTACGATTTACCTACCATGGATGATCCCACTCGAGCGAATGTAAATGGTGTAACCGATCCAAATGACCCTAATTATGATGGAATTGACATTAATGATCCTTTTGGGGGCAATGATGGGCTGAACATGGCCGTAATCGTTGATGGTGGTCCTGTTCAAATATTATCACCGGGTTTTCGAAACCCCTATGATCTGGTGGTCACGGAAAGCAAAGCGTTGTATGTTACCGATAATGGCGCTAACGGTGATTGGGGCGGATTACCAGTTAATGAAGGTGGGGGGTCCGTTACCAATGCGTATGACCCAACAGAACCGGGCAGTACCACTTTGATTAATGGCGAAAAGGTGGATAACAAAGACCATTTACAATTGGTCACCACAAATCTCGATACTTATTCCTTTGGAAGTTATTATTCAGGTCATCCAAACCCTATAAGGGCCAATCCCTATGGGGCCGGTCTTTTCACTGCACCTGAAACATTGGGCACCAATAATGCTGTTTATCGAACATTGACATATGATCCGGATGGATCAACTGCTGGATCAACTTCCGACATTTCAATAGCGCTGCCAGCGAACTGGCCACCGGTAACTGTGGCAAATAGTATAGAGGGCGATTGGAGAGGACCTGGAACAACTAATCCTGATGGCCCGGATGATAATAATGTTACAACGTGGGATGTGAACACCAATGGTTTGGATGAATACACAGCTTCCAATTTTAATGGAACCATGAAAGGTAATTTAATCGCAGGGGATAACAAGGGCACCATAAAGCGGGTGGAACTTAACTCAAATGGATTATTGGCATCGCTTACGCAACCGTTTCAATCAGGTATTGGAGGCGATGCATTGGGGATAACCTGTAATGGGGATTCTGATAATTTTCCTGGAACTATTTGGGCAGGAACATTAAATGGAATAATTGTTGTTTTTGAGCCACAAGATTATGGAACCACCTGTATCCCAATAAGTTCCCCAGAATTTGATCCTACTGCAGATAACGATAATGACGGCTATACCAATCAAGATGAAATTGATAATGGAACCGACTACTGTGATGTTTTGTCCATGCCCCAAGATTTTGATAAATCGGTGGGAGGAACATTGGTATCGGACTTGAATGATGATGACGATGACGCAGATGGAATTGTGGATGCCAACGATCCTTTTCAATTGGGAAATCCCGCTACCACAGGAAGCGATGCCTTTGGTATTCCTGTCTATAATGATTTCTATAATACACAAGGACTTGGTGGGATTTCAAATTTGGGCCTCACAGGCCTAATGAACAATGGTAGTTCTGGCCCCAATTGGCTGGATTGGTTGGATAAAACCGATTCAGGTCCCAATCCGAATGATGTTTTGGATGGCAACACTGGTATTTTGGTATTGCAAATGACAGAGGGAACCGCCTTGGGAAGTACAAATACACAAGCAAAAGGTTATCAATATGGAGTACAAGTAGATCAAAGCTCAAATAAATTCACAGTCGCAGGTAAACTTATCGACCTGAATTCTAGTTTGGGCATCTATGGTACCAATGGTGTTGTTGGTGGAGAGTTGGGGTATTTTATTGGTGATGGTTCCCAAAGTAACTATATCAAGATGGTACTGACAGCAGATGGTGTAACGATTATGCAAGAAATTGATGATGTGCCACAGGGCGAAATCAATATTCCTATAGTACTTGCAGACAGGCCAAATTCAGATATCACATTTTATTTTGTAATTGATCCGGCCACAGGCAATATAGATTTTGAGTATGCTTTGGATGGTGGTTCGAGAATTTTAGCTTCCTCGTTAACTACCGAAGGAACTATTTTGACTGCCCTGCAAAATTTCAATGTGGATTTGGCGGTGGGTATTTTAGGAAGTTCCAATACCCCTGGTGTAGAATTAGAAGGAACCTGGGATTATCTCAATGTAATGGAAGAGGGGGAAGGATATGCCCTTCGGATCAATGCTGGGGGGCCACAAGTGGTTTTTGATGGGAAGTTATTTTTGGCAGATGAATTGTATGGCAATGGGACAGTTTTTGCCAATACAAACGCTCTGGTTGATGAATTGTATCAGACCGAACGCTATTCATCTTCAGTTCTTAATTACATAATTCCTTTGGAAAATGGGGAATACACTGTGATTTTACATTTTGCCGAAATCTATTTCGGTGCTACTGGCGGCAGCTCCACAGGCGGAATTGGGGATAGAATTTTCAATGTGGAAATAGAGAACTCTTTGGTGTTGGATCATTACGATATTGTTGCCGATGTGGGGTCGGAGACTCCTGTTACCAAAACATTCGACATAACAGTGGAAGATGGGGTATTAAACTTAGATTTTCTTGTACCTCAAATTAATGGTGCGGATAATCCTAAAATATCTGCCATAGAGATCATAGGAAAAGTACTTGCCAATCAACCACCGGTAGCTGTGGCAAATGCAACACCAACTAGTGGAAACCTTCCATTGGAGGTAAGTTTTATTGGAAGCAATTCTACCGACGACACTCAGGTGGTCGGATACACCTGGGATTTTAAGGATGGCTCGGCAATATCAACTTTGGCCAACCCAACCCATACTTTTACAACCGAAGGTACTTATTTGGTCGAGTTGACCGTGGAAGATGGGGAAGGTCTTTCCGATAGTACAACCATAACAATAGAAGTCATAGATCCGCCGAATGAAGCGCCAATTGCCATTGCGGACGCTAACCCAGTAAGTGGTAACCTTCCATTGCAAGTAACCTTTAACGGCAGTAATTCTTCAGATGATGATGCAATCGTTTCTTATGCATGGGATTTTAAAGATGGAAGTGCTATTTCAACGGAAATAAACCCAATACATACCTTTACCATTGCAAATACCTATCCAGTTGAACTTACGGTTACTGATGCGGAAGGATTAGAGGATACAGCTACTATATCAATAGTGGTAGCACCTCCCACCAATGATCCACCTATTGCAGTGGCCAGCGCCAACCCAACAAATGGAGAAGTGCCACTTCCGGTGCTGTTTAACGGAAGTGCTTCAACTGATGATACTGGAATTATAGGTTATTTTTGGGATTTTAAAGATGGAACAACCTCAACAGATGTAAATCCTGTAAAAACTTTTGATGTTCCCGGTTCGTATCATGTGGAATTGGAAGTTTTTGATGAAGGGGGGCTTTCAGCTATAGCGACAGTAACCATTACGGTGAGCACACCCTTAAACGACCCTCCAGTTGCGGTAGCAAATGCTTCAGTGAGTATTGGAACAGCACCTTTGACCGTTAATTTTACGGGTACAAATTCCTCGGATGATAAGGAAATAGTAAGTTATTTATGGAATTTTAATGACGGTAGCCAGAGTTCCTTGTTGGCCAATCCAGAGCATACGTTTACCATTGCAGGAACCTATGAGGTGGAATTAACAGTCACAGATGAAGAAGGTTTAACAGATACCACGAGTTTATTTGTTCTTGTGAACCTAGAACCCAATGAGTCACCAATCGCAATAATTAGTGCAGATCCCAGCAGGGGTAAAGTGCCCTTGGTAGTCAAATTTGATGGGAGCAAGTCAACCGATGATAAACAAGTAGTGGGTTATCTCTGGGATTTCAAGGATTCCAATGCGACTTCTACCGAATCTGTTACCACACACACCTTTACCGAAATTGGTACCTATGAAGTGACACTGACCGTTTTTGATGCAGAAAACCTAAGTGATACAAAACCAATAACAATAGTTGTAGTAGATGGAGAGGTGTCTGACGAAATAGTGGGGAGAATTGTGGTAAATCCAGCAAAGGACATAGCTAGAATCCAAATTGTGGACCATAGTGAAACTACCCATAATGTGGTTCGAATATATGTGCACGATGTTAGTGGAAAGATGATGGGGTTATATGATCCAGCTGAAATTTATCGACATGGCCTTTATGAAATTCCAATTGCAACCTTTAAAGAGGGCAGTGTTTATTTTGTGGGTTTTGATTTGGACAACAATCAAACCTTAATGTTAAAGTTAATTGTGAAAAATTAGAATGGTAGCAATAATGAAGGCAACTAACTTTAATTCAGATGTATTTTCAAATGGTTTCGGTACAAGAAACAAAGGCTTTTTAAGCCTTTTACTTTTACTATTGGCGTTTTCAGCGTGTACCACCGACCGTTTATTGGAAAGTTCGGATTATGATTTGGACTCCGATGGTGATGGTATCTTGGATACCATTGAACTTACCAATGGTACGGATAAAAATAATCCTTGTGATCCGGCACAAAATTATGATTATACTTCCTATGATGTATTAAATGTCTTTTGGTCCAATAGTGATTGTGATAATGATGGGGTAAGCAATGCGGACGAGGTGGCCAATGCAACAAATCCATATATAGATGATGAGCTGGACTCGGATGGGGATGGTATTTTAGATATCGTGGAATTACAAAACGGAACAGATAGGTACAGTCCCTGTGATCCATTTCAAAATTCAGATTATGTGGCATTTAATAGCAATCATCCGATTTGGGCCGCCTCCGATTGTGATAACGATGGAATTTCCAATGGGGATGAAATTGCAAATTCAACCAATCCATATTTGGATGAAATTGGTGGGGTGGATACCGATGGGGATGGCGTAAAGGATGAACGTGAAGTATTGAACGGAACTGACCCCAACGATCCTTGCGACCCTGTTCATGAGACAGGATACAATGGATACGATTCGGAAAATGAAATCTGGGTAAATGGGGATTGTGATGGGGATGGCGTACTAAATGGTGCCGAACTTTTGTCGGCTACTGACCCCTATTTTGATGATCGAGTTTATGCGGTTCCGGAGTTTTTGCCCACATTGTCCGAATTACAAATTTTCAGTGGAACCTTGTCAAATCTAGAACTTGTTTCTACTTCACATGAATATAATTTATCGAATACAGTTTTTGCAGACTATTCTTCTCAGTTTAGATCTATTTCTCTTCCTAGGGGAGAGCACATGACCTATTTGGGTTCAGGATTGCCAGATTTCCCAGATAATACAATGTTGACCATGACCTTTTATTATTGGAATGACGAACGAAATCCTGCACTTGGAAAAAAGATTATTGAAACCAGGGTCATGATCAAACAAAATGGTGTGTGGAATGCGAACAATTATGTCTGGAATGATGGACAAACGGAGGCGTATTTGGATGAAGGTGCACATACCCTAGGCGTCAATTGGGTGGATAACCAGGGAAGTAATAGGACAATCGAATATTCAATCCCTCCCAAAGTGTTATGTGTACAATGTCATGGCAATAACAATGTGTTCCAGCCAATAGGCCCAAAGATGAGGAGCTTGAACAATATATATGGCGGAGTAAATCAAATTGAATATCTAACGGAGCACGGTTTACTTACTGGGGCCCCATCCACTTCTCAGATCACTGCGGTTCCGGATTGGAAGGACACCTCTAAATATTTGCAAGATAGGGCAAGGGCATATCTCGACATAAATTGTGCCCATTGCCATCAACCAGGAGGAGCGTATAATGTAAATTACGGCGGACAATTTGATTTTACCTATGAGACCTCTTTTGAAGATAGTAAAATCAATGACGTAAAAACAGCGATTATCTCACGGATGAATTCCCAAATCCCCGGCTATTTTATGCCATTGCTGGGAACAACAGTCTTTCATACCGAAGGCATTGAGTTGATCGAAGCCTATATTGACACCTTGAATTAAACTTGAGTCGATATAAATTGAAATACTAAAAAGGCTGCCAAATTTGGCAGCCTTATTAATTGAACACTATTATAATGGGGTAAATAAATATGCTATGTTATAGCTCTTTGATATAATTGACGAGCATCCAAAAATCTTCCTCATTTTGAATAACCTTTTCAAAACTGGGCATATTTGATCTTCCTTTCGAAATTTTATAGTAGATACTGCCATCTGTTTGTTCCTTAAATTCTGGTGTGGTAAAATTAGCTACTGGGGTATCCAATACTTTTCCAGCTGAACCATCACCCAATCCCTTTTTTCCATGACACATTTTACAGTATTTGGAATACATCATTTGTCCAATCCGATCTTCATCCTCATAATTGGCATAGGGGTTTTTCATATTTTGATACTCTTCCGGGGCAACCCATTTTTCTTGTTCTTCAAAATTAGAAGTGGACATGGACTGCAAGGCAAAACCTCCTACTAAAATTGGGATTATTATAAAGCTTTTCTTCATGATGGGGTGAATTTAATTGGTTTTAAAAGCGATAGGCTCTGGTTATATTGAATCCAAGTAAGATATCGCCCTTAAAAAAATCGTTTTGATTGTACATACTATCTTGTTGCGGTACAATGCCACTATAATTGCCAATAAATATTTGGAAGGCATGGCCTGCCGTAGCGAATTCAATTCCAAGGGCTAGTCCGGTCTCTGGGTCCGAATCAAACTTTGCTCCATTCAAATGATGGGTGAAGGGAGCATTGATATCGAACAATATCGCGGTTTGGAGGCTAAGTTTATATCGTCCCCCGATGCCAAGCGCAATTTTGTCATTTCTTAGGTTTTCATCCACCATATTAAAATGGGAAACACTAGGAGCCAACTGTAACGATAAATTGGGACCAAACCTACGGGCAATGATCAGTTGATTGAAAAACGAGAACCTGTCTTGATCGCTCGCAAAATTTTCCTTGGGTCGTGCATCGATAGTGAAATTCCCATAATAGGAAACACTTACCGGCATACTATTGGAGCGCGTTTGATTTAGGATGGCACCTTTTAAACTAAAATCTTGAAGTCGATTAAACCGTGTGGTGCCAAAACCGATGGTGAATCTATCGCTTACCGCATAGGTAACCCCCAATCTAATATTTGAAGGGGCCCAGATACCAAATAAATCATTTCCGCCGGTGTTGATGATTCCAAATCGGTGTTTTATCTGGATTTCCATTGTGTTTTTTGGAAAAAGCACGTTGGATGGATTATTGATGATAAAGGAACTTTCAAAGGCAGGTCTTGCAGGGCGAGCTTCAACCGAATCTTTTTTTGTACCCTGCGCGAATATGGATTGTGCAATTAGGAGCACAATCAAAAAAGCCATGTTATGTTTAAAATTTCTTATTTGCATGATCAGTTGTTTAAAGCACCTTGTTCAATCCAATTTTTGATTAATTCGATCTGTGAATTGGGCAGACTTCCTGTGGGAGGCATTATGCTGGGATTGCCCAATAATCTTTGATAGAGTAGGCTGCCATCTGGATCGTTTGCAATGATATAATTGTCATTGATCAAGGTAGGGTAGGAGCTTCCCTCGCTCAAATTTGGATTGGGGACCAATGATGGGTGGCATACGGTACAATTGGCATTAAAAATGGGCTGCACATCATTGGAAAAAGAGACAACAGTGTCTGAAGGCGTTGATGCTTCAGGGTGATCGTAATAACAGCTTGAAAATAAAATTAGGAACAAAAGTGTCCCTAATCCCAAGGTTGATTTTTTAAAATTTAGGACCATCAATTCTATTAAGTATGTAGGGTTGTAAATGCGAAAAACAGTGGTTATACATCACTGAGGTTATCGGTTCTAAAACCCAACAATTATCCAAGTTAAAATTGGTGGTAATAAAAATCTTATTTTATGATTTTTGTCATATTAAGATTTGTAAATAATTGGTAATCCTTCTTAAGGGACATTAAAAAAGAGGGAAATCTTTTATGCCAAGATAATCTTGCGGTACTCTTCCAAAATCGGCTCTCGCTTAAAATCTTGGACTCGTCGATGCAAATTTGGCTTGCAATTATCCAAGAATTCGGGATGATTTAAAACATAATCCAGTGCTTTTTGCATGCATTCAAGATGATTTACAGGCGTTAGAATACCGTAGTCTGTGAACATGATATCATCGGTTCTGCTTTCTTTTAATTCAAGCATTTCATCGGGGCCCGATTTACAATTGGTACTGATTATGGGCAAACCACAGCACATGGCTTCCAACAAAACATTTGGAAACCCTTCATTCAGGGATCCAAACAGAAAGAAATCGGCAGTTTTTAAATATTGGAAAGGATTATTTTCAAAACCCATTAAAAAAACCTGATTATCCAACCCCAAGTTTTTTATTTTGGATTCAAGTTGAGGTCTTAATTCACCCTCGCCAAAAATATAAAGACGCAAATTTTTAAAAGGAACCAAAGCATCCAACAAAAGATTGTGGTTTTTCTCAGGCACAAGTCTACCAATACTTACCGCATTGATATAGTTTGGATCAAAGAAACCATCCCTTTTATTAATGGCAGCAATTTTATCAATATCGATAGGATTATAAATAGTTTTTGTTCGTTCTTCGGAAACCCCAAAATTTTCCACCAAATCGACAGCACTTGCTTTGGCATTGCTTATTACAAGGTCAGCCTTTGAGTACAACCGATTTACAAGGAATCGATTGATCTTTGCTTGTACGCCATTTCCCCCATATTGCATACTGGGAAAGTTTCGCTCACTGATTATTAATTTATAGGGATGTTTTGTAAACCATCTAGCCATGATATTTACATAACAGGGACGTGTTAGCAAACTGAACGAATGTGTTATGTTTTCCTTTTTTAAAAAGCGGGCATATTTAAAAGCCAACCAAGGCAATTTTAAAAGCTTTAGTACACCAGATTCCTTTTCTTTTGATTTAGCCAAAAAATGAATGGGTACTTCTTGGGGAACAGGATATGCTAATTTTTCTTCGGTAAGAACCAAAACAACATCATGCCCTTTGTTTACCAAATATGGTAGTAAATAGGAAGTGACCCGTTCGGCTCCGCCACCGGAGAGGGAGTTGATGTATATGGCAATTTTTTGTTTCGCTTTCAAAATAATTGTTACTTGTTTTAGCTCGTAACCTTTTTAAATAATGACTCGTATTGATTTATGATATTTTCCGCTCCATAACTCTTCCTCACATGTTGAGCCACACTTTCAGGTCCAAAGGATTGAATATGGTTTAATATAAAGGATATTTTATCCTGAAAATCATCTTGGTCAAAGGCCAAAAAGCCATTTTCTCCATCAACTATTATTTCATTCATGCCCCCGGGCGCATCAAAAACAACGGCAGGTGTGCCAATGGCCAAACTTTCTATAAGGGCATTGGGAAATCCTTCAACAAAGGAACCTTGTAAATAAATATGACTGTTGGCCAAGTATTTTTGAACCTCGTTCGTTCTTGGTACTTGATCAATTTTATCCATTAAATTATGGGATTTTGCAAATTCCATAATATTATCCTTTTCTATTCCTTCTCCGATAATAGTGTATCTAAATGGGGTATCCAAATTTGCTAGACATTCCAATATCCTTTCATGTCCCTTTTGTTTGACTAATCGTCCAACGGTAACGAACTGCGCGATTGAATTGTTTGGAATTGCAGTTTTTATTTGGAATTCATTGGAGACAGGATTGTTTATGGTGATCAAATTCCTATCCTTATACTTGAAATTGCTTTTTAAATCATTTTTCATGTCTTCGGATTGACAAATAAAATAGTTTATTCTTTTATGTGCGAAATCCGATACTATTGAATTTATTCGATGAAAAAGCTTCTTGTCCCAATTATTAAATCTTTTACCTGCACTCAAGACAAATGTTTCTCTTGCTATACAAACGGTACTTGGGAACAAATAGGAAACCAGTGCAATGTTATAATTGACGTGTGTTAAAGACCCAAAAACGATATCTGGTTTTTCTGTTAGGAATAATTTAAAGAACCGAAAGAGGGCAGATTTCACCTTTTTTTTGTTCAAATAAATTACCTCTACGTCGGAAGTGTCGAACAAGGTTTCTTTAATGGACCCAATAACAATCAGTTTAACATCAAATGCTTCCCGGTTTAAATTTTTAGCAATGAAGAGCATAACCCGTTCTGCTCCACCGGCATTGAGGGTTGGAATAAATAATAAAATTTTTCTTTTTTTGGTCTTCATCTAAAAATTTGTAAATATCAGTTTACGTTTGCATTAACGGGTTAACAGATTAATAATTATCGACTTAACATATTTTTTAATTCCCAATGGCTGTTTGTGATTTGTTAAGTTGCCAGATATATAAAAATATTATCGAAGCGTTAACTAAATAGACAATGGAAGTGGCCAGGGCGATTCCTTTGATACCCATCCATTGCAAGAAAAAATAATTGAGGATTATGTTCAAAATCAAATTGACTATGGATGAAAGGACCAAAAAATTATTTTTGTTGATTGAGTTTAAATATTTGTTCATCACAATTGCGCAAATGTAAAAAGGCAGTTGAATCAAATATAATTGCTGAATAACGTAAACACTTTCGGTATCATTGGAAGTAAAGGTGCCGCGCTCAAAAAGTAGGGTAATAATAAATTTTGAAAGTAAAATCAAGATTATCGATAACAGCCCCATAGTGATTATACTACCTCCCAAAACACGTTTTAGGTAACTATATAATATTTTAGGGCCCTCAAGTGCTTTTTTGGAGAAAAATGGCAGTAAGGTATTTACCATAGGTGCACTAATAAGACTTAAAACAACAATGGGAATTTTACTTCCATAATTCAAGGTGGCAATTGCCCCAACTGCCAATTGGGCGGAATAATATTGGTCTACGATAGGGTTAAGACCATGAATTAGACTTGAGGATATTTTGGCAGGAACCTGTTTAAGCATTAATCTTAAGTTAGGCCCCTTAAAATTGGGGTATGATAGAACAATGATTTTTTTTTTGAATGCTACTATTACTAGATATAGAAAGCTTAAAACACTACCGACCAGCATTCCAAGGGCAAGTGTTTTTTCTTGAAGCACATTATAAAAAGCAAAAAGAAATATAATAGTGGTAAGGGGCACAAAAATACCATTAAGTGAGGAATGCAGAAATTCGTTGTCAACTGTTAAAAGTCCAGAAATAAGTGATGAGAGGCCCCAAAATATCATGCATGGAAGAATAATCCAAAGTTGAATTTTAATGAGATGGTAGTATTGTTCGGTGTGTCCTGGAAATAAAAATTTTAAATAAAGGTCAATTGCGAGATAGGTAAGGAACACCATAAATAGAGAAAACAGGACTGCGATCAAAAAATTTGAGCCTTGAAATGACCCTATATTTCCATTGGCATCTTGTTTTTCATATACATAATTAGGGATAAAAACACTGTTGTAAGAGTTCAGGAAAACATTTTGCACATAAGTGGGCACCAAAACTGCAATTAAATAAGTGTCCAAAAGCTCAGAAACGCCATAGGTGTCCGCGATAATGATTTCTTTAAAAAAGCCAATTCCTTTAACCAACAAAGAAACCATTGCCACAGTGAACATGTTTGACAACAATTGGCCTTGATATTTTTTACCGACCTTTTTTAAAGTGTATATCCAATTCTTCTTTTCTACTGGCATGGAATTCACTTATAAATTTTTAGAATCAGAAATCAATGTATCACTTGATTCGAAATTTACCCCTTTATGGTGTTCTGTTTGAAGTGACTTTTTTAATTGAACATCGATCCACATTAAAATAAAAATGGCATATTCATTGGTCATGAAGTTATGGTTTGTCATAAAGAAGAGGGACAATCCTGTAATCATTAATAAGGCATATGATTTTATAAAAAATTGCTTTATTGATTTATAAAACAACTTACCTAAAAAAAACAGAAAAACTAAAAGTGGAAAAATACCAGCTTCTCCCCAAATCAACAGATAGGTGTTATGTACGCCCCATTTTGTAGGAGCCGCACCATTTCCATAAAACGAATAATAACCATTACCAAAAATAGGCCTGTCATTCAATGCATCGTAATATCTCGCCCAGGTATCTTCCCTCGAATCCTTGTTCAATCCACTTATTTTGCTACTTTGGCTACCACTTATCAATGCTGATAATTGATCCAATCTTTCATTTCGAACAGGCAAAAATTCATTATATGTAACCAGCAAGATTAGCACACCAAAACCTATCAGCAACATTTTGGAATTCTTTATGCTTAACCTAATAGACATAAGGTTAAGTAATAACCAAGTAACCATAAATGTCCTTGAAAAGGTAATTAAGCCCAACATTGTATATGAAAGCTTACTGAAAAGTCTAAGTGATTTTGTGATAGTGAAACTAAGTGCAAAACCCATCAAACAGATTAATCCTCCATTATTGGCGTCCAAATAAAAGCCGCTATACCTACCATAATCAGCAATTGGATTTTGAAAAAGAAAAACATTTCCCAAAATTGAGAGTGCACCTATAAAAAGAAAAAACCAAAGTTCTTTTTGTGAAGTATTTTTAACAACTTCATAGCCACCCCAAATGACTATATAGTATTTTATGAGTGCAACTATAAATGTATATGCGTCGGCTACATATGATTGAGTTACCAAAATGCTTATCCCATAGTAAAGAGTTCCTAAAACCAACATTTCATAAGAATTTCCGGTTTTCTTGTTTAAGAAAACATAGAGCAAAATTAACCCGTATGAAGCATAACTTAGGAGAGAGGACAGCGTACCGTTAATATAGACCAAAGAAAATCCAGGAATATGCCAAAGAATCAAGGCTAAAATTAAATACTTAAATATATTGGTGTTTAAGGCCTTGGAATTCATTAGTTACTTTTTATCTCATTAAATAGTTTATTCCACCTTTCTAAAATATTGGAGATGTTGTAAGGAACCATGGATTCTGGACCATTAGAAGCAATTTCATTCCTAAATTCATCATCACTGATTAACATTTTCAAGCCTTCTCCGAATAGTTCTTCGTTTTGATCTTCTATTAGTATTCCATTTGATTTGTTTTCAATCAAATCACCTGGTCCTGAAATGCAATCATAGGCAATACAGGCCATTCCATTACTCAAAGCCTCCATTAACACCATAGGTAATCCCTCGTATTTGGATGGTAAAGCATACACTTGGGACTGTTGCATCATTTCTTGAATATTTTTGCAAAACCCAGGTAAAATTATCATTCCCTCTATCCCTAATTCTTGACTTAATCCTCTTAGAATTTCAATACCATTCCCGCCTGAACCAGCAATTGTTAACGTCCAGTCTGGATGTTGTTTTAAAATAGGTGCTGAAATTTTAATTAATCTTTCAAAACCCTTGACATCCAATCGTTTAAATGATCCAGCCGCCAATATGTTTTTTTTTCTGTTCCTAAATTCTGGAACATGATCAGGCAAAACAATGGGATTTGGCATGATAACGACCTTTTGGTTCATTTTTTTAAAAAATTCCAAATCATACGAAGTTAATATGGTAACCGCATTCGCCAATGGATATAACAGTTTACGTGTCCATTTCGACTTTGTAGATGGATTTGCCTTGTGATTGTTATGTTCACTGATGATTACTTTGATGCCAAATATTTTTGCAATAGGTACTACGATCAATGCGTTAGCAGGCATAAAAACTACAATTGCATCTGGCCTGTTCTCCTTAACCCTATAATAGGAATATAGGTTTTTCCAAGATCGTAATGTATGGTTTTTTAAGGTTCCACCATGCAAATATACCCTATTGACCTTGGGGTCAATAGGGTATGAATTTCCATTGTTGAATGTGATGAGTGATACTTTGCTTTGAAGGGAAAATCCATTGGCCAAAGTGGCCATTACCCTTTCTGCACCGCCTCCTGCCAAAGAATTTATTATGAAATGTATATTCATTAATGCCTTAAGAGAATTTAAATAAGCGATCGCTGCAAATTACAAGAATCCTTGTAATGCCTTTCATGAGGCTAGCGCTTATCAAATATATCGGTAAAAGCACTGAATTTTCAATTTCGATAGATGAAAATTATAGAATAATCGATTAAAAAGGCCAAGCTAATCAGCTATTGAGATAGTTTAATTAATCAAAGAATGGAAAAACTCTTCAATATTAGTATATCCATCATCGTTAGCATCACCATTTGCAGTCTGACTTAAATCACCAAACCTACCAATTTCCCAAGCATCAGCCATTCCATCGCGGTCACTATCATATGTTTCAGAGCGAAATGTTCTACTTAAGGTAGGAATGCCTCCAGCATCAATAATTGAAGAATATTTACGTTTACCACTTGAATTGGTAAACTCAGCCAATCTCATACTTGCTATTGTGTCAGGGAATAGAATACTTGCTCCTAAGTCATAAAGGATTTCGTCAACAACTTGTGCACTAGATAGAGGAGTGTAGTCTGAAGCAGCAACTCTATTCGCTTGATTAACCCTAGACCAATTATCATTCATCATATTATATGAGGAATAACCAATTTGAATATTATCCGATTGATGAACTTTTCCATCAGAAACAAGCCCACTTGGATTCTCATAATTGTTTAGTTGATAATGGTGATCTGCTTGACTTGGGGGGTAGTCTGAATCCCCTTTGAAGACATTTCCAACAGAATCAAATTCTGAATCACCAAAACTAATAGTAACTGGCCGATTATAATTATAAATTATATTATTTACAAATTCCAATCCAGTTGAACCATCACCATAGGTGTGTTCTGGTCCTCTATTACCAATATTAAATAACCCGTTCCTCAAAATTGAGAGGTTAGCCAGGTTTTCTCCAATAAGAATTGCGTAATCGTATTCACCTAAGGGGTCAGAAATCATACAGTTTTGAACAGTTACATTTTGTAATGATGCATTTGATGCACCAAGAGCATTCCCTTGAAAACTAAGATTTTCATCACTGGCCAATGAGATATCGCAATGGTCAACAATAATGTTCTTCATGATTGTACCCGATGTGGTATTTATAATTCTGATTCCATCAATATTATTGTCTGGAGTAGCATCATCGCCAATCCTTATTCTTAGAAATCGTACAATTACCTCCGAGGCTCTTATTCCTAATGTATTTCCTGTAATGGTAATTCCGGGGCTAGGAGCGGTTTCTCCAGCTATGGTAATATTAGGATTAATTATGTATTGCTCCTTTGTCCATTCAATTGTACCACCTACATCAAATACAACTATTCTTGGACCTGATGCTTTCATAGCGGCAACTAAGCTGCCTGGTCCATCTTCATTTAAATTTGTAACGTGGATAATTTCACCACCTCTTCCACCTATGGTATTTTTTCCATATCCTTCTGCACTTGGAAATGCTTTTAAATTTCCCATATCTAAAGTGCTGTAATCTGTATTTACGATGACCGTTGCTTCCTTGGAATCCCTTTTGCCATTTTTCATTACCTCCAGCTTATAACTGAAATTATCCCTTACAACGCCATTGTTCCCATTTTTATCGGCTGAATCTGAATTAGGCGAATAAGTTATGGTATTGTCATCATTTAAGGATACGGTACCTTCTAACGCTTCGGTAACTTCTATGATACGATAGGAATCGACATTTTTTTCGGGAATACTGTCATTTTGTAGTACGTCCAAAACTACGGACTCTAATTCACCAGAGATTGTAAATTCATCATTTTTTAGGCTGAAGGAAATCGAGTTGATTACTTCACCTTCCTCGGATACTTCTTCTTCAATTTGACTTTGAACGGTTTCGTCGAACAAATCACTGTCTTTACTACATGAAAGCAAAACTAGTGAAGAAAAAATAAAAAGCATGCTCATTAAGCAAATGGGTTTGTGGGGTGTCGCCATTTCTTTAAAAGAGGTTAAGTTGTTAATGATTTGAATTTCCAACTTGGGATTCAAATCTAAATTAATTGATTGTTTTATCGATGAAATTTTATTTTTTTTCGATGAAATGCGCTTTTATTTTATTTTGAATTTTTAATAATTGCATTTTATCGATGAAATACACCTTTTTTACGGTGAAATACATTTAAAACATATCAACTACGCCTCGATCTACTTTTTAGACTTCTAATATCCAATTGATCGATGAAACGCACATTTATTTAACATTAAAGTGGTTTTATTAACAAATAAGCCTATTTGGTACTTGACTATCAAAACAATATACCTTGGGAATAAATGGCTAATGGAGTCTACAGAAAGTATAAATCCAAAAATTAGTAGAGAAAAATTGTTTACAGGTAAGAATGCTATGAATGTATAAGGTTTAAACCATTCATAATCAATAATATTTAAATCTTATGGCCAACGGAATTTATATGGCCAACTAAGTACAAGTTTTTAATTAACCGGTAAGATATCGGACAGTTGGTTAAAAACTCTAAAATTAGCTTCTTTATGTCCTTCACAATTCCAGTGAGAATCATTTGTGAAGATATATTTTGAATCAGTCATATCTAATTCAATAAATTTGAGTTCATTCTCATTAAAAAGCTGTGTGAATTCATTTTTTTCTCTAAAAACAAAATAAACTTCAGATAGGTCGTATCTATTAGTGCAATAACCGATTAATTTTTGCACATATTCAAAATGATTGGAACTTTTATTAGATTCGAATTGGTCCTTTGATGTTGGAATTTGGTATGCCTGTGATTTTTGAAATTTTAGGTACAAATAATATAGAGTTTTATAACTATATAGTATTCTCTTAATTAGTTGGCCCTTTATTTCACCGGTTTCAAGTTTGTTTTCGGCAATATTGAATTGTGCCCTATCATTGTATGGTTTTATTTCTTTGATAGACTCTAAAAGGTCTGAATTATCAATATAGATTAGAACTGCTTTCGGATTGACAATCGATTTGTAATTTTTCAAAAATTCCAAAGATTCAATGAATGTTATTCCAGATCTGCCAACTTCGAATACATTAAAACCTTTATCTTTAAATAATTGTGATTGTCTACAACTATTGGGATTCATGAAATTTTCAATAAATGAGTCTCCAATTACAAAGAGCTGATTATTTTCATTGATATCTTCATCACCTAAAAAACCATATTTATTTACTTTCCATTTATTTCCATGTGAATAACCTGTCTGGCCTTCAATATATACTTGTAGCCCAAATTGATCGGTCTTTCTATGGGGAACATCATCTGTTAGTCCAAATATTCGAATTACCAGTTCTAAAACAACCAGCAATACTATAAAATTGACAACTATTGTTTTAAAAAACGTTTTCATTTAGAATTGGAAATAAATAAAATTATTGGGGCTCTCTTTAAAGAACAATAGGACTACGGCACAGGCAATTCCAATCCAAATGAATTTGTTCATAATTGGAACCTTAAAAAAATGAATTCTTCTTTCATCAAATCTCGTTTTATACTCAAGCAATGCAAAAGCAGCAATTAGATATATAAATCTAAAGTCTACAAAACTGTTTGAATAATTACTAAATTCCAATAGTTTAAAAAGGTATCCCAATGAAGATGAAATGGAATCGCTTCTAAAAAATATCCAGCCTATCGTTACTAAAATAAAAGTTGTTAATACTTGAGAAGATTCCCTAAAGCTTGGCAATAGGTTTTGTTCTCCAACTACAGAACTTGTATATTTTCTATTCGTCTTAAAAATGAACGATGGAAGAAAAAGAATCGAGTGAAAAAGTCCCCAAATAATAAATGTCCAATTGGCTCCGTGCCAAAATCCACTAACAAGAAATATGATAAATATATTTCTTATCGAAAGCAGCTTACCGTGTTTAGAACCTCCTAAAGGTATATATAGATAGTCCCTAAACCAAGTTGAAAGCGATATATGCCATCTCCGCCAAAACTCCCCGATATTTCGCGACAAATAAGGGAATTTAAAATTTGACATCAATTCGAATCCAAATAATTTGGAAGTTCCTATCGCAATATCTGAGTAACCGCTAAAATCACAATAAATTTGAAAAGCAAAATATATAGCTCCAATCGCAAGGGAACTTGAATCATAGGTTGCGTAATTTGTAAATATATCGTCAACTATGGGTGCCAATGTATCCGCAATCACCACTTTTTTAAACATCCCCCAGATGATTAATTTAGTGCCATCAATACTTTGCTCAAGATTAAACTTCCTTTTGTTCAAAATCTGCGGGACTAGATTGGTTGCTCGTTCAATTGGCCCAGCAACTAATTGAGGGAAGAAGGATACAAACGATGCAAAAGAGATAAAGTCTTTTGTTGGCTGTAAATTTTTTCTATATACATCAATGGTGTAGGACATTGTTTGAAAGGTATAAAAGGATATACCCACAGGGAGCACAATATTTAAGGTCCAAATACTTTTGATTTGATAACCAAAAGATGCAAATAGTTCAATCCAAGATTCAATAAAAAAGTTGTAATATTTAAAAAATCCAAGTACGCCTAAATTGAACAAAACGGAGGTCAGAAGTAATATTTTTTGCTTCTGGCTTGATGATTGCTTTTGGATTGAAATTCCAATAAAGTAATCGACTAAAGTCGAAAGAAATATTAATGCAAGAAATCTATAGTCCCACCATCCATAAAAAACATATGAACTAATGAGAATCAATAAATTTTGAAACTTTAGATTTTTCTGAAATAGAAACCAATATAAAATGTATACAATTGGCAGAAAAATTATAAACTCTATTGAATTAAACAACATTGGTTTTATGTTTTACATGGTCTGCTCATAAAATTCATTATACCACTCCACAAACTCTTGAACACCCTTTTCTATTGGTGTATTTGGAGTATAATCGTAATCATGGATAAGTTGGTTCACATCGGCCCATGTACTTTCTACATCACCAGGTTGGATAGGTAGCAGGTTCTTTTGTGCCGGGATTTTCAACGACGTTTCAATGGCGTCAATAAAATCTGTGAGCTTTACTTGCTTGTTGTTGCCAATATTGTAGATTTTATATAGTTGGTCCTTTCTTTTACTTTCTTCAAAAGGGGTTTCTATAATTTTGCTCATGCCTCCGACAATATCATCCACGTAGGTGAAATCGCGTGCCATATTGCCATAATTGAAAACATCAATGGGTTTACCTTTTTTAATGGCATCGACAAATAAAAACAATGCCATATCTGGTCTACCCCATGGACCATAAACGGTAAAAAAGCGAAGCCCCGTAGTTGGTATTTTGAACAAATGGCTATACGTATGCGCCATAAGTTCATTACTCTTTTTAGTAGCGGCATAAACACTAATTGGGCTATCTACGGTATCCTCAACCGAAAATGGTACTTTTTTGTTGAGTCCATAGACACTGGAGCTACTGGCATAGACCAAATGCTTAACCTTACCATGTCTGCAACATTCCAACAGATTGCCAAAGCCAACAACATTGCTTTGAATATACGCGTCTGGGTTTATCAAGCTATATCGTACACCTGCCTGGGCACCAAGATTGCAAACCACATCAAATGAATTGTGATCAAAGAGCTGGTTCATGGCTTCTTTATCGGCAAGGTCAAACTTTACAAAACGCATTTTTTCTGCATGAATGGTACTGGACGCTATTAGATTTTCTTTCTCGGCATCTATTTTCGAAATCCCCAGCTGTTCCAATCTTGCATATTTTAAACGAACATCATAGTAATCGTTTATATTGTCAACGCCAACCACAGAATGGCCATGCTTTACCAATGTTTCACATAAATGATATCCGATAAAACCTGCTGCTCCAGTTACTAAAATATTCATTGGTACTTTTTTATATAATTCTTGTAAAGAAATTAATTTGCCGTTTTTTTCTGTAAAATTTGAGTTATAAATTCTTCGGTCGATGAAGCCATTTGCTGGGTCGAGAAAGTCTCTAAATAGGTATTACGTGAATTTTCGCCCATGGATTTTCTTAATTCGTCATCCTCGATGATCGCCTTGAGTTTTTTGGTCAAATAAATGGGATCTTCCTTTGGTATTAAAAACCCATTGTATCCGTCTTTGACCATTTCGTTGACCCCACCCACGTCTGAGGCTACAATTGGAATTCCAACGGACATTGCCTCACAAATGGAAAGTGGTAATCCTTCAAAACGCGATGTGAGCACAAAAATATCTGATTTATTGAGAAACGATGGAATATCGTTGCTTTCCCCATGGAAGGTAATCATATGATCGATGCCCATTTCTTTGGCCCGGGACACGAATTCTTCAAATAAATCCCCATTACCGACCAAATCAACATGAATTGGCGCTTCCTTAAGCTGTTGGAGGGCCTTAAATAATGTCAAATGGTCTTTTTGGTACGAAAATCGAGCGGTCATTAAAAGTGTCAATGGTTTTTCATGTCTGGATTTTTCTTCACTTTTTAAAAAATCAGGACTTCCATTATAAATGACACTCATTCTGGATTCTGGAACAATATTGTGTTTGGATCCCAACGTATAATCAAATTTGGATACTGTGATCAGGTGGTCCGAGAATTTTCCCATTATTTTTTCAATAGCTAAATAAAAATAGCGCTTGACACCTTTCACGCCAGGGGTAAAGGACCATCCATGAACCGTGAAAATATTGGGCGTTCCTGTGTTATGACAAGCAAGTCTGCACAAAATTCCAGCTTTGGAAGAATGGGAAATTACTATATCGGGATTTTCACTTTTAAACAAATTGCGCATGTCTTTGTAACAGGCAAAATCATTTTTAGGTGATATTTCGCGTTTTAGGTTTGGGATACAAGTAACTTTAACACTTAACTCTTCCAAACGTTTGGTAAGGGTTCCTTTTTGCCCTACAATCACATGAACCTCATGGCCATTCTTTACCATGGCCTCTGTATTGTTGAAAAGCACCATTTGAGCTCCCCCGATGGGTTCGCTAAGTGTTATTACCTGGATGATTTTCATTGGTTCTAAGGTTGAAAGTTCAGTATTTTAGGGCAAATAGGTATATCTGAATTTGTTTTCAATTGGATTCTAATGGAAATACGGGATTATCTCCCGCTTTGTCCTATTTTATAGAATTTGAAACCAAGATCTTCCATTTTACCATGATCCAAAATTCTTCGTCCATCAAAAACAAAAGCAGGTTTCAACATTACTTCATAGATAGTTTTCCAATCGTAAGCTTTGAATTCATCCCATTCGGTCAGTACGGCAATGGCATGTGCATCTTTGGCGGCGTCCATTGGGTTGTTCACCACGGTGATCAATTGCTCCAATTGTTCCCTGGATTTATTTCCAAGATATTCCAGATCCGCAAAAATGGTTTCTTTGGAAACTTTTGGATCATATACAACAATGTTGGCATTTTCTTCCAATAGGGCATCTGCCACGTAAATTGCTGCAGATTCCCGAGTATCATTGGTATCTTTTTTGAAGGCCCAACCATAAAATGCAATTTTTTTGCCAGATACGGTATTATAAAGGGTGGATATGATGTTATCGGCAAATCGTCTTTTTTGATAATCATTCATAATAATTACCTGTTCCCAATAATCCGCTACTTCTTGAAGTCCAAAGCTTTTTGCTATGTATACCAAGTTAAGGATGTCCTTTTGGAAACAAGACCCACCAAATCCTACGGATGAATTTAAAAACTTAGCACCTATTCTAGAGTCATATCCAATGGCCCTGGAAACTTCAGCCACATTGGCATCTGTCTTTTCACAAAGTGCGGAAATTGAATTTATAGAGGAAACTCGCTGAGCCAAAAAGGCATTGGCAACCAATTTGGATAGTTCTGAGGACCATACATTGGTCTGTAATATACGTTCTTTGGGAAGCCAATGTTCGTAAATGGCACTAAGAGCGTCTTTTGCTTCTTGTCCTGATGGGGTATCTGCACCTCCGATCAAAATTCGATCTGCTTCCAACAAATCTTCAATGGCTGTTCCTTCCGCCAAAAATTCTGGATTGGAAAGGATCTCAAACTTCACACCATTACCGGTATTGTCCAAAATGCTTTTCAAGGCTTGTGCAGTTCGAACGGGAAGGGTCGATTTTTCAACTACAATTTTATCGTTAACAGCCACTTTGGCAATGTTACGGGCACAAAGTTCAATATATTTTAAATCCGCAGCTTGTCCCTTTCCTTTACCATAAGTTTTGGTTGGGGTGTTAACGGATATGAATATCATGTCAGCTTCATCGATGGCCTTGTCAACCTCTGTCGAGAAAAATAGGTTTTTGCCCCTAGCTTTTCCCACAATTTCTTTTAAGCCTGGTTCGTAAACGGGTAGCTTGTCCAAATCTTCGTGGTTCCAAAGGTCAATTCTCGTTTGGTTGATATCGACCACATTCACTGTTATTTCAGGACATTTGGACGCAATTACGGACATGGTAGGACCACCAACATAACCTGCACCAATGCAGCAAATATTTTTTACTTGTTTCATATTAAAATTTAGTTGGGTTCAAATATTTTAAAAAATTAATGGACCTGGACCTTATTTTAGACCAAGTCACAGTATTTTGGATGAAATGAACTTCGCTTCAAAAGTAGGGTGTAATTCCATACCAAAAAAAATACGGATCATAATGGTCAAGGATCTGAAATGATATGTTTCTCATCCGAGAGATCATTCGGTTGAACGATTTTTCATTAGGTTAAACGAATATAAATTGAAAGTACATCCAATCTTAAATATTTTTATAGCTGAATTTGTTCCATACTTTAACTGAAAGGATTTTAAAATATTATATCAGTTTAAAAGTTATGTAATCTTTAAAAGGAAGAATAAGGCTAAAAATTATTGTAACCTTGGCATAATACGATTCAAATTAAACGATTAACGGGTTCAATAAGATTCATATAGTAAAGTTATCTTAAATTCGTTAAGTAGGTCAAATTCAAATAACAATCAAAAACACTGAATAATGAAATTTCAATTCCGTAAAGTTTTTTTCTTTTTAATCACCCTTGGTTTATTGTCTTCATGTGCATCCAAACAAGATGTAGTTTATTTTCAAAATGCTGCCTTATCGGGATTGGAAACCCAAGTAAAGGAAAATGTTGCCACAACTAGGTTCAAGGTTGATGATTTGATAAATATATATGTGTCAACTTTGGATCCAGAAGCCAGTGCGCCCTTTAATTTGTTCAGAGGTGCACAGGAAGGAGGTAATATGAGACCGGAACAAGTAGATTATTTGGTGGACAAGGATGGCGAAATCGATTTTCCGGTTATAGGTAAAATCAAAGTGGTAGGACTTACGCCAGAGGAATTAAGGGTTAAACTTACCGAAAGTCTGGAAGCCGATTATTTGAAAGATCCCATTATTAATATTCGTTTAAAAAATTTCACGGTAACTGTACTGGGTGAAGTAAAGCGTCCGGGAACATATTTGGTAAATGGTGAGCAGATCACCATTTTGGAAGCCTTGGGTCTTGCGGGTGACATGACCATAAAAGGGATGCGTAAGAATGTATTGGTGATCAGGGAGTTTGAGGGAACAAAGGTGTATTATCGAATAGACCTGACCAGCAATATGGCTGCCGAATCCCCTGTGTATTATTTAACCCAAAACGACGTGGTCTATGTGGAGCCAAATAATTCGGCGATCACATCCAGTTCCATGGACAATCGGGCAACCATCACAGTATCCATACTATCCGTTTTAATAACCTCCACAGTACTTATACTTACGCGATAAACCCCAGTAAAAACATTGCCGATTTCATGGATAAAACCAATTTTACCCCAAGGATTCAAAAAAATGATTTGAAAGATCAGGTGTCCAAATATTTGAAATATAAATTATGGTTTATATTATCGATAGTGGTATCTATTTCAATTTCCTATTTATATATAAGGTACGCGACTCCTAAATTCCAGGCTAACGCTACCATAAAAATTGTGGAAGATAAAAGCACACCCTCTGAACTTAGTTTGTTCAGTGACCTGAACTTACTGCCCGGTGGTTCCAAAAAAGTGGAGGATGAAATTGAGGTACTTCGGTCTAGAACCAATATTAGACAAGCTGTGATCAATTTGGAACTTGACCGGAAAGTTTTACATGTGGGGAGAGTTAAAAACTCAGAAATTTATGGAGACAATCCAATAAAAATTGCAATAGACTCCATTATTAAAGATGTAAAGTTTAGTTGTTACATCGTGCCATTGTCACAAACAAATTTTTCATATTGGACAGAGGAGGACGAACAAGAACAAAAAAAGACATTTGGAGATGGGATTATCACGGAACTTGGTAAAATAACGATTTTACCAGAGGACATGGATAAATTTCGACCATTTATCGGGGAAAAATTAAAGATTGAAATAAATCCAATCGATGATGTAACCTTATTTTATCAAAAGGCACTTGGCACCTCCATAGCCGATGATTACTCTTCTATAATTTATTTATCAATTCAAGACGCTGTACAAGAAAAGGCCAGTGATTTTTTGAATGAGTTGATAGAAATATACAATGACAATGGTAAAAACGATAAAAAGATAATTGCAGATAAAACAGCGGAATTTATAGATGATCGGATTGCAGATATTTACAGCGATTTATCGGAAGCCGACCAAAGTGCCGAGGACTTTAAGGCGGGCCGTGGGCTTACGGATATTCAATCCCAATCCAATATCAATTTAAATGTAAGCGCGGCCAACCAACAAGAGCTGCAGGATGCCCAGATCCAATTACAAATAGCGGAAAGTGTAAGTGATGAATTGGAAAGTCAAGATGGTTATGGCATTCTGCCTTCAAATATTGGATTGGCGGATCCTTCAATTACCAGTACCACAGCCAAATACAACCAATATGTTTTGGAGCGCGAAAGACTCTTGAAAAGCTCCAATGAGAAAAACCCGGTGATAGTCAATATTGACAAACAATTGGAGAGTTTGAAAAAAAGCATGCAATCCAGTTTGAACAGTATGCAGAACAATTTGAATTTAAGGGTAAACAATTTGAGCTCCCAGTTGGCCACCATTAATTCAAAGATTTATTCTGCACCACGTAATGAAAGGGCATTACGAGAAATTACCAGAAAACAGCAAACGGTAGAAGGACTATACCTCTATCTATTACAGAAAAGGGAAGAGGCTCAGATTGCGTATGCCTCGGCATCCCCAAATTCCAAAATTGTGGATGCGGCTTTTCCTGCCAGTAAGTTTCCAGTGGCGCCAAAAAAGAGTCTTATTTATTTTGCATCATTATTATTGGGTTTTTTAATACCTGCCGGAGTAATATATGGGATGCATATGTTGGATGATAAGGTCCACAGCGCACATACCTTGGAAAAATTGGTTTCCAATGTGGGTGTTCCTGTAATAGGGGAACTTCCCAAATTAAAGAGTAAATCAGTCCAGACCATTGCAAAAGAAGATCGTTCCGTATTGTCAGAGGCCTTGAGGATTATCAGGACCAATATGGATTATATGCTTAAAATGGAATCGAAGAGCGATACCAAAAAGAACATTGTTTATGTCAGTTCCAGTCTCCCGGCCGAAGGGAAAACCTTTCTATCCACTAATTTGTCCCTTATTCTGGCAAGTACTGGGAAAAAGGTACTGTTGGTAGGCGCAGACATACGAGCGCCTAAATTTCACTTATTTTTTAATGATGGTGATGAACAACTTAAAAAACAAAAATCCAATTTTCAGAAAAGTGCTGGCCTTACGGATTTCTTATTCAATGAATCTTTGACATTAAAGGATATCCTTAATACCAGTGAGATCAAAAGTAATAAGGTGGATGTTATCCATTCTGGAAAAATTTTCCCTAATCCTTCCGAACTTTTAATGAGTGAAAGGTTTGGCGAACTCATGGAAACGGTTTCCAAATTATATGATTATGTGATAGTGGATACAGCACCGATGATGCCAGTTACCGATACACTTATTATAAGCGAGCATGCAAGTCTTTTGTTGTATGTGGCAAAAGCGGGCAAATCCACCATAGAAGATATCGAGTATCCATTGAAACTTAGAAAAGAAGGAAAGTTGAACCATCTTGCTTTTGTTGTAAACGGAGTTAAATCATCCGAATTGGGTTACGGTGGGAAATATGGCTATGGATACGGGAAATCCGGAAAAAGATGGTGGAAGTTTTAATTTAATTCCAAATTGGCCTATCCCTTGATCATTTCTAATTATTCAAACACTACATTATAAAACCTCAAATTTTAATGGAAAATAAGAAACACGCCTACTTGGTAATGGCGCATAACGAACCGGAACTATTGTGTAAGCTAATGAAATGCTTGGATGATGAACGTAACGATATTTTTATTCATTTGGATGAAAAGTTTGATGCTATTTCTGAAGATGAACTAAAAGGTCTTTTGCAATATTCCAATATTACTTTTATTGAAAGAAAGCCAATTTTTTGGTCCGGTTACAGTCAAATAGATTGTGAGTTGAGATTATTGAAGGAAGCAGTAAAGTCCAATTATGCATATTACCATTTAATTTCAGGGGTCGATCTTCCAATTAAAAGCCAAGATTACATCCACAACTTTTTTGAAGAACACAAAGGGCAACAATTTTTATCGGTAACCAAGGTTACAACATGGAAAATTGCAAGTCGTTACAAATACTATCATTTTATTGCGATCAATAAAAGATTGCCCCGAAAATGGTCTAGGTCTCTGCGCTATCCTTTTTCTTTTTTACAAGCGTGTTTGTTCATCAATAGGGCAAGGAAAATTCAAATCAAGGATTTTTATTGGGGGCAAGCATGGTTTAGTATTACCAACGATTTTGCAAAATATATTGTTGATAAAGAGGGGTTTATTGCCGAAAAATTTGATAATGGTTTTTTCAACGATGAGATTTTTATGCAAACCCTTTTAATGAATTCCGAGTTTAAGGAAACCTACTCAGGAAAAGGGTATGCCAGATTAATAGATTGGGACAGGGGCAAACCGTATACATGGACCATGGAAGAATTTGAAGAATTAATGGACTCAAAAGCGTTGTTCAGTAGAAAATTTTCCATGAATAAAGACGCGGAGGTAATTGAAAAAGTGTTGGATAAGATAATGTAAATCAGTGCCTTACCTCATTTTTAATTAAAAACAATTCTTTTATTGGTTTTTGGGTCCCCTTTGGACTAGTCTTAGGGTACTTAAATTTAACCACTCCTTACAATTTTTGAAAGGCTAATTTATTTGTCATACAATAAGACAAATAAAAATTGCCTCTCTTTCTTTGGCCCTAAAATTGAAAATTATTTGCCAGCTCCTATGTGCTCCGACCCCATTTTTTGTTAAATAAAAAAACCAATTTTCTTGCTTTTTGAACGAGAACGACATTCTGTCTTGAATTATGGTCATTTAACGAGAAAGCAACCGTTTAGTCGAATAAAAACTGTGTTATTAAAGGGCCTTGGACTAATCACTTATTTTTGATTGATGCAAACATCCTGACCAAATTGCTAAGAACTATAATAGTACCATGAAAAACAATTACTTTTCCTATGTTTTAAGGGTTTCCATAGGTGCCCTGATCTTTTTATCCAGTGTATTTTATTCGGATGCACAAGCCCAGATTAATTTTGATCAAAGTCAACTAAACTTCGGGTCCTTTGACGATGTTTCTTCAGGAGTTACATCTTTAATGTATGGACCGGATGGAAGGTTGTACGTGGCCGAATATCCGGGTACAATTAAAATTTTGACTATCCAACGGAATAGTTCAACCAATTATGAAGTAACAGCAGTGGAAGCCTTGAATGGGGTTAAATCTATTGTTAACCACGATGATGATGGAGGACTTTGTAGTGGCGCTAGCGGTGATTGTTCCAGTAGAGAAACAACTGGTCTAACTGTTGGGGGTACCGCTTCAAATCCCATTATTTACGTTTCATCAAGTGATTTTCGAATTGGAGCCGGTTCCGGAGGTGGTAATGGTGATGTCGGTTTGGATACCAACTCTGGTGTAATAACCCGTTTTTCGTGGAATGGTTCTTCATGGGATGTTGCAGATTTGGTTAGAGGACTTCCTCGTTCGGAGGAAAACCATGCGACCAATGGATTGGAATTGACAACCATAGGCGGAACAGAATATTTGATTGTGGCCCAAGGAGGGCATACCAATGGAGGTAGCCCATCTACCAATTTTGTATTTACAAATGAATATGCACTTTCTGGTGCAATTTTATCTATTGATTTGGATGCAATAAATGCGCTTCCCATTCAAGTTGATGTTAATGGACGTAATTATATTTATGACCTGCCTACATTGGATGATCCAACCAGACCAAACGTAAATGGGATTACCGATCCAGATGACCCAAATTATGATGGTGTTGATGTGAACGATCCATTTGGAGGGAACGATGGGTTGAATCAAGCTATGGTGGTTCCAGGTGGTCCTGTTCAAATATTATCACCTGGATTTAGAAATGCCTATGATATAGTGATTACGGAAAGCGGGTCACTTTACGCAACGGATAATGGCGCCAATCAAGGTTGGGGAGGTTTTCCTGTAAATGAAGGAACTGGAAATGTAACGAATAACTATGATCCAACAGAACCGGGAAGTCAATCACCTACAGCGGATGGGGAATATATAAACAATGTAGACCATTTGGAATTGATAGCCTTAGATCTACAATCCTATACCTTTGGTAGCTTTTATGGAGGTCATCCTAACCCTACAAGAGCAAACCCTTATGGTGCAGGATTGTTTACGGCACCGAATCAAAGTGGTACGGATGGCGCAGTTTTTAGAACTTTGACCTACGATCCAGACGAATCTACACCAAATTCCACTTCAGATCCAAGTTTGGCCTTGCCGGCAAACTGGCCACCGGTTCAAACTGTGAATGCGATAGAAGGGGATTGGAGAGGACCAGGATTAACAAATCCCGATGGTGATGATGATAACCCCATTGTAACTTGGGGAACCAATACCAATGGTATCGATGAATATACGGCCAGTAATTTTGAAGGGGCAATGCAAGGTGATCTTTTGGCCGGCCACAATGGAGGAAATATCCGAAGAGTACAATTGTTGAGCGATGGTACTTTGGAAAACTTTACGGCCAATTTTTTCTCTGGTTTAGGTGGTGATGCTTTAGGTATTAGCTGCAACGGCGATGGTGAAATTTTCCCGGGAACCATTTGGGCAGGAACATTGGATGGAACAATTGTAGTGTTTGAGCCACAGGATTTTATCGAGTGTGATAACCCTGCTGGATCACCTTTAGCGGATTTTGATAATGATGGCTATACCAATCAAGATGAATTGGATAATGGTACAGATCCCTGTAATGGTGGATCGCAACCTAGTGATTTTGACAAATCAGCTGGTCCACCTTATGTATCCGACCTAAATGATCCAGATGATGATAATGATGGTATTTTGGATGAAGATGATCCCTTCCAATTAGGAGATCCCGACGTAGCAGGCAGTGATGCATTTACCTTACCGGTAAACAATGACCTTTTTAATACACAACAGGGTCTTGGCGGAATATTTGGACTTGGGATGACTGGTCTTATGAACAATGGCGATCCGAATCCTAACTATTTGAACTGGTTGGACAGACGGGATGATCCCAGTGATCCAAATCCCAACGATGTTTTGGGAGGAGCCCCAGGACTTATGACGTCCCATATGACTTCTGGCACAGCAAATGGAAGTACAAATACTCAAGAAAAAGGATATCAGTACGGTATCCAAGTAGATCAAACAACAGGGATATTTACGGTGTATGGCAATTTGATCAATTTGGTCGGTCCACAGCGTATTTATGGAAATACTGCCGCGATTGGTGGGGAGTTGGGACATTTTATTGGAGATGGTACCCAAAGCAATTTTATAAAAATGGTGGTGACCACTAACGGAATTACCGCATTGCAGGAAATTGATGATATTCCTCAAACCCCTATTAATATATTAATTGATGAGGCTGATCGCCCAACAAGCGATATCATATTTTATTTTGTCGTTGATCCATCAAATGGTGAGGTTACCTTGCAATATGAACTTGATGGAGGTGGTCGTTTGACTGCTGGGACCATAACAGCGCAGGGTAGTATTTTAACTGCTATTCAAGAATCCACGCAAGATTTGGCTGCTGGTTTTATTGGGACCTCAAACACGCCTGGTGTTGAATTGGAAGGTACTTGGGACTTTCTAAACGCCGCTGGACAAGAACCAACCATTTCACAGGACATACCCAATATTTCGAGAATGGTCGATTCATCAGACGAAATTATCCTTTTGGATAACTTTTTTGCCGACGATTATGGTGATGAGAACCTGACCTATACAATTGAAGGAAATACCGATACAAATATTGGAGCAGTTGTAAACGGGAATCAATTAACCCTATCGTTTCCTTCTGCAGCTGCGATTTCTCAAATTACAGTGAGGGCCACAGATGATGATTCTTATTTTATAGAACAATCTTTTACGGTTACCGTTACTGAATCCCCTGTTGTATTGTATCGAGTAAACACCGGTGGGCCTGAATTGGCTGCGATTGATGGTGGCATGGCTTGGGGTGCCGATGAATTGGGAAATAGTTCGCCATACCTATTGGAAGCCGGTACCAACCAAGTTTTTGTCTCTTCCACAATGCCAGTTGATAGTTCTGTGGACCAGTCAACAACACCATTGGAGATTTATGCAACAGAACGATTCGACAACAATGACGATTTACCAAATTTAACATATGCATTTCCAGTACCAGAACCTGGTAACTATGAGGTTCGCTTATATATGGGGAACAGTTATGCAGGAAGTTCTGAGGCTGGCGAAAGAATTTTTGATGTCTCCATTGAGGGAGTGATTTTACCAAAATTAAATGATGTCGACCTTTCTGGAACCTACGGTCATTTGGTGGGTACAGTTATTACCCATACACTTAGGGTAACAGATGGAACTTTGAACATTAGCTTTATCCATGGGTTGGTTGAAAATCCATTGATCAATGCCATCGAAATTTTGGATGCATTTGATGATGAAACCCCAATTTATGTGAATCCAATTGCAGATCAATTGGGAAATACAGGAGAACAACTTAATGGTAGTCTTGGTGTTTCGGCATACGGTGGTGATGGAAATTTACAATATTCAGCAACCGGGTTGCCACCAGGATTGACAATTGAACCTACCAATGGTCAAATTGGGGGAACGATAGATGTAAGTGCTGTAGCTGGTAGCCCATATAGTGTTACCATAACTGTGGATGATAGTGATGGAATTTCCAGTGATACATCTTCCATTACTTTTACTTGGACAATTTCAGATGCTTTTGCCTATAGGATTAATGCCGGAGGAAACCAAGTGTCGCCTACAGATATTGGCCCTAAATGGGAGGATAACTCGGTTAACGGTGCCCAGATCGGAGGTAATTATGCTGTAAATACTGGAAATGTCACAAATTTTGTAGGTACAGTTTACGATAACCGTGATAGCTCTATACCAGCCTATATAGATGCTGCAACTTTTGCAGAACTATTTGCGGAGGACCGTTACGACCCGTCAAGTTTGCCCGAAATGGAATATACCTTGGCTTTGGACAATGGAAATTACGTAGTCAACCTATTTACTGCAAATGCATACAATGGGGCAAGTCAAGTAGGTGATCGTATTTTCGATATATCAATAGAAGGTAATCTGGTTGAGGACGATTTCGATGTAGTGGAACGTTTTGGTCATCAAGTAGGTGGAATGTTGTCTTATGCTGTAGAAATTACGGATGGTGAATTGAACATTTTGTTCAATCATGGAGCCATTGAAAACCCATCGATAAATGCCATTGAAATTTTCACGGTTGACACCAATTTTACAACGTTTAGTTTGGCCAATATTACCGATCAGGTCAATGATATTACAAATCAAGTAGATTTAACTGCATCGGCAACAGGTGGTGATCCAGGAGAAAATATAACTTATTATATATCGGGTCAGCCTGCAGGTATTACCATTGATTCATCAACTGGTGAAATAACAGGTACCATTGCCGTTGAGGCTGCAAATGGAGGTCCTAACGCAGATGGCGTACATACTGTGGTGGTTACAGCAATGAAACCGATGTCAGCACCTTCTTCACAAGTGTTTACGTGGACAGTGGATGCACAATATTTGTGGACAGATAAAAATGAGAATGAAAATTATACACCGCGTCACGAGACCTCATTCGTACAAGCTGGTGACAAGTTTTATTTGATGGGAGGTCGCGAAAGTGCACAAACCATTGATATTTATGATTATACAAGCAATACTTGGGCTTCACTTGTAGATTCTGCTCCTTTTGAGTTTAATCATTTTCAAGCTACTGAATTCCAAGGACTTATTTGGATCATTGGAGCATTTAACACAAATGTGTTTCCACATGAAATACCTGCTGACTATATCTGGATGTTCGATCCTGCTGCCCAAGAATGGATTCAGGGACCTGAAATTCCAGAGGCAAGAAGACGTGGTTCTGCCGGTTTGGTGGTGTATGAAGACAAATTTTATGTTGTAGGCGGTAATACAGACGGACACTCTGGTGGGCATGTAGCATGGTTTGATGAATACGATCCAGCTACCAACACGTGGACACCATTGGCCGATGCACCAATTGCCAGAGATCACTTTGCAGCTGTTGTCATTGGTGACAAATTATATGTGGCCGCTGGTAGACAATCTGGAGGGGAAACTGCTTGGAGGCCGACAATCTCACAAGTAGATGTTTACGACTTTACCAACGGTTCTTGGAGTACCCTGCCGAGTGGTCAGGATATACCCACAACTCGAGGTGGCGCTTCAGCAGTAAACTTTAACAACAAACTGGTTGTAATAGGTGGAGAGGTGCAAAATGAAGAAGTGTATGGTGTGATGACCGATGATGCCTTGAAAGTTACTGAGGAATATGACCCTGTGACTTCAACCTGGAAGCGTTTGCCCGATATGAACTATGAACGCCATGGTACACAAGCAATAGTTTCAGGTCCTGGTATCCATATTTTGGCAGGTGCACCCAGTAGAGGTGGAGGTAACCAAAAGAACATGGAATTCTTGGGAGAGGATAGTCCAGTAGGTACACCTAGTGTGGCCAGTACGCTATCTGCACCAAGCCCAGTGGTAATTGCAGATGGGGAAACCGTAAATTTTGACCTTTCGGCAATTGATGGAAACGTTGGGATTTTTATTAAATCCATGGAAATTTCCGGTGCCGATGCAGCAGACTTTACCATTGCATCCGGTGAGATGAACAACGAATTGTTATATCCGAACAGCGCGCATAGCATAGGTGTTTCACTTGCTGGTACAGGAGCAGATAGAACTGCCATACTTACTATTTATTACAATAATGATCAAACATTAAGTATTGCATTGACCAATAATCCAGATGCCGTGTTTGCGGTTACAAATCCTGGTGACCAATACAATTATGAAGGTGACAATGTTAGTTTGCAAATCGAGGCCACTAGTCCGAATGTTACCACATACAGTGCCACAGGATTACCACCGGATTTGACCATTGATGAAAATACGGGTATCATTTCAGGAACCATTGATGATGGATTTACCAGTGATGGAAGCAATGCCTTCAATGAAGAAAATGGATTGGTGATCGTGGAGGCAGAATCTGGGGAAACCACGGGCTGGGATATTACCAATTTGGATGGTACAACTGGTATAATTGCAAATACGAATAGTTTTAGTAATCAAAATGGGACAACCATTCCGTATCAAGTAAATATTACAAACCCTGGTGTGTACCGTTTTAACTGGAGAAGCTTTTACTCAGGGGGTAGCTCTACCGATGAGAACGATAACTGGTTAAGGTTTCCGAATAACAGTGATGTTTGGTTCTTTGCAATCGATGAAACTGCAGGAAACCCTGGAAATGAGGCTGCAATTATTGCAAACCTTCAAGGGGCTCAAACTGAAATTATATTCCCTGGTGGAAGTTCTAGGGTTACCACTGAGACCACACCGCAAGGGGAGACCACCAATGGATATTTTAAAATATACCGTAGTGGGGGAACCTCCGAGGTATACGATTGGCAGGCTAGAACCAGTGATAATGATGCACATTCGGTATATGTTTGGTTTGTAAATCCAGGTACCTATACCATGGAAATTTCTGAACGTTCCTTAGGACATGCCATCGACAAGTTCGCACTTTACAAAGTGGATACCTATGGTTATAATTATAATGCCAATAATTTCACGAATACAGCTGAATCTACCCAAGGTGGGGGAACGCAAGTTGATGGTGCTGCCGTGAACAGTCCATACAGTGTTTCGGTAACAGTTACCGATACTGGGGATTCAACAGAAGAAACCATTGATTTTCTATGGTATGTAGGTGTTGATGGAGAGTTAATTGCAGTGCCACAGGCCGATGTGACAACAGGGCCAATGCCACTGACCGTCAACTTTACGGGAAGTAATTCCTTGGATGATGTAGGTGTAACAAGTTATTTATGGGATTTCGGAGATGGATCCGCTACTTCAACGGAAGCCGACCCGACTCACATCTTTACCGATATGGGAACCTATACAGTAGAATTGACCGTTGGCGATGGCGATGGAAATTTTGACACCAAAATGATTATTATTAATGTAACGGGTACTGGAATAGCGCCTTTAGCGGTAGCATCAGCAGATATTACCGAAGGTGAGGTACCATTGGAAGTCTCGTTCACGGGAAGTGGTTCATCCGATGATATGGGTACCATTACCAGCTACGCATGGGATTTTGGAGATGGAGGTACTTCCACGGAAGCCGACCCTACCCATACATTTACAACAGAGGGGATTTATACAGTTACATTGATCGTAACGGATATAGAAGGGCTAACCGATTCAGATGAGTTGTCCATTACTGTTTTGACACCAAATGTGGCTCCTGTAGCCGTTATAACTGCTACACCTGAAAATGGTGAGGCTCCATTGGAAGTTGCATTTATTGGTAGTAATTCTACCGATAGTGGCAGCGGCACCATTGTTTCATATGCCTGGGACTTTGGCGATGGCAATTCATCAACTGAAGCAGACCCAACACATATCTATACTGACGCGGGTAACTATACCGCAGAATTAATAGTAACAGATGATGGCGGTTTAACGGGAACGGCTAGTATATTGATACAAGTAACCGAAATAGGTGGCAATCAAGCGCCAGTTGCAGTGGCAACAGCCAACATTACAACCGGTCTGGCACCTTTACCGATCATATTTAATGGTAGTGGGTCAACGGACGATGTGGGCGTTGTTTCCTACGAATGGAATTTTGGAGATGGCCAATCATCAACAGAAGCGGACCCAACGCATACGTTTGTTGCATCAGGGGTTTATACTGTGGTATTGACCGTTACTGATGGAGGAGGTCTATTGGATACCGCCGAAATAACCGTAACCGTAACCAACCAAGCACCAGTGGCAATTGCAACAGCGACTCCAGAAACTGGAAATGCACCTTTGGAAGTTTCGTTTATGGGCAGTAATTCTTCGGATAACGGATCAATTGTTTCGTATGCATGGGATTTCGGGGATGGAAATTCGTCCCCATTGGATGATCCAACGCATACCTATAGCAGTTCTGGAAGTTATACAGCAGTATTAACAGTGACTGATGATGAAGGATTAACTTCAACTGCTAGTATTTTGATACAGGTGACCGAAGTAGGAGGTAACCAAGCACCGGTTGCGGTGGCAACTGCAAATCCAACAGAAGGACAGGCACCATTGGCCGTTATTTTTAACGGCAGTGGTTCAACTGACGATGTGGGAATTGTATCCTATGCATGGGATTTCCAGGATGGAACAACCTCCAATATTATGAATCCTGTAACATCTTTTGATACAGAAGGAACATACAATGTAACCCTTACGGTTACTGATGAAGGAGGTTTAACCGATATGACAACGATAACAATTATCGTCTCCGGTACCGTAAACCCACAAGCCCCAATTGCAGTAATTGCTGCAACCCCGGAAAGTGGTGATGCTCCATTGGAAGTTACATTTACCGGAAGCAATTCTACTGATGATGTAGGAGTGATTGGCTATAGTTGGGATTTTGGTGATGGAGGTACCTCAACATTGGCAGACCCAATATATGTTTATGCCACCACTGGAACCTATAATGCTGTTCTTACCGTAACGGATGGTGATGGTCTTACTGATACGGCAACCATTGCCATTTTGGTTAGGGAACCTGGAACCAACCTGGCGCCACTTGCAGTAATTAGTGCAACTCCAGAAAGTGGTAACGGTCCATTGGAAGTTGATTTTACAGGTAGTGATTCAACAGATGATTTAGAAGTTGTAAGTTATGCTTGGGATTTTGGTGATGGAAATTCGTCTAGTGAAGCTGATCCATCCCATACATTTAACGATCCTGGGGTATATACTGTGGAACTTACAGTGACCGATGCCGATGGATTAACGGATACCGAAACGATCACTATCGAGGTATTTGAAGCTGAAGCAGATAATATTGTAGGTATAATTGCACCGAACCCAGCTCCTGATGTCGATGGATTTGCAAATATTCAATTAAGACAAATGTCTAGCAATACAGTGCTCACATACATACATTTGCACGATTCAACAGGTAAACTTGTCGGTACCTATAACGCTTCCCAGTCCTATGACATGACTATGGATGCTTATAGAATCCAAGTTTCAACCTTTAGAAGTGGATTGTATTATGTTACCATTGAACGTGACAACGGAGATCCAATTGAGCTAAAGCTTTTAATTTCCAATTAATTGATGGAATAAAAATGAATGCAAAAAAGACCCCAATTGGGGTCTTTTTTATTTTGTTGAAGGTTGAAAACTAATGCAACAACACTTTCTAAGATTTTATATGGTTCTAAATAACCTAAATGATGTAAAGATTTAATTGCCTTCGAATGGGAAATCCGTTAGTTGGTCAAATTAAGGCAAAGGATAATAGTTTGGTTATATACCCCTAGAAAACAAGATGGTACTTAAGGTTTTAAATATGATGCGCAAATCCAAAACAATGGATTTGTTTTTAATGTAATATAGGTCGTATTCCAGTTTTCTAATGGAATCCTCAAGATTCTCGCCATATTTATATTTAACCTGTGCCCAACCGGAAATCCCAGGTTTAACCAAATGCCTTACATTATAAAAGGGGGTAACTTCATTAAGTTTATCCACAAATACCTTTCGCTCCGGTCTCGGCCCTATAAATGACATGTCTCCGCGGATGATCGACCATACCTGGGGTAGTTCGTCAACTCTGAACTTCCGCAATACTTTACCAAACTTGGTTACCCTAGCATCATTTTTGGTGGCCATTTTAGCACCCTTTTGCTCGGCATCCACAACCATCGATCTAAACTTGAATACTTTATACTCCTTGCCATGCTTTCCAACCCTTAATTGGGTATAAAATAATGGTCCAGGATTAAAAAAGATATTTAACAGGTATACAAAGGGTATGGAAAGCAAAAAAGCAATTCCCGAAACAAAAGTTAGGGAAATGTTGAATGAAAAGTTTGCTATTCCCTGTAGGTAATGGATTTTATTGTTGCTCAATTGCAAAACTTCATACAAACTATCGTTATGCGAATCGATGGGAAGTGCCTCATAGGTACTCTCATAAAAAGAAGTATAGGTAAGAACTTCCTTGCCCGATAGCAGTGAGTTCACCAGCATGTTTTCCATTTGATCGGAAAAATGGTTATAACTTCTAGTATTGATGATACACGAATCAATATTGTTTTCTAACAGTTTTGTCTCCCCAATAGGGTCGCTATCATCCGAGTTCAGATAAGTTGATACTACCTTGTAATAAGTTTCATTCTCAGTACCATTGATATTGTCCACGTTTTTTTGCAAACTATCCTTAGTGGATTCATCATAGATAAACAGCACCTTTTTAACCGTAGGTACAAATTTGAACACATAATTGAATAGCAGACGCCAAAGGGATACTTGGATTGGGCAAAATATCATAAAAATCAATAGCCATAATCTCCAATAGGCAAAATCAAGGATAAAGGTTGTTATAACTACAATAGAAATGGTAAATAGGAAAGTAATGGTAAAGATCCTAATCGTGGATGAGGTAACGGACTTTGGAATTTTTTCAAGATTGTAGGTCTCAAAAATATAGGCAAAAATAAAATAGTTAAGGACACCAAAACCAACTATGGCAACTTGGTAAAAGAAAGGGTCTTCGTTTTGGTAATCAACAGCCCTTAGAACAAAGTTTCTAAGTGATAGGCCTATCAAAGTAAGATCTCCTAAAAATAGGATAGATTTTCTCTCAACGGTATTTAATAAAGGTTTTGTACTCATATTGATTTAGTCAAGATTCAAGTCAAACAATAGCATAGGACGCAAGAACTATTGTAAAATTGTATCATACAAACGCTTAATATTTAATATTAATATACAAACATCCGATTTTTTTGAAGTTTGACGAAAAGAGTTAACAGTAAGTGGTCACTGGGTTTTTTCGAACTATTTTTGATTAAAACCATCAACCATTTTGTTATGAGCAAGAACAATCTTCGCATCAATAAAATGTTCCCCGTAAGGTTAGTATTTCTAATCGATATACTTTTGACCAGTATATCATTTGTTCTGTCATATTTTCTTTGCTCCTTTATTCTACCAGATATTTGGAAACATGGAATGTTGATTCAGTTGCCTATTATTGTTGCCCTAACTTCATTGATATTTCTTTTCATTGGTATTTATAAAGGCTATGTCAAATATGATACAGTAAGGGAAGTATATAGCATTTTCAACGCTATTTGTTTGGCCAATATACTTACAATAGTTTTGGTGGTTGTCAATGGTAAATTATTTATGGAAACGGAATTAATGGTGCCACTTTCCATAATAATAGTTCATAGTATTTTGAGTTTTAGTGCCTTGGCAATTTCTAGATATCTTTATAAATATATCACATTGAAAGTTTTCAACCAGATTAAAAACTCATCGGTTTTGGTGTATGACAATACGTTGTCCGTTAAAAAGCTTAAATCGTTGATTGCGCTATTGGAAGAAAGAAATGGTGAGAACAATCATTTTCTGGTTCTGAACAGTGAGCATTTTGTTAAGCGTTTTAGTGATAAATACATATCCAAAATTGATTCATGGTACATTCATGAAGATTTATTGAACTCTGAAAATGAAGAGTACATGAAGTTTATGGATAAGATTTTGAATAAAAATGAGCTGGTATATTTGGTAAATCTTGTGCCTTCCGAGGAATCGGATTCTAAATATGAATTGACATTGATAAATGTCAATGAAAATGGAATTCTTTCAAAGAGGAAGCAAATATATATGGAAAATCAAGTATACAAAGAAGCGCAGGTTAATGCGAATCAGAACTTGACAATTCCATTGGCAAGTTCCTCCAATTGATTTGGCCATACATATAGCTCCAGGGTAGGCAAATCGTAGTGGTTCTACTTGATTAAATCAATAAAAACAAGCTTTGGTAAGCTAAAAATTGTGAAGGAAAATTTGCATGTTTAGACCTATCAAAGTTGATTGGTCCTTTCCCCGCCCAGCTTTTGATTTTATTGATAGCTCTCTTTCCAATTTTTCTTTAATAAGATTAGTATTACAGTTTCTAACATATTGATAGATAGCGGTATGTGTAATTGTGGTGTTTGTCGATTTTAACGGCCATTTACCTAATTGACATCCTTAAATGCTGTAAGATCATACGTCTAGTATATATTCGTACCGTTCCCCTAAACAGTTATTAATTTCTAAATGAAAATCAAATTATTACGGAGAGTGTTCTGTCCATAATTGTATGATTTCATGTTAAACCAAAAACCAATAATCCACCTATGGCAAATTTTTACCCCACAGTACGTAGGCCAATTCAGTTCCTATGTATTACTTTTTTACTTTTTTACGGCCTTGTGGTCCAAGCACAGGTTAGCTTTTCTTTGAATGAGCTTAACTTGAACGGATTTACATCCATTACCAATGGAACATCATTAAAGTTTGGTCCTGATAGAAGACTTTATGTGACCGATTATAGGGGGCTCGTTAAAATATTTACAATAGAGAGAAACGGCCCAGGTAATTACATGGTTACCGCAACCGAGGAATTAAATGGAATTACAACGATTCAAGACCACAATGATGATGGTACCCCATTTTTCAGTTCATCACGAGAAACATTGGGTATTGAGGTGGGAGGTACCGCAACAAATCCGGTAATATACGTAGCATCCAGTGATTTTAGGATTGGAGGATACGGAAGTGGAGGTAATGGGGACAGTGGCCTCGATACCAACTCTGGGATCATAACTAGATTTACATGGACTGGAAGTGAATGGGAAGTGGTGGATATAGTTCGTGGTTTGCCACGTTCAGAAGAAAACCATGCAAGTAACGGTCTAGAATTGGCTCAAATAAATGGGGTAGATTATTTAATTGTTGCTCAGGGTGGCCATACCAATGCTGGATCTCCATCCAGAAACTTTGCCTATACTGGGGAATATGCACTTTCGGCTGCATTGTTGTCAATCAATTTGGAGACAATAGAAAGCATGCCCATATTAAACGATAACGGTAGAAGTTATATTTACGACTTACCTACCCTAGATGATCCTAGTCGTGCAAACGTTAATGGAATTACCGATCCAGATGCACCTGGATATGATGGTGTGGATGTAAATGATCCCTTTGGTGGGAATGATGGGTTGAACCAAGCTATGTTGGTACCCGGTGGACCTGTACAAATCTTATCTCCTGGACACCGTAATATTTATGATTTTGTAATTACTGAAAGTGGAGCCATTTATACAACTGATAATGGGGCCAATCAAGGTTGGGGAGGATTTCCCATTGGAGAAGGAACTGGTAATGTAACCAATAATTTTGATCCATTACAACCGGGCAGTAGCTCGGACTCCAATGGAGAAGCCGTAAATAATAGGGATAACCTTAAAAAGATCACGTCCAACATTAATACCTACGTTCCAGGAAGCTTTTATGGAGGTCATGCGAACCCAACAAGGGCGAATCCTTTTAATGCAGGATTGTACACAAACCCTTCCAATAACGGAACAACTACTGGTGCTGTATTCCGCACCCAAGTTTATGATCCGGATGGTTCAACACCTGGATCTACTACCGATCCTGCAATGGGTCTTCCTGCCAACTGGCCACCGGTTCCAGTTTCCATGGCAAACCCTGTGGAAGGGGATTGGCGTGGTCCTGGTATTTCCAATCCTGATGGAGACGATGCTGAAGTGATTACCCTTTGGGGTACAAATACCAATGGTATCGATGAATATACCGCAAGTAATTTTGATGGGGCTATGCAGGGCGATTTGATCGCTGGAGTGAATACAAGTAGGTTGAGAAGAGTGGAGCTAAACCCTGATGGGACTTTGGAAACATTGACTTCGGACTTTTTGTCGGGATTAAATGGTAATGCTCTCGGTGTTACTTGTAATTCAGATAATGATATTTTTCCTGGATCCATTTGGGTAACAACATTGGAAGGCGGTATTTATGCCTTCGAACCACAGGACTTTATTATTTGTAATCCTTCAAGTACTCCCGGTTATGCCGCCGATGATTATGATTATGATGGGTATACCAATGAAGATGAAGATCTGAATGGAACGGACCCTTGTAATGGAGGATCACAGCCCAATGATTTTGATAAGTCGGCAGGTGGTATTTTACTGTCAGATTTAATTGATCTAGACGATGATAACGATGGAATTCCAGATGCATCTGATCCATTCCAATTGGGAGATCCGACAAAATCGGGTACGGATGCTTTTACAATTCCTGTTGTCAATCAAATGTTTTCCAGTAATACCGAACTAAAAGGATATTTAGGACTTGGTTTTACGGGGATGATGAACAATGGTGACCCAAACCCAAACTGGTTAAATTGGTTGGATAGAAGGGATGACCCAAATGATCCGAATCCCAATGATATTATTGGTGGTGCCATCGGTGCCATGACAATGCAAATGACTTCGGGTACGGCTTTGGGAAGTACAAACAACCAAGAAAAAGGTTTTCAATATGGTGTCGTTACAGACATCAACACAACACCTTTTACCATCATTTCTAGGATGATGAACTTTACTGACAATCGCCAATTATACCATGCTTCAAGTCCATCTAATGGTGAGCTTGGGATATTTTTAGGTGATGGTACCCAAAGCAACTATATAAAATTTGTAATATCCCAATCTGGTTTGAGCGTATTGCAAGAGATTGATGATGTGCCACAAACACCTATTGAATTGTCAATTGCCCCCGCGAACCGACCAGGAGCAAGTGCACTCTTTTATTTTATTGTGGATCCCGCAACAGGGGAAATTGGGTTGGAGTATGCTTTTGATGGTGGCGCACGACAATTTTTGGGCTCTATAACAGCTCAAGGAAATGTATTGGCATCAATTCAGGAATCCGACAATCCGTTGGCGGTTGGACTTATTGGAACCTCCAATACATCGGGCGTTGAATTGGAAGGAACGTGGGATTATTTGAATGTGATAGGAGGGGGACCATCTGTTACAGGCGCAATTCCAGATATTCATACATATGTGGGATCTAACAACAGCAATTTTAACCTTAACAATTATTTTGATGATGATAATGGAGTTCAGAATTTGACCTATTCTTTGGTAAATAATTCCAACCCATTGATTGGGGCACAAATTAGTGGCAGCACATTGACTTTGTCTTATCCATCAGTTGCTGCAAACAGTGATATTACAGTTAGGGCTACAGATCAAGATAATTATTCCAATGAGTTTACATTTAATGTAAATGTGGCCACGTCTCCTATTATTTATAGAATCAATTCGGGTGGTCCACAAATAGCAGCTTTGGATGGCGATATCGCATGGGAACAAGATACATCAGCCAATCCTAGTGTTTATCTTATACAACAGGAAACAAATACGGTTGGTGCTATGCAGACCATGCAAGATTTTGATAGTTCAGTTGATTTATCAACAACACCTACCGATATCTTCAATACCGTTAGATATGATACTTACTACGACATTCCACACGTTACCTATTCATTTCCTGTAAGCCGGGATGGTTTCTATGAAATAAGACTATATATGGGTAATGGCTTGGCAAGTACCTCTCAATCAGGTCAAAAGGTATTTGATGTTGAAATTGAAGGTAATATCTATCCAAATACGAACAATATTGATCTCTCAGGAACTTATGGCTATCGCACCGGAGTTGTGCTATCACAAACAGTGGAAGTCATGGACGGATTTATTAATGTATCATTGATAAATACCGATTATGTTACACATGACCATGACCCCATCATTAGTGGAATTGAAATTATTGAGGCGTTTGATTCTGGGAATGAAATTTCTGTTCAACAATTGGCAAACCAAAAAAATAATGTGGGAGATGCCTTGAACGGAAGTTTATTTGTTCAAGCATCTGGAGGAGATGGTAATTTACAATTCTCGGCATCTGGTTTGCCGCCAGGGGTTACAATTGAACCTACCAATGGGCAAATTGGCGGTAGCATTGAATCTGGATCCGCTGCATCGCCTTATACCGTTACCATAACTGTGGACGATAGCGATGGAGATCCGAACGATACCGTATCCATGCAGTTTGATTGGGTAGTACTTGCCGAAGGAGCTTTTGAACTTAATATAAATGCAGGAGGTCCCGCTTTAAGCTATGAAGGTTTTGATTACCAAGCCGATATGTATTTCAATAACGGCAGCTCTTATACCAACTCCCAGGCAGAAGTTCCAACACTTTATCGAACAGAACGAAATTCTAGTCAACGTTTCTTCAGTTATAGTATTCCTGTTCCAAACGGTGATTATAATGTGTTACTGCATATGGCGGAAATTTATTTCGGTGCCACCGGCGGCGCTTCTGGAGGAATCGGTATTAGGGCATTTGACGTAACTTTGGAAGGTGCTTTGGTTTTGGATAATTACGACATGACTGCTGATGCAGGTGCTGAACATCCAATAGTCAAAAGTTTTCCTGTAACCATTACAGATGGCGAGTTGAATATTTATGTATCTGCATTGGATGTTGATGGAGGTTCTGAACAACCAAAATTATCGGCCATTCAGGTTTTGGGCGCTGTAACGACCAGCGCTCCCCCTGTTGCAGTAGCGGAGTCCGACGTGGTCGGTGGCGACCTTCCGTTGGAAGTGAGCTTTACCGGCAGCAATTCCACGGACGATTTGGGCATAACGAGCTATTCCTGGGACTTTGGGGACGGAGGCACCTCCACGGAGGCAGACCCGGTGCACACCTATACGGCAGCGGGCAGCTATGAGGCGAGCCTGACTGTCACCGATGGCGATGGACAGACGGACAGCGGTACATTGACGATCAACGTTACGGACCCCGTTGTGGAGACCTTCGAGCTGAACATCAATGCGGGAGGCCCTGCCCTGACCCACAATGGGGTGGATTACCAGGCTGACCAATATTTTGTTGGTGGTGGCACCTTTACGTGGAGCCCGGCACAGGTACCCACCCTGTACCAGTCAGAGCGCAGTTCCGGACAACGTAATTTCAGTTACAACATACCTGTTC
>NZ_BSQF01000003.1:111686-338565 GCF_030268205.1 Allomuricauda sp. NBRC 101325
ACCTTGGAGGGGACCCTTGTGATGGACAACTATGACATCACTGCGGATGTTGGCCCCGAGACCCCGACGGTAAAGAGCTTCCCTGTTACCGTTACCGACGGCCAAGTAAACCTATACCTATCTGCCCTAGCGGCTGATGGTGGGGTTGACCAGCCCAAGATATCGGCCATAAGGATCTTGGAAAGTACAAGTATCGCAGCGAAAGCACCAATTGATGTTACTGAAACTAATGTGGATGAAAAAGAGAGTGGTGTACTCTTATTCGAACAAGAAGTAGTTCCGTTCGACATAATTTTATATCCAAACCCAGGGGCAACCCAAGTTACGATTTCCACTAGATCGCTTGAAGCTAATGTCATGGATATTCGAATCTTTGATTCTACGGGTCAATTGGTACGCTCCTTTAACCCAACATCCTATAGAGACGGTAATGATTATACTTTACCGGTACATAGTTTACAGGCGGGTGTTTACCACTTGGGAATTATTACTCAAGATGGCAAGGTTTATTTCAAACAAATGATAGTTCGGAAATAAAGTTCCAAAGACAGTATAATTAAATAAAAACCCTTCTTTCAACAATTTGAATGAAGGGTTTTTTTATGCTTTTAAAAATGAAAATTGGACCGATGGTATCCTACAGAAACTAGTAAAAAGTTTGGATAGTATTTTCAACTATGGGATGTAATCGATCCAGTATTTTGGTTGATATTTTGATGTGCTTTAGTAAGTTCAAATGTCGTTGATTGTGCACATCGGTTCCAACAAAATCGAAATGTCGATCATTGAGTAATTTCTCCGCTATTTTTTGTACGCTGGTACCATAGGACTCCGAAGAAAGTGATAGAAGATTGAGTTGAAATTGAATGCCATTCGCTTTCATGGATTCATATTTTCCATATTTGCCATGAAAATACATGTAGCGTTCCGGGTGCGCCAAAATTGGAAAAAATTTATGTCGTGAAATTTTGTCCACTGCAATATCAAAATTAAAAGAAGGTTGTAGATAGGACATTTCAACAAGTAAGTGGTGTTTGCCAATTGGCAAGACCCCACCATTTTTTAAAATAGTTTCAAAATTATCATCGATCATGTGTTCCGCGGCATAATCAATTTGTACCGCATCCATTCCTTTTTTCTCCAACTCCTTTGATAATAAATGGAAGGAATCAGCAATGGTTTTTGGAGTATTATCATACATATTGTGCATGATATGGGGGGTACATACAAATTTGGTCATTCCAAATTCTGAAAAAGACTTCAGCAATGCTATGGATTCATCGACCGTTTTTGCACCATCGTCAATTCCAGGTAGAATATGATTGTGGATATCCACCAATCCATGAAGATAATCTACCAAGTACACCTTTTTCTGGAAAAAACTGATCATGCCTAAAATTTGGACTGCAAAGATAATCGATAAACGGCATTTAGGGGAATCTTGGGAAAGTAAAACAGGCACCAACAAAAAACCGACCTGAATGGGCCGGTTTAATGGATTCGCTACTATATATGTCTTAAATAAACTTTATCAAATTTATACTTTAAAATAAAGCACGGGAATTAACAGAAGATCAAAAAGGTTAATGAAAGATTAATAGGATTAACCAATGGGTAAATTGCTGCTGTTTTTTTGTTTACTTCGCATAATGCCGACCAAAAGAAACATATATATAGTGGTATTTGTCCTGTCCGTAATTGGACTCTTGGTGGTGCAATACCAGTTTCTAAGGGTTGGATTGGGATTGGCAAAAGCTCAGTTTTCAGAGAAAATTGATGTTGCAAGAGATCATATCAATAGTGAACTGTCCGAATTAAATTCCCTGACCTATACCTTGGGCAATGCCATCCAAAAAGACACTTCCGAACTAAAAATTGGATTGGACAGTCTTCAGAAGGTATCCCAATTCTATCTTAATGATTATGTGGATTACCAACTGGGTGTTTCAGGAATCGACGCTCCATTTTCTTACAGATTGTATTCCAGGGATTCCATTACCTATCTCACTTCTTCGGATTCCTTTGCGATGGATGACGAAATGCTCACATATCCTATTAAATTGGAAGGTTATTTACCGGATTTGCTCAATAAGGAAATTATTCTGGAATTGGGCTTCAACGACCTGAACAACTATTTTATGGGGCAATTAAATGGGTTGACGATTCCAGGGCTTATTTTCCTGCTGTTGATCATAATCGTTGTAATTTGGGTGTTGCGTTCCTTTTATTGGCAAAGCAGTATCATTACCACCACAAACGATTTTATAAATAACCTAACCCACGAGCTCAAAACTCCCGTGTTTTCAATTGGATTGGCCACCAAAATATTGGAAGAAGGTTTGCCGGAAAACAAAAGAACGGTAGTGGAATTGATTCGAAGGGAATCTGACCGACTCAAAAAACATATTGATAAGGTGTTGGAATTGGCCAGTCTGGAATCGGGCAGGAATGTGCTCCAATTTTCAACCTTTGACTTTAGACCTGAGTTGAAGCGTATTTGCGAAGATTTTGCTTTATTGGCGCAACATGATGAAATGGAGTTTGAATTTGATTTGGAGGAAGGCAATTATCCAATACAGGCTGAAAAATTTCATTTGGAAAATGTGATCGTCAACCTGCTGGAAAATGCCAAGAAATACTCGGATGACCCAAAAGTCAAATTAAAATCGTTCACTGAAAAAGGAAAGCTTAAAATTCAAATATCGGACAATGGGCAGGGTATTGCCAAGCAAGATATAGGTAAGATATTTAGAAAATATTATCGGGTTAAAAATGGTGATGTACATAAGGTAAAAGGCTATGGCTTGGGTCTGTATTATGTGCAAAAAATTATTAAGATGCACCGCGGCAAAATAGGGGTAGAAAGCGAATTGGGCAAAGGCACCACCTTTACCATTTCCCTAAAACTTTTGAAAAAATGAACAAAAAGTACAAATTGATCTTAGTGGAGGACGATAGCTCATTGGGCTACTTGCTTTCCGAATATTTGGGAATGAAGAATTTTGAAGTGGTATGGGCCAAAACAGCCGAAGAAGCCATGCTCAAGACCAAATCAAATGCTTTTGACTTGGCAATTTTGGATGTGATGCTGCCCGATATGGATGGTTTTGAACTTTCACAAAAAATAAAGGGAATCAATCCCGAACTGCCATTTTTATTTTTAACGGCTCGTTCCCTTAAGATAGATGTACTTAAAGGTTTTTCCATGGGAGCTGTGGATTATCTTAAAAAACCCATCGATGAAGAGGAGTTGGTGGTCCGTATCAATGCCTTGTTATCACGATTGACCACTTCGGAAGAAGAGGAAGAACTGGCTTCTGAATATGAGATGGGGGATTACATTCTAAATATGGACAATTTTGAGTTGCGACATAAAGGCGAACTCATAAAATTAACAGGGAAAGAGTTTGACCTTTTGGCCCTTTTGGCAAAAAATCAAAATCAATTGTGTACCCACAAAGAAATATTGACCACCATTTGGGACAAAAACGATTATTTTAATAAAAAGAGTTTAAATGTTTTTGTTTCTCACTTAAGAAAACACTTGGGCAAGGATAGTCGATTAAGCATTGTAAACGTGAACCGCCGTGGATTTATGCTACGGGTAGAGGAGTAGTGATTTAAAGCTTGGCTTAATTTTTGTGTACTATTGTTTAACCGACCAAGCGCTCTTTTTATCATGTTCAAGTTTTTTAAAATTTCCCCCGCAAAACCCTCCTTATGTCAATTGGACCATTTATTTGGTCAAACCATAAGCAATTTAGGAGTACCCGAACAAATTGCCTATTGCAAAAGGCTCATCGAAAGTTCACGTTACCATTTAACACATTCCTGCTCCAAAAAGGAAATCCCTTACCTAAAGGAACTCATCGATGCAGCGGATAGGGAGCTTCAACTTTTGTGCGATAGGTAAATTTATAAGCTTCAAAAATCGTAAGTTTAGGGTCGATAAAATACCTCAAAATGAAGAAATCGATTCTACTATTGGCCTTGTTTTCAATCTGTATCAATGTGTTTGCCACCGAAACCAAACTTATGGTTCGGGCAAAGGCAAAGGATGCCAAATTTGTGGGCAGCTCCATTGGTGGGGCATACGTGATTATTAGAAATAGTTTAAACGGTCAAATTTTGGCCGAAGGTAAAACCGCTGGTAGCACTGGAAATACAGGTTTGATAATGAAAAGTGCCCATGAACGTTATACCCAGTTGGCCGATGATAAAACAGCTGGATTTTTGGCGGTAATCGATATTGACGAACCCACTTTTGTGAGTGTGGAAGTCTTCTCCCCAATAAACAAAAAGAACGCCCAGATCCAGGCGAGCACCCAACTTTGGTTGATTCCAGGTAAAGATATTCTAGGTGATGGGGTAGTGGTAGAGATCCCTGGATTTGTGGTCGAAGTTTTAACACCGAACACCCATCAATATATTGCTCTTGAATCCATAATTAAGACAGGAGTAAAAATTGAGGCCAATATTGTAATGATGTGCGGTTGTCCTATTGAAAAGGAAGGGGTTTGGGATTCAAACCAAATGGAGGTGAAAGCATTGGTGGAAAAAGATGGTAAAAACTTTACAGAGATTACATTGACCAACCCTAAGCAAAACACCTTCGACGGCCAGTTGGAAATCAAGGAAACCGGTTATTACCAAATCACGGTTTATGCCTATAATGCTACAACGGGTAACACGGGAGTGGATAAAATTAATTTTGTGGTTCGAGATTAAATGAAGATTCCCCGTCAAGATTTGTTTTGTTGTTAGTTTGATTTCTTAATTTTTGGTACCTTTTACCCTCAAAACCAACCTTCTTGCTTTGAAAATGAAACTAGTGTTCCCCCTGGCATTGGTACTTTTCGTATCATGTCAAAATACGCCAAATAAGGATTTGTTGGATGTAGGTATCCCGATGGAAATGGCCACCTATCGTAAACAACAAGTCTCTGATGTTGTGTACTCACTTTCTTTTACAATTCCAGAAAAGATTGAGGAGCCTATTTTATCAACTTTGGTATTCGACGTAAATATCAACGACCTTGCCCATCCCCTTTATTTGGATTTTAATGCAGATGCCAGTTTGTTACAAAGACTTGTGGTCAATGGCGAAGAACAAGATATAGTGCACCAAAAGGAGCATTTGATCATTACGGAGAACCTTCAAAATGGTGGGAACCACATTGAAATAGGTTTCAATGCAGGGGAATTGTCACTAAATCGAAATGATGACTTTTTATATACCTTATTGGTTCCAGATAGGGCGAGTACACTGTTTCCATGTTTTGACCAGCCCAACATTAAGGCTAAATACGTTTTAGATGTTATCGCACCAAAAGAATGGTCGGTAATAACAGGTGCACCCTTAAAGGCCAAATCAAGTGAGGATCAAGGGAGGGTACATTTTCAGTTTGAAGAAAGTGATGCCATGAGTACCTATTTGTTCTCCATGGTAGCAGGTAAATTTCAGTCGGTGACCGAAAATCCAGGAATTTTTGATATGACCTTGTTATACCGTGAAACGGATTCTGTTAAGGTCGATTTTAGTATTCCTGTCATATTTGATATGCATCAAAGATCTATTGACTTTTTAAAAGGGTATACCAATTATGATTTCCCGTTCAAGAAGTTGGATTACGCGGCCATTCCAGGTTTTCAATATGGAGGGATGGAGCATGTAGGTGCCATTCAATACAATCAAGGTTCCATTTTTATGGATGAAAGTGCAACCGAACGAAGACGTTTGGGAGGGGCAAAGTTGATTGCCCACGAAACTTCCCATATGTGGTTTGGGGATATGGTTACCATGGATTGGTTCAACGATGTGTGGATGAAAGAGGTTTTTGCCAATTTTATGGCGGATAAAATTGTAAATCCATCATTCCCGGACGTAAACCATAAGCTACAATTTATGATTTCCCATTACAGAGGCGCCTATGGTGAGGATAGAACCCGAGGAACCAATCCGATTAGACAAGAGCTCGATAATTTAAAAAATGCAGGTAGCTTATACGGTGGTATTATTTATAATAAAGCACCTATAATGATGCGTCAGTTGGAGGCCGCTTTGGGAGAAATCGAATTTAGGGAAGGCATTCGAGAATATATTGCCAACTACGCTTATGGGAATGCCACTTGGAATGATTTGGTGGATATTCTGGACAAAAGAAGTCCTAAGGATATCAAAAAATGGAGTGAGGTTTGGGTCAATCAATCGGGTAGGCCTATCATCAAACAAGATATTGGTTATGTGGATGGTAAAATCCAAAACTTTTCCATTTCGCAGCAGGCCGAAGATGGTAGCGATAAGTTTTGGCCACAGACCTTCGAAGTTTCGTTGGTGTACAAGGACAGTACCCATGTGATACCTGTGGATATGGATAGCAAGAGTATTTCCATTTCGTCTGCCGTGGGAATAGCCAAACCCGATGCTATTATCTATAATTCAGATGCTTTTGGTTATGGTCTATTTCCAATTAGTATGATAGATGCACATGTGATACCTTATTTGGAACATGAAGTTGCACGGGGTTATGCTTATTTGAATAGTTATGAGAATACCTTGGCAGGCAATTTTAAACCCCATGAAAATCTTGATTTATTAATGACGGGAATTCAGGAGGAGGAGAATGAGTTTATTCATGGAATGATCTGTGGTGAAGCAAGTAGCATTTTTTGGAACTACTTGACCCCAGAAGAGCGTGAAGCCCAACAGCCTATTATAGAAACTATTTTATGGCAACAACTCTTAAAACAAAACAAGGATGCCAATATCAAAAAGAACATTTTTGACCTTTGGAAAGGAATAGCCTATTCCGATGAGGCGAAGGAGAAATTATATCGTATTTGGAGCAAAAAAATGGAGATAGCCGATTTAAAGCTAAACCAAGATGACTATACGGGAATGGCCATGAGTTTGGCACTTTATGGACATGGGGATGCCCAAAATATATTGGCCACTGCCATAGGGGAGCTTACAAATCAAGATAAAATAAACCGATTTGAATTTTTGATGCCAGCGCTTTCTTCCGATAGTTTGGTTAGGGATGCCTTTTTCCGTTCTTTTAAAGATGCTAAAAATCGAGAAAAGGAATCTTGGGTTTTGACCGCCTGTGATTTCATCCATCATCCCTTACGCCAAGAAACAGCAATAAAACATGTGCCCTTGGCCTTGGATTTGTTGCAGGAAATTCAACAAACAGGTGATATCTTTTTCCCAAAACGATGGCTGTCTTCAACGGTGGGTCAATATCAATCCAAAGAAGCTATGGAATACGTGAACGAATACCTTTCATCACATCCCAACCTTCAACCTGCACTAAAAGGAAAATTACTTCAGGCCACAGACGATCTGTATCGTTTTGTAAATCAGCATTAAAGCGATTTTATGTAACCAATGTTACTCTTAAAAAATCATAAATAACTGAAAAACAGTTGTTTATGACTAATATCATAGGATTTTCAATATCCCATATCTAACTTGTGTCCTTAATTTTTTTAAAGCGAGTACCATGAAAAAGATGTTAATGCTGGTGTTCGTTGTTCTGGGAACAGTGACACTTATGGCACAAGACAGGGATAGGGACAGAGTCCAAGATCCCGATCAAGACCGAGACCGTTTAATGTTGGTTGATGGCGATGTTCTTCAAATTCGCGATCGCGACCAAATTCGGTTGCAAGACCCCATTACACTAAACGATGGAACGGTGGTGAACCCCAATGGCGTTTATTTTACAAGAGATCGTGATAGACTTCGATTAAAAGATGGAGAGTGTTTGGACAATGACGGAATCATGTACCGAAACGAGTATCAGTATCGGTATAAATTACAACAATCCGATAAAGGACTTACCAATGCCCAAATTCAACTACGCAACCAAAATAGGTATCAATTAATGTTGATTGATGGGGAAGTGTATCAAATTAAAACACAATCCCAGAATCGGTTGCAACAACGTCTTGAATTGGCAAATGGGGGAACCATTGATCCTGATGGCAGCTATATGACCCAAAACCGTCAACATTTGCGATTACAAGATGGGGAATGTTTGAACTTGGCAGGTGAAAAATTCACCAACATGTACCAACATCGTAAAATGATGTTGCAAAAAAACATGAAGTCCATGAAAAACATGAAATCAAAAAAGACTTCTTTAAAAAAGAAAAGCGGTCAAATAATGTAATTGCTGGAATTTGAATGGGCCATATCTCAAAGTATTGAGGTATGGCCTAGACTTCACTTTTTGAATAATGGATCATGAAACGTTTTTTGCTCATAGGATTACTATTTGTGGCCACAAGTATGATTGCCCAAAAAACTGAAAAGGATAAGTCCGATCCTGAAGATTCCTATCTATTGCTAGATGTAAGTTTTATGAACGACGCGGTATTTATGGGTAGGCGCGATTCCATTGCCGCTCCTTATCTTTTGCCCTCTATTGGATATTATGACAAATCTGGTTTTTTTGGGGATGCAACGGTTTCATATCTCACGAGTTCAGGGGACCAACGCGTGGACTTAGTGTATTTGACCGGGGGTTATTTATTTGAATCTGACCCATGGAGTGGTGGAATCTCAGCTACGGCTTACTTTTACAATGAAGACAGTTATAATGTACAATCTGAAGTCGTTGCCGATGTAACGGGATTGCTCAGTTACGACTTTAAATTAGCGGAGTTATCGCTATATGTAAGCTCTTATTTTAATAAGAACAGCTCTCCGGATATGTTTATTGGAGCTATTTTGGATAGAACTTTTTATGCCTTAAATCAACACTTGATTATTGCGCCACGAGTTTCTGTGTTTGCTGGTTCCCAATACTTTTATGAGGAGTATTACACCACAAGTAGATTGGGCAACCGAAAGAGTAGTGGAAGTGGACAGGGCAATGGTCAGGGCGGAACAACGGATTCTGGAACCGAAGTGACCACTGTACAAATTGCGGAAGCTTCTGAATTCAATTTGCTAAATATTGAATTGAGTCTTCCGTTTCAATACCATGTTGACCAATTCATAGTTTCCTTTGCGCCATCTTGGGCATTCCCGCAAACCAGTGCTACGTTAACCACTGAAACCGAAACTTTTAAGGAAGATCTTAAAAATACATTCTATTGGTCCGTTGGTCTTAGCTATTGGTTCAATACGAAGAAAAAATAGGGTTTACCTTCTTTTGGGCAGGTAAAGTTTAAAGGTTTTAGCTCTGGTTGTGATTTCATCCAAATGTCCCATGAACGACTTGTCCTTCATCAAAAAATGAACATGGACAAACCCATCCATGTGGGTAAAAACACCTTGATGTTGCTCCGAATAAAATCCAATCATTTCTCCTTTTGTATGTTCAAACGAAAACTTCTGGGATTTAACCCCTTCTCTATACCCTTCAACTTCGGGTAAACGGGGAGTAACAATATGAGCGGTTAAGGCATCAAACGCTCCTTTGATCTTAAAGGTAAAGGGCTGATTTAAATCATACCCATTTGCTTTGGCAATTGCAGCCACTTTATCTTGAACATCGTGCACGCCATTAAATTCTCCCTCTATGGCATAAACCTCCCAAGAGTCCACGTTGGAGTAGACAAAAAATGGGGATTTAATGTTCCATTTCTTATCAACTTTATATGCACCATCAACAAAGGCGGAGGCGTAGTAGGGTTTACCATCCACAACGGTGATTTCCCCTTTCATTTTATCATAGGGGCCCATGCCATACAAGTGTTTTTTGTTTGAAATGGTATCCAAGTCCATATTCAAATCATAGGTGTTTCCCATGTCTTTCATGGCTCCAACAGCAGATACTTTTGGCATTTGTGCACTTAGCTGTAAAGCAAAAACAACGCACACACTAAAAGAAAGGATTGTTTTAAAGTTCATTTTGGTTTTGGAATTAAATCAAGTAAATGGGATTAAAGTTGGGCTTCTTTCTGATTTAAGGATTCAATATCGAATCCCGCAATCTGTTTGTACTTGTCCATGGTGGATGCAATTTCATCATGGGGAATTTCATTTGCACTGAATCCGTTGGGAAATCTATTTTCCATCAAATCCAAAATGGCATCTGGTCCCTTTTTTCTATTTTGAAGTACAATTTTACCGGTTGCGGGCACTCTTTCTTGATCATAGGCTCTAAGCGCGGTAAATAGATCTTTGTTGGAATTGAGGGCCTTGGTCAGAGCTGCGGCGTCCAAAATAGCTTGTGAGGCGCCATTCGAACCAATGGGATACATAGGGTGTGCAGCATCTCCCAACATGGTGAACCGTCCAAAGGTCCATGTTTCCAAAGGATCTCTGTCGGACATTGGGAACTCGTATATGGCTTTGGATTTATCGATCATTTGATGAACATCCAGCCAATCATATGTCCAATCCGCATATTTTTCCAACAAAAAGGATTTTCCGATTTCCCGATTCCAATCCCGTTCAGTGAGTCTGGTTTCGCCTTCTTCCTTTAAATTCGAAACCCAATTGATCAATTGCAAACCACTGTCAGCATCAACATGACTAATGGGATATACCACCATTTTTTGCTTGTTGGAACCGATCATGGCCATAGTGGACCCATTGAGAAAAGGTTTCATCAAAGTGGTTCCACGATACAGGACATTGCCCGAAAATACCACAGGACCTTCATCAGGGTAACATTGTTGTCGGCTTACCGAACTTATGCCATCAGCACCAATCAGAATATCCGATTGGACAGTTTTTATCAGTTTTTGGCTATTCTTATTGATGAATTTGGCGGTAATCTTTGATTGGTCCTGCTCAAAGGACTGTAAATGATGGCCTGTATGAATGTGTTCTGCACCTATTCTCTTTAAACAGGTCCGATATAAAAGATCTTGAAAATAGCCACGATGAATGGAAAATTGTGGCCATTTGTAACCGGCATGAATACCTCTTTTATCTCCTAAAAATTGCTGACCATAGCGATTGGCATAAATAAGGTCAGAGGTTTTGACGGCAAATTTTTCAAGTTCAGGAAGAAGATCAAGATAATCCAAAATGCGAACCGCGTGGGGCAGTAAATTGATGCCCACCCCCAAAGGTTTTATTTCGTCCACTGATTCATAGACATCTACCTCGTAATTATTTTTGTTAAGACATAATGCTGTTACCAATCCGCCAATGCCCCCTCCAGCAATCGTAATCTTCATTAGTTTAGTTTTATTTGAGTTTTATTTGCCAAGTCAAAATTCCTGCGATAAGTGTTGGAATGGCAAAAACGAAAAAACTTTCGGTCATATTTAAGCCAATGGTCAATAAAAGCCCACCGATCATTGGACCGATGATGCCTCCGACCCTGCCAACGCCGACTGCCATCCCCACACCTGTTGTTCGAATTTTAGTAGGGTATAGATTGGCAGCAATGGCATAAAGGCCTACAAATCCGCCTTGAACCCCAAAACCCAATAAAAACAACAACACCAGCATAAAAGATGTCCCTTGAAAAAATCCGAAAGTCAATAAAAAAACGGTTGTTAAAACTAAAATGCCACCTACCATTTTTGTTAATCCAAACCTTGATGAAATATAGCCTTGAAATGGTACTCCTATAACAGCACCAAAATTAAAGACCATACCAGCATAAAGGGCCAAATGCATGGGCAGACCTGCATCCGAAGTTAGTTTGGGAATCCAACTCAATAAGTAATACAGAGAAGAAAAACACATAAAAAGGGCCAACCAAAGTTTGATCGTATTGGAACGTCTATCGGCTGATAATAAAAGTGACATGCCTTTTTCCGACTCAATTTTTTGTTCTTCAATAAATGCTTCGGATTCTTTTAGGAATAGAATTATTAATGGAAGAGCGATTAAACTTATAAATCCGGCATAGATAAAAAGTTGTTCCCAACCTGAATTTTCAATAATGGGCACCGCAAAAATTCCAGTAATTACCGCTCCTACAGGGTAACCTGCAACCACAAAACTTACCCAAAAACTTCGAGAATAGCTTGGACTGTTTTCTGCTGTTATGGTTGCAGTAGTGGCCAACATTACCCCAATGCCCAACCCGCTTAAAAAGCGATAGATCATTAAGGGGGAGGTATTTGAGACTGTTGCAGTGAAAAAAGTGAACAATCCCATGACCACTGCTGCCAACATCATAACCGGTTTTCTTCCTAAATTATCTGCCAAGGGTGCCAATAAAGCGGCGCCAATGGTCATTCCAACCAAGCCACTACTAAAAACCAATCCTAAAGAAGATGGGGAAATATTCCAATCGTTTGCGATTGCTGGGGCAGAGTAGGACACGACCAATACATCCATTCCATCGAGCATATTGCAAAAAAAACATATGGCGATCACACTCCATTGTGCATTGCTCAAACTAAATTTTTCTGAAAATATGCTCATAATACTTTCCAGACCTTGATGGATACCGCATTGGGTAAACGTTCTCCAGTGCAAATATAAATTGCATCGTTCAACCAAGCATATCTACCATTTTTATCTGCTTCAAATTTAGGAATGGCCCTAAAGTAGTACATGTCCGAACTTACTTCCTTGCCCTCAGCCAGCAATTTGGCTACCTCAGGAGATGTAGATCTCACCCCAGTATTTTTAATGTAGATAATTTCTCCATCATCTGTCTTAAATTGATAATGGGCTTCCAAATCGGTTACACCATCAGGTCGTAAGGTTTGCCAATCGGATCCCCCTTTTAGGATGGTTCCTTTAATTTTTGGCCCTTCGACCGTACCTCCGACAATGGGTATGATTCTTCGAATTCCCAGTGCGGTTTCTCCCACGATCATGGCTGGTTCCAAAACCACTTGCAATTCACAAACATATTCCAATCCAGGTGCTTTTTGTGCATTCATAAAAAGGGAGATAAAGAGAAAAAGTAAATATAATCGTTTCATGATAGATGTGTGTTAATGGTTGTTATATGGCGATTGTATTTGCTATGAAGGTAATCTTTAATGTCTGATTTAGTTTATTTTATAATTGCTGATCAATAGGGTGATTTTACCTGTTTTTGTATCCATTTGCCGCATGGTTTTACGGTCGATATCCGTATCACTTCCCATAAAATTAAGCGGAATCTTTAGTTTTTCAATGGCAAAGGATACTTGGACTTGACTCGGAAGAATGGCATCCAAATCAGGATATTCCATTTCCAGAGCATAAGTGCCGTTCTTCTTTGTGGTAATCTCGGACGCTGATATACGTTCATTTTTCACATCAAGATACAAGGTGGCCAATGCCATATCGGATTGGTTATCCGTAGGAATAACATTCAGGACCTTGACCTCTTTGTTGTTTTTGGTCTCGATACCTCTATCTACCGTTATAAAAGGATGCTCAAACAATTCGGAAAAGGCAAAATCCAACCCGCGTTTGGGCAGGACCACAAAATCATCACTGGAAAATTTGGTGTCCTTGCCTTTAGTGTAATGCATGGATGCATACTTGGTTGGCATATTGATAAAAGCTGCATCGAGGTCGAGCTGTAGTTCTGCGGAAAACTCGTTGATCGCATCCATCCGCGATTTGATTTTGAGTAAATCACCATCAATCTCCTGGGCAGAAAGTGAAGTAATTCCAAAAATGAAAAACAATAAACCTATCAAATTCTTCATCCAACATCTTGTTTTTTAAAATAATAAGTCCCAATGAGCACTACGGAAATGATATAAATAATCAATACCATATTATCTATTATAATGGATGTCGCAGCCACTTCGTATTCAAAAAAACGCTGCCACGAATTGGTAAGTTTTGGAAAAAAATACCGTTCCACCGTTCCCCAACCAAAATTGGCTTTTAAAAGTAAGGAACTCAAAATAAGAAAGAATGCGGAAGCAATCCACGTTTTGGCAGATTCTTTTAGAAAAATACCCAAAGTGATACTGACCGTCGTAAAAAATATCATGCTAATGGTTCCAGAAGCGAAAGCAAGACAAATTCGATTGAATGCTTCTTCTGATGGAAAAAAGTTGAGGGTTCCCAAATAGACTACCAAATCCCCGGTTCCAAAGATTCCATATGCCAAAACAAAGGTGGTGGCCATGAGCAGCAAAAGCATCATTACGGTAAACAGTAAGGAGGCTATAAATTTTGATAGGATGAGTTGCCGTTTGTCCACTGCCTGAAGCATCAAGGTTTTTAAAGTGCCATTTTTGTATTCTTCCGTGATCAAGGACGAACTTACGATCATTAAAATGAGTGGAAGGTTAAACCAGAGTGAATTTAAAATAATGTATAACAGCAAGTTGCCGTTGAGCAGGTTTCCTTCAAAATAAAACGACTGTTGAAGGTTATCAAGTAATAAATCCAAAATCTCTGCTCCTTGGTAATAAGCGGCAACCAAAATAATCAGTTCAATCAGCAGCACCGCGGCAATGGCATACCAAGTTTTACTTTCTCGAAACAACTTGAAAATTTCAGTTTTTAGTAAGGCCAGCATCATTTGGAAACGGGGTTTAATAATTGTTCCAAAGTGATGTTTGGTATGCATGCGGTTATATTATATCCATTATCCAATAAGGTTTTTAGAATATCGGAAATGGCCGTGCTTTCACATCGCAAGGTTACCTTATTTTTCTCTTTTTGAACTATATAGGGCTGAATGACATTTGCGTTTTCAATGTTTTTGCCCGTTATGGTATATAGGGTCACTTGGCTATCAATGATATCTTGAGTGAGACCGTGGTCGATGATTTTTCCGTTGTCGATAATGTACAAATCATCACTTACTTTGTGCAATTCTGTCATAAGGTGCGATGAAAGCAATATCGCAATATCTCTATCGGCCAATTGTTTGATAAGGGTACCCAAGGATGCTACCCCGGTGGGGTCGAGCCCGGAAAAAGGTTCATCGAGAATCAAAATATCGGGGTTGTTGAGCAATGCAATGGCAATGCCCAACCGTTGTTTCATCCCCATGGAAAAATTGCGCACAGGGTCTTTGCGGTTCAACGGGAGTCCTACTTCTTTTAGGCAATTTTCTAAAGTTCCAATGTCAGTGGGAGCACCTTGTATTTGGGAAAAAACCTTGAGGTTGTCGTAGGCATTCAAATAGGTGTACAACCCTGGCTCCTCAATAACCGCACCAATAGGTTTATGTTTGTTAGATGTTATGGAAACCGTTCCCGTTTCGGGAGTGATCAATCCACATAAAATTTTAAAAAGGGTGGTTTTTCCTGCGCCATTGCGTCCCAATAGCCCGCTTATTTGGCCTGAATTAAGATGAATGGAGGCATTGTCCAAAGCCTTCCCAGATTTATAGGTTTTGCTTAACCGGGTAGCCTTTAACATGGGTGGCGTTTGATTTTTGGGCGGTTCGATATTGGTATTTGGGTTTGTAATATTTCTCTAAAAAAGTTCTGGACCAAAAATGTTTTCGAAATAAAAATAAGGGGTCTTGGATCATAAATTGAGGTATAAAATGATACCATTTGATCCCGGACTTTGCAAAATGGTTCTGCATTTTATCCTCCATGCCCAATTCCTTCGCGGCTGTATGTAAAGCCATTCGCTGACACTTACTGCCTTTATAGTAATCGGCAATTTTAGGAGAGAATCCGTGGTCGAACAAGTGGTCCTTAAATCGCTTGTAATTTTGAATTCTCGACCAGATATCCATCATTACCAAGAAAATATGGGTAAAGGCAAATAAAACAGAGCCAAACCAGAAAACAATCCATACAAGCGAATTCTTTGCCAAAGCTTTTTCGAAAAAAATATAATACACGTACGTCTCCAACATAAAGAGAAGCAAGGCACCAAAAAGCAATTTACCTACGTTCCAATAGGATACAAGAATACTTGGCTGCTTTGGTAATTCGCTAAAACGCATGTTAGTATGGGAGTGTTACTTACAAGTATAGCAAATATTTGATTACAAAGCTTTGGAGGTCAGTTAAAAAATGTACTGTTTGTTGTGAAAATTGTATGAAAGGCAAGAGAAAATTTTACCTTTCATATTTTAATTGGCCTTAGCTTGTTTTTTCGACATTAACAAGAACAATCCACCGCATAACAACCACGCAGGTAATGTCATAAACGATAAGAATACGTCGAAAGTTATGGATACAAAATAACAAAGTCCAAAACTGATGGCCCAAGCCCAAAATACGGCCCTATTGAACTTTACATTCATTTTTTCGGCATAATCTATTATAATATTGGCCTTTTTACCATAAAAATGCTCAAATACGATGATGGCTCCCATAGGTGCCAAAATGAATCCATAAAGGGCAACAAAATCCAAAAGTTTCATCGCAAAGGCTGGGAACAAACCGGCCAAAGTGGCTACACTACCTGCAATTATGGTTACCCAAAAGGTCGATGTTTTTGGAATAATCGCCTGAAAAGCCAAACCAGCCCTATAAATAGTTGGGTTTGCAGTTGTCCAACCAGCCAAAACCACGGCAATGGCACCAAAAATGCCCAAAGCGTTGTAGGCCAAGGGGCCTGGGGCAACGGTTGGAGCGCTCCCACTGGCCAAGGTAGCCTGGGCCTCTGGGGATTTTAGATAAACAGCATAGAGCAAAGCTGCGGCAATCCAAGCCATATAATGCCCTACATACATTCCTGCAGCTGTGGTCCAACCAGAACTGGCTTTTTTGGCAAACCTGAAAACGGATAGATCAGACATCCCTACGTGCATGGCTGCATTGGCAAACCAAGACCAGATAGCCACATGCCAAAAAGTATATTTTATTTGTCCAGGAAAAGGTTCACTTCCTTCCCCCCAGATATTCCAAAAATCAGAAAAACTGTGCACCTCCAAATCGCGTAATGCCACAATACCACTGGCCAAAAAAGCCAACACAATTATGGGGGCCATATAATTGGCCGCCTTGGATACCATTTCATAGCCTTTGGCCGCAATTATGGAAATCACAGCGCCGATAACCAATACGATAACAATCCAAGTGATTCCGTTGGGCATGGTGTCGGTTAATTTGGGCATTTCCATATTAAATGGAATTCCAACTGCGGTGGCAGATACGGTTATCATCGCTCCTGCGAGGAAGCAAAATAAAATACCATTGGCCAAATTGTAACCAATGACCAATTTTTTACCCACTATTTTTTCCAATTGATAATAAAGGGTCAACCTGTATTTTACGGCAATTTCAGCGGTTAGAAAACGCCAACTCAAGACCGCCAAAAGGTTTCCAAGGAGTAACCCAATAATCAAATCGAAGGCACTTACCCCAGTAGTTAAGAATAGAGGGCCAATTACAAATTCTGTTCCTGCAGCATGTTCGCCAGCATACATCCCCAAAAAGCTTTTCCAAGATTTTAATTTGGACGCGGGTACAGGTTCTCTTTCGAATTCACCGCCTGCGATTTCTTCGATTTCCTCTTCAATGTTATATTGGCTCATGTGGTTTGGTTTGTTAAGTTAATTTATTGTGCTTGTGCTTGTGCTTGTGCTTGTGCTTGTGCTTGTGCTTGTGTTTGTTTGTGCTTGAGTTTTATTTCTTAATCAAATGTTGTTGCAAGTCTTGGATATTCTCGCAGCACAATTGATCCATAATTTGTTGTAGCTGAACTTTTAAAATGGTCATGGTGTGGTCGCCGCCTTTTTTGCCCATGGCAGCTGCTCCATACATAAAAGAGCGCCCCATAAAGGTAAATTCCGCTCCCGATGCCAATGCACGGGCCATGTCTGGGCCAGAGCGCATACCACTATCCATCATTACAGTGATTTGGTCTTTGTATTTGGCAGCGATTCGGCTTAAAGGTGCAATGGTAGATTCTCCCGCATCCAGTTGTCTTCCGCCGTGGTTGGAGACAATAATGCCATCAAAGCCCAATCGAATGGCTTGTTCGGTATCTTCTTCGGATGCTACGCCTTTCAATACCAATTTACCTTTCCATCTATCTCGAATGGGTTTGATACGTTCTTCGTTCAATCGGCCCGAAAAGGTTTTATCCATGAATTTGCCCAATTGTTTTAGGTTGAGTCCTTCGGGAGTGTAGGGTCTTAGCGTTTCAAAAGTGGGAATCCCATGTTTTAGGGTTTGAATGGCCCAATTGGGTTTGCCCAAAATTTGAAGAATATTGTTCAGCGTCATTTTAGGAGGCAGTGCCAAACCGTTTTTAAAATCCCGTGGTCGGTATCCGAAAGTGGGCACATCACAAAGTAAGACCAAAACAGGGCAATCTGCGGCAGCCGCACGATCAATGATGTCAAAGCGAACCTCATCTTCGGCAGGATTGTACAATTGAAACCATGCTTTACCCTCCGTTAATTCACTGGCTCTTTCAATATCCATAGTTGTTACAGTACTTAGGATAAAAGGAAGATTGTGCTTATGGGCGGCCTTTGCCAAAATTTCTGGCGAATTGGGCCACATTAAGCCTTGCAATCCCACTGGAGCAACCCCAAAAGGGGCATCGTACTCATGTCCAAAAAGGGTAGTTTTGAGCGTAGAACCCTTAAAATCTTTAATGTACCTAGGTTTAAGAGTAATCTCCCTGAGTTCTGATGTATTTCGGTGTAGGTTGATGTCTTCGTTACATCCGCCATCCAAATATTCAAAGGCAAAGCGAGGGATTCTTTTTTGTGCTTTATCCCTTAGGTCATCTACGGAAGGGTATCGGGTATCAAAACTTAGGGCCATATTAATTTATAATTAAGGGTCTGTGCTTTTTTAGGGCATAGTTATTTTTTAGAAATTTTTGGTCCAATTCAACATCGGAAATAACAATGGCTGCACCAAGGGCAGAACCCAAGGAAGCATCGGTAGTTTTTACTTTCATTCCTTTGAATCCTCTAGCCAACAATTCCACGAAAATTTGATTGTTGGTAAATCCACCATCAATGTACAATTGCTTTATTTTATCATCGCCAATCGCTCGTTGGATGCTTTCAATTTGAAGTTCTACCAATTCCATCATCAATTGGTGATAAGCTTCCTCATAGTTTTGAAATTCCATAGGAGCAAGGTCATCTGGACTTTGAACGTCTAGACTTGTCCATCGGAACTTATGCTTGAAATTGTCCTGTAGATTTTGATGAAGCACTGGATCGAAAGCCACGGATTTGTGATGGTCTTCGGAAACCCCAAAAAGTAGGGCCAATTCCTTTATTTTTTCATTGTATTCGTTCCCCAAAAACAAACGTGCGGCTTTTACGGGTTCCCCATTGATACGCATATAGTTGATGCAATTGGAAGCAGTATCCTCTTGCGTCAAAAGTTCTTTGGAAAACGGATTTAGGGCAATGCTCCAAGTTCCTGTGGAGAGCAGCAAGAATTTTTTATCGATGCTTCTAATGTAGGGCAATAGGGCAGAGGAACTATCATGAATTCCAACGCCAATTTTAAGTTTGTGCCCCATGAGTTTGGTGTTGATGCTCGTTCCCGTATCAACAATGGGAGGCAAGATTTTATGGATGCCCTCTTGGTACACCCAATCGTGGTAATCTTGTTTCTCGTAATTCCAAAGTGCGGTGTGACAACCTATGCTGGTATATTCACTCACTTGAATTCCTGTAAACAAATAGCTTAGATATTGTGGTAAATGTAGGGAGCATTTAATTTTAGAGAATAGCTCGGGTTTTTCATGTTTCAACCAATAGAGTTGAATCCCAGAATTGAGCATGCCCTCTTTTGTGGTCCCTGTTTCCCTGCTGAATGTGATTTCAGGACCATATTTTTCATAGAATTGGTCTACAACCTCTCCTTTAATTGGTTTTGTGTAGTTATATAATGGAGTCACTACATTGCCCATATCGTCCAAATGCACAAAGCTAGCCCCGTAGGATGAAAAATTTACGGCAGTAACATTGTAATCTTTTGACTTGAGAATGTTGTGAAACGTGGACTTGATCCATTTTTGAAGCTCGACCAAATTTTCGGTGGAATGACCGTCTTCATCAACAATAGGCTCCAAGAAGGTGTAATCTCGATGGACCTCTTTAAAGTCCATATCAAAAAGAAAAAACTTTTTATTGGTCTTTCCGATATCAAAAACCGCAATTACATCTTTCCCCATTATACTTTTATTATAGTCCTGTTGCCATTGAATGTTTTCCTCGTTCGTCCACCAATTTGTTTCTAACATCCATTTGACGATAGGCTTGCAATGGATTTATGGCTCCCCCGTTTAAGACTCTTGCTTTTTCCAGCAACGGACGCACATCGGTAAGGTACGCTTCTTGCAAAATCTCTTGGCACAAAGTAACGTCATGATTACGTTGCGCTTCACGAAGTGCTTCCTGATCCACCAACAATGCTTTTGCGTATGCTGAATTAATGGCTTCCAAAGATTGCATCAAATCCTCCAATGGATCCTTAAGGTTGTGACTTGCATCGATCATCCAAGCTGGGTAAGGGTTTTGCGGATTGTTTTCCATTCCATATACCAACTCATTAAAAATCAAGAATAGGGAATAGGGTTTGATGCTGCCTACGGTAAGATCATCGTCTCCGTACTTACTATCATTAAAATGGAAACCGCCCAATTTGCCTTTTAGCATCAAAGTGGCTACAATCTGCTCAATGTTGGTATTGGGTAAATGATGCCCCAAATCCACCAAAGTGTAGGCTTTTGGTCCACACTCGTTGGCCAACATAAAAGAAGTGCCCCAATCTTGGATCACCGTGCTGTAGAAATAAGGCTCGTAGGGTTTGTATTCGATAAAGAGCTTCCAATCTTCAGGAAGCTCTGCGTAAATCTGCTTTATACTGTCCTGTGTATTTTTTAAAACCGTTTGAAAATTGTTCTGTCCAGGAAAACTCGAACCATCGGCCAACCAAACGGTCAAACTTTTGGAACCTAATTGTTCTCCCAATTTAATAACATCGATATTGTGTTGAATGGCTTGTTGACGGGCATTATCGTCCGTACTGCAAAGCGATCCATATTTGTAGGAATGTTCTTGGTCAGGTTGATCTTGAAAGGTGTTGGAGTTCATCGCATCAAACTGAAGTCCCAACGATTTTGTAAGTGACTTTATTTTTGCGGCATCTTCGGGAACATCCCAAGGAATGTGCAATGAAATGGCACCAGCGGATTGGGTCAACGCATGGATCAAACCAACATCTTCAATCTTTTGTTCCAAGGTTCCTGGTTCTCCATAAAAAGAGAATCGACCAAATCGAGTTCCTCCTGCTCCCAAAGCCCAACTGGGAATGGCAACTTGAAAGTCGCTCACTTTTTTGATGATGCTGTCCACATCAACCCCTTTTTGGATGAGGGAATTTGCCGTGAAATTGAACCGTAAATTATGCTGGTCTAAATTATTTTGATTTTGTGATGCTATTTGTTCCTTATCAATGATCATAGGGTGGTCTAAACTTTAAAAACTGCAGACCATGGATGGCCTGCAGCTCCCTGAATTTAACTAAACTTTACCAACTCTTAGTTATCTTACGAAGGCGTTGGCCATTCCTCCGTCAACATTAATAATATTACCTGTGCTCTTATCCAAAATACCGACTAGGGCAAATACCCCATTGGCTATATCTTCTGGATAAATAATTTCATTTAGCAGGTTTCTTTTTGCGTAGTGAGCAGGCAATTCGTCCACAGAAATACCGTAAGCTTTTGCACGTCCTTCGGCCCAATCACCTTCCCAGATTTTACTGCCTACAATAACTCCATCAGGGTTTACGGTGTTTACACGGATTCCTTTTCCGCCCAATTCCGCCGCAAGAAGTCGTACCATGTGTTGTTGTGCAGCTTTGGCAGTACCATAACCGACATTGTTTGGTCCAGATACCAATCCATTCTTACTTGCAATACTGATGATGTCGCCTCCCAAATCCTGTTGGTTCATAATTTCGACCCCTTGTTTAAAGAGTTCGAACTGACCTTTTACCAATACATTTTGAAGTATGTCCCAATCCTTTTCGGTGGTTTCTTCCAACGGTTTTGAAATCGCTAAACCTGCACTGTGAATTACAATATCCACACCACCAAACTCCAGGCAGGCAGATTTATAAGCTTCTGCAATGGATTCTGAACTGGTAACGTCGCAAACAGCATAGCTGGCAACATCCCTTTTGTAGGTTTCAACAGCTTCTTTCAAGCGATCTTTGGCGATATCGGTCAATACCACATTTGCGCCATGTTCAGCCATTTTATCTGCAATGGCCTTTCCGATTCCACCTCCTGCTCCAGTAACCAAAGCTACTTTTCTGGACAATGGTTTTTCTTTTGGCATACGTTGCAATTTTGCCTCTTCCAGCAACCAATATTCAATATCAAAAGCCTCTTGTCTCGGTAGGGAAGTGTAAGAAGTAATGGCTTCTGCGCCTCGCATTACGTTGATGGCATTGATGTAGAATTCACTTGCCACACGGGTGGTTTGCTTATCCTTTGAAAAACTGAACATTCCTACCCCTGGATAAATAATGATAACGGGGTTAGGGTCTCTCATTGCGGGACTGTTGTCTCGCTTGCAGTTCTCGTAGTATGCTTTGTATTCGTTTCGGTATTGTTCAAATGCTGGATTCAATTGTTTTAAAATTTCAACCGAATCGCTCAAATCTTGGTCTGGACTTAATTGCAAGACCAAAGGTTGAATCTTTGTTCGTAAAAAGTGATCGGGACAGGAGGTTCCCATCGGGGCCAATTTCTCCAAATCGTTGCTGTTGATGTACTCCATTACAACATCGGCGTCGGTAAAATGACCGATCATTCTTTTTTCGGAAGAACAAAGACCACGAAGCAATGGCATCAATTGTGCCGCTTTTTCTTTACGTTTATTAGCAGGCAATGACTGCACTTTTTGTCCGCCAAACACACTGCCTTTCTCCTTGATTTTTTTCTCAATATAATCAGAGGCCATTTCAATTACCTCCAAACTATTGATATAGCATTCAAATGAAGTATCTCCCCAAGTGAATAGCCCGTGGCTTCCCAAAACAATTCCACGTATTCCAGGATTGTCATTCAAGCATTTTTCCAATTGAAGCCCTAGGTCAAAACCTGGTCTTTGCCAAGGTACCCAACCCATGGTGTCTCCCCAAATTTCTTTGGTCACTTGCTCACTGTCTTTTGCAGCGGCTACGGCAATCAGGGCATCTGGGTGAAGGTGATCTATATGTTTAAAGGGAAGTAATCCGTGCAATGGCGTGTCGATAGATGGGGCGCGACTGTCCAAATCATAGATACAATGGTTAAAAAGGCCAACCATTCTGTCTTCATCAAATAATCCTTTGTAGACTTTCTTTAAATTTCGTAATCGTTCGGTATAAAGACCTGCAATTCCTGAACGGGTCAGGGTTCCGATGTCTCCTCCGGACCCTTTGATCCACATTACTTCTACCTCCTCATTGGTAAGAGGGTCCTTTTCTATGGTTTTGCAACTGGTGTTCCCTCCACCATAATTTGTGATTCTTAGATCAGCCCCTAGAATATTGGACCGATACAGGAAAAGAGCCACTTGGTCATCGCCAAGTTCAAGGGCTTTTTGTTCGTCCCACAAATAATCTACATGTTTAAAAGTCTTAATCCCCATCAAATATTTTTTTTATTATTGCTGGTAAATGTAATTACCCAAATTCTATTAAGTGTTCTGCACTGTTAGGCAATTAAGCCATTTAAATTACTAAAATGTTACGATTAATAGACATAAAAGAAGAATCTAAAGTACCTAAGTACAAGCAGATTGTGGACTCTATTTTAGCGGCCATCGAGAATGGTAAAATAAAAATGGACGATCGCTTACCTTCTGTAAATGAGCTGTTGATCGAATTTGATATATCCCGTGATACCGTCGTAAGGGCCTACGATCATTTAAAGAAAAATAAAATTATTGTTTCGGTTCCTGGGAAAGGGTACTACATAAAAAAGGATCAATTGGATTTAAGGGCAAAAGTCTTTTTGTTGTTCAATAAATTGAGCCCGCACAAAAAGATCATTTACGATGCATTTGCCCAAACCTTGGGCGACAATGCTACGATTGACTTCTTTATTTATGAAAACAATTACCGACATTTTAAGGAGCTGATCTTAGATTCCAAAAAACGTTCCTATGCCTATACACACTATGTGATCATCAGTCATTTTGAGGAGGGAGGGGATGATGTGCTCAATTTTATAAAGGAAGAAATTCCGTTTGAAAAGTTGATTGTTCTGGACAAGCGTTTGGACGGTTTAACGGATAAAGTTTCGTGTATTTATCAAGATTTTGAAAACGATATTTATTCTGCTCTGGTGGAATTGAACCCTAAACTTAGAAAGTATAAACAGATCAAATTATTGTTGCGGCAAAAGACCTATCATCCTTTAGAAATAAAAAAAGGCTTCATAAAATTCTGTGGACAGTATGCCTATGAATTTGGATTCATTGAAGAGATCGAAACCAGTGAAATTGAAAAAGAAACGGTATACATCAACCTAAAGGAAAACGATTTGGTCACGCTGATCAAAAAAATAAAACAGTCCCAATTTGAACTTGGTAAGGATGTGGGAATCATCTCTTACAATGAAAATCCACTAAAGGAAATACTATTGGATGGTATTACCGTGATCTCCACAGATTTTGAAAACTTGGGAAAAAAAGCAGCTGAGATTATCCTGAACAATCAGCCCATTTACACAGATAATCCATTTCATGTGATTCAGCGTAATTCTTTGTAGATAAAATACTAACTTTCTTAGCGGCAATGCAGGAATTGCCTCAGAACAGTGCAGAACGGAATGCAAGGCGTATCCTGTTATATTAGCCTTATGGGCCATTATTATTGGTAATGCCCAACAAATTATCCACTCAAAATTTTGCACAATTTTTTGAGAAAGGGTGCACTAAAACTAACAAACAACAACGATGAAATTACTTTCCAGAGTATTCCCTGCCTTATTTTGGGTCGGCCTTTTATTATTTGCTTCATGCAGTTCGTCCAGCGCAGAAATTATAAACTTAAGGGTTGGTTATGCCGTTCAGCCCTTGGCTATTGAAGATGAAAATCCTTTGTTCGGTTGGCAAATGAAGTCCGAAAAAATAGGTCAAGAACAATTGGCTTATCAAATTAAAGTTGCAAAGGCAGACGGAACCAATGTTTGGGATAGTGGAAAAGTTGAAAGTGGTTTGTCCAATAATATTGCTTATCAAGGCAAGGCTTTGGAGGCAGAATCTGATTACAAATGGGAGTTGACCGTTTGGGATGTAGATGGAAAAAGCTATACCCACACATCAAGTTTTGAAACCGGTTTAATGAATCCGGAAATGGCGGCTTGGGACGGGGCACAATTTATTGGAACCAATTCGTTGACATTGGATGCCGCTTCGGCCATATTGTTTGATGTGGAAACCGACATTCAGATTGTAGAGGGAAACACTGCATCATTGGTTATTGGAGCGAACGATTTTAGGTTCAATGATAAGTTTCAAAACATCAATAACGCAGAGGGGGAAAATTATCTACGCATCCAAATAGATGTTTCTGGAGTAGGGACAGCCAAGGGTGCAGCCATCCACTTGTATCGTGTAGGGTTTGCCAAAGAGGATTCGCCGGAAACTCCCTATATGACGATTTCAAAGGCAAACTATCCGGGAAGCAATATCAACCAATTGCTTACTTCTGCTAATAAATTTAACTCCAACACTTTTAAAATCAATGTAAATGCCAGTAATATTCTGATCAAGATCAATGGCGAAACTTTACTTTTGGAGCCAGATGACCCCAATAATCCAATTCCTCCGCAATTCAGGAACTATGGGTTCAATGTTACTGGAACCGATGGAGGAGGCAATTACTTGACCTATCCACACATTAATTCCATTGGTTTTGCCTCCGAACCTGGTAGTAAGGTGATTTTTAAGGACTATAAGATTTTAAATTCTGGAAAGAGCAATCCTGGGAACAATACCCTTTTTGCAAAGGAAACCGGGGCCACATATGCGCTCTTTGATGGCCTTGATGGCGTTTCGGTAAAGCCCGATGGAAGTATTGAGGTAAGCAATAATTCGGATAAATCCATAATTGATTATGCAGACCCAAGTTTTGGTTCTGCAACTATGTTGAGGTCCAGTTTTAACACTCAGGATAAAAAAATTGCTAAGGCAAAATTGTATGTGACCTCCATGGGATCTAATGAGGTGTACATTAATGGAAAAAGAATAGGAGAGGACTGGTTTGCTCCTGGGGCTACCCAATTTCGCGAAACCTTGGGGTATTTTGCCTACGATGTTACCCAAAATGTTCAGCAAGGAGAAAATGCTATTGGGGCACTTATTTTTCCGGGTTGGTATACTGGATATATGACGTACACTCCGGGAAATTTCAACTTTTTTGGGGATACCGAGGGCTTATTGACCAAATTGGTGGTATCGTATGAGGACGGAAGCGAACAAACTGTCGTATCCAACCCAGAATCATGGAAAATCTATACTAATGGCCCTGTGGAATACGGGAGCTTTTTTCAGGGAGAGCGCTATAATGCTCTCAAAGAAGAAAATATTGCTGTAAATGGGGATGTGTTGGGATGGACCACTGCAGCATATGATGATTCAAATTGGACTGCGGCAGAGGTGGTACAACCAAGAGATTGGATAGATTTTGATATTGTTTCCCGCTACGACAACCCTGTTCGTGTTGTGGAACAGTTAAAGGCGAAAGACGTCATGGAAATCCATAGTGAGGATGAAACCACCTATACTTACAATATGGGTGTGAACATGGTGGGAGTGCCCTCGATTACCGTGCCTGAGGGATGGCTCAAAAAAGGAGATACGGTGGTCTTGCGATACGGGGAGCAGTTGTATCCCGGTTTGGAGGGGGATGAACCACAATATATCGAAATGTACGGCTATGAAAAGGGTAAGGGGGTTGCAGGACGTATTTTAACCGAAAATTACCGAGCTGCAATGGCCACCGATTTTTATATAGCGAAAGGAGAGGGTCAAACCACAATTCAACCAAGAACTACATTTAGAGGATACCAATATATTCAGATCACATTGCCAAATCATAAGGGAGCATTGCCTTTAGATAATGTGGTCGGTCTTTCGCTTTCTTCGGACAAATTACCAACAGGAACATATTTGGCTTCAACTTCGGATGGCACTACTGGAGAATTGGCCAATCAACTCTTTAAAAATATTCAACGTAGCCAATTGGGTAATTTCTTCACTTTGCCTACCGACTGTCCACAGCGTAATGAGCGAATGGGATGGACCGGTGATGCACAGGCCTATACCCGAACAGGAACCTATAATTCTGACACTTATAATTTCTTTAGACAATGGATGGTGGCTTTGCGGGATGATCAAGGAGTAGGAAGTGATACCGAAGCTGCAGGCGGGATTGGCAGTACGGTTCCAACCTACAATATGTCCGATGATACTACTTTTGCCGATGGCACAACATGGGCTGCTGCCGTGTGTATGGTGCCTTGGCAATTGTATGTGCAATATGGCGACACTAAAGTGATCAAAGAAAATATGCAGACCATGCGTTTATGGTTGGATGGGATGGATCATTATGATTTTAGTGCGGAATACTCGCATTTATCTTCAAAAACTACTGGACTTGCAGATTGGTTGGCCATGGACAACAATACCCCTGCGGAGTTGGTGAACAATGCCATATATATTTACATGATGGAAGTAACTTCTATTATGGCGGATGCCATTGGAGAATCTGAGTATGCAAAGATATTGAGTGATCGTCATCAACTTGCCAAAGCGGAATGGAACCAATTGTTTGTGGATCCTGATTCGGGAAGAACCAGAAACCTTCAAGGATTTATAGTGCATTCACAATCTTCCTATGCCACACCTCTTAATTTTAATGTGTTCAGCGACGAAAACAAGCCCAAGGCGGAAGCATTGTTGGCAGGTTTGGTAGCCGAACCATCCACCAGTAACACAACGGCAGATGGTACACGTGTGGTGTATCCGAGTCGACAAGGGCCATTGGGCGGTTTTGGAATGAACACTGAACAGGTTACCGAAGATTTCTTGCCCTACACTATTACAACAGGTTTTTCTGGAACGCCGAATATTTTGCCCTCATTGAGTAGAGGAGGTAAGGTAGATGAGGCCTATAAATTGTTTTCCAGTACGGATTATACTTCGTGGTTGTATCCGGTGACCAAAGGCGCAACATCAATTTGGGAGCGTTGGAACGGTTTTAAGGCAGCCTTTAAGGAAAACAATGAAAACCGAATGAATTCATTCAACCACTTTGCTTTGGGTGCGGTGGGCCAATGGATGTATGAATTCCAATTGGGAATAACCACAGATCATGGAAATGGTAAAGCAGGATACAAGAATTTTGTACTTCAACCCCAAGTGGCGGGGTCATTTGAATCTTTGTCCGGAAGTTACGATTCCAATTACGGTAAAATTTATAGTAGTTGGACTTCGGATGGAGCGGGCAATATGACTTCTTATAGTGCAACTGTGCCAGCCAATACCAAAGCAACACTCTATTTGCCAATGGATTTAGATGCAAGTACAATTGCCATGGAAGGTGTTTCTTATAAAGGAACCGAAGAACGAAATGGCATTGATGTTGAGGTTTTTGAATTGAGTTCAGGAACCTTTGAATTCAAAAAATAACAGTAACTAATTGCCAATTTTTGTATTGGATGTCGATTTACTTTCCGATGCAAAAATTGGCAAAAATATTACCCAAAAGGTCATCTGTGGTAACGCTTCCTGTGATTTCTCCCAAGTGATATAAAGCTTGGCGAATATCAATGGCCATTAAATCACTGGAAAGCTCCATATCCATCCCTTCCTTCACTTTTTGGATTTCTTCAAGAGCTTTTAGCAGGGCATCATAATGTCTGCTATTGCTGATAATGGTGCTATCCCCACTCAATGCACCTGAATCGACAAGGGATAATAGTTTTGCTTCCAGTTCTGCAATTCCATTTTTAAACTTGGCCGAAAGAAACAGCACATTTGGAATTTCAAGTTTAATCTTTTCAATTTGAGATTCGTTTAGCAAATCCATTTTATTGCAGATAGGTAACAATTGCTTGTTCGGATAACGGGTTTGGATTTGTTTCAATTCATTGGTATCAAAATCCATCCCATCAAATAAATAAATAATAAGTCGGGCTTTTTCAATTTTATCAAAAGTCCGTTCAATGCCAATTTTCTCGACTACATCTTCGGTTTCGCGGATACCAGCGGTGTCAATAAATCGAAAATTTATGCCTTTTATGCTGATGTGGTCTTCTACAGTATCGCGGGTGGTCCCTGCAATTTCACTTACAATAGCTCTTTCTTCATTCAAAAGCGCATTTAAAAGAGTGGATTTACCCACATTGGGTTGCCCAACAATAGCTACAGGAATCCCATGTTTGATCACATTTCCAAGTGCGAATGAATCAATCAATTTCTTAAGTACTTCACTGATCCGATTCAATAGTTGATTAAACTGGGTACGATCAGCAAACTCTACATCTTCCTCAGAAAAATCCAATTCCAACTCGATCAATGAGGCAAAATTTAGTAGTTCTTCGCGCAATTTTTGAATTTCGTTACTGAAACCTCCTCGCATCTGCTGCATGGCGATATCATGTGCCGCTTCGCTGTCACTGGCTATCAAATCGGCCACGGCTTCAGCCTGACTCAAATCCATTTTACCATTCAAAAATGCTCTCAAAGTAAATTCACCCGCGGAGGCATTTCGGCATCCATTGCGCAATAATAATTGGATAATTTGCTGTTGGATATAAGGAGAACCGTGACAAGATATTTCAGCCACATTTTCACCTGTATAGGAGTGAGGTCCTTTAAAAATGGACACCAAAGCTTCATCCAAAATTTTGGAATCGTCCACAATATGCCCTAAATGTATGGTATGGCTTTTTTGTTTGGACAGACTTTTGCCCTTAATGGATTTAAAAACGGAATCCGTAAGGCTAATGGCATCTGGTCCCGAAACCCGAATCACGGCAATGGCACCTGTTCCAGAAGCTGTTGCCAAAGCTACAATGTTATCTGTATGCGACATGGGCACAAAAGTACAAATTAGCTGCCGTATGTAACATTTTTGGAAATTTGTATACTAATGAGATGAATCATCAAAATCAATCAAAAATGGAAGTTATTAATGAAAAATTGGTTAGAACGGACAATACGTTGCTTGCCATCACGCACCTGACCCAACTGTTGGGTTACGTTATAGGCTTTGGGAGCCTAATTGTTCCTTTGATTATTTGGTTATCTTCTAAAGATCGGGTTGAAGGAATGGATGAACATGGAAAGTCGATAATCAACTTTCAACTGAGCTTGATACTGTACATCATCGTAAGTATTCCAGCTATTTTATTGTTAGGATTGGGCATATTGGGGCTTATCGCAACTGGAATATTGGGATTTGTGTTACCAATAGTGAATGCTGTACGAGCTGCAAACGGGGAATCGCCTTCTAATTTTATGACCATCAGATTTATAAACTAAAAAAAAGCCGAAACAATTGTTTCGGCTTTTTAAGTATGGTTGAGTAGTTATTTAATTGTTCAGCATTACCGGCATTACCAACATGGTCACGTTTTCCCCTTCATCCAAACCATCAATTGGGGTTAAGATACCAGCTCTGTTTGGTAAGCTCATTTCCAAAGAAACATCATCGGATGTCAAATTGTTGAGCATTTCTACCAAGAATCTTGAGTTGAAACCAATCTGCATATCATCACCTTGGTAGGAGCATGATAATCTTTCCTCAGCTTTGTTGCTGTAATCCACATCCTCCGCAGAAATATTCAATTCTGCACCCGCAATTTTAAGACGGATTTGATGTGTGGTTTTGTTGGAGAAAATAGAAACCCTACGCACCGAACTCAAGAATTGGTTTCTGGAGATGGTCAATTTGTTAGGGTTCTCTTTTGGAATTACCGCTTCGTAATTAGGATATTTCCCATCAATCAATCGGCAAATCAATTCGGTATTGTCAAAGCTAAATTTAGCATTGCTATCGTTGTATTCAATGGTAACCTCAGATTCAGACCCGGCCAAAATCCCTTTTAAAAGGGTCAATGGTTTTTTCGGCATAATGAATTCTGCCACTTGGGACGCGGACACATCCTGACGTTGATATTTTACCAATTTGTGTGCATCGGTCGCAACAAAGGTCAGGTTCTCCGGAGAAAACTGGAAAAATACGCCACTCATTACAGGGCGAAGATCATCGTTTCCTGCTGCGAAAATGGTTTTGTTGATGGCCGTTGCCAATATATCGCCTAAAAGGGTAGTGGAACTCGGATTTGATACTTCCACCGCTTTTGGAAATTCAGCACCATCGGCATAGGCCAAAGCATATTTACCGTGATTGGAACTTATCTCCACCGTATTGTTATCCTCAACAACAAAAGTCAAAGGTTGTTCCGGAAATGTTTTTAAGGTATCCAACAACAAACGTGCAGGAACCGCAATGGTACCTTCGGAGTCGGAGTCCACTTCAAGCACGGTACTCATGGTTGTTTCCAAATCGGAAGCCGAAACGGTAAGCTGTGTTTTGTCTAGATCGAACAAAAAATTGTCCAGAATGGGCAGGGTGTTACTATTGTTGATAACTCCTCCCAAAACCTGTAGTTGTTTTAGTAAATATGTACTGGATACGATAAACTTCATCAAAGAAAGCCTTTAGTATTTATGCCTATTGGGTTGAAATTACCTGAAAATAGGCCTTTGGATTAGATTAAAGCAAATATATTTTAAAAGGTCTAAGTAAAGAAACAAAATTATCAACACTTAGGTGCTGAATTTCCGCTTTCGGTAAAACCCAAAAAACACCCCAAAAATGATGGTCAACACTAATGGAAGACCAATATTTATGAGCTGCCATTTGGTTTTTTGTTCCGCAATTTTCTTCACGTCCAACAATGGGATGGAAACCTTTTTGTTTCGAATGTTAATAAGCCCAGTGTTGTCCAACAAATAATTGGTGCTGTTTACCAAAAATTCCTTGTTGCCGTAAAAGTTACTGGTCCATTTGTCAAATCCCAATTCCAGAGGTCTGCCATTCCGAAGTTGGTTTTTGATGATATCTCCATCAGAGATCACGATCATTTTGTTCTCAGATCCATTCTCCAAGGTATTTTGAAGCTTTAAGGGCTTCACTCGATTTTTGTACATGGAAGTGAAATTCCCCTCGATCAATACCGCCAATGGTAAATTGCCATTGTTGTAGGTGGTTTGGTCGGGTTGTTGATTGATCATATCCAAACTGATTTGTCGAGGTACACCATCTGTTTTGGACAAAGGTGAACTTTGAAGCAACACGGTTTTTTGATAATCGTTCTCCAAGAGATCCATCGGGCTGGTAAATTGTAACCGAACCGCTTCAATATTGGTGTTGATAGGGTGATTGTTCTTCGAAATTACCATCGGATAATAAAACCATGGTAAGGGGTTGTACTGTGAATCATTTCCCTCACCCGAGGCCAAAACAATCTGAGTAAAATAGAGATCGTTCACCAAAACAGTGTTGATACGAACCCCATATTTAAAGAACAGATCTTTTAAGTTCAACTCTCTTGGAATGGCAAAGGCCGTACCTCCACCAGCATAAATGCTGTCCATTTCCATGGCCACCTGGTCTACCATCCAAATGGATTTCCCTCCTTGAACCATAAATTGGTCCATTACATATTTTTCCTGGTCGGTAAAAGCTTCTGTGGGTTTGGCAACAATGGCAAGATCAAAGTTTTTCAATTGGTCAAGCACTTGTTGTGGATTAGTGGTAACCGAATCCAACGTAATAGCACCAATATTGTAATAATCCCGAATGGTGGTCAAATAATCCGCAAGATAAACGTCGTTTAACTCTCCATTCCCTTTGATGACGGCCACACTTTTTTTATCAGTGATGCTTAATTTGGTAAACGCATCCGCAAAGGCATATTCCAATTGCTGCACTGAATTGTTGATGCGTTCCTCCGCAGAAGAGCCCAATTTGTTCTTCAATAATGGTACACGAACCGTTTGGTCATTAAAATTGACCATGGCCCATGGAAATACCATTTCGTTGGATACTTTTCCATTTTCTTCAATAGTGACATTGGCAGGTTGCAATCCCAAACTTTGCAATTGGGCGACTGTTTCCTGTGGGTTTTCAGAATCTTCCAACGGATCCACCAAATTGTATTGAATGTTGCTGTTTATTGCTTCGAAGGATTCCAATAACTGAATGGTTTCTGTTTTCAGTTTAGCAAATTCAGCGGGGATATTTCCTTCCAACAACACATCGACGATTACAGGCCCATCAAATTTTTGGGCTACCTCAATGGCAGGTTCGGATAAGGTATATCGTTTGTCTTCCGTTAAATCGAGTCGGGTGTATAAAAAACTGGCTACAACGTTGAGCAAAACAACAACTACCAGAGCCTTAACGATGGATAACAAATACTTTCCCATTAGCGTGTCAATTGTTTTAAGCGTTCGAAGGTGAGATACCAAAACAGCAGCGTTAATGAAATAAAATAGACCAAATCGCGGGTGTCGATAACACCACGTGCAATACTATCAAAATGGGATTTGGCACCCATGGCCTGAATCCATTGTTGGGTATCGCCATTTGGAAATAGCGAGGAAGCCGCATCAAACCCATTAAAAATGATAAAACACAATAAAATGCCCACCAAAAATGCAATGATTTGATTGTCCGAAAGGGTAGAGGCGAAAATTCCAATGGCCGTATAACAACTGATCAAGAAAAGCAATCCGAAATAGGAGCCCAATACCACACCAAGGTCATAATTGCCAGTTATGATTCCTAAATCTGTGATGGCAAAAACGTACACAATGGTTGGAATCACAGCGATAACGCAAAGCAGAAAAGCTCCCCAAAATTTGCCCAATACCAATTTCCAGACCGAAATGGGTTTGATCAATAAAAGCTCCAAAGTGCCCATTTTGCGTTCTTCGGAAAAACTTTTCATGGTAATGGCCGGTACCAAAAAGATAAAAATCCATGGAGCCAACAGGAAGAAGTTGCTCAGATCGGCAAAACCGTAATCGAAAATATTGTAGTCTCCTTTAAAGACCCATAAAAAGAGTCCATTGAGCAATAAAAACGATCCAACGATCAAATAACCGATGGGCGATGTAAAAAAGGATCGTACCTCTCTCTTAAAAATTGCAAACATTAAGATGGGTTTGTTGATTGAATTTTATTGACGCTCCATGCTTCGGGTTTGTCGGCGAACAATTTTTTGGTACTGCCCCACACCGTCTTGAAAAAATCGGATTTCCGATAGTTTTCCAAGTCAGCTTCCTTGTCCCAAAAACTGTAGGTGAAAAATATGCAGGGATCATTAATATCCTGATACAATTCCACCATATTACAGCCCTCAAAAGCCAAAATCCCATTTTTGGATTCGTCAAAGACTCGCTCAAAACTAGGAATATTTTCGGGTTTAAATGTCAGTTTTACGATGCGGATGAGCATTTATAAGAAATTTATGGTTACCGTGTCCCGATAATTCAATCCGAGAAGGGTCGAAGCACCCCCGACAGAATTCAGGTCACTTTTATAGATGGCCAGTTCCACATAGCCCGCCGAATTAAACAATGCCAAGGCATCGCCGGCGCCTTTGCGCTGGTTTCTGTCTAAATTATAATTGATGATACCGTTATAACTTTGATATACTTCGCCAATTTTGGTGGTTCGGGCAATAATCTCAAACGAACGGCCATTACGATAGGCTTCGAACAAGCTTTTCTGAATATTGGTGACCACATTCCCGTAATTGTCGATATAGATAACATTGCCAGAAATGGTTTTGCCCTCGTTGATAATTCGAGGCTCAAAATCTCGAAGTTCTTTTAAACCTTCAAAAGGTCTTCCGATCACTTCCAATTTTCCTCCACGGGCAATATGACAGGCCACGGGAATGAAAATGTTCATCAAGGGAAACGAGCCAGAAGCACTATTGGGCAGGTTGATTTCCACAATTTGTTCAGGTTGCATTTCCGAAGTGATCAAGGAAATCACACCACTGTTGGCACCCACAAAATAATGTCCGTCCACATACACCACCAAATGTTCATTTTCAGGAGAAATTTCGGAATCCACCCCAATTACGTGAACACTTCCTTTAGGAAAGGATGGATAGGCATTTTTAAGGATATAAGCACATTCTTGAACATTGAACGGGCTAACGGCATGTGAAATATCAACAATGTTTGCATCGGGCAGACTGCTCAGTATAGCCCCCTTAACAGCACCTACATAGTGATCTTTATAGCCGAAATCTGTAGTTAAGGTTATGATTGCCATGCAATACTGTTGATATGTTTTTCCCTGTTCAAATTGATTTTTGGTTAAGTTTGTTTGGTAAAATTAGTTAAAAAAGAAAGAATATTATTCTTCCAAAATAACTGTAACACCTCACTTTATTTGAACGAACTTGTAATTGAACTTACGGAAATAAGTCCTCAGGAATTTTTCGGGCAGCAAAATGCAAATATTGAGCTGCTGAAAAAGTACTTTCCAAAATTAAAGATAGTGGCCCGGGGCAACAAAATTAAGGTTTTCGGCGATGAAGAGCTCTTAGAGGAGTTCGATAAAAGATTCGACGAGATTACCGGACAATTTGCCAAATACAACAAATTGGACGAAAACATGATCGAGCGAATACTCACGAGTACCAGCAAAGAAGAATACACTTCTTCTTCAACAAGCGGTGATGTTTTGGTGCATGGGGTTAGCGGCCGATTGATCAAGGCACAAACTGCAAACCAACGTAGGTTGGTGGATGCTTGCAAAAAGGATGATATGGTTTTTGCCATTGGCCCTGCAGGTACAGGGAAAACCTATACTGGTGTGGCCTTGGCCGTTAAAGCCTTAAAGGAAAAGCAGGTGCGACGAATTATTTTGACCCGTCCAGCAGTGGAAGCAGGGGAGAACCTTGGTTTTCTACCTGGGGATTTGAAGGAAAAATTAGATCCGTACATGCAGCCCTTATATGATGCCCTTCGGGATATGATTCCAGCTGAAAAATTGGAAAAATATATTGAGGACGGCACCATCCAGATAGCACCAATGGCCTTTATGCGCGGACGTACGTTGGACAATGCTTTTGTGATTTTGGATGAAGCTCAAAACACTACCCACGCCCAAATGAAAATGTTTTTGACCCGTATGGGGAAAAACGCCAAGTTTTTATTGACGGGTGACCCGGGACAAATCGATTTACCACGTAGGGTTATTTCTGGACTTAAGGAAGCCCTCCTTATTTTAAAGGATGTGGATGGCATCAGCATTATTTATTTGGATGATAAAGATGTGATCCGTCACAGATTGGTGAAAAAGGTAATTGACGCATACAAGAATATTGAGCATCAAAATCAATTCTAAAAAATGGGAATGAATACGTTGATGTCCACAGATTTTGACTTTCCTGGACAAAAATCTGTATACAAGGGAAAAGTTCGGGAAGTTTATACGTTGGAAAATGATGTTTTGGTGATGGTGGCCACAGACCGCCTATCCGCTTTTGATGTGGTTATGCCCAAGGGAATTCCTTTTAAGGGGCAAATCCTAAATCAAATAGCCACCAAAATGATGAAAGATACGGAAGATATTGTTCCCAATTGGTTGATGGCAACTCCAGACCCAAACGTAGCGGTGGGTGAGGCCTGTGAACCTTTTAAGGTAGAAATGGTGATTAGGGGCTATATGTCCGGTCATGCGGCACGTGAATATAAAGCGGGCAAAAGATTGCTTTGTGGTGTGCCGATGCCTGAGGGGATGCAGGAAAACGACAAGTTTCCAGAACCTATAATTACACCAGCCACCAAAGCTGAAAAGGGAGACCACGACGAAGATATTTCCAAAGAAGATATTTTAAAAAGAGGTATTGTTTCCAAAGAGGATTATGAAGTTTTGGAAAAATATACCCGAGCACTGTTTCAAAGAGGAACTGAAATAGCCGCTAAAAGAGGACTTATTTTGGTGGACACCAAATATGAGTTCGGAAAAACTAAAGATGGGAAAATTGTATTGATCGATGAGATCCATACTCCGGATTCATCACGATACTTTTATGCCGAGGGATACGAAGAGCGCCAAGCAAAAGGAGAGGCCCAAAAACAACTTTCCAAAGAATTTGTCCGACAATGGCTGATTTCCAATGGTTTTCAAGGATTGGAAGGGCAAACTGTTCCCGAAATGTCGGATGAATACATTGAAACAGTTTCCAATCGATATATCGAGCTTTTTGAAAATATCACAGGAGAGAAATTTGTGAAAAGTGATATTTCTAACCTTCAAGAACGCATTCTTGCCAATGTAACTACATATTTGGCAAAATAACCACCATATTTTATGGACTGACCAATAAACTAAAGGGAATTTTAACGATTCCCTTTTTTTATTGTTAGGAAAATGACAAATATTTAAAGCTAAATTGATATATTTATGCTAATTAAGTATATCAGTTATGGAAAGCTGTCCAAATTGTTCCTCCACCGAGTTTACAAAAGCTGGAATCATTAAAGATAGACAACGTTTTAAATGCAAGGGCTGCGGATATTATTTTACGGTTCCCAAAATGGGAAAACAAATAGACGATTATTTTGTAAACAAAGCGCTGCAGCTATATTTGGAGGGATTGACCTATCGTGAAATCGAACGTATTTTGGGCGTTTCCCATGTTTCGGTAATGAATTGGGTTCGAAAGTATAATATAAAACGTCCCTACAATTCCAAATACCATCCCACTTACAAAATTTTGAACCATACCGAGCTTCAAAAATACTTTCAGAATCCAGAAAACCTAAAGGGGGCAGGGCAGCTGGTCACAGAGCTTGGCGATAAGTTTATGTTGATAAAATGGGACCGTTTCAAAGATTGAGTATATAAAATTAACGGAAACATATATAGTTTTTTATTTCAGAACAAATTTTTAGGATGTTCGTAGAGCACATAACTCTCTAACATCCAAACTGAAATGAAGAAAATCCTAATTGGAATGGCATTTTGCCTTTTATTCATTCCCAAATCATTTTCACAAGGAAACACCGAATATACCGGGGGTTTTAAAATTAACTTTAACGAAGACGGCTCCAAATATCTTCGTATGATCGCATGGGGACAATTTTGGGCCCAGTACAACGACAACGCATCAGAGGATCAAAGTGATATCAATTTAAGTGTTCGTCGAGCCCGTTTGTTGACCTTTACCCAGTTGAATGACAAATTCTTGATCTTATCCCATTTTGGGTTGAACAGTTTAAATGGCAGTAATCTTAGCCCAACAGGTCAAGGGGATGCCTCCCAATTGTTTTACCATGCCTTTTGGGGTGAATGGAAGGTCGCTAAAAACTTTTATGCAGGAACAGGTCTCCACTATTGGAACGGAATTTCCCGTTTGAACAATAGTAGTACCCTCAACTTTATGACTTTGGACAACAACCGACAGTCTTGGGCGGTTTTGGGCCTGAGCGACCAATTCGCTCGTCATTTGGGGGTGTATGTAAAGGGCCGTGTAGGTCGTTTGCAATATCGCGTTTCCTATAACGAAGCCATTACAAATACCTTGGATGCGGCCAACGACCCAACTCCAAACGGCAGGGCAGTGTACCGTGGTCGTGAATTATTGGGTTCTGGAGAAGCAGGTAAGGTAGTTCAAGGCTATTTTGACTACCAGTTCTTAGATGAAGAATCCAACTTTCTTCCCTACAAAGTAGGTACTTATCTGGGGAGCAAAAAAGTATTCAACATAGGAGCTGGTTTCTTGAACCACAAAAATGGGGTAGTGGTCATGGATGGCGCAGGAAATTTAGAAGGTGAAGATGTCAATATTTTTGCTATCGATGCCTTTTACGATGCTCCGCTTGGGGAAGATGGTTCTGCAATTACTGCCTATGGGGTATTTCAAAATAACGATTATGGTCGTAACTTCAACCTTGGACCCTATGGTACTGGAAACATGATATATGGACATGTGGGATATTTAATTCCAAGTGCACCCGATAAGTCAAGAGTGCAACCCTATTTATCCTACCAAACCAGAACCATAGATGCCATTGATGATAATGCCACTCGGTTGGGATTGGGTATCAACCTTTTTATGACCGGGCACCATTCCAAGTTGACACTGGAATATGCAAACTCAAAAGTGGGCAACGGGGATAGTAACGGCATTATTACCTTACAAGCACAGATTTATTTATAACTAAACAACCAACAAATTATGTCAGAAAAACAGCAAAAGGCTTCGGCCTACTGGAAAGAGAACCTGAGATATTTGGTCATTCTTCTGGCCATCTGGTTCTTGGTCTCCTATGGAGCAGGTATCATGTTCAAAGATGCCTTGAACAACATTCGATTGGGTGGATTTAAACTCGGGTTTTGGTTCGCGCAACAAGGATCTATCTATGTATTTGTCATCCTCATTTTTGTGTACGTACGCCTGATGAACAAATTGGACAAAAAATACGGCTACGACGAAGATTAACTAACCAAAAAATTTACAATCATGAGTGTACAAATATGGACATATCTTATGGTGGGCGTCACTTTTGCCCTATATATTGGAATCGCTATCTGGTCTAGAGCCGGTTCCACCAAAGAATTTTATGTTGCCGGTGGTGGCGTATCCCCATTGGCCAATGGAATGGCAACGGCAGCCGATTGGATGTCGGCCGCTTCATTTATCTCCATGGCGGGAATCATCGCGTTCGCGGGTTATGATGGTGCCGTTTATTTAATGGGTTGGACTGGTGGCTATGTACTTTTGGCCCTGCTATTGGCTCCTTACCTCAGAAAATTCGGAAAATTTACCGTTCCCGATTTTATCGGTGAGCGTTACTACTCCAAAACAGCCCGTATTGTGGCAGTCATCTGCGCTTTGATTGTTTCCTTCACTTATGTGGCGGGGCAAATGCGCGGTGTCGGTATTGTGTTCTCCAGATTTTTAGAGGTGGACATCAATACAGGGGTAATCATCGGAATGGTCATTGTTCTCTTCTATGCCGTTTTGGGTGGAATGAAGGGAATTACCTATACACAGGTAGCACAATACTGTGTGTTGATTTTCGCCTTTATGGTGCCTGCTATTTTTATTTCTTTCCAAATGACAGGTAACCCGATTCCACAATTGGGTATGGGAAGTACTTTATCCGATGGAACTTACTTATTGGATAAATTGGATGGCTTGTCCCAAGAACTTGGTTTTGCTGAGTATACCAATGGAACAAAGAGTTTGGTGGATATTTTCGCCATTACTTTGGCCTTGATGGTGGGTACTGCTGGACTTCCACACGTAATCGTGAGGTTCTTTACGGTAAAAAGAGTGAAGGATGCTCGCAAATCTGCAGGTTTGGCCTTGTTGCTCATCGCAATTTTGTATACCACTGCACCTGCAGTGGCTGTATTTGCAAGAACCAACATGATCGAAACCGTAAGCAATAAAGAATATTCGGCAATGCCAGAATGGTTCAAGAACTGGGAAGAAACCGGATTGATTAAGTACGATGATAAAAATGGCGATGGAAAAATTCAATATGTGGCAGCTCCAGAAATTAACGAGTTGACCGTGGACCGTGACATCATGGTCTTGGCCAACCCAGAAATTGCAGATCTGCCCGCTTGGGTCATCGCTCTGGTTGCTGCAGGGGGACTTGCAGCTGCTTTGTCAACCGCTGCTGGTTTATTGTTGGTAATTTCATCATCCGTATCCCACGATTTGATCAAAAATGTATTCAACCCAGAATTATCTGAAAAAGGAGAATTATGGGCTGCCCGTATCTCAGCTGCCGTTGCCGTTGTTATTGCTGGTTACTTCGGAATCAACCCGCCTGGGTTTGTGGCCGCAGTGGTTGCCTTGGCCTTTGGTTTGGCCGCTGCCTCCTTCTTCCCAGCTATTATTTTGGGTATTTTCTATAAGAAAATGAACAGTAAAGGCGCTATTTCAGGGATGATCGTAGGTCTCTGTTTGATGCTGTACTATATGTTGAAATTCAAATTTGGACTATTTGATGGTGGTAAAGATGCCGTGGCAGGACTACAGGAAAGCTGGTGGTTTGGCATATCGCCCGAAGGGTTTGGTACCATTGCCATGATCGTCAACTTTATTGTGGCCATAGTGGTAAACCAATTTACTCCTGAACCACCTGAAGAAGTACAAGAAATCGTAGAGCATATAAGAATTCCTAGTGGTGCTGGAGAAGCAGCGTCGCATTAATTTAGTTGGTTGTGAAAAAACGGTGCGGGCCTTTTTAACCGCGCCGTTTTTTGTAATTTTAAGATTCGGACCATGCAAATAAACATGAAGAAAAGGCATCAGCAGAAATTGATTCTTATTTCCATTGTACTGTTCTTTTTATGGAATGTGCCTTTCGTTACCATTTTTGATGGCGATGCCCAATTATTTGGTTTTCCTATTTTCTATGTGTTCATATTTAGCAGTTGGTTGATTTCCATAATACTTACCTATGTTATCCTAAAAAAGTTCTATGAGTAATTTCACAATAGGACTTGTTATTATATTGTATTTGGCCATGTTGTTTGTACTGGCCTATTTTGCCGAAAAGAACAAAAGGAGCAAATGGACCAATAATCCCTATGTGTACACCCTTTCATTAGCCGTTTATTGTACAGCTTGGACCTATTATGGAAGTGTGGGCATTGCATCAAGCTCGGGAATAAGCTTTTTGGCCGTTTATTTGGGTCCTGCCATTGCCTTGCCCTTATGGATTGTATTGATGCGGAAGGTCATCCGTATATCGAAGCAACACAAAATATCGAGTATCGCAGATTTTATTTCCATGCGATACGGCAACAACCGTCAATTGGGGGCATTGGTTACTATTACCTGTTTATTTGCCATTATCCCTTATATTTCATTACAACTTAAGGCAGTTTCGGAAACCTTCTCTTTGATTTCTGCAAAAGGAAGCTACGAATCCACGGGCTTTTTTGATGATTCCACTTTTTACATAGCCTTGCTTATTGCTGTTTTCGTTGCCTTCTATGGCACTTTGTCCACCGATGCCTCCCAACATAAAAAAGGGATCATAGCCACAGTTGCCCTGGAATCTATATTAAAACTTTGCTTTTTCTTAGCCATTGGAATTTATGTGTCGTTTTACCTGTTCGATGGCACCACCGATATTTATAATCAGGCAAGTCTTCAAGAAAATTTTAAACAATTGACATCGTTCGGGGGTATTGAAAAAGGTTTCAATTGGCTGTTTACCATTTGCCTTTCCATTTTTGCGATTTTTCTGTTGCCCAGACAGTTTCATGTGGCTGTTGTGGAAAACGATAATGAAAGTTACCTCAAAAAGACCATTTGGCTTTTTCCGCTCTATCTTTTGCTTTTTAATGTCTTTGTGATTTTTATTGCCTGGGCCGGAAATATTAGTTTGCCAGATTCGGTAAACCACGATTATTATTCCCTTTTATTGCCAATGCAACAAGATAATTATGGGTTGGCTTTTTTGGTTTTTATTGGTGGATTTACAACCGTAATTTCCATGATAGTGGTTTCTACATTGGCCTTGTCCACTATGGTGAGCAACAACATTGTGATTCCCTATGGATTTATAAAAACTTTGGTGGAGGGTAATCCCGAGGAAAACACCAAACGTATCAAGAATATCCGACGGATTGCGATTTTTCTTTTGATCATTATTGCCTATTTCTTTTACATCCGATTTTCTGTACAGTTCTCGTTGTATTCCATTGGTTTGATTTCCTTTGTGATTATTGCCCAATTGGCCCCATCTTTCTTTTTGGGATTGACTTGGCGCAGGGGCACAGCCCGTGGTGCCGAAATTGGCATTTTGGTTGGATTGATCATTGTTTTTTACACCCTCTTTTTGCCCATTATCAGTAAAGCGGTTTTGCCCGATGTACATTTTGTGGATGAGGGTTTGTTTGGTCAAGCTTGGTTGCGGCCAGCCCATTTGTTCGGGTTGGATTATTTAACTCCTGAAAGCAACGCCTTTTTATGGAGTTTATCATTTAACACATTAACTTTTGTTGGGTTTTCGTTGCGGAGCAAAGGCAATTACCGAGAGCGTAACTATGCCGAGATGTTCGTAAACCATGAAAATTATGGTAATCTTCAAGAAGGAGGATTTATTTGGAAAGGGGAAGCCTATGTAGCGGATATTAAACGACTCTTGACCCGTTTTTTGGGCGAACAGCCTACCGATAGGGCGCTTCGTCTTTTCAACCGAAAATACAATATATCCGAAACCGAGGAACGAGCCGATGCTCGATTGATCAATTTCTCGGAGAAATTGTTGACGGGTACCATCGGAAGTGCGTCGGCCAAGATTTTGTTGGCCTCTGTATCCAAAGAGACCCCGATAAGTTTGGTGGAAGTGCTCAACATTTTGGAAGAAAGTAAAGAAACTAAGGCCACCAATAAACTACTGCGTGAAAAGTCGGAAGAACTTTCCGCTATGGCCAAAGAACTAAAAGGGGCCAATGAAGAACTTCGGATCCAGGATAAACTGAAGGATGAATTTTTGGATACGGTGGCCCACGAACTCAAAACACCGATTACATCCATTAAGGCGGCATCGGAAGTGTTGGAAGATCCCGATATGCCCGTTGAACTCAGAAATCAATTTTTGCAGAATATCAGTAGAGATACGGACAGACTGAATACCTTGATTCATAATATTTTGGATTTAGAGAAATTATCGAGCAATGTTACCGTGTTGGATCTTCAAACCTACGCTGTGCATAAAACTATTCTAAAAGCCATAAATGGCGTGGAACAGATTGCAAAAAAGAAAAATGTAACAATTAAGTTCAAAGGTTCGGAAAATGTCAAAGCTACCTACGATGAAGATCGAATTATACAAGTTTTAACGAATTTAATTTCTAATTCCCTTAAATTTACAGAACCTCATATCGGGAAGATTAAAATTCATCTTGAAGAGCAAAAAAGCGACCTATTAATTATTGTTGAAGACAATGGTAAAGGGATTCCAGATGAGGACAAAGAGTACATCTTTGAAAAATTCTATCAATCAAAAAATCAGAATATCAAAAAGCCACAAGGAAGTGGTTTGGGTCTGGCTATCTGCAAAAAAATTGTGGAAAGCCACAATGGTTCCATTTGGGTAGACCATAAGGCCAAGAAAGGCACCCGAATGCTATTTTCAATACCAAAAAAGAATGAAGCAACATAAAATATTAATAGTGGACGATGAGCCAAATATTGTGATGACTTTGGAGTACGCCTTCAAAAAGAAGGATTTCGGGGTGTTTATTGCACGAGATGGGACCGAGGCATTGGATATCGCCTCAAAGGAAAAACCCGATGTGATCCTTTTGGATATCATGATGCCGGAAATGGACGGGTTTGAAACCTTGAAGCATGTTCGGGACAATAAGGATCTAAGTCATACCAAAGTGGTTTTTCTATCCGCCAAAAATAAAGAAAAGGATATTGAAAAAGGATTGAAACTGGGGGCTGATGCCTATATGACCAAACCTTTTTCCATTAAAAAAGTGATTGCAGATGTAGAGCAGCTCATCACTGAATAAGAGAATTAAAACAATATAATATACAATTTAACTAAACTAGCGTTTCATGAGTAATTATCATATTAAGCACTTGGAGGAGTATTTTCAGGTGTACCGAAAATCGGTAAGAAATCCAGAGGGTTTTTGGGAGGAAGTGGCCGAGGAACATTTCCATTGGAGAAAAAAATGGGATTCGGTTTTGGAATGGGATTTTACCAAACCAGAGATCAGTTGGTTCAAGGGAGCGAAATTGAACATTACCGAAAACTGTATCGATCGTCATCTTCGCATTCGTGGCGATAAGACCGCAATCATTTTTGAACCCAATGATCCCAATGAAGAAGCCGAACATATTACCTACAATCAACTTCATGAACGTGTTTGTAAGTATGCCAACGTTTTAATAGACCAAGGTGTTAAAAAGGGAGATAGAGTGGTAATTTATTTGCCCATGATCCCTGATTTGGCCATTTCACTTTTGGCCTGTGCCAGAATCGGGGCCATTCACTCAGTGGTTTTTGCAGGATTTTCATCCACGGCTTTGGCCACAAGAATCAACGATTGTGGAGCGACCGCAGTGCTTACTTCGGATGGTTCCTTCAGGGGAAGCAAGACCATCGACCTAAAGGGTATTGTAGATGATGCCTTGGAAGATTGTCCAGAAGTAAAAACGGTGCTGGTAACCAAAAGAACGGGTTCGGATATAAACATGCAAGAGGGGCGTGATCAATGGATCCAACCCTTGTTGGAAAAGGCCTATTCCGATTGTGTACCGGAAATTATGGATGCCGAGGATCCTTTGTTTATTTTGTACACTTCAGGTTCAACGGGACGCCCAAAAGGGATGGTGCATACCACAGGTGGTTATATGGTGTATACGGCCTATACCTTTAAAAATGTATTCCAATATCGTGAAGAAGATGTGTATTGGTGTACTGCAGATATTGGTTGGATTACAGGACACTCCTACATTGTCTACGGTCCTTTGGCAAATGGTGCCACAACGGTTATGTTCGAAGGAGTACCTTCCTATCCAGATTTTGGTCGTTTTTGGGAAGTGGTCCAGAAGCATCATGTGACTCAGTTCTATACAGCACCCACGGCGATTCGTGCATTGGCCAAGGAGAATTTGGATTTTGTGACCAAATTCAACCTGACTTCACTTAAAGTCCTTGGAACGGTTGGGGAACCTATCAATGAAGAAGCATGGCACTGGTACAACGATCACGTAGGAGAAAAGAAATGCCCGATCGTGGATACGTGGTGGCAAACGGAAACAGGAGGAATCATGATTTCACCAATCCCATTTTCAACACCCACAAAACCAACCTATGCCACTTTGCCCATGCCGGGAATTCAACCGGCACTGATGGATGAAAACGGCAAGGAAATCAAAGGAAATCAGGTGGACGGTCGCTTGTGTATCAAATATCCTTGGCCTTCGATAGCTAGAACCATTTGGGGCAATCACCAACGCTATAAGGAAACCTATTTCTCGGCTTTTGACAATATGTATTTTACGGGAGATGGGGCCTTACGAGATGAGGTAGGGTATTACCGAATTACGGGTAGGGTAGATGATGTGATCATTGTTTCTGGACACAATTTAGGTACCGCACCCATTGAGGATGCCATCAATGAGCACCCAGCTGTGGCTGAATCTGCTATAGTTGGATTCCCTCACGATATCAAAGGAAATGCACTTTACGGTTACATTATTTTGAAAGAAACAGGGGAAACCCGTAACCGTGAAAACTTGAGCAAAGAGATCAACCAATTGATCACGGAGCATATTGGCCCTATTGCCAAGTTGGATAAAATTCAGTTTGTACCTGGTTTGCCAAAAACCCGTAGCGGTAAGATCATGCGAAGAATCTTGAGAAAAATAGCTTCCAAGGACACCAGTAATTTAGGGGATACCTCCACTTTGCTGAATCCGGAAGTGGTAGAGACCATTATGAAGGAAAGCTTATAATGGATTTTGGTTAATTAATGTCGAAGGGCCTTCTTATCTAAGAAGGTCCTTTATTTTTTGTGGCTTTAATTTCTCAATGGTGCGCAAAAAGGCAATGGCAGTAATAAAAGCATCCCCTAAAGCCGTATGTCTGTCTTTTCGGGAAATACTGAACTTTTTGGCCAAATCATCTAGGGTGTATCGCTCTTTTTTTTGAACCACGGTAGATATCAATAAGGTACGGATGTAAAGTGATTCCGTATCCAAAGTTTTGTTTTTGAGTTTGGGAAGACTGTTGCGTTTTAAGGCCGCATTAATCATGTTGATATCGAACATCACATGGTGCCCAACCAATATGTGGTTTTTCACATACACCAAAAATTGCTTTAAAGCATCGAGTTCCGAAACCAAATCGCGCTTGCTTTTCTTTAGAATGCCATGAATTTCAGCGCTTTCTGAATCGTAATGTTCTTGATGAATATAGACTTCGAAACTTTCTTTTACAACGATATTGTTGTCCAATAACTTTAAAGCTCCGATGCAAAGCATTCGGTCTCTCGTTAAGCTGAAACCTGTTGTTTCAGTATCCAATACCACAAAAGTGTTTTCGCCAATTGCTTCTGGTAGTTTTTCATTGAAATGTTCCTCGTATTCCCACCAAAAATCGGGAAGCTCCAATTGCTTTTTCTTTGAGAACGGCCACATTAGCGCAATAGGTTTTTTACTTGAAACCGTACTTCAATCAAAGATTGAATATCCTTGACCGTTTTAAAGGTTCGCTTCAGTTTTATTTTCTCTTCTTTGTTCAATTTATCCAAAGCTATGTAACGCCCAGAATCATTATGAAGTAACCCTTGTTTGGTCCTAAACTTGAGCAAAGCCTTGCTGGCATACGAACAGGCCAAGTACAACTCTTTGTTGTTGGGTTCCAATTCGGCCAACTTTTCGTAGCGCTCTGCGGTATTGTTGATGGATTTGATGGAGTGTGATAAAATCAATACGCGTGCGGCGTCGATAATGGGCATCAACGCCCTAAGTTTTAAATCGAAAAAGTCCTTGTGCTCACCATCCTGTTCCACCAAAAAATCCCGAAAGAATCCCGATGGAGAGGGATTTTGAAGGGCTCCACTGGCCAAATGGGTATAAAATTGCGGATAATGACTGGCTTGGTCGAAAATACTGTGTGAAAGCTCATCGGCAAGTGCCTTCTCCCCATAGGTCACATTGTAATCGAAAAAGATGGATGACAATAAAATCTCATCGGGCCCAGGATTGTGGATCCAATGTGCCGTTACATTTTTCCATTCCGTTAAACTGTGGCACCAAGAAGGGTTGGAGGCCATCATGTCGGCAGGGCAATACTCAAAACCAATGGTGTTGAGCTCTTTGGAAATGCGTTCGCCCAGTTTTAAGAAATAACTTCGTGTTTCTTCAAGTTGCTCTTCGAGAACATCCTCAAAAATAATGGCGTTGTCCTGATCGGTGTTCAATAATTGTTCTCCACGACCTTGGCTCCCCATACTTAACCACGTAAACTTAACAGGTGGCTCTTCTTCCATTTTGGACAAAGCAATCTGGACCACTTGCTTGGTAGAGGCATCATTGAGTTCCGAAATGATTTTGGAGACCAATCCCAAAGGGATGTTTTGGTCCAAATACCCTTGCAATAGGTTCATCATACCATGGCGAATGCTGCGCAATCGTTTGGCATCGGTTGCCCTTTTAATGGCTCGTAGGAGTACTGCGGGGTTGTTTCCGACCGCCACCATAATATCATGCTTGGACAAAATCCCAACGGTTTTTGATTCTGTTGTTCCATCTTCGGTCAAAATCAAATGACTGATGTTACTTTTCATCATGGCCATTTGGGATTGGGCCAAGGTAAGTTCTTTTGGATAGGTAATAATGGGGGATGACATAATGGATTTAGCCATTGCCGTTATAGGAAACAATCCAGTTGCCACCTTCTTTCTAAGATCTTTGTCGGTAATAATTCCTAAAGGAAGGTTGTCTTTTTCTACCAAAATACTACTTACATTGTGCTTGGTCATTAAATCTGCAATCGTCTTTATTTTGGTTCCCTCTTTGCAGGTAATGAGGTCGGTAGAATATTTTATGGGTTGAAGGTCCAGTATTTTATTTGTGGAATACCGTTCAGCCTCTTCATTTCCGCCATACAATTTGCCCCGGTGTTTAATGGAGTAGGGGTTGCCTGTGTTGGAAGCAAAGCTTTCTATTAAAAAGTTTCCGATACGCTTGTTTTCGAGTGCCAAGGGTTTAAAATCCTTGATGGGAATGGCATATAAAATGGTCTCCTCGTAAGCTTTGGCTTCCAATTTATAATTCTCATTGGCCAAGAGTGGACGTAAACCGAACACATCACCCTCATCACATATATCCAAGATTTGACTTTGTCCAGCTTTGGATAGGGCCACAGCACCTTTGTTCACTACGTAAAAATGGGTGTGCGGACTTTCGTTCTGCGAAAAAACAAGGGTATTGGTCTCTTTGTGGATAATTACCACTTCGAGGGAGAGTTGTTCCAGTTGTTTGGCCTCCATTGCATTAAACGGAGGATAGTTTTTTAAAAAGTCGGCAATACGTTCGGAAATGGTGTTTTTCATGGTATCCTAAATGTAAGGGTAAATTCTAAAATTGAGAATTTTGCCAACAAAAAAGACCACTTAAAAAGTGGCCTTTTATTTAAACACAGTAGCGCTTAAATTTAGTTACTTTCTATAGTCCAATGCAGGAGGTCGATTGCCCAATAAAGGGACATATTTAAAATCTTTCCCACGATTCTCTTCGAACTCGATTTTGGCTTTTTCTATAAGTTTTTGGTCTTTGTAAATATCAATGGCAGTGAGAGCTATGGTTTTGGCAGCGACCATCATTCCTTTTTTTCCGATAGATGTTCCTCCAGCGGCAACAGCTTGCCAACTATGTCCCGGGGTCCCGGGCACAAAGGTGGCGGCAATCATTCCAATGGTGGGAACAACAAAACTTACATCCCCAATATCTGTGGAACCATTGATTTTGGTACCCGTTTGGTACGGTTGAATGGTTTCTGTTTTGGAGGCATCAATGGCTTCCATACCCAAACTTTTTACGATTTGCTCGCCAAATACATTTTCATCATCGGAATAGTTAAAACCACCCACTGCTACCAAGTTGTCGTACATCACTTTTTGAAGCGTAAGGTTCGGTAGCAATTCGTAGGTACCCCCGATCATTTCATATTCCATAGTGGTACCCGTACCCAAGGCAGCACCTTCTGCTGCTTTTACAATGCGGTCAAAAACATCAATAACCACATTTCGGTTAAAATGACGGGCGTAATAGTACACCTCTGCATAATCGGGAACCACGTTTGGTGCTTTTCCACCACTGGTAATTACGTAATGGATTCTTGCATCTTGAGGAATATGTTCGCGCATCATGTTTACCATTAAATCCATGGATTCAACCCCATCAAGGGCTGAACGTCCACGTTCTGGTGCTCCTGCAGCATGGGCAGAAATCCCCGTGAACCTAAATTTTGCCGATTTATTGGCCATTGAAGTGAATGGGTTCGCATTATTGGTATCTCCTGGGTGCCAATGTAACGCTACGTCCACATCATCAAAAACACCTTCACGCACCATATACACTTTACCGGAACCACCTTCCTCAGCAGGGGTGCCATAAAAGCGAATCTTACCTTTGGTATTGGTCGCAATCAACCAATCTTTTACCGCAATTGCAGCTGCAACGGAAGCTGTTCCAAAGAGGTTGTGGCCACAGGCATGACCTGCAATGCCATCAGCAGGTTGCTTTTCGGGTACGGCTTGTTGAGAGAGTCCTGGTAGCGCATCAAACTCTCCTAAAACAGCCAAAACAGGCCCTTCGGTACCGTATTCGGCTACAAAGGCCGTAGGGATGCCGGCAATGCCAGCCTCAATGGTAAAACCTGCATCCTGCAATGTTTTCTGTAGCAGGGCCGAACTTTTCTCTTCTTGGTAACCTACTTCGGCCCATTCCCAAATTTGTTGGGATATATCGCCGTAGGCAGTAGCTTGTCCATCCAGTTTTTTAAGGACATCTTTTTTGCTCTTTTGTGCTTGCAAATTACTTAGGCACAACAGCAAAAGGACTAGGGTTGAGGTTGATTTCAACATAAATTTTGAGTTAGTTAGGCCGCTAAAGTATTGGATGTTACCTAAAAGGAAAAGTTTTGATTATCCTTTTAAAGTTGATTTATTGGATTCGTAAAAAATGGCAAGAAATATAACTGTAGCAGAAATGGGAAGCTCATTAAATAGGAAGTTTTGCAAAATGGTATTATTGAAATCGTCCAATGATTAAACTCAAATGGGTTGACCAAAAGTCAACAAATTGTTGTCTGGATCAAGAATGGAAAACTCTTTTTGTCCCCAAGGTTTTATTTCGAGTTTGCCATTGGGGTGGATTTTGGTGTTATTATCCAAAAAAGATTGGTACAATGCATCAATGGCATTTGTTCGAATGTACACTTGCCCGTAATTTTCTTTAGGATCTAGGGATTTAAATTCAAAAAAATGGATTTGTATCTCGTCCCTTTGCAACATCAAATAGCTATCAAAATCAGCACTGCCAAACACCTTGAATCCTAATTGTTCAGTGTAAAATTGGAGCGTTGCAGTTTTATTGCGCATGGGGAGTTTCGGGTTGATATCGACCAACATAATGGATGGATTAAAGCTTTTCTAAAAGTAGCCAATTTAATTGTGTTTGATAATTGTATCCCATCTTCAATCTATTTCAGTAATTTCATGGAATCACTTTTAAGCAAATACCATGAGCATAGATACAGCACCAGCCCAATTGAGTAGACGTACGTTTTTAAAATCTTCTTCCTTGGCAGGCGGAGGACTTTTAATGGGTTTTAGCTGGATGATGTCTTGCAAGGACAATGCAACTGCTTCAAAAGATAATCTTCCCGAAGAATGGGTCAAGGTAAGTGGCTATATTAAAATTGCCACGAACGGCATGATTACCATTATGTCTCCAAATCCAGAGGGAGGACAAAATGTAAAGACATCCATGCCCATGATCATTGCGGAAGAGTTGGACGCACCATGGAGCGATGTGATCGTGGAACAGGCACCGTTGGATACCGAAAATTTCACACGACAATTTATTGGAGGAAGTCAGGCGATTCGTCAAGGATGGCAAAGTTTAAGAACAGCGGGTGCAACGGTTAAACAAATGTTGAAACAAGCTGCTGCCGAGGCATGGCAGGTTCCTATTGAAGAAATTTCAGCATCGGAAGGCCAATTGTTTCATGCAGCCAGTGATAAATCGGGTAGCTATGGGGAATTTGCCACCGCCGCTGCAAATCAACCCATTCCCGAAAATGTGGTGTTAAAAGATGTCAGCGATTTTAAACTGATCGGGACTTCACAAAAGAATGTGGATGTTCAAAAGATCATTACTGGAAAGCCATTGTTTGGAATCGATACTTATAAAGAGGGCATGTTGATTGCAATGTTAGTTCAACCTCCTGCTTTTGGTATGAAGCTGACCGATTTTGATGCTTCCGAAGTAAAAGGAATGCCAGGGATCAAAGATGTTTTCGCCATCAAAACCTATAATGAGGATTATAAATGGCAGTTTTTTGATACCTGTTCCTTTATGGATAAGGTGGTGATCGTTGGCGAATCCACATGGCAAGTTATGCAAGCCAAAAAACAATTGGAGTCCAAGATTAATTGGGAAGTTAACTCCGCTATTGAGATTACTAGGGATAGATTCGGAACCGACCAGACCTTGACTTTTCCTGCAGGTTTGGAATCCACAGAGGATCATTTGAAAACAATGAATCAATTGGTTTCGACCGAAGGAACCGAGCAGCGCAAAGATGGAAACCCCGATAAGGCTTTCGCCCAAGCAACAAAAATTATTGAAAAGACTTATGCTGCACCATTATTGGCTCACAACTGCATGGAGCCTATGAACTTTTTTGCACATGTGACCGAAAACAGTGCCTACTTGGTAGGGCCCTTACAAAAACCCGAGTACACCGAAAAAACAGTTTCGGCACGTTTGGGAATTCCGTTGGAGAACATTGAAATTGAAATGACCAGATTGGGAGGGGGGTACGGAAAGCGTTCGTATGCCCATTGGTTGGTGGAAGCCGCCATCATTTCCCAAAAAATGAATGCTCCGATTAAATTGGTGTATTCTCGGGAAGATGATATGACTTCAGGAATCTATAGGCCAACTTATATGGCAAAATATAGGGCCGCTTTGGGGGCCGATAACAGTTTATTGGGATTGCATGTAAATGCGGGAGGTATACCCGAAAGCCCTTTATATGCCAATCGATTCCCTGCGGGTGCGATTGAAAACTATTTAGCAGAGAATTGGATCGTTCCTTCCAATATAACATCAGGTTCGTTCAGGGCTCCGAGTTCCAATTTTATGGCAAGTGCCGAACAATCTTTTTTGGATGAACTTGCGGAAGAAATGGGTAAAGACCCCATTGCTTTTCGCTTGGAATTATTGGAAAAAGCAAAGACAAATCCAGTTGGCGAACAAAACGATTATGATGCTGATCGTTATGCCGGAGTATTAAAATTGGTTCGCGACATGTCCGATTGGGGAAAAGAACAAGAAGGTGTTTTCCGAGGTGTATCGGCCTATTTCTGTCATAACACCTATGCAGCCATAGTTGTTGATTTGATCATGGAAAATGAGGTTCCCCTTATCCAAAAAGTGTATTGCGCCGCGGATTGTGGCATCGTTGTAAATCCAGATGCGGCCAATAATTTGATTGAAGGAGCTATTGTGGATGGTATTGGAAATGCGATGTATGGCAAACTTGCTATTTCGAATGGAATTCCCGAACAGCAGAATTTTGATCGCTATAGAATGATTCGGATGACCGAAGCGCCAAAGGCCATTGAAGTTCGTTTTGTTGAAAATTCAATAGACCCAACCGGTTTGGGCGAGCCTGCATTTCCACCAGTAATGCCTGCTTTGGCCAATGCACTTTATAAGGCAAAGGGCAAGCGATTTGACCATCAGCCGTATAGCGATTATTTATAGCTTGTGGTAGGTGTTTTTTATTGAAATACCCAATAATAAGAAGGATTAGAGCAATAAAGGACAGGCCATAAATCCAAATCCAGAGACCAAATTCTAATACACTTTTTTGACTGGTTTTTTTGAGGGTATCGCCTTTGGACTTGAAAAGTTTAAGTATTCACATAATATATGGGATTAGTTAAATCGATTGGATTCTAAATCTTTTATTTAAAAGCGCCCAATTCCCTAAACATTATCCTTAATTATCCACTGACCAATTTGTTAGGTTTTATTGGAAATAAAAAAAAGCCATCCAACTGAAAAACAGCTAAATGACTTTCTTTTTTGTAGCGAGAGAGGGACTTGAACCCTCGGCCTCCGGGTTATGAATCCGACGCTCTAACCAGCTGAGCTACCTCGCCATGATTTTTGCTAAGCGGGTGCAAATATAGGTTTAAATTTTCGCTGAATCAAAATTCATTATTAATTTATTATTTGATATTTATTTTTTTATCTTCCCAAATTATAAAAATGTCGAAAAGGATTTAAAGAACGCTAGCATGAGTGATAAGACTAAATTTGAATTGGAGTTTGTAATCCACGCTTCCCCTCAGTTGCTCTATCAATATATTGCCACCCCATCGGGCCTATCAGAATGGTATGCCGATAACGTGAATTCCCGCGGTGAAATGTTTACTTTTATTTGGGATGGCTCAGAGGAAAGGGCCAAGATGTTGAAAAGAAAAAGTGAGGAGTTTGTAAAGTTTGCTTGGGAAGAGAATGAGGACGGTTCATTTTTTGAAATGCGCATTATCGTAGATGAAATAACCAAAGATGTATCTCTATTTATAACTGATTTTGCTGAAGATGATGAGGTGGACGAAGCTAAAATGCTTTGGGAAAACCAAGTATCCGATCTAAAACAGGTTTTGGGTTCCACCTAGATCAATTCTCCAGTAAGCTGTATCTTTGTCCCGCTAAAAAATCGGGACTTTTTCATGGTTAATTTTAACGGAGCACTTTTTACCGAAGATTCAAATTTGTTGACCTCTAACAATAGGGGACTTAAATATGGCGATGGACTTTTTGAGACAGTTCGCTATGTTAATGGAACAGTATTTTTTTGGGAAGACCATTACTTTAGGTTAATGGCATCCATGCGTATTCTTCGAATGGAAATCCCTATGGAGTTTACCCTTGAATTTTTGGAAGAGCAAATCAAAAAAACGCTTGCCGCAAACCAGTTGGGGGAGGCCTCGGCACGTATTCGGCTAACGGTTTTCAGAAATGATGGGGGATTGTACACCCCTGCCACCAATAATGTTTCTTATTTGATTGAAACTTCGACTTTGGAATCTCCATTTTATGTTTTGGATGATGGGGATTATGGAGTGGAGTTGTTCAAGGATTTCTATGTGAACAAGGACATGTTGAGCAACCTTAAAACATCCAATAAGGTTTTGCATGTGGTTGCCAGCGTTTTTGCCAAAGAAAATGAGTATGCCAATTGTTTATTGGTAAACACGGACAAGCAGGTGGTGGAATCCATAAACGGAAACTTATTTTTGGTTAAGGACGGGGTAATTAAAACCCCGCCATTGAGCGATGGTTGTTTGGATGGGATTATCCGTAAAAAGTTAATGGAAATAATTTCAGCTACCGAGGGATTGGAGTTGCAAGAAGCCTCAATATCTCCTTTTGAACTTCAAAAAGCGGATGAACTGTTCATTACCAATACCATTACTGGAATTCAATCCATTACCAAATACCGCAAGAAAGCATTTGTAAATTCAGTTGCAAAAAGTTTGGTGGGTAAATTAAATGCCAAAGCTAGGATTTCGCAGACTAGTTAAGGGAAGGATTTTCCGGGGCATTGGACCAAAGTAGGTAATCGCCCCCTAGTTCCACCATTTTTTCTTTCCAAAAAGCGATGGCAGATTTTTCCAAGATGCTGCTTTCATACTCATTCTGCACCACGACCCAAGATTTTGATGACAGTTCTTGGTCCAACTGTTGGGATCCCCATCCGGAATAGCCTAAAAAGAATCGGATATCCTGTTGGGAAATGGTTCCGCTATTGATGAGTTCCACGGTCCTGTCAAAGTTTCCGCCCCAAAAGATGCCATCGGATATTTCAATGCTATTTTCAATCAAGTGAGGGACTTTGTGGATAAAGTAAAGGTTGTCCTGCTCCACAGGCCCGCCATTAAAAACTTGAAAGGGAATGGTAATTTCGGAAACCAAATCGGAAATGGTATAATCCAAAGGTTTGTTCAAGATGAACCCTACCGAACCCTCATGGTTGTGCTCCGCAATAAGGACCACGGATCTGTTAAAGGAAACATCTCCGGTAAGCGAAGGCTCCGCAACAAGCAAATTCCCCTTTTTTGGCTCGTAACTTACCATGGTTATAGGTTTCGTGTTCTTAAATTTAACATAATAATCAATATGTGCAAAAAAAGAAGGGCCTATTTCAACTAAAAAAGCACCCCTAAAAGGAGTGCTTTCATATATTAAATAAAAAATTGATTAGTTTACTGCACCACTCAATTCAGCTCCTGCTTTGAACTTTACTACGTTCTTAGCTGCAATCTTGATGGTTTGACCAGTTTGAGGGTTTCTACCTTCTCTAGCGCTTCTTTTAGAAACTGACCAAGATCCGAAACCTACCAAAGAAATTCTGTCTCCTTTTTTAAGGGTTCCTTCTACATTTCCCAAGAAAGATTCCAATGCTTTTTTAGCTGCTGCTTTAGTGATGCCAGCATCAGCTGCCATAGCATCGATTAATTCTGTTTTGTTCATAATGGAATTAAATTAATTGTTGTTAATATAATTTTAATGCTGAACAAATTTATATGGATTCTCCAGTAACGCAAGTAAAACCAAGGGAAATAGGGCTTTTTGTTGATAACTTGAAACGTTTGTTGATAAAGTGGGAAAAAAACGACAAGTTTTTGCTAGCCCAAGCATAGCAAGGGCTTAGCGGAGATAGGCCTCTTTATCCAAATTTAGACCGTTCAATATTTCGCTTACCTTCATTCTTCGTTTGCCTGGTAACTGCAATTCCAATAGTATAATGAAGCCATTTTTGACGGCAACTTTGAGGGATTTTTTCTCCAATACCAGTGTTCCAACGTTGTAGTTATGGTTGGCTTGTTCCATTTCGGTGGTAAAAATCTTGATTTGGTCTTCTTTTTCCCCATTGATCATGGTGGTCCAAGCTCCTGGGTAAGGGCTCAATCCTCGGATATGGTTCTGAATTTGTTGCAATGTACCGTTCCAATCGATTTCGCAGGTTTCCTTATGGATTTTTGGAGCCGCTTTTAATTCCGAACTCTCCAGTTGTGCTTTTCGGGAAACAGTGCCCGCTTCAATTTGTTTGCAGGTTTCCACGACCAATTCAGCTCCAATCTCCATCAACCGATCGTGTAAGGTTCCTACATTGTCTTCGGGAACTATCTTTTCTGTTTGTTGAAGAATGATGTTTCCCGTATCAATTTTCTCATCAATAAAAAAGGTGGTGACGCCAGTTGCTGTTTCCCCATTTATAATGGCCCAATTGATAGGTGCCGCCCCACGATATTGGGGTAGTAGCGAAGCATGCAGGTTAAAAGTGCCATATTCGGGCATTTGCCAAACCGCTTTGGGCAACATTCTAAAAGCAACCACGACCTGTAAATTGGCATTTAGACTTTTCAATTCATTTAAAAAGTCTTCATCTTTTAAATTAGTGGGCTGCAATACCTTTAAGTTATGTTCCACAGCAAATTGCTTTACAGCCGATTCCTGAACCTTACGACCGCGACCAGCGGGCCTGTCGGGAGCTGTGATTACACCGACCACATTAAATTCGGCCTTTAAAAGTTGGGCCAAAGTGCCCACAGCAAAATCTGGGGTGCCCATAAATACAATACGAAGGGGATTATTTTTTGATGTACTCATTTTTAAAATTTAATGCGACTACTTCATCTTCCAGCAGTCGTTGCAATGTTGTGAGCAACTCTTTTTCATTTGCACCGGTAACTTGTTCCAATTTTCGTGAGGAATGCGGACCTAGGTCAAGTAGCTCCAAAATTCGTTGTTCCAATTCATGGGGAGAAACCAGTTTGCTCTTTTTTGTGCAAATATCGCAAGTACCACACTTTTCAGCATTTTTTTCGCCGAAATAATGCAACAAAAACACACTGCGGCATACCTTTTTGTTCTTGACGAACCCCAACATGGCCGCCATATTGTTTTGTTTTACGGCATTGAGCTCCTTAATTTTACTTGCGAATGGATTTATGGTGTGGTCATCTTCTCGGGGAACCAAAAAAGTAATTTCAAGATCGCTGGTGTTGTTTTGATACTCCACCATACCATCAGCCAACAATTGCTCCATTATTTTTTTGAGGTTGGCCTCGCTTTCGCCTGTTTTTTTGGAAAGTAAATCCAGACTTATTTTGGTTTCATATTCTGTGATGCCACCATAGGTGCGCAAAATGGTCTGAATTATCGGTGCTTTTTTCCGGTTTTTGTCCAAATAATCGAAAATCACAGCCTTGGACACAACAAATTGAAGGGTGGTTTTCTCCTTAAAATTTTCGGAAAGGGAAAGCACGGAATTTTGGTCCAACATCCGCAAGGCATTAAATGTCATATTCGGATTGAAATTGTAATGCTGGCAAAATTCATTGAATTTAAAAGCTAAAGGCTCCGAAACCAATTCCCCGTAGGATATTTGAAAATGATTGTTGAGCTTGGAATAGATGGTTTTCACAAAGTTCACATCGGGCAGGGCCGATAAAAATTGTTGTTTGGCCCGTTCCTCATCTTCTTTGGAAGTTAAGATAATGGCCGTGGAAGGTTTTCCATCTCTACCGGCCCTACCGGCTTCCTGAAAATAACTCTCAAGGCTATCCGCAAGTTGATAGTGTACTACCAAACGAACATCGGGCTTGTCCACGCCCATGCCAAAGGCATTGGTTGCGACCATGACCCTTACTTTTCCAATCAACCAATCATTCAGTTTTTTCTCTTTTTCCGATTTTGGAATCCCTCCGTGAAAAAAGGCCGCAGAAAAACCATTCTCGTTCAAATGGCTGGCAATGGAAATGGACGCTTTTCTGGAACGGACATATACAATCCCACTTCCACCAATTTTTGAAATGTACTTTTTAAGCTGATACAGTTTGTCCTCGGTGTGCTTAACCTTAAATATAATGTTGGAGCGCAAAAAGGAATCCTTAAAAACAGAAGCCTTTTCCAAATTGAGATTATCCAAAATATCTTCAACAACACGAGGGGTTGCTGTTGCAGTCAATGCTATTATAGGTGTTTCCGGAATCAATTCCCGTAAAATGGAACAGCCCAGATATGCAGGTCTAAAATCGTTGCCCCATTGCGAAATACAATGTGCCTCGTCAATAGCAATGAGGTTTACGTTCATTTGTTGGATGCGTTCCTGCACCATGCTTTGTTGCAATCGTTCTGGAGAGAGATACAAAAACTTATAGTTGCCAAATAGGCAATTGTCCAGTCGATTGCTGAGCTCTTCAAAAGAAATTCCTCCTGTAAGTGCCACTGCTTTATTCCCTCTTTTTTTAAGTTGACTCACTTGATCTTGTATGAGGGCGACCAAAGGGGAGACCACGATACAAATTCCTTCGTTGGCCAAAGCTGGCACTTGGTAGCAAATGGATTTTCCGCCGCCCGTGGGCATTAAGGCCAATACATCCTTGCCCGATAGCACCGTATCGATGATGTTTTTTTGGGAGCCCCGAAAATCATCATGACCCCAGAATTCCCTTAAAATGGAAGTAGTCTCTTTTCGCACTAAAGATTTTTAAGTGTTTCCAAAATAAAATCAATCCGATTATGGACCGTATCTTTTGGCACTTCGATGGGGTTATAGCCAAATTGGGTGTACGTGTTTACCAAGGCATGATGTAAATGTTCGGCTTCTTCAAACGTTTCCAATCGTTCATTGTCCGAAACATAAATGTCCTTCCAAGGTGGCACTATAAAAACAATGTCGTACCGATGAATTTTGCAGGGATGTTCAAATTCCTCATCATACTGCTGACCAAAAAAATCCATATAGGCCAATACATCCGGGATACCTCTGTCAAAAAAGGTAATGGGCTCAAGGTTGTCCAGCGCATTGATGTACTGCGCTGTTCTTCCATGAAGCAAATCTTTGTTGAATTGCATGGCATCGTCCGCAAATACCAAAGGATTGGAGATAAATTCTTCCGAATTCCCTTTTGACTTTTCCTTTAAGGTCATGTCACGGATGATCTCATGGTAACAGATGTGTCCTTGTTCTTCCAAAACTTTTACAATGGAAGTTTTTCCAGTTCCAGGTGCACCCGTAATTACAACTTTGCTCTTGCCCAAAAACAATATTTTTACATTACAAAGTAATGAAATAGCCACAAGTAAAAAAAATTGTGGTCTAAGCCATATATTTGTAAAAAAATGAAACATGGATAAGGAAAGTTCAGATGAATTTTATGCAAGGTTAAAGGAACAGTTGTTGGAAAACACCAGCTGGCCATCCGACTACCTGTATAAATTCATTGTGCCTACCGACGAAAAGCGTATTGCCCAGATCCATGATATTTTTGATAACACAGGTGCGGTCATCGAATCCAAAAAATCAAAAAAGGGCACTTACACCAGTTTATCGATAACGGTAAACCTAAAAAGTCCCGATGCCGTCATCGAAAAATATAAGGAAGTATCCGTGGTGGAAGGCGTAATTTCGCTCTAAGGCCTTGATTTGCCATAATTTTATTAATTTGCGTACGTTAATGGAAAGACTTCCCGTTAATTAATTTTCATAATACATTTAGTTTGAACTCAGTAGAAGATATAGAATACAATACAGAGCGTCCAAAGCTTTTTATTCCAGAGTATGGTCGTCATTTTCAGAAGATGGTGGACCATGCCGTAGCCATCGAGGACCGCGAGGAGCGAAATAAAATGGCCCAGGCCATTATCAGCGTCATGGGAAATCTTCAGCCCCATTTGCGTGATGTTCCTGATTTTCAGCATAAATTGTGGGACCAATTATTTATCATGTCCGATTTTAAATTGGACGTGGATTCTCCGTTTCCCATTACTTCCAAAGAAGTATTGCACCAGCGCCCTGGACCATTGGGCTATCCACAGAACCATCCTAAATACCGATTCTATGGCAACAACATCAAACGTATGATCGATGAGGCCATTAAATGGGAAAAAGGGGATAAGCGTTCTGGATTGGAATATGCCATTGCCAACCACATGAAGAAATGTTACCTGAACTGGAACAAGGATACCGTGGAAGATTTGGTGATCTTTGGTCATTTAAAGGAATTGAGCAATGGGGAAATTGATTTGGCAAAAGATGGAGAGAATCTTACAGAAAGCAACCAATTCTTAAAGAACAGACAAGCTAAATCCAATAGGACCCCCAGTAATAAAAAAGGTGGTCAAAGACCTCGCAAAAAAAGATTTTAAACTCCAAAGGTATACATGGGTACATTTCGCATTGAGGGTGGACACCAACTTCACGGTAGCATTACACCCCAAGGGGCAAAGAACGAAGCATTACAGATTCTTTGTGCAGTATTACTTTCAGAAGAAAAAATAACTATAAACAACATTCCCGACATTGTAGATGTCAATAAGTTGATTGCATTATTGGAGGATTTGGGCGTAAAAATCCAAAAGAAGGGCAAGGGTTCCTATACCTTCAAGGCAGATGATGTGAACATGGAGTATTTGCAATCGGACCAGTTTAAACAAGATGGAAGGGCATTGCGAGGTTCTATTATGTTGGTGGGGCCTTTGTTGGCACGATTTGGTAAGGGATATATCCCAAAGCCAGGTGGTGATAAAATTGGTAGAAGAAGGCTGGATACCCACTTTGAGGGATTCATTAAGCTTGGCGCTAAATTCCGATACAACAAAGAAGAGCATTTTTATGGAGTTGAAGCTGAAGAGCTTACAGGAACCTATATGTTGTTGGATGAAGCCTCGGTAACGGGTACTGCCAATATTGTGATGGCCGCTGTTTTGGCCAAGGGAACCACAACCATTTATAATGCTGCCTGTGAACCCTATTTGCAACAATTGTGCAAGATGCTCAACCGAATGGGAGCTAAGATCACAGGAATTGGTTCCAATTTATTGACCATTGAAGGGGTGGAGTCCCTAGGTGGAACTGAGCACACTATGTTGCCCGATATGATCGAAATTGGAAGCTGGATCGGTCTGGCTGCCATGACCCAAAGTGAACTGACCATTAAAAATGTGAGTTGGGACGATTTAGGGTTGATTCCAAATGTTTTTAGAAAATTGGGGATTACCGTTGAACGAAAAGGTGACGATATTTTTATCCCCAAACACGATAAAGGGTACAAGATCCAGAATTTTATCGATGGATCTATTCTTACCATTGCCGATGCACCTTGGCCAGGATTAACTCCAGACCTTTTAAGTATTATTTTGGTGGTTGCCACCCAAGCAAAAGGCGAAGTGCTTATTCATCAAAAAATGTTTGAAAGCCGACTTTTCTTTGTGGATAAATTGATTGACATGGGCGCTAAGATCATTCTTTGTGATCCCCACCGAGCTACGGTTATCGGTCATGATTTTAAATCTACTTTGAAAGCCACGACCATGGTATCTCCGGACATTAGGGCAGGGGTGTCACTTTTGATAGCTGCCTTATCAGCAAAGGGAACATCAACAATTCATAACATTGAACAGATTGATCGCGGTTATGAAAACATTGATGAAAGACTTAGGGCCATTGGAGCAAAAATTGTTCGAGTATAATTTTATTCATCCTTAGGGATCAAAATAGTTACCCGTGTTCCGGTTGAAGTACCATTGTTCAGGTTTTCGATTTGGACTAGATCAAGATTGGTGAACTTACCCAATGACTCAATGCGTTTTTCAGTAATGGACATACCCCTAGAAATCCGTTCGTTTTGGTTGGTTCGTTTTGTTGATGTGATGCCGACACCATTGTCCTCGATGATACATTCGATAAATTCTGGACTATCGTTGAAGTACAGGTTCAATTGTTTGGCCCCCTCTTTCGGCATCAAACCGTGAATAATGGCATTTTCGATATAGGGTTGCACCAAAAGCATGGGCACTTCATGCGCATCCACATCCAAGTTTTCATCAATATGAAATGCGTATTGAAAACTATTGTCGAACCGCAACGCCTCCAGCTCCACATAAATTTTTAGCAATTTGATTTCCTCACTCAACAGCAAACTTATGTTGATGGAACTTTCCAGCACTTGACGCAGTAATCTAGAAAACTTGCACAGATAATTGAGCGCATTTTCCCTATCGTTGGCATGGATCAACGATTGAATGGAGTTCAAGGAATTAAAAATAAAATGCGGGTTCATTTGGGCACGCAGCATTCGTTTTTCCAGTTCCCTGTTCATACTTTCGATAGTTAGGTTCTGCTCGGAAATCAAAGTGTTCTTTGCCAATAAAACGGCGTTGCTCTTCTTTTTGCTTCTAAATCGGATATACAATAAACTAGCTGAAAATAGCAAAAGCAATGAAATGATGAACAAATACAGCATTCGTTTGTTGTTCAAGGTAATTTCACTCCCCAATAGTGCCATTTGCAGTTCATTTTCCTTGAGTTCACGGTCTTTAATGTAGACATCGTGTCGAATTTGGAGGTTCTGGATTTCTTTGATCTTGGTTTCATTCATTAGGCTATCTTTATATTCCTGCGCCTTGTTCAAATGAAAAATAGCTTTATTCAATTGATTTGATTGCTCATAAATTTTGTAGGCATTATTATGAGCTTCTCTTTTTCGTTCATATGCCCCTTGCATGGTTTCAAGGACTTCAAAATTTTTATTGGAATAGTCGACAGCCTCTTCATATTTTTTTTGCTTAATCATAAGGCTTGTTAAATTTTGATATGTTAAAGCATGACCTTGTTTTAAGGAAAGTTCGTTTGCCAATTCCAAAGCTTTTAAGAGATACTTCTTGGAGTTATCAAATTGATCCAATTGAAGATAACAATGGCCAATTTGGCCATAAAGGTCGAAAAGCATCGTGTTTTTTCCTTGTTGTTCCCAATATGGTAATATTTTTAAGGACTTATCCAATGCGCCTTGGTAGTCTCCATCCATTAAGTATAAAATAGCTAAATAGAATTCAACGTTATATGATAAGTTGTTTCCATCAATTTCCAAAGCTTTCTTATAACTGGAAATTGCCTTTTCGTTATCGTTCATCAGACCATAAAGCACTCCTAGATTTATATAAATGGATGCAGTATTTCCTTTCAAGTTGAATGAGTCACTAATTTTGATACTGGTCAGATAGCTTTCTTGACTTGCTGGATAATCCCCAATGTTTTTATAAACTAAACCCATGGTTTTGTATACTTCTCGCACTAAATTATAATCACCAATTTGATTTGCTAACTTTAAACCTTGCTTCAAATAATCTATAGAAATTGCATAATTGTCTGTTATACCATAGGTTAATCCTAATGAATAAAGTGCCTTTGCCTCACCGGATTTAAATTCAATTTCTTTGGATTTTTTCAAACTTAATATTCCATAAGCAGCCGCTTTTTCTTTATCAATATATCTAGATTTTATTCCTAAAAGCCTTAATAGGTTTACCTGAGTAGTATCATCGGCAGTCTTCATCAGATTTTGAAGACTGTCCAATTCCTTGGTTTGGGAAAGACAAAAGTGACCAATAAGTAGCACAACCCAAAGGGTTGGGAATAAGGTTTGGTTAGGCTTCATTCAGTTTGTTTTTTTATTGTATAGTGTTGGTTTACAATCATGGCTATAGTCAATTTCCTCCTTCGGAATTAAAATAGTTACCCGTGTTCCAGTGTTAGTACCATGGTTCAAGTTTTCAATTTGAACCAAATCAAGATTCGTGAATTTTGTTAGGGACTCAATGCGTTTTTCGGTAATCGACATGCCCCTGGAAATTCTATCACTTTGATTATTTCTCTTGTTTGATATGATGCCGACACCATTGTCCTCGATGATACATTCAATAAATTCTGGGCTATCGTTAAAGTACAGGTTCAATTGTTTGGCTCCCTCTTTGGGCATCAAGCCATGGATAATGGCATTTTCAATATAAGGTTGTACCAAGAGCATAGGTACTTCATGGGCATCCACATCCAAGTTTTCATCAATATGAAATGCGTATTGAAAACTATTGTCGAACCGCAGGGCTTCCAGCTCCACATAAATTTTTAGCAATTTGATTTCCTCACTCAACAGCAAACTTATGTTGATGGAACTTTCCAGCACCTGACGGAGCAGCTTTGAAAACTTGCACAGATAATTGAGTGCATTCTCCCTGTCGTTGGCATGGATCAACGATTGAATGGAGTTCAAGGAATTAAAAATAAAATGCGGGTTCATCTGGGCACGGAGCATTCGTTTTTCCAATTCCTGGTTCATGCTTTCAATTGTCTGGTTCTGTTCCGAAATCAAAATGTTTTTAGCGAGCAAAATCGCATTGCTATTTTTCTTGTTTTGAAATCGGATATACAACAAACTTGCAGAGAAAAGCAGTAGCAATGAAATGATGAACAAATAAAGCATTCGCTTATTGTTCAAGGTAATTTCACTGCCCAAGAGTGCCATTTGCATTTCATTTTCCTTTAATTCACGATCTTTAATGTAGACTTCGTGTTGTACTTGGAGGTTCTGGATTTCCTTGACCTTTGTTTCATTAAGAAGGCTGTCCTGGTACACCATACTTTGTTTTAGGTGTTCATTGGCTTTGCGATAATTACCAATTTGCTCATGTATTTGGGCTGCAAGATCATGTGCTTTTTGTTTGTTCTCGTATTCGCCCATAACCTTAAGTGCCTCAAAATTTTTATTGGAATAAGCCATGGCACTTTCCATGTTGTGCTGTTGCAACATAAGATTGGCCAGATTGCCATATGCTTGGCCGATTTCCTGTTTTAAAGAATGATTTAATGCAGTCTCCAACGATTTTAACAAGTATTCTTCTGAAAGCCCCCATTGTTTTAAGTTCAAGTAACAAAGGCCGATATTCGAATAAACCTGGCTTAATCGTAAGCTGCTATTATTGTTTTGGAAGATAGTGGCAGCAGGTAGAAGTTTCTCTAATGCAGCATCATAATTATGATTTTTGAGATCAATTTCTGCCATATCGGAATACATACTTGCTTCAAACGTTTCGTTATTGGTCATTCCAAAATTTTGGACAGCCCATTGATAACGTTCAATAGATTTTTGGTAATTTTCAATCGCCTTTTCATCTTCGTTCAATTTTTCATATAACGAACCAAGATTTCCATATATAAAATGAACATCTTCGTAATATTGAACGGAATCGGCTATTTTTAATCCATCAAGGTAATATTCCTGACTGGTGCGGTAATCGCCAATGCGTTTATATACTATACCATAGGTCATGTACACATTAATAAGTGTATCAAAATCTTCATGTGTTTTGGATAATTCTAAGCATTGTTTCAAATACTCCAGCGACTCTACATAATTACTGGTCATTCCATGAGTGACAGCTAATGTAAATAAGCCATTAATGTGTCCTTGGGCATATCCAATTTCTTTGGATTTATTTATGCTCTGTTGAATTAGATCAATCGATTTTTCTATATCCAAGGAACGAATGGCAATACTTTGGGATCGTAATAATTTAACTTGGGTGGTATCATCGGCAGTCTTCATCAGATTTTGAAGACTGTCCAATTCCTTGGTTTGGGAAAGACAAAACTGACCAATAAGTAGCACAACCCAAAGGGTTGGGAATAAGGTTTGGCTAGGTTTCATTTAGTTTGTTTTCAGCAAGATAAACCAAACAAATATAAAACCACAGTTGAATTGATGAAATGCCCTTTTCATTTTACGGATAACCCATATGAAACTATGGATTTTCTATATGTCGATAAAAAACTAGTTTTTCTCCACCAACTTTCCGTCTGGGTACAAAGCAAATCTACCTCTGTTTTTTTCATGCACATTATCTGCATGGGGCCATGGCCATCCACCAAATTGGGTAAGTCGGTATTCCTCCATCGCCTTTTGGATTTCCTCTTGGGTGTTCATCACAAAAGGACCGTATTTGGCTACGGGTTCACCAATGGGTTTTCCCTGCAATAACATAAAATGTGCTTTTTTGGAACCTGTTTTAATAGGTACATCTTCGTTTGGATCCAACACAATGCCAAAATTTGGATTGATTTTTTTATCCCCGATATAAATTTCATCCCCATCATAAAAGTAGAGCACACGGTTTACCGATGAACTTGCTTTTGGTAAAGTATATTTTGAACCGGCATTTACATGAATGTTCCAGACGGCCACTTCGTTTTCCGGATTTGCAGCCCATGAATCTGGGGCAGGGGCATTGGGTGCTACATTTTTATACGAACCAGCAACTACTTTAATGGTAACGTTTTCCTCTTCAACAATTGGAATATCCTCATTCCATAGCATTTTAAAATGGGGATCTACAAATTTTCCTGTTTTGGGAAGATTCAACCAAATCTGGAACAGTTCCAGTGGATTTTCTTCATCATCTTTTAACAGAGGAAACATTTCTGAGTGCTGTACACCTCTTCCTGCCGTCATCCATTGCACATCTCCCTCTCCAAATCGTCCTGCCGCGCCCAAAGAATCGGAATGATCACAAAATCCTTTGTTCACAATGGTTATGGTTTCAAAACCGCGATGGGGATGGTACGGAAATCCTGGGATGCTCTGTCCGTGGTACATCCGCCAATCGTTTCTTGGGTCGAAATCGTTGCCCAAGTTCCTACCTGCCAACAATGAGGCTTCGGGTCTCATTTCACCGTTTCCTTTAGGAAAATGATCCAAATGGTACACACTGAACAAAAATGGATCTAGGGTTTGCCAAGGGGAGCTTAACGGAAAGGTTTGTACAACAGGATTTTTCATAGCGTTATTTTTTATTTTAAAAGATCAAAAAGCCTGCTTGCGGCAGGCTTTTCAATATAAGATTCGGTTAAAATTATTTACCAGGAATCGGTGGAAGTCCATCGATCATGGCCTCATATTTTACATCACCTTTTCTGGTTTTATATTCTGCTTTGACTTTTTCCACCAATTTTGGGTCCTCAAAAAGGTCCAACATAGTCATTCCCATGGCTTTGGAAGCATAGATCATCCCTTTGTGTCCAATGCTCATACCACCACAGGCCACAACAGCCCATGAGTGCCAAGGAGTATCTTTTGGGGCAACAGTAACTCCCAAGTTAATGTTGGGCACGTTCCAACTAACATCGCCCACGTCTGTAGAACCACCTCCGGGAAGCGCTTCTGTTTCTTTTAAGGGATGAACTGCTCCGTCCATACCCACTTGAGGTTTCCCAGTGGCTTCTTGAATGGCTTTACCATAGGTTTCTTCTTCCGCAGTATAGGTAATCGGGCCCAATAGCTCTAAATTGTTCTGCATGATTTTCCCACCTTCGCGGTTGACCAAGGTCTCGTAAATACCCGAAATCAAAGAGTATTTGTATTCTACATTGGCCATGATAGCTGCACCCTCGGCCATGGCCTTAACTCGTTCGAATGTTGGAAGCAACACTTCTCTTTTAGGATCACGAACGCGTACCCACAATCTTGAATAATCGGGAACTACATTTACCACTTGCCCACCATCTTGAATATGATAATGGATTCTGGAAGTCGGTCTAATGTGCTCTCTGTAGTAATTGATACCCGTAGTATACAATTCCAATGCATCGGAAGCACTTCGTCCGTTCCATGGGTCTGCTGAAGCATGGGCGGCTTGTCCGTAGAACTCAACCATAAAATCCACCAAGGCCAATCCGGTTTGTACATCGGCCTCGATTTCGGCGGCCGGGTGCCAGCTCACGTTCACATCAACATCGTCCCATAGTCCAGCTTCTACCATCCAAACTTTACCGAAGTATTTTTCTTCTGCCGGGGTTCCGAAAAACTTAACGGTTCCTTTGATGGTTCCCGCTTCAATTTGTTCTTTAATGGCAATGGCAGCTCCCAAACTGGCAGCTCCAAACATATTGTGTCCACAACCATGACCTGGTTCTCCTTCAAATCTTGGGTCTTTGGTTGGTACCGTGTTCTGTGAAAGTCCGGGTAGGGCATCAAACTCGCCCAAAACGCTGATCACAGGACTTCCTGAGCCGTAAGTGGCAATAAATGCAGTTGGAATGTTGGCGACACCACGAGTAACGGTCATTCCATTTTTTTCGGCATAGTCGGCCAACAATTCTGCGGAAATGGATTCTTCAAAGGCTGTTTCGGCCAACGCCCAAATAGAATCACTGATCTTGATAAGGTTTTCCTTGTGCTTTTCTACCGAAGCAACAACGGCTTTTTTGTCCTTGGTCATCTTTTGGGCAGAGAGGTTCAAGGTTACCAATCCCAAAAGGAGTAAGGTTGAAATTTTCTTCATTGTAAAGGTTTTGAGTTAGTTATAAACTGTTGATTTTATCTTCATTTAAGAGTCTGAAACGAAACTGCGTCAACAGGAACTAAAATTAAAGAAAAAGCTTCAACTGACCGCTTCTTTATAGGTTTTTAAACAACGTTCCCGTGCCATTTGATGCTCGACCATAGGTTGGGGGTAAGACAGCTCTTGAAGGTCAGGAACCCAAGTATGGATGTATTTTTTGTCTTTATCAAATTTTTGGATCTGCGTGGTCGGATTAAAAATCCTAAAGTAGGGGGCAGCATCCACTCCGCTACCTGCTGCCCATTGCCAATTGCCCACATTGCTGGCCATTTCATAATCCAACAGTTTTTCAGCAAAATAAGCTTCGCCCCAACGCCAATCGATCAATAAATGTTTGCACAAAAAGCTGGCCACGAGCATACGAACACGATTGTGCATATAACCTGTTTTATTCAGTTCGCGCATACCTGCATCCACCAACGGATAGCCCGTTTCTCCTTTTTTCCATTTTTCGAACTCTTGTTCATTGTTGCGCCATTGGATCCTATCGTATTTTGGTCGGAATGCTTTGTCGACTGTATGAGGAAAATGCCATAAAATCTGCATAAAAAACTCTCTCCAAATCAGTTCGTTCCAAAATGTCTCGTTCTTTTCAGCAATCGCCTTTTTAACCATTTTTCGGACGGAAACTGTTCCAAATCTTAGGTGCGGTCCTAATTTTGAGGTGCCGTATTCCTTTGCGGGGAAATTACGGGTGCCCTCATAATTTTGAATCAAAACCGGGGTTACGGTAAAATTGGGAACTTTTATAGAGGCTTCTTCAAAACCTATAGCTTCCAAAGAAAGTTGGGGAAGCGAGTTGGATTGAAATAGCTTTTTATTTAGGTCATTTAAGGTATCGTAATCCACTAAATGTGTGGATGGATTCAAATTTTCTTTCCATTTGCGCATATAGGGGGTGTACACCACATAAGGGTCTCCGTCATCTTTGACCACTTCATCTTTTTCAAAAATTACTTGGTCTTTAAAAGTGCTGAACTTCACGTTGTTTTCGGCTAGAAACGTTTTTATTTCCCCATCTCTTTTACTCGCATAGGGTTCATAATCGTGGTTGGTGTAGACAGCTTCAATAGAATATTCCTCCAGTAGTTTTTCGAAGACTTTTTTCGGTACATCATGAAATTGGGCAATCCCACTACCATAATGGGTTCGAAGTTGCTTGTGAATTTTTTGAAGCTGTTCATGAATGAAGGTTACCCGAGCATCATTTTTTGGCAGCTGATCCAAAATTTCTGGGTCAAAAATGAAAATGGGAAGTACTGGATTCCCATTTTGAAGGGCTTGATACAGCCCTACATTATCATCCAAACGTAAATCGCGTCTAAACCAAAAAATGTTTATCGTATCCTTCATTTGATCGGTTTAATTTCAAGGAAGTTTTGATGATGATTCACTTTGCCAAATAGTTCAATCAGTTTAGCTTCACGGAACTCAAAAATTTTTTGCAATTGTTTTTTGACCATTATTGGGTGGACCAAACGGCCTAAAATTCCAAAAGGCAATTTATAATCAATTATATCTTCCATTTCCACACCTTCGGGTACTTCCTTTATAAAGTGTTTGTGATGCCATAGTGCATAAGGTCCAAAGCGCTGTTCGTCCACAAAATAGTCCCCATCTTTTAAATGGGTTATTTCAGTGACCCATTTAGTGGAAATCAACGGAAACGGCTTAACTATGTATTGGATTATCTGTCCTTGAAACATTGGGCGGTCTGCACCTGATAAGATATGGAATCCCATATGCGGAGGGGTAATTACCGCCAAATTCTTAGGGTCTGATAGAAAATCCCAGGCTTTTTGTTTGGGAATGGGAAATACTTGTTTCGATGTTAATTGATAGAGTTGCATCCAATAAAGTTTACACAAAGATAAAATTATAATGTTTAATAAAAATATTATAAAGTTAAACAAAATTGTAATTTTGAAATGGAAACGCTAAGGCAACACCTTAATCCTTTTAAGGATTTCTTAACAAATAGAGGTAGGGTTTATTTTTAGCTTTGCTCCACTAATCACTTAAAAACATTATCATATGAAAAAAGTTGCACTACTATTATTTGTTGGTTTAATGTGTGTTACCTTGAATGCACAGATAGAAACTCCAGCACCAAGTCCATTCTCAACTTTGGAACAAAAAGTTGGTTTGACAGATGTTACGGTAAAATACTCCAGACCTGCCATGAATGGTAGAAAAATATTTGGAGACTTAGTGCCATTTGATGCTATTTGGAGAACAGGTGCCAATCAAAATACCATAATCACTTTTGGTGATGACGTTGAAGTAGAAGGTAAAAAGTTGAGCGCAGGAAGTTATGCCATTTATACCCGTCCTGCCCAAGCTGTATGGGAGGTTTTCTTTTATACTGATACTGAAAACTGGGGCAATCCTGCAGAATGGGATGCTTCCAAGGTTGCGGCTACTGTAAAAGTGGAAACCATGGAAATTCCAATGCCAATCGAATCCTTTACCATTACCATTGACGATTTATATAACAATGGTGCCACCTTGGGTATTATGTGGGAGAATACCTATGTTGGGGTTAAATTTGTTGTTCCAACGGTGGATAAGGCCCTTAAGAGTATTGAAGCTACCATGAACGGTGGCGGTGAGCTAACTGCCAATGATTATTTTGCAGCAGGATCTTATTATTTTGCAGAAGGTATGAACCTTGAACAAGCAAAAACTTGGGTGGATAAAGCTGTTGAAATGGATGGTGGTAAAGCCTATTGGATGATGCGTACCCAATCGTTGATCTATGCAAAACTTGGTGATAAAGAAGGGGCTGTAAAAGCAGCAAAACGTTCTTTATCTGCGGCTCAAGCAGCTGGTAATCAAGATTACGTTAAGATGAACACGGATTCCTTGCAAGAATGGGCTGAGAATTAAAAAATCAGTTTTAAACTATATAAAAACCCACTTTATGTGGGTTTTTTTAGCGCTCTACTTTAGTATTCCCCAAAAAATTATCGAACATCTGCATCAAACTGGCCAACAGGATTACCAGAACACATCCGAAGGCATTCAACCACAAATAGGACATCCAATCCATGTACCACCCAACAATCACGATAATTTGAGTAACAATGGCTGCCACAAAAACCGCATTTCCTTTTACGAATTTGAAAAAGAAGGCGAGCAGGAAAATCCCAAGCACATTGCCATAGAAAATGGAACCGATAATATTTACCAATTGAATAAGGTTGTCAAATAGGTTGGCCACATTGGCAATTGCAATGGCAATTGCACCCCAAAGAAGGGTAAAACCTTTGGTTGCCATTAGATAGTGTTTTTGATCCAAGTCTTTTTTCTGGTTTCTTTTATAAAGGTCCAATGCCGTAATGGTACCCAAGGCATTCAATTCAGAAGCTGTGGATGACATTGCTGCGGAAAGTATAACCGCTAAAAGCAACCCTATGAGACCTGTGGGCAGATTGTTCAAGATAAAGTGGATGAACACATAATCCTTATCGTTGGTTTCCACTTGACCATCTGCTTTGGAAATTAAACTACGAGCCGTCTCTCGGCTCATGTTCTCTTTTTGATTGATACGGATAATATCCTGTTTAGCCTGTTCAATGGCATTATATTCCTTGAGTTCCAATGCTTCGGAGAAGGCATCTTGCGCCATTCGCTTGTCGGCTTCAAGTTTTAAATGGTCTGCTTCGAGGGTTTTGTAATTTTCAGCGTATTCCGACTGCATCACAGCCTCCGTTGCTGCAGGATTAAAGTTAAGGGGAGAGGCATTGTACTGGTAGAACACAAAAACCATTGCACCCACCAACAAAATGAAGAATTGCATCGGTATTTTAAAGATACCATTGAATACCAAGGCCCACTGGCTCTCTCGAATCGACTTTCCCGAAAGGTAACGTTGTACCTGACTTTGGTCTGTTCCGAAGTAGGCTAGGGCCAAAAAGAATCCTCCCGTGATACCGCTCCAAAACGTATATCGGTTATCTGGATCCAAAGTAAAATCCAGAATATTCAATTTATTATTGGCACCTGCAACCTTGAGGGCCTTCGCAAAAGAAATATCGGTAGGCAATGCACCCATTATAAAGAAGAAGGCAAAGAACATCCCCAGCATTATAATGAACATTTGCTGCTTTTGGGTAACACTTACGGCCTTTGTACCTCCAGAAACGGTGTAAATGATCACCATTATTCCGATGATCACATTGAGGGTTCTTAAATCCCAACCCAACACGGCAGAAAGGATTATGGAAGGCGCATATATGGTAATACCTGCAGCCAAACCACGCTGCACCAGGAATAAAATCGCCGTCAAAGTTCTGGTCTTCAGGTCAAAACGGCCTTCCAACATTTCATAGGCCGTATAAACCTTCAGTTTTTTATAAATAGGGATGAAAATGAGACAGATGACCACCATGGCCAACGGAAGGCCAAAATAGAATTGCACAAAACCCATTCCATCATGGAAAGCTTGTCCGGGGGTGGATAAAAAGGTAATAGCACTCGCTTGGGTTGCCATTACGGATAGACCAATCGTCCACCATTTTATATTGTCGCCACCGCGAACGTAGTCTTCAACGCTATCATTGCCACGGGTTTTCCAGACGCCATAGGCCACAATAAATAACAGGGTGCTACCAAGTATAATCCAATCGAGTAATGCCATTCAGGATTTTAGTTGTTTAGTATCATTATGAGGTAAAAAATCAAAATATAAATGGCGTTCAAAAAGAGTACAATGCTGTATTCTTTTTTCCATTCAAATTTGGTATCCATTTTATCCTTTGACATTACTTTCTTTTTTTACTTCATCTTTTCCAACGGAAAGCATATTGGCGAACAATTTATAAGCTCCAGAAACCCCAACAGGAAGTTCCCTAAAAAAGCTCAGGCCGGTGTAAATATAATGACCTTCTCCGTAAGGTGCTACCAAAAGACTACCTTGGGTTTGAGATTCCCCTTCGTCGCCCATTTCTAAAACAGGGGTGAAATCTGCGCTCCACTCGCTAGGAAAATAAAGTCCACGTTCTTGTACCCAACCATCAAAATCCTTTTCGGTAATGGCATTTGGAAAGTTTACCAAGGAATTGTTTTTGGCCAAAATATTAACTTTTGCATTCTCATCGGTAACCCTGTCATTGGAAAGGGTTAAGTCATAAGGGGCAATATTTTCGAATTGTCTGGCCCAACGACCCGCAGTGTTGTACTGCACGATCATGGTCCCACCTTTTTCCACATAATCAAAAAGGATGGGCTGCTTGAATTTCAGGGCATCTACCACATTATAGGCTCGAATTCCCACCACAACAGCGTCGTATTTATCCAAGGAACCTATTTGAATGTCATTTGGGTCAATCAAATGCACTTGGTATCCTATCTGTTCCAAGCTTTCGGGCACATTGTCGCCAGCGCCCATAATGTAAGCGATGTGTTCTCCTGATTTTTGTATGTTCATTCGAACAACTTTTGCTTCTGACGGCAAGAGAATGGATTGCTTGGGGATATGGTCGTAATTGATTTCAACAAGTTCTTTGTCGTAGGTCTTGTTACCAATGGTAATTACAGGGGAAATTTTTCCTTCGCTTCCTGATTGTGGAGGGGAAACCTTAAAACTTACACTTATTTCTTCTCCTTTTTGAGCAATGGAAAATGGAATGCTGCTCGGTGTAACCATCCATCCTTCGGGATGATTCAAAACAACGTTTCCAGAAACATCATTTTTACCTGCTCTAATTTTCACTTGCACATCTTTGGTATCGGCACTGGCGAAAATCAATACTTTTTCATCAATTTTTGAAGTGGCTTCGGGTAAAATTGCAAATGGTTCGTATACCTCGCCTTTATCTGGTTTGGAATAACGGTAAATAACGGGCTTTTCGATATTGATGGCAACCCCATTGATTTCCAGAGCAAAAATAGCCGTGAAAGCACTTGGAGTTTCTGGTTTTCCAATCAACATTTGATCGTTCACGGTGTAGGTGCCCAAAGTTCCTGGATCGTTCAACCAATAAGGAGAGGTGTAGTTTGTGGTTGCTGGAACCGTAAAACTGATGTCGAAATTGGATTTAATATTGTCGGCCAGCACTTGATCTGGGGTACTATTTTCTGAAATACCACTTAGCGAAATGGATTTTAAAGTGATGGCATTTGCACTACGGTTGATGGCTTCAAAATTTACTTTGGCCATGCTACCGGGAGTGGCCGAAGCTTCAGCTGAACTGGCCTCAAGATAAAGTCCTGCACAGTTCAAAATCAAGGTTTGAAGTTCTTCCGATTTAAGGGTTCTCCAATGTTCGTCTTCTACTTTTTGAAGCAATTGGTACGCTTTTACCAATTCAGTAAGATGCTTTTCAGGGTTTCTAAAATTGAAATTCTTTTCTACGGCATAAAGAATCTCGCCTACGGCTGCACCACCCTTGACTCGGGACCATGTAGTGTTGATACCGTCAAAAACATCATTGTTTTTGGGCATATCTCCTTTAAGTAGCTCAATGTATTCCATGGAAGACCCTCTATCTGTCAACCTTCCAAAGCCTTGACATAAATGCTGGCTACGTGCCATGGCGGCAATTTCGTTATTGGAAAGTCCCAACTCTGGATAGTAAGTACCCACATCTAAGCTAACCATACCCGATTTGTCCACTTTTTCAAATGCTTCCTGACTTCCGTATTGCCACCAAGAAGTATTGTAGAATATTCGTTTGGGTTGCCAAGGGGTAGTGTATTCCAATTGCTCGGCATACACTTCGGGGTTGTTGGCAATATCAAATGCTTCAACACTTAAAACAGCAGAGGAGGTGTGATGTCCATGGGTTGATCCAGGTGTTCTGTGATCGAAACGATTCACAATCACATCTGGTTTTATTTTACGAATGGTCCAGACCACATCCGCCAACACTTTTTCTTTATCCCAAATTTTAAGGGTCTCGTTTGGGTGTTTGGAGAAACCAAAATCGTTGGCACGGGTAAATCGTTGTTCCCCGCCATCCATATGTCGCGCAGCCAATAATTCCTCGGTGCGCAAAACACCCAAAAGTTCACGTAGTTCGGAACCAATTAAATTTTGCCCACCATCGCCTCGCGTCATAGAAAGGTATACCGTGCGCGCTTTTTCATGGTTGGACATATATGAAATTAGGCTTGTGTTCTCATCATCGGGATGAGCCGCCACATAAAGTGCAGTACCTAAAAAGTTGAGTTTTTGTAGTTCGTGATAGGTCTCAGCAGATGTAGGTTTATCTGGTTTTTGAGCATGAAGTAAGGTTACAGAAAATACAATAGCCGAGAGGGTTACCCATACGTATTTCATTGTTGGTTGTTTAGTGGTTGTTTCAAATATAGCCTGTTTGTGGTCAGTTGGGGAATAATTTAGAAGAGTTTTAACATCGCCTTTAAAAGGTGTTACAAACCTAAACTGTCTCTTAATCCTGAATCTCCATTTCTGTTCTGACCCCAATAGGCTGATTTATATGTTTTGATTTTTGTGGCGGTTGTGGTCATTTTTTTCGCATTTGGACCAAATCCGCTCTTAAATTCTTCTGTCCAACTTTCAATGGAAAAGGGAAAGTCAGTTGTAAAAGTTATCATCAAATTTCGTTCCAATTCTGGGTAGAAAATGGAATAGGTTGAAATTCCATTCGAGGTTGTAAGTTCGGCTTTTGCGGAGTATGCTTTCATTTCTTGATGCTTCAACCGAAGAAATTCCAAAGATGGAATCATTTCTATATCACCCAAAGGAAGATTGGTAGGATTAATTCTGATTTTGTTCCAAATTTCATTTTCAAGATGTGATTTTTCCAATGAAAATTCTTGGTCAGCCTCTCCCTCAAAATAGGAATGGGAAGTAAATTCAAATTGATCACGATTGTTCAATTGGGAATACACATGGCCGCACCACTCCTGAACCGACAAGCTGGTTTTTATCGCATGCTGATTATCATAAACGGGATAAAACGTACTGGCCATAATGGAGTAGGGATAAATTCCCGTCACGAACTTTTTAGTAGCATTCAATTTTAGAACTGATATATTTTCAGGGTTGCTTTTATCTGCTTTAACCTGTTTTTCGGGTAAAAAGGGCTCCGTCACATAAATTAAAACTGCTTTGCCATCTCGTATTTCACCATAACGAGCTTGTTGTAGTTCGTAGGAGGTGATTTCAGCTTTACCAGCATACCAATAGGCCTTGAAATCTTCCGATAATGGTTTTCTGGGTGTTTGTTCTTTGGAAATAGGCTTTGCTGTTGATGCAATTTCATCAGGTTTTGATGCTTCCTGCTTACAGCTAAATGCAAGAACAAGAAGCAAAATTAAAAGGGAAAAATAGGGTTTCATAGGAACATTTATCTGGTTCATGGGAATTGTCGCGATATCTCAAGATACTTAACTTTTTGCAATGCAGGGAAAAATGTAGTTTTGCAAAATATTTCGGAAGCAAAAACTTTTGACATGCAACAGATTGAGTTGATGGCACCTGCGGGTAATTTTGAATCTTTGCAAGCTGCATTGGACAATGGAGCGGATTCGGTGTATTTTGGAGTTGAACAATTGAACATGAGGGCTAGGGCCACCATGAACTTTACATTGGACGACCTGCCCGAAATAGCCAAACGCTGTAATGAAAAAGGAGTGAGAACCTATCTTACCCTGAACACCATTATTTACGACCATGACCTTTCCATTGTAAAAACCTTGTTGAAGAAAGCCAAAGAAGTTGGATTGACGGCAATTATTGCCATGGATCAAGCTGTAATTGCATCCGCTAGGGAATTGGGATTGGAAGTCCATATTTCTACCCAAATCAATGTGACCAATATTGAAACGGTAAAGTTTTATGCTCTTTTTGCCGACACTATGGTCTTGAGTCGTGAGTTGAGTTTGCGACAGGTAAAGAAAATCACCGAACAAATTGAAAAGGAACAAATCAAAGGCCCATCGGGTCGTTTGGTGGAGATCGAGGTGTTCGGTCACGGTGCTTTGTGTATGGCCGTTTCCGGAAAATGTTACATGAGTTTGCATTCCTATAACTCATCTGCAAATCGAGGAGCCTGTAAACAAAACTGCCGTAAAAAATACACAGTTATTGATCAAGAAACCGGTTTTGAAATGGAACTGGACAATGAATACATCATGTCTCCCAAAGATTTGTGTACCATTGATTTTCTAGATCAAGTTGCCGACGCAGGTATCAAAGTATTGAAAATTGAGGGCAGGGGACGTGCGCCCGAATATGTAGCCAAAGTCATCAAATGTTACCGTCAAGCATTGGATAGTTTGTACGATGGCAATTACGATAAGGAAAAAGTGATCTCTTGGATGCAGGAACTGGAAAAAGTTTACAACCGTGGTTTCTGGAGTGGCTACTATTTAGGACAAAAATTAGGGGAGTGGAGTAAAATTCCAGGTTCATCTGCTACGCAAAAGAAAGTTTATATTGGCAAGGGTGCCCATTTTTTCCCTAAAACCAATATTGGTGAATTTATTATCGAGGCCTACGATATTTCCATTGGCGATACCATTTTGGTAACGGGTCCGTCCACTGGTGCCAAAGAAATGAAGTTAACCGAAATGTTGGTAAATGATGCCAAACTTTCCACCGCCAAAAAAGGGGATTCTGTGACCATTCCTTTGGATTTTAGGATCCGTCTTTCGGACAAATTGTATAAAATCGTTGAAAATAAGGTAGAGGCCTAATGGTGGTAGTTACGCTGCAGCGCGACAAATGTATTGGCTGTAATTATTGTGTGGAAATGGCTCCTGAGCAATTTGCCATGTCCAAAAAAGATGGGAAATCTGTTTTGTTGCATTCCAAGGACAAGAAAGGATTTTATACCATTAAATCCAACGATGAGGGCATATTTGAACCCTGCGATCAAGCATCAAAAGCCTGTCCAGTAAAAATTATTTCGGTTAAACGAACCTGATTACAGCTCCATTAATGTTTTATAGACCAAATGGGTGGGCAGACCGACCACATTGGTGTACGAACCTTGAATTTCTGAGATGCCGATCATTCCAATCCATTCTTGAATGCCATAAGCACCCGCCTTATCAAAAGGTTGGCAAGTTTCAATGTAATAGTTGATTTCTTCGTCCGAAAATTCCTTTAGCTTCACTTTGGTAATGCTGCTCACTGTTTTTTGCGCATCTTTTGTGGTAAAACATACGGATGAAATCACCTCATGCCAATCTCCTGAAAGGGTGCGTAGCATTTCAAAAGCCTCCACTTTATCGGCAGCTTTCGCTAAAGACGCATTGTTGTGCCAAACCACCGTGTCCGAAGTAATAACGATTTGATTGGGTTCCAGTTCTTCCTTAAATGGAGTGGCTTTTAATTCGGCTAAATATTCAGATATTTCCTGACCTTGTAAATGTTCGGGATAAACTTCTTCCACTGATTTTGGGTCAATTATAAAATCGAGCCCCAATTCTTCCAAGAACATTTTCCGTCTGGGTGAGCCTGACGCCAAAATAATTTGTTTGCCCCTAAGCTTTTCTTTCAGTGGATTTTTAGTCATTCTTGGCACTAAAATTATCGTTCCAATCCCCACGAACCTTTAAAACCTGCTCGATAATATCCCGAACGCAGCCATCCCCGCCATTTTTATGGGAAACGTAATCACAAATGGCCTTTACCTCAGGAATTGCATTTTGGGGAGCAGTGGCCAAAGCAACCATTTTCATTGGGGGAATATCGGGCATATCATCACCCATGTACACCACTTGTTTTGGATCAATATTGTATATGTCCATATACTCCTTTAAAGGTTCTTCTTTGTGGTGGGATCCCATATAAAAATCAGTAACACCAAGTCCTTTTAAGCGTTCTTTGACCCCCTCGTTGGTACCACCGGTGATGATACAAACATTGTAGCCTTTTTGGATGGCTGTTTTAAGGGCATAACCATCTTTTACACTCATTTTTCGAAGCAGTTCACCGTTTGAGGTAATCAATACCATGCCGTCGGTAAAAACACCATCCACATCAAAAACAAAAGTGGTGATATCGCTTAAAAGTTCTTTATAATTCTTTTTCATAGGCTTGTTTTATGGCTTCGCTCAATAATTTGTAAAGCGCTGTATGATCTTTATTGTTCAAAAGATTTAAATGACTCTCCATACTTTTTTCATCATTTCTTCTTGCCGGACCTGTTTGTGCCTCTTTTGGAGAAAGGGTTTGCACTTTTTCGGCAGTTTCCAGAATCAAGGGTTTCAACAAATCAAAAGGCAGGCCCTCTTCCACACAAATCTCTTCACCAACACCATAAAGGTAATTGGTAAAATTGTTTACAAAAACGGCTGCAAGATGCAATTTTTTTCGCTGGTCTGAATCAATTTCATGGACCTTTTCTGAAATGGTTTCCGCTAGAATCCGCAATGTTTTCAAGGATTGCGGTGAATTAGCCTCAATACAAATAGGAATAGTTGAAAAATCAACTTTTTTACCTTTGGTAAAGGACTGTAACGGATAAAAAACACCACGGTTTTCAGGTTCAATGGCACTCATTTCCACAGCGCCAGACGCATGTACAACAATTCCTTTTTTATTTTTTAAATAGCTAGAAACTTCGGCAATGGCATCATCTTTCACTGCAATCACATAAACATCTGCATCTGAAATTGAATTAAAATCATGGGTAGTTATAGTTTGGGTGGCAAAGTCGTTCAAACTTTCTTGATTTCGACCCACAACTTGAACAACATGGACCTTTTCCGAATTGGAAAATGCCCTGAACAAATGCTTGGCGAGGTTACCGGTACCCAAAATTACTACGTTGAGCATGCCCAAAACTACAAATTTAGGGGCGATGCATCCTACAGGAAATTAACAAATCTCATTCATTTTTATAGTTTCTAAAAACCAGTAAGTTGTAAAAAGGCCGTATTTTTGCCAGCCGAAAGCAGACCGAATTTCCATGATCGATATTCTTAAAAAGACTCTTTTTTCCACAAGACTTATGGCCGTTCTTTTTTTGGTTTTTGCCGCAGCAATGGCCATTGGAACTTTTGTGGAGAGCTACTACAGTACCGAAACCGCCAGAATTTATATTTACAACACTACTTGGTTCGAGGCCATTATGGTCTTTTTTGTGATCAATTTTATTGGAAATATTTTTAGGTATCGACTGCTCGAATGGAAAAAATGGGCAGTGCTGGTTCTGCATGTTTCTTGGATTCTGATTATAATTGGTGCCTTTGTGACCCGATATATCAGTTACGAGGGGATGATGCCCATTCGTGAGGGTGCTACGGAGAAAGTATTTTATTCAGATAAAACCTATTTGACGGCCTATATTGACGGGGATATCGAAGGCGAAACCAAAAGACGAATTCTTGAGGATGATATTTTGGTAACTCCTGAAGGGAAACGCTCGAGCTTACCTTGGAAATCTGATTTTAACGGTCAACCTTTTACTATTTCTTTTGTTGATTTTATCCGCGGAGCGGAAAAGGGATTGATTCCTGATGAAACAGGGCAGGAGTACCTGCAGATTGTAGAGGCGGGGAACGGTCAACGCCACGAGCATTATTTGGAAAATGGAAAAATAGCCAGCATTCACAACGTGCTTTTTGCATTGAACAATGAGACCGATGGTGCAGTCAACATTTATTATGATGCTGAAAATGGTTTTCGAATCCAGTCTCCTTTTGATGGAAATTTCATGCGCATGGCCGACCAGTTTCAAGGAACGGTTGCCAGTGACAGTATTCAAACCTTACAATTACGCTCTTTGTACACCATGGCAGGAATGCAATTTGTGATTCCTGAGCCCATTGTAAAAGGGAAATATGGTATTGTAAAAGTACCAGAAGAGGAAATTACTAAAGTAACGCAAGATGCCCTAGTGGTTGCCATTGAAGCAAATGGTGAATCCCAAGAAGTAAAATTGTTGGGAGCGAAAGGAACCACCAATTTCTCGGACAAAATAAATGTTGGGGGATTGGACTTTACGTTGAGCTACGGTTCAAAAGTCTACGAACTTCCATTTTCAATTGAGTTGAACGACTTCATTGCTGAAAAATATCCCGGTACCGAAGCAGGTTATGCCTCATTTATGAGCAAAGTAACCGTATACGATGACCGTCCTTTTGATTACGATATTTATATGAACCACGTGTTGGATAATAAGGGATATCGCTTTTTCCAATCCAGCTTCGACCCAGATGAAAAAGGCACTGTATTGTCTGTAAACCACGATGTTTGGGGTACTTGGATAACCTATATTGGATATTTCTTGCTGTATATCGGTTTGATGGGAATTATGTTCTTCGGCGACACCCGATTTAAAGATTTGCAACAGATGTTGGAGAAAATCAAAGCGAAAAAAGCAGCTTTGACCATCGCTTTATTCTTTTTGACATTAACAGGAGTTCAAGCACAAGAAACTGCAGACGAGCATGATGGGCACTCCAGCATGCCTACGCAAGCACAGATTGATTCGGTTATTTCGGCTACCACCGTGGCCAAAGAGCATGCTGAAAAATTTGGAGCTTTGGTCATCCAAGATAGTGAAGGGCGAATGAAGCCGATTCATACTTTTTCTTCAGAATTATTGAGGAAATTAAGTGGAAAGGATAAGTACAAGGACATGTCTGCCAATCAGGTTTTCCTTTCCATGATGTTGAATCCAGGCGTTTGGTATACGGTCGATTTGATTGAAGTTGCTAAATGGCAAAACGATAGTATCCGAAAAGTAATTGGTGTTCCCAGTGGTACAGATTACGTAAAAGCCACTGACTTTTTTGATGATAAAGGAGCATACAAACTGCGATCTTATCTGGAAAAAGCCACCTCCACTAACAATCCTTCCAATTTTGAAAAGGATATTAAAAAAGTAGGGGAAAGATTGAGTTTATTGGATATCGCTTTGAGTGGAAATATGGTTAAAATATTCCCTTTGTTGAACGATGAGAACAACAAATGGATTTCTGCGGTAGAATTTCGTGGCGGAGGATATCAGGTACAAGATTCGCTGTATTCCAATTTTATTAGGAATGCGATGCCTTATTATTTGAATTCCCTGCAACAGTCCATTGCATCCGGGGATTATTCCCAACCCGATAAATTGATTGAGGCATTCACTCAAAACCAAAAAAATCATGGTGAAGAGGTTTTGCCATCAGAAAATAAAATAAAAACAGAGATCATTTACAACAAATTGGACCTGTTCAACCGTTTGTACAAATACTACGCCTTGGTTGGTGTCCTCTTGTTCTTTGTTTTGATAGCCAAGATTTTTAAAGAAAGAAAGTTCTTGGATGCCGTTGCCTATTTATTGAAAGGAACCATTATCCTATTCTTTATTTGGCATACGATTGGATTGGTTTTACGCGCCTATATTTCAGGTCATGCTCCTTGGAGTGATGCCTACGAAAGTATTCTCTATGTAGGATGGGCCACCATGGGAATTGGTTTGGCCTTGGGCCGAAAAAGTGAACTAACTATTGCTGCCAGTGCATTTGTGACCTCTATGTTGTTGTGGATCGCGCACCAAAGCTGGGTAGATCCTGCTATTGGTAATTTGGTGCCCGTTTTGGATAGTTATTGGTTAATGATTCACGTAGCAGTTATTGTGGGTAGTTATGGCCCTTTAACGGTAGGAATGATCTTGGGTGTTGTATCATTGCTTTTGATGGTAATGACCACTGAAAAGAACAAAAAACGAATGGACCTTAATATAAAAGAGCTTACCGTGATCAACGAGTTGTCTTTAACCGCTGGTTTGGTAATGTTGACCATTGGAAACTTTTTGGGCGGACAATGGGCCAATGAGAGTTGGGGACGTTACTGGGGTTGGGATCCAAAAGAGACTTGGGCTTTGATTTCCATTATGGTTTACGCTTTTGTATTGCACATGCGTTTGGTGCCAGGACTTCGTGGACGCTGGACCTATAACTTTGCCAGTATCGTAGCTTTTTCAAGTATTATGATGACCTATTTTGGGGTAAACTTTTATTTGGTTGGACTGCACAGTTATGCTAGTGGGGACCAAGTAATAACCCCAAGCTTTGTATGGTATACAGTACTTGGGGTCTTTATATTAGGAGGAATAAGTTTCTGGCGTTATAAAGTGCATTACGCCAAAAAATAGGCTACTTTTCCAGTAAAAGCTTCATGATTTCCTCGGCGGCTACTTTTCCTTTTTCCTTTAGGAAAGGTCTTGAGGTATTGTCGCCCAATTCAAAAACAATGGCGGGCATACCGTGGTGTACATAAAAGTACTTGCTGGATACCATGGTATTTTCAATATCGTCCGAAGCACGGACATTGGTCTGCTTTTGCGGTAATCTTTCGCTGATATTTTCAATCCAATCAAATACGATTTTTCCTTTTTCACCAGTAGCAGTGGTATCAATAGGGTAGTAGATGTCATCCCAAGTGGAGTGGAAATCCGCTCCAAAAACAAAATCATAGGCTTTGTCTTTCTCCACTAGAAAATCACGAACATTTCTGGTTTCAGGCTGGTTGAAGTTTTGCCAATCCCTGTTCAAGTCAATACCACCCATATTGTGTCTCCAGTGGCCATTGTCGGCTCCATCAGGATTCATTAACGGAACATTGAAAACAACATGTTCTTTTCTAAAAGCTTTGGCCAAATCAGAATCCCCAGTAATGGTTTCAATAAAGGATTTCATCACAATAAAACCTGTAACCTCTGGTGGGTGCTGTCTGGAAATAATCATCAAGGCCTTTTTTGCCTCCTTGTTTTCATTGACCTCCATCACATACATGGTTCTTTTTTCTTTGGAAAGACCAATGGGATAATTTTCAATAAAGGGTTTTTGACTTAATGAATCCACCCATTCCTGCACGACAGAAGAGGTATATAATTCCTGAGCTGTAATCCAAGTTGGGTTTTCAGAAACGTTGATGGTCAATTCGGCAGATTCTGGGGCAGCACCTAATCCAAATTCACCCTCCCCTGGGTTAATCGGCTTAAAATAAATGCTGTCCAATGGCTTAAACGTTTTACCATTTGTACTGATTTTCGGGTAATACCTACTTCTGGAATCCTGATATTTTAGTTCAACCTTAATATCCCTCGCATCGGTTGACCACACTTTAAAACCGTACCAAGGGCTTACATTGATCGGCGTATTTTCCGCGGTCACCCAAATGGTGTAATGGTCGTCACCATCATAGGCAACACCGTTTAAACGGGCGCCGTCAAACTGGTTGGAGAAAAAAGTGGTACTGTCGTTAAAGGCCCAAACACCGCGCCATTGCTTTTGTATGGGCTTATCCACTGTGGGAACAATTGGACTTTTTCCCTGACCTTGATAACCAGAGGTGGTGGTTTCGGCTTCTTCGGGTGATTTTTTACAGGATAACATTCCTAAGGCCAGCGCAGCACTTAGGATAAAAACTTTTTTAAGCATAAAAATATTGAGTTAGTTGGATTGCTAAGGTAAGCACATGCTAATTAGCAGAAAATGAAAAAAATATAATAATGTTTCCGTTTTTTTTGCATATTTGCATCATTATGAAGCTATAAGAATTATGTACGCGATAGATGTCACCATTGGGGAAACCCGATTTATGTAACCGAAAACTCCTCGGTTACCTGACATATCACTTCTTTTTTCACACATAATTCTTTTATAATGACGAATCAACATACAAATTCATTTAAAAAATTTATTCAGTATTTCTGGATAGCCATTTCTGGTAAGGAAACTGAATTTACCTCGGGAAGCATCCGTAAGGCGATTTTTATGCTTTCCATTCCTATGATCTTGGAAATGCTCATGGAATCCATTTTCGCGTTGGTTGACATTGCCTATGTTTCCAGTGTAAGTGTTAATGCGGTTGCTACCATTGGGTTGACGGAATCCGTGATCACTTTGGTCTATGCCCTTGCCATTGGGTTAAGTATGGCTGCCACGGCTGTAGTGGCCCGTAGAATTGGCGAAAAAGATGTTGAGGGTGCTCGAATAGCCGCCGTACAGGCCATTAGTTTGGGTGTTTTGATCTCCATTGTTATTGGTGTCATTGGAATTATATACGCCAAGGATATCCTCGCTTTAATGGGTGGCGAACCTGATTTAATAGCCGAGGGTTACGGTTACACTCAATTTTTGATTGGAGGAAACATCACAGTAGTTTTATTGTTCTTGATCAATGCCATTTTCCGTGGTGCCGGGAATGCCTCGATTGCCATGTGGGCCTTGGTACTTTCCAACGGACTCAACATTATTTTGGACCCGATGTTTATTTTCGGGTTTGGACCCATTCCTGAGTTTGGGGTAATGGGCGCTGCGATTGCAACCAATATTGGTAGAGGAACTGCAGTTATTTTTCAATTGGGGATTTTATTCTTTGGCTGGGGTAAAATCAAATTGGTGGCGAAAGATTTGGTCATCAACCTTAAGGTAATGGTAAATCTGATAAAGGTTTCATTGGGGGGAATCGCCCAATTCTTGATTGGCACTTCCAGCTGGATTTTCCTTATGCGCATTATGTCCGAATTTGGTAGCGAAGTATTGGCAGGCTACACCATTGCAATTCGTGTGATGATGTTTACCTTAATGCCATCGTGGGGCATGAGCAATGCCGCAGCTACATTGGTCGGGCAAAATCTCGGAGCCAAACAACCCGATAGAGCAGCCACTTCCGTGTGGAAAACCGGAAAATACAACGCCATTTTTATGGGCACGGTTTCCTTGGGGTATTTGCTTTTTGCCAATTCCATTATTTCGTGGTTCAATACCACCCCAGCAGTGGTTAAAAGTGGGGCACTTTGCTTACAGGTAATAGCAGCGGGCTATATTTTCTATGCTTATGGCATGGTAATGAGCCAAGCATTCAATGGGGCAGGGGATACCCGTACACCAACCAAGATCAATTTGATATCTTTTTGGTTCTTTCAACTTCCGATTGCCTATGTATCCGCCATCATTTTTGATTGGGGCGAAGTAGGGGTTTTTGTAGCCATTACTTTGGCCGAAGTACTCTTAGCCATATTGGCCATAGTTTGGTTCAAAAAAGGGAAGTGGAAGCAAGTTCAAGTATGATGGGTTTCTTATCTTTGGAACTAACAGGTTCAAATTCGTAAATTAGGCTATATGGATATAAATATTCAAAATAAAAAGATTGAATTGATTCAATGGCTTTCCACTCTGAACGATGAGTCGATCATTGAAAAAATAATGAAGCTTCGAGACAAAGAAAAAGCAGATTGGTGGGACGAAATTTCTAAGGAAGAAAAAAAATCCATCGAAAATGGTCTGAAAGATGCTGTTGAGGGAAAAGTGGAGATGCATTCGAATGTGAAGAAATTATATGGCAAGTGGCTATAAAGTTTTTTGGACTCAAAATGCAATCACAGAATTAACAGGCATAATTGCGTATTTGGAAGTTAATTGGACTGAAAGGGAAATTAGAAACTTTTTTGGTTCACTGGACCATACTATTGAATTGATATCCAAAAACCCGGAATTATTTCAGTTATCTAAAAACAAGAAGGATATTCGAAGAGCGGTTATTGCAAAATATACCAGTCTTTATTATTTGACCAAATCTGATTCGGTTGAAATATTATCTCTTTTTTCGAATAGACAAAGTCCGGATAAAATAAAGCTATAAAAGAATTCAAAATTAATATGACCAACAACAAAAAAGGACTCAATACCATTTGCACCCATGAAGGGGAATTGGAAGACAAGCAATTTAAAGGAGCGATATCTCCTTTGTATATGAGCACTTCCTATGAGTTTGATGATGTAGACATTAAAAGATACCCACGATATTACAACACGCCCAATCAAGAGGCATTGTGCAAAAAACTTGCAGCCTTGGAACATGCCGAGGCTGCTTTGATTTTTGGTAGTGGTATGGCCGCAATCAGCACCGCCTTAATGGCGTTTTTACAAGCTGGTGATCATGTGGTGCTACAACAGACCATTTATGGTGGAACCTATCATTTCGCGGTAAGCCAGTTTGAAAAGTTTGGCATCACCTATTCGTTTACTTCAGGATGGGAAGTTGAAGATTTTGAAAGAGAAATCAAACCCAACACTAAAGTGTTGTATTTGGAAACACCATCCAATCCGTTATTGACCATTACCGATGTGAAAAGTGTAGCCGATTTGGCCAAGAAGAAAGGAATCTTGACCATGATCGACAATACCTTTGCAAGTCCTGTGAACCAAACTCCTGTTGATTTGGGAATTGATATCGTGATTCACAGTGCTACCAAATATATGGGCGGACACTCCGATATTTGTGCGGGTGTGGTCGCTGCTTCAAAGGAGCACATGGATGCTGTATGGCAAACTGGGATTTGTTTTGGTGGAAGTTTAAGTGATTATACTGTGTGGTTATTGGAGCGTAGCATTAAAACCATGGCAATCCGTGTGAAAGCGCAGAATGAAAACGCCATGAAGATGGCCACGTATTTAAGTCAAAATAAAGATGTGGACCAGGTATATTATCCTGGTTTGGTAGATCATCCTGGGCATGAATTGGCGAAATCCCAAATGACAGGTTTTGGAGGTATGTTGTCTTTTGAATTGAATCCAGATATTGATGCCTCTTTGTTTTTCAAAGAGCTACAATTGATAAAACCATCCATGAGTTTGGCCGGTATAGAAAGTACCATGCTTTCTCCTGTTAAAACATCTCATGCATTGATGAGTGCAGAAGATAGGGCCAAGCAGGGTATAAAAGATTCCTTGATACGTTTTTCGTTGGGAATCGAAGAAATAGAAGATTTAATAATGGATATTGAACAGGCCATTGCTAAAGTAAAATCCATGACCGTTACTGCATAAATACACATGAAGTTAGATATTTTAGTTTTCGGCGCGCACCCAGATGATGCCGAACTAGGGGCAGGTGCTACGATTGCCAAAGAGGTTGCCAATGGAAAAAAAGTTGGAATCGTTGATTTGACCCGTGGAGAATTGGGTACCCGTGGTTCTGCCGAAATCCGAGATCAAGAAGCTGCGAATGCAGCCAAAATATTGGGTGTTTCCGTACGTGAGAATATGGAATTTGCGGATGGTTTCTTTATAAACGACAAGGAGCATCAACTGGAACTTATCAAAATCATTAGAAAATACAGACCAGAGATAGTTTTGTGCAACGCCATCGATGACCGTCATATTGATCACGGCAAAGGTTCAAAATTGGTAAGCGATGCCTGCTTTTTGAGTGGGTTGGTTAAGATTGACACTAAAATGGATGGAGATGATGAATGGCAAGCACCTTGGCGACCTAAAGTGGTGTACCATTACATTCAATGGAAGAGTCTGGAACCTGATTTTGTGGTTGATGTTTCAGAATTTATAGAAAAGAAGACTGAAGCCATTATGGCGTATAGTTCCCAATTTTACGATCCGAACAGTGATGAACCAGAGACGCCCATTAGCAGTAAAAACTTTACCGATAGCGTAAATTACCGTGCTAGGGATTTAGGAAGAATAGTTGGAGTGGAATATGCCGAGGGATATACTGTGGAACGATTTGTTGCGGTGGACAGTTTAGACAAGTTGATTTGATCAACTGGCTTTTTGGTATCTTTTTTCAGCTTTGGGTAAGGTAAAATAGAATGTGGTTCCCTTACGAACAACACTTTCTACCCAAATACGTCCATTGTTTTTAAGTACCATTTCTTTACAAAGTGATAGTCCCAATCCGGTGCCTTTTTCGTTGTTGGTTCCGTATGTCGTTACATTTGAGGAACTTTCAAATATTTTTTTCTGCATTTCATGGCTCATACCAACGCCAGTGTCACGAATGGAGATTTCCCAAAAATCTTCGGTTTCTTTGGCATCGATAGTGATCAGGCCATTTTCTGGCGTAAATTTAATGGCATTGCTCAAAAGGTTTCGCACTACAATATCAATCTGGTTGTTGTCGGCCCAAATCCGCGGATTATCAGGTAATTGATTGATGATCTTAATGGATTTGCTTTTCGCAATCTCTGATAATAGTTGAATGTTGTTAATGACAATATAACTTAACGAAATCCGCTTCGGCTTGGTCACTACACCATTCATTTGGTTTTGACCCCAAGACAATAAGTTGTTCAATGTGAATGAAATATTTTCTACATCGGCCTTTAACTTTGGAATAAAGGAAAGGAATTCAGCCTTACTGATTTCGCCATCGGTAAACATTTTAAGTAAACTTTGTAATGCTCCGATTGGCCCCCTTAAATCGTGACCAATAATGGAAAACAATTTGGTTTTTGTACTGTTGATTTCGTTCAACTCAACTTCGCGCTCGGCCACTGCGATGGATTTTTCCTGAAGTTCTTTGTTCAACTTTTTCTGGATGTTCTCACTACGTCGAATCACAAAAGTGATGATGGTAAGAATCAATAAAATAATAACGGAAAAGTAGATATAGTTCCGTTGCTTCGCCAAGGCAAGGTCATTCGCCTCAATCAGCTCTTTCTTTTCCTGTTCGTATTGCAGTTTGGTTTCCAATAAGGACAAGCTTTGCTTGCTTTTGTCTTTGGACAATGAATCGGAGAGCATTTTAAAGCTTTCCAAATAGAGCAGGGCCTGTGAATCGTATCCTTCTTTTTTATGTAGCTTATACAAAGTTTCCGAACAATCAATTTGACCTTGAATGGATTTAATTTGTTTAGAAAGCTTTAAACCTTCCAAAGCGTACTTATGGGATAGGCTGTCAACCTCCAAACCAAGGTAAACTTTGGCCATTCCGTTCATTAATTGAATCTTTACACGGTCGTCATCAATTTTATGCTTAAAAAGCATATTACTTTGATCAAACCAGTATAATGCCCATTTGTATTTTTTTTGTTCCAGATAAATATCTCCTTTAACTTCATAGGCGTAGGCCAACCAATCGATGATTTGGTGTTTTTCAAAGGTGCTAATGCTACGGTTGATATTGAACATCGCATTTTTAAAATCTTTAGCATCCTTATAGAGTGATGCCATATTGCTCTGGGTTTCTGCATCTATGATTTCATCGCCCAAGGTTCTATTTATTTTTTGAACAGTATCATAGAACATCAGGGCATTTTTAAAATCCTTTTGATCGGCATACAGTCCCGCAATGTTTTCGTTAAGAATGGAAAGTGCGGCGGGTTCGTTTACCAGTTTGGCAATATCGATGCCCTTTAAATTGAGATTAAGTGCTTCGGCATAATTCCCTTCAAAACTGGCATTTTGGGCAAGCACGTTTAAAATGGAAATTTCAGACACATAGTCTCCCGATTCTTCTGCCAATTGAAGGGCTTTTTTATACAGCGGAGTGGCTTCCTTACGTTTACCTTGTTCATAATAGTAACTGCCCATTCCGCGCAAGCCATTTATTTTTCCATACGGATAATTAATGGCCTCACTATATTCAAGAACCCTTTTGGAAATGGAATATACACTGTCTATGTCCAGATATCGGTACGATTTACCGAGCTGCACCAATAAATTAATGTGTGTGGTATCCGCTGGATTAAATCGATTGGTGGATTCCAAACGTTGAAATTTATACTCCAAACTGTCCTTTTTATTGGACTGTGCATTTGCCGTCGAACATAGAAATAATGTAACAGTGCAGACCAATAGTTGTATTGGCAGTTTAATAAAGCTCAGATTGAAGTTTTTTTCTGACAACAAGTGGTTGAATTATTTACGGTAAAAATAATTTTGAAACACATATCCGGGAATTATTTGTTGTGAAATGCTCGAAATTATGTGTTTGGTCTAACAAAACGTGCATTTGGTCGATAAAGTATACCTTTCGGGTATTTTTTTGGTTCCGAGCCGCTTAGGTAGAAATAGAAAACGGTTTTCAGATACTCTTTTTAGAAATGCATCTTATTTGTAAAAATATTTTGGTTGAATCAATACAAAAAAGTATTTTTGCATCCGCTTTAAATGGTGGTTGTAGCTCAGCTGGTTAGAGCGCTGGATTGTGGTTCCAGAGGTCGCCGGTTCGAACCCGGTCTTCCACCCTTAAGTTACAGAATCCCAAGCTTTTCGGTTTGGGATTTTTTTATGGAACAAACTAAAAAAGGCCCTTATAAAGGGCCTTTTTATTTTATTGCTTAGTGGTTTTCTTAGTCTGTTGCTTTGTCAACGATCAATTTATCGTCCTTGTTGGCAATTTCCCAGGCTGTATAAAAAATCAAACGGGTACGGTTTTCCAAAAGATCGTAGTTGATTTTATCTGGTGTATCACTAGGTCTGTGATAATCCTCGTGGGTACCATTAAAATAGAAGATGATCGGAATATTGTTTTTGGCGAAGTTGTAGTGGTCACTTCTGTAATAAAAACGGTTTGGATCATTCTCATCATTATAGGTGTAATCAAACTCTATGTTGGTGTATTTTTTATTGATGTCCTCTGAAAGTTCGTGAAGTTCAGAACTTAATTTATCGGATCCAATCAAATAAAGATAATTTCTTTGCCCTTTGTAATTGGGGTCAATTCTACCGATCATATCAATGTTTAGGTCAACCACGGTGTTTTCCAATGGAAATATAGGATCAACATCGGTATAATATTGGGAGCCCAATAATCCTTTTTCTTCACCGGTAACATGTAAGAATACAATGGAACGCTTTGGACCATTGCCTTCATCGGCCGCTTTTTTAAAGGCTTGGGCTATTTCCAAAAGGGCTACGGTTCCGGAACCGTCGTCATCGGCTCCATTGTTGATTTGTCCTCCATCCGTGATTCCGATGTGGTCAAGGTGGGATGAAATGATTACATATTCATCAGGTTTTTCAGAGCCTCTCAAAATTGCAGCCACATTCTCAGAATTCATTTCATCATTTGCCGCAGTAATATTCAATCCTAGGTTTACGGGAACATTTTGGGCAGCGTTGTCTGTTTCAATATCGCTTATGATGGCAGTGGCAGCGGTTTCATCCAAATAAATTAAAAAGTCATCACTGCTTTCGGAAGCCAACTGCATTCTACCACTATTGTTGTTTTTCATAAACTCAAAATATCCCTTCACTCTTGGGAAAGTCAACGCATCGTAATACAGAACCCCTTTGGCTCCTTTGTTCAATGCAATATCCCTCTTTTTACCGATTGCTTCGGAGGCATTGCTCCAAATGGATTTTTCCATGGAACCGGTTAGGGGATAAATTCCATTTTCAACGGGCTCACCGGCTTTGAACAAAACAATTTTTCCAGTAACGTCAATACCGTTATAATCGGAATAATCGCCTTCTTCAATACCAAATCCAACATATACAATGCTGTTCGTCTCAACCTTGGCAGCGGAAAAAGTCGCAATGTTTACCCCTAACTCAAAGGTTTTATTGTTGATGCTGATATTGCCAGTTGGAACTTTGGAGACTTCCAAGGGTACATTTTGAAAATAATCGCCATTGCTTTGGGCGGCTGGAATTCCCATTTCCTCATAAAAGGACTTTAAATATTCCACTGCCATTTTTTGTCCTGCGGTACCAGTTTCCCTGCCTTCAAATTCGTCGGAGGCATAGGTGTACAAATGGTCTTTTAAATCGTTTTCCGTAATGGATTCACCGTAAGTAACGGGATCTATAATTTTTGGAGCTTGAGGAGCTTCCGTAACTGTTTTCTGCGAAGAATTGCAGGCCAACATCAGCCCAACGGCCAATAATAGTATTTTTTTCATCTATTAATTTATTTTCAAAATCTCCCAAAAGTAGTCAAAAACTTGCTAAAGAATTCGCAATATGTGCATTAACATTATCATGCCCTTTATGTATCTTGGCGCTCTTTTAATTTCTACGTCAAAGGCTATTATAATGGGAATGAATAAAAGTGTTATCGTTGTTGGTGGTGGTATTGTGGGACTTTCCACAGCCTACTTTTTACAGAAAGCAGGACATGAGGTTACGGTTTTCGATAAAGGGGATATTACAGCAGGAGCCTCTTTTGTGAATGCAGGATATTTAACCCCCAGCCATATTATTTCGTTGGCATCACCGGGTATGATAACCCAAGGATTGAAATATATGTTCAATTCTGCAAGTCCATTTTATATGAAGCCAAGATTGGACCCCGAGTTTATCCAATGGGCATGGTATTTTAAAAAGTCATCCACAAAGGAAAAGGTCGATTTGGCAATGCCCCTTATCCGTGATATCAATTTGTTGAGCCGTTCGCTTTATGAGGATATTCAAAAGTCAGGTGATCTCGGGGATTTTGAAATAGGGGACAGGGGACTTTTAATGATGTACCAAACCGATGCAGCAAGAGATCACGAAATGGAAGTCATTGAAAAGGCAGCCCCACTGGGATTGGAAGGAAGGATTTTGTCTTTGGATGAACTTAAAAAATTGGAGCCCAATGTGGAGTTGAATGCTAAAGGGGCCATTTTGTGGGAGTGCGACCGACATACCACACCGCCTTTAATCATGAAAAGAATGTTGGAGCACCTAGAAAAATCTGGAGTGACCATCAAAAAAAATGAAGCGGTTTTGGATGTATCAGTGAGCAATGGTAAAATCACGAAAGTAAAAACAGAAAAGTCAAGCTATACTGCAGACGAAGTAGTTTTTGCTGCAGGTTCTTGGACCACCGACATCGCTAAAAAGCTTGGTGTAAAAGTGCCCTTGCAAGCAGGAAAAGGGTATCGCATTAATATGGAGGCTCCTACCAACATTACAATGCCCGCTATTTTAATGGAGAAGAAAATTGCCGTAACGCCTATGGAAGGATTTACCCGATTTGCAGGAACCATGGAATTTTCGGGAATCAACCACACCATCCGAAAGGAAAGGGTAGAGGCTATTGCGGCAGGAGTTGAGTCATATTATCAAGGTCTTCAAATTCCAGAAGCAGATAAAAGCAATGCAAAATGTGGGTTGCGTCCTGTTTCTCCGGACGGTTTGCCTTATATCGGGAAGACAAATGCCATTGATAATCTGATTATTGCCACCGGACATGCCATGATGGGATGGAGTTTGGGGCCAGCTACGGGAAAACTGGTCACCGAAATTATATCAGGAGAAAAACTGTCTATGGACATCAATTCGTTCCATCCGGAACGAAAGTTTTAAGATTGTGTTATTAATGTGACAATTAGGCTCTGTTTGTGTCTTAAATTTTTTGGTTGACCCGTTCAAAAGGCTAATTTTACGTCATGAAAAAACACTGTTCCATCTTATTTCTTTTTTCTGTATTATTCAACTTAACAAGTTGGTCGCAAGAAGTTCAGATTTTCCAAGTTGGGGATTTTGGACTTGTGGGCAAGGTAAAATCTTGTTTGGTGATCACGGATTATGGCCGTGAACTTTTTGAATTCAATGAAGATGGTATTTTAACCAAAACGGTTACCCAGTACAACGAACTGGACCAAGATATTACCTATTATAAATATCAAGGAGGGGAATTGGTTGAAAAAAGAATGGAAAGTTACAAGAACAATACCTTGGACGAATCTACTTCCATGGCCAATTTTTATGAGATTGATACCGTTCCGAACCGCAAAGTTTTGGAGAAAATCATTTCCTATGATAAGCAATTTTTGGAGCAACAAGAGTACCAATACGATGGGCAGGGCAACTTGGTGCGAACAGTTTCTTCGAACACGGATGGGGTGGACGAGACCACTTTTGAGCATACCCAGGTAAAAAATGAAACCACCGTGAGCACCTTTACCAATGGCATACTTGAAAAATCGGTGCGTACTTCCGAAAAAAATGGTCCCAAAGGAAAACTAAAGGTGGTGCTAACCAAAGAGTATATTGATGGGGAGCCAAACCGTGCCACCGAAGAGGTGTTCAATATGAGCAATAAATTGGTTACGTATGAGGAATTTGTTTATGATATCAATGAAAAGGAGTTCGTATCCCAACAAAAGCAATACTACAGTTATTCCAATAGTGTTTTGAGCAAAGTAGTGACCAAAACACTGAACACGGAAGCTGCCGAAGAATACATTTTTCAGTTTGATAGCCATAAACCCAGCAATTGGGTAAAACAAATTGTTACCCCAAAGAACGACTATACTACAAGGGTCATAAAATATTACGAGGAACCGGAACCTTCTGATCACCCCAATAAAAAGTAACCTTTTTGGAAATTGGGTTTATAATAACCCTTCTATAATTTCGGGTTTTACTTCGTGCGTACCTTCAAAAGTGATAATCTCTGCCTTACCTTGAAACAGGTTTTTGTATTTTACATGTTCGGCTTCCAATCGATCTGGTGTTAAAAACTCATCATTATCCCCATATATTATTTTGATGGAAGTTTTATCAAAGTCCAAGAAATCAAAATCGGCAGGAGTAAGTTCATTGGGTATCCCACCTGCATAAAGCACCACCAATTTGCAGCTCATATTATGCTGGGCCAGCCATCTGGCAGCGATTGAAACTCCTTGGGAAAATCCAAAAAGGATAAAATTTACATCTGTTGGAATGGATTCTGCCTGTAATACCGCATCTATATAACTGAGTACATTTTTGATATCGGTCGTAGTGTTTTCTTTAGTCAACCAACTTGCACCCACATATTTAAACTCGTTTTTTAAATAGTATTTAGAGGGGCCTTGAGGAACGATAATATAATTCTCCTCAGGAGGTAATCCATTAAAATATTTTACAAAATACCTACTTAAATAACCATACCCATGAAACACCAACCACACATTTTTTGTTTTCGGGGATAACTCGTTCTTTGTCAGGTAGGTGTTCTCGGTGGTGTAGGTTACGGTCTTTTCAGTATTTGACATGATTGTGGTTCCCTATTTATTTATTGCGATTGCTTTGTGTAATTTTACAAAAAAGTACAAGGATGAACGAGCACAAAGAGAAAATTCTGTCCGTTTGCAACGAAATTTGCAAGGGCACCATGATGGAGACGTTGGACATTACTTTTATCGATGTTGGAGAGAATTTCTTGCTGGCAAAAATGCCTGTGACCCCAAAAGTTCATCAACCCGATGGTGTATTGCACGGTGGAGCTTCCGTTGCATTGGCCGAAAGTGTTGGGAGTGCCGCTTCCTATATTTTTTTGGATGGAAAGGAGTTTTTTGTGCGGGGCATAGAGATTGCTGCCAATCACGTTAAATCTATACGAGAAGGTTTTGTGTATGCCAAAGCTTCCATTTTGCACAAAGGCAGAACCACCCAGCTTTGGGAAATAAAAATTACCGATGGGGAGGGCCAACTGATTTCCAACTGTAAATTGACAACCATTGCATTACCCAGAAAATAAGTCGGTTGAAGACCTTTTTCATAAAATTGAGGAGTGTTTTGAAGCAAAACTCCCTTTTGTGATCTATAGAAAACCTCAAGAAAATAAACTCACTGCTGTTTTTCAACAAACAAAGGACTTACATTTTGTAAAGGATTTTAAAGAGCGTGGTTTTGTTTTTGCTCCCTTTACACCATATGAAGGACAAGTACTGATTCAACCTGATTCGGTTTGGGATGTCGAAGCCACTTTCGAAAACAAACTTGAAAACCCATCAATTTCACCAAAAATAGATGATAAAGACGCCCATGTTGATTTGGTGGAAAAAGGTATTCGGGAAATTCAAAAAGGGAACCTTAAAAAGGTGGTGCTTTCCCGAAAAATAGAGGTGGAAGTTTCCAAAGAACCGTCTCATATTTTCAAAACCCTATTAGGAAAATACCCCAATGCTTTTTGTTATTTGTTTCACCACCCTAAAGTAGGAACATGGTGTGGTGCCACACCGGAGACTTTGGTAAAACTTAAAAGGGGGGAATTGTTTACCGTTTCATTGGCGGCAACTTTGCCTTTTCAAGAAAATGAGGAACCCAAATGGGGAAATAAAGAAATAGAGGAGCAACAAATGGTTTCCGATTATATCAATAGAAAGTTGACCCCGTTTATGGACCGTTTGGATATTGGCAAAGCAAAATCGGTCAGGGCCGGGAATTTATGGCACTTACGATCGGAGGTTAGGGGAACGTTGAATTCCAAGGTTGGTTTGAAAGAAGTGATTTCTACTTTGCATCCCACGCCTGCGGTTTGTGGAATTCCGACCAAAGTAGCCCAAAAGTTCATTTTAGAAAATGAGAATTACCATCGAACCTATTACACAGGATTTTTGGGTGAGATCAATTTGAAGGCACCAGAGGAAGTATCCCTTTATGTAAATTTAAGATGTATGGAACTTATAGATTCCAAGGCAGCAATTTTTGTGGGCGGTGGAATCACAGGAGCCTCTGACTCAAAATTGGAGTGGGAGGAAACTCAAAATAAGAGCAAGACCATGCTCAATATCCTCTAAAATCCTATTTCAGAATTTAGGCGAATCCCGCGCAAGGATGTATTTTTGTAGTCCATGATATACTCAGATATTCCCGCTGCACAAACCTTGGTTTTGTATTTTAAATCCAAAGGGGTTAAAAATATTGTAATCGCGCCAGGGTCCAGAAATGCTCCACTGACCATAAGCTTTACCAAGAACCCTTTTTTCAATTGTTATAGTGTTGTCGATGAGCGCTGCGCTGCCTTTTTTGCCATGGGAATGGCCCAGCAGTTGCAAGAACCTGTTGCCGTAATTTGTTCTTCGGGAAGTGCAATGTTGAACTTTTATCCAGCGGTGGCTGAAGCTTTTTACAGCGATATTCCCTTGATTTTGGTTTCTGCGGATAGACCAAGTTACGGTATCGATATTGGAGATGGACAGACCATTCGCCAGCAAAATGTATTGGAAAAACATATCGGTTACTCTGCCAATTTAAAGCAGGACGTGTCCCATGCCACACATAAAGTAGCAAAATATGGTAAAGACCTCTTGGAAGAAACACAGGAAGATATCCAATCCCACAATGAAAAGGAATTGGCCAAAGCATTGTCAGTTGCTTTTAATGAAAAATCTCCTGTTCACATCAACATCCCTTTTGAAGAACCACTGTATGGAAGGGTAGAGGCACCATCAATTTCGATTAAAAGTGAAGGAATTTTGGAGGCTGAGCCTGTCGAAATTGAAGATTTGGATGGGTTAATAGAGATGTGGCAAAATACCACCAAGAAAATGGTTTTGGTAGGGGTAAATCAACCCAATGCCATAGAGCAGTCGATATTAAAAGCGCTTGCTGAGGATGATAGTGTTTTGTTGTTTACAGAAACCACTTCCAACCTGCATCACCCTGAATTTTTTGAAAGTATCGATAGCATTATAGCACCCATTGAAAAATCAAAGGACAAGGATAGTTTGTTCAAAGATCTGCAACCCGAACTTTTGGTCACTTTTGGAGGTTTGATCGTTTCCAAAAAGATAAAGGCATTTTTAAGGGAATACCAACCCAAAAATCATTGGCATATTGACACCAAAAAAGCCTACGACACTTTTTTCTGTTTGAATAAACACATAAAACAAGACCCCAATGCCTTTTTAAAGTCAATTGTAACCGAGACAAAAACTTCAAGCAATTACAAATCACATTGGAAAAAGGTCAAAACCAATTATGAACAGAAGCGTGATGCTTATGTAAAGCAAATGCCATTTTCGGATTTTATTGCTTTTGAACAAATTTTAAAAACCATACCCAAAGGGTATCAGGTGCATTTGGCCAACAGTTCCACCGTGCGTTATGCGCAATTGTTCCCGATGAATGCGTCTTTAAAGGTGTTTTGTAATAGAGGCACTAGCGGTATTGACGGTAGCACTTCCACAGCAGTTGGGGCATCAGTCCATAGTCAGGACCCAACGTTGTTGATCACGGGCGATTTGAGTTTCTTTTATGATAGCAATGGGTTGTGGAACCGATATATCAAACCTGATTTCAGGATTATCCTCATAAATAATGAGGGTGGTGGCATTTTCAGGATTTTGCCAGGTAAGGAGGATACTGAAGAATTTGAGACCTTTTTTGAGACTCATCATCACTTTACCGCAATACATTTGGCAAAGATGTACGGTTTTGAACATCAGCAGGTAAACAACGAAACGGATTTGGGCGAAAGTCTACAACACTTTTATCAAGCTTCAGATAACCCTAAAATTCTGGAGATAGCGACTCCTAGAACATTGAACAATAAAATTTTGCTTGGCTACTTCGATTTCATATCTTAGGCCTCCACTATAAAAAAGAACACTGATCGAATATGAGCAAAAGAGACGAATTGATCGTAAAGTACGCTGAAGACATCAAAAATAAATTTGGCATTACTCCAGATATGGATTTTTTAACCAAAGTAGCCATTGGTTTAGGTCCGGCCATTTACAATTTGGATGCCTCCAAAGTTTCCGGTTCCGATGATAAGGAGTTGGAAACCGTGAAGAACAATTTCTTGATGAAAAAATTGGGATTGGATGATAGTCCAGCCTTAATGGAAGCCATCAATGATGTAATCGTTAAATACGGCACATCAGAAAAGAATAAACATCGCGCGGTCATTTATTATATGTTGGCCAAGCATTTCAAAAAAGAATCGGTTTACAATTAAGATTACACAAATCCGGTTAAGAAGCTGCCCACACTGAGGGCAGCTTTTTTTATACCAACAATTTACACTTACATTTGTCCTATGATAGAATTGGGAAATTATAACACTCTTAAAGTGCTCAGGAGCACCAGTGTTGGTCTTTTTTTGGGAGATGATGAAGGAACGGAGCTATTGCTGCCCAACAAATATGTGCCCGAAGATTTTAAAATCGATGCGGAACTGGAAGTGTTCTGTTATTTGGACAATAATGAAAGGCCCATTGCCACCACTTTACAACCCAAAATTATCCGAAATGGTTTTGCCTATTTGGAAGTAAAGGAAGTGGGAACTTATGGCGCTTTTTTGGATTGGGGATTGGAGAAGCAATTACTAGTTCCCTTTAGGGAACAGCCCCAACGCATGGAGGAGGGCAAAAAGTATGTGGTCCATTGCTATATGGATGAGGAAAGCATGCGTTTAACCGGCACGGGCAAGGTGGACAAATACCTTTCCAATGATGATGTGAATTATGAAGTGAATGATGAAGTAAAAGTTTTGGTGCAACGAAAAACACCATTAGGTTGGGAAGTGATCGTGGACAACAAACACAAAGGGCTCATTTTTGACAGTGATATCTTTAAACCCATTTCGGTGGGTAACCAATTGAAGGGCTACGTGAAAAATGTGCGGGAGGACAAAAAAATAGACATTTCCCTTCAACCCATCGGGGCCAAAATGTTGGAGCCCACTGCCAAGATTATTTTTGAGGAATTGGCAAAAAACAATGGCTTTCTGCCTTTGCACGACAAATCTTCCCCCGAGGAAATAAAGGCCACTTTGCACCTAAGTAAAAAGGCATTTAAGAAAGGGGTGGGCATTTTGTACCGCCAACGCAAAATAAACATTCAAGACGACGGTATTTATTTGTTGTAACCATCTCTTTTTGTGTTGAATGTTTCAAACCGATTAGTTTTTTTCTTCGAACAAAAATTTTACATTTGTAGGTATACGTATTAACATATTGGTTGTTATGTGCTTAGCATAACGAATAATTTATAACTCCCTCACCATATGCCTTTTATTGAAGAAAGTGATTTATTGGACCTTCATAAGGATATAGACAAGGCCCAGATTATCAATGAACGTCTGCTCGACCAAATAAAATACAAGAACAAAGACCTTAAAAAAATAAAGCTTCAACGGAACGTACTCTTAGGTTTTGTTGGCCTATTTGTGGTCGGTGCCTTGGCCATTACCTCTTTTACGGCAGGATTGAGCAGTAAGCAGTCTTTTGAAAACCAAAACAACGTTTTGGTATCCATTGACAGTTTGGATGTTATCAAAGCCCGCTTGGATAATTTAAGGAGTCAAAATGAGGAATTGAGTTTGGTAAAGGAATTTTATTTGGCCAAAGAATTCTTGGACAAGAAAAAGATTTACTCCGTTCAGGTAAAATCCTTTGTGGACAATAACGTAACCTTGGCTTCCGAAGCATTGACCAACACCCTTTTTGTAAAGACCAATCCATTTTATGCCTACTCTTTGGGCAATTTTGAAACTTTGGAAGAAGCCCAGAAATTTAGAAAGCAATTGGTGCAAATGGGATTTGAAGATGCATTTGTGGCTTCTTACCAAGACGGAAAAAGAATACAAATCGAAGACCCCTTTTAGTATTGGCAAACACTAAGGCTTGGGTTCAGGCCGCAAGACTCCGAACATTACCACTTTCCTTATCCGGGATCATAGTAGGTACCGCTTTGGCCATGATGCATGGTCAGTTTGATGTGACCATTTTTATTTTAGCACTGCTTACAACAGTTGGTTTTCAGGTAACCTCCAATTTCGCCAACGATTATGGCGATGGTGTTAAGGGAACCGATAACGAAGACAGGATTGGCCCTGCAAGGGCATTGCAAAGTGGAGCTATAAGTCGTTCCGATTTAAAGAAAGGGATAATCGTCTCCATTATTATTAGTATGGTGTTCGCCTTGGCTTTGATCTACAAAGCCTTTGGACTGGGCAACCTTCTTTACATTCTCATTTTCTTTGTTTTGGGTCTGTTAAGCATTTGGGCGGCCATTAAATATACCATGGGGGATAATCCGTATGGTTACAAAGGAATGGGTGATCTGTTTGTTTTTTTATTCTTCGGTTTATTGGGGGTAATGGGAAGTATGTTCCTTTTTTCAAAGAGTTTGTACCCTACCGCTTGGCTGCCAGCCATTGCCATTGGATTGCTGTGTGTAGGAGTTCTTAATTTGAACAACCTGCGGGACGTGGTCTCGGATAAGAAGCATGGCAAATACACCTTGGTGGTTAAAATGGGTTTTGAAAATGGGAAGCGGTATCATTTTGCATTGATAGGTCTGGCATTGCTTTGTTTTCTTTGGTTCATCTATTTGGAGAGCATTAAATGGACGAACACTTTCTTTATGTTGGCCTTTATTCCCGTATTGATGCATTTGAGAAAGGTAATGTTCACCCATGATCCAGGGCTGTTGGATGGGGAATTGAAAAAATTGGCTCTGGGTACTTTTTTATTGGCCATTCTCTTCCTGATTTCAGTTAATATTTTTTTGTAAATTTGATTTACAACCATATAAACTATAAAGAACTTGGAAGAACCAATTAAGATTTTAATCGTTGAGGATAATGTTATCATTGCAGATGATATGCAATCCATGCTGGAGGAAATTGGCTATGAAATTGTAGACAACGTAATTGTTTACGAACAGGCAGTGGATGTTTTAAAAAACAATCACGTTGACCTGGTTCTAATCGATATCATCCTTGCTTCGGACAAAACCGGAATCGATTTAGGGAAGCATATCAGGGACACCTACAACATTCCTTTCATTTTTGTAACATCAAACTCCGATAGAGCAACCGTAGAGAATGCCAAAACGGTTAAACCGGATGGTTATTTGGTAAAACCTTTTGAACAACAGGATCTTTACACTTCCATCGAAATTGCACTATCCAATTTTAATTATGCCCAGAAGGGTAACAATAAAAACAATATAGAGGATGATGCGGCAGATGGTATTGCATCCAATTCTGTTTTGAAGGATTCTATATTTGTCAAGAAGCAACATTTGTATTATAGAATACAGTTTTCCGAAATTCAATTTATAAAGGCGGATAACGTTTATTTGGAGGTAAACACCGTGGATAAAAAATTCTTGGTACGTTCTCCGTTAAAGGATTATTTGGAGAAACTGCCAAAGAACAAGTTTTACCGTGCACATAAATCGTACATCGTAAATGTGGATCATATCGATGCTATCAATTCCAAGGATATTATGATCAACAATAACCTGATTCCAATTTCAAAAGAATTTAAAGAGTTCATCCTTTCATCGATGAACAGTTGATATAACATACAATTTCATTTTATAAAGTGCCCTTCAGGGCACTTTTTTTATGCTCAAAAACCATTAATTGGGAGAAAACCACAAGATTTGGACAGTTCACAACAATATTTTCCTAACCAGTCAAAGGCTAGCTACTTTAGCAGTGTTATTAAATCAGAAAGTAATTTTTTCATTTTCATATAGTGTTCTCGTAAAAGGGTCTTGTTGGTAAAAAGCAGGGCCTTTTTCAATTTTAGGGGTTTCCTTCTTCTTAAAACTCCATGAAAGGCACAAAACATCGATAAAATACCACTTCACATACATTGAGGTACTTTTCACAACAGAAATCGATGGTTTCACAACAATACCAAGCAACTCTTTCCTATTGGATTTAATTTTGAGGACAAACTAACGTTCTTTATATACCCCATACTTTGTTTTCAGTGTCATTTGGTCTTTGAAAACGTAATTAATATTGGGGCTATAAAGGAAAAGGGCACAATAACAATATAGGGCACAAGAATTTAGGTTCCAGTGTGCTGTATCAATTTAATTAATGGGACGTTACGTAAGACTTTTATTCACCGCTATATTTTTTGTTTTTCTGTGGAATGCATCAGCCCAGTCCATTTTGGACGATGAGCAAAGTGTGCTAAAGGAATTTCAGGATGCCAATTTGCCTGCCAATAGGTTCGAGGTATTTTTCAATTCGATAAACAGATATAACATCAACTCTCCTTATGATTGGTTGGATACCATTAAAATATATCGAACAAATGCCGAAAAAACCAGCGATACTATTGCAATTCGTTTGTATTTGGTCATGGAGGCCCAGCTCTACAACGATATTGGCGAATTTGATAAAAGTACCGCTGTGGCCAAGGAACTCTATGAGTTAAAGGACACGTTGGATATGGAATCCAGGATCAAAATCCTTAATGTGCTCGATAACAACTATGCCAATTTGCAATTGTACGATAAGCAAATTGAAGTGCGCCAAGAAAAGCGTGAGTTGGGAATTACGGAAAACGTGGCCTTTTATGATATCTACAGCAATTTAGGCCTATACATGGAGGCTTGGCAGCAATATGCAAAAGAGGTTAAACCCACCATAGCGGACAACGATTCTTATGGATTGGCCAAGTACCATAGCAAAATGGGGAACTTCCTTCGTTTGGACGATTCTGCCCCTACGGCACTACGAGAATTGAACAAGGCCAAAGGTTATCTAAACGTATACAACAACGATATTTCCATTCAGAAAAGTGAGGACGATGTTTTTGAGGCGGAATTGTTGGAAGCCAGGATAGATGGTGGTATTGCCAAGTGCCATGTGGTCTTGGGAGAATTGGAAGAGGCCGTTCCCTTATTGGAAAAAAGCATTGAGGTTTTAAAAGCATCACCCAACAACAACGATCAACGCGAAGTGGTGGAGAATACCTTGTTCTTGGCAGAGGCCAATTTAAAAATGGACAAGAACATTGCGGCCAAGAGAATATTGGACACCGAGTTTGATAACATCAGTATTCTTCAGACCATTAAAAGGAATAGTTTACTGGCGATTTATTACGATAAGATTGAAAACTATCAAAATGCCACCAACTATTACAAGCGAAATGAAAGAATAAAGGATTCTTTGGAGACCAAACAATCCAACATCATTAAACAACAATTGGTAACCATTGTTGCCAATGAAGATTTGGTCAACCAAAAACGCATGCTCGAGGAAAAAAATCGAGATATGGAATTGATCCGAAGCGATATGAAGGCCAAAGAAGAACGTAGCAATTTGGTATTTGTATCCTTGATATTTACGCTGATGGGCTTTGCAGGTTTGGTATATGCCTACTTAAAAAGTATTAAAAACCAACGTTTGATCGCGGAGCAAAAATATATTATTGAAAATGCGCTGATCGAGAAGGATTCTTTGTTGAAGGAAATCCACCACAGGGTAAAGAACAACCTACAAATGGTTTCGAGTTTGTTGAGTCTACAAACCAAAAACACTCGAAGCAAAGCCGCGATTGAGGCTTTGGAAGAAGGAAAAAGCAGGGTAAAGGCCATGGCCTTGATCCATCAAAAACTGTATCAAAACGATGATCTTTCTGTGATTGAAATGCAGGGATACATCGAAAGTTTGATCAACAGCGTACAATCCGTTTATAAAAAAGGAGGACATAACATCAGCATTACCATTGATGCCGAAGGCACCGAACTGGATATTGACCGTGCCATTCCATTTGGTTTGATTTTGAACGAATTGGTATCCAATTCCTTTAAATATGCGTTTCCAGAAAACGACGAAAATGGAAAAATCTACATCCATTTACGCAAAAATGGGGATCAAGGTTATTTTGAATATACCGATAACGGCGTTGGACTTCCGGATGACACCGATGAGCGTTCCAACTCATCCATGGGTATTCGACTCATGAACAGATTGGTAAACCAGTTGCAATCCAAATTGAATATTGAAAAACAATCCGAGGGTGTTCGCTTCTGGTTCAATTTTAGTTAGGATTAACGCACTTGACTTTTAAGTACCGTTTTGTGCAATAGTTTTGGGAAGAATCTTTTTAGGTAAATGCCCATGATTTCTTTTCCACCGATATAGGCTTCGAACTTATTCTTTTCAATCGCAGAAATGATTTTTTTAGCCGCAAGTTCTGGTGTAATGCCATTTTGGGTAGCCACATCATCATTTATTTGAGGAGAACCATCGCCAGTTAGTGCATTCTTGGCCACATTGGTTTGTACAAATCCCGGACAAATCATGGTCACTTTTATGCCATCCTTTTCATGTTCCATTCGCAAAACATCAAAAAATCCATGAAGCGCATGTTTGGCCCCACAATAACCCGATCTATAGGGAGAACCAAATTTTCCCATCAAGCTTGTAACTGTTACAAAATGACCACTTTTTTGGGCAATAAAGTAGGGTAGAATGGCTTTGGATAGGGCAACAGTCCCCAAATAATCAATGTCAATCAATTTTTTGTACACCGACAATTCGGTCTCCATAATTAAAGAGCGTTGACTGATTCCAGCATTGTTTACCAGTACATCCACTTCGCCGAAAATGTCCATAGCCGATGCGCAAACAACTTCCATTTGATCATGGTTGGCTAGATCTAAGGGTAACACGGCAACTTTGGAAGGGTCTTTACAATTTGCCCTGACTTTTAAAAGTTCCGTTTCATTTCTGGAGGAAATAATCAAGTTGCAAGAGTGTTGGCTCAACAAAAGCACCAAGCTTTTGCCAATTCCAGATGAAGCTCCTGTTACCCAAATAGTTTTTCCGTTGATGCTGGCCATTCGTTCGTATTTAGATGTAAAATATACTTACTGCTGAATTTTATATTACATATATAACATGTAGAGCTTTTGTGTTGCTTTTATAGAGAGAATTATTCTACTTATGTTACTTATTTGTTATATCATGTTGTGAATTTACTGTGCAAATACTGTGCAAAAATTAAAATAATTATTCAAGTCGTTAGTTATTAAATCATTCTGCATACCCAATTTCAAATCACTTCTATTAAAAAAGTGGTAAACTGAGACTAACGTTAAATTATCGACAAGACCATGATTTTAGGAAATGTATTACATTTAAGACAAAATATAATTGTTATTGATCGATAATATTTGATTTGGAAAAAATTATATAAAGCGTATGTGGAAAGAAAAATTGCCAATTAATTGCCCTCCTAAAAATGCTGTGGAACTAGATACAATTGCTTTTAGAATTTTAGAAAACCAGGAGCCTGAAGAATCAGATTTTTTACCTTATGTACATTTAAAGCCTGACAACAAAAGATATAAATCATTATGTGAGGCTTACGCGTTATCATCTTTTGATTCGGTTAAAAATGCCGTTGAAGCGTGGAAAAAAGCATTGGCTAGAGGGAGAAATATCGGCAATTACATAGCTCAAATTCAAATCGAATCTAACGATGGCCGGAATGTTCATAATAAAAAGAGTGGGCATATAAGTACATGGTTGTATGATACACGGACAAGTAATCAGTTCAAATGTGATTTGATTTTAGTAATAGATGAAAATTGATCAAAAATATCGTTTAGAAGGGTTTCCATTTAATCTTAGAGTGGTTCGCGCATTTGATTTTGAGATTGAACCTGTCCTATTACTTGAAAAAGATGTTATTGGTAACAATTTTTTAAGCTATTTAACTTTTAGCGATGAAGAAATTGAACAGAGAGCATATATCCAGGTTAGTGAAGATCGATTAAACGAAATAGTTTCTTGTGAAATTTCACTTGCCGATGCATATAAAAATCCTGAGAATAATTTTCTTTTAGTTGCAGAATACTTAAATACAACAGGTGATTCTTTAAACTCATATTTAATTCCCATATCTGAATTTATTGATGTTGAAATTATTCCACCCGATTATACCTTGGATTATCAACTGGAAATAAATTCTGTTGAACTTGATGATTCAGAATTATTAGATTATTCAGAACGAAAAAACAAACTTGTTTTAGACTTTTATTTACAAGGCCAAAATTTAATAAACAGTATTAAACCATATGCGTTTTATAAAATATTCACCCCTGTGGTAGAAATAATTAAGTCAATGTTAGAATTCGATGGTCGAAATGCAGATAAATATTTAGCTTTTTCTAACCTTAGACATTCTTCATTTGGAGTTACAATAGAGTTGAACTATAGTCACGACTTATTCATGGAGAGGGAGAGTAGGGCATTAGATAATTTAATAATGCTTTTGAATGCTCAGAATGAAGAAGATTTTAAGGTAGTTTTATACAATACTAAAAATGATAAATATTTAAGGCATTATAAGTCAATTATAAAGGCTATTATTGATAACAATGCGGATTTACATACGGCATATGCAAATCCTATTTTTAAAACAATCAAAATAAGTGAACTTGATAAAGCAAGGGCAGAAGTTGCTCAGAGTTTAATTGACCAAACACTTGACGTAATTCAAGATGTTGAAGAAATTAATGGATCTTTTCTTGAAATAGATATTGATCGAAAGGAACCATCTTTTAAAATCTATTCATTTGAAGATTCATCACCAATAAAAGGAAAATTCGAATTATCAATCATTGACAAGATTAAAAGTGATTTTATTAATATTGGAAAAGAATCATACACTTTTACAATTAAGACTATATACTATCCTGAAACAACCTTGAAATCAGAAGAGATTAAGCGGTTTATGATTGATTACAAAAAAGTAGATTGAAAAAGCCATTTATACAAAATATAAATTGAGCGCGCTAAAATACAATTTTTAAAATATTGAAAATCAATTATATATCATTGTATTTTTTAGTTTTAGTATAAACTCCCAAATTCATCATTTTCATTAAAAAAATGTAAACAACTGTAAATCAACGGTTAATGAGCCTATTTTTTTGTGCAAATACTGTGCAAATACTGTGCAAAGATTCAAATATTAGTTTTATCCATTTGAAAATCAACATGTTATGATTTAACTTCAAATCATTCGGAAATCATACTTAAATTTGAATCCACTCCATGAAAGCAAGCTACAAAAAGTATATCCTCGATTTTAAAGTTCCCAGTGGCACATCCCGTGGCATTCTTACTCAAAAAGAAACCTGGTTTATTGTTCTCAAAGAACAAGGTAAAATAGGGATAGGAGAGTGCGGCATTTTACGAGGCTTGAGTGTGGACGATGTACCTGAATATGAACAAAAACTAAAATGGGCTTGCGAAAACATTTATTTGGGTAAAGAGGAATTACTGCTGGAATTAAAGGCATTTCCATCCATCCAATTTGGTTTGGAACAAGCATTTTTATCGCTCAATGCAAACGAAATGTTTGAGCTGTTTCCCTCAGATTTTACCCAAAAACAGGCCCCAATTCCTATTAATGGTTTGATTTGGATGGGAGATTCCACCTATATGTTGAAGCAATTGGAACAAAAACTAAAAGATGGGTTCCAATGCATTAAAATGAAAATTGGAGCCATTGATTTTGAAAGTGAAATTGCCATACTTCAATCCATTCGGGATAATTTTTCGCCAGAAGAAATAGAGTTAAGAGTCGATGCCAACGGTGCATTTGCGCCAGAAGAGGCCTTGCAGAAATTGGAACGCTTGGCGCAGTTTAAAATTCATTCCATTGAGCAACCCATTAAATCAGGGCAATGGGACAAAATGGCCCAACTTTGCGAAAAAACACCTTTGCCCATTGCTATGGATGAAGAATTGATTGGCATTTTTGAAGTAACGAAAAAAGTAGAATTGCTACAAACCATTCAACCGCAATACATTATTTTAAAACCAAGTTTAATAGGCGGATTTCAAGGGAGTCAAGAATGGATTTCTTTGGCACTTAAGCAACAAATTGGTTGGTGGATCACAAGTGCACTCGAAAGCAATATTGGTCTCAATGCCATTGCGCAATGGACGTATACCCTGGACAGTCCCATGCCACAAGGTCTGGGAACGGGAAGTTTATATACCAACAATATAGAAAGCCCTTTACAAGTGGAAAAAGGAGCTATTTTTTATAACAATGCCCTAAATTGGGATAAAGAAGTAATTGAAAATATATGTACATAGAACAAGGTTATAAGGGCAATATTGGCCTTTGGAAGTATTTGTTTTTGCCTTTGGGCTTTATTGGTTTCATGGTGGTCAACTATATCATGACCATTAATTCACCTATAAATACAGAGGATGCCATGCAGCAGATTATTGACCAATTGGGTTCCAATATTGTGTTGATCATTTTACTGGCACCTTTGGTAGTTGGTTTTTTTGTAGTGTTGGGGTGGACCTTGTTGATTCATCAACAATCCATAACTTCTTTGACTACTTCAAGGAAGAAAATAGATTGGAAACGGATATTTTTTGCCTTCTCATTTTGGGGTGGTATCACCATTATTTTAACGGGAATTGATATTTATTTTACCCCAGAGGATTACGAACTCAATTTCAACCTTGCTAAGTTTATTCCTTTGGCTATTATCGCCATTTTGCTGATTCCCTTGCAGACCAGTTTCGAAGAATATTTGTTCCGTGGACACATGATGCAGGGCTTAGGACTTATGGCCAAAAACCGATGGGTACCTTTGGTTATTACGTCCACACTTTTTGGGTTGATGCATTTGGCAAATCCAGAGGTGGAAAAACTGGGACATGGAATTCTTATTTACTATATAGGTACAGGATTCTTTTTGGGGATTTTAACCTTGATGGATGAAGGTTTGGAACTGGCATTGGGTTTTCATGCCGCCAATAATTTGATTACCGCCTTGTTGGTTACCGCTGACTGGACCGCTTTTCAAACGTATTCTATCTATAAAGATGTGTCCGAACCCGTTTTGGGTTGGGATGTGTTGATTCCTGTTTTTGTGATCTATCCCATTTTACTATTTGTTTTTTCTAAAAAGTACGGTTGGAAAAATTGGAAGGACAGACTTTTTGGAAAAGTGATGTCTAAAGAGGAATTTGTAGCGTTAACTGATGAACCAACCGACTTGGCATAATATCCATCCCGATTTTAAATTCAACGGAGCTTCATTCACTAAAAAAGAATTGATTCAATTAGGGAATGAGTTGGTCAACCATGATCAAGCTTTTCAAGTCCATATTGGACAATTTATTGTGGATTGGCTTTCGGATAAACCTTTAATTGAAGTTTCAACTTCAGGGTCAACAGGTACTCCAAAAAAAATAGCTTTGAAAAAAGAACACATGGTCAATTCCGCCTTGGCCACGGGAGCTTATTTTCAATTAAAACCAAAGCAAACGGCACTTTTATGTTTGCCTTGCACGGGAATTGCGGGTAAAATGATGTTGGTCCGGGCCATGGTCTTGGGGCTTCACTTGGATGCAGTGGAACCGTCCTCCGAACCTTTAAAGGAAGATAAAACCTATGATTTTGTGGCCATGGTTCCTTTGCAGGTACAAAATTCAATAGACCAACTTTCACAAATCGGTAAATTGATTGTTGGTGGCGCACCGGTGGACACAAAACTTCGAGGCCAATTACAGGATAGTACTGTACAAGCATTCGAAACCTACGGGATGACCGAAACCATTACCCACATCGCCGTTAAAAAAATCAATCAGCAACCCACCGATTATTTTGAGGCACTTACTGGAGTCCATATTGAAGTGGATGATAGAGGATGTTTGGTAATAAATGCACCGAAAATTTCAGACGTTCCAATCGTGACCAACGATTTGGTGGAAATGAAAGGCGATAACCAATTCAAATGGTTGGGCAGATACGATTCAATCATCAATTCTGGAGGAATCAAATTGTTCCCTGAAAAAATAGAAAAAGAATTGGCCCCTCTAATACATAACCGATTTTTTGTGGCAGGACAGCCCGATGAAAACCTAGGACAAAAACTGGTATTGGTTGTGGAAGGGGAGCCTTCTGATGAATACAATTTATTGCAATCCATTAAGGCATTACCCAGTATTTCCAAATATGAGGTACCCAAAGAAGTTTACTTTGTAAAATCCTTTGTGGAGACCGAAACACAAAAAATCAACCGAACAAAAACACTCAATCGAATTACTTAAATTTATAAGCTTCAAACCAAAAATAACCCTCATGCGAAAAACCATCCAACTCTTATTATTAGTAGTACCAATTATTGCCATATCCCAACAAATCTTGCCCGAAGTGGAAAGGGCCAGGGTAGTGGACGAAATTTTGGAAGAACGTTTCAATGTGTTGCTTCCCCAATTAATGGACGATACGGGTATTGATATGTGGGTGGTGATTTCACGGGAGTACAATGAAGACCCTATATTAAAAACCATGTTGCCAGCCACTTGGTTGAATGCTAGAAGGCGGACCATTCTTCTTTTTTACAGGGACAAAACCAGAAATACCATCGATAAATTGGCCGTGGCCCGCTATAATGTGGGCAAGAGCATTGTATCTGCTTGGGACAAGGAAAAGGAACCAGATCAATGGAAGCGATTGATGCAATTGATTTCGGAACGAAATCCTAAAACCATCGGTCTTAATTTTTCCAAAGACCATAACATCGCAGACGGACTGGACAAAACAGATTACGATGCCTTTATGGCCAACCTTCCAAGTAAATTCAAAAACAAGGTAATTTCTGCCGAGCAATTGGGCGTGCGTTGGATTGAGACCAGAACACCTCGTGAAATGGCCATTTTTGCGCAATTGACCGATATTACCCACGATATTGTAGCCGAAGCATTTTCAGAAAAAGTAATTACGCCAGGTATCACTACAACTGATGATGTCGTTTGGTGGATGCGACAAAAGGTGACCGATTTGGGACTGGAAACTTGGTTTCATCCCACTGTGGACATTCAACGAAACCAAGAGGCGCTGGTAGACCATTTGAGTTCTTTTTCTGGAGAGGTCGATGTGGATAAAGTGATCATGCCAGGGGATTTGTTGCATTGTGATTTTGGAATCACCTATTTGCGTTTGAACACCGATTGCCAAGAAATGGCTTATGTATTGATACCAGAGGAAACTGAAGCTCCTTCCTTTTTAAACAACGCGTTGTACGATGGAAATCGCGTACAGGATTTCTTGACCACCAATATGATCAAGGGAAAGGTTGGAAACGCAATTTTGGCCAAGGCACTTCAAGAGGCAAAGGATGCAGGGCTAAAGCCTTCCATTTACACCCATCCATTGGGTATGTATGGCCACTCGGCAGGTACTACCATGGGAATGTGGGATGCGCAGGCTGGTGTAATGAAGGATGATGGAGAAAACTATCCTTTAAATCCAAATACATGCTATGCCATTGAGTTGAACGCAACTGTAAATATTCCTGAATGGAACCGAGATGTTCGTATTATGCTTGAAGAGCCCGGTTTTTATGGCGAAAATGGGTTTAGATACATTAATGGAAGGCAAACGGAATTATTGTTAATACCAAGACAAAAACCGCAATTGGGTAACTGATTTTTTGTAAATTTAGTAACCATCTAATATTCATTGCATTATGAGGTTACTAACCATTGTCTGTTTTATCATTTTATTTTCTGGATTCTCCTATGGTCAAAATACGATAACAGGTCGTATTACTGACGGAAAATCTCCTTTGTCCAATGTTATGGTTCACAATTTGTCCACGGGTGCCCAAACTTCAACCGATGGGCAGGGCAATTATCAAACCAAAGCAAATCCAAGGGAAGAACTCCGATTTACCTATATGGGCATGGATACCGTTTCCATACTGGTTGAAGATGTGACCCGTGTACTTAATGTAAAAATGAACATTAAGATTGAGGAATTGGACGAAGTGGAATTGGTAAGCGAAGTGGATAGGAACAAACAGCGCATTTTGGCACAACAATATGCCACCAATGAAAATTTGATTCGGACTGCCTTTGGTATTTTGGATAGGGAAACATTTGCCGGAAGATTACCGATCCTAACCAAAAACGACATGATCAGCAATCATTATAACTTCGGAATGTTTCTACAAGGGAAGTTCGCGGGCATGAATGTGGCGGTTTATATTGATAACACCTTTGATGTTTGGTCTAGAGGTATGGGATCCATTTTGTCGAAACAGCCCGCTATTTACGATATTGATGGTCAGATTTTCACTAAAGGTCCCTCTTGGTTGGACCCTAGTACTGTTGAAAGGGTAGCCTTTTTGCCAGGAATTGCAGGGGCAACTAAATATGGTTCCATCGCTTCGGGTGGTGTGGTCATAGTAAACACTAAAAATGGGACCTATAATGCTACCGCAAAAGAACCTTTTGATCAAGCTAAACTCCGTAACAACTATATGAAGGGCAAAGTGGTTCAAAATGGCAGTGGTACATCCAAACCTCAATATCTAATCGACCTTGAGAACAGTAAAACCCTAGTAGATGCAAAGACAGTTTATGATCAAATGAGCCAAGTGTATGTAAATCATCCAAACTTTTTATTGGATGCCTATGTGCATTTTTATGAGCAAAGGGATGAAAAGGAGTTCGCCGAAAACATTTTGGAAAAATTGGTTCAGGTCCTCGATAAAAATCCGGTAATGTTAAAAGCATTGGCATATACACTGGAAGATGAAGAAAGAACAGAAAAGGCCCATGAAATCTATAAAAAGGTGTACAAGCTAAGACCTGATTACGCCCAAAGCTATATTGATCTGGCCAACAGCTACCGTAATTTGGACATGCCCGAATCGGCAACCTCACTATATGCAAGGCATTCTTATTTATTGGATGAAGGAATGCTCCAAAACGATTCCATGAACTTGTCAACAATGATGCAACGCGAAATCGATAATCTATTTTTATTGGAGAACAGCTCCATGAAGATTCATAAAAGAATGAAAACCGACCAAAACTTGTACAGTACGCGTTTGGTTTTTGAATGGAACGATTCCGAAGCGGAATTTGACTTGCAATTTGTAAATCCAGATAACCAATATTTTAATTGGAAGCATAGTTTGGAAGAAATGCCAGAACGCATTCGTTCCGAGAAAAAACTGGGTTTTTCCATGGCCGATTTTTTGTTGGATGACGAATTACCTGGAAATTGGAAGGTCAATTTGACCTATTTAGGCAACAAGCAATTATCCCCCACCTATGTAAAAGCTACCATTTACAAGAATTATGGCAGTAAAGTTCAAAGCAAAGAAGTGAAAGTTTTTAAGTTGAGTACAATAGGGGTCAACCAACAACTTTTTGAGTTGAGACTTCAATCTAGGGTTGCCAACAACTGATTCAGAATTTATGAGGGGATTTAGCCTTGCAAGTTTATTTATTTTGTTTGGTATTGGTGGTTATGCCCAAAAAACTACTATTCAAGGTCGAATTACCAACAATGGAATGCCGCTATCCGGCGTACATGTCACCAATATATCTTCCGAAGAAATATCCTATTCCAAAGTTGATGGCGATTACAGCATCCAAGCCATGCCCAAAGAGGAACTTCAGTTTACCTATGTGGGAATGGATACGGTTTCCATCCTTGTTGAGGATGTGACCAAGATATTGAATATAAACATGCTGCTTCGGATGGAACAATTGGATGAAGTCGTGGTTTTCAAAAAAATTAACAAGCAGAAGGAATTGGGAATGAATTATTTTTCAGACCCAACAATTGTAAACTCCTTTTACGGTTACCTAAGTCCAAAAACAGCCTCTTATCCACTTAAAGTTATAGATGGTTCCGAATTTAACGTAGGGGCTGATATTTTAGATGCCATTGCCAGTAGAAGGTCTGGGATTAGGGTGCAGACCATTGAAATTGGGGGAATTCCAACCAAAGTTTTGTATATGAGGGGAATGGGTTCCATTAATAATAGGAGACCGGCAATTTACGAGGTTGATGGTCAAGTATTTCGAGATCCTCCTGTTTGGATTGATTTGTCCATGGTGCTGCGTGTCGGAATAATTCCAGGGATGCAAGCCGTTGTTCGGTACGGGCCAACCGCAAGTGGGGGAGTAGTGATCATCAACACCAAAAGCGGCATGCACGGCCTTCGGGAAGAAAACAGCAGTAAGCTTTATGATCAGGCGAGGTTGCGGGATAATTTTGTGACGGGTAAAGTCATTTCATATAAGGATGTCAAGGAAGGAAATCCTGAATATTTATTGGAAATGGCATCGGCAGCTTCCCTAAATGAAACCCTTACGGCCTATTACAAGTTTGAAAAGCAATATTCCAAAATCCCTTATTTCTATTTGGATGCCTATTCCTTGCTTTTTGATACCTATGGTGCTACATCGGCCGATAGCATTATTGACGATAATTTTGATGTTTTTGAAAAAAATGCAGTTTGGTTAAAAGCGTTGGCGTTTACCTACGAATCCCAATCACGCTTTGAGAAAGCCCATGAGATCTACAAAAAGGTTTATGCATTAAGACCGGATTATGCCCAAAGCTATATGGATTTGGCCAATAGCTACCGAAACGTTAACAATCCAGAATCAGCCAACTCATTATTGGCTCGCCACTCTTTTTTATTGGATGAAGGCTTGTTGTCATCGGACACCTTGCACCTTTCGGAAATGATGCAACGGGAGATTGACAATCTGGAATTGGATGTTATAAAAGAACCTTTTACCAATAAAACCCAAAGGATTCAGGATGAGTACAACACTCGTTTGGTTTTTGAATGGAACGATTCTGAGGCAGAATTTGACTTGCAATTTGTAAATCCGAACAGTCAATATTTTAAATGGGGACATAATTTGTTTGAAATGCCCGAACGCATTCGTTCCGAGAAAAAACTGGGTTTTTCCATGGCCGATTTTTTGTTGGACGACGAATTACCTGGAAATTGGAAAGTCAATTTGACCTATTTGGGCAACAAGCAATTATCCCCCACCTATATAAAAACGACCATTTACAAGAATTATGGTAGCAAAATTCAAAGTAAGGAAGTGAAAGTTTTTAAGTTGAGCACAAAAGGGGTCAACCAACAACTTTTTGAGTTGAGACTTCCCTCGAACATTGTCCAAAGCAAATAATTACACCTGCAAAACCCCCATATTAAATGGTTTTTCAATAGGGGAGTGGTTGGCAGCCTCAATGCCCATGCTTATCCATTTACGGGTATCCAAAGGATCAATAATCCCATCTGTCCATAGTCTCGCAGCAGCATAATAGGGCGAAATCTGGTTGTCGTAACGTTGTTTTATTTCATCAAAAAGTGCCTTTTCTTTTTCGGAATCCAAAGGATCACCACTTTTTTCCAAACTGGCCTTTTCAATTTGCAACAATACCTTGGCGGCAGAATTCCCACTCATCACAGCTAGTTCGGCACTTGGCCAAGCAACTATTAATCTAGGGTCGTACGCCTTTCCACACATGGCATAATTACCAGCTCCGTAACTGTTGCCCACAACTACGGTAAATTTGGGGACAACGGAATTACTTACAGCATTCACCATTTTGGCTCCATCTTTAATGATGCCCCCATGCTCACTTTTACTGCCCACCATAAAACCAGTTACATCTTGCAAAAACACCAAAGGGATTTTCTTTTGGTTGCAATTGGCAATAAATCGGGTTGCCTTATCCGCAGAATCAGAGTAAATGACTCCACCAAACTGCATTTCACCATTTTTGGTCTTGACTACTTTACGTTGGTTCGCAACAATTCCTACGGCCCATCCATCAATGCGGGCATAACCTGTTAAAATGGTCTTTCCGTAACCCTCTTTATATTGTTCAAACTCGGAATCGTCGACCAAGCGTTTAATGATTTCTAACATATCGTATTGATCACTACGCGACCTTGGCAAGATTCCGTAAATATCATCTGGATTTTCAATGGGTTTTTTAGACTCCGAACGACTAAAGCCAGCCTTATCGAAATCCCCAATTTTATCTACTATATTCTTGATTTTGTCCAAGGCATCCTTGTCATCCTTGGCCTTATAATCGGTAACGCCACTAATTTCAGAATGTGTAGTGGCACCACCCAACGTTTCGTTATCAATACTTTCTCCAATGGCTGCTTTTACCAAATAACTTCCTGCCAAGAATATACTTCCCGTTTTGTCCACGATCAAGGCTTCGTCGCTCATAATAGGCAAATAGGCACCTCCGGCAACACAACTTCCCATCACGGCAGCGATTTGGGTAATTCCCATACTGCTCATAATGGCATTGTTTCTAAAAATGCGCCCAAAATGTTCTTTATCAGGGAAAATCTCATCCTGCATGGGCAAATATACCCCAGCACTGTCCACCAAATAAATAATGGGTAATTTGTTCTCAATGGAAATTTCTTGGGCCCTCAAGTTTTTCTTCCCTGTAATCGGAAACCAAGCCCCAGCTTTAACAGTGGCATCATTGGCCACCACAACACACTGTTTGCCTTTTACGTAGCCTACTTTAACCACTACTCCACCAGAAGGACATCCACCATGTTCTTGGTACATTTCCTCTCCAGCAAAGGCACCAATTTCAATAGAATTTGCACCCTCATCCAGTAAATAATCGATTCGTTCACGAGCCGTCATCTTGCCTTTGGCATGATGCTTTTCAATGCGTCCTTTGCCACCACCCAGTTTTACTTTGGCCAGTCTTCGTTTAAGATCGGAAAGTTGTAATTTATTATGGTCTTCGTTTTTATTGAAGTTAAGGTCCATAGGATCAAATATGATTAGTGGGATAAAGATAAGGAGTTATAATCATTACTTTTGAAGTATATGGAAAGCAAAATAAAATGGGGAATTCTGGGTCCTGGAAAAATAGCCAGAAAATTTGCGGCAGACCTACAATTGGTCGAAGATGCCGAAATAACCGCCGTAGCATCAAGAAATTTGGATCGTGCGCAACAATTTTCAGATGAATTTAATGTGGAGCATGTTTTTGGAAGCTATGAAGCATTGTTTCAGTCCAAAACGGTTGATGTGGTCTATGTGGCCACTCCCCATAATTATCATAAGGATCTGACCATTCAAGCTTTGAAGCATGGCATTGCGGTAATTTGCGAAAAACCTTTGGGAGTGGGTAGGAGCGAAGTGGAACAAATGGTTGCTGCTTCCAAAGAGAACAATGCCTTTTTAATGGAGGCCTTGTGGTCCAGATTCAATCCTTCCATTCAAAAAATAAAACAATTGGTAGATGATGGTGCCCTTGGCGATTTGGCCTATCTGCATGCCGATTTTGCTTTTTATGCCCTAGACCGAGATTTGGATTCGAGATTATTGAATCCAGATTTAGCCTCAGGTTCAATCCTCGATATTGGCATTTATCCCATTTTTCTATCGTATTTATTGTTTGGGATGCCCAATGAAATTATGGCCAAATCCAAATTTCATTCAAACGGAACCGAGCTTCAAACCAGTATGATTTTTGATTATGAAAATGCCCAAGCGGTGTTGTTCAGTGGTTTGATGGGAGATTCAAAAATGGAGGCAGAGATTTCAGGTTCCAAAGGCGAGATTTTCATCAAACCTAGATGGCACGAAACCGATGGTTTTACTTTAGTAAAAGATAAAAAAGAAAAGGTCTATGATCTACCTTTAAAGGGAATCGGCTATTATTATGAGATTCTTGAAGTGCACCAGTGTTTGTGGAACAATCAGATTGAAAGTGCATCATGGTCGCATCAAAATAGTTTGGATTTGGCCGAATTATTGGATACTGTCCGCAGAAAATGCGGTGTAACCTTTCCTTTTGAAACTTAAATCCTATTTTCGGCTTTGCATTATACCTATTTTTACGATATTTGAATTTCTTCAGAAATAGACACAATGGGAATGAACAAGAACACAGTGCTAGCCTATGCCACATGGATTATGATTTTGGTTGGATTGGGTATGATCGCACTTGGAGCTTTTAAATATGACGAGGTTGCTGGATACGGTTTTGCCGCAGTGGGAATTGGCTTTTTTGCCGTTGCTTGGGTTTTCAATGCCCTAAAAGGTAGAGTGTAGCCTCATTTTTCATAACAATTTAATTTTACAGTAAATGTCAGACGATAAGAAAGTCATTTTTTCAATGTCTGGGGTTACCAAGACCTATAAAACGGCCAATACCCCTGTGCTTAAAAATATTTATTTAAGCTTCTTCTACGGAGCTAAAATCGGGATTTTGGGTCTTAACGGTTCAGGTAAATCCACCTTGCTTAAAATAATTGCAGGGGTAGATAAAAACTATCAGGGCGATGTGGTTTTTTCTCCAGGATATTCTGTTGGGTATTTGGAGCAGGAACCACAATTGGATGAAGATAAAACCGTACTCGAAGTGGTAAAGGAAGGTGTTGCCGAAACTGTTGCCATTTTGAACGAATACAATAAGATCAACGACATGTTCGGTTTGCCCGAAGTGTATGAAGATCCTGATAAAATGCAGAAGCTTATGGACAAGCAGGCGGCACTTCAAGATCAGATTGATGCTTCGAACGCATGGGAATTGGACACCAAGTTGGAAATCGCGATGGATGCTTTGCGTACCCCGGATTCCGACAAGAAAATCGGTGTATTGTCTGGTGGTGAACGTAGACGTGTGGCTTTGTGTCGTTTATTGTTGAAAGAACCCGATGTTTTATTGTTGGATGAACCTACCAACCACTTGGATGCCGAATCGGTACACTGGTTGGAACATCATTTGGCACAGTATAAAGGAACCGTAATTGCCGTAACGCACGACCGTTATTTCTTGGATAATGTTGCGGGTTGGATTTTGGAACTAGATCGTGGTGAGGGAATTCCATGGAAAGGAAACTATTCCAGCTGGTTGGATCAGAAAGCCAAACGTTTGGAGCAAGAGAGCAAACAAGCATCCAAGCGTCAAAAAACATTGGAACGAGAGTTGGAATGGGTGCGACAAGGTGCCAAGGGAAGACATGCCAAACAAAAGGCACGTTTGAACAACTACGATAAATTGATGAGCCAAGACCAAAAACAGGTCGATGAAAAATTGGAAATCTATATTCCGAACGGTCCACGTTTGGGAACCAACGTAATCGAGGCGAAAGGCGTAAGCAAAGCTTTTGGTGACAAATTACTCTATGAGGATTTGAACTTCAACTTACCACAAGCCGGTATTGTTGGAATCATTGGGCCCAATGGTGCGGGTAAAACCACCATTTTTAAGATGATCATGGGAGAGGAAACTCCTGACAAAGGAGAATTCATTGTTGGGGAAACCGCAAAATTGGCTTACGTAGATCAGTCACATTCCAATATCGATCCTGAAAAATCAATTTGGGAGAATTTCAGTGACAGCCAAGAATTGATCAATATGGGAGGGAGGCAAGTGAATTCCCGTGCCTATTTGAGTCGATTCAACTTTTCTGGAAGTGAGCAGAACAAAAAAGTAAACATGCTATCGGGTGGGGAACGTAACCGACTTCATTTGGCGATGACCTTAAAAGAAGAAGGTAACGTTTTGCTTTTGGATGAGCCTACGAACGATTTGGATGTGAACACCCTTCGAGCTTTAGAAGAAGGTCTGGAAAATTTTGCAGGTTGTGCTGTGGTCATTTCCCACGACAGATGGTTCTTGGATAGGATCTGTACCCACATTCTTGCTTTTGAGGGAGATTCCCAAGTTTATTTCTTCGAAGGTTCGTTCTCAGATTACGAAGAGAACAAAAAGAAACGCCTGGGAACGGATATCATGCCCAAGCGTATCAAGTATAAAAAGTTGATTCGATAAAAGGAGGTAATTATTCTTCCCTTTCGAGATTTTTGATGCCGTCCTCCAGTAATTTTTTGGCCTTTTCCAAATAAGCTTTCTGGTGGGCGGCCAAACTATTTGGGTCTTGGTCTCCCATGGGTACAGAACCTATGCTTTTGGATAACTCCACCAATTGAATAATTGCGTTTTCTGCAGAGATGAGTTTGTCATCCGCATGCTTTTCAAAAACTTTTACCATTTCTGCTTCCATGGAATTATTGGATGAAGGTGTAGTTTCTTCTATAATTTCGGAATCCTCATCAATAGAAACCACATCCATTTCTTCGTTTTGAACAGGTGCTGACGCTCCTAGAGTACATTGATCTATGATGGTGATCAGTTCATTGATTTCACCCAATGCCTTTTTGGTAAAGAAACGACCTGCTTCCCAATCGGCTGGCTCAATAGCTTTGACCAAGGTTTCTTTGGTATCAATGGTCTTGTTTTTTGCCTTGTCACATCCGCATTCCTCCATAAAGGGTTCGGATTTTTCGAGAGCGGTCAAGGCTCTTTCGGCATAATACATTTGATGCTCAAAGTTGGTGGCGGTCATTGCCTTTTTACTATGACTTAGGGCATAAGTTACTTTGGAATAAAAATTGTCGCACTGACTGTAGGTAGCATTTACGGCAAAAAAGAGTGCCGCAACTACAAGAACATGGGATTTGGGAGCCATATTAATGTATTTGATTTGGTTACTAGTTCGATACCCTAACGGTTAAAAAGGGAATTTATTTTGCTTTGTTAATAATCTTCTTTTGGATACCAATCCACAATCACTACCTCGATGTTTGGGTCGCCTTCGTTAACCAAGCTTTTAAACTTGTTTACATCGCTTACATCTGGTCGGCCTCTAAAATGGTATGGATAAACTTCCTTTGGTTTGAATTCAATCACGGCATCGGCAGCACTTTCCTCGGTCATGGTGTAGGGGAGGTTCATACAAACAAAGGCCTTGTCAATGTTTTTAAGGGCCCGCATTTCGGGAATGTCTTCGGTATCTCCCGAGAAATAAATACGTTCATCCCCAAAAGTGAAAACATAACCGTTTCCTCTTCCTTTTTCATGAAAACTTTTTGCTTCTTCGCGAAGATTGTACATAGGAATAGCTTCCACAGAGAATCCAGCGATTTCCTTTACCTCTCCATTTTTCATGGTAGTGGTTTTGGATTTAAGGTCTTCGGACATTTGCAAGGCGACCGCATCCGGCGCAATAATGGTGGTACCTTCCAAATTCAATTCGCTCAACGTTTCTGGATTAAAATGGTCGCCGTGTATATCGGTAATAAATATAAGGTCCGGGGCTTGCTGGCCTTCAAAAGCAGCTTTTCCACCAACAGGGTCTATATATATGGTATTCCCATCCCATTTAACCACTGATGTTGCATGTTCGATTGGGATAATGGTTGCCGCCGCAGGTTTTTCTTCAATAGCTACGGTTTCAACTGCTACAGTTTCTTCGGGTTGTTCTTTTTTCTCTTTACAGGAAATGATGGTCAAGGAAATCAATCCTGTCAATAAAAATAATTTGCTTTTCATTTTGCTTTGTTTTCCTTAAAAATACGGGATTACTAATACATATATCGGAATCGGTTAACAATTTTTTTTGGTTCATATAATCCAAATGGAAATCCAATGCGTATATAAACCAAACACGATTGATTAATAACCTTAAAACTGAAATCAATTAAAATAAAAAAATTATGACTGAAACAAAAAATAACAACGGATTGAAGGTAATTGCTGGATTGTTGGGTGTTGTTCTTTTGGGAACGATTATATACACCGTTAGCCTTTACCAAGACAAAAAAGCCACTACTCAAGCTTTGACTCAAGAGAAGGATTTGGTAGTTGAAGATTTGAACAACCTTAAGTCTGAGTACGACAAGGCTATTTTGGAGAGCAACGCCACTAACGAAGAGTTGGTTGCTGCCCGTGACAACATTGCAAAATACATTGATTCTGTAAACAGCATGAAAGCTGATATCGCTTCCCTTTCCCGTTACAGAAGACAAGTAAGCGTTCTTAAAGCTGAAAGAGAAAAACTATTGAAGCAAGTAGATTCTTTGACCCAATCCAACAGCTTGTTGGCCATGCAAAGAGACAGCACTTATGCTGAATTGGAAAAGCAAACTGTTTTCAACGATTCTTTGATCGTACAGAACACCCAATTGGCTGATGCCGTTGAAAGAGGTTCTGCCCTTAACTTGAGCACTATCAGCGTTGATGCTGTAAGAGAAAGAAGCAGTGGAAAATTGGTTTCTACTTCTAGAGCTAGAGCAACTGATAAGTTCAAAGTTTGTTTCACTATTGCTGATAACGTAATCGCTGAAGCCGGTGACAGAGAGTTCTTTATTGAAGTTCTTGGTCCACAAGGAAACGTATTGGGAGAAGGTTTGACCGCTACTACTGAAGAAGGTACTTCCTTGACTTACAGCAAAGCCACAAACTTCTACTACGAAAATGATGCATTGGATGTATGTGACTATCTAAACAAACCTGCCGATGAGTTCCAAAAAGGAAACTACATGGTAAATGTTTACGATAGCGGATTGAAACTATTGGGTACTTCCAAGTTCATCTTGAAATAATACACACTATTATCACTATCACGAAAAAGGCCCGTCCAATTTGGACGGGCCTTTTTTATTTCAATCGGATTAAGTTTTATTTCAAACTTCCCACCATATCTTCTGGTTTTACCCATTCGTCATAATCCTCAGCGGTAACATAACCTAAGTTAATGGCTTCCTCTTTTAAGGTTGTACCATTTTTATGGGCCGTATTGGCAATCTCGGCCGCTTTGTAATATCCAATTTTGGTATTCAAAGCAGTCACCAACATCAAAGAATTGTTCAAAAGTGTTTTAATGATTTCATGGTTGGGTTCAATACCAACAGCACAATTTTCATCAAAACTAACACAAGCATCCCCAATCAATTGAGCGGATTGTAGAATGTTTGCGGCCATAACGGGCTTAAATACGTTCAATTCGTAATGACCTTGGGTTCCACCAACACCAATGGCAACATCGTTACCCATTACTTGGGCACAAACCATGGTCAAGGCTTCACATTGGGTTGGATTGACTTTTCCTGGCATAATGGAACTACCTGGTTCGTTTGCCGGAATAATGATTTCGCCAATTCCTGAACGTGGGCCAGAGGCCATCATACGGATATCGTTGGCAATTTTGTTCAAAGAAACGGCCAATTGCTTTAATGCACCATGACTTTCCACAATGGCATCGTGGGAAGCCAAAGCTTCAAATTTATTTTCTGCGGTAATGAACGGTTTACCAGTAAACTCGGCGATGTATTTTGCCACAAGCACATCATAACCTTCTGGTGTGTTCAATCCAGTTCCCACGGCAGTACCTCCCAATGCCAATTCACTTAGGTGTGGCAAGGTATTTTTTAGGGCTTTTAAACCATGGTTCAATTGGGAAACATATCCCGAAAATTCTTGACCCAAGGTTAGGGGAGTGGCATCCATCAAGTGGGTTCTACCAATTTTAACCACATCTTTAAAGGCTTTGGATTTAGCTTCCAAGGTATCGCGAAGTTGCTCCACTCCTGGAATGGTAACGTCCACAATTTTCTTATAGGCCGCAATGTGCATTCCTGTTGGGAACGTATCGTTTGAAGATTGACTTTTGTTTACATCATCGTTGGGTTGGATGGTTTTTTCGCCCTCTCCGATTTTTTTGCCAGCAATTTCGTGGGCACGGTTGGCGATAACCTCGTTCACGTTCATGTTGCTTTGGGTACCCGAACCCGTTTGCCAGATTACCAATGGAAATTGGTCGTCGTGCTTTCCTTCCAAGATTTCGTCACAAACCTGTGCGATCAAGTCTCTTTTTTCAACAGCCAACACACCCAATTCGTGGTTCGCGTAGGCGGCAGCTTTCTTTAGATAGGCAAAACCGTAGACAACATCCAACGGCATGGATGCGGGTGCGCCTATTTTAAAATTGTTTCGGGAGCGTTCCGTTTGGGCGCCCCAGTATTTGTCCGCAGGCACTTTTACCTCGCCCATGGTGTCTTTTTCAATCCTAAAGCTCATAGTTAAAATATTATATATACAAAGGTAGGGGTTAGCGAATTTAAATGGTAGCGGAATAAGATAAATACACTTTTTTTTGACTTAGGATTTGTTTTTTTTCCGAATAAGAAAGTATCTTTGTGTATCAAAAAGGAAGAAACATGTTTGAATTTGACCAATATTTAGGTTTTTTAGCTTTTTTAACAATTTTGACCATCGGATTTTGGTTGATGATTTTCTTGTTGACCTTTGTAGTACCTTACTGGTTGATTGGTAACCTTAGGGAAATTTTTAAAGAAAGAAAAGAGGCTAAACAAGCCCAACTAGAAGAATAAAAAAAGAAGCCGATTGGCTTCTTTTTTGTTTTGGACCTTATCGTGTTTGAATCTTTTCAAATTTGATAAGGTTCTTTTTTTGAAGAAAATTTAAATGCATAAAAAAAAGGAAGCCTTTCGGTCTTCCTTTTTTCATTATAGAGAGGTTGGTTGGTTTCTAATTTTCTATCCTTGGAACTGTCTTTCTTCCTCGCCTTCATCCGGTCCTTGTCCACGTCTGTTGTTACGTTCTTTCGGTTGGTTGAATCGGTAAATAAAAGATAGGTTAGCCTGTCTTTTTCTCCACTGGAACTCACTATCCGTGGTAAAAGTAGCAGTTTGGGTATATGACTGACGTTTTCTGGAATTGAACACGTCGCTTACATTTAAGGATAATGTTGCTTTATCTTTGAACAAGTCCTTGCTCAACGCCAAGTTTAAAGAGAACATCCCTTTGCTTTCGGTCTGTGCAGTCTGTCGTGGTCCCATAAAGAAAGAGTTGGCCTGTAACTCAATTTTTCCAGGTAGTGTAAACTTGTTGCTCATTCTTGAGAAGAAGCTAGAGTTGGAAGTTCCATAATTCACACCATTAAATTCCCCGTCAGTAGTGAACGTAAAGAAGTTGATACTTCCGTTCATTCTCCACCATTTTGCAATACTGTATATAATCCCGGCTTCGGCCCCGATACGCTCGTTGGTAGAAAGGTTGATGGGTACAGAACGGATAATTTGGATCCCATCGGATGTGAAATTTCCTGTTTCTTCGGTAATAAATTCAAATGATTGTGTTTCTCTTTGATAGTATACAGAAGATGTTAAGGTAATTTTCTTCCATCTTTTCATATATCCTACATCAAATGCATCTGCGTAGGCTGGGTCAAGATCCGGATTACCTTGGAACACATTGGTTCTACTTGATCTAGAAGGGAAGGGGTTAATAAACCATCCTCTTGGTCTGTTGATCCTACGGTTATATCCAATAGAAATATTTTGTGAGTCCGAAAGCTCATATATCAAGTTTACCGTTGGGAAAAGACCTAGATAGTTTTTATCAAAATTTAGGTCTACATCTTCACCAACAAGATCTTGCAAAACAGAAATATCCACCTCTGAGTCAACATTACCCTTCATTACGGTATTCTCCAAACGCAACCCCAACAATACAGAGAACTTACCATATTTGTTACCGTATTGGGTATACAAAGCATTTACATTTTCGTGATAAGTGAAAATATTGGTCAGATCCATATTGGTTTGAAAATTACCAGTACTTTGGTTCAAGGTATCCAATTGGTAATCGTTCACTTCTTTTTTGAAGTTTCCACGATATCCCGCTTCAAACTGGGCATCACCCATAGGCAATACATAGTCAATTTGGGTCAAAAACTCATCACGGTCCTGAATTTCATAAATGTTTTCAAGTGCAATAAGACTGTCGCTCGGGATATATTGGTCTTCACGAATTCCAGTTAAAACATCTTCCGTATTAGTTGAATATTGTAAATCTGCGGTCAATTTGTGACCAGCATCATTAATATTATTGGTGTAGTTTAAGGAATATTGGGTACTGCGGTCCTTTTCACCTTGATCCTCCGTTCTAAGGGTTCGGCTCATCAAACTTCCATCGTTAAAACGTTGGTTGTTGTTTTCGGTCACATCGTTACCATCGGACCATCTGTAGAAAACGCTACCGGTAATGGAAGATTTATCGGTTAAATAATACTCCATACCAAGGTTGATGTTAAACCCGTCGTCATTTCGTTCGATGTTTCTGTCCTCCAAAATTCTATCGAAAGCACTGGCATCTGATAAATATCGGTTGTCGTTAAACCCACCCCCTGGAGATTCCCTGTGGAAATAACCTAGCGTATTAAAAATGTTGAACTTTTCGGTACGGATGTTCAAATTGGTGGTAGCCCTTGCATTAAAAGGAATACCCACAGTGGTGTTGATTGAACCGTTGATACCCAAAGTCTTTTCCTTTTTAAGGATAATGTTCAAAATACCCGCGGTCCCTTCGGCATCATATCTAGCGGAGGGACTGGTAATTACCTCTACTTTTTCAATGGCATCCGCAGGTAGTTGCTGTAAAATATCGGTTGATCCAAAACCTGCCAAAGCAGAAGGTTTACCGTTAATAAGAATTCTTACATTGTCGTTCCCTCTAAGACTAATGGCACCTTCCACATCCACGGATACGGAAGGAATATTGCTCAAAGCATCGCTTACGTTACCACCACTTGTGGTAATATCTTTTCCAATGTTATATACTTTTTTGTCCAAACGAACCTCAACCGTGGTACGCTCCCCAACAACTTCTACTTCAGCTAATTGTGCAACATCTGGAGATAAAGTAATGTTTCCGAGATTGGTGTCGGAAGTAAGGGGTTTGCTATTTAAGGAATAAGTTTTGTATGAAATAAATTCAACTCGAATATTATAGGTACCTGGAGCGGTTTCAATGGAAAAGTTACCGTCTAAATCGGTAATGCCCCCTGTTACACTATTGGGGTCGTCAGCTTTTTGAAGTACAAATGTGGCGTATTCCAGAGGTTGTCCAGAATCGGAATCCATTACTTTTCCTGTAACGGTTATGGGTCTTTGGTTCTGCTGCGCCTGACCTTGAATAACAAATGCGGTCATCAACAGCAAAGGAATTATAATCCTGTGCATAGTTTGATTTTAGTTCCGCAAAATTGTCAGGAATAAAATAAGGCACGAAATTAATATCTATCAACAACGGATTTGTGCCTGCGAATGACCTTAAAGAATTGTTAATCTTTTTTCTTGCCCTTTTTTCGCTTCTTTTTCACTTTAAACTGGTTATTTTGAAGCTCAACATAAGCTTCATACTTTTCAAGAGGGAGACCAGCTTTTAGTTCTTCATCTTGTCTTTTTTGGATTTTTTCCACTTCTTCCTTCATTTTCAAAGGCTCCAGTTCCAAAATGGAAAGTTCGATGCGTTGTTGTACCGATTTTGTCAATGAGGTTCTAACGACTGCAGCTTCAAAAGGGTCCAATCCCAAGGCTTCCGTAATGGAAGGCATTTGCGATTCCACAATTTCCTCAGCGGTAGGAGGAGCTTCTTTTTTGGTGGATTCAACAGGGCCAGCTTCAGGAACATAGCTACGTCCCCTTCCATACATACCTCCATAACCATATGGTGAACCATAACCGTATTGGGCAGCTACTTCGTTAATGGCAAAAAAGCCGATACAAAGTGTTAGAAACAAAAGGGACTGAATATTTTTCATGGGTTAAATATAAGATTTAGGTTTTAATCTATGGAGGAAGATCTGTTAAAATAACTGATTATCAGAATTATAAAATGTTTTTTATCTGCACTGGTGGCCTACCAACGATGGCCTTTGATCCATTGACCACAATGGGGCGTTCAATGAGTTTTGGATGCTCGACCATAGCAGAGATCACTTCATCATCGGACAAGGTTTTGCCTTTGTAGCGTTCTTTCCAGATAGCTTCATTCTTGCGAACCAAATCCAAAGGGGAAATACCCAGCTTTCCAATCAAGTTTTTCAATTCTTCTTTGGAGGGCACATCTTCCAGATATTTTACAATTTCAAAATCCTGACCAGATTCTTCTAAAATCTGTAAACCTTCCCTAGATTTTCCGCAACGTGGATTATGATAAATTTTGATCATTTTTCTACTTACTAACTACTAACTACTAACTACTGACTACTGACTACTGACTACTGACTATTCCTCCTTCTGTCCCATCATCATAAGATAGGCCTTTAAAAAGGCATCCAAATCACCATCCATAACCGCATCCACATTTCCTGTTTCCTCTGCAGTTCGCACGTCTTTTACCAATTTATAAGGGTGCATCACATAGTTTCGAATCTGTGAACCCCATTCAATCTTCATTTTGGAGGATTCAATTTCTGCACGGGCCTCTTGTTTTTTGCGCAATTCTATTTCGTACAACTGCGATTTCAACATTTTCATGGCCGTGGCCCTGTTATCGTGCTGTGATCGCGAATCTGAACATGATATTTGGATTCCCGTTGGCTTGTGCACCAATTGCACTTTGGTTTCCACCTTGTTCACATTTTGGCCACCTGCACCACTGGAACGTGCTGTGGTAATCTCAATATCTGATGGATTGACTTCAATTTCAATGGTGTCATCCACCAAAGGGTACACATACACCGATGCGAATGAAGTATGTCTTTTGGCATTGCTATCAAAAGGGGAGATACGCACCAAACGATGTACCCCATTTTCACCTTTGAGCCAACCAAATGCATATTCGCCCTCAATCTCCAAGGTTACAGTCTTTATACCCGCAACATCGCCTTCTTGATAGTTGAGTTCCTTGATTTTGTATCCGTTTTTTTCGGCCCACATCATGTACATACGCATGAGCATGGAGGCCCAATCACAACTTTCGGTTCCTCCTGCACCAGCAGTGATCTGAAGAACTGCGGTCAGTTCATCACCTTCTTCGGAAAGCATGTTCTTGAACTCCAGTTTTTCAATGGCTGAAATGGAATTTTCAAATTGCTTGGATACTTCTTCTTCAGAAACTTCCCCTGCTTGTTGAAATTCCACCAATACTTCGAGGTCGCCAACCAAACTTGTGGCTTCCTCAAAATCTTCAACCCATTTCTTTTTGGATTTTAGCGACTGCATTTGTTTTTGGGCTTCTTGTGGATTGTCCCAAAAATTAGGTTCGAGGGTTTTTTCTTCCTCGTTTTCTATTTCGATGAGCTTGGCATCAATGTCAAAGATACCTCCTTAACGCACCAAGGCGCTCAATAAGATCTTTTTGCTGATCTGTAGTTACCATGTATTCAATTTTCGGTCAAAAATAAGTTTCTTTTGGCACATAGCCTTGCAAATTATTGCTGCTGTTGTTGCTGTGCCGCTTTTACCATTACGGTGTATTTGGTTTCGTTTTTGCCTTGGGTGTACACTACGCCCTTTAGGGGTGCACAATCGGTATAATCCTTTCCGTGGCAAACCTTGATATGGTTGTGGTTGGCCAAAAGATTGTTGGTCGGATCAAAACCTATCCAACCTACATTGGGCACAAAAGCTTCTGCCCACGCATGCATTTGGGAATCTCCAAAAAATCCGTTGCCTTGATGCAAATAGCCCGAAACATAACGCGTAGGAACCCCATGGTGCTTAGCAATGGCACAGAACAAATGGGTAAAATCCTGGCAAACGCCATGTCTGTTCTCTATGATTTCATCCAAAGAAGTGTTCACGTCCGTAACCCCTGTTTTAAAATATAAATGTTCAAAGGCCCAAGAGTTCAATTCTGTCAAATTTTGGAAAATGGACAGCTCATCTTTAAAGGTGTAGATATTGCTGTGGTGTTCTTTAAGAACAGTGAATTTTGTTTTCCTTAAATAGGGTTCATGGTCGGTCTTAAATTCAATACTTTGAAGCAAAGCTCGTTCTTCTGCAACATCCAAAGGCAAATCAAAGTCGAAGGGATTGATTTCTTTTTTGGTCAACTTAAAATGGGCATTGAACTTAATATGATCTATTAAATTATTGGCTCGTACCTGCACCGTTGTAAAGCCCAGACCGTTAATGGAAACACTGTTTTTCTCTCCTAGATCATTTTCAAAATGCCAATAGGTAAGTTCTTGTGTTTCATTCTCTTCCGGAATGACCAAGAACTGCCAAAAAGCAGCATTCAACCCTTTTTCGTACGAATTCCGGGTATCGTAATCTATTTCATAATCGTACAACATTCACTGCAATTAAAATCGGGCCAATTTAATTAAATTCACCTAGTAGTGGAAGAATTCTTTCTCCATGTTCTCGCTAATTTTGAACATTTTGTTAAGAATGTTGTTTAGGTTGCCCTGAATGTCTTCTTGTATTTCCTCGATCAATTTGAATTCGTATTCCGCACGTATTTTCCCTACTTGAAATGCAGTGGATGCTTTTGCATATTCCACTTTTTTGTCCAATACCAAAATATGTTTGTACACTTGGTTGATACAGTTCATGAAGGAACGTGGACAATCTGGGTTGAGCAATAAAAACTCTAGGGTAGAGGTGCTATTAGGAGATTTTTTATACAATCTGCGCATCATGTCATACGATTCGGCACATTTGAGCAAGGTGCTCCATTCATAACTGTTGCCAATGGGATCACCATAACTTCCTTGGGCCATCAAGGCATCGTTGAACTTGGTATTTACGATTCTAGTAATTTGAATCGCCCGTTCAATATTTACACCCAACATGATAATGGCATAAACTTCATCATGCAACAAAGTACCCCTGATCTTCCCACGGAGAACGGCTGTCATTTCTGTGACATTTACCGTAAAATCATATAGATTGGTTTTCATGTAGGTTTCCGAAGGGTAATCTATCACAAAGTGATAAAATTTGTTCAGGGCTTCAAAAAGTTCCGTGGAAATCAAATCCCGAGAGCTACTGGCATTCTCGCGAGCCGATTTGATACTGCTCAAAACAGAATAGAATTTATCCTTGTTCAAACCGATATCGTATAAAACTTCTTCTTCCTTCAATTCTATGGAATCGTCCATGACGGGGTCGCCCACCATAAAAAGCATGGATCTTAATACAAATTGTCGGGATTGTGACAATTGATGCGGTGCATCGAGGGATGAGAAATAATTCACGTTCATAAAACGGGCAATATGTTCTGCGCGTTCGATGTATCTACCCATCCAAAATAGGTTGTTCGCTACTCTTGCAAGCATAAATTTATTCTTTTAGAACCCAGGTGTCTTTGGAACCACCGCCTTGGGATGAGTTTACAATAAGATTTCCTTCTTTTAATGCGACCCGTGTCAATCCACCTTTCAACACAAATTGTTCATCTTTTCCTAATACGGTAAAAGTTCTTAGGTCGATATGGCGTTGTTCAAAGGATTCTTTTTGGTCTATATAGGTAGGATGTACCGAAAGTGACATTATGGGCTGTGCCACATATTTTCTTGGATTGGCTTTTACCTCTTCTTTTACGGTTTCAATTTCGGCCTTGGTCAACCGATTTCCTATGGAAATACCATAACCACCGGCTTCATCAACAGGTTTGATCACCAAGTCCTTAATATTATCCAACACATATTGCAACTCTTTGGGTCGACTACAATGGTAGGTATGCACATTTTTGAGGATAGGTTCCTCATCCAAGTAATATTTAATAATGTCGGGCAAATAGGTGTAAATGGCCTTATCATCTGCAACACCTGTTCCAGGAGCATTTGCAATGGTCACATTTCCTTTTTTATAGGCAGCGAACAGACCAGGTACGCCAAGCGTAGAATCTGGATGGAATTCCATAGGGTCAATGAACAGATCATCAATCCTACGATAGACTACATCCACGCGAACTGGACCTTGAGTGGTTTTCATGTACACAAAATCGTTTTCCACAAAAAGATCACGACCTTCTACCAATTCAACACCCATGGCCTTGGCCAAATAGGAATGCTCATAATAGGCGGAATTGAATCGACCGGGCGTAATCACAACACAAACGGGTGTATCGACACCATGTGGCTTTGCGGTTTCCAATAGATTCAACAAATTTTCTGCATAATTGGTTACGCTATAGGTCTTGTAATGGTTGAAAACGCCAAACAAGGCCCTTTTTAATGCGGTACGGTTACAGATTACATAGCTTACGCCTGAGGGACACCTTATATTGTCTTCCAAAACATAATAGTTGCCATCGGAATGTTTGATGATATCGGTACCAGAAATATGGTTATAGATTTTATTGGGTGGGTCGACGCCCATCATTTGATGCAGATAATTGGGGGAGGAGCTCAATAACTCCAAGGGCACTATCTTATCTTTTACAATCTTCTTTTCGTGGTACACATCCCAAAGAAAATGATTGAGGGCAATGTTCCGCTGAATGGCCCCTTTTTCGATGATATCCCACTCTTCTTTGGCGATTATACGCGGAAATAGGTCAAAAGGAAAAATTTTCTCCTGACTGTGCTCATCTCCGTATACCTGAAAAGTAATTCCCTGATTGAAAAACGAAGATTTTGCCTTGGTATTCAAGTTCACATAGTCCTCAATGGTTCTGGATCCATACAGGTCTAAGAGCTTCTGGTACACAGATTTAACATCGCCGTTGTTTTTGAAAACTTCGTCAAAAAGACCGTCCTTTTTGACATAGCTGGAGAAGATGGATTTGTCGATTGGTGGTACCATATTAGTTTTTCCTTAAAATATGGAATTTCAATGGCTTATGAAATGAAGATCCCAAAAAAATTTAACCCTAAAAAAGTCAACCCCATAAAAATAGCCGCGCTATTTTATCAAATTGAACAATACTTTGAATGTATGGTGTAAACCCTTTTTTTTAAAATGATTTCCATAATTTAGGGGGCAATATTTCAACCAAATTATGAAGAATTCAGTATCCCTCTTATCCCTTTTTTTAATTGCATGTATGGGTCTGGGAGCCCAAACCTTTGAGAAAACAAAAGATTTTCAAAAATTCAGCGGTTATTTCAACTTTTTCTATGACGACAAGTCAGATAAAATCTACCTGCAAGTAGATGACCTCGAAAAGGAATTCCTATATGTTTATGCACTCAGCAGCGGCGTAGGAAGCAACGACCTTGGTTTGGACCGTGGTCAACTTGGAAATGAGCAAGTGGTATTTTTTAGAAAAGCCGGCACCAAATTATTGTTGGTTCAGCCTAATTTAACCTTTAGGGCCATTACCGATAACGAATTGGAACGCAAGGCTGTTGAACAGGCTTTTGCAAAATCGGTTTTGGAAGGTTTTAAAATCGAAGAAGAATCCAACGGAAGCTACCTTATCGATTTTACCGATTTTTTAATGCGTGATGCGCATGGTGTTTCCAACAGGTTAAAGCAAAGAAAACAAGGTTCGTACAATTTGGACAAATCCAAAAGTGCATGGGCTTTTGACAGAACCAAGGCATTTCCTAAAAATGTGGAGTTTGATGTGACCTTGACCTTTAAAGGCAATCCAGAAGGCTACTATATAAGGTCTGTGACACCTACACCAGAATTGGTAACCGTGGCACAGCACCATTCGTTGATCGCATTGCCAGAATATACCTTTGAAAAGAGGGATTTTGACCCAAGAAGTGGGGGATATCCATTTTCCTATTACGATTATGCAACTCCAGTACAAGAATCGCTTATTAAAAGATCAACCAGGAGACATCACTTGGAAAAGAAAGACCCTAATGCCGCAGTAAGTGAGGCCGTTGAACCAATCATTTATTATTTGGACAACGGAACTCCAGAACCCATCCGATCCGCTTTGTTGGACGGAGGTAAATGGTGGAACCAAGCTTTTGAAGCGGCAGGTTACAAAGATGCATTCCAAATGAAAATGTTGCCGGACGATGCCGATCCGTTGGATGTTCGTTACAATGTAGTGCAATGGGTGCACCGTTCCACAAGAGGTTGGAGCTACGGTAGCAGTGTTGTTGACCCCAGAACTGGAGAAATCCTTAAAGGACATGTGAGTTTGGGTAGTCTTCGAATCCGTCAAGATTTCTTGATTGCCCAAGCCTTGATGAACAAGCCTTTTGAAGAAAGAGACGACAACTATGGACCAATGTTGGAAATGGCCTTGGCCAGAATCCGTCAACTTTCCGCTCACGAAATTGGACACACTTTAGGATTTACACACAATTTTGCGGCAAGTACCAACAATCGCGCATCGGTTATGGATTATCCTCATCCACAATTTGAGTTGGACGGAAAAAACATAAGCTTTGTCAATGCCTACGATACTGGAATTGGAGAATGGGACAAAGTGATCGTAAAATATGCCTATTCCGATTTTCCTGATGGAACGGATGAAAAAGCAGCATTGAATGCGATAATGAAGGAAGCCCAGGATCAAGGATTGCGTTACATCTCCGATCAAGATTCCAGACCTCAGGGTAGTGCCCATTATTTGGCACACTTGTGGGACAATGGTAAAAGCGCCAGTGAAGAGTTGGATGCCATGTTGGCCATTAGAAAACAGGCTATTGACAATTTTTCCGTCGATAATATAAAATCTGGCGAGCCCTATTCTGTTTTGGAAGATGTGTTTGTGCCCATTTACTTTTTCCACAGATATCAGACCGAAGCAGTTTCAAAAGTTGTAGGAGGTTTGGATTACAATTATGCCGTGAAAGATGGGGGACAAACTCCAGTAGAAATGGTAGGCAAGGATATTCAGGAAGAAGCTATGGAGTCCATTTTAAAAACATTGGATGCATCTGTAATTGCCATTCCAAAAGATAAATTGGCCTTATTTCCACCAAGAGCTATTGGGTTTAACAGAACCAGAGAATCCATTAACAGTAGAACAGGGGTTAGTTTCGATGCCCTTGCCGCAGCAGAAACTTCTGCAGATATGACTTTGGGACTTTTATTGCACCCAGAGCGTGCTTCCCGTTTGATTCAACAGAAAAGTTTAGATAAAAACAACTTGGGTCTGCAAGAAGTATTGGATGAAGTTATCGATGGAACCATTGGATCCAGTCACAAAGATACTTACGAAGCAGAAGTTCAGAATACCATCAATTACAGAGTGCTTTATCACATCATGAACTTGGCGGCCCACAACGAGGTACACCCACAAGTTAATGCGATTGCCAACCAAACTTTGGGCGAATTGAAAGCGCAATTGTTAAGCGGAGGAAAAAGTGCAACTGCTTCCGAAATGGTGCGTAGAATTGATGCTTTTGCAAAAGAACCTTCAGAATTTAAATTGATTCCTGTAGAGAAAATTCCTGACGGTTCGCCAATTGGGATGGACTGCATGGACTAAATAAACTCAAGTTCAAGATCAAAGGTCAATTTTGATTTTTGTGAAGAAACTTGAAATTTTGATGAAAAAATAAAGTAATGTGTTTGAACTTTATTTTGAATTTGAACTTTTATGACAATTAATCTTATTAGTGATACAGTCACAAGGCCTTCAGCAGGAATGTTGGAGGCCATGATGGCTGCCAAGGTTGGGGATGATGTTTTTAAAACTGACCCGACCGTAAATGCTTTGGAGGCCAAAGTGGCCGATTATTTTGGGATGGAAGCCGCTTTATTTTTTCCAAGTGGGACCATGACCAACCAAACAGCCATTAAAATCCACACTCAACCAGGGGATCAATTGATTTGTGACAAATATGCCCACATTTATAATTATGAGGGTGGTGGTGTTAGTTTTAACAGTGGAGTTTCCTGTAAATTGGTCGATGGCGACCGAGGTATGATGACCGCGGAACAAGTGGAAGCCTCCATAAATCCTCCTGATTTTTACCACAGCCCTTTGACTACTTTGGTCTGCATCGAAAACACGACCAATAAAGGAGGAGGAGCCTGTTGGGATTTTGAGGAATTGCAAAAAATCCGAAAAGTTTGTGATGACCATAATTTAAAATACCACTTGGATGGTGCCAGACTTTGGAACGCCTTGGTGAAGAAAGGGGAGGACCCAAAAGCTTATGGTCAATTGTTTGATACGATCAGTGTTTGTTTGAGCAAAGGTATAGGATGTCCCGTGGGTTCCGTTTTGTTGGGAAGCAAAGCCGATATAGATAAAGCCCTTCGTGTCCGCAAAGTATTTGGTGGTGGTATGCGTCAGTCGGGATTTTTAGCGGCAGCAGGAATTTATGCTATGGAAAATAATGTAGCACGCTTGGCCGAAGACCACAAAAAAGCAGCAGAAATAGGGGAGGTTTTAGGCTCGTTGGATTTCATTAAAAAGGTGGAGCCGATTGAAACCAACATCATTATTTTTGAGATTGATGAAAATAAAATGTCATCCGAGGAATTCTTGAACCAGTTGACCCAAAACAAAGTTTCCATTATCGGAATGGGGCAAGGCAAATTGCGCATTGTTACGCATTTGGACTACACCGACGACATGCACTCCCATTTTTTGAATATCCTAAAAACTATTGGGTAATTTGTCGCTTCGAGCGCCCGAATGCGGCAGGCAGGCAGTCGAAAGAACAGCATCACATTCAGATTTCTCAATCGTCGCGATGCTCCTCATTTCGAAATGACAGGCAGCCTTTTTTATTGGTTTAGTCATTTCGAACCGAGCAAAGGGAGTGTGAGAAATCTTCAATTGGGGTATTCATTAAATAGGGAAGCATAAGTTCAAGTCTCAAGTTCAATTTTCAAGTTCAAGTCTAAATATAAAGCTCAAGTTCAAGTTTAATAGCACCGATCAATCCGAGGATCGTAAGTATGACTCTATTTGCACGAATTTTTCGAATTTGCTCGAAGAAAGAAAGTTCAAGGATCAAGTTCAATTTTCAAGATCAAAGGCAAAAGCTGGTTTTGTTTCAGCCTTTACCCTTTACCCTTTACCCTTTACCCATTGACCTTCCAACCTCTAAAAATCCAGCAATCCAATAATCCAGCTATCCAAAGCGTTCTCGATACATTCCGAAATGCTTTCGGAACACTCGAACTGATGACCTTTTTCAGACTTCAGACATCAGATATTAGATTTCAGACCACTGACCTCAGACTTCCGACTTCCTTCTTCCGACACCAAACTTCTAACTCCAAACTCCTAACTCCTAACTCCTAACTCCTAACCCCTCCCGTCTAACATCTCATATCTAACGTCTTACATCTAAAAAAAACACCGCAGACCCAAGCCCACGGTGCTTTTATTTTAAAAATTGATTATGGTTTAAGGGTTACAGTCATTACCACTTGGGGAATCGCCAGAAATTGCCCAACCATATGTGAACATTAGTTCTTCTATTGCAATAGCTGCTTGGTTACAATACACCATTCCAGCTTGATCATTAAAATTAACATTAACTGGAATTTGGGCCTCTCCATCATCCAAAGTCGCCCAGCCAATTAAAGTATTACTGTAATTTGCTTCAGACATTCCTGAATTTGCGAATATACTGAACGCATTATTAAGACTTTCAATATTCCATTTGCCTAAATTTTGATTGAAGGTAGTTGCATCCGTGAACATGAATGATAGATTGGTTACTTTACTAACATTCCAATTACTAATATCCTTATTAAAAGTGGTAGCTTCTCTAAACATGCCATTCATACTTGTGACATTGCTAGTATTCCAAGTACTGACATTTCCATTAAAAGCTGTGGCATAACTGAACATTTGGGACATGAAAGAAACATTTTGAGTATCCCAATTACTTAAATCTCCATCAAAAGACGTTGCTCCATAGAACATTCTATGCAAAGAAATGTTTTGTTCAGATAAATTAGGTGCATCTTTTGCATTACTAATCATGTTATCGCAAAACATAAAGGCACCAATCAAATCAACCCATGGATTGGAACCCCATTGTTCAACACTTTTGAGGTTGGATTTTGTTGCGGAATAAAACATTCTTAATGCTGGAAAATCACGAAGTATTGCAACCGAATAGGTGTCAGGATCTTTATAGATGTGTGAAATATTCTCTTGACCGTTCACGTTGATATCTTCCACAACTCCATCCCCCCAGTCAATGCTAAAATCATATGAATAATTAGATTCTATTCCAATTTGGATCTCCTCATCTGCCATAGATGTTTCCCAAGTGGTAATAAAGGAATTTGGGTCTTCTTGCAAGGTATCTATCACATTGTTTATTGTAATATTTATTTGAAACTCTACCGTATTTCCCCCATCATCACTTATCCTTATCGTTATATTTTGCACTAGATTGGCTGGGTCTATTGCTTCAAAATCCAAAATTTGTCCTTGTATCAGACTTAATTGCCCTTGTTCGTCAATCTCAAAAAGGGTATTGTCGCCCACGATTTCAAAATTTACATTCCCGCCTTCGGGATCTTCAGCAGTAAGGGTTGCAAACACAAAATCGTCGGCAATATTCTCTTCCACACTAAATTCGGTGGTCTCGTTGGTGAGTTCCGGGGCCTCGTCCACATTGGTAACGTTTACGGTAATCGTGGCACTGGCCGAAAGGGTGCCATCGTTAACTATAACTGTTAAATCGTATTTAGGGGTCTGTTCAAAATTTAAGGTTTGGCCCACGGCCAAGCTCAGCTCGCCTGTTTTTGCCAAATTGAATGGACTCTCGCCACTAATTGCAAAATTTAAGGTGTCCCCTTCATCGTCACTGGCATTGATTTTGCCAATTTGTCCTGGCTGTTTGTCCTCGGCCACCGATACGCTCTGATCTTCAATGGTAGGGGCAGTGTTCTCTTTGTCGGGAGTAGGTTTGGGAGCAGGGTCCTCATCCTTGCTACAGGCCCAAATAAATAGAACTCCCAAAATGATTGGAAGTCCAAAATGTGCAATTTTTTTCATCATACTAATTTTTTGGTTACTAGTACCGATGAAAATAGTGCATAGGTGATCTGCCTAACCCCGCCAATTGACGGATGCCCTTTTTGGGTTGACGGATAAGGGGATTATGTTAAAATTTAGGTGGTTTTGTAAGAGTTTTCAGGATCAAATTACAAGTTCAAGGAGCAAGTTCAAAAGCATCCAAAAATTTAAGAATCTAATTATCCAAAAATCGTCTGTTTGATACGAATTTCTCTAATTTGCTCGAAGAAAGAAAGTTCAAGGTCAAATACAAGTTCAAGGATCAAGTTCAAAAGCATCTAAAAAATAGCTTGACACGAATAACGCAAATTACTCGAATATTATAGTTCAAGTGTCAAGTTCAAGTGTCAAATTCAAACGCAAAAGCTGGTTTTCTTTCAACCTTCAACCTTCAACCTTCAACCTTCAACCTTCACCTTTAACCCTTAACCCTTAGCCCAAAAAAATAATCCAACCCTCCGAGCCGTTCTCGATACATTCCGAAATACTTTCGGAACACTCGAACTGACGCATTAAAGTTCAATGTACAAGGTCAAGTTCAGGCATTGAACAATCCAGCAATCCAAAAATCTAGCTATCCGAACCGTTATTGATACGCTACGCACTCGAACTGACGGATAAAAGTTCAAATATCAAGTTCAAGGTCATCGAATAATCCAGCAATCGAACTCGTTCTCGATACGCTTCGCGCTCGAACTGACCTCTAACTACTAACTACTAGATATTATCATCTAATATCTACTTCATAAAAGCATCCATCCCTGGAATATTGGGCATACCCTCTTTGGCGACAGCGGCCAATTCGGTCTCATTTACTTTTGTGGCCTTTTCAATGGCTTTATTTAGGGTCAAGATTAAATAATCTTCCAATTGTTCTTTGTCTTCCAACAACGTATCATCTATTGAAATGGATTTAATCGCTCTATTGGCAGTCAAGGTCACTTTTAATTTGCCATCCGAAGATTGTTCGTCCACCATTACCGTGTTCAAACGTTCTTTTGTGGCTTCCACTTTTTTCTGGGCTTCTTTAAGTTTGCCCATCATTCCCATTAAATCTCCAAACATAGTTTCAATATTTAGTTTTCAAATTCTTTCAATTCAACTGTCATGTCGAGCTCAGTCGAGACATTTGCACTTCGACTACGCTCAGGATGACTCAATGCATCAAAATTGTAAAATGTAAGCTCAAAAGTAGTAAATTGGCTAAAACACTAACCAATGAAACAATACATTCCAAAGGTATTTATTCTGGGATTATGCCTTATTTTTGCAAGCTCTTGTAAAAACAGTAAAGAAGAATCCATGAGTATAACTCCCCCTGTGGCCCCAAAACATCCGACCAAACTAGAAAAGCACGGTGATGTTCGAATCGACGACTATTATTGGATGAACAATAGGGAGGACCAACAAGTTTTGGATTACCTGAACGCCGAGAACGAGTATTACCAAAAAATGACGGCGCATACCCAAGCTTTCCAAGAAGCACTTTTCAAGGAAATGAAGGCCAGGATCAAAGAAGATGATTCTTCCGTACCCTATAAGCAAGATGGATATTGGTACATAACCCGATATGAAGAAGGAAAAGAGTACCCCATCTATTCCAGAAAAAAGGAAACTTTGGATGCCGAGGAGGAAATGCTGTTCGATTGCAATGTAATGGCCGAAGGTCATGAATTCTTCAACTTAAGAGGTGTTTCTGTAAGTCCGGATAATACCATGGCCACCTTCGGAACGGATACCATTTCCAGAAGACAATACAACATTCAGGTAAAGAATTTGGATTCGGGAGAGATTTACCCGGATATGATCGAAAACACCACGGGAAGCTCTGTTTGGGCGAATGATAATAAAACTTTGTTCTACACCAAAAAAGACCCTGTAACGCTGCGTTCGGATCGTATTTTTAAGCATGTTTTGGGCACTTCTTCCGATGAGGACGAATTGGTGTTTCACGAAAAAGATTCCACCTACAACACCTTTGTGTATAAAACCAAATCAAAAAAGTTCATTGTAATTGGGTCAGGAAGTACGTTGACCACGGAGTACCGATTTTTAAATGCGGATGATCCAAATGGAGAGTTCACTATTTTCTCGCCAAGGGAAAAAGGAGTGGAGTATTCCATTTCGCATTACGATGGCAACTTTTATGTGTTGACCAATAAGGACAAGGCCACCAACTTTAAGTTGATGATCACCGATGAGGACCATACGACCTCGGACAATTGGAAAGAATTTATTCCGCACCGTGAAGATGTGTTGTTGGAAGATATTGAGATTTTCAAGGACTATTATGTGCTCTCGGAGCGTGATAATGGCCTCAATAAAATGAAAATTTCAAAATGGGATGGTTCAGATAGCTATTATTTGCCTTTTGATAGTGAAACCTACGTTGCAGGTCCATCTACCAATCTTGATTTTGATACCAAAGAACTCCGTTACTATTACAACGAAATGGGTGCGCCGTATTCCATTATCGATTTTAATATGGAGACTCAAGAGAAAACCGTCAAAAAAGAGCAAGAAGTTCTTGGCGGCACTTTTGATAAGAACAATTACAAAACGGAACGACTTTGGGCCACGGCAAGAGATGGTGTAAAAGTGCCTATTTCTTTAGTGTACCATAAAGATACCCCGTTGGATGGCACAAGTCCATTGTTACAGTATGGATATGGGTCCTACGGTGCAACAATCGACCCTTATTTCTCTTCCATTCGATTGAGTTTATTGGATAGGGGATTTGTATATGCCATTGCCCATATTCGGGGAGGGGAGTACTTGGGAAGACCTTGGTACGAAGACGGAAAACTCTTCACTAAAAAGAACACGTTTACCGATTTTATCGATGTGTCCAAGTTTTTGATTGATTCCAAATATACCAGTCCAGAACATTTATATGCCATGGGGGGATCTGCTGGTGGACTTTTGATGGGTGCCGTGATCAATATGGCACCTGAACTCTACCATGGCGTAATTGCAGGTGTTCCATTTGTGGATGTGGTCACTACCATGTTGGACGATACCATTCCATTGACGACGGGTGAATACGACGAATGGGGGGATCCAAATGTGAAGGAATATTACGATTATATCAAAAGTTATTCTCCATACGATAATGTAGAGGCAAAAGCCTATCCTAACATGTACGTTTCCACGGGATTGCACGATTCGCAAGTGCAGTACTGGGAGCCTGCCAAATGGGTGGCCAAACTCAGGGAATACAAGACTGACAACAATCTTTTGTTTTTAGATACGAATATGGATGCTGGACATGGTGGCGCATCAGGTCGATTTGAGGCATTGAAGGAAACCGCCAAAGAGTACGCATTCATTTTAGATCTTGAAGGAAAAGTCAATTAAAAAATAAAATATTACATTTGCAGCGAGTAATTAGCTTATCCCCATAAGTTGTACTCCTTACCTAATACCAGTTATGAAGAAACAGATAAATGCGCATAGCAATATCCTAGACCTAATTGGAAGTACCCCCTTAGTTAAGCTAAACAGCATTACAGCACCACTTACCGGAAACTTCTACGCGAAATTGGAATCCTTTAATCCTGGGCACTCTGCAAAAGATAGAATCGCGATTCATATCATTGAAGAAGCCGAGCGAAAAGGTATTTTAAAACCTGGTAGTACCATTATCGAAACCACATCGGGCAACACAGGCTTTAGCCTTGCCATGGTAAGTATCGTAAAGGGGTACAAATGTATTTTGGCGGTTAGCTCAAAATCATCTCCGGATAAAATAGATATGCTTCGTACCATGGGTGCAAAAGTTTATGTATGTCCTGCTCACGTAAGCGCCGACGACCCAAGATCATATTACGAAGTGGCCAAAAGATTGCATGGCGAAACTCCAAATTCCATTTATATCAATCAATATTTCAACGAATTGAATATTGATGCACACTACCAAAGTACCGGTCCTGAAATTTGGGAACAGACCAATGGACAGATTACCCACTTGGTGGCATGTAGTGGAACTGGTGGAACCATTTCTGGGATTGCCCGTTACTTGAAGGAGCAAAACCCGGATATTAAAATATTAGGGGTTGATGCCTACGGTTCTGTATTGAAGAAATATCACGAAACAGGGGAATTTGACCATAACGAAGTATATCCTTACCGCATTGAAGGTTTGGGTAAAAACTTGATTCCTACCGCAACTGATTTTAACAGTATTGACCGCTATATAAAGGTTACGGACGGTGAAAGTGCCCATATGGCGCGTAAATTGGCCCAGACCGAAGGGATTTTTGCAGGATACACCAGTGGTGCCGCAACCCAAGCCTTGTTTCAATTGAACACGGAGGGTGAATTTACCGAAGACAGCAACGTGGTCGTGGTATTCCCGGACCATGGATCAAGATATATGAGCAAAGTGTACAGCAACGAATGGATGGAAAACCAAGGCTTTTTCGACATTCAAAACGCTGAAGTGCCCGAAAAGATTGAGTATATCAAATAAAACACTACTACTCTATAACACCTCGGAACGGCAATGAAATTCATTGCCGTTTTTTATATGTGAAAATCGTTGTGTGTGGTTCGTAAAAATCTATATTTTTGCAGTTGAAATAATATTAAGGTAGATGAGAGATTTATTCGATAGAATCATTGAGAACAAGGGACCTTTGGGAAAATGGGCTTCACAGGCCGAAGGATATTTTGTATTCCCGAAATTGGAGGGACCTATTTCCAACAGAATGAAGTTTCAAGGCAAGGATGTGATAACGTGGAGTATCAATGATTATCTCGGATTGTCGAATCGACCGGAAATTAAAAAAGTGGACGGAGAAGCCGCAATGGAGCATGGAGCAGCCTACCCGATGGGCGCCCGTATGATGAGCGGACATACCGATTTTCACGAACAATTGGAGAAGGAATTGGCTGCTTTTGTAAATAAAGAAGCTTCTTACTTATTGAATTTCGGTTACCAAGGATTCATGTCTGTGATCGATGCCTTGGTATCCAAAGACGATATTATAGTGTACGATGTGGACTGTCACGCCTGTATTATCGATGGTGTACGTTTGCACATGGGAAAACGTTTTACATTTAAACACAACGACCCTGAAAGTTTAGAGAAGAACTTGGAACGCGCCACTAAAATGGCCAATGAGACCGGTGGAGGTATCTTGGTTATTTCTGAAGGTGTTTTCGGTATGCGCGGTGAGCAAGGTATTTTGAAAGAAATCGTTGCCCTAAAAGATAAATTCCAATTTAGACTATTGGTGGATGATGCCCACGGTTTCGGTACTTTAGGTAAAACTGGCGCTGGAGCAGGTGAGGAGCAAGGGGTTCAGGACCAGATTGATGTGTATTTGGCCACTTTTGCAAAATCTATGGCCGGAATCGGTGCTTTTGTTGCCGCTGATAAAGAAATCATAGAGTATTTAAAATACAACCTTAGATCGCAGATGTTCGCAAAATCTTTGCCAATGGTGTACGTAAAAGGCGCCTTGAAAAGATTGGATATGTTGCGTTCCATGCCAGAATTGAAAGCCAAGCTTTGGGAGAACGTAAATGCACTCCAAAATGGACTTAAGGAACGTGGTTTTGATATTGGGACCACAACCAGCTGTGTAACTCCTGTGTATTTGAACGGTAGTATTCCAGAAGCAATGGCCTTGGTAAAGGATTTACGCGAAAACCACGGAATTTTCTGTTCCATCGTTGTATATCCTGTAATTCCAAAAGGATTGATCTTGCTACGTTTAATTCCGACTGCAACCCACACTATGGAAGACATCAATGAAACTTTGGATGCTTTCTCTTCTATTCGTGAGCGTTTGGAAAACGGAACCTACAAAAGACTTTCTGCCGCTGTAGCCGCAGCAATGGGAGAATAAGAGCTTTTTATACTCATATTTAGTGTGGAATCAATTTCAAATTGATTCCACATATTTTTTAAAGTTGTCGAGTATGGCTTGCCATCCTGCACGTTGTTGTTCCTCGGTGTGAGTATCCTCTGTTTCAAAAGATTCCACCAATTCAACTCCATTTGCAGATTCTGAAAGTTCAATGGTTACCTTCCGACCATCCGCAATCGTGTAAATAATGGTTTTTTGAGGGACAACTTCCAAATATTTGCCTTCAAAATCAAAACCCATACTGCCGTCTTTGGCTTCCATGCGACTTGTAAAGGTTCCGCCAACCTGAAGATTATTTTGGGCAGTTGGGCAGCACCAATCTTCCGAAGCAAAATTCCATTGGGTTATATGTTCGGGCCGCGTCCAGCATTCCCAAACCTTAGCTAAATTGGAATCGATGGTTGTTGTTATTGAAATCATGGTTGAGTATTTAAAAGTTATATGTTTGGTAATTTAACTCAAAGTGTACTTTGGTTGCTACCTGTCTTTTGTTCTATATACAAATTTATGGCCGCTCCAATCTGCATCGATTGCTGCCACTTTGGTATCCACAAGTCCATTGTCGAGTCCAAAATTTAAAATGTACATCTGTTCGATATCGGTTTTGATTTGTGAACTTTTTTTGGGCCAGCTTATCCATAGCATGCCATCCTTTTTCAGGTTGGGTTTGGCTATCGAAAAAAAATGTCCCAGTTCTTCCTTTGTTTTGCAAAAGATATGAATGAAATCAATTGAAGACGGTATTTGTTCTGCATCGACTATGTGCACATTCTTCGGAAAATCCATAAAAAAATCAAGGTAGTCTTTTGGGGCATTGAAAACCTGTATCGAATTCCCTTCTTTTATGCCTAACTTTTTAGCGAGCGGTGTTCCAGAATACCCCGTACTGTTCATGGTTTAGTGTTTTCCATTCCTACTTAACACCAACAATTTAGGATATTTTTCAATTAAGTATTTGGTCAATTAAGCCGAATTCCAACTTTTAAGGATAATTCGGGGTTAAAAAAAGGAGGGTCATAAGTTTGATTGTCGACCATTATGTCGTCGTCTCCAGCAACACGAAGACTCAACCCAGCCCAAGGGCTCATATATATTCGGTTGCTCAAGTTAATAAGGTATCCAACACTTCCATTTAATAAAAAACTTTGATAAGATGCTGTTTCAATTTTTTGATTGGATGTTATGGTACCGTCCCATAAAACCAATCCGCCACCAAACCAAAAACCCGTTTGATTTTCATTTAAGAAATAATCTACGATAAGGGCATAGGAGTTGATTTTATTATCGGTAAATCCATCGGGTACCATAAAATCCGGCATGTTTACTTTGGCATAAAGTGCGCGCCCCCCAAAATGGCCCTTTCTGGCCCAAACGGCACCAAAATAACCTCCAGTGATATAGGGCAATACGTCCAATTCGACACCAAAGGTTAGTTTTTCCTTTTCTTGGGCGTATCCTTGTAACATACCAAAAATCAAAACTGAACAAATCAATATCTTGAATCGTAATGGATTGATTGGCGTAGTGGGCTTCATAACATCTAATTTTATTAGATTAAGGAACCGGTAGGGGAGGTTCATTCCTAAAATTAACGAAACTTTGAATGCCTAAATCGCTCCATTCAATCTTTTTCTACTCCAAAGTGTTCGCAGAATTCGGTGGAATCGGGTCATGGTATTCCTGCTCCAACTCTTCCACATTTTTCTTGCTCAGATTGATGGTATGCGATAGCTGCAACCAAAGCGCATTGGTATGCACGTACTGTCCCGCATTTACAGTATTAAAAAACTGATTGTTCCACGCTAATGCCACGCTCATCCATTTGCTGAATTGAACCGTGGACGTGACCACAAATCTATTTTTGTCAAACACATTGTAAACCACATTTTTGCCCGCATTTACCATAACCTCATCACTGATTCCCAAACTCAATTTAAAATCAGGATTTTCCTTTGATAGGTTGGCGATGGGAATCTTTGTGCTCAGGGCGTATCTAAATCGAACTGCAAAGCTGTTTTCGGACAGCATTTTACCATCCACCACCGGATTAAAAAATCTCTGTTCAAATCGAAATCTATGACTCAATCCAAACTTTTTACCCGCGGTAGGCACCACCAATATCTCTTCATAAGGTCTAAATTCTGCCTGTTTGCGTTCGCCATCCCCATATAATTCGGCATAGGTAAAGCCGGTGGCAATACGAACATGGTCCGTAAGCACATAGCGGCCTCCCACACGACCGAAAAAAACGGAAAAGGATTCGAATCCGTCACGCCAACGTACACCGGTATTGCCAAAAACAGACCAGTGTTTGTTAAAAAGTACGGTATTGTTGTATTGGAGCCATTGTTCGCCCCGATGGATAATCTCTTTTTCTTGCGAAAAGAGTTGGGCCATGCTGAGAAGGCATAGCGCAAGAATGGTTTTATGTGCAGTTTGTTTTAGAAGGGGGGAACTTCTTTTCATTTGCAACAGGGTTGGATAGGGCCCCATTGCTTTTTTATAGGTTGAAACATAGGGTTGGTTATTTTTTATTATAGGTCTTTTACATAGGTTCTTCGTCTTTTAATGACTTTGGGATCGAAATGTTTCCACATCTGCTGGATCGCCAGATTGTCTTCCAATTCTGGAGTCCGTATGCAGTTGACCACGCCTCGCTTTTTAAAGGTATGGTAGTATTCGTTAAATATGATAGAGGTAACTCCTTTATTTTGATAATTGGGATGAATTCCTATCAAATAAAATATGGCATCCTTACTATTTTTCCGGGCATTCAATAAATGAAAGAGGCCGAATGGGAACAATTTTCCATTCGCTTTTTGCAAAGCCTCAGAAAAGGAGGGCATTACTATGGCAAAGGCCACTAAATTGTCCTCTGCGTCCACTACAAACTTGATGTATTCAGGATTGATAAAACTGATGTATTTCTTTTTGAAATATTCCTTTTGAATGTCCGTGATCTTAACAAAGGAAGAAAGCTTGGCATAGGTGTCATTGAAAAGGTCGAACATTTTATCTACCCAAGGCATAATGTCCGCACTTTTTGTAAAGTTGAGCTCTTTGAGACCGTATCTTTTTTTGATGAGGAGATTTGCCTTTTCAAAGAGTTTTGGGTCGGCATTGGCTGCCAAAAATTTACTTTCGAGGTATTCCTTTTCCTTGGTGAATCCGTGATGTTCAAAATGGGATTGATAATATGGGTGATTGTACCAGGTTACCATGGTTCCAATATGGTCAAATCCTTCAATGAGTACGCCCACTTTATCCAAATTGGAAAATCCAACGGGGCCTTCCATGAATTCCAGTTGATGTTGTTGTCCAATTTCCTTCACTTTATCGAACAAAGCCTTGGAAACCTCAAGGTCGTCCACAAAATCGAACCAACCAAAACGCATTTTCTTTACCCCTTGTTCCTCAACCTCCAATCGGTTGATGATGGCGGCAACCCTTCCAATAATTGTATTGTCCTTATATGCTAAAAAGAAAGTGGCCTCCGCACTTTTAAAAACAGGATTCTTGGTCTTGTCAAAAGACTCCATCTCATCTTTGATGATTGGTGGCACCCAATAGGGTGAACCTTTGTAGAGGGTAAAAGGAAATTTTACAAAGTCTTTTAAGTCCGATTGGGATTGAACTTCTTTTATGGTAACCATACATCCTAATTATACCTCAATATTAGGAATATTACCTTCAGCAGAAAAGTCTAGGGGCCAAAACTTAAAAATCTATGCCATCTTTATTTTTTTTACCGCGCTTTTTTGACTTTTTCTTATTGGAATTCTTTTTGATTTTACCATTTACACCCGATTGCTGCTCCACAATGGGAATAAACTCATCTTTATGAAAATCCAATCGGTAGGAGAAACCGAGCACGGCAAATACTCTTGAGGGGGAATCGTTAAAGCCAGAGCCCAAATGAAAATCTGCCTGGAAGTTTTTATTGATCAAACGGGCCACCCCGGTTCTCAAGATTACATCGGAATATCTATCTCCAGAGATGCCCTGTCCTTCAAAAAACACGCTCCATCTGGGGTCGCGGAAAGCATGGGTAACCGAAAGGGCAAAGCGCCACTCAGGAAAATCAGTTGTAATTCTGTCGTAAACAATATTGGAAATCAAAACAAACCGTGGTGAGAGCCTACTTTGTGTAGATACGGCACCTCGGTATGAAATGGTAGGTTCGCCAATATAAAATGGGTTGTCTCCCAATGTAAAATTGGCACCGCCATAAAGCGATACGGCCGGAATCAAGTTTTTCCATTGGAACAAATTATTGGCCCTCCAGCTATATAAATTGGGTTTGTTGCGCTCCGGATCTTTATAAGGGTCAAAGATCAAATATTTTACCCCAGCACGGTTTCGGGAAAAATTGGTCAATTTACCTTCGATTCCCAAATCGGGATAGGTAATGTTCTGCGTGATAAAAGAGCCTTCGACCAGTACCTCCAATTCTTCAAAAAGCAATCCGTACCTAAGTGCGTAATCAATGCCAAGAATATTGGAATCGGAATTCAGGTCCACATTGTCCTGTTGTTCATACAACATGCCCACTTCCGCTTGCACCACATTTTTACCAACGGCATAGGCACTTGGAGCCCTTCCAGGTCGGTTCGAATTGATGACATCGGTATATTGAGCGCATAGTATTGCGGGAAAAAGCAAGAATAGGGGCAATGACTTTTTAATGATGGAAAAATCCATATAACTAGGTTTTAATACTTTTTTAAGATACGTTTTACGGGATTACGTGACTAACAGTGTAATTTTGATACAATAATAAAAGCTATATGGTTTTATTACAAACGATATTAATAGCCGTCTTATTATACTATGGCTTTAAAATGCTATGGAAATGGTTGGCACCCTTAATGCTGAACTATGCAGTAAAAAAGACCAGTGAAAAATTCGGTCAGCAGTTTGGCAATTATGAAGATAGCTACAGGAAAGAGACAAGGGAAGGGGAGACTACGGTTGACAAAAAGCCCTTCACACGAAAATCGAATCCCTCAAAAAAAGTTGGAGAATACATAGATTTTGAGGAAATTGATTAATATTTGTCTTTTCAAAACCTATCCATGAATCTTTCTCCAAAAGCCCTAATTACACATATTTGCGTTATCGGTTTGTTTATTCTTGCCTCATTGGTCTATTTTTATCCAGTGCTGCAGGGGAAGGCCATTTACCAGTCAGATATTGCCCAATACAAGGGCATGGCCAAGGAAAGGGACGATTTTAAACAAGTCACGGGAGAAGAATCCTATTGGACCAATAGTGCTTTTGGAGGTATGCCCACTTATCAATTGGGTGCCAATTATCCACACGATTATGTGAAAAAGCTAGATCGATTGATTCGGTTTTTACCAAGACCAGCCGATTATCTTTTTTTGTACCTGATTGGGTTCTACATTTTATTGCTGTGTCTTAAAGTTGACTTTCGATTGGCAGCTTTAGGAGCATTAGCCTTTGGATTTTCCACCTACCTGATTATTATTTTAGGGGTAGGGCACAACGCCAAAGCCCATGCTTTGGGTTACATTCCGATGGTTTTGGGAGGAATCATTCTCGTATTTAGAAAAAAATACATCCTCGGTTTTATACTGACTGCTTTGGCAATGGCCTTGGAGATAAGTGCCAACCACTACCAAATGACCTATTATTTTATGTTGTTGGTTGTAGTCTTCGGTTTGGTCTATCTGATCTATGCCATCAAAGAAAAGGAATTAAAGCACTTTTTTATATCGGTAGGACTTTGTGTGTTGGCGGTAGTCTTATCCGTAGCCACGAACGCCACTGGACTTTTGGCCACCAAGGAATATGCAGATTGGAGTACGCGTGGTAAATCAGAATTGACGATCAACCCTGATGGAAGCCCAAAGGCAATTAGCACTGGTTTGGACAAGGATTATATTACCCAATATAGTTACGGCATTGCCGAATCTTTGGATTTGTTCGTTCCTAGATTGTTCGGAGGTTCAGGAAATGAGGATTTGGGCAAGGATTCCAAAGCCTATGAATATTTGACCAATCAAGGATTAGCTCCGAGCAAAGCGCTGGAATTATCGAGTGGGTTGCCCTTATATTGGGGAGATCAGCCGATTGTTGCAGGACCTGCTTATGTTGGAGCGATAATTTTCTTTTTGTTTGTTTTGGGCGTGATTTTGGTGCCGGGCAAGAAAAAATGGTGGTTGCTTTCGGGTGCCATCTTGTCTTTGGTATTGTCTTGGGGTAAAAATTTCCCTTTGTTGACCAATTTCATGATCGATTACTTCCCGCTTTACAATAAGTTTAGGGCGGTATCTTCCATTCAGGTGGTATTGGAACTTTGTTTACCGTTGCTTGGCATATTGGGGCTTCGCGAGCTGTTTAAATCTTCAGTGGATTCCAAAGAAAAAATGAAGGCGTTAAAGTTAAGTTTCTTCATTGCTGCGGGATTGGGCATTTTGATTTTCCTTTTAAAAGGTTTCTTCAATTTTGAAGGCATGCGGGACGAAATGTATCGTGGCTACTTTGGAGATGAGCTCATGGGCATGATCCAAAGGGACCGGGAGGCCGTCTACATCAGCGATACCATCAGATCCTTGATTTATGTGGCCTTGGCCGCTGCTGTTTTGTGGTTTTTCATCAAGGAGAAGATCAACCGAAACATTATGGTTTTTGCGATGAGTGCCTTGATTTTATTTGATTTGGTGGGTGTGGCCCTTCGCTACGTGAACGAAGATGATTTTGTGCGTCAACGCGAGGTAAACGAACCTTTTCAAGCCAGTCAGATAGATCAGATGATCCAGCAAGACAATTCCATTTTTAGGGTATTTGATCCTAATGAAGGCATTAATGGCGCAAGAACATCCTATTTCCATAAATCGATTGGAGGATATCATGCCGCCAAGCCAAGGGCGTTGGAAAATTTGGTGGAATACCATTTATATCGAAACAATTTGGAGGTATTGAACATGTTGAATGTGAAATACATTATCCAAGAAGATGAGGATGGCAGCAGTTTCCCTGCTTTGAATGATAACGCCAATGGCAATGCTTGGTTTGTATCCGAATTGTTGCCCGTATCAAGTGCGGATGAATCCATTCAAAAATTGGCGGATTTCAATTCCAAGTCACAAGCGGTAGTGAATACAAAAACGTATCCTAGCCTCACAAAACACCGTTACGAAGTGGATTCCTTGTCCCAAATCAACTTGGTGGAATATCGACCTGATTATCTGAAATATGAATCGACCAATTCTAATGAAGGTTTTGCGGTATTTTCGGAAATGTATTATCCATCGGGTTGGAATGCCTTTATAGATGGTGAACCACAACCACACTTTAAAGTGGATTACGCCCTAAGAGGGATGAAGATTCCAGCAGGTGAGCACCAAATCGAATTCTTGTTTGAACCAGAAGTAGTGCAGACAGGAAGTCAAATCTCCCTTGCCGCCTGTATTCTTTTAGGTTTGATCATTGTGGGAGGTGTGGGCTTTTCCTTTTACCCTAAAAAATCGGAAGATTCGTAATGCGAAAAGTTTTGGTCATAGCGTACTATTGGCCTCCAGCTGGTGGACCAGGGGTACAACGTTGGCTTAAATTTGTAAAATATCTGCCCGATTTTGGGTTTGAACCTATCGTTTATGTGCCCAAAAATCCAAGTTACCCCATCGTGGATGAGAATTTGGTTTTGGAAGTGCCGGCAAACATCAAAATACTAAAACAACCCATTAAAGAGCCTTACGCATGGGCTTCGTTACTTTCCAAGAAAAAAACAAAGACCATAAGTTCAGGTATCATCAAGGAAAAGAACCCTTCAGTCTTGGAAAAGGTATTACTTTGGGTTCGTGGAAATTTATTTATTCCAGATGCTCGTAAACTTTGGGTTAATCCTTCGATAAAATATTTGGCAAAGGTTATTGCCGATGAAGGCATTCAGACCATTATCACAACGGGACCGCCCCATAGTTTGCATTTGATTGGATTGGGTTTAAAGAAAAAATACAACATTCAATGGATTGCGGATTTTCGTGACCCATGGACATCAATCGGTTATCATAAAAACTTACGATTAACCGAATATGCTAGGGAAAAGCACAAGGCCTTGGAAAAAGGGGTGTTGTTAAAAGCCGATAAAATTGTAGTGACCAGCAATACCACCAAATCTGAATTTGAGAGCATTACCCCAAAGCCCACAAAGGTCATTACCAATGGATATGATGATGAATTGTCGACTGTTTCTCTGGATGCTGAATTTACCATTTCTCATATGGGTTCATTGTTAACGGGTAGAAACCCTTTAGGGTTTTGGCAAGCTATACAGGAATTGAACCGTGAAAACCAAGAATTTAAAAGGTCCCTGAAAATTCAATTAGCAGGAGTAGTGGGGGAAGAGGTGCTGAAGTCTATCAAGGATTTTGGATTGGAAAGTTATGTGAAACAGATGGGTTATTTGTCCCATGACGAAGTTTTATTGGTTCAGCAGAAATCCCAATTACTTTTGTTGTTGGAAATAGATTCGGAAGAAACCCAAGGCATTATTCCGGGCAAAATTTTTGAGTACTTCAACGCAAAACGACCTATTTTGGCCATTGGACCAACAGGTTGGGAGGCAGGCCTCATGGTAGATGAGTATAAGGCGGGCAATTTTTGTTTGCACCCCGATGTTGCGCAAATAAAATCGGTACTTTTAAATGCTTTTCAAGAGTATCAAAATAATACTTTAGTGTGCAACTCCGTCGGAATTGAACAATTTCATAGAAAAGCATTAACGGAATCTTTGGCTAAATTTATCTGATGGGTATTGTTCTAAAACAGTCCATACAAAATGTAGTGGTAACCTATGCAGGTTTCTTGTTTGGGGCCGTCAACACCCTATTTCTTTATACCAAGATTTTACCTGACGAATATTATGGCCTGGTCACATTTATCTTGGCATCGGGAGCCATTCTTATGCCGGTCATGGCTTTTGGTGTGCACAATACGTTGGTTAAATTTTATAGTGGATACAGCGATCAGGACAAAGACAGTTTTTTAAGCTTGATGCTATTGGTCCCTTTATTGGGTATAATTCCAATTGCCTTAATTGGAATGGTTTGGTACGATGCATTGGGGGATTGGGTTTCGCAAGTGAACTCCATGGTAAAAGATTATTTATGGTATGTTTTCTTTGTGGGACTCGCCATGGCCTATTTTGAAGTATTTTACGCTTGGTGCAAGGTGCACATGAAATCGGTCTTTGGGAATTTCATGAAGGAGGTTTTTGCCCGTATTGGAGTATCGATCCTATTGCTTCTCTTTTATTTTGATATAATTTCCTTGGATGCGTTTTTCAAGTGTTTGATAGGACTGTACCTTTTAAGAACCATCATTATTCAACTCTATGCCTTTCGTTTACGGTTTCCGAAAATCAGCTTTAAGTTTCCAACAGCAACTCGAGAGCTACTGTCTTATTCGTTTTTGATTATTTTGGGAGGTTCGGCCGCTCTGATCTTGTTGGAAATAGACAAGGTAATGCTCAATCAATTTATCAGTATTGAAAATGTGGCCTATTATGGTGTATCGGTCTACATTGCCACAGTAATTATTGTTCCCTCGCGATCCATGCACCAAATTACCTATCCGTTAACTGCTGAGCTCTTGAATGCTGGAGATATTGATGGGTTGGGAAAATTATATCAAAAGTCGTCATTGACCCTTTTCATAGCTTCTGGAATTTTATTTGTCCTTATCATTTTAAATTTGGGCGACCTATATCAGATGTTGCCCGAAAATTATCGAAATGGATTTACCATCGTTTTTTTGATCGGGTTGGCCAAGGTAATTGATTCGATGCTGGGTAATATCAATTCGATTCTTTACAACTCCCAATATTATAAAACGGTATTGATTTTTGGTGTTTGCCTCGCTGGTTTGACCATAGTTTTAAACTTGATTTTGATTCCAAAATTTGGATTGGAAGGGGCTGCTTTTGCGAGTTTTATCTCCATTTTCATATTCAATATAGTGAAGTTGGTTTTTGTAAAAATGAAATTTGGCATTTCGCCATTTACAGCGGCAACCTTTAAAGTTTTGGCAACTTTGCTCTTATTGTCAGCCTTATTTTCATTTTTTGATTTTTCGTTTCATCCTATTTTAAACATAGCACTTAAGTCTGCTTTGATTGTCATAATGTTTTTGGGGATCCTGTATCGGTTTAATTTATCTGAAGATGTTTCGGGTATTTTGGCCAAATGGCTCAAAAAAATACCCCGCAGTGAATAAATCCAACTACGGGGTAAACAACTAACCAACCTAAAAACTTATTTAATTCCTTCTAGAATTATTTGATTTTGAAGCTCTTGAAGAACTTGACTTTACGGTTCTTGAGCTATTTCCTGGACTACTTTTTACGGTAGTTCTTGTGCTTTTACCAACAGTCGCTCTGCTACCGTTTCCATTACCTCTACTTGTTACAGAATTACTTGATTTTCTGTTTACGGTTTCAGGTTTTCTGTAATTTGTTTTGGTGGAACGTGTTACGGTTCTACCGTTGTCGTTAGTGGTAACCCTTTTTGTGTTCACACTTGTTTTATTGGGCGAACGAGTAACCGTGGTGCTGGAAACGCTTCTGCTGCTTCTATTGCCATTGTCCGCTTTTTTGTAATCGTTTTTACGAACAACCTTGTTTGGGCTTTCTTGTCTTCTAACCGTATTGTTGGAACGTGCAACATTGTTTCCTTTGTTGTAATTGTTTTGTTCCACATATCTATTGCTTCTTCCAGAATCACCACGTCTTTGAACATTGTTGTCGCGTACGGCAACTCTCTTATCATTTCTATAGATATTGTCCCTTCTATAACTATTATCGTTTCTATATTCCCTACCAATTTTAGCGTAGGTTCTACGGGTATTATATCTGTAAGGGGCATAGTAGGTATATCTCACAGGGCTGTAATATCTTCTGTAAGGTCTTGCATACACATTACAGAATCCAACTGCCGGTCTGGCAAAATACCTGTGGTAAGGTCTGTACACATAATATCTATTGTAGATGTTGATGTATCCGGTATAGTGGCTGAAAACTCCACCGCGGTAATAAATGTTCAAACCACCGATTCTACGAACCCTACCATTGTTGTACCAGATGTCCACATTACCAATTTGAGACACACGTCCGTAGTAATCGTAAAAAACTGGGATGTTCTCTACTTGGACTACGGCACCGTAATCATCATATTGTACATAAGGGTTATAGTTATATCCAGAGTTGAAAGTAACTCCAACATTCCCAATTTGTGCTCCAACATTTACATTGACCCTGTTATCCATATAAAAGTCGAACTCACCATCCGGATATACGGAAAAGGTCACTCCATCTTCCACAAAGATGAAAGAATTTCCATATCGATAATTGTCAACAGTCACAGTTGAATTATCTATTGATGCTGCTTGGATACTTGGTATTCCAAAAGCTATCGCTGCTACAAAGAGTACTAACTTTTTCATACTATCAGTTTTAAGTTCCAGATGTACCTATTTACATCCACTCTTAAATAATCAAGCAGCGTGCCAAAAATTAAAATAAATTGTAACTAACTGATATATAATTAAATAAAAATTAATTTTTAATGATAAACATAGACCTTCTATTTAATTGATGTTCTTCTTCGGAGCATTTTACACCATTGGCACAGTGATTCAACAATTGGGTTTCCCCATAACCTTTTGAAGTTAATCTAGTGGATTGAATACCGTGGTCTATCAACCATTTTCTTGTAGAGCTCGCCCTATTTTCGGAGAGTTTTAAGTTAAAAGAGGAACTGGACCTGGAATCGGTATGGGATTCAATATGGATTTTTAATTGGGGATATTCCTTTAAAGCCTGCAAAATTTTGGCCAATTCCACTTCGGCATCCGGTCGTATGTTGGATTTGCCATAATCAAAATAGATAGGTTGAAGATCCAAACGACAACCAAGGTCATCGGGTGGGCAATCGGGCGGAACCAATTGAATATCTACTTGAAGGGCATTTTTACCATTGGGAGTAGTTAAAGTGGTTTCGGTGGGTAGATACTTTTTGTCCTCGCTGGTTGCCCTTATAGCATATTGTTTCAGGCAATCCACAAAAACAGTAAAGGAATAGGTGCCCGATTCAGAAGTCCGTTGTTCATTTATTGGATTGTTTTTATCGTCAATCAATGTAACCATTGCGCCAGAAACTGGTTCTCCTGTTAGGGCATCGGTAACCAGACCTTCGAGTGTAATGTCACAACTTTCGTAAAAGGCATAGATATCGTCTGAAACACTACCATCTTCACCATCCCTATTGGAGGAAAAATAACCGCTGTTCAAGGTTTCGTTGATGATGAATCCAAAATCGTCTTGGTTGGTATTTATTGGTTTTTTAAGATTAACTACCTTTTCATCATTTTCTTTGATGTTCAGGGAAACAACAAAAATATCCAAACCACCAAGTCCCACATGGCCATCACTGGAAAAGTACAGATTATTGGACTCACTAATAAATGGGAACGATTCACGTTCAATGGTGTTTATCGTATTCCCAAGGTTTACGGGTTTTCCATAACTATCGCCATCTAAAATATCAACATACCAAATATCAGATTTACCCAAAGTCCCTGGCATATTCGATGAAAAATACAATCGCTTTTCATCGATACTCAATGTGGGGTGGGCTACGGAATAGGAATCGCTATTAAAAGGCAGTTCCTTAATATGGGTCCATTCGCCCTTGGTATTCTTTTCTGCCTTGTAGATTTTTAGTCCAACCAACCTATTTTTTCCTCTCTTTTTCTTGCCGTTGATGTAATTGTTTCGTGTAAAATATACTGTTTCCCCATCTTTGGTAAATGCCGTTGAGGATTCATGATAAGGAGTGTTGATATTACCCTTTAAGGCAATGGGGTTTTTCAGTTTTCCGATAGAATCTTTTTCCGCTTCGAACAAATCCAAGAAGGGGAGACCTGTCCAATCATCCGTTTTGCTCCCTTTGGTATTTTTAGATGCGGATGCATAGACAATTTTTTCTCCATAGAATGATGGTCCAAAATCGGAACTGCCAGATGATTCAGTGGCATTGATTATGGAGTATTCCGTTTCAATGGAGTCCAAAAGGGTATTAAGGGCATAATTGTTAACTGTAGTATTTTGAATGGACTGTCGGTATTTTTCCATCATTTTTGAAGCGGCTGCGTATTGGTCTATACTTTTTAAAGACTGGGCATATCTATAATAATAGTCCGTTTCCATAGCTTCGGGATAACTCATTAAAAGGCGGTTGTACCACTCCACGGCCTCAATGTATTCACTGTTGAAATAATAGGTATCTGCCAATTTTTTAAACACTTGGGCAGACTGATACCCATCCTTTACGATGTTCAGATAAATTTTTCGGGCATCGATGTAGGCATAATTGTCAAATTCTTCGTCTGCTTTTTTGATTTTTGGATTTTGAGCCCAAGTGGTTAGAACTAATAAGCAGAATGATATGATGGGTATGACTCGTAATTTCATGCAAATATTTTAAAAGAACCTTGGGGTTATGATTCGGTCGGACCTATTGAAGATTTCAAAACGGAGAAAAACCTCATAGGAACCATTGCTGTATTGTTGTATGTTGGTGGATTGGTAATCGTAAGCAAGTCCGGCAAAGAAACCCCTGGAAATCTGGAAGCCCATCAATGCACTGTATGATGCACTCCATCGATAGGAAGCTCCAAGCACAAATTTTTCACTGAACATAAAGTTGGCAGCAATATCCCATTGTAAGGGGGCACCACTTACATATTTTACCAATGAAGTGGGTTTGAACTTTAGATTCCTGTTCAAATCAAACACATAACCAGTGATAAAAAAATAATGAAGGCGCTCCACTGCTATGTTTTCAACATTCATGTTATTTAGGGAATCTTCATCAAAATGTTTGGAGTTCAGAAAATTTGGAACGGAAAGACCCGCATAAAACTTTTCACTATATAAATATAGGCCAGCACCCATTTGAGGCTGAAGTTTGTTGTATATCGTGGTCTGGAAGTATGGGTCGCCTGGGTCAAAAATGTTTAATTTGGAATAATCAACGTTCAGCATATCCAAACCAGCTTTTAGGCCAAATGCCAATCTTGTGGTATTGGACAAATAAATTTTATAGGACCAATCCATGACCAAATTGGACTCGGTGGCAGGTCCGATTTTATCATAAACTATCGATAGTCCCAGCCCCATGTCTTTGTATCGGCCCACAGGGGAGTTGACCGAAAGTGTACCCGTCTCGGGAGTACCTTCCAGATTCATCCATTGTGTGCGTCCCAATAACCCAATACTCAATGAGCCCCTTGAACCTGCATATGCTGGGTTTACAATTTGGGTATTGTACATGTATTGGGTGTATTGTGGATCTTGCTGGGCTGTTGTTATTTGTGAAAGGGCCAAACATAGCAGTGCTGTAAGACAAAGAATCTTGGTTGGTTTAAACATGGTTATTGTTTATTGTATAGGTAATAGGGCCTGAATTGTATTTCCATTGATGGTTAATCCCTGTTGATATAGAGGTAACCAGAGTAGCTACTTTCACCTGGGTTTTCTCCTATAAAACTTAAGATGTAGAAATAGGTACCACTGGGCAGTTCCCTATCTTTTTGTAGCGTTGCCCTACCTTCGGAAATTCCATAAAACAAGTTTGAATCCAATCCGTAACCATCGGCTTCATAGACCAAAACACCCCATCGATTAAAGATTTTCAAGTTGTTGTTCGGGTAATTTTCAATACCGTTGATTTGGAAATAGTCGTTTAAACCATCATTGTTTGGCGTGATGCCATTAAAAATTTCAAAATCACTAATCGGACCAGGATCATTGCAAACGATATTGGGAATTAGAGTTTGTGTTGGATCATCCTCATTTGGACTATTGTCATCGGAAATATCGGATACAGAAAAATCAATATTGACCACTTTAGCAGTAACTGTTGCGGAGTTTGTAACAATGCCAACATCGATGTCATTATCCAATAGGATATAATTTGCCTCAAAAGTCCATGTTTCACCAACAGACAACATTTGGTCGTTGTCAATATCTGTTCCCTCAACTGGACCAGAAACCATTCCCCAGAACAGTTCATTATCGATAAGCTCAACTTCAATTAGATCTAAATTACCTGTGTTTGATACCGTAAAGGTGTAATCAATACTTTCTGGACATCCATCATTATCCAAATCTGATAGCGCAGCGGTCTTGATCAAGGCAATTCCTGGGGATGCATCTAATAAGCAAGAATCCACTGGGACCAATGTAACTGTAAACCCATCATCATCGATTGCCGTTTCGTGTGAATAATCAAAAATTGGAATATTGGTTTGGTCGATTAATCCAGTTGCCAGGGCACGGTTAGACACTTGACCCATATCCAAATCATTTTGGGTAAAACCATAAAGAGCTTCAAAGAACCAAGTTTCACCAACTGATAAAATTCCATCACTATTGGTATCGGATTCTGGAATAAATCCAATTAGGTCAGGGTCGATAAGTTCATCTTCAAGAGATATTTCAATGATATCCACATCGCCATTATTGGTCAATTCAAAGGTGTATAAAATGCTATCGGAACAGCCATCCCCGTTCACATCTACCAAATTACCCGCTTTTAACAGGTACATATTGGCAGCACCTTCGGTACAGACATTACCTGATAAAAGGGTATGGGTTTCCCTATTTTCACTGTTATTGTCAAAATCGGAATCATCAAAAACGGGAAGATTTAAACCTTCTGTTAGCCCCGTAGCCGTTGCTTGATTAATTACCTCTCCGGCATCAATATCTTCTTGTTTTAGTTGATATAGTGCTTCGTAGGTCCATACTTCTCCAACGGATAAAATACCATCCAATCCAATATCACTGCCATCTGTTGGCCCAGGGATATCTGCCAGACCTAATTGATCTTCATCTTCAACAACAATAGAATGGAGATTTATTTCCCCCTCGTTTGTAACGGTAAAGGTGTATAGAATACTTTCATCGCAACCATCGTTATCAATATCGATTGGCACACCCTTTTTAATCAATGCAATTTCTGGATTGCCATCGGCACAGCTTTCAGTGACGATAACCCTTGTCCATCGATTGTTGAAATTATCTGTATTATCCGAGTTATCCGAAACGGGCAGTTCAAGACCCACAGTTTTTCCCATAACTGTTGCCTGATTAACAACAGAACCAAAATCTATATCTTCTTGGGTAATGGCATAAACGGCATGATACCTCCACACTTCTCCCACGGAAAGTACTTCGTCCCCTCCAATATCGTCCCCGTCCAAAGGTCCAGGAATATCAGCAAGTCCCAACAACTCTTCATCCTCCAATACAATATCTTTAAGGTCTACATCGCCCATATTGGTCACTGTGAATTCATAGAGGATACTTTCATAGCATCCATCATCATTAAGATCGTATAAATCACCTTTTTTTATAAGCCCAATGCCGGCGGAACCATTAACGCAAGCAATGTTAACGGGTGTTCTTGTCATTCCATCGGAGAAGGGATCACTTGCATGGGAATCGTCCTGAACCAATAGATTGGTGTTCACGGTGTAGGCATCTACAGAAGCTTGATTGTTCACACTTGCATTATCAATATCGGTTTGGGTTAGGGCATAAAGTGCTTCGTAGGTCCAAGTTTCTCCGATGGAAAGAATTCCATCCATTCCCACATCGCTGTTCTCGGTTGGGCCAGGAATATCCACAAGTCCCAAAACATCCTCATCTTCAATTACAATTTCGTGCAAATTTGTATTACCCGTATTGGTTACCGTAAATTTGTATAGGATGCTGTCATCACATCCATCTTGATTGACATCTACAAAACCATCACTCACTTTAACCAAGCCAATACTTCCATTATCAATGCAACCGGGCTCGTCAACAGGGGTATTTGTAAAACCATCACTATTAAAATCACTATCATGGGAGAAATCAGATACTTGGGTAGCTGTCCCTATAATCTCGGCAGTAACAATGGCTTGGGTTTCCATATTTCCACCTATCATTAAATTAGTGTTTACGGGCCAATTAAAGGTGTAATTCCATGTCTCCCCTGGGGATAATACACCAATTTCACCAATATCATCTCCTGCAACCGGACCAGGGATATTACCTTGATATACCACAGGAGATGTTACCACAATCTCATCCAAATCAATGGTTCCCGTATTCTGAACGGTAATTTTATAGATAATGGTCTCTTTGCAACCATCCCCATTTATATCTACTAAGTCCCCGAAGTTGATAATGCCAATATTTGGCGTTTGACATGCAGTGAGATCAACCGTGGTCAAATCGTTTTCTAAGGGGCTGTTGTCATCTGACAAATCTTGAACACCCACCAATAGTTGATTCTTTAGATTGGCATTGACTACTGCTTGATCTGATACTTCGCCATTAATAATGTCTTGTTCGGTTATAAAATAATTTTGGGTAACAATCCAAATCTCGTTGCTATCCAATTCATTATTTAGATTATCATCACCAGAAAATCCAGAGTTGATAATGCCCAAGTTAGGGTCATTGATAACCACATTTGCCAGAATTTCACCTGCGGTACTTTGATTTTCGATAGTGAAGGTGTATTCAATAAATGCACATCCAACGTCAGTGCCAGATAAATTTCGACGGACTCCTGATTTAACCAAAGAAATTTGAGGAACATATGGGGCAACTTTGTCTTCGATTTTCAAGAACAAAGTATTATGTTCTTTAAATTTTCCAAAAAGACTAAGGGAACAAAAGGATATTAAAAGCAATAGAACCAAAAAAGCAATGGTCCTTTTATTGGGGAGTAGTTGTTTAAGCATACGTTAGTTTTTTGGTGTAGTCGGTCACTGTACACCAAATTGCTTAAATGATAAACTCAGTAAGATTTGGGAACAGCAATCAATCCATAAATATCGTTTTAAGGTAAATGCGGTGTTGCCACCAATTAACGGATAGGTAGTTTGAGTTGACGGTTCGCCGTTTTGGTTTGACGAAAAAAATCAGGAAGCTATAATAATTTTAAAACTTCCTGATTATTAGAGGTAATATCCTACAACATTGAAAAGGAGGATAATAAAAGGTAAATGAATTGTTATTGAGCTGCTTACAGCTTTGGTTTTAAATAGGTAACGGTATAAGAATCTTTATTTGATAGAATTTCTTCCGGAGTGCCTTCCACAACCAAATTACCACCGTTTTCCCCACCTTCAAGACCTAGGTCAATGATATAATCGGCGCATTTGATCAAGTCAATGTTATGCTCGATTACGATTACGGAATGCCCTTTGTCTATCAACTCATCAAAAGATTTGAGCAGTTTTTTAATATCGTGAAAGTGAAGCCCCGTCGTTGGTTCATCAAAGATGAAAAGTGCCTTTTCCTTGGTATGGCCCTTTACTAGAAAAGAAGCCAATTTTATCCGTTGTGCCTCGCCACCAGAAAGGGTAGAGGAGGACTGCCCCAGGGTTACATACCCCAACCCAACATCTTGCAACGGTTGCAATTTGTTTACAATTTTGCTCTGTTTGAAGGTTTTGAAATGATCAATGGCATCATCAATGGTCATATTTAAAAGATCATCAATGTTTTTATCTTCAAACTTTACTTCAAGAATATCTTTTTTGAATCTTTTTCCGTTGCAAGCATCGCATTCCAAATGCACATCTGCCATAAACTGCATTTCTACAGTGATTTCCCCTTCACCCTTACATTTTTCACAGCGGCCACCATCTACGTTAAAGGAAAAATGCTTGGCTTGATACCCCCGAAGCTTACTTAATTTTTGAGTTGCGAACAAACTGCGAATATCGTCATAGGCCTTTATATAGGTAACCGGATTGGAACGGGAAGACCTTCCAATAGGATTTTGATCAACAAATTCCACATGTTTAATATGGGAGTATTTTCCTTCTATGGACGAAAACTGACCTGCTTTTTCCCCGTACCCTCCAATTTCCTTTAATATGGCCGGGTATAGAATTTTTTTGATGAGCGTACTTTTACCACTTCCCGAAACTCCCGTGACCACCGTAAGCATGTTCAAAGGAAAAGTAACATCAATATTTTTTAGGTTGTTCTCCCGCGCTCCCTTTATTTGAATATAGTGTTTGGAGTTCCTTCGTTCTTTTGGAACTTTAATTTCCATATTACCATTAAGGTAGGAGGCCGTTAATGAATCAGCATTTAAAATGGTTTCCCATGGGCCAGCGGCCACCACGTTTCCACCCAAAGTGCCTGCTTCCGGACCAATATCGATAATTTCGTCCGCAGCCTTCATGATGTCCTCGTCGTGTTCCACTACAATCACCGTGTTACCCAGATCGCGAAGGGATTTTAAAACTTCAATTAGATTTTCGGTATCCTTGGGGTGCAAACCAATGCTCGGCTCATCCAAAATATACATGGACCCCACCAAACTACTGCCCAATGAAGTGGCCAAATTGATGCGTTGACTTTCCCCTCCAGAAAGCGTGTTCGATTTTCGGTTCAGGGTGAGGTATCCCAAACCAACCTTGTCCAAAAACTCCAACCTGGTTGTAATTTCTTTCAGCAATCGGTTAGAAACCTGAGTATCATGTTCCGACAATTGCAATTCTTCGAAAAAGGGAATCAATTTTTTGATGGGAAGTTCAATCAAATCGGAAATGGATTTAGCGCCAACAGTTACATAATTGGCTTCTTTGCGCAATCGCTTTCCTTTACAAACGGAGCATTTGGTTTTTCCGCGGTAGCGAGACAACATTACCCGATTCTGGATCTTATAACTTTTCTCTTCGAGCTGTTCAAAGAATTCATTGAGTCCAACAAAATGTTCGTTGCCCTCCCAAACCAATTGTTGTTGTGCTTCCGAAAGCTCGAACCACGGTTTGTGGATGGGAAAATCAAATTTGTAGGCCGAGTTCACCAATTGGTCCCGGTACCAGCCCATACTTTCGCCACGCCAAGGAAAAACAGCATTTTCATAAACTGACAAAGCTGTGTTGGGAATTACCAAGTCCTCATCAATGCCGATCACATCGCCGTACCCCTCACACTTGGGACAGGCGCCGTAAGGATTATTAAAACTGAATAGATGCACATTGGGTTCCATGAACTTCATGCCATCCATTTCAAACTGGTTGCTAAAGGTCTTGGTTTCACTATTGGCCAAGTTCTCGATGGCACAAACTCCTTTCCCTTCAAAAAAGGCATTGTCCACCGCATTGGCCAATCGGTTGTAGAAATCCTCATCATCTTTTACAATGATCCGATCCACCACCAAATCAAATTCCCGACCAATATCTTCGGGAGCTTGATCTATCCGTAATACTTCACCTTTATATTTGATCCTGGCATAGCCTTGTTTAGAAAAAAGTTCCAACGACTTTAAAGGTTCCCTATCTTCTTTAATATGAACAGGAGCCAGCAGCAATAACTTTTCACCCTCTGGCAACTCCTTTATATAATTAATGACATCGGTTACCGAATGCTTTTTTACTTCCTTGCCAGAAATGGGGGAGATGGTCTTCCCAACGCGGGCATACATTAATTTAAGGTAGTCGTAGATTTCTGTTGTAGTGCCCACCGTAGACCTTGGGTTGGTGGAATTGACTTTTTGTTCGATCGCAATGGCAGGAGCTATACCTTTAATATATTCAACCTTGGGTTTGTCCAGCTTGCCCAAAAATTGTCTGGCATAGGAGGAAAGGCTCTCCACATACCTTCGTTGTCCTTCCGCATAGAGGGTGTCAAAAGCCAAACTGGATTTACCTGAACCCGATAAGCCCGTAATTACCACCAACTTATTTCGTGGGATTACCACATCAATATTTTTAAGGTTGTGCAACTTGGCACCTTTTATGATGATATTTTGCTTTGGATCAACGTTTATATTCACTGGCATATGTTAAAATTACGGTCTCAAAGATACGATTCACAACACTTAATACGTATATTGCACCAGTTAACATATAAAAATCGACAACTCACAACATAGATTGTAGATCGCCTACCTATTTATCTATATTTGAAGTGTAATTAAAATTCTGATAGGCCTATACAGCAATAATTACTTTTTACAGATTAAAAACTAATACCTAAAGTCTTTCTTGGAAAAGGAGAGGCTGTGATTTTAACCAAAAAAAAGTAATTTGTATGGAACTACAGATTAATGACTCGATTTTAGTAAAGAATTACATCAACGGAGACGAAAAGGCTCTAGAAATTCTGATCAACAGACACAACCAACGAATCACCAGTTTTATTTACTCAAAGGTTTTGGACCGCGATGTTGCAGAGGACATCTTCCAAGATACCTTTATTAAGGTGATCAAAACCCTAAAAAGAGGATCGTACAGCGAGGAAGGTAAATTTTTACCTTGGGTAATGCGTATCGCACACAACCTGATCATCGACCACTTTAGAAAAAACAAAAGAATGCCCAAGTTCGAGGGTAGCGATGATTTCAATATTTTCTCCGTAATCCATGATGACAAGCTAAATATTGAAAAACAGATCATAAAAGATCAGATTGAAAGTGATCTTACGCTATTAATCGATGAATTGCCGGATGATCAAAGAGAAGTGTTGATCATGCGTATCTACAAAGACATGAGTTTCAAGGAAATCTCCGAAAACACTGGGGTTAGCATTAATACAGCTTTGGGAAGAATGCGATATGCACTGATCAATTTGAGAAAAATCGTTGATCGCAAGAATATCGTTTTAACGAATTAATCGGGCATTATATCGAAGCCTGCAATATTTCCAAACTAGCGGCGTTATCTAATTGTAACATTTTTACGCTAGAATATGGAAAACATTTACTCTGAAGAACAAAAATCCGTGAAAACGGTACAAGCAAGTAAGAGAACAATTGACTTCTTACTTAGCTATTCGAAATCGATTCATGTAGTTGACTACAAAAAACATCAGTTTGAAGTAACATTAAATTAATTTAAGGGTCAAACTGACAGAAAGAGCCGCAATTAGCGGCTCTTTTTGTTTTTATAGTATTCGTCGATCACCGTTTTTCTTCCAATGGTCTTGGTAATGATGTCCTTGTCCAGATCCCAGCCCCGTGCAGGTGAATATTCTCGCCCGTACCAAATAATTTGAAGGTGCAAGCGGTTCCACAGCTCTTTAGGAAACAATCTTTTGGCATCCCGTTCGGTCTGTACCACATTTTTGCCATTACTAAAACCCCAACGGTACATAAGTCTGTGAATATGGGTATCCACGGGAAAAGCTGGAATTCCAAATGCCTGGGAAACCACTACGCTGGCAGTTTTATGGCCTACGGCGGGCAGTTCCTCCAAAAGTGCAATGTCCCTAGGGACTTCGCCATTGTATTTTTCAATCAGAATTTTGGACAGACCGTAAATGCCCTTGGCCTTCATGGGAGATAGGCCAACAGGTTTAATGATCTCACGGATCTCTTCTTCCGAAAGTTTTACCATATCGAATGGATTGTCCGCTTTGGCAAAAAGTAGGGGCGTAATCTGGTTCACCCGAACATCGGTACTTTGGGCCGACATCAATACCGCGATCAACAAGGTATAAGGGTCTTTATGATCTAACGGAATGGGAATGGTCGGATATAGTTCATCCAAGGTTTTTATGGTAAAATCAACCTTTTCTTGTTTGGTCATATTTGTTTAACTTTACATATCATTCCATTAAACAATAATTTAAAGAAACAATACTATGAACATATTAAAAGTTGGGGATAAAGTACCTGAATTTTCCGCAAAAGACCAAGACGGGAACACCATTAATCTCAGTGATTATAAAGGAAAGAAACTGGTGGTCTTCTTTTATCCCAAAGCCAATACGCCCGGATGTACGGCCGAAGCCTGTAATTTGCGCGATAACTATGCCGAACTGCAAGCCCAAGGGTTTGAAATTTTGGGGGTAAGTGCCGATTCCGAGAAAAAACAATCCAATTTTAGGGATAAATTCGAGTTCCAATACCCATTATTGGCTGATGAGGACCACACCGTGATCAATACCTTCGGGGTTTGGGGTCCTAAAAAATTTATGGGAAAAGAATACGATGGAATCCACAGAACCACATTTGTTATCGATGGTAATGGAGTAGTGGAAAAAGTAATCGATAAGGTAAATACCAAAGATCACGCAGCGCAGTTGTTGGATGGGTAAAGGGTTAAGGGTTAAGGGTTTAAAGTTATAAGCTCTAAGTTTTAAGTTGCAGGTTGTCATTTCGACAGAGCATAGCGACGAGAAATCTCATTGTGGGAAAAGTTAAAAGTTGAAATTTGGTGTCATTTCGAGCGAAGTCGAGAAATCTTTTTCAATGAACAATTCACAATTATCAATAACCAATTTTCAATTACTGACTCCCGATTCCTAACTACAAACATCTAAAAATCAAACCATCGAACAATCCAATAATCCAGTTGTAAACTCTAAGTTTTAAGTGCAGGTTGTCATTTCGACAGAGCATAGCGACGAGAAATCTCACTATTTGGGAAGTTGAAAAGTGAAAAGTGAAAAATGGAAAGTTGAAAAGAAGCAGGGACCCTGAGCGAAGTCGAAGGGGCAATTATCAATAGGTAATGAGTTTAAAGTTGAAAATGAAAAAGGTTCCTAAACGGTGGTTCCTGAGCGGTGGTTCCTGAGCGTAGTCGAAGGAAGACGAAGGAAGTCTAAGGAATTACCAAATTGTAAGTGCTAAGTTTTTAGTGTTGAGTACGAACAACCATTAACCTTTAACGAAAAACGAATGAACCAGTTGTAAGCTCTAAGTTTTAAGTTGCAGGTTGTCATTTTGACAGAGCGACCGCCTGCGGCTGGCAGTAAGCGACGAGAAAACTCAATCCGTAATTAACAATGAACAGTATTCAATAATCAATTACTGCTTACTGGCCACCAACTACTAACTACTAACTACTAACTACTAACTACTAACTACTATCCACCAATCCCTAACCATCCAAAACTCCAAAAATCTAACATCTAATATCTCAACTCTCATATCTATAAAAAAAAGCCACCGGAAACCTGAAAGTAACCAGTGACTTTACTATGATGAAGTGTTTGGGATAATTTATACTATGGGCAGTTTATACCGTTTGTATATGAAAAAGTCCAATTATTAGGCGCTGACTGCAAAATATCTACAGCATCGAATGATTCTTGGGTCAGACAAAAATCAACATTGTCGCACCCAAGTTCAACGCCGGGCTGTACCACCTGTTTTGACCAACCAATTAAGGTATTGGCAAAGTTGGCTGGCGACATTGCAGAATTTTTTAGCATATTTGTCATATCTGTAACACTGCCAATAGTCCAGTCTCCAAGATCCTGGTTAAAACTAGCAGCATTACTGAACATACCGGACATATCCTCCACCTTGCTCACATTCCATCCGCTAAGATCCCCATTAAATTTTGTTGAACCGAACATTGCTGACATATCGGTTATATTGCTTACATCCCACTGACCAATAGCATTGGCAGCCTCTGCATCAAAACTTGCTATTCCGCCAAACATACTAGCTAAAGAGGTTGTTTGTGACAAATTGGGTGCATCAGTGGCATTGTACTTCATTCCAATGGCCAATGTAAATGCATCGCTCAAACTTTTCCATTCGATTGCGCCCCATTGATCCATACTTTTTAAACTGATTCTGGTTGAAAACGGAACATTTTCGTACATCACAAAAGTTGGGAACTCGCCCTGTAAGGCCACGGTACGTTCCCCTGCAGTGGCATACATATGCGTTGGTTGGGCATCATCCACTGCCAACGTAATGTTCTCAATGGTGCCATCGCCCCAGTCTATGGTAAAATCGTATTCATATTCAACTAAAGTACCCAAGACTAATTCAAAACCATCTTCGGGTATGTTCCAAGTGGTAATAAAGGAGTCGGCACTGGCGGCCAGTTCACCGGGCTCTATAATGTTGGTAACGGTAATGGTCACGTCTGCAGTTGTAATATCCTGCCCATCGCTTACGCTCACTTTGATCACGTATTGCTTGGTACCTTCATAATCAAGGCTCATGCCTTCGGCCAAGCTAATTTCACCAAGTTCATTGATCACGAACAGGTTATCGGTAGTATTGGTAACGATTTCAAAAATAAGGTTTGCTCCATTGCCATCTGGATCATTGGCCGTTACCGTACCAATTACCTCTGCATCGGTAATGTTCTCCGGTTTTTCAAAGTCCAAACTGCCTGTGCCAAATACAGGAGCTAGGTTCTTGGTTTCGGTTACGGTAAAGGTATCCCCAGTTGCGGTTTTCCCACCAACGGTAACGGAGACCTTTCCATTGGTTGCACCTGCGGGTACCGTTACCACCAGTGTAGTGGCCGTTGCACTGGAAATTGTTGCTGTTGCCGTTCCAATTTTTACAGTGTTCTCGGCTGCCGTGGCACTAAAGTTTTGCCCTTCAATGGTAACCACTGTACCTACAGGCCCCGAAGGTGGGCTAAATTTTGTGATTTTTGGTGTCAATGCATTTGGGGAGTCATCGTCCTTGCTACAGGACCAGACCAAAGCAAGGGCCATTAGGGCCAAGGCAAGGTATTTTTTCATGTGTGTTAATTTTTTCAAATGTTCCATAACAATGTTTTATTACGATTATCCATGCAAATTCTTGCTTTTAGCTTTGCTATTGGGTCACGATCTTACCAATGCCCCTTTTGGGTTGATGGATGATGGGTTTCGGTTGACGGGGATGGACAATAAACTGTGAACAATGAACAGTGAACAATGAATAATTAGCAATGAGGTGAAGGGGGAAAAGTTAAATGTTAAAAGTTAAAAGTGGAAAGTAAAAAGGTTGAAAGCTTTAAGCTGTATGCTGTAAGCTCTAAGTGTTAAGTTTTAAGTTGCAGGTTGTCATTTCGACAGAGCATAGCGACGAGAAATCTCACTATTTGGGAAAGTGAAAAGTGAAAAGTGAAAAGTGAAAAGTGAAAAGTGAAAAGTGAAAAGTTGAAAAGAGGCAGGGACCCTGAGCGAAGTCGAAGGGGCAATTATCAATAGGTAATGAGTTTAAAGTTGAAAATGAAAAAGGTTCCTAAACGGTGGTTCCTGAGCTTAGTTGAAGGAAGTCGAAGGAACAATCAAGTTGTAAGCTCTAAGTTTTAAGTTGGAAGTGGATTAATCGAACAACCATCAACGAAAAACGAATAAACCAGTTGTAAGCTCTAAGTTTTAAGTTGCAGGTTGTCATTTCGACAGAACGTACGCCTACTGGGGTATGGTGCTTTAACGTCCCACTTTAGGTTGACACGAATTTCACGAAAGTCGATAATGTTTTATTGGATAAAATGTGTAATTCTGAACAAAGTGAAGAATCTAATATTTAGATAACAATGTTTAAGTGTAAAGGGCTAAAGGCAAAAGGTAAAGTTCTAAGTTAAAGGGGCGGACAATCGAGAAACCATCAACCAAAAACGAATTAACAATTAGCAATAAGCAATGTTCAATTACCAATTACTGTTTACTAACTATTTGTTTCGAACAATCGAATAATCCAAAAATTCAGCTGTAAGGGTCTAGTTTTAAGTTGGAGTGGAGATTACCGAACAACTATGAACCATCAACGAAAAACGAATCCACAAAGCTTAATCGTTCTCTTCCAACACCTGACGTGTAAAGAGCTGTTTTTCCTTAATGATTTCGGCAATACCCTCTGGAAGTTCGTTTTCCCAGCCTTCTTCGTTGTCGATGATTTTTTTGAGTACATCCCTTGAGAAGATATGCATCACATCTGGATCGTAATCAATAATGTCCATTACCTTACCATTGTACTTGAAGAACTTGTACAATTCCTTCATTCTCGGATGGACTTTTACATTATTGCTGGTTAATATTTGTCCAGTTTCTGGATCTTTCATTGGGTATAGGTACACCTTCAGATCCTTGAAGAACAATTTTCCGAAGGCTTCGAGGATACCACCACTTAAGTGACGGTAATATTTTTCATCGAATACATCCACCAAGTTGTTTACCCCCATGGTCAATCCAATTTTTGCCTTGGTGTAATTATTGAAGAATTCGACCAATTTGTAATACTCTTGGAAGTTGGAAATCAACACATTATGACCCAATGAGCAGAGGAGTTCCGCACGATCCATAAAATCCTGTTCGTCAATTTCCCCCGCTGCTTTTAGGTTGGAAAGGGTAATTTCAAAAACCACGATGGTATTCTTGTACTCAACGGTCTGTTCACGAACAAAAATATCGTAGGATTTTTGGAACATATCCATATTTACCTTGGTAACAGGTCTAAAACTACCACGGAGCGCCAAGATATTCTTTTTGTACAGTACGGCAGCTGGCAACAGGTTGTTTCCATCTGGCCCGAACATCACGGCATCCGTCATACCGTTCTTGATCAACTGCAAACTCATCAAACGGTTGTCCACATCGATAAAATTGGGCCCCGTAAAATTGATCATATCAATTTCCAAGGTGTCCTTATCAATGTGGTCGTATAGATATTTGAGCAGTTTTTTAGGCTTGTCGAACTTAAAGAAGGCCCCGTACATCAAATTCACACCAAGAATACCCAATGTTTCTTGTTGCAAACGGGCTTCATTCTGTTTAAATCGAATATGGAGAACAATTTCGTCATACTCCTTTTGCTTGGGATCCAACTGAAAACGAAGTCCAACCCAACCGTGCCCCTTGTATCTTTTGGAAAAGTCAATGGTGGCCACCGTATTGGCAAAACAGAAATAAAGGTAATCGGGATTGTTGTCGCGGCTGATACGTTCTTCCACCAAGCGCATTTCGTGGTTCAACATTTTTTTCAAACGCGATTGGGTCACATAACGCCCATCTTCCTCAATACCATAAATGGCATCACTAAAACTTTTGTCGTAGGCACTCATCGCCTTTGCAATGGTACCCGATGCACCACCTGCCCTAAAAAAATGTCTTGCGGTTTCTTGTCCAGCCCCAATTTCTGCAAAGGTCCCATAAATATCCTTGTTCAGGTTAATGCGCAGGGTCTTAGCTTTTAGGGAGGGAATATTCTCGAAGTTATTTTCTCTACTAGGTATAGCGGGCATATCCGAAAGTTTATCGTAGGCAAAGTTACACTCTTAACGCAATCTATTAAATAAATAAGTTATAATTTTGGAAATAATGGATGATCAAATGACCATTACTTTTCTGGGCACGGGTACTTCGCAGGGAATTCCCATTATTGGAAGCAATCATCCTGTTTGCCTGAGCACCGACCCAAAGGACAAAAGATTGCGTGTTTCCGTTTTAATTTCGTGGAAAGATTATAATTATGTGATTGATTGTGGTCCTGATTTTAGGCAACAGATGCTTTCCAATCCCATTGATCATTTGAACGGAATTTTATTCACACACGAGCATGCCGACCACACAGCCGGAATCGATGATATTCGTCCTTTTTTCTTCAGACAGGGCGATATTCCCATTTATGCGCATGCCAGGGTAATCGAATCTTTAAAAAGACGCTTCGATTATATTTTCGCCAATGAAAACCGTTATCCCGGGGCGCCCGCAGTACAGGTGTTCGAAGTGAAAAAGGATAAAAACATCCCATTGGGTGATCTGGATGTGGTCCCCATTGAATGCTACCACAATCGACTACCTGTCTTAGGATACCGATTTGGTGAATTTGTGTACTTGACCGATGTAAAAAAGGTACATGAAGATGAAATCAAAAAAATGAAGGGAGCAAAGGTGTTGGTGGTGAATGCCCTCCGAATTGAGCCTCACCATTCCCATTTTAATTTGGAAGAAGCTTTGGAGTTCGCCCAAGAGGTTGGAGCGGAGCAAACCTATTTTACACATATTAGCCACTTGTTGGGTTTTCACGAAGAAGTGGAGAAAAATCTGCCCGAAAATGTACATTTGGCCTACGATAACCTACAAATAAAAATTTAAGATGTTGAAGAGTAGAATATTTTTATACCTGTTTGTTTTTACCTTTTTATTGGTGCTTTTTCAATTTGTGACGGCCAATAATATGCAAAAAGCGTTGACCGAAGATGTGCAACAAAGGGATGCTAAATTGGAAAAATTGGAAGACTCCTTACAGACGATGCACCTAAAGGTGTTGGATATGCAATACTTTTCTTTAGAGAACAATGATGATGCTTTGGTATACTACGACCATTTGAACCTAGAAAATCCAACCCGCTATATTGAGGACAAATTATTGGAAACCAATGAACAATCTGGAGATAATCCTTTAATTCCGTATGAGGGGATGGAAAGCGATTTTAAAATCAATAAGATCAAGGTACTCAACCATAAATGGATCCTGACCGATTTTTCAGATGGGAAATATTGGGGCGAGCTTTTGTTGGAATATGAACTTAAGGATGATCTAAGTATCGACTTCACCATGATGAATCATTTGTTGTATGCGAGGAGCAATTAACAATTTTCAATAAGCAATAAGGTTAAGGGTAAAAGTTAAAAGTAATAAGTGCTAAGTTTTAAGTTAGAAGTTGTCGTGGCTGGCAGACAGTCGAAGGAACACTTTCAATTAGTAATTTCCAATAAACAATTTTCAATAAGCAATAAGCAATAAGCAGTAGGCAATTGGAATATAGTAATCGGTTCCTGAGCGCCCGCCTTCGGCTGGCAGGGAGTCGAGAACAATTTAATGAATTGTTGCTAACATAACGTCATGTTAACCTCCTGTCTGCTGAAAGGCACGAAGTTTCAACATCTTATCTTAGTTAGGTTGATACGCCTGCCTGCCGGAGGCAGAAATTTCACGAATTACTAAAATTTCATATTGATTGGAGTTTATCATTCTCAACAACGTGAAGAATCTTTATTCAATGAGCAATTAGCAATAAACAATGAAGAATCAACGAAAAAAGAATTAGCAATTTCACTTATCAGAACTCTAACCACTAAATTCCATCAATCCAATAATCCAGTAATCAAAAAATCTCACTACTCATATCCCAATACTCGTTATCTAAATTAAGATTCTTCGGTCGCAATGCTCTCTCAGAATGACAAATGAAATTATCTAGTAATCCAACAATCCAAAAATCCAAGCATCAAATCCGTTCTACCAACCACTTTTTAAAGGAGTAGAAATTTTGGGGAGAAACGCCATGACCAACAGGGAATTCCTCAAAAGTATTGTCAATGCCCATTTCATTCAAGAATTCTGGAGCTTTTTGAGCCCATTCCAGAGGAATTACTTGGTCCACCTGTCCGTGCGAGGAATAGAAATTAAGATGGCTATGGTCTTTTGTTTGGTAATCTTCCGCTAAAATTTTCTGGTTGATGTATCCGCTCAAAGCAATTACATTTTTCACTTTTTCAGGGTAGGAGAGAGCAACCGCATAACTTAGAATAGTCCCTTGACTGAACCCTAAAAGGGTAATATTGGAGGTATCCAAATTGTAAGCAGCGATCGCTTCATCAATAAATTGCGCAATTTTATCCCTTGACTCCTTGGCTTGTTCATCATCACTCCATTTACCTTGTTCGGCATCAAAATTAATGGCATACCAGGCATGGCCAAAAGGCTCCAAACTATAGGGTGCTTTTACCGAAAACACCATCAACTCTTCTGGAAGTTCTGGAGCAAAAGAGAATAAATCCTCTTCATTACTGCCATACCCGTGAAACATGAACAGGGCAGGTTTTTTTTCAATATTGGAGTTGGATGGACGTAAAAGATATTCTAACGATAGTGGGGTGGGGGACATTGTAAAATTTTATGAAATGAATGTGAACCATTTTTGAAAATAGACGCCTAAAAAAGGTAGGGGCTTGGTTTTTTCGTTCAAGGCTTGTAAAAAGCCGAAAACCCAAATCACCAAATAAAAAATATAAATGGGAATGGATAAAAACACCATTCCAGAATAGGTAAGCAAAATGGCCAATGCATGAAAAAGTACATGGATTCCAAAAGCTTGACGAATATGGAATCTGGCAAATTTATTTTTGGGTTCCATATTCATTGTAATGGCGATCAAACAACCAATAATGGTTATGTAGGCCACAATGGCGGCGGACTTACCTTCCTGAACTTCACTCATTACAGTACTATTTGATCATTATTGATAATTCCGTATACCTTTCCTTTAAGTTCAGCGCCCAAATACATGCTATTTTTGGAGGTGGAAAGAATGTCCTTATCCTCGAAAGTATAAGTCCCTTCCGGATTGAAAAGTGTAAGGTTGGCTTTGGCTCCTTCTTCCAATTTTGGAGATGCCACACCAAATCTGGAACGTCCTTTCGTCAAAAAGGAAATGGTCTCATTCAATTCGAATAATGAATTCAAGGTTCCAAATGCTGATTCCAGACCCAAACTTCCATTTTTGGCGTTATCGAATTCCACACGTTTGTGTTCCACATCCATTGGAATATGATCTGTGGTCACAAAATCAATGGTTCCGTCTTTCAATCCTTTCATCAAGGCCTTGGTGTCAGATTTAGTTCTAAGGGGAGGGGATACTTTATAATGTGTATCAAAACCCTTTAGGGTTTCATCTGTAAAGAACAGGTTGTGAATGGCTACACTACAAGTTACATCCAAGCCATTCTTTTTTGCATTGGCAATCAATTTTACAGAACCTGCCGTTGAAATGGTAGGGATGTGCAATTTACCACCCGTATATTCCAAAATGAAAAGATCCCGTGCAATCTGAAGTTCTTCCGCCAAAGCAGGGATTCCTTTCAACCCTAAAATGGTGGAAACTTCGCCTTCGTGAGCAACACCGTGTCCTTTTATGCTGCCATCCTGCGGAAATGAAAATACCAATCCACCAAAGTTTTGGGCATAAAGCAGGGCTATTTTGAGCAAATTGGCATTGCTGATCTGTCTTTTAAAATCGTAATAGGCCACTGCACCAGCATTTTTCATATCAAAAAGCTCGGCCAAGTCTATCCCTTCCGCATTTTTGGTAAGTGTTCCCAATGGGTAAATATTTGTGGGTTTACCAAGACCTCTTTCCTTTAGGAAAACCACATTGGAACTGGTATCTGGAACAGGCTGTGTATTCGGGTTGAGTACAATATCGGTAAAACCACTTTTTCCAGCCACAAACAATCCGTTGGCGATGGTTTCGCGCTCTTCAAACCCAGGTTCACCAAAACTTACGCCACTATCAAACCACCCGAGAGAAACATGAAGATTTTCCAAATCGACCACCTTTGTATTGGATGGTGATTCGATTTTAGCTCCAATTTTTTCAATGATTCCTTTTTTGATAAGGATATCCCGTGTTTTGAGGTGAATCTCCTTGTTTTCTGGGCATACAATTTTTGCCGATTTCAGCAGAATGTTCATGTGACAAATTTTTGAATGATAACCTCTACAAGCGCCAGAAGCAACGCTAAAATAACAAACCATTTCCAATAAGCGGTTATGTTGTTGTCAGCTTTCAAATAATCGAAAAGCTCGGCAACGGAATCTTGGGTGCTGGTTTTGGGCAACTCGTTAATCGATAAGTATTTGAGTTCACTTTCCCATCTAGGGTAATTGAAACTTATTTTTTTTAAGACTTGCTCGTTTTGCATCACGGAATAAATACCGTCTTCGGTAGGTAGCTGGTCGAACGAAAGTCTAACCCTATTCGGGAAATTCTGCTGCAACGGAATAAACTCGTAACCCTCTTTGGCCACCTTTAAAATATTGTCTCCGCTAGTTTCAGTTGTGATATCAATTGAATTTGGTTCACCCAAAGTTTGATATAACTCAGGACTTTTTGAACCGGATTGTGACATATTGTAAAAGGTAGGCACAATCAATGGGGAATTGATAAAATTGGAATTCTTTAGATCTAATGAAGTTGAAAACACATAAACGCCGTCCAATCCTACCAAAAAGGGTTCTCCACCTTGTAATGACAGAATGTTGGGCAAACGACCTTGAAGTTTAAAATGGGTTTGGGTTGTTGGATATTGAAAATTGGTCACTTCTTTTTCAAATACATTAGTATATAAAGGATGGTCGAAAGCAATTTGTGTGATGTTGGAGGGTTGAACTATTTTTTCGGTAAATCGGGTCCTACCCAAAGATGACAACAATGCATTGTAATTATTGATATCACTATCCACAGCAGGCACAATGATTACAGTTCCGCCATTGTTTTTAAAACCGTTCAAAACATTTTGCAAACTACTGGGAATAGAAGTCAAATCATTTAAAATGACCACTTGTTGCCCATCCAATGCACTATAATTGAATTGGTTAAGTGTGAATTTTTGAAATTCAAACTCCTCTCCTTGAAAAAGTCGGTTCAAATAATCCCCATCAGAATTGGAAATAGCAACCACTTTTACTTTTTCTGGAGTGTTGATGTTGAAATAGAATGTATTATCAAAACTCAAACCACTTTCTGAAATAAACAGCCTACCATTCAACTCCTGATTGTTAGGTACGGTGAATAGTACTTCCGCATTTCCATTTGAAGAGAATTTTGCAGCGGATTTAGCAATCAACACCTCATTATTATATAATGAGATGGGTAAATTATCCTCTTCATTGCCACCTGAAAGCAAAACTTTGAGTGATGCTTGCTCACTAGAATTATCCTCAAAATAAATGGAGTCAATCGAGACATTTCCAATATCTTGAGGCCGCAAGGGCACCAAATGAACATTCAGTGTAGAATCCAATTCCGCATTTGAATCCAATAATAGTTGTTGAAAATCGGAGATGACAATCAAGTTTTTTATGCTGGCAGATGAATTTGAAAATAGCGTATTTGCTTTTAATCCAATTTCGTTAAGGTTTAATTGTTTGGGTGAAAAGCGGAGCGTCAAAAGTGAATTTTGAATATCCTTAATGGTAACATTGGCTAAGGTTTTTTCATTAGTAAAAAGACTGAACACCTGCTCTTGCTCACTATTTTTAATCAAATCTTGAATCGCTCGTTCGAGCAAGGAAAATCCATTGTTTTTGGCCTGCATGCTGAACGAATCATCCAGATAAATAACCGTTTCCTTTTCTTGTAAAGCTGTTACGGAAGACGAAAAAGGTTGGGCAAATGCGATTATTAGGGCAGCCAATAACAAAAGACGGGTGAACAGGAGCAACCATTTTTTAATGCTATTGCTTTTGCGAGATTCGGCAACCACCTTTTGTAGCATGGCCACATTGGTAAAGGGTGTTTTTTTAAATCGCCTTAGTTGAAATAAATGAATGAGAATAGGAATGATAAGAAGAAAAAGTGACCAAAGAATTTCTGGATGTTTAAACTGCATTCCCATTTTTGCTTGATCAAAGATAGGCATTAAAATATTCGGATTTTAATTATCAATGTTCAATAAACAATAATCAATCAACAATAGGTAAAGTAGAATAATAAAGTAAATTATTGTCATTTCGAGATGTCATCCCGAGCGGAGTCGAGGGAGCAGTCGAGAAATCTTTGTTTAATGGACACTAATTTCACAAATGACACGAAATCAATAAACAATTAACAATGATCAATCTGCAATAGTCATTTGATGAATAGAAAAAAAGTGAATGTATGTCATTCTGAGCAACGCGAAGAATCTAAAATTCAGATATCAGATTTCTGAAATTCAACAATCCAAAAATCTAAGAGTTAAAAAGAGATTCCTCGTCGCTTCGCTCTGTCGGAATGACAAAAGTTGGGGCGGGGAAAAACGATAAAACATCAACTTTTAACGAAAAACGAATCAAAAATCAACAAAAAAAGAAATAATCAAGCATAGGTTTTTGCCCAAACCCTTTAAAATAATCAACAATTTCTTGTTGCGCCTTTTCATTGGCAACGGTAATGATACTTTGAGGGTTTTCAAGATTTTTCAGTTCATTAAAGTGAACCATTCGTTTCCCGTAAATTTTCTTACCAATCTTTTTAGGGTTATTGCACAGCCAAACAAAATCTATTTTTTGCTTTTTTAATCCAAGTGCAATTTTCTTTCCCTTAAAACCAGCGCCCCAAACTACCAACGGACGGTTTTTGTCAAATTCAAGTTTTAGGAAATAATGCAGTTTAATATCCAAAAAATAATTTTGAGCATAGTGTTCGTGCGTGCGGGAAGTTCTTGTATTGTAATCGCGCCATAAATGGAGTATTTGTTCACAAGGAATAATTTTTAATCCTGCTTCATAAAATCGAAAGGTAAGGTCGTAATCTTCAGGATATCTATTATGTTCAAATCCTCCAGAAGCATCAAAATCGGTTCGGTAGGTCATCCAACAGGGGGATGGAATCACGCATTCCTTAAAAATTTCAGAGTAGTTGGTTCCTTTTGATGTCAGTTGGTTCAACCAAGTTTCGTAGCGTTCGTACCCATTACTTATTCCACGTTTTGAAAAATATTTTACCTGTCCAACAGCAACATGTCCGGGATCTTTATTTAATAATGATTCTACCATGACCTGCAGTCGGTTGGGTTTCATGATGTCATCAGAATCCATTCGGGTTACAAATTCACCATCACTTTGGGCATAGCCAGTCCGTAGCGCCGGGATTATGCCGTTTCCTTTATTTTGAAAAACTTTGATGCGCTCATCTTTTTCAGCATAGGATGATACGAGATTAAAACTTTGATCATTAGAATGATCGTTGACTGATAAAACTTCCCAGTTTTTATAGGATTGGTTTAAAATGGAATCCAAACATTCGGTCAGAAAATGGGCGGTGTTCTTAAATGGAATTATGATACTGATTTTGCCACTTTGCATGTTCTAAAGTAACAAAAATCTTATCGGTCTGAATTTTAGTCAAATGGAAGTAGGTCAGGGGCAATGTATTCCGTTTTTGTTTTTTCAATTTTCAATGGGTCCGTGCCATAATGTTGTTGCACCAAAGATGTAAAGGAATCATTCAATCGAGGATTTTCATTAATAAACTCGATAAAGGTTGTTGCCTTGGACTTCTTCATAAAATATTGAACTACTTTCACTGAGGCAACTGTAAGAGTCAAATGATACTTGGTGCCATTTCCGTTAAGCTTGTCGAAATTTTGAATGGTTTGACACGTCTTTTTTATAGCCAATTTTTCATCAAATTGATTCAAATAAAGCCAAGCCAATCGAATATGGGCCTCATGGGAAAAGAGGTTTGGGGGAAAACCTCCTTGTTCCATGTCGTTTATAAATTGCTCGTCCGAAACCTCCAAATGATGGTTGGGCCGATGCGTTTCCAAATTGGGTCGTGTACAGTGCATACCAGATAATCTTATTTTTTGTTGATATCCTTAAAGGTCAACATATCCCAAATCCGTTTGGATGCTCCATTGTAAAAGCCTGTTTCATCCACATATCCCTTTGGATTATTGAACGTACCAAAAATGATATCATAAAGGGAAATATCGGAATAGTTGTACGCGTGGATGCCTTTGGCATGGTGCACTGCATGAGCCTCTGGACGTTGTATAATATAACCTATCCAAACTGGGGTTTTGATATTGGCATGTTGAAAAATAGCCAAAAACGTAGTGAACAGAATAAACACCGTTGCCGCCTGTGGCGTAAATCCGGCAACTACCACTAAGCAAAGGCTTCCCAAAAGGCTGAAACCGATCATATCCATAGGACTAAAATAAAAGGCGCCATAGCTATCCATGCGTTCCGCACTGTGGTGCATCTGGTGGAAAATCTTCCATAACGTATCATTTTTGTGCATGGCATAGTGCCAAAGAAACAATCCAAATTCATAGATCATTACAGCTACAAAAGCACCCCAAAAGGTCCCCAAGGAGGTAAGGTCAAAAATTTGATAATCCACTAAATAAGCATCCCAAATCAATGGAAAATAGGTTGATAAATAAAAGAATACGGTAAATGAGGAAAGCCCAATCAGTCTCCAATTTTTAATTTTTGGCAATTCTCTTGCAGGAAAAAGTTCTTCCCATAAGATCAAAATGGCATACATACCTAAAATAATCAAGGAAATTGGGTCAGTTAACACCGCCCAAGGATTCGGTAAATTTTTTAAAATCTCTAACATTGTCTAAAAGGTTTGTTGTTTACCTAGTAGGCATAAGTTTGAAACTTACATTGTAAGGTGGGGCCGTAAGTTTTTAAAATGTCCAGTCGTGTGGCACTTCTGGGGTGTAACTACAATAACCTCCTGTTTTAATGGAAATCGTTAAATGCTTGGCCAATTTGGGATGCGACTTTTCAATTTTTTTAATTGCATTTCGAATCCGCCAAGTTACCGCTGCCCTTGCTTTTTCTATGGACGAACCTGTCTTTCTGATTTTATTCGAAAGGCCAACGGTTTGTGACAATTGTTCGGAAAATGATTCCAATTCTTCCCGTAGTGCATCCGCTTTTTCATAAAGTCCAATTTCTTCGGCATCGGAAATGGCCACTTGTAATTTTAATGCCTGTTGTTTGTACTCTTTCTTGGCTTTTTCATCAATTAAAGGAGTTCCACTTTCAATGAAAACGGTTCCCATAAGGTCTGTGCAATGAAAATCTTTTTCAGGTTCTTGAAGTAATTGGGCAATGTCATGCAAACCCTTACAATCCTTTAACGTAGCGGTTTGGTTGGCGTACTGTATCTCCCAAAACTCTCCTTTTTGAATAAAACTTCCCGTTGACGCAGTAGTATTTATGTAAGAACTTGGTTTGGATGTTTCCAAATCCCCTCCCAAAATATGGTCCCAGAAAGGCTCTAATTGGGTTTTGTTTTTATAGGGATTCACCACGTGCTGCCATTCCACTGCTTCTTTATCAGTAGCTGGCTTTCCTTTGTTGATGTTTTTTTGGAAATATCCTTTATAAAGTTTCCAATAGTCTTTCATCTTATCGAACTTCCCCAAATGATAACATATTGCTGAAAGAAAGGCGGTAAAATCGGTCCAGATACCCAAATTGGATACTTTTTCGCCCATTTCAAGTGCTTTTTCAAACTCGCCTTTTTCAAAATAGATAAGAAGTCCGCCCAGTAAATAAGCTTCAGGCTGCAAAGGATTAAGGTTCCGTGCTTTGTTGTAGAGTTGCTCTGCCTCCTCCAGATATCCCAACCATACAAAACAATTGGAAATCAATATCAAATTATCTGCATCGCTGGGATTCATGCGAAGTGATTTACGCAGCACATGTTCTGCCTTTGTATATTCTCCCAAATAGGCAAATGAGCGACCTAAAACGGAAAGGGAAACATAATCGTTTTCATCCAATTCTATGGCTTTTAGTGCATGATCATGGGCACCTTTTTGATTCAATTCCCAACGATCCCACATTTGGCAGCTCCATTCATTAAAATAGGAAAGAGAAATACCTGTGTAGGCTCTTGCGAAATTTGGATTGATTTTTAAGGCATTTTCAAAATAGGCTCGGGCCTTTAGATCACTTTCAATGGTTCCCTTTTTTATTTCATCCATGCCCAACAGCCAATTTTCATAGGCAGCAAGTTCTACAGCTTCCTTTTTATAGGAATAGGAAAGAAGGTCGTACTCTATTTGTTGTTGCAATACGCTTACCATCTGCTGGGTTATGGCATCTTGAGTATTTAGAATGGACTCCATGGTTTCGTCATGGTTTCCTGCAAAAACTATTTTGTTGTCCTTGGACCGCACCAATTGTATGCTGATTCTGAATCCTTTAGAGGTGGTTCTAAAACTTCCCGTGATGAGATAATCCGCTCCTAATTTGGCAATGTTTTCCGAATCGTAAATGTCCTGAATGCCAATACTTGAATATTGGGAGATAACGGACAGCCCTATAAACTTGGAGAAATTTATGATTAGGTCGTCCGTAAACCCTTTGATTATTGGACTGATGTTTTCAGTAGCACCAATAATTTGAAAGGGCAATACCGCTAAAGTAGTTTCCCTGTTTTGAATAAGTTCCACGCTGATTTGATTGATGGGACTAATATACAAAACAATGCTATATAGCTGATGTTCAATGTATCAATGCCCAAAAATACTGTGCAGCGGTAAAAAGTTATATATAGAATGCTATTTCAAGGCCTGAAGAATGCTTTCTTTGACCATTTTTTCCATGATTTTATAACCTTCTTTGGTTACATGCACTTCGTCGGTGGTCAATTCGGAGGGTAATCCATTTCTATCATCGGCCATAGCAGCAAAATAATCGAGGTAAATGGCACCTTTCTCATTTGCGACCTCTTTTAAAAGCGCATTAAGTTTCGGAATCTTAATATTCGGATTCAATCCTGGACGCCAAGGGTAATCATATGCAGGTAGTACAGAACAGATAATGGGTTTAATGTTGTTGGCATTCGCCAATTCAACCATACCCAAAATATTGTCACGAATTTGTTCCAATGTCATAGGGCCTGTATTCCCAGCAATATCATTGGTTCCAGCCAATATTACCACCACTTTAGGTTGTAGGTCAATCACATCTTGACGAAAGCGCAATAGCATTTGTGGAGTGGTTTGTCCACCAATGCCACGGTTTACAAAATTGTTTTTGGTAAAGAACTCGGGGTTGGCATTTCCCCACATTTCGGTAATGGAATTACCCATGAACACAACTCTGTTTTCATCTGGAGTAGGTGCTGAAAGTTCCATATTCGCTTTTGCGTATTTCTCTAAATTGGGCCAATCTTGGGCCATGGTTTTGGAAGTGATCGTAAATCCTAAAAATGAGAGCATGATCCAAAGGATGCCTTGTTTGTTCATAATGTGCAGTTTGGATAAAAATAGGAATTAAGTCCTTAGCTGAAAAGTAGAAAAAGGACTAAAAACAAAATTAATGTCACAACAACTGCTAAAGCCGTTTGTCGTTTCTCCCTTTGTCTTTGAATAAACATTTTTTTCTGAATACGTAAAATGTCTCTTCGTGTTGATTTTTTAAAATGAAGCTTGGTAACACTTTGTTTTCCGTAAATGTCATCTTTAGATTTTAACTTTCTCTTTTTAAGCAGTTCACGATTGGCTTTTAAGCTTTTAATCGCGTGCAGCATACCGCCGGCTCCTCCCATAATTATATTATTTTAACATATAAGTATGATTTATTAAGAATTTGTTACATTAATTAGTGTATTGACCGTTTTTATTCAATAAAAAAGCGGTATGACTCAATTTATCATACCGCTTCAAATGCCTTAATAATACTACTACAACTATTAGTATTTTGCGCTTTTCCCGTTGGCTTGGGTTCTTAAAATAAATGCTCTAATATCTTCGTTGGCTGTTTTTAAATCTTCGTTTCTTAAATACATCATGTGTCCGGAACGGTATCCTTTCCACTCGAATCTATCTTTCATTTTACCACTTGGGTCAACTTGGGACATGGTGTATTTGGCTGCAAAATACGTACAGGCACCGTCATAATAACCTGATTGAACCAAAACGTTCAAATATGGGTTTTGTGCCATAGCTTGACGTAGATTGTCACGTACGTTGTCATCACTGTCATCCCAAGGGTGAACAGGGCCGAACATATTGTATTTAATGTCGGTCTTAAAGTTCAATTCTTCTTGCAAATAGTAGTTGATTGCAGGCGTGAAACTGTGCAACCATGAAGTCAATTCAGGTGAATAATCTGGTCTAGAACCGAACAATTGCTTATCGATACCCAAATAACGGCTATCCAAACGACCAATGGTGTATCCGCCTTTTTCTTTTAACAAGGCTTTCCAAAAAAATTGGGTGGGTACATCCAAGTTATGATCAATGATGTCTTTCGCATCCAAACCAGAATACCTGGCCATTTTTTCAGCAATCGCTTTACGTTCTGCATCAGGAATAAATCCACCTTTAGCAATGGCAGGCAATAATTCGTCAATGGTGAATTTTTCCACTTCTGGCAATACTTCCAAAAGGTCTTTGCTTTGCAAATCGGATGGTAATGCTTTGTGATGCCATGCAGCTGCTGCATAATAAGGCATGTTCAATGCACTGGAAACAGGGTCGTTGTCCCTAAATACTTTGTAATCTGCCGGGGAAACCATGATCACTCCGTTCAAATACATCCATTGTTGGTTTTGTAGCGCCAATGAAAGGCCCATAACACGGGTCCCTCCATAACTTTCGCCCACAATATATTTTGGCGAGTTCCAACGGTTGTTTCTGGTCACGAAAGTGTTCAACCATTCGGATAAATACTTTGTATCGGCATTGATTCCGAAGAATTTTTTGCGATCTACATCCTTTCCGGATTCAGGAATTGTTCTTGAGTATCCAGTGTTTACGGGATTTACGTAAACGATATCTGTTACATCCAACACGGAATATGGGTTTTCCTTTACTCCATAAGGTTGAACGGGATAACCTTCATCATCAATTTTAAGGATTCTAGGTCCAGTATAGGCCAAGTGCATCCAAACGGAACCAGAACCTGGTCCACCGTTGAATGAAATCAATAAGGGACGTGAAGATCTGTCCTTAATACCATTTTTAGTGTAATAGGTGTAATGCAGTGTTGCAATCGGTTTCCCCATTTCGTCCCAAACCGGTTGCATACCTGTTACTGCCGTATAATCGATACGGGCACCATTAATAGTTACGGCATGTTGAGAAGTAATGGTGGTGTCAACGGGAATTTTTCGATCTTGGGCAAACACAAAGGTTGTGCACAGGGCCAACCCCAGGAATAATAGTTTTTTCATTTTTTTGGTTGAATTAGTCTAGACCTTAAAAGTAAGAATTTTGAATTGGCTTGAACTGTTAAAAGAATTGTAAATGCTTTTATAAATCCAAGTTTGGGCGATTATCCTTAATTTTAAAAGGAAACTCAATAAATCCTGAGGCTATGAGCAAAATATCCCGAAGAAATTTCAACACCCTTACGGCCAAGGGTATTGGTGGTGCCGCCATATTATCTGCAACGCCTTTCGCCTGCGCATTGGGTGCAAATCAAGATAAAAAGAGTTTGGGTATTGCCTTGGTAGGATTAGGCAGTTATAGCACCTATCAATTGGCACCTGCTTTGCAAGAAACCCAACATTGTCATTTAGCAGGAATTGTGACCGGAACCCCAGAAAAAGAGAAGATATGGGCGGATAAATACAGCATACCTCAAAAGAATATTTACAACTATCAAAATTTTGATGAAATTGCCAATAACCCAGATATCGATGCAATTTATGTGGTACTGCCCAACAGTATGCATGCCGAATTTTGTATTAGAGCAGCTAAAGCAGGCAAGCATGTGATTTGTGAAAAACCAATGGCTGTAAGTGTTGAAGAATGTGATGCCATCATTAGTGCTTGTAAGGAGGCAGGAGTGAAGTTGGGAATGGGGTATCGCCTTCAGTCAGAGCCATACACGCAGCAAGTGAAGAAATTTGTAAAAGAAAAAACCTTCGGAGATATCAATTTTGTAAGTGCGGATGCAGCATATCGTTCAGGCGGTAATCCAGACCAATGGCGGTTGAACAAAGCCCTTTCGGGTGGAGGAGCATTGATGAACATGGGAGTCTATGCCGTTCAAAGTGTAATTTATGGCACTGGAGAAAACCCAATTTCAGTTTCCGCACAGGAATTTAGTACTCGTCCTGAATATTTTAAAGAAACAGATGAAACCATAACCGCTCAATTTGAATTCAAAAGTGGGGCAATCAGTAATATAACCACTTCTCATAATTTTAATGCAAACGCCATGTATGTTTCGGGAACCTCGGGTTGGTTCCAATTGCAACCAGCAAACAATTATGGTCCTTTGAGCGGTAGAACGTCTAAAGGGGAGGAGATTAAATTCCCCCATGAAAGCCAACAAAAACTTCAAATGGACGATTTTGCTAAACATGTACTGTTTGATGAGCCCAATATTGCACCTGGCGAAATGGGCAAACGTGATATGATGATCGTGGAGGCCATTTATGAATCCATCGCCAAAGGCGGACAGAAAATTGCATTGAATTTTGAACCTGGTTTTGGTTTTGGGGGATAGCCCCAAATCAGTTACTTTCTAACCGCCACAAAAGTTCCATTCGGTTGGATTAGCACAAGCTCTTTCATAGCATTATTTTCCAACATTCTGAATTTGGTTTTGAAGCCCTCCAAACCTTTAATATTAAATCCATCCTCGCCAGTGGCCAATAAATTATATTCAGGTTGCCCGGGAACAAACATGTACAATCCCTCTCCCTTTATATAGACTTTGATCACTATTCCTGTAAGTTCATATTCCCCTTCGTATTTTTTCAATTCGGACACATCAATATCCAAGGCCTTGGGTTCCCTTTTAAATTCTATTGGGTGATCCAATGAGGGTTCTATGTTTATTTTTACTGAAGAAATATCCCCGGCATCATTGGTGCTGAAATTAAATTTTACGGGCAATTCATCAAATTCCTCAACACCTGTGGATTTGACTTCCAAGGGCTCAAAAATGTCATAATAGGTATGCTTTAAATAAAATTTGATGAGCTTAAAATGGGCAAAAAGGGAATCGGATTCTTTTGTGATTTCAAATTGACCATAACCTTTGTTTTCATAAAAACCGGTATAAGCGCTAAGATCATGCGAGGGGACGGTGTTTTTTATTTCTGAGGAATCAGAGGCGGTTTTCGCAGCTTCAATTGCCTTTTGCTGTTTATCCTTTAAATCGTTGAACCATGCAACCCAATCTCCGTGTTTTTCATTTAACATTCGGTCCGCAACCGTATTTCTAACCATAGAAGGAACCCTTGAACCATTTTGATTGGTCAATACCACGATTCCCAGACTATCGGTTGGATAAAAAGCGGTACTTGCCGAGAATCCATCTATATTTCCGCCATGTTCCACACGATAGTGCCCACGATATGAACTGATCATCCAGCCGTAACCATAATTGGATAAAAACATATCTGGATTTTCCTCACTGGGGAACCCAGAAGAAATAACGGACTGGGAACTTATTGCTTCATTTATATAATTTTCTGGAAGTAAGGTCGAATCTTTGAATTTTCCATTGTTGATCCAAACTTTTAACCAATTGGCCATTTCGGATACACTACTGTTGATGCTTCCCGCAGGTGCCATTGCAGCAATGCGGTAATAATCCATTTTTCGAATGATGCTGTCTTTGTAATATTCATAGCCCAAAGCGGCATTTTCACTACTTTCCAATTCTTTGATGGACACATTGGAACGTTTCATCTCCAAGGGTCTAAAAAAGCGCTCTTTGATATTTTCTTCCCAAGATTTTCCCGTGATACGCTCTGAAACAACACCTTGTACCAAAAACATGAAGTTATTATAGTGCCATTTTTGACGGATGCCCGTAAACGGTTCTTGATATTTAATTCTTTGAATTAAACTATCCCTATTAAAAGTAGGGAAGAGGTACCACGAACCATCATGTCTAGGAATTCCTGTTTGATGACTCATGAGATCTCTGATATTAATATCACCATTCAATGTATTATCGTAAAACCGAAGCTCAGGAATATAATCGATGGGGCTATCGTTAAAAGTTAATGCCTCATTATTTCGTAATTGTCCCAAAATTGCACTTGTAAAAGCTTTGGAACAGGAGCCGATGGCCAATAAGGTATTTTCATCCATCGGAATTTTATTTTCCAAATCACGATACCCAAAACCTTTGGCGTAAATGGTTTTATCCCCTTCAACAATGGCAACGGCAAATCCGGGAGCGTTGGTGGCTTCAAGAATTTTTTCAAATTCTTTTTCAATGTTTCGTAAGCGTTTATCTGTTTGGGAGTATCCGAAAAAAGCAATAAGTAAAATTATTGCCGAGAGCAACTGGCTTTTCATGGGTTGAGTTATTAATGGTTGTGTTTGTTAAGCTTAAGATAATACATTAAAAGGCTTGAGCGCAGAAACTTAGGCTTAATTTTATTGAAGTACAGGGAAATGCCAACTGTTATTTTCAATGTCAATGGTGCCACGTAGTTCTTCAGTGACCACCCTATCAATAATCAATATCCCTGTTGATGCCATATGTTCAAATGTGTCAACGCCATCGTTTGGGAAGTTTTGTCTTGTCCGGTGTATGTTGTAACGGTTGGAAAATTTTCTACCAAATGCATTTTCCACACCCTCTTTGCCCAGCATAAATCCGAGCAAACCGCCCCATGTTGCGGTAGGGTTGTCCGAATCCCAACCCGTTAAGGTTCCAATTTTTATCGTTTCTTTAATGTCTCCCTCGCCATAAAACAAACTCACCAAACTGGCTGCAAAATTAATTCCTGCAGCAAAGCAACCATTGCAGTACAAATCTTTGGAGGTAATGTCGTATCCGTCCTTTTGTTGTACTTGATAACGCTCATAAATGGAATCCCTGGTTTGTTCCCAAGGAATTCCTGACTGGTATAATTTTTTGGTGTAATCAAACATTTTAGCAGGGTAAGTAGTATCCGGTAGAACGGTTCTAGCTTGTTCGGACATCCATTTTATTTGTTCCTTCAAGCTTATTTCCTTGTCGACAATGCTGGCTGAGGAGTACATATACACATAAAAATTGGAGATAGATTCAGACTCCTGTCTAGCAGTTGTTTGAATCGGCAAATGTGCCATTTTAAGGGCGATGTCGGGTCTTCCAGGAGCAAACAGACCAAATATTTCTGTGGTCAATTGAGCATCGATCATTTCATAATGCTCGTTATTGGCAGGATTACCAGTTGCAGGTGGTAATATTCCTTGTTGCATCAAATCAAATGCCCTTTGGTTGGAGACCCAGAGATAATTTTCTTCTTCAGCCATGATGTGTTTCATCCAACCCTCCCGTATTTGTTCAGCGGTCAAGATACTTGTCTGGTTGGTGTAAAGTAGATGTTGATACATGTATTCAATATCGGTATCATCGTCAGAGCCCCAAATTTCTGTGGTGTCCCTAAACACAAAATCAATGGTCGCTGAAAGTTCACTGGGTACTCCCTCACCCCAAATACTGGGCTGGTCGGGCTGCCCCCAATCTGTTCTGGTGTAGAATTTACCTGTTTTTATTTCTCCGATATTCCCAATTTTATCCATTTCAGTTACCAAGCCAGTCCAATTTGCAATGCATTGGCCCAACCAAAAACCATATAATTGATTTTGATATGCTTCTCTGTCAATCACATATTTTTCATTTTCAGGTTGTTGAGATGATTGTTGCTTTGGATTTTGTTGACAGGATAAAAAAACAATCAAACAGCAAAAGAAGAAGGTATTTTTCATTGGAATACGTCAATGGTTAAGGAATGATTCCAACAAGATAGGAGAAATTTACTCCAACAATTAAATTGAAACCTTAAAACCGTTCAAAAACTCCCAAACCAAAAAGGGCAAAATCATATTTTACTGGGTCGGAAGCATCCAGCTTGCGCAAATTGGTATCCAATTCTTGTAAAGCTTTGGCATCGTTCTGTTTGCGTTTTAGCAATTTGAGTTTACGAGCCACATTTCCTGAATGTACATCCAATGGACAGGATAATTTGGACGCTGAAATGTCTTTCCAAATACCAAAATCAACACCAGTGGAACTGTCACGAACCATCCACCGTAAAAACATATTGATGCGTTTTGCAGCAGAACCTTTATTGGGGTCGGAAACATGCTTTTGGGTTCTGTTTTGGTGGGGCAATTCAAAGAAAATTTCCTTGAATTTGGAAATGGCAGGTTGCATGGAATCTTTGGTTTGATGATCGGTAAAAACCAACTCCAGACCACCATGATTTTTATAGATATTTTGCAAGCTATTTACAAAGTAACCCAAATCAATTGCATTAAAGGTACGGTGTACAAAAGGGGAGAGGGATTCCAGGTCATCTTGGGTGTGGCTCATCACAAAATCATAAGGAGAGTTACCCATTAAACCCATTAATTTTTTGGCGTTGTTGATGATGCTCTTTCGATTTCCCCATGCAATGGTTGAAGTTAAAAATGCACTGATTTCAATATCCTCTTTATGGGAAAATAAATGGGGAATCTGCAGAGGGTCGTCCTCCAAAAAATTTGGATTGTTGTATTCCAACACTTTGGCATCCAGAAATTCTTTGAGTTCCGCTTTGGTCATACTACTCTTTGGAAACGATCACACCATCCACCATGGTCAATTTGCGGTCGGCCATATCGGCCAGTTCTCGGTTATGGGTCACCAAAACAAAGGTTTGTCCAAATTCGTCCCGAAGCTGAAAAAACAACTTGTGCAGGTTATCCGCACTTTCAGAATCCAAATTACCACTTGGTTCATCGGCAAAAACAACCGAGGGATTGTTCATTAAACTTCGGGCAACGGCCACACGTTGTTGCTCACCGCCAGACAAGGCGTTCGGCTTATGGTGGTAACGGTCTTTCAACCCTAAAAAGTCCAACAATTCCTTTGCTCTAGTTTCCGCTTCGGCCTTAGGCGTTTTTTTGATAAAAGCAGGAATGCAAACATTCTCAAGTGCGGTAAATTCAGGTAATAATTGATGGAACTGGAAGATAAATCCAATGTGCTCATTTCTGAATTTGGCCAAATTTTTATCATTCAATTGAGTGGTATTGATATCGTTGATCAATAAAGTACTTTCAGAGGAATTGGAAGGACTATCCAGAGTTCCCAAAATCTGCAGTAAAGTGGTCTTCCCAGCTCCGGAAGCCCCAACAATGGATACCACTTCACCTTTTTTAATTTCAAGGTCGACGCCTTTTAAAACTTTTAGATCTCCGTAACTTTTCTGAATGTTTGTGGCCTTTATCATAAATACACGTTCGCTGGTCGAAGATAAGCATTACAATTGTATCGCAAAGATTGTATTTTCTAAGTATAATTACGACTAAGGATATTATAAATATTGGTTAGATTCAATTTTCCCAATTAATTATTGTTTAACTTTGATGAATAATGAATAAACAAAATAGCAATCAATTGGAAACCGCAATTTTTGCTGGCGGATGTTTTTGGTGTACCGAAGCGGTGTTTCAACGACTTAATGGCGTAGAGGAAGTGCTTCCCGGCTACACAGGGGGAACCATAAAAAATCCTTGTTATCGAGAAATCTGCACGGGAAGAACGGGTCATGCAGAAGCCATAAAAATAACCTTTGATCCTGAAAAAGTTTCTTTTTTGGAATTATTGGAAGTGTTTTTTGCCACGCACGACCCTACAACCTTGAACCGACAAGGAAATGATGTGGGCACCCAATACCGGAGTGAAATATTCCACACCACGGAACAACAAAAGCTATGGGCAGAGGAGTTTATTGCACTGTTGGAAAAAGAAGGCATCTTTGCATCGCCAATAGTAACGGCTATTTCCGAGGAAAAACCATTCTATTTAGCGGAGGAGGAACATCAAAATTATTACAATGATCATAGGCAACAACCGTATTGCCAAGTTATTATAGATCCAAAAATTAAAAAGTTAAACACTTACTTTTCAAAAAAATTACAGCATGGCACCTTATAGACACCTTGAGGAATATAATATTGAGATTACCAATGAGGTCAAGGAGCATTTCGCAAACATCATGTCCGATATTGGGGAAGATGTGGAACGTGAAGGACTCCTGAAAACCCCGGAACGCGCAGCCAAAGCTATGCTTTTCCTAACTCAAGGTTACAAACAGAATGCCGAGGAAATATTGAAGGGAGCCATGTTTGCAGAAAGTTATGACGACATGGTGATCATCAAGGACATTGAAGTGTATTCGCTTTGTGAGCACCACATGTTGCCTTTTTTTGGTAAGGCCCATATTGCTTATATTCCCAATGGTCATATTGTTGGGTTGAGCAAAATTCCACGTGTGGTTGATGTTTTTGCTCGAAGATTACAAGTTCAAGAGCGATTGACTCATGATATTTTGGAATGCATCAACAATACCTTAAAACCTAAGGGAGTTGCCGTCGTAATTGAAGCTGCACACATGTGCATGATGATGCGTGGCGTACAAAAACAAAATTCCGTGACCACAACATCTGGATTTAGAGGGCAATTTGAAAAGATTGAGACCCGAAACGAATTCTTGAAGCTGATCAGTGCTGATTTATCCTAAGTGATTTTTCCAATTCGGGGGGAATTGCTATTTTTCATTCATGGCAAAAGAAAAAGACGATAAATACCGCAATCTTTTATTGGGGCTATTATTTGATGGAATTGGGATGATTTCCTTTATCATTCCAGGCATTGGGGAATTTTCTGATGTAATCTGGGCCCCGGTAGCCGGATGGCTCATGACTCGATTATACAAAGGTAGGGTAGGGCAGGCCGCAGGTCTCATAACTTTTGCGGAGGAGTTGATTCCAGGTTTGGATGTGATTCCGACTTTTACCTTGACTTGGATTTATACCTATCTTTTGAGCAAGAAAAAAGGTCAACCTATAAAAGATTGACCTTAATTACTTTTTATGTCATTTCGAATGCTGTGAGAAATCTTATAAAAGATTCACGATATGAGATTCCTCGTCTCTTTGCTCCGTCGGAATGACGATTTCCTACCTTATAACGGAACACTCAGATTCAAAGAGATATTTCTTCCAATATTGGATATTCCATCTGCTTTTAAACGTGATAAATGGGAAATATAGTCTTTATCAAAAATGTTGTTTCCGGTTATGGAATAGCCCACTTTTTGATTGAAGATTTTCATATCACCACCAACACCAATATTGAATAAGTTGTAACGGGAAGTCGGGGTTTCGAACTCGGCCACTTTGTTTTGGTCAAAATTGGTTTGAACCGTTACAAAGGCATAGCATTTATAATCTTGATTTCTTTTTTTCCATTCTACCCTAAACGTGTTTGTCCAACGGTTGGCAGGAATCAAGGGTAAATTGGTGTTGTCCTCCAATTCTCCAAAAACTATATCGTAACTACTTTCCAAATGCAACCAATCTATTGGGTGTGGGTGCAAATGGAAACCAAATTCCCCACCGTATAAAACTGCATTTTGCTGTTGGAAATCGTAAATAGGATCCAAATCCCTAAATTCTCCTGTGGGTTCCAAATAAATGTAATCGTTTACAATATTGTAAAAAGTGTTCACATAGGCCTCCACATGTTTGTTGGCATATTCAAGGGCCAAATCAATTTGAAAGTTTTGCTCGCTATCCAAATCCTGATTTCCGATTTCTACACGGTTGGCACCACTGTGCAATCCATTCGATGATAATTCAGATAAGTTAGGAGCCCTAAACCCAGTCGCCAAGTTTAAACGACCCATGATATTCTGGGTCAAATCCATTCGGTAGCCAACAGCGGCATTAAAACTGCTGAAATTTTTATCCAAAGCAGGAATGTATTCTTCATCGCCTTCAATTCCGCTTGCATCACCATTCAAAGATCTAATATCATATCGTAATCCTAACTGAAGATCGCTTTTATCAAAATGGATGTGGGATGTGGCCAATACACCAAAATCATTGGTAATGGCATCTGGAACCAAGACTTCTTCACCAAAATTCTCATTTTTCTGGTGCATGCCCTGAATACCGAAGATGGTGGTCATTTTTCCCCAATGTGGGTTAAACTGAATGTTGTAGTTAAAGGTACTCAAGCGCATATCCAAAGCTGGTCCTTCTTCTTCCTCATGTTCCTCTTCCAATTCTTCACCTTCTTCTTCATGATGATGCTCCTCGAACTCTTTTCGATTGTTGATGGTATACCCAAAAGTGGCATCCAAACTCGATTTTTTAAAGAAGAAATTGTTTTTGGAACTAATAATATGGGTAGAAAGTTCTTGATATGGCTCCAAAGGTTCACGATCATTGTTTTGAACACCAATTTCTTCAGGAATACCCAATTCAGAGGCATTATAGTTATAACGAAGTTCGGTTTTAAACTTGGCAGCTTGATAAGCCAATCCTGTTTTCAAATCAGCTTCATTAAAACGAGTATTGGTAACGCTCGTTCCTCCTCCAGTTTCATAATCCGCATTGGATGAATAGGCTCCCCTGACCAAAAACTTTAGTTTTTCTCCGGAAGTTTTAAAACCTGCATTGGCATTATATCCCAAGGTATTGGTAAAATATCTCATGTTCACATCGCCTGAAGTTTCCCCTGCGGTTTCAAATCTCTCGGGATTTAAATACAGGACACCTCCAAGTGCATCGGAACCATATAATAAAGAGGCAGGACCTTTGATTACCTCTACGCTGGAGATACCGGCATCATTTACTCCCAGACCGTGCTCTCCACCAAATTGTTGGTTTTCCAAGCGTACGCCTTGTGTGTACACCAATACACGGTTAAAACTCAACCCTCGAATCACTGGCTTACCGATTCCAACACCTGTTGAAACCGAAGAAACACCGGGAATATTGGTAATTCCTTCAGACAAGGTAATGCCTCCTTGCTGTTTGAGCTCTTCCATGGACTTTTGCTCCACTTTCATTACATTTTCGCGTTGAAGTTTGTGGAATGGGGTGGATAAAACCACTTCATCCATTTCAATGGCAGAGGCTACCATTTGGTAATCAAAATTGTTGGTGCCGGATCCAATTTCAAAAGTGGCAGAATAGGTTTCATAACCGATATAGGAAATAACCAATTTATAGTTGCCCTCGGGTAAATTCTTTAAGGTAAAATGGCCTGTTTCATCAGTAACGGTACCATTTTCCAATTGTGGAATATATACGGATACTTGCTCCAAGGGTGCACCATTTTCAACATCGGTAATCGTTCCCGTTATGGTGTTTTGTGCGAATATAGATAAGGGTATCAATGCAATTAGCATTGAAATATAAAGTTGTTTCATTGTAAAAATTAAAAGGTTTAAAAAAAAAATCCAATAATTAGGAAACAACTGGGGGACCACGGAGCGCGTGGTACGAAAATTTATGGGGTTTAAAGGAAGAAATATAAAACTCGGCCTGAAGTTTTACGTGCGGGACTTCAAGTGAGATATTTTCGAATATTGGGGAGAAAAGGACTTTGGAGGCCAGATTGAAATCATGGAAGTCACAATCCAAATCCCCATCGTGAATGTGCACCGTTCCTTGGGCAACACAATGTTTTTCCGAATTATGCTCATAAATGGCATGTCCTAATTTTATAATCGAGGGAGCAAGTATCCCTATGGTTAAAATCAGGGATAGAAGAAAAGTGGTTTTTTTGTGGAGGATTGAGGTCATCTCCTGCAAATGTAACCAACACACAGGGAATTTTTGTGTTAACAAAAACTTAAACTAGGGCACCAAAAAGCCCAATCCCATACGTTTGAGCATTTTTTTCTCAAAAGCCCAGAAAAATTTGAATTGTCCGAACAACCATCCGATGCACACCAAAAGCACTTGATAAATAGGGAAAATCATAAAAATTCTACAGGTCCAGTAGATGCCGCTAGGTACATTTTCGTCATCCAATCCTATCCAATGCACCAATGGTCCTGCCAATTTTCCTGCTAGGCTACCTGTAATGGCAAAAACAATAAAAATGGCAATCATTTCCCATTTTTGTTCAACTACCCACCTGTTTTCTAGCTTTTTAAAGCACCAAACAAAAAATTTAATTAGGATATAAAAGATTGAAATACTAACCGTACCTGTAAAAATCCATTCTGCTGCAGTGTTGTTCATACCAATGGCATGGAGCAATCTACGAGCAATTAAATATGCCGTTAAAAAAGTGAGAAAGGCTCCCAAAAAAGGGAAAAGTAATTGCCAATTACTTGAGATCTCCCAACGGTCTTTGATTTTTTGCATGTGAACGAATTAATTGCGTGCAAAAATAGGACATTATATTCTAGGTAAAAAAGGGCCCAATCGTTGGTTGTATTTTCGTTGGAAGTATATAAAATAATTGTAGAGTTTATAGTTCACTTCATAGCCATAATCAATATTCGGGTCGTAGTTGATTTGCATCTCATATAAATTTGGGTTGAATCGAATTGGATCCAATACCCTTTGGTTCCAATTGATGACCATAACGGCATTTCTGTTTTCCAAATAAGATTGGGAATAATACCCTTCGGGACGCGCAATAGAATTTAACCACGTGTAAAAACCTGGTTCTATGATAATGATTTCGTATTCGGTTTCTTCATTAGAGATTTCGACGGGCTCTTCATTATCAGAATTGAAAAGGGCTTTTTCATCAGCGGAAACGTTTACTGTTTCTTTTGGAGTAGCGCATGAAGTCAACAAAATCAATAAAATTCCTATAGCAGTTGCAATTTTCTTTTTCATGTATTTAAGGTACAAAAAAAGCCATTTGATGCTTCAAATGGCTTTGTTAAACTATGTTTAAAGAAAAATTACTTTCCAAAAAGACCGCCAAGCATACCCCCAAGGCCACTATTATTCTTTCCTCCACTATTTAAGACCATACCTGCCAAATCGTCAATAACGCTACCATCACCATCACTGTCCAAAAACGATTCAACCAGCGATTGTTGTTTTGCGGCAGCCTTATCTCCACCCAAAAGCCCACCCAATAGACCATTCAATCCGTCGGGTGTATTAACCGATTGTTGTTTTGTTTGTTTGCCCAAATATCCCAAAAGGATAGGAGCAGCAATTTTGAGGATTTGAGCTATGGTTCCTGCATCGATTCCAGATTTACTACTGAGCGCATTTTCTACCTGAGGTTGTTTAGCTCCAAGGATATGGCCTAAAATTCCAGCACCATCATCCATTACATTTTGATCCACACCACCACCGAACAATCCACCAAGATCGTCCAAAATTCCACCATCATGTTTAGATGAAAGTGCATTCATTAATCCTTGTGCACCTCCAGGAGTTGATGTATTTTTTTTCATGGCGCCCATCAATAAGGGCATGGCCATACTCAATACATCGGCGGTTTTTTTCTCGTCTTGTCCTGTTTGACCAGCTACTCCGCTTACCAATTGTTGCCCCATTGGGCTATTCAATAAATCTAATAATCCTGACATTTTTTTTCAGTTAAGGTTAGAGGGTCAAGGTACGAAAAAGTGGAATTTAAAACCATTAAAACCCTTCTATAATGGGCTATTTTAGTAATTTAATAACCTTGTTTGCGAGTTCAATGCCAATTCGTTCCTGAGCTTCTTTTGTCGAAGCCCCAATATGTGGAGACAAGGATATTTTTGGATTCATCAAGATTTGAATTTCTGGAGTGGGTTCTGATTCGAACACATCCAATCCTGCAAAAGCGAGATGGTCGGAATCCAAGGCTTCCACCAAGGCAACTTCGTCCAAAACCCCACCACGTGAGGTGTTGATGATTCCTGCCCCTGTTTTCATCAATTCAAACTCATTTTTGCCCAGAACATACTTTTCTTGAGCAGGTACATGAATGGTAACAAAATCAGCTTCTTTTAAAACCGTTTCCAATTCCGAAACTTGCAATTCAAAACGTATGGATTGTCCATCAAAAAAAGGAACCTCTAAAGTAATGTCGGAAACATGATGATCTGTAAAAATAACTTTCATCCCTAGTGCGTAGGCCATTTTGGCTACAGCTTGACCAATGCGACCAAATCCTATAATCCCTAGTGTTTTTCCTCTAAGTTCAGTACCACCTGCATAGCTTTTTTTCAAAGCTTTGAATTGACTATCGCCATCCAAGGGCATATTTCGGTTGGCATCGTGCAAAAATCTGGCGGCTCCGAAAAGGTGCGCAAAAACAAATTCTGCAACAGAATCTACTGATGCTTCTGGGGTATTAAAAATATGAATACCTTTTGATTGGGCGTAATCTACATCAATATTGTCCATTCCAACCCCGCCGCGGCCAATCAATTTTAAATTTGGGCATGCGTCTATGATTTCTTTGGAAACTTCCGTAGCACTGCGTACCAAAAGTCCCTCAATATTGTTTTTGTTGATATAATTAGCGAGCTGTTCCTGGGCAACACGGGTGTTTTTTACTTCGAAACCTGCTTTTACAAGCAAATCTATTCCTGCTTGAGCAATTCCGTCGTTTGCCAGTATTACTTTCATAAATGTTTAGTTATCAGTTTTAAATTTTATATGCTTTCCTGACTGGTTTTAACGATTTTGGTCAGAATTTTGATGATTTGTTCAATTTCGTCTAAATAGGTGTTGAGCTCTAAATCAGTTATACTTCCCTCTTTGATTAATCTTAACCAATAGCAAGTTTCCCTTGCTTCTTTTGAGGCAATGGCTATTTTGGAAGTAAAGTCTATCTTGGATTGACCTGCACTAGCTTCAGCAACATTGGCACCAATGCTTGTTGCGGAACGTAGTAGTTGATTGGCGAAAATATATTCATTGTTCTCTTTCAAGTTTTTGACCAACTTGATTATCAATAGCGAAAACTCAAAACTTCTTTCTTCGATCAATACTCAACACTTAAAATTGAACTTTTAGAAATTAAATTATCCTTTCTTTTCCAATTCACTCATAATGTCCACCAATACACCAACACTTTCCATAGGTAGTGCGTTGTACATGGAGGCTCTATATCCACCTACTGATCTGTGACCATTGATGCCGCTGATTCCAGCTTCTTTGCACATGGCATCGAAAACATCTTTTAGTTCATCATCGGTAATGTTGAATGTGGCATTCATGATGGAACGGTCCTCTTTGGCTGCAAATCCCGCGAAAACTGGGTTAAGTTCTATTTCCGAATAAATAAGATTGGCTTTACGCTCGTTGATTTCTTCGATGGCAGCGATACCTCCCAAATCTTTCAACCACTGCATGGTCAACATGGAAACATACACCGCAAAAACAGGAGGAGTGTTGAACATGCTTTCCTTGCTCACATGTACCGAATAATCGAGCATGGAAGGAATTTTACGGGAAACTTTCCCCAACATATCTTCTTTAATCACCACCAAGGTAGCTCCTGCTGGTCCCATATTTTTTTGTGCACCAGCATAGATCAAATCAAATTTGGAGAAATCCAATTGTCTTGAAAAAATATCGGAACTCATATCACAGACCAAGGGCACATCCGTTTCAGGAAACTCCTTTATTTGAGTACCATAAATCGTATTGTTAGAGGTAAGGTGCAAATAATCCAAATCGGACGGAATGCTATATCCCTTTGGGATATATTTAAAATTATCTTCCTGGGAAGAGGCAACTTCCACAACCTCTCCGAACAAGCGAGCTTCCTTAATTGCTTTTTGGCTCCATGTTCCCGTGTTCACATAGCCTGCTTTTTTGTCCAGCAAATTAAAAGCGGTCATTAAAAATTGCATGCTTGCACCACCTTGAAGGAAAACGGCTTGATACCCTTTGCCCTCCAATCCTAAAAGTTCCAAAGCCAAGGAACGGGCCTTATCCATAATGGCCACAAACTCTTTGCTGCGGTGGGAAATTTCTATAAGTGAAAGTCCAATGCCATCGAGTTCTACGACAGCTTCGGAGGCCTTTTGCAATACCTCTTTAGGTAAAATACAAGGGCCAGCGCTAAAATTGTGCATTTTCATAGTGATGATTTGAAAGGTAAAGGTCTAAAAATTTATTGGATGAAAAAACGAATCTTGGTCAATGAATATATTTATAATTGAAGCAGAAATTCTAGGGTGTCAACACCATCAGCATAGTCGTTTAATTTGGGTTTTTGGGTAGCCCCGAAAGGAACATCTCCCTTAGCTGAAACCACACATTGAATTTGTTCATCCATTGTTTTAAGTTGCTCTCGTAAAACCGATTCATCTTCATAATAGGTGTAAAATAAAGCCGAAATAGGAGAGGAGAGGCTCTCATCTTCCTTGAGCACCAAAAATCCATTATCCAAAATTTTGAATTCACTCATCAGATATACCGCTTTGTTGTAATCGTAGTTGTTGGCGTATTTGTGTTCGTTGATGATATCCTTGAATTCAAAAATGGCATTGAAGAACGGCTCAAAATCATAATCCTTGGGCACAAAAATCTTGGATACATTTCGGCAACCCAGTCCGTAATAGCGGAAAATGTCTTCCCCTAAAGCCAATAGTTCCTCATAGGTTTCATTGCCTGTTAAGATGGCCACCGAATTCCTGTTTTTACGGATGATGTTCGGTTTCTTCCCAAAATAATATTCAAAATAACGACTGGTATTGTTGCTTCCAGTCGCGATTACGGCATCAAAATCTTCCATTTTGCCTTCCACAAAGTTGATATAACCCTTTAATTCAGGTTCTTGTTCAATTAAAACGTTGGTGAGAAAAGGAAGCAAAATTTTATCATTGGAAGATAATTTGGCCAACACCTTATTTCCTGATAATAAAACACAGATAAAGTCATGAAAACCGACTAAAGGAATGTTTCCGGCCATTATAATTCCAATGGTTTTAGGGGTTGCCACGGGTTGAATTTCATATTGGGACAACCATTCAGACAGGTTTTCTTCGGTCAAGGCATCTCCCCATTGTTGCAGCGAAAACAAGATGTTTTCCCTTGTAAACCAGCCGTTATGCTGTTCGGCACTGTAGCTAGCTTGCAGCAATCCGTCATCAGGATTTCCGTTATCTGAGTCATAATTTTCACAAAAAATCCTGAGATAATTTCCGAGTTTAACAAAAGCTGCCATGGTTTGCATATGCGACCTCATTATATTTGTACACTAATTTAGTAGGGTTTATTTTTGTCAAAAGTAAGCATGCTGAAAAGAATCAGCTTAATTAAGGAAAAGAAAATATGGCAATAATTATAACAGATGAATGCATAAACTGTGGTGCTTGTGAGCCAGAGTGCCCAAACACAGCAATTTATGAAGGTGCGGATGATTGGAGATACAGTGATGGTACTTCGTTGACCGGCAATGTGGTTTTGCCGAATGGTAAGGATGTAAATGCCGATGAGGCCCAAGAGCCTGTTAGCGATGAACTATATTATATTGTTCCGGACAAGTGTACGGAGTGTAAAGGATTCCATGAGGAACCACAGTGTGCGGCGGTATGCCCAGTAGATTGTTGTGTGCCTGATGAGGACCATGAAGAAACAGAAGAAGAACTTTTGGGAAAACAGAGGTTCATGCACCCTGAATAGGGAATAAAAAACTTGTAATTTAGCCCCGAATTTAAGTTCGGGGTTTTTTTATGCAAAAAGAAGAAAAAGAATATAGAGGTGTTTGGAAGCAGATTGGCTGCATCCTGTCTTTAGTGGCCATTTTTGGCATGATAGCCCTTATGATTATGGGGCTTTACTTATTGATTCAAGGGTATTAGCACCGAGTACCAAAACTTCAACTTATATTTGCACCCTCAAAACACAAATTTATTAGATGAAAGCTGGTATTGTAGGATTGCCGAACGTAGGAAAATCAACATTGTTCAACTGTTTGTCCAATGCAAAGGCACAAAGTGCCAACTTCCCTTTTTGTACCATTGAACCCAATATCGGTGTGGTAAATGTACCCGACACCCGTTTGCAAAAACTGGAAGAATTGGTGAATCCTGAAAGAGTGATTCCAGCTACCGTAGAGATTGTTGATATTGCCGGTTTGGTTAAAGGAGCAAGCAAAGGCGAGGGTCTTGGAAACCAGTTTTTGGGAAATATCCGTGAAACCGATGCCATTCTGCACGTATTGCGTTGTTTTGATAACGATAATGTAGTTCACGTTGATGGTTCCGTAGATCCTATCCGCGATAAGGAAACCATTGATATGGAATTGCAGTTGAAAGATTTGGAAAGCGTGGACAAGAAACTTGAAAAAGTAAAACGTGCTGCCAAAACAGGAAACAAAGAAGCCCAAAAAGAAGAAGCTGTTTTGACCAAGCTCAAAAATGGTTTGGAAGCTGGAACTTCGGTTCGAGCCATTGAGCTTTCTGAAGATGAGCGTATCGAGTTCGTGAAACCCATGCAATTGATTACAGACAAACCCGTAATGTACGTTTGCAATGTGGACGAAGGTGCTGCGGTTGAGGGAAATGCTTATGTGGAAAAAGTAAAGGAAACCGTTGCCAACGAAAATGCAGAAGTTATCTTTTTAGCAGTGGGCACCGAAGCTGATATCACGGAATTGGAAACCTACGAAGAGCGTCAAATGTTCTTGGAAGACCTTGGGCTTTCTGAACCAGGTTCAGCCAAATTGATTCGCGGGGCTTACAAATTATTGGATTTGGAAACGTATTTCACGGCAGGGGTAAAAGAGGTTCGTGCATGGACCATTCCAGTTGGCGCAACTGCACCGCAAGCTGCTGGGGTTATTCACACTGATTTCGAAAAAGGATTTATCCGTGCCGAAGTGATTGCTTATAACGACTACATTCAATACGGTAGTGAAGCCAAGGTAAAAGAGGCTGGCCGTATGCGTGTTGAGGGTAAGGAATATGTGGTAAAAGATGGTGACGTGATGCACTTTAGGTTCAACGTGTAAGGGTTGAACATTGTAATTCCAAATCATTTACTTTACTAAAATTATGCGGAGGGAGTAGTTTTACTTCATGTCCAACAAAAGCTTAGGAATTTTTTACGGCATTCTGGGAGTAGTTTTATTCTCTTCTAAAGCTGTAATGGTGAAACTGGCGTATCAATATGAAGTGGATACGTTGGATTTACTGTTGTTCCGCATGCTGTTTTCGCTCCCATTTTACATTCTGATCTTATTTTTGATTCGTAAAAAGCAGCCTGCGATTAAAATTGAAGTCAAAGATTACGCTTGGTTGTTCGCTTTTGGATTCATTGGTTATTATTTAGCCAGTTATTTTGATTTTTTAGGACTGAACTACATCAAAGCGGGACTGGAACGGATCATTCTGTTTGTGTATCCAACAATTGTGGTTTTTCTCTCGTGGATCATTTTCAAACAAAGGATTTCTAAAGTACAGTTTATAGCGATTCTCATTACCTATTTGGGCGTACTCATTACATTTTGGGATGAATTGGATGTGGCTGGAAATCAAGTTTTATGGGGCGGATTTTTAGTATTGCTGAGTGCCATTACCTATGCATCATATTTGGTGGGCAGTGGCTGGTTGATTCCTAAACTTGGAGTGCTTCGCTTTACCTGCTACGCCATGATTGTTTCTACCTTTTGCATCGTTTTGCATTATTTGGTTGATGGAAATTGGGGATTTATGGATTATCCTTGGCCTGTTTATGCCTACGGATTTGCCATGGCCATAATCGCCACACTAATTCCATCTTTTTTGGTGTCAGCTGCTATCGAACGCTTAGGAGCTTCTAATTTTTCAATATTAGGAAGTTTAGGGCCGATTTCCACTATCTTATTGGCATTCATTTTTTTAGATGAAAAATTGACCCTTTGGCAATTATTGGGAATGGCGGTTGTAATTTTTGGGGTCACATTTCTATCCATTCAAGGAAAGAAAAAAGTCATCAATTGAAATTAGGATTTCATCGAAAGTCATATTCCTTTCTATAAAATTTTTCTTTCTTTGTGGCTAAACTTAACCTTACATGAAACTAAACTTACTTTCAGTTTTTACCCTTATTTTTTTATTTATTTCTTGTTCAAGCTCAGATTCCTCAGAGGATACAGAGGATATAGTTGTTGAACTACCTACCCTAGCTACGGTCGAAATCTCAAACATTGAAGAAACTTCAGTAACGATCAGTAGCGCTGTAAGTAATAATGGAGGAGCAACCGTGACGGAAAAAGGAGTGGTTTGGGGTGCTAGCTCAAATCCAACTACTTCGAACAACAAGGAGAATGCAGGTTCAGGTACTGGTGATTTTAATGTCACACTTACAAATTTGGAATCCAACACCACCTATTATGCCCGTTCATATGCAATTAACAGCAAGGGTACTGCATACGGCGCTCAAAAGCAGTTTACCACATTGGAACCTGAACCACAACAAAAAATTTATACAGGGGATTTGATTTTAACCTCTCAACAAGAAGTGGATGATTTTGGTGCACAAAATTATACGGTGGTCAACGGAACTTTATCCATCAGTGACTCCAACGATCCTTCTACCATTGTAGATTTATCGCCTTTGGAATCTCTAACTTCGATTAGCAATGATCTTATAATTCGAGGAAACTTGCTATTGACATCTATTGAAGGGCTAAACCAAATAACTCAAATTGGTGGAGGTTTATCCATAAGCGCTAATTTTCAATTGGGAACCCTTGAAGTTTTTACTCAAATTGAAATTTTAAGTTTCCTATCAATAACCACCAACCCACAATTGACCTCCTTTTCTGGATTACAAAATCTCTCCAGTGTGGCAGGAGATGTTTCAATTGAGACAAATTATAAATTGATTGACTTGTCTGGTTTGAATAGCTTAACGCAAATAATTAATGGAGACCTTACTGTTCGTTCAAACGATTTGCTCACAAATCTTGAAGGATTGAATAATTTAACCTCAATCGGTGGTGCCTTGAAAATAGAGACCAACGATTCCTTGATTGATTTTACAGGTTTGGATAATTTGCAATCTTTGGGAACTTCATCCATGGCTTTCACTTGGGGAGACCTAGAAATTGATGGTAACCTTAAATTAGGGGGTTTGGATGGGCTGGAGAGCTTAACCACCGCTTTGGACGGAAGTATAGAAATTACCAACAATCCAGTTTTGTTGAATTTAGATGGGCTTGCAAATTTGGAAAATATGGGTTCTCCAACCGTTTCAAATACTATTTATATAGGTATCCAGTATAATGATATGCTTTCCAATTTTTGTGGTTTGAAATTAGTTTTCGAAACGTATGGGAATTTAATAACCGATGAGATAATCGGAAATGCAACCGAATCTTTCAATCCATCAACTGGTTTTGATGATTGTCCATAACACTATCTGATGATTTAAGTGAAAAAAGCACCCTATCAACAGCGTTTGTTGATTACTTTCTACTGTTCACCCTTTTATTTTTGCCCCTAAATTTTAAATTGCATGGATTAACCCAAAACTTATGGCAGATACCCAATATACTGAAGATAATATCCGTTCACTGGATTGGAAGGAGCATATTCGTATGCGTCCCGGGATGTATATTGGAAAATTGGGTGATGGTTCTTCCGCCGATGACGGAATTTACATCCTACTAAAAGAGGTCATCGACAACTGTATCGATGAGTTTGTGATGGGCGCAGGGAAGACCATCGAAATCAACATCAAGGAAAATACGGTACATGTTCGCGACTACGGTCGTGGAATTCCTTTGGGAAAAGTGGTGGATGTAGTTTCCAAGATGAACACGGGAGGTAAGTACGATACCCGTGCTTTTAAAAAGTCCGTTGGTTTGAACGGGGTTGGTACCAAAGCCGTAAATGCTCTTTCCACCTATTTTCGAGTGGAATCCAATCGGGATGGCCAATCAAAATCTGCTGAGTTTGAAACGGGAAACCTTACCAATGAAGAACTTTTGGAAGAATCTTCCAGAAGAAGAGGTACCAAGGTAACGTTCACGCCAGACGAGACCATTTTCAAAAAATACAAATACCGAAATGAGTATGTGGAACGCATGCTCAGAAACTACGTCTACCTCAATCCTGGTCTTACCATTGTTTTTAATGGGGAAAAATTCTATTCCGAAAATGGATTAAAGGATTTATTGGAAGACAATAATAACGGAGACGATTTTTTATATCCTATCATCCACTTAAAAGGGGACGATATCGAGGTTGCGATGACCCATAGCAAAACCCAATATAGTGAGGAATATCATTCTTTCGTTAATGGACAACATACCACACAAGGAGGTACACACCAAGCGGCTTTCCGTGAAGCTGTGGTAAAGACCATCCGGGATTTCTACGGAAAAAATTACGATGCTTCCGATGTTCGTAAGTCTATCATTTCCGCGATTTCCATAAAAGTGATGGAACCTGTTTTTGAGAGTCAGACCAAAACCAAATTGGGTTCTACCGATATGGGAGGAAAGCTTCCCACGGTACGAACATATATCAACGATTTTCTGGGCACCCAGCTGGACAATTATTTGCATAAGAATCCTCAGACGGCCGAGGCACTTCAACGGAAAATTGTTCAAGCAGAAAAAGAACGTAAGGAACTTTCAGGAATTCGAAAACTTGCTCGTGAGCGTGCCAAGAAGGCAAGTCTTCACAATAAAAAGCTTCGGGATTGTCGTGTGCATCTGCAAGACATGAAAATGGACAGAAGATTGGAAACCACTTTATTTATCACGGAGGGGGATTCCGCATCCGGTTCCATTACCAAATCTAGGGATGTAAATACCCAGGCAGTGTTCAGTCTTCGAGGTAAGCCATTGAACTCTTACGGAATGTCCAAAAAGATTGTGTACGAGAACGAAGAATTCAATTTGTTGCAAGCGGCTCTTAATATTGAGGAATCCATGGAGGACTTGCGCTACAACAATATTGTAATCGCAACCGATGCCGATGTGGACGGTATGCACATTCGATTGTTGTTGATCACCTTCTTTTTGCAGTTTTTCCCAGAATTGATTAAAGAAAACCATTTATATATTCTTCAGACCCCATTGTTTAGGGTGCGCAATAAAAAGGAGACGATTTATTGCTATAGCGAAGAAGAAAAAAGAAATGCCATCCAAAAGCTATCTGGTAAACCAGAAATTACCCGATTTAAGGGATTAGGGGAAATTTCTCCGGATGAGTTCAAACATTTTATTGGGGACGACATTCGTTTGGAGCCTGTAATGCTGGACAAAGCGATGAGCATAGATAACCTGTTGCAGTTCTACATGGGTAAAAATACGCCCGATAGACAGGAATTTATCATCAATAATCTTAAAGTAGAACTTGACTTAGTCGAAGAAAACCAACTATAAACCAAACAAATGCCTCCCTTCTAAATGGAAGAGAACGAAGAACTGAACGATGAAGGTTTAGAAAACCAAGAAGAACCCCAAGACAGTCTGGTAAAGGTTACCGGAATGTACAAGGATTGGTTTTTGGATTATGCTTCCTATGTAATCTTGGAACGTGCCGTTCCTGCCATCGAAGACGGATTCAAACCCGTTCAACGCAGGATCATGCATTCCTTAAAAGAGCTGGACGATGGTCGCTACAACAAAGTGGCCAATGTGGTGGGGCACACCATGCAGTACCATCCTCACGGGGATGCCAGTATTGCGGACGCCATGGTGCAGATTGGGCAAAAGGATTTATTGATTGATACACAAGGAAACTGGGGAAACATTTTAACCGGGGACGGTGCCGCGGCTTCTCGATATATTGAAGCTCGACTTTCCAAATTTGCCCTTGAAGTAATTTATAGTCCGAAAATTACCGAGTGGCAACTTTCGTATGATGGGAGAAAAAAGGAACCCATCAACCTTCCAGTAAAATTCCCCCTGTTATTGGCACAAGGTGCAGAAGGGATTGCCGTTGGTCTTTCCACAAAAATATTGCCGCACAATTTTATTGAATTGATAGATGCCTCCATTAGTCACTTGAGAGGCAAGCGCTTTACATTATATCCAGATTTTCCAACTGCTGGTATCATCGACGTTACCAATTACAATGAAGGAATGCGTGGAGGCAAGATACGTGTAAGGGCCAAAATTTCGACTCTGGACAAAAACACCTTGGTCATCAACGAAATACCCTATGGCACCAATACTTCCTCTTTAATTGACTCCATCTTAAAGGCTAACGAAAAGGGGAAAATAAAAATTAAAAAGATTGAGGACAACACTGCTGCAGAGGTTGAAATCTTGGTGCATTTGCCCACCGGCATTTCTCCAGACAAGACTATTGATGCGCTTTATGCTTTCACAGCTTGTGAATCATCCATATCACCCTTAGGTTGTGTAATTGAAGATAACAAACCTTTATTCATAGGAGTAAAGGAAATGCTGGAACGCTCTACCGAAAACACCGTTGAGTTACTTAAAGCAGAACTTGAAATCCAACTGAGTGAGTTGGAGGAACAGTGGCACTTTGCTTCTTTGGAACGTATTTTCATTGAAAATAGGATTTACCGCGATATTGAAGAAGAGGAAACTTGGGAAGGGGTAATTTCTGCAATCGACAAAGGATTGAAACCGCACATCGGCCACCTGAAAAGAGAAGTAACCACCGATGACATTACGCGCTTGACGGAAATTAGAATCAAGCGTATTTCCAAATTCGATTTGGAAAAAGCGCAACAATTGATTGATGGATTGGAAGAAAAAATAGCCCAGACCAAACATCATTTGGAGCATTTGGTAGATTTTGCCATTGACTATTTCAAAGAACTTAAAAAGAAATACGGTCAAGGTAGAGAGCGTAAATCTGAGATTAAAGTATTTGATGATATTGAAGCCACTAAAGTGGTTATTCGCAACACAAAATTGTATGTCAATCGTGAAGAAGGTTTTGTTGGAACCTCGTTAAAACGCGATGAATACGTTACCGATTGTAGCGATATCGATGACATAATTGTCTTTACCCAAACAGGGGAGATGATGGTCACCAAGGTGGATTCAAAAGTATTTGTGGGCAAAAACATTATCCACGTAGCTGTCTTTAAGAAAAAGGACAAACGCACCACTTATAATATGGTGTACAAGCTAATGAAGGGAGGCCCCAGTTACATCAAGCGATTTAATGTTACGAGCATTACCCGCGACAAGATGTATCAATTAACAGGGGACAAAACCTCTGCCGAAGTACTTTATTTTTCAGCGAATCCGAACGGCGAGGCAGAGGTCATAACCGTACTATTGCGCCAATCGGGCAGCATTAAAAAATTGAAATGGGATCTCGATTTTTCCGATGTGTTGATCAAAGGAAGGGATTCCAAAGGGAATTTGGTCACCAAATATCCAATTAAACGTGTAGAACTTAAAGAGAAAGGTGTTTCCACCCTTAAACCAAGAAAAATTTGGTTCGATGATGTGGTCAGTCGCCTAAACGTGGACGGAAGAGGAGAGTTGTTGGGAGAATTTAAAGGAGATGACCAACTTTTGGTAGTGGAACAAAAAGGAATCGTAAAAACCATTATTCCCGATTTGCTTACCCGTTTTAATGACGATATGATCATATTGGAGAAATGGAATCCGAACAAACCCATCTCGGTGGTGCATTTTGAAGGCGAGAAGGAACGTTATTACCTTAAAAGATTTTTGATTGAAAATCCCAGCAAAGAAGAAGTGGCAATATCCGAAAGTCCTAAATCCCACATGGAATTGGTTTCCACAGATTGGCGCCCACAATTGGAGATTGAATTTGTAAAACCTCGCGGAAAGGATGCCAAGCCGAACCTACAGGTCGACGTCGAAGAATTTATTGCCATTAAAGGCATAAAGGCCTTGGGTAATCAACTTACCCCAGAAAAAGTGAAAACAATCAGCCTTTTGGAACCACTTCCTTTTGAAGAGCCAGAGGAGCAACTTGCAGAGGATATTGAGGTAGTGGATGAGGAGCAAATAGACAATACAAATAACGATATAGGCACAAAGAATGACGGTAATGATCAAACTGCTTTGTTTTGACGCTTTTTCTACCTATTTTTCCCCTGTCACATAACTAAAGCAGACTGCTCAATTATTCTATATGGATTTCACAAACCCCCTGGTATATGGTGTACCAGTTTTTATTGCCTTTATTTTACTCGAATTAACTTACAGCAAAACCCACGATGACGATCACCTGTACAATTGGAAGGACTTGGCCGCCAGTGGATTTATGGGAATTGGCTCAGCCATTTTAGGACCGCTTTTTAAAGTGGTATTTGCCATTGCTCTCTTTGAAGGAACTTATGAACTTTTTAATCCGGAGGTAGCAGGGGTGCGCACCAATATTTTAGGATACGAGTCTTTTGGTTATGCTTGGTATGTGTGGATACTTTGTCAGTTAGCAGATGATTTTACCTATTATTGGTTTCATAGGGCCAATCATGAAGTTCGAATATTATGGGCCGCGCATATTGTGCACCATTCTTCAGATAATTTTAATTTGGGGACTGCCATAAGGAACGGTTGGTTCACTATTTTATACAAACCCTTCTTTTACATTTGGATGCCGGCGATCGGATTTCCACCAGAAATGGTTTTGGTTTGTTTGGGAATAGAGGCTTTGTGGCAGTTTCAATTACACTCTGTATACGTTCCAAAACTAGGGTTTTTGGAAAAATTCATGAACACCCACACCATGCACCAAGTACACCATGCACAAAATGTGGAGTATTTGGATAAAAACCATGGTGGTTTCCTGAATTTTTTCGATAAAATATTCGGAACATGGAAAGAGTTGGATGATGATATTGAAGTGAAATACGGTGTAATCCATGCTCCAGAATCGTACAACCCCGTTGTGATTCTTACCCATGAGTTCAAAGATATCTGGAACGACACCAAGAAAGTGAAAAGCCTAAAGCACAAACTGATGTACATTTTTGGCCCTCCCGGATGGAGCCATGACGGTAGTACATTAACAGTGAAGCAACAGCAAGGTTTGTTCAAGAAACACAAAAAAGAAAATCCACAATTGGCGTATCAGCGACCAAATTAATGATTTTCCAATTGCTCTTCTTCCGTAGATTTGTTTTTCTGAATCCGGAGGTTGATAAATTCCACCATTAGCGAAAATGCGATAGCGAAGTACAAATACCCTTTGGGTATAGCACCGACTTCGTTATCAAAAATCACTAAATGGGATAAATGTGCTGACTCCGCAATCAACATAAACCCTATCAAAATTAGAAAAGAGAGCCCCAATACCTGTATGGATGGGTGTTCGTTCACGAATTCTCCAACAGGATTTGCAAACAGCATCATGATCATTACCGAAATCACTACTGCAGTAATCATCAAAATCAGGGCATCATTGGGGTCTGGAGAAATCCCGTTCGTCATTCCAATGGCCGTTAAAATGGAATCAAAGGAAAATACAATATTGATTACGGTAATCTGAACAATAGCATTCGTGAGTGATGAAGATCGGGATTTTGTGACCTCACGTTCATCATGACCGCGATCTTCAATTTTTTCATGGATTTCGTGCGTGCTCTTATACAATAGAAAAAGTCCGCCACCGAACAGAATAACCGCTTGCCAACTGATTCCTCCAGAGATCCAAGATTCATCCAAAACCAAAAAGGGCTTTTTCATTTTGGTAAGCCATGTAATCCCGAACAATAAAATAATTCGCATTACCATGGCCAACAACAATCCTATATTGGTCGCCTTGCGCCTATTTTTCTTTTCCAATTTACCAGCGGCAATGGAAATAAAGATTATGTTGTCAATCCCCAATACAATTTCCAAAAAAGTAAGGGTCAACAATGCCATCCAGGCATCTGGGCTTGCAAAAATATCGAACATGGTCAGTCTACTTTATGGGCTGTTCCTTTAAATTTTCTTGTATCTCCTATTACATTATACTCAAATGTATAGGAAGATTGGGCCGTGGTCAAAATTTTAATATGGATCGACTTTTCCTCCTCCTTATTTTTTGGACGGATATTCTTAAGCACATATTCGCAATCATTGATCCATCGAATGGAAGAAGAATCCACTTTCCCCTCAAATTCATCAACCTCTACATCTTCATACCTTGTAAATATGGTTTTCTTTTCTTCCCCATCAATGGTAGTGGTAAAAGAAAATTTTCCGGTTTTAAAATTTGAACAGTTGCGTTCTGGCGGTGGTCCGCAGGCCCAGATAAGTATAAAAAAAGCCCCAAAAAGAAGATTCCTAATCATACCTACAAAGTAACGGAAAGAAGACGAAAGGTTCAATCGTTTTTAGGGTCGAATATTTTAAAAGTGTCATCCGAATAAAACCACACAATTTTAACTGGCCCTTGTGGATTTGCGGTAGAGGTTTTCGGTGTAGGAATCTTTTTTTCCAATTCAAGGGTTTCATCAGGAAATTGTATGGACGTGTCCACGTATGTTTCTGCAGGACCTTCACCTACCAAAAACTCACCTTCACCTTTTAAGAGCCAATATAAATTTACCTCAGGGTAGGAATCCACAAGCTTCATTACAAAATCCAAACTAGGCTTATTTCTTCCATTTAATAAATGGGACATACTTGAGCGTTGTACGCCGATCTCATCGGCAAAGGCCGATACCGATAAGCCATAATGTTCAATCACTTGCTTTACCCTGTCGATAATATCCATATTTACATATGTAAATTAATAGGATTAAATATAGAGCAAGTGAATGAATTTACAAGGGTAATTTGAAAATATATACGGAAAAACTGAAAGCTTATATTTATATAATATAAGTAAAGTAACTGAAATACAATAATATAATTTGAGTTTTTCAATAAGCAGTTACAAATGTCACTTTCGAGCTAAAAACTATCTTTCTGTAGTTTACAATAGTTAACTATTTTAATATTTTCATTGTTACATATGTAAACAACGGCTTGATTACTTTTGTAAATATTAAAATCAAATTCATGGTGGATCATTCCTTTTATAAAGAGGATTCAATAAAGGGGCGATATGTTACCCTTGCACAATTACAACATCTTTTCTTGTCTAAAATTCATGCCGCACCTATATATATAGGTAAGTCTGTAAAAGGAGAAAATATTCCTGCATTTCAGTTTGGCCAGGGGAAATTTAAAGTGTTGATGTGGTCGCAAATGCACGGTAATGAATCTACGACCACGAAGGCAGTTTGCGATTTGATTCATTTTTTGCAATCCAATGATGCACTGGCAAAACATATTTTAAATAAGTGCACCATATGCGTGGTTCCGATTTTAAATCCAGATGGAGCCGAAGCTTATACTCGAATAAACCACAATGAGATTGATCTGAACCGTGATGCAAAAGAAAGGACGCAGCCTGAGAGTCAGGCATTACGCAAACTGTTCAAAAATTTTAAACCAGATTATTGTTTTAATCTACACGATCAGCGCACGCTATTTAGTGCAGGAAATAATCCAAAGCCGGCTACCGTTTCTTTTTTGTCACCATCCAGTAACTTTGAAAGAGATATTACCCCAACACGGGAAGCGGCCATGAAATTGATTGTAGCCATGAATTCAGACCTGCAGGAACGTATTCCCGGTCAAGTAGGGCGATATGATGATGGTTTTAATGAAAATTGTACAGGGGATAGTTTTCAAACCACGGGAACTCCAACCATTTTGTTTGAAGCAGGTCATTATCCAGAAGATTATGAACGTGAAAAAACTCGGGAATACATCTTTCATGCATTGATCAAAGGTTTAAAAACCATTGCGGACAACCAAGTTCATGAGTACAGTACCAACGATTATTTTAAAATCCCGGAAAACCGTAAGTTGTTTTTTGATGTGATCGTTTTGCACTCAAATAAAGTAAATACTAGTTTTAAAGAAGGGGAGAAGGTAGGAATTCGGTTTAAGGAAGTGCTGATTGACGATAAAATTGAATTTATACCCGAAATAGCCGAAAAAGGCACCTTGGAGGGTTATTTTGGTCATAAGCTAATAGAATGTGTTGATTCCAAGGATTTTGGATTTGGATCTAAGGACAAAAAGATTCTTGAATTGCTCCAAAATTTCGATGTATAACAATCATTTTTAGGGAGTTCTTGTATTTTATGTAAAAAAGAACCATTTTTATTACGTAAATTTCTATTTTCAACTAATTTTGCTGCAAAATTAAATATAATGACCAAAGTTAAGCTAGACGAAATCGACCACCAGATCTTAGATATGCTAATCGATAACACTCGTACCCCTTTTACGGATATCGCCAAGAAGTTGTTGATCTCCGCAGGTACAGTGCATGTTCGGGTTAAAAAAATGGAAGAATCAGGAATCATTAAAGGTTCTTCTTTAACCTTGGACTATGTTAAATTAGGATATTCCTTTATTGCTTATGTTGGTATTTTCTTGGAGAAGACCCACCAAACCAAGTTTGTATTGGAAAGACTTAGCCAGATACCTTATGTAACCGTTGCTCACATCACAACCGGAAAATTCAATATTTTCTGTAAAATAAGAGCAAAGGATACCACGCATGCCAAAAACATCATCTTTAAAATTGATGATATTGACGGTATCAGCAGAACAGAGACCATGATTTCCTTGGAAGAGAGCATCAACGACAAAAAACGTTTGATGCATACTATTTTCAACGAACTATAGAATTAATTTCCGTTTGTTATGTTGCGTTCGGAACTTCCAACTTCTGAATACAATAATTTTTACCACACCTATATTCTTGCTTTAGGTGAAATAGAATTATTGTCGGGTTTAAAAACGGGCAAAAAAGATTTTTTGTCGCTTTTGGACCAAATTCCAGAAAATAAATTGAGTTTCGCTTACGCTGAAGGCAAATGGACATTGGCAGAAGCGATAGTGCACGTTATTGACACCGAAAGGATTTTTCAGTATCGTGCACTTCGTTTTGCCAGAAATGACAAAACCGATCTTCCTGGTTTTGATCAAGATCTTTATGTTCCAAATTCCAATGCCTCAAGTCGCAGTTTGGAAAGCTTACGAAACGAGTATAAAGTTGTCCGGGCATCGACCCTTGCTTTGTTCAATAGTATGGATGAAGCCGCATTGCTTCGTATTGGTGTTGCCAGTGGTTCCCGAATGAGTGTGCGTGCTTTGGGTTTTATCATCAGCGGACATCAGGCCCATCATTCCCGTATAATAAGGGAGCGTTATTTAAAAATGAACTAAGCGATCAATAATCGCTCTCCAAATTTTCGGCCTCAAGGTCATTTTCCTCAAAGGATGGTGCATCAAAATCCACAGCGGCTTCAGGAACCAATTCCTTATCCAATTCCTTTTCGATGATTTCATCAAAATTGGCAATAAAATTGGAAAGACTCTTGCTAATTTTTACCAAATAGACGGTATCGTCAGTACGTACCTCCACAGCTTCTATGATTTCCCCATTTGGTTTTTTAAAAATAATGATATCATCGTCTCCATAACCATCAGGATATGAGTCGATTAATGCGGACGCTGCTTTGTGGTCCAATTTTTTGTAGTCGATGAGAATGCGTTTCATAATGGTTAGTTATTAATTGCATTTCTAAGCTAGACTATTTTCTTATCGGCCCGTACAAAGAGTTGTAAATGAAAAAAAGTAGTAGGTGAATCGCTTATTCTTTGTAGTAAGCAAAAGCTTTATCGAACAGATTTTCTGGAACTTTAATGTCGGTTACAGCAACTCCAATGGATTGCAAGAGCACAAAATTAATATCGCCATGTGAGTTTTTCTTATCGTATTTGAGCAGTTTTAAAATGGCATCTATATCGTTTCCATCAAATTCCACCTTTTCAAAATGCTTTAAAAAAGTTTGCTTGATATCCTCCAATGCCAATTTAGATAAGCCGGTCAATTCATGCGACAGGTATCCTTCCAGAATCATTCCGATGGCAATGGCCTCCCCATGAAGCAAAGTCTTCTTGTCGTAATTCTCCAAACAATAGGATTCAATGGCATGACCCAAGGTATGGCCATAATTTAATATTTTTCGAATACCCTTTTCGGTTGGATCCTGCAAAACCACCTCATTTTTAATGGCTATCGATTTTTGAATGCTTTTGGCATCAACAAAATCTTCATTGGTCTTTAATTGCTCCCAATATTCTTGATCTTTAATAAGACCGTGCTTCAACATTTCAGCAAAACCACTGGTCACTTGTCTGGATTCCAACGTTTCTAAAAATGAAGGGAAAACCAGTACCATTTGCGGTTGATTGATCACTCCAATCTGATTTTTCAAGCTCCCTAAATCAACTCCTGTTTTGCCTCCAATGGACGCATCGACCATGGAAAGTAGGGTAGTGGGGATGTTGATAAAATCAATGCCTCTTTTAAAAGTGGAAGCCACAAATCCTCCCAAATCGGTAAGCACGCCGCCACCAAGGTTGATCAACAAGCTTTTTCGGTCTCCATCTTCATTGGAAAGGAATTCCCAAACTTTTAGGCAAGTTTGTATGTGTTTGTTCTCTTCTCCCGATTCAATTTCAAAAATATCATCAATGGAATGTTCAAACATTTTTTGAAACTGTGGCAAACAAAATTTCTTGGTGTTTTCATCCACCAAAACAAATATTTTGGAATAGCCGCGTTTGGCAACATGCTGATTCAATGCAGCTTCCCCCAACTCATTTACAAAGACCTCGTAAGACTGTGATTTTACTGATTCCATAATCTGAATTACACCGCTAAATAAAGACTATTTTTATAGATATCATTCTAATTTCCGTACTTATATTTGGATCTTTAAAGGATTACCAAGAATGCAACCTAATTTTGAGAATACTGCAATAGCTTTTGAGCTCAAGTCTGACTCCGATTTGGAAAGAGCTTATTTTCTTTTTAAAATGATTGCCAACGAACCTTTGGTTCGCATCGGTACGGCGGTAACCAATTTTGCCATTAAGGCCCACTTGCCTGTTGAAGGGCTTATTAGAGCCACGGTATTCGACCATTTTTGTGGTGGGGTCAGTGAAAAGGACTGTTTGCCCATAATCGATAAAATGTACGAAAAGGGCGTGTGTTCCATTTTGGATTATTCCGCTGAAGGTAAGGAAGTGGACAATCAGTTTGATTTTGCCCTTGAAAAAACCTTGGAAATCCTGGATTTTGTCAAAGAAAAGGATGCTATGCCATTCGCTGTGTTCAAACCTACTGGTTTTGGACGTTTTAAACTCTTTGAAAAGATGAGTGCAGGGCTGGACCTGACCTCGGATGAAGAAGTTGCCTGGGATAGAATTGTGGCTCGATTTGATAAGGTATGTAAAAAAGCACATGATCTCGATGTTTGCCTGTTGATAGATGCAGAAGAAAGTTGGATGCAGAAAGCTGCCGATGACTTGGTGTTGGAAATGATGCAGAAGTACAACAAAGAGAAGGCGATTGTATTCAATACCTTTCAAATGTACCGATGGGACCGTTTGGATTATATAAAGGAGCTATTTGAAAAAGGGTCAAAAGAAGGCTTTAAAATTGGGGCCAAGGTAGTTCGCGGCGCCTATATGGAAAAAGAGAACGAACGTGCCGTCGAAAAGGGATATAAAAGCCCTATTTGCAAATCCAAACAAGAAACCGACCAAAATTTTGATTCTGCCATTGCCTATTTAATGGAGCATTTGGAGCAATTTAGTGTGTTTGCCGGTACCCACAACGAGCAAAGCAGCCACAAACTGATCGATTTAATGGAGCAAAATAAACTCGAGCCCAACGATCCAAGGGTTTGGTTTGGGCAATTGTTCGGTATGAGCGACCATATTACCTACAACTTGGCAGCACATGGATTTAATGTGGTAAAATATGTGCCTTATGGCCCTGTTCGAGATGTTATGCCCTATTTAATTAGACGTGCGGAAGAAAACACTTCTGTTGCTGGGCAAACCTCCAGGGAATTGGGACTACTACAAAAAGAGCGAAAGCGTAGGAAGTTGGAAGATTGAAAATCATTTTAATGTAACATCAGCTTACTCCAATAAACTCATTCTTAATTAATCAAGGTCAAATTTATAAATACGCTGGATTTTTATAAATCTAGGCTAGTTTCATTTGTATGTATTGCTTTTTGCTAGGACATTCCGTCCATGCAAATTTTTCCAAAAGAAATCCTTGAAAATACGAGTCAGGCATTCATCCCAAAAAACGAGGTGAAAAACCAAGCCATTTACACATTTGTACTTGTATTTATTATATTGGCTTTTGTTTCGCTTCCGTTTATAAAAATAAACCTCTATACCACCTCAAGAGGACTAGTAAAGCCTCACACTGAACGAATACCAATTACAAGTCTTAATTCGGGAAAAGTAGTGTCTTCCAATTTAAGGAGCAATTCATATGTGCATAAAGGAGACGTGATTCTTAAAATTGAAAACAAAATTCTTGATGAGCAGATTAAGCTTAATCAATATGACTCTATTAGACTGTCAAAACAAATAAAGGATCTGCAGTATTTACTTAAAACAAGAAATATTGAAAATGACAGTCTCCAATCTGGCAAATACAGAAAGGATTATGCACATTTTTTGGAAATTTCTTCTGATCATAAGACCCGAATAAAAAAAGTGAAAATTGATTTTAATCGAAATGAGAGGCTTTTGGATAGAGGAGTCATTGCAAAAGCAGAATTTGAAAACATCAAATTGGAATATGACTTAGCAGGTAGTTCCTTTAATATGTTTAAAAAACAACAGCAAAATAGGTGGCAGTCAGAATTAACCCAATTAAAGTATGATTTAGAAATAATTCTAAACAAGAGCGCTCAGTTTCTTCAAAATAAAAACAATCACAATGTAATCGCGCCTGTCTCTGGCTCATTGGTAAATCTTATTGGTGTGGAAAAGGGCAGCAATATAACTTCAGGCACCATTTTAGCTGAGATTTCGCCAGATACCAATTTATTGGTTGAATGCTATGTAAACCCCATGGATATTGGTTTTATTAATAAGTCCAAACCGATAAATTTTCAAATTGATGCTTTCAATTATAACCAATGGGGGTTGGCCACTGGCAAAATTTTAGACATATCACAAGACATTGAAATTATTGAAAACCGACCTGTATTTAAGGTAAGGTGTAGCATTAATGAAATGTTTTTGGAACTTAAAAATGGTACAAGGGGAACTATTAAAAAAGGAATGACACTAAATGCCCGATTTGAACTTACAGAGCGGTCACTGTACCAACTACTTTATGATAAAGTTGATAATTGGATAAACCCTACAGTCAAACAAATGACTTCAATTAATTGAGATGGGAAGAACAGCAATTAAACAACACGATATTACAGATTGCGGAGCTACTTGTTTAGCCTCAATTGCCGCCAACCATAACTTGGACATCCCCATTTCTAGAATCCGACAGTATGCAGGTACAGATAAAAAAGGCACAAATGTTTATGGATTAATTAAAGCCGCAGAAAAAATAGGATTTGATGCCAAAGGTGTTCGAGGTGATTTTGAAAGCCTCTTCAAGATACCTAAACCTGCAATCGCACATGTAATTGTTCGTGAAAGGTTACACCATTATGTTGTGATTTATGAAGTAACCAAAAATTTTATCAGAATCATGGATCCCGGTTCTGGAAAAATGGAAAAACAAAGCCATGACAAATTCAAAAAGGAATGGACCGGTGTTTTGATATTGTTGTTACCAAATGAGAGTTTTGAAAAAGGAAACGAAAAAGTGTCTGTTTTCAAAAGGTTTTGGTTTTTGTTGAAACCCCACGGGACTGTATTAATTCAAGCTTTTATAGGAGCATTGGTCTATACCCTTCTGGGTTTCTCAACATCTATTTACATTCAAAAAATCACTGACCATGTATTGGTAAATGGAAATACAAAACTTTTAAACCTATTAAGTGTTTCAATGATCATTCTATTATTGCTCCAACTTATAATAGGGTATTATAAAGACACATTTCTTTTAAAAGTTGGTCAACAAATAGATGCTCGGCTCATATTGGGTTACTATAAACATTTATTAAAGTTACCGCAACAATTCTTTGACACCATGCGGGTTGGAGAGGTCATTTCTAGAATTAGTGATGCTGTTAAAATTAGAAACTTTATAAATGGGGTATCACTAAATTTAACTGTGAACATACTTATTGTAGTCTTCTCATTTGCCTTAATGTTCACGTATTATTGGAAACTCGCTTTAATAATGCTGATTATTATTCCACTATACTCTTTTATTTATTGGATTACAAACAGATTAAATAAAAGAGTTGAGCGAAGGGTAATGGAAAATGCGGCAGATCTTGAAAGTCAATTGGTAGAATCCTTGAACGCCGTTGGGACTATTAAAAGGTTTGGATTAGAAGATTTTGCAAATATTAAAACCGAAACAAAATTTATATCTCTTTTAAGGACAGGCTACAAGTCCGCTCTCAATATGATTTTTTCCCAAACAGCCACCATGGGAATATCACAATTATTCGTGGTAATTCTACTTTGGACAGGTTCTGGATTTGTAATGGAGAGACAAATTACACCAGGTGAGCTCTTATCATTTTATGCAATTATTGGATATTTTACAGGCCCATTGAACAATTTGATTGGTGCAAACAAAGAAATTCAAAACGCATTGATAGCAGCTGATCGTTTATTTGAGATCATGGATTTAGATAGGGAAGAAAGCGATAAAAGCATTATTTTGACTAGCGATAAGATTCAGGATATAACTTTTACCAATGTTTCTTTTCAATACGGTACACGTGTCGAAGTTTTTAAAAATTTGAACCTTAACATTCAAAAAGGTGTAATTACTGCATTTGTAGGTGAAAGTGGTTCAGGCAAGTCCACAATTGTGTCCCTAATCCAGAATATTTACCCTATTGGTAAAGGGAAAATTAGGATTGGAGATTTTGACATTAATCATATAGAAAACGAAAGCTTAAGAAGTTTAATTAGTGTAGTTCCACAGAAAATTGACCTTTTTGCTGGAAATGTAATTGAAAATATTGCAGTAGGTGAATTTCAACCAAATTTTGAGCGGATATATAAAATATGTAAGGAGATTGGCATTTTGGAATTTATCGAAAGTCTTCCCGATAACTTTGATACTTATTTAGGAGAAAATGGAGCAACATTGTCTGGTGGACAAAAACAACGTATTGCCATAGCAAGAGCCTTATACAAAGAACCTGAAATCTTGGTTTTAGATGAGGCTACATCTTCCTTGGACAGTAATTCGGAAAATTATGTTCAAAAGACTATTCAAAACTTACGGTCACAAGGAAAAACTGTGATTCTGATTGCGCATAGACTTAGCACCGTAGTGAATGCGGACAAGATTATAGTGTTGGACAAAGGTGAAGTCGTGGGGGAGGGATCACATAGTCAGCTATATCATAAAAAAGCTGCATACTACAATTTATGGCAGCAGCAAATCCCTGCTTCAATTTAACGAACTCCATTAACCAATTAAATCTACTGATTATGGCTAAACTCATGAAACAAATTGAAATTCTAGAACGCATAGACCAATTAATAAGGTTGAAGGCTACAGGAAGCCCAAAACAATTGGCGGATAGACTGGAGGTCTCAGAAGCTACGGTGTTTAGAATCATTGAGACTATGAAAGAGATGAAGGCCCCTATATGTTATGATTTGAAAAGACAAAGCTATTTGTATACCCACCAAACCCAGTTTAAATGTGGATTTTATATTGAGGAATTGAAAATTTTGGAAGAGAAAAATCTTTCAGGAGGTTTTTCTTTCAACAATTTGAGCCAAATACTGAAATTTTAACAGTTTTAAAATGTAGACTCTCAAAATTTGAGAGTGAGGATGCCCATATTTGGTAAGCAATCCAAGGCAGCGCGCAACAGAATTTCTGGCTTTGGTTGCAAAGTATAATGTTTAACCAAATTTTATTTAACATGAAAAATTTAGAGAATTTCAGAGTCAAAGAGCTCAGTATTCAGGAACAAAAATCAATTGATGGAGGTTTTTGGGGAGCACTTTTTGCATTTGTAGTAGGAGCAGCAATAGCCATTATAGGCAAAGCATTAAATAATTAAGATAAAATATGTGAATTATGAAAGATGTTAATCAATTCGGAGTAGTTGAACTTACCAATAACGAACTTTCTGAAACTAATGGCGGGTTTTTAGCTTGGCTCGTCGTTGGATTCATTGTTGGTTTAATAGTTGGAGACGAAATATTCTAATTAAAATGATTCTACTCTTGGTGGCGGAGAATCTTTTTTCGCCACCATTCTAAAGAGTTGTAATTCCTATGGTAAAGTATTTTCTTCTTAAGATTCTTGGAGTTATCTTCTGTATGACTTTTAAAACAAGTTTAGCTCAAACCATACTTTCAGGAAAAATAGTCGATAAAATGAATGAGCCTATACCTTTCGCCCATCTTCATATTAAAAATACCAATCAAGGAACAGTTTCAAATGAGGATGGTAAATTTAGGCTGGTCAGCGACAATGTTGAAAAACATTTCACTTTAATTATTTCCTCACTAGGTTATAAAACCATAGAGGTAGCTTTTAATGAAGAACACCAGATTTACACGTTATATTCCGAAACCACTCAGTTAAAAGAAGTAACCTTGAAACCAATAAATTATGGTATGGAACTTATTGAAAAAGCGATTAAGGCCATACCCAATAATTACCCCCTAGCCGAAGAACAGCATACAGGATTCTTGCGTGAAACCACCCGATGGAAAGAAAATGAAACCCCAATATATATTGTGGAGGCAGTAATAGAATCGATAAAAAAACCATATTCAAGAGAGCACTTATCGGGCGATGTTAAACTAAATGAATTTCGAAAATATGAAAGTGAACAATTGGATTCCTTAGATGTAAGGATCTATGGGGGTGGACATGATATCCATAGTTTCGATATCGTTGCTAGGAGAAGTACCTTCTTAGGAAGTCCAAAGAATTTTACCTATACAATTAAGGATACACTAAGGAAAAGGAATAAGGACATATTTAAAATTTACTTTCAAAATGAAAGAGGCCAATCTGGACATGTTTACATTTTGGATTCCTCCTTTGCAATTTTAAAAGTGGAAAGCTATGACACCTCTTTTAAAACGTTCTTGGATATTGGACAGTATAAAAGAAAATTTAGGGATATTAAAATTACCTATGAACAAGGAGAGGGTGGGTTATGGAGGCTTAAACATTGTAATTATAAAACCGCTTTTGAGAAAAAAGAAAAGGAGTTAATTTTGACCAATGATTATGTCACTACAAAAGTAGAAGTAAACCCCCATGGGATTCCATATCTAGAACGGTTTCAATATCAAGACATTTTGCTAGATGCTCCAAAACAATATAATCCTGACTTTTGGAACAATTATAACATTATTTTGCCAGATGATAAGGTCGAACAATTGTTCAAATCTAATCTCCCATCAAGTAATGGAATAAATAAGAGCAAAACATATTTGATTGAAATTCTAAAAAGAGTTAGTACTCAAATGACTATATCTTGGGATCCAATCAGTATTAGTCCGTATTCTTTACATTATGAAAACAATACGTTTTTAATTCAACAAAATGGCAGTTTTTCCAAGCATAACTCGATTAGTATATACAACTCACTTTTGTATCAAGCTAGACCCAATTTATTTTTAGGATATGCTTTCAAAAGTAATCTTACAAAATCTGGAATCACTTCACATGATTTTGTGATTTCAAAAAACATAAATCTCAACCCGAAGGGACGACCAATAAAGATTTCTCCATATTTAGAATTTGGGTATCAGCAAATAAATTTCTTTCTCCAGAATTATAACAACGAGGATTTTACTGTTAATGGCAAAACATTAAATAGTAACAATACAGACGTTTATCTTTCTCAAAGAAATCTACATTTACAGCCTAATATTGCACTAAAAATCGAAAAATCTCGAAAGCTTAATTTCATGTTTTCGTATGGGTATAATTTTCCTTTTAATGCATCAACTGGTTTACTTTTCCATGAAAGGAAGAAGTTTTTTCTTTTCAGTAAAAGAGCATTTTTAAAAAACAATCAAGAAAACCTTGATATTGACTACGAGAATAAAAGATTGTTAGAAAATAAATTTAATATTGCTGCTGGAATTGTTTATCGTTGGAATTGAAAGAGACCAGAATTCGAAGTTGTATTAATAAAATAAATCAAAATGAAACAAAAGAGAAACATACTCATTTATGGAGCATTAATTCTGATTTTTATTGCAGCTTTTATTACAGGATATTTTGTCAGTAAATATTATGGTTAGTTTTTCCTTAGCTCCCGTTCAATTAACTTTTTAAAAAACACTCCTGGTGTAATGCCTGTTTTACTTTTAAAAGACTTGGTAAAAACACTTAAGGAGTTGAATCCGTACATTTCAGCAATCTGGATCATGGATTTTGTTTGGAGAATTTCCGGATTTTGTTTCAAATTAGCTATGGCATAATTGATTCTAACTTCTCTAAGGTAACTTGCAAAATTTTGTCTCTTATAAACATTGATGGCTTTGGAAAGATAGGCACTGTTGGTATTCAATTTTTTGGCCAAAGATTGCTGGGTTATATGATTGTCCAAAAATCCTTTTTGGGCTTCCCAAAATGTAAGCTACCCTTAAAACCGAACTGTTTAAAAGTAGAATAATAATCTTAATTTTAAACAGCATTATGAGGAAGAGCAAATTTTCACCAACACAGATCGCAAAGATTTTAAAGGAGTTCGACAATGG
>NZ_BSQF01000004.1 GCF_030268205.1 Allomuricauda sp. NBRC 101325
CCATTGTCGAACTCCTTTAAAATCTTTGCGATCTGTGTTGGTGAAAATTTGCTCTTCCTCATAATGCTGTTTAAAATTAAGATTATTATTCTACTTTTAAACAGTTCGGTTTTAAGGGTAGCTTACACTTCCACCCGAAGCATTGTCATATCTATTCCTTATGGAAACGTCGTCAGAATCCCATGTGGCTTCACCCCATTCAATGGAATGAATGGCGGATGTTTTAATTTTATCGGTTACTTTCATATGTGATATTAGTATGTGGTTTGTGCAAGGTGAATAGGATATTGTCATATTTTAAGGTGTCCAAGCGATAGAAACTCGAATTAGTATTCAGAAGTGGGGGTATACTATTACTTTTAGCCTTCTTATGCACCGTTTTATTTTATAAATTCCTTTAACTCAAAGTCAGTTTGCCCATTTTTAACTGTACAATTTTTTAAATTTTCAAGTAGAAAATTATTTTCACCATCCTCTCTTTGTGTTTTAGTCAATTTACATTGCAAAACATAATTCAATCGCATTTTTTGAACTGCATTTGGGTGGATTGCAACACAAAGTCCATAGCCACTTGACTGAACACTGGGATAAATTACGCCATCATATTTTCCGGAATTCACGAATAGTTCAGTGTACTTTGCCGATATTAAGTAATCGTGATTATTTCCATTTGCCACTTTTTTAGAAAATTCAACAGATAAAAATTCTAACCATTTAATGGTATTTTCCTTTATGTCTTCTGGTACTTGTTCAAGAAATTTAAGGTATCTATCCTTTAAATTATTCAAATATGGATGTTCATGTTCTTTGGATGGGTCAATAATTGTTGCTAAAGAAATTGTGTCGTCAACTATCCAACTGCCGAAGGTTATTCTACTCCAACCTTCCAATATTTCTGAATTTCTCATTAATGTGGATACTTCAGTTGAACCAATGATACGTTCGTATTTCATTTGTTCTTCTGTTATTTCATCATCATCAGAGAATGTTGAACCATAAAACATGGTATTATTTGGAGTGCTCGCTCTCATATAATTATGATTATATTCTGAGGGCTTAAATGATATTCTAGAAACTTTATTGAATTCAGGCTCTTCTTTACTATTGTTAACTGCTCTTTCAATTCGTTTGTTTTTAGGCAAGTCAGTCAACATAATGCATATTTTACTGGTTTTGGTCAGCAAACTGTCCAATTGAGCAATTGGATATTCTGCTAAATTTAGGTTCTTTATTTGGTCGATTATTTCCATTGTTGGATTTTAAACTGTCCTAATTTTGGAGAAGGCTTCAAAAGGGGTAAGGCTACAATTTCAGGATGAATTATATTAAATTCAATATTCACTGGCAGGCGGCCATATGAATGACTGCATAACTTTTCTATTAATAATTTCTGAAGAGTTGTTTTACCTGTTCGGTCATCTCCAATCAAAATGAAAAGCATTTTTGTTTTAATTGTCATAGTTGTCTTTTTTAGCTGACGCATAACTAGCTTATATCCCCAACTTTGCTAAGCAGACACAGCAAAAAGAGTAGGCTATGCCCAGATTTTGCATTTGAATGCAACACATATTTGCTAGTATTCAATAAGTTTTTGGGGAGAGTATAAAAACTAAATGTAAGTAATTTCTAGAAAAGTAAAATACGAAAATCCGTAGGGAAATTACAACAGAAGATAAAGTTGAAGAAATTATCTCCTACTTTTTTTAATCTTTAATTTGGGATTGATTTCCTCTAATTTTTGATAAAATTCAGAAAGTGGAATTTTGAAATATTTGCACAACTCAAAAATTGTACTGGAAGAGGGATCGTTGGTTGTAGTTTCTATTCTTCCGAGATGTATTCCGGTATCATCTTTGACATTTTGCTGAGTCAATCCCTCTTTGGCTCGAAGTTCTTTGAAGGCCAATGAAATAGCAGTAAGCAGCTCTTTGTCTTTTAATTTCTTCATGTTAGATTCAAAAAGAATCAGAAAAAAATCCAACACCAATCACATATATGTGATTATTTTCCTATATTCGAACCATTCAACAAGAAATTGTTGATATTTTTGCGATTCTTCGTTTAGAACATATTTGAAGCTTTCGCTTGGAGTCTCAATCTGAAAACTGGTAATTTTTGCAACGAGACAATAAGCAGATTGCTCACGACCCGGGGCGTGGGCTCTCTTATCGTTGCACGGTATACCAGTACCTCAGATTGATAAGTTGAGTTCCGCGCCTTATTTTTGATGTTCGGTTTTTTCTTCAACTTTTTTCTTAGCGTTTGGTTTCTTTTAGTTTTTCGAGGTATCGCCCAACCAATGGGTTATGGGAAACATTTGGCAACTTTTTTATGTAGGGTTCACACCGTGTTATTGTCCTGTTTTTGGGACATCACATTCGGTGTTCGATATCCTGTTTCGTAAAAAGCCAAAGAATCCCATTTGATTCTTGACTATGGTTATGGGATATACGCTGCACTTTTCGGTTTGTTATTATCCTTTTGTCCCATAACTGACGCATTCACCTTGGGTTATCCGGCCCCATTTTAATTTCATAGTCCATTTCATTAAGGAATCCTTTCTCCAAGTGCCTTTTTCGCTTGGACAGGGTGGCCTTTGTCTTAACCTTGATGCTCTAGGTAAGTTACGGTTTTGTAGTGACTTGTGGGCAGTATGAAGTAAAAACCTCCAGACAGGGTAGTAGGTTCCCGGAGGTCTTTCAATTTACAGTTAATGATTATATAACTAACACAAAATTATGAAGAAATTATCTTTTTACGTGGGCAAATTGCATTTGTCCTTGCTCTTTAATCTGTTGTCCTTATTGATTTCAGGGCAACTAATGGCCTTGGTGCCCATCCAAGCCAATGTCAGTGGTAAGGTGACCGATACCCAAGGCTTGCCCTTGGCAGGTGTCAATATTGTGGTGGAATCTACCAATAGGGGCACCATTTCCGATTTGGATGGCACCTTCAGGATCCAAGCCGGTCCTGCCGATGTCCTTGTATTTTCCATGGTGGGCTTTACATCCCTTGCCGTTCCAGTTGCTGGTCTGCAGGAGGTGATGGTGCAAATGGAAGAGGATGTGACCCAATTGGGGGAAGTGGTGCTCAACGCGGGTTACTATAAGGTATCCGAGCGTGAGCGGACCGGCAGTATAGCAAAGGTGTCCGCCGTGGATATCGAAAGGCAGCCCATTTCCAATCCCTTGGCCGCATTGCAAGGTAGGGTGGCAGGTGTCGATATCCACCAAAACTCGGGTATTGCCGGTGCCAATTTCTCCATTCAGATCAGAGGGCGGAACAGTATTCGCAGAGAAGGGAACGAACCCCTTTACATTGTGGACGGGGTACCCTTTTCCACCAGCAGCCTAGGGGAGCAACAGGCTTCGGCTTCCATTTTGCCAGGAGGTGCTGTCAGTCCCTTGAACATTCTCAATCCCACAGATATCGAGAGCATAGAGATCTTAAAGGATGCGGATGCCACGGCCATTTATGGCTCCCGTGGTGCCAATGGGGTGGTACTGATAACTACCAAGAAAGGGAAGGTAGGCCATACCCAGGTACAGTTCAATATCCTTTCAGGGCTTGGACAGGTCAACAATACCTTGGACTTGATGGGCACGTCGGAGTATGTGGCCATGCGCAGGGAAGCCTTTGCCAATGATGGCATCGACCCCATTCCCGCCAATGCCTATGACATCAATGGTACCTGGGACTTGGACAGGGAGACCGATTGGCAAAAGGTGTTGTTCGGGAAAACTGCATACCTGACCAATATACAGGGCTCCTTGTCGGGCGGTAGTGCCCAGACGCAATTTTTGGTCAGTGGCAATTACCATCGCCAGACCAATGTGCTTATAGGGGATTACCACAATGACAAGCTTTCCGCAATGGCAAACCTGAACCATAGGTCGGACAATGACCGCTTAAGTTTTCAGTTATCCGCCAACTTCTCGTCCACACGAAACAATTTGCCTGCTGTGGACCTGGTGCTTGCAGGGACTTCCTTGCCGCCCAATGCCCCCGAACTCTATGACGAGGACGGAAATATCAATTGGGAGAATAGGACATGGCTCAATCCCTTGGCAAACCTAGAGGGGACATACCGTTCCAAGGCCTCCAATTTGGTAGGGAACGCTCGTATGGGATACCGGTTACTGGAAGATTTGGAGGTGTCCGCCAATCTGGGCTATACGGAGACCCATATCAAGGAAATCAACACATTGCCCTCCACGAGGTATGCCCCGCCCTTTGGTGACAACACCAATTTTTCATCCGCCAGGCACAATTTGGGACAGCGAACCTCGTGGGTCCTGGAGCCACAGTTGTCCTGGTCCCCCAAACTTGGGGACACCCGATTCAATGTACTGTTGGGGATGACATTTCAAGGTCAGGAGGATGCACGGGTATCGGAGTCGGCCAGTGCCTTTGCCACGAACAGCTTGATTGAGAACAGGGCGGCGGCATCGTTCCTCTCCATTATTGCGGATATCTATGAGGAGTACAGGTACCAGGCCGTATATAGCAGGCTCAACCTTAACCATAAGGGGAAGTATATCCTCAATTTGACTGGAAGGCGGGACGGTTCTTCCCGTTTCGGCCCCAGCAAACGGTTTTCCAATTTTGGGGCCGTTGGGGCCGCATGGGTTTTTTCCAATGAACATTTTGTGGCCAATGGGCTGCCCTGGCTAAGTTTTGGGAAACTCAGGGCCAGTTATGGGACATCGGGGAACGACCAGATCGGAAACTACCAATACCTGGATACCTATTCCTTTGGTAGCAACCAATATAACAATGTGGTAGGGCTGTATCCGACCCGTTTGTTCAACCCTGATTTTAGTTGGGAATCCAACAAAAAGCTTGAGTTTGCCCTGGATCTTGGTCTTTTCAATGACCGTGTGATTCTCAATGGGGCTCATTACCGTAATCGTTCCTCCAATCAATTGGTGGGTATTCCCCTGCCCGCCACAACCGGTTTTTCCAGTGTCAATGCCAATTTGGACGCCACGGTGGAGAACACCGGTTGGGAATTGGGGCTGCATACCATCAATGTTCGTTCGGATACATTCCAATGGTCCACCTCCCTGAACCTTACCTTTCCCAAGAACAAATTGGTGGCCTTCCCCGATCTTGAAGGCTCCACCTATGCCAATCAATATGTGATCGGACAGCCCTTGGGTATTACCAAGGTCTATCAAATGGAACGGGTCAACCCGGAAACGGGACTCTATGAATTCACAGATTTCAACGGGGATGGGAGTATCTCCAGTTTGGAGGACAAACAAGTGCTTCGTGACCTTTCCCCTAAATATTATGGTGGGCTGACCAATAATTTGGTGTACCGTAAGTTTTCCCTGGACATTTTTTTTCAGTTCACCAAGCAGTTGGGCTATAACCTTTGGGCCAGGGGAATCATGCCAGGGGACATGCTCAACCAACCTAGGGAAGTCCAGCAACGTTGGCAGACCATTGGGGATCAAGTGGATGTGCAACGTTATGCCACATCCAGCTCACAGGAGGCCAGAACGGACAATACGCTACATAGCCAAAGTGATGCGGCCATATCGGATGCTTCGTTCATTCGCCTAAGGAACCTGTCCATTTCCTATCAATTGTCCACGAAACAGGATAATAGGGTCGGGTGCCTTTTGTTCCTAAGGGGACAAAACCTACTGACCATAACCAGGTACAATGGTTTAGATCCGGAAATCTTATCAAATAGTACTGTTCCGGCCTTGAGGTTCATTACCCTGGGTACACAATTAACCTTTTAAAAAATGACGATCATGAAACTAAGAAATCTTAAAAAAGTTAAGTCAATTCCCCAGATATGCACAAAATGTTTGCTACTGATAGTGCTGTTATGGGGCTGTGAGGATTTTGTTGAAGTCGATCTACCGAATAACCAATTGACGGGTGGACTGGTTTTTCAGAATCTATCCACCGTGGATGCCGCCTTGGCCAATATCTATGCGGAATTGAGGGAGGAATCTCCCTTGAAGGGCAATATAGATGGGATGTCCTATCTATTGGGGCATTATGCGGATGAACTCGATCTTTATAATCCCAATTTATTGAATGTAGGACACTTCTATGAGAACAATGTATTGGCAACGGATACCAACGTTGGGAATTGGTGGACTGATTCCTATACCTTGTTATATGCAGTCAATCGAATCATCGAGGGGGTCATGGCATCGGATTCTTTATTGGATGCCGATAGAGATCGTTTTTTGGGGGAGGCCTATTTTCTAAGGGCCCTGTTCCATTTCTATCTGTACCAGCTTTATGGTAAGGTACCCTTTGTGGATAGTTCCGACTACGCAAGGAACTCCAATATACAGCGGGATGAAATTCCCTATGTCCATCAGCGGGTGGTGGAAGACCTTGAACGTGCGAAGGAACTATTGTCCATCGAAACAGGTGACAGATTGCGTCCCAATTATTGGGTGGCTGTCGCATTGCTAGCCCGTGCCCATCTCTATCAAGGGGAATGGGAACTGGCCGAGACAGAGGCCGTCGACCTGATCGCCCATGGAGGATATCCTTTGGCCATGGATGTCGGTGAGGTGTTTCTTGGGGACAGTCCAGAAACCTTATGGCAATTGGGGCCGATATCGCAAGGTATCAATACCCGAGAGGCATTTACCTTCGTATTTGAGACAGCACCCCCACCTAATTCCGCGCTATCGCCCATGTTGGTGGCCGATTTTGAGGAGAATGATGCCCGATTCAGTGCCTGGGTGGGATCGGTCAATGATGGTGGGGATACGTGGTATTATCCCTATAAATACAAGGAAACGGCCCCAACGGCTCAAACAGTGGAATATTCCATATTGTTGCGAATGGGAGAGGTATACCTGATAGCTGCGGAAGCATCCATACGGTTGGACAAGCTTTCAGAAGGGTTGTATTACCTCAATGCCCTTAGGTCCCGGGCAGGTTTGGCCCCATTGGCCGGGGGGAATAAGAACAGCTTGCTGGCCGCCGTTGAACACGAGCGTCGGGTTGAGCTTTTTTCAGAACAAGGGCATCGTTTTTTTGATCTCAAAAGAACAGGAAGGGCCACCGAAGTCCTAGGTCCCTTGAAGGGCAATTGGGAGCAGACCGATGTTATTCTGCCCATTCCCGAATCCGAACTTTTGTTGAACCCCGACCTAGGCCCTCAAAATGATGGTTATTGAAGTTAAGATATTCCCTGTGATGACGAAAAGGCGTGCGAACTTAAGGATGCCGTTCTTGATTGTTATTTTTGTTTTAGTCAGTGCCTGCTCCCTTAGGGGGCAGGCTAAACCATGGGACATCCGAAAGGATGGTGATCGATTGCTGCTCCATTTGGAGGAAGGTATATTGGACAGTCCCATGTACCACATCCGTCATGGCATGGATGGGATACATGTGAATTGGAAACGTCGCGATGATCGGCTCATCCTACAAGCAATACCCGTTAGATCGCTCACTGGAGTGGTGATTCCTGCCCAAGGTAAAAATGGAATCGCACCGCAGGTGTTGGGTGTCTTTCCGATATTGGATATCCCAGGCCAACAGAAGGGGCCTACCATTGACATATCCGGGTTTTTGTTGAGCGGTCAATCCTATTTGAGACAGTTCGGCAATGAGGACGTAGTCTGGGGAAAATCCTATATCGATCGGTTCAGTGCTACAACAGATGAAATACTTGTCCGTACCCAACTCGTGGTACGGGATGGGGGTAAGGAAATGACCAAAACCGTGGATTTCAGCTTTTATCTACTGCCTGAACCCATGCGAGCAAGATGGTATGACAAGCGTATGGGATTTCATTATGAGGAACATGCTGGCAACTATATTCCAGGAAAGGGGAGTATTATGCGTTGGCGACTCAAAAAAAAATATCCTGACCAAAGGATGAGCGATCCCGTCGATCCCATTGTATTTTATCTGGATCCGAAGATGCCCGATGTTTGGAAACCCTATGTCACCGCAGGTGTCCTGGAATGGTTGCCCGCTTTTGAAGCGGCCGGATTTACCAATGCCATCCAAATCAGGGAATTTGATCGGGAAAAGGGGAGCCGCGATCCCATCGGGATGAAGTATTCCACGATAAAATGGAACAACAATATCGGAGTGAGGGGAAAAGAGCTACAATCTGGTTCAACTGTTAATTTGGTTGTGGACCAGCGTTCAGGGGAAATACTCAAATGTGATATCGTTATCAATGATTTTATGTCCCTGTTTGAACAATACTATGTAAGATGTGCCGCTTTGGATATGCGGGCAAGGGAAAAACATATCCCGGACGGGCTGATGGGAGAACTGCTCCAAAGTGTGACGGCCCATGAAGCTGGGCATGCCTTCGGAATCAGAGATGCGAATTTTGGGGAGTATGCCTACCCCTTTGAAAAAATGCGTGATCTTGATTGGCTGAAGCATATGGGACATACGCCAAGTGTAATGACATATGCCCGACAAAATTACCTGGTACAGCCTACCGATGGAATTCCCCCTAAATGGCTTCATCAAAAGGTCGGGCCTACGGATAGATACTATATTGAATGGGGGTACCGCGAGTTCCCTGAGGCCAAAACCCCTGAAGAGGAGCTGCCCTTTTTGGAAAGCATGATACGCCAACAGGATACCGTTCCATGGTACCGGTATACCCTTGTTGGGGCAGAGATTTTTGGTCCTGGCCAGACCAATGAAGTGGTAGATAACAACGATCCAATTGCAAGTACCCGTTTGGGACTACAAAATATTAGACGGGTTTTGGATATCTTATACGAAGATAGGGGTGCTATTTTGGACACTGAAACAGTGTTGCGCCGATATGAAAATGTATTGGATCTGTGGTATGGGCAAATGCGGCATGTCATGACCTTGGTGGGCGGATACATGGAACTGAACCATGGCGGTTCAATTGAAGGGAAGGTCTATCGGAGCGTTCCTATGGAACAACAGGAAGATGCCCTGCAATTTTTGTTGGACCATGCCTTTTCACCGCCCCATTGGTTGGTAGATCCCAAATGCTTGGAAGGGATAGTATATTCCACAAATCAGGATGTGATCGGAGAGTACCAGAAAAAACTCCTCGAAGAACTATTGGATTCTTATCGAATGAAACGATTGGAAAAGCTAGAGGACATTACGGGTAATACTTCATTGGTGGAATCCATGCTGGATCGGGTTCAACAAGTACTGTTTTCTGAAGGATCGGAGAGAGACCGCAGTGGACAACAGCTTCAAAAAGCCTATGTCCAAACTATCATGCAGGCCCTAGGTCAAAAACAGGTGGATGGTAGATATATGTGGTATTATCATAGCGAATTGACCAAGGATGTTTTTGAGGCCCAACGCTATGAACTACTACAGTTGTTCCGAAGAAAATTACGAAAAAGTGATGTCCGATCCATGGGTCATTTATTGCGTTGTGTCCAAATACTGGAAGAGGGGATTTGATGGCAATTGAAAAAGGAAAGGGAGCGCGCTCCCTTTCCATGGCTTCATAAATCAGGAATTGATTTTGTACAATGGTACATCGCACGCAGTTCCAAAACTGTTCCAATCATAAACAAGTTTGTTGTCTGCTTCACATTGTACTGTACCTTGGTACTGACAATCAACTTGGATGTCCTGGCAGGGATTGGAGGTTGTCTGAATATATCCCGTTATGGTAGTTCCATCCTTGGCTTCGGAGGAGTTCAAGGAGGTAAAGGCGCTAGTGGCAATGGCAAATACGATGGCCAAGGCCGGAATTACGAATTTAATTGCTTTTGTTTTCATATTTGAAAAGATTTAAATGATGATCTACTCTGTTTTATGGGTTTTCGATCTTCCCCCGCTACTGGCCAGTAGTATGTTTAAGGTATTTGGCGCTTCATTTCTAAGGATGGTGTGGTATTGAAATAACGATTGCTCATTTGGTAAACCGAGAGTTGGTCGTCAATCAAAGCGATGATCAGATTTTGACTGACCGTAAATTCCCGTACCTTGTGCTTATGTATATCGTACAGGTAAAAGCTAAATTCATAGGTGTTCTTGTTATGGTCGTATACATCAATAATGGACGCCTGTCCCAATAGTTCCCTGCTTTCATTTTTGCCCAAACGATGGGACAGTACTAGCATGAATTGCTTTGACATGGCGGCCGCTAGGTTGATGTATAGTGGTGGGGCGGCAAGGGTGGTACGATTACTCTTTCCCTTGGAAGCAATTGTTAATTGGGCCCTTTGTACCGTATCAATGGTATGCTGGCGAAAAAGGGAGCCCAGCGAATTATCCATGGTAAAAAATTGGTTTCGGTAATAATACACATATCCCAAGATTGCGCCAGATGCATCTTTTGCCAATAGGCCGTCCACGTCAAAGACACCGTCAATCTGCATTTGTAAAAGGGTAGTATCCAATTGCACTTCGATAGGTCCCTGTTTTTTGTAGATCAATCCCAAAGCTGACCGGTGGGTGATTGCATGGGTGGTCCTGATATAGATGGTATTGCTATCAAGGGGCATGGCTTTATTGAAATACACATGTTCTGTCATCCAAGGATCCGCCAACCACTCCCCAATTTTTCCCCGAAGGATGAAGGGCATAGTGCCATCCATAATGAAAAAATAAGGGGGCAATACTTCGACTTTGATGCCCCGATAATCCAACTTTCGGGATCGCGGAGCCAACTCGATATGGGAGGTGTCTTTGGTTTTTAAGTTTACCTGTAGCAAGTGCCAAGGAGAGGTCCTATTGCCCAGATATAGCATATCCTTACCAAGGCCTGCAATATAGTAGGAATTGTACCCAAGGTCAAGTTCATATTGTTTGATGACCGGATGGGGAGGGTACCTTCTTGTAAATGCATTGTTTCTGTGTACCTGTTCTTCGGAGGTTAGAAAAAGTATGACCACCAAACCTATACTTAGACTTATAGTTCCCAATTGTTTTATGTAGACATTGTTCACCATCATGATTGGAGGGGTTTGTACATTGTTTTTGATTCCAATTGGACTATGGCCATTATCGAAATGATGATGAAAAGGGTATTGAAAATGACATGTTCCGTCCATCCCAAGTTCTCCAGCACACCACCGCACGAACAAGGGATGTAATCACTGAAATTGAGTACGAGGATAATATAGGTAGTGAACATGGTCATCAGACCCAATGTGACATATAAGGCAATAAGACGGTATCTATCCAGAAGCAAAAGGAATGCGATGATATATTCACTGACCGGTACCACCCATGCGATCCAATTCGCATAGGCCGTTAAGATGGGCGACTGGCCCAATTGCACCTTGAACTGTTGGAAATCCCATAGCTTGCTTGTGGCTGCATAGATGAACAAAATGGAGCATAGTATACTAACAGTGTATGGCAACCAGATCTTGATGTTTTTTGAACCTTTCATATCCTTTGGATTGATATGACAAAGTTCGGGAGTCTGATGTATCTCTAAGGGAGTATTTGTTATCTGATACGGAGTAAATACATGATTATGAGTTTTTTATGACCTTAAATCCGTTGGGGATATGCCATATTTATCCTTGAATGCCCTCGAAAAATGGGTTTTGCTCTTGAACCCGGTCATTTGGATGATCTGCTTTATGGTCAAGGTACTGTGCTTGATCAGGGTCTTTGCCATTCTGAGACGTTCCCTGGTCAGAAATCTAAAAATGGTTGTACCGTAGATCTGTTTGAAACCATATTTGAGTTTGTACTCATTGGTGCCCATCTGTCGTGCAAGGTCATTCAACCTTGGAAGGTCTTTTTCCAGATTATTGATGATCATATCATGGACATCCCTGATGATCTGGATATCCTCTGGGGTCAAGGTGACCTTGTGTTCCTTGATTCCCTTGGTCACTTTGAGCGTTTTTTTGGGAAGTCCAGTGTCAAAGGGTTCCCCTTTGGAAAAGAAGACGGAGTTCAAAAGGAATTTTTGACCGCTGCCATCCAGGGCTTTGTAAACCGATAGTTGACAATCCTTGGCCAGTACAAGACCATCGTTCGTTACGAATTCCAAGAACAATACCGTTTCTGATCGCTCCCTTTTCAAATGTTTGGCCATCTTCTTGGTCCATTTTTTTCCAGACTTTTCACTTAGGAATTCAGTGATATGTTTTCCGATAAGATCTTTTGGGAGATAAGACATTAAAGAGCAGGTTCCGTTGGTGACCAATTCTATTTGACCCTGCGCATCTAGGATAAGGGACAGTTGGATGACACACTGTGGGGTGTGGTGCGCATTGGCAAAACCCTGATGGATAAAGGCAGCACCTATTTCCTCATTGACCATGTTCAGCAGGACCACCAAGGAAGCGATATTGTCATTTTTATCCGAAGGTTCAATGGAATAAAAGAAATTGCCCTTGGCCATTTCCAAGAGCATCTTTTGGATTCGTTTCACCCTAAAGTCATCACTGTTCGGCATATTCCTTTTATAATGGTTAGTTTCCATCCTTTTCTTCTATGCCCAAAAAGACCAAGGCCTCCGATTTATTGGCAAAGGATCGTGTAGGTACCTTTTGGGCATGGGTGTCCAAATAAATGGAACTGATCATGTCCGTAACCGGGAGATCGATCAAAAAGGCCAGTTTCTCTATCCAAAGGGATCCTTCCAAGGCAAGGTAATCTCTGGCCGCTTTATTGATATTGCGTACCTCACGGATGTCACAGAGTACGGGCATTACTCTTCCTTCCTGTAATTGCATTCTGTCCATTACAATGACCTGGGCCGCCTTGAGGTCTATACAAGGTGCTTTCTTGTAAATGATATGTATAAGGTGATCGGTCAATAGATAAACGGCATAGGTGTTTTCATGTGTTTTTTTCATAGCTGAAAACTGGTTAGTGCGAGTAATTTACAAAATTATTGTAATTGAGTTGTTCGCTTAGGTGCCATTGACCTTAATAAAAGGATTACAGTTATCTGAAAAGGAGTATATGTTATCTAAAAAGGATTAAATAATAGATATACTGTCTATTAACTGACAAAAACCGTTTCTTTTTATGACAAATTAAACCAAACATTATGGCCAAGATAAAACACCACAATTTTTTGAACACCGTGCATGAAGTGTTCACTGATGCAAAACAGGCTGGGGTATTGCACCTCTATGCTGGGGGCAGTTCCTTTTCTGGAAGGACCATTGAAGTCGAGGGGAGGGAACTCTACCATTTTGGGACAACGGGTTATTTGGGCTTGGAACAAGATCCCAGATTGAAGAAAGCCGCAATGGATGCCATAGCTAAATATGGGACCCAGTTTCCCTTGTCAAAGTCCTATATCTCCAATCCACTGTACGAGGAACTGGAAGCGTCCATTGGGAAAATGTATGGGTATCCCATCGTCATAACCAAGAACAGTACATTGGGACATTTGGGGGTAATACCCAGTGCCGTTGATGACGACGATGTGATCATCTTGGACCATCAAGTCCATTGGAGTGTCCAGAATGCTGCCAAAATGTTGAAAACACGCAGTGTTCCCATTGAACTGATACGCCACAATAATCTGGAGATGTTGGAGGATAAGATAAAGAAGTACCGACATTCCAAAAGGCATATCTGGTACATGGCCGATGGAATTTATTCCATGTACGGGGACTATGCGCCCGTAAAGGAATTAATGGCACTTTCTGAAAAATATCCACAATTGCATTTTTATTTTGATGATGTGCACGGGATGAGTTGGGTGGGCCGAAACGGGACGGGCTATGTGTTGGACCAATTGGGAGAGCTGCCCGAAAATGTGCTTTTGTTTGGTACCTTGAGCAAGACCTTTGGTGCCAGTGGTGCCGTATTGGCCTGTTCCAATGCCAAAATGTACGACAAGATCAAGACTTTTGGTGGGCCATTGACGTTTTCGGCCCAATTGGAACCGGCCTCGGTGGCTGCTGCCATTGCTTCGGCAGGGGTTCATTTATCCGATGAGATCTATGAATTGCAAGGGGAGTTGCGGGAACAGATCGATTATTTCAATGCCTGCCTATCGGATACCGAACTTCCGTTGATCGACCAAAATACTTCTCCTGTTTTTTATATCGGTACCGGAATGCCCAAGACAGGGTACAACTTTGTCAACCGATTGATGCAGGAAGGGTTTTATGTGAACCTCGGTATTTTTCCCGCTGTACCGGTAAAGAATACAGGGGTGCGTATTACAATCTCAAGACATAATCAAAAGGATGAAATTAAAGCCTTGGTGGAGGCCATGGCCCATCATTTTCCCAAAGCATTGGAAGAAACAGGTACGAATGCCCAGCGGGTATTCCATGCCTTTAAATTGGAATACAAAAAAGAGCAGACACAGAAATCTTTTGAAGGATTGACAATTAAAGTGGTGGAGTCCATCGATCAGGTGGACAGGGAAGTATGGAACGTATACATGGGGGGACAAGGGGTCTATGACTGGGATGGACTCCAATTTCTTGAATCGGTGTTCCAAGGTAATACTCAAAAGGAACATAATTGGACTTTCCAATACGTTATTATTTCGGATGACAATGATATCCCTGTACTTATGACCTTTATGGCTCTGGGACTTTGGAAGGATGATATGTTGGCCGATGCCAAGGTTTCCGCAGCCATTGAGGAAGAACGCAAGTTGGAACCTTATAAACTTTCATCCATGGTGCTGTCCATGGGATGTCTGTTCACCGAAGGAGATCATCTGTATTGGAATGCTGAACATCCATTGGCAGATAAGGCAAGGAACTTCTTATTGGAGTTTATGGAACAACAGGAGCGGGCCCTTGGAGCTAAAATGACAGTACTAAGGGATTTTCCTAAAGAATCCCTGTGGAACAATGAACTGTATGGACAGGGGTTTCTTCGTGTCCAAATGCCCAATTCCTGTATGGTGGATCTTAATGGAGCGGTTCGTATTGAAACCTATGTGGAGCAACTCTCATCGAGGAACCGACGCCATTTCAGAACCGATATCCAACCCTTTTTGGATTTGGTGGATTGTCAAGTGCATTCAAGTCTTTCCGCATTACAATTAGCACAAGTAAGGACACTTTTCGGTAAGGTGCAGGCAAGAAACTTGGGGCTCAATACATTTTCATTTCCAAAGGGGCTATTTGAACGCATGAACGAAAACCCATTATGGGAATTCATTGTTCTGTGTCCTAAAAATGAACCAAATCGAATAGTTGGTGTCATGTTCTGCTATAACAATGGTGGCCAGGTATATGTACCCGCTTTTGTTGGGATGGACTATAATGTTTTTGAAAAGTTTTCCACATACAGGCAATTGCTCTATATAACTATTGACAGAGCTATTGCTTTGAAAATCCCTAAGATTGATTTTGGGATGACAGCTTCTTTTGAAAAACGGAAGCTTGGGGCAGAAGTGCATGAAAAATATGCCTATCTGCATACACGTGATAATTTTATCCTGGAGCTATTGGGAGTCATGGAAGGACAGTAATAAATATGGATTACCATGAAATATCAAAAGCTGCTATCGGAATTTGAGGGGCAATTGGATACTTTGGAGAGCGGGAACGGGGACGTGCTCTTCAAAGCGGAAAAAGGCATAGCCCTGGTGGAAAAAAGCATCCGTAAACTTCAAAAACAGATAACGGGGAAACCTTTTGCCACCCAAGCGGATGAGATTTATTTCTTTAAACATGTCAAGCCTCAGATCTTTAGCAAGTTGATTTATTATGTTCGCCTTTTTAACATCGAGAGTAAACGGCCCAGGGGGAACAATGCTGCCCAGATCAAATACCTGCAGCACCAAATCGATAAGTTCCAGACCTTTTTTAACGATAACCTTGAATTTTATAACTATTACCGCAGAGGGGCGATGTCCCTCGATGAACAATATTTTGTAAGGGGCAACAGAGACCTACGATTACCTTTGGAATCATTTCATTTCCTTATCGATGACCAGTTCTCCACCTGTCAGGATGGGACTGTGGCCATCATCATGGCCTATGATATGCTCATTGTGTACCTCAGAAAGGAAGTGGATGACCTGCAAAACAATTTGGAACCCCAAAAGAACACTATTATGGAAAAACCTTCAAAATTATTTTGGACCGGTAGCAAGACCGATCTCATTGAATTGTTATACGCCCTACATTCTAGTAAGTGCATCAATAGTGGGACAGTTGATATCAAAGAACTGGCATCCCATTTCGAGCATTTTTACAATGTGGACCTGGGCAATTACTACCATACCTTTATTGATATCCGATCTCGAAAGAGCAGTCGCACACGGTTTTTGGAAAGGCTTATCGAGAAGCTCAATGAGCGAATGGAATCCCTCGAAGAATAGGATTTGTTTTTTCCCAAGTTGGTACCAACTTGGGAATTTTTGTTTTCAGGTCTTTCGAGGAATCATTTTGCCCATTTTCAAGAAATTTCAATGATTCCAATAGTCCAATTGGCATCAATACAATCTAAATTTTATTAAAAAAAAATCGTTACCAAGTTGGTAACAACTTGGGAATTTTTTCCAAAAAGCTTCTTCAGTTTTGTCCATGAAAGTCAAATCGAAGATTCACGAACACCTATGTATGAAATCATAAAGTTCGTGAGCTAAATCAGTGGAAGGGCCACCAAATTGAATGAACCCATGGCGGTGGTCCTTTTTTTAAAAACTTAAGAAGTATGGGAGCGACCATTATTACATCGGAGGACCTCATGGAGTTCAAGATCGAACTGCTTGAGGACATCAAGGAACTATTACAGAACAGCCAGACCCAGTCGGGAAAAAAGTGGCTCAAATCCAATGAGGTCAGGGACCTATTGGGCATCTCACCCGGAACACTGCAAAACTTGAGAGTCAATGGGACACTGCCCTATACCAGGATCGGTGGTGTATTGTACTACGAATTCCATGAAATCATGGAGGTACTGGAAAAGAACAAGATCCAAAACCGAATCTAAATCTTGGAAGAAATCAACTATATCAAACACCTGAACGGGGTCTTCGGTCAGTTTACCAAGGATGGCCGTTTGAACCCGACCCACATAAGTCTGTATATGGCCCTGTTCCAATTGTGGAACTATAAACTGTTTCGGGAATGGTTCCATATCGACAGGGAAGATGCCATGATCTTGGCCAAGATAGGTTCCAAGTCCACGTATCATCGATGTATCAAGGAATTGGCACATTGGGGATATATCTACTATGACCCATCACACAATCCGTTCAAGGGCAGTAGGATCAAGATGTTCAATTTTGAGACAAGTGATGGACAAGTAATGTACCTAAGCCGTGCCAAAAATGGGACAAGCCTTGGACAAGCAGTGGTACGTAACAACAAACCTATACAAACCCCAAAAAACAATGAAAACCCCAACAAACAGAAAAAAAACAAAAGATCAAAAAATAAGCCTTTTGAAAACGGTGACAAACAAGGGGGCACTGTCCCAAATGGGGACAACCTTCGAACCAGTAGGGATAAGAATTACAATGAACCACTTTGAATTACCATGCACCACATATCATCACGGAAAACAATGTTAAGTATGAACTTGGAACATTGTGTGGCCGGGAGATCCAATACGAATTCAAAAAAATGCTGGTCTATCTCGAAGTGAAGGGGAAAATATTGTTTGGACAAAAATTCAAGATTTACAGGGAGGATAGGGAAATCATTTATAAGCTTTGTCTTTATTTTATCAGGGATAAGGAACGCTGTGACCAATTGGGCATCGATGTCAACAAGGGAATTCTTTTATCAGGTCCAGTGGGCTGTGGCAAGACCTGCTTGATGAAACTGCTCAAGTTTATGGTGCCCCATCAACGACCCTACGCAGTAATTCCAAGCCGTAATATCGTGTACGCATTTAACCATGTGGGCTATAAAATCATTGGTGACTATGGTGATTCCCAGTCCTTTTGCTTCGATGATCTTGGTGTGGAACCTTCCGGGGTGTATTTTGGGAAGGAGTGTAATGTGATCGGGGAAATTTTATTGTCCAGATATGAACTGTTCATGGATCATAGGCTAAAGACACATGCAACGACAAATCTGAATGCCAAAGAGCTGGAAGATCGTTATGGCAACCGTGTTCGGTCAAGGATGAGGGAACTCTTTAATTTGATTGGTTTTGATAGACGCAGCAAGGATAAAAGGACCTGAATGACATTACTTTTGTTTTGATTCTTTGCATACAAGAATTAGAAGTGTTGAGGGGAATTAAAACGTGTTTTTAAGTTCGGTAGCGCCTTTGGTTCATTTATATTTTTGATGAATTCCATCCAAGCGAAATGCTTTTTGTTGAAAACCTTGTACAATTGGGTATTTGGCTTTCTTTTTGAAAAAAATACAGTTTTATGTCCATTTCAAAATGGGGCAACACTTCCTTTTCGTTTAAAAGGAAGCCGAATATATTCGATTTTATTGATTGAATAGATGAGCCACACGTTCACGATAGGTTTCTCCAATAGATAGTTCCTTGTCCCCTAAAAAAATGCTGTTTTTTCGAATGGCAGTAATGGCATCAATAGCTACGGCATACGATTTGTGGATACGCAGAAACATATTTTGGGGTAAATCTTGTTCCAATTCCTTAAAACTGGTACGCACCACCAACGGGTATTCGGTACTTTTTAAATGGAATTTGATATAATCCCCATACCCTTTCATCCATATGATATCCGTAAACTTGACCTTGATTTGACTGTAGTTTGCGTTGACGAAGAAATAATCCTTGGTAGGTCTTGGACTTTTTTCATCACTGGTCTTGGCTTTGTGAAGCTCCTGTGCACGGTGACAGGCCCTTATGAACCGATCCAGTGCCACCGGTTTTACAAGATAGTCGACCACATCAAGATCATAGCTTTCCACAGCATACTCCTTATAAGCGGTGACAAAGATGACCAAGGGCTTGTTTTGCAAACTGGAAACAAGTTGCAAGCCTGTCAGACCAGGCATTTGGATGTCTATGAAAATAAGGTCTATTGTTTCCCTTTGCAATACCTCGATTGCTTCAAAGGCATTGTTGCAGGTAGCCACCAAATGTAAAAAGGAAATCCTATCAATATTGTCTTGCAATAGAGCAAGGGCCAAGGGTTCATCATCTATGGCAATGCATTTGATCATGGTTCCAAAGTTAGGTCAAGGAAAACGGAATACCACCCATTTTCATCGGTTATGCGAAGGTCCTTGTTTTTGCCATAAAGCAAGTCCAACCTTCTTTCCACATTGGCAAGACCGATGCCCCGTGCATGGTCTTTGGCCGTGTCATCGGGCACATATTTATTTTTTACCACAAAGGATAGGTGGTTGTCCTTGACCTGTAATTGGATGTCTATGATGGGTTTTTCCAACATTCCTGTCCCATGTTTAAAGGCATTTTCAACAAAGGGAATCAACAACATGGGTTCAATAACATGCCAATCTTCTTTTATTGCCAAATCCACATGCAACTCCAATCGGTCTCCGAACCGCATTTTTTGTAGTTCAATATAACTGTTCAAATAATCGACCTCACTGCGTAATAAAACTTTTTCATCGTTGGTTTCATATAACATATACTGCAATATGGACGACAACCTCAAAACTGTGGGTTCCAACTTATCACTTTTTAAACGAATTAAGGCTACCATACTATTGAGGACATTGAGCAAAAAGTGTGGGCTGATCTGGGATCTTAAAAAAGCAAGCTCGGTCTTTAAATTTTCACTTTCACGTTCCTTGGCCTTTTGTTCCAGTTCCAAACGATCACTGACCGATTTAAATGCAATCGCAATCAATACAAAAAAGGTAAAGGGTACTGCATTGTGTAAAAGGGCCGTACTTATGAAATAAGGATGGTCAAATTGCAGCCAAACAAAAATCAATCGGTTGATCAGGAGGATTCCGAAAAGGAGCGCAATGTTCACCACAACATAGCTCAAAATGTTTTTTCGAAAAAGAATACCGGGAATCAAAATATAGGTGTTCAAATAGAAGGTCCCCACCCAAAAGAAGTTCATCACCACATTTAAAATAAAAATCCTACGGGCATATGCTGCGGGCATTCGGCCATCTTCCCATTGAAGGGAAAAAATATAGGGCAATGAAAAAACAAAGGCCCAAACCAGTAGGTGGATGATTATGGTCTGATATGTTTTAAAGGATTTGAATGGAAACTTCATAGGGGTCGATCTTATGCACTACCAATATAGTTAAACTGGGCAATACTGTTTCAGTGTGAAATTTGAAATAAAAAAACGACCTTTAATTGGTTTCAAAGGCCGTTTTGTTCAAGCATTTCAACTGGATGAAGAATTATTGGACGGATATGGTTTTACGGTATTCGTGCTTGCCATCTTCGACAATCACGGTATAATCTCCAGTATATGCACCCTGAAAATTGAATACTTTTCCCAAAGTCAATTCCCCATTGAATACCTGACTATCTATTTCTTCATTATTGCCATTTCTAATCTTAACTTTTACCAAACCTTGGTCTTCATTAAATAGGTTAAAGTACACTTTGTCCCCAGATATTCTCAACACAGGGGATTCCATGTTTGTATTCTTGGCAATTTTGTTTATCCCCTTATCATCCAACACAATCGAATAGGTCACCTCTGAATCTCGGTTGTTCACTTTGAAAAAGTAAGTTCCAACTTGAAGGTTTTTTAGATTGTATCTTTTTTGATAATTGCCTTCCCCAATCTTATCAAAATGGATGATTTCTTCTTTGGAATCCATTAAGCTGATTTGGGTGTCTTCCAGATTCTCTGAAGTTGCAAACAACAAAGTCCTTGGGTCGTTTCCTACGCTTAAATCGATTACTGGTCCATTGGCGAACGCCGAAGTTCCAATTAATGTGATCGCTAGTACTGCAATGTTTCTTAGGATTGTTTTCATAGTGTTTAATTTTTTAAATGATGAATAAATAATTTTTATAACACCACAAACTTAATGTGTAAATGACTGATATATTGGTAAATGGGATGAACCGGAAAAAGTCTGCGATGAACCCTGAAATAATTTTGGTGAACCTTTGTGGCGGTTTAGATCAAAGCTTGAATTTGGTTCGGTTTATGACAATGGCATACAAGAAAGCATTCCAGAAAACAAATTTTAAGCACTTGAAGTCCCTTTTTTTAAGTTGCCGATAAAGCGAAAATGATATTTTGCATGGGACTTGATGAATTCTCAAAATGCGGTTATCAACAATCACCTACCCATTGTTCATTTGATTTTATGTTATTTAAATTGAAATGTGCATCATTGACTTTAGATATAATGTTGTTCACAATTTACTGATATTCAGTTAATTGAATTAATATTCATACTACTTTTCAAATATCAATAATCGTCTAATCCTTAAACGTTTACGATATGCGAAAATCATTCTTCATTACTCTTTTATTGCTATTTGCCTCCAGTGCCCTTTCGGCCCAGATCGGGGGCATCGAGGATTCGGTCAATGACATTTCCGATACCATTCGGGCCATCTTCCCAATTATTCTTGGAGTTATCTTTTTGGTGGGCTTCCTTTTTAACGCGGGTCACTTCTTTGGGGAGAACGCCGATCTGAAAAGAGGGATTACCCGAGTTTTGGTCTTTGTCCTTATTGCAGGGGCCGTTGTTGGCATCTTTACCTATCTCATCGGAATCGTGGTCTGATGAAACAGTTCGAGGTCTATAAAAATATACGAAAGCGGGCGATGATCATGGGGCTGTCCATTTCATTGTTTGCCCTGATGATGGTTGCTGTCATTGGTTCGCTTTTGATCATCATTTTTTCATTCAGTTTTAGTTTCATCGTGGGCCTGCTGCTCTTCAATGCCCTGCTCTATGGGGCATTGGTGCGGTGGGTTAGGAAACCCTTCGAATTAAAAGTGGAACAAACCTTTCCCAAGACCATCAGCCTCAAACAATTGAATCCCATTGACTATGTCTAAGCTCAATTTCAATGCATATCATCCGATTCTGGATATCCAGAACCATGTGGTTTTTGGGAGCAACGGCAATGTGGTTTTGTGTTATCAAGTGGAACTGCCCGAGATATATTCCCTCTCAGAAATGGATTTTGAAGCACTGCACAGTATGTGGTTCCAGGCTTTTAAATCCTTGCCTGTTAGTGCTGTAGTCCATAAACAGGATGTCTACCAGAAGAAAGGCTATGATGCTAATGGTTTGCCTAGGGGTACTTTTTTGGCCAAGGCCACCCATGATTATTTTATGGGTAGGGAACAATTGGTCCATCACAGTTATCTCTTCTTTATTCTTCCCTTGGACAAGGTTTTAAATGCCACCAAATATGTCACCCCCTTTCGCAAGGTGGAGAAGGGGCTGCATCGAAAATTGGATGTGCAGGTAGCAGAATTTATTACTTCGGTAAACGATGCGGTTTCCTATGTCAACAATTCCAAGATCGTGTCCCTGATGTCCATGGAACCTGATGCCATATTAAAGCATACCCATGATTATTTCAATGGTTTCAATGTGGATTATGATACGAACATCCAGTTTGGAAAAGGTTCAATAGAAATTGGTGACCATTATTTCGATGTGATGGCCATCAATAATGAAGGTTGTTTTGGTAAAACTGTGCAGAGTAGTATGCCCAACGGGAAGTTCAGTTCGGACGGGTTCGGTTTTCACAAGGGTTTTATGGATGGCCTGGGATTGGAACTGGGGGTAAACCATATGGTCAACCAAATCCTTTATCTGGATGATACCCATCAATGGCGCAGACAATTGGACAAGAAAATAGAGGAACTCTCCAAGAGCTCCAATTTTGGATCACAGAACAAGGTGGTTCGTACTAAAATTGAGGATATATTGAATAAGATCAATGGAGATGAGACTTCACGGATCGTACGTGGCCATGTAAATATTGTTTTTTGGCACACAGAGTCAGGCGTGTTGAAGCGCATTGCTTCTGGCATTAAGGCGCAATTGAAGGAACTGGACATACGACCCTATCATCCCAATGGGGAAGAGCGCACCCATTATTTTCTGAACTCCTATCCCTGCCATGCTACCAACTTCTCGAATGAAGATCTTTTTGTGATGGATCTCAAGGCTGCCCTTTGTCTGTATACCAACAATACCAATTATCGTTCTGATGAAACAGGAATTGTCTTTAATGATAGACAATATAATGTGCCCGTACGCAAGGATGTGTGGGATGAAGAGAAGAAGCGCATCAAGGCGCGGAACTTTGCCATATTTGCCCCGACAGGGGAAGGCAAATCCTTTTTGGCCAATAATATCCTACGTCAATATTTTGAAAGTGGGGTCCGGCTGGTCGTTATCGACCTAGGGGGTTCCTATGCCAAATTCGCCCAATTGTATCCCGATGACCATGTCATCTTGCGATACGAACAGGGGAAGAATCTAGGTATCAATCCCTTTTATATTTCAGAACAGTCCGATCTGACCCCTGAACGATTGGAAGATCTGGCCCTGTTTCTTTTAGAACTCTTGGCTGAAACCCAAGTGACCAAATCCAAGGAGGTGGCTTTGAAAAAGGTGTTGTTGTACTACTATGACAAGGTCAGGGATGGGCATTCCTTGGCTTCCCTATATCAGTTTGTGGATCGGCACAAGGATACGTTGATCGAGGAGACCCGAGTCCGGGAATCCGATTTCAATGTGTATGGCTTTTTACACATCCTTTCTGAATATGTGGAGGGAGGACTTTATAGTTTTCTGTTTCATGTGGAGGAGGACCAGACCTATAGAATAGAGGACAAACTCTTAATCGTTTTTGAACTGGATGAGGTAAGGGACAACAAGGAAATCCTGTCCGTAATGCTCAAATTGATCAAATCGGCCATACAACGTACCATTTGGCGAAACCGTTCGGAGCGGGGCATTATCCTGTTCGATGAATTTGCCAAGCAGTTAAAATTCCCAAATGTATTGGAGAGTGTAGAGTTTTACTATCAGGCCATCCGTAAACAGAACGGAGCCATTGGCATCATTTTGCAATCCATCAACCAATTACCGGAAAATGCCACCTCGGCCAGTATTCTGGAGAATACACAGGTCATATACAGCTTGCGGAACGAAAAGGGCTATGATGAACTGGCAAGGCGGTTGCACCTCTCCAACCATGACCTGAACCAACTTCGGTCTATTCGCAATAACCTGGTCGGGGAACGCAAATACACCGAATTTTTTATCAAGATAGGGAAAGAAAGCAATGTCTTTCGTTTAGAAGTGCCCCCAGAGGTGTATGCCGCCTATCTCACCGATGGGGTGGAACATGGCCAGATCATGGTACTCTATGAGCAGTTTGGGAATATGGAGCTTGCCATTACTGAATTTATAAACGACAAAAGAAAAATGATATGAGAATAGATTGGAAACAACCCCTTAGTAAGAACCCCAAGACTTTGATACTTACTTTGATCTTGGCCATTTCCTTGCCCGGCCGTGCTACGGCCCAGGGAATGCCGGTGTATGACAATACCAATTTTATCAGTATGACCAAGTCCCTGTTGGAATCGGCAAAGCAGACTTCGGAACTGTTGAAGACCGTGGAGTTTTTAAAGGAACAGAAGGAGAACATTGACAAGGTGAACAACACCATCAAGCAATTGAAGGCAGTTCGGGAACTGGCACGGAACAACGAGATTTTGTTTCAAATAGTGCAGAGCGATCTAAATGATATTTTGAACTCTCCTTATATCAAGGCAGGGGAGGTGGAACAAGTATCCCAGGCCTTTGAACAAATCATGGACACAGCCATTGATGATCTGGATTTTGTGAACCAGATCTTGTCCAGTGATTTGTTGAAGATGACCGATGCGGAACGAACGGCCATTTTGATGGAAAAGAAAGTACAGTCCCAGGAAATGGTGGCAGAATTGGAGATCAAGGTAAAGCGCTATCGGGAGATTATCTCCTTTCGCAGGATGCAGGATAGTATCAATAACCGGGAAACGCAGTACTGATGGCTGGGTTCTTTTTGGGCATAGGGTTGGAATATGTGGACGCGGTCTTCCAGACCATCAAGGACAGTGATTTTTCACAGTATACGATGGTGGGAATGAAAGCTTTGGCCGTGCTGTTCTTTTTGATCAATGTGTTGAAGAAATACAATGAGGGCATTGCCACCACCGATGGACATACTTGGGGGTTGACCCCTACGGAACTGGCCAAGAATTTCTTGGTGGTGCTCTTGGTCATTTTCTCCACAGAGGTATTGGGAGTATTCGATGGTATCCTAGTGGCCATTGAAACGGAATATAGGGATACGGCTCCGGCACTCCTCCCATTACAGCTGCAGGATGTGGACCTGGAACGGGATGTGGGTGCCTTGGAAGCCGCCAAGAAAGCCATGGCACTGTTGTACGAGGCTTTGGTCACCCCCTTGTATGGATTGAAGGTCTTGGCCTTTATCATTGGGGTGGGATTGTGGTTGTTGGATCTTTTTATCTATCCCCTCTTTTTGGCGGAGCGTTATTTTTTGTTGGGGATTTTGCAGGCCTTTTTTCCCTTGGTCATCAGCTTGGCCGTCTTTGAGAAGTTCCGTCCCTTGGCCTATCAGTTCTTTAAGCTGTATGCCGCAGTTTACATGCTGGTGCCCGCTTTCTTTTTGGTCAATGTGTTCGTGAACAACCTTTACACGGAAATCAGCACCAATTTCTGGGGGAACCTGTTCGGTTTTGATTTTGGGAGTGAATTCTTTGCTTCCATCATAGAAATCGGGACCATTGGCTTTATCGTCCTGCTCAAATTTAAATTGTATCGAAGGGCAACCAGTTTTACCCTTCGATTGTTTACCGGTTAAAATGAATTTTATGAAAACACCATTTAAAAATATAGTGCAGGTATTACGGTTGAATCGTTGGGTGGTCCTTTCTGTGGTCATGGTATCGGGTTTGGTAAGCATGGTTTCAATATTTCTAGTTGCCAAGATGCATAGAGAAAGCTTGGACCATGCCTTTGTGGTCAATGGGGAAGGGGAGGTTATTCCTATAGCGTGGGAACACCAGCGTCAAAATCTTGAGGTGGAGGCCTTGGCCCATTTGGAACGGTTCCACCAATGGTTCTATGGTGTCGATGCAGGGAGCTATGAAAACCATATGGAAAAGGTGCTGTGGTTGGGCGATGCCAGTGTGGCGGAAGTCTACCAACAGAAAAAAGCGGATGGCTTTTACAATCGATTGCTGCAGTATTCCTTAGTGCAACAAGTGGAGCGCATTGATTCTAAAATTGTAATCGGTAAGGAGTATTTGGAGTTTCAGACCCTGACGCTCGTTCAGATCCGTAGAGGTTCCGCTTTAGATAGCTATGAATTGGTCACTTCGGGCCATTTGATACAAGTGGAACGGAACTTTCCACACAATCCACATGGGTTGTTGATCACTGATTTTTTTGAAAACTCACTTCGTAAAATTCAAATTCATGAAAGCACAGAAAAATAAAATCGTATTCGTCCTGGTGATGGTATGTGTGGTTCTGTTCTTGACCATCTATAGCATCATGACCTTTGGAAAGGACGAGGAAACCGAATTGGATCCCGAACGGATCCCCATTCCCGATCTGGAGGATAACCAATTTGAGTTTGAAAGTAAACTTGAGGCCTTGGAAGCCATTAAAGAGGAACGGGAGACTCCGGCACCTCCCATGTATCCCGATCATATGGTCGATGACAAAGGCTATTTCAATCCTGATTATATGGAATATGAGAAACAACGCATTATTGATAGCGTTTTTCAATCGAGTAACTTGGAAGAAATTGCCCCATCAATAAAAAAGATGGAGGAGGAGATGCCTAACCAGTTGCAATCAGACTCTCTCGAAACTGATATGGCCAGTTTGGATGTTTCCAATCCCATTTTCATGCAAGAACGGGCACTTGAACATCAGTTGTTTTTTGCATCACGACCTGCTTTGGACGTAGGTTTGGGCGGATTGGCCCACGTGGACGGGAACCAAATTGTAAAGGATGGCCATCGGTTGATGCTTCGATTGGATACCGATATGTATTTGGATGGACGTCAACTTCCTAAAGGTTCCCCAATCTATGGGTTTGTAAAGATAAGGCCGAACCGTGTTTTGTTGGACATTGTAAAAATTGGGGAATACCAAGTAAAGTTGAAAGCGGTTGATCTTCAGGATGGGGAGGACGGCATCTATGTGGAAAACCAACTGAGGGGCGAGGTGATTGAAAGTGGTGTGGATGCTGCCCTTGGGGATGTCAATATTCCGGGAGTTCCACAGCTGGGTGGTATCAAACACATCTTTCAACGGAACAACCGCTCCATTAAGGTGGCCATCCAACATCATTATCAAATCAAAGTAATACCAGTACCATGAAAACAGTTACGATTCTTTTTGTTGTTTGGATAAGTTTGGGCATACAAGGTATGTTTGGACAGCGAGAGTTGGATACCATCTATGCCAATGAGCACCAGGCAGTGGCCCTATTTTTTCCCAGTCCCATACGTCAGGCCGTTACTGGGGATCAACAATTTGTTTTTTCCTATGATAGGGAAAGGGCCGGACATCTTGGGTTGTTGCAAGGTGTGGATGGTGTGATAAGCAATCTGTTGGTCATCACCACCGATGGAAAGGTCTATGCCTATATCCTTATATATGCGAAATCGCTGCCCCAAATGAACTACTTTTTTGATGAAAAGGCTAGTGTTGGAGTGGAACGGCCCGAAGGGAAATTGCGAGGAAAGGACAACTTGGGGAAAGTGCGAAATCCTTATGAAGGAATATGTAAACTGCTTTTGGGTAGAGCACCCAAGAAGTTGGGCACAGCACATAATCGGGGGTTACGGCTTCGATTGGAAGAGTTGGTCTACGATGGGGATAAGGTTTACCTTTTAGTCGGTATTAGAAACCGGTCCAAAATCGATTTTGAAATGGAACGTTTGGATTTCTATCAAGTCAGTGCGAACAAGAAACGAAGGTCATCTCGTCAAGAAATCACACTTCAACCCTTGTATACCTGTACTGCGTCAACATTGATCAAAAGTGGGAAGGAGATTCGATTGGCCTATGTGTTGTCCAAGTTTGTGTTGGGGAAAGGGGAGTCCATGAAATTGATTCTTGAGGAGGCCGATGGAAATAGACGGGTCGTACTTAAGAAATGAGGAGATTTATGTTCTTGAAGGCCTATTAACTATCCAAATAAAAAAAGCAAGAATATCCCAAATCAGGATACTCTTGCTTTAAACAACCCAAAAATTGGTTGACTATGACTGCTTATATTGAAATAACAGCCCCCATTAATTTTAAAAACTCCTGAATCATGGCAGGGTGTCCTGGCCACGCTGGAGAGGTCACTAAATTTCCATCCACAAAAGCTGCGTTAACAGGTATATCTTGGTATTCGCCACCTGCTTGGGTTACTTCTGGTCCTACAGCAGGATAAGCGGTTAATTTTTTACCTTTTACCACACCGGCAGCGGTCAAAATTTGAATACCGTGGCACACGGCTGCAACAGGTTTGTTGGTGTCAAAAAAATGTTTGGTGATTTCCAATACTTTTTGGTTTAATCTGAGATATTCAGGAGCACGACCTCCAGCAATAACCAAACCGTCATAATCAGCGGCATTTACGTCGGCAAAACTATAGTTCAATGCAAAATTGTGTCCAGGCTTTTCGGTATAGGTTTGATCCCCTTCAAAATCGTGAATGGCTGTTTTAATGGTGTCTCCCCTCTTTTTATCAGGGCATACAGCATGAACTTCATAGCCTACCATCAATAACATTTGGAAAGGGACCATGGTTTCATAGTCTTCGGCGAAGTCACCTGTTAGAAATAGAATTTTTTTCATGATATCAATTGTTGGTGAATTGTAATTGGATGAAAATGCTTTCTTAAAGATAGGAGCAATATATTTTTAAAGGTGTTAACTTATCCTAAAGTTTATGCTAAACAATAGCTGTTTTAATTCATGGAACGATAGGCGTTTGGAGACATCCCTACTTTCTGCTTAAACAGTCTGGTAAAGTGTTGCGGATATTTAAAACCCAATTCATAGGCAACCTGACTCAGGGATTTGTCATAATCAAAAATGCGTTCCTTAGCAATATTGATCACTTTGGTCTGGATCTGTTCCTGGGCGGTTATCCCAGTTTCTTTTTTTATGAGATCCCCAAAATAATTTGGGGAAAGATGGAGCTCGTCTGCACAGTAGGCGACGGAAGGTAACCCCAACAATTGCGGCATATCCGAACTGTAATAACTTTTCAATACATTTTCAAAACGTTCCAAAACACCTCTGTTAACTGTATCTCTTGTAATAAATTGACGGTCATAGAATCGCGTACAGTAATTCAAAAAGAGCTCGATATTGGAGGCAATCAATTTCTTACTGTGCTTATCAATGGATTGCTCGAGTTCAAATTCAATCTTGGAAAAACTGTCCAATACCATTTTCTTTTCCCTTTCAGATAGGTGCAACGCTTCATTGGTATTATAGGAAAAGAAGTTGTATTCGTCCATTTTGTGGCCAAGGGGCGTATTGTTCAATAGGTCGGGATGAAAGACAAGAACCGTACCATGGGGTTGGTAAAAATCATCACTCATGACCTCGACGACCTGACCCGGACCAAAAAATACAAGCGTGCCTTCCTGATAATCGTACAGGCTATTTCCGTATTTGATATCCCCACATTGGGTTTGCTTCAAAACAATACAGTACAAATTGAATATCATCTTGTAATTCTTACGTGGGGCAGCCTTTGAAAGATCTACGATACTGACCAAAGGATTCAATGTCTCGTTGTTGTTGAAGGTATTATAATCGTTTACACTATTGAAGGTAATGTTATCCATAGCTTTTAATTTTCATATCAAAAGTACATGATATTTAGGCCCAAAATTCAAAAGTGGTTTCAAATCAGTAATAATGGTAAGTAAAACCGTAATCTATATAATTACTTCGGGTTTTATGGGGCTAATTTTATAACTTTCAAATACTTATAAAATAAAAATGTCATGGCAAATAACGGGAATAAAAGGTTGGATCGAAGAAAATTTATATCAAAATCGGCAATGACCGGGATTGGTATAGGGGTAGGTATTCCGAGTATTTTAAAGGCTGCGGAAAGTAGTCATAATTATGCTGGTCCGCTGACCACAAATATGTCCGAAAAAAGAAAGTTGGGAACATTGGAGGTGAGTCCAATTGGACTGGGGTGTATGAGTATGACAAGTGGATCGTATAATCCTCCTAGAAAAATGGAAGACATGGTGCCCGTGATTCAAGGCGCTTTTGATATGGGAGTGACTTTTTTCGATACGGCAGAAGTGTATGGCCCTTTTACGGATGAGGAAATTGTTGGTGAAGCTTTGCAGCCCATTAGAAATGAGGTGGTCATAGCCAGTAAGCTTGGTTTTAAGTTCGTAAACGGACAACGTGCGGGACGAGATAGCAGACCTGAGAACATTAAAAAAGCAGTTGAGGGCATGCTCAAGCGCTTGAAGACGGATAGAATAGACCTTTTGTATTTGCACCGAGCCGACCCCAATGTTCCCATTGAAGAGGTTGCTGGGGCGGTCAAAGATTTGATCAAGGAAGGAAAGGTGGTACATTTTGGACTTTCTGAAGTTTCCCCGGATACCATACGAAAAGCGCATGCTGAACAAACCGTTTCTGCATTACAAAGTGAATACTCCGTTATTGAAAGGGTAATGGAATATAAAATATTGGATACTTGTGAAGAACTGGGAATTGGTTTCGTGCCATGGGGACCCGTTGTTCGTGGTTTTATGGGAGATCGTTTTAATGAATTTACACGTTTCTCCGATGATTCAAGATTTAATTCTGTTCACTACTTTACCCCGGAAGCCATTCAACAACATATGAAAGTATTGGACTTGGTCAGAAAATGGGGAGATAGCAAAGGATTGTCACCGGCACAATTTGCCTTGGCATGGCTATTGGCCCAAAAACCATTTATCGTACCCATTCCAGGAACCACGCGTCTACACCACATGCGAGAGAATTGGGGAGCAACTGCTGCCACCTTTACGACATCAGAATTGAAAGAATTTAGGGAAGAACTCGAAAAGATTGATTTGATAGGTGTGCGCACCCCCGATACGGTTTTGACCGATAGATAATATCTTTTAGATTCTGGATGAAAGGAGTTTAGGTTAAAACCGTAAAAATGGTAAGTATGGCAGTAATCCATATACCATGATCCTGATTTCATGACTTTACCTTTGTCCCATAAAAGTTAGGGTTATGAAATCAATTAGTGCAAACATAGAAAGCCAAGATAAAACTGGAAGTAAATACCTTTTGGTAATTCTTGGCGCCTTGATGGCCATTACTTCTTTGTCAACAGACATTTATTTGCCGGCAATGCCACAAATGGGGCTTGATTTGAAGGGGGATATTGAACTTACCATTACAGGATTTTTGATTGGGTTTTCCATCGCACAGATCGTATGGGGGCCCATCAGTGATAAATACGGTAGAAAAACTCCCCTTGTTTTAGGGATGGTCCTTTTTATTATAGGTTCCATTGGGTGCGCTATGTCAGAGACCATTGTACAAATAATGATTTGGAGGGTTGTTCAAGCTTTCGGGGCCTGTACGGGACCCATGTTGTCGAGGGCCATGGTCAGGGATTTGTTTGGGAGGACCAAATCTGCTGAAATGCTTTCCACCCTGATGATTTTAATGGCCATCGCGCCTATTGTTGGTCCACTTTTTGGAGGTCAATTATTAAAGTTCAGTTCTTGGCATAGCATATTTTGGGCCTTGTCCGTCATTGGGGTATTGATGTTATTGAGCACTTTTATACTAAAGGAAACCTTGCCCCAAGAAAGACGTGCAGATACCTCTTTGAGAGAGGCCTTTAAAAAATATAAAATATTATTGGCCCATTCATCTTTCATGAAATATACGTTGTGTGTAACCTTTTACTATGTTGGGGCATATGCCTTCATTGCTGGATCTCCACTGGTTTACATTGAACACTTTGGTGTTGCACCACAAAATTATGGCTGGTTGTTCGCTGTAAATATTGTGGGGATTATGGGGTTTAGTTTTGTCAATAGAATACTGATCAGACGTTTCAACCTAGATAAGCTATTACGTTACGCAACTTTTATAGCCATGATAGCTGGTATTGTCCTTCTGATTGACGCCAAAATTGAATTGGGTGGAATTTATGGAGTTGCCATTCCTATTTTCTTTTATTTTTCTATGAATGGTATCATTGCAGCAAACAGTACTGCTGGAGCCTTACACGATGTTCCGGAAATGGCAGGGGCAGCCTCGGCACTTTTGGGTTCACTTCAATATGGTAGTGGCATATTATCCTCACTCATTTTGGCCACTTTGGCCGATAGTACCCCTTGGACCATGAGCGTGATCATTGCATTTTTCGGCATTGCAGCCGCATTTATGATGTTCATCAACCTAAGATTTCCTTATACATTGAAATTAGGTAAAAGCTAAAGGGGGATTAGAAATCGAACTGTAAAACTGGTAAGTATTTCAGTAATCCGTACAACTTTTAACATGTTGGTGGTCAATACTTTTATGGTGTAAATCAAAGAGAAAAATTTGATTTCCAAATACGATTAATTTAATCTAATAATCATGAAAAAAAGAAAATTTGGCAACAGTGGTCTTGAAGTTTCCGCCATTGGATTGGGTTGTATGAACCTTAGTTTTGGTCCGGGGCCGGCAAAGAATTTTAACGATGGAATTAGAGTCATTCGTTCGGCATATGAAAAGGGAATCAGTTTTTTTGACACTGCTGAACTATATGGACCCTTTACCAACGAAAAATTGGTAGGGGAAGCCATAGGTCCCTTTAGGGATGAAGTAATTCTGGCCACCAAATTTGGTTTTGCTCACGACCACGGACAAGTTACTGGGGCGGATAGTCGACCAGAAAGCATTAGAAGGGTTGTGGATGAATCCTTGGGAAGGTTAAAAACTGGGGTAATTGATCTTTTGTACCAACACCGTGTCGATCCCAATGTGCCTATCGAAGATGTTGCTGGTACCGTTGGAGATCTTATTAAAGAGGGGAAAGTAAAACATTTTGGACTTTCTGAGGCGGGAGCCCAAACAATCCGTAAGGCCCATGCTGTTATTCCGATTGCGGCCGTTCAAAATCAATATTCTTTATGGGCAAGGGAACCTGAGCAAAATGTGATTCCGGTTTGTGAGGAATTAGGCATTGGTTTTGTGCCATGGGCACCACTTGGAACTGGATTTTTAACGGGAACCATTACAGCGGACACCAAATTTGATAGTACTACAGATTTGCGTTCAACTTTTCCAAGGTTTACCCCAGAAGCCATTCAGGCAAACATGCCGTTGATTGAAATGTTGGTAAACATTGCAAAGGAGAAAAGCGCATCTCCAGTTCAAATTGCATTGGCATGGCTATTGGCCCAAAAACCATTCATCGTACCCATTCCTGGAATGGATAAAGAAGCGTATTTGATGGAAAATTTAAAATCAATGGATATTGAATTGACATCGGAAGATCTAAACAGGATTGATGATGAGCTATCCAAAATTGAATTGGTGGGAGCACGTTTGAACGAAGGTCTATTGACCATGACCGAGGATCAATAGGATATTCAAATCGAAATAATGTCGGAAAGCGCCGCAAGTTGAACTTGTGGTGCTTTTTTGTTGCCATCTGTAAAAATGGTTACAACAACCGTAATCTGTATAAAATTCAAAGCGCTGGTTGTCAATAATTTTGAATGAAAATTAAGAGGTGGATAGTTGACATTACATCTAAAGCTTTGGTAAGGAAGAATATAATTAGAAGTGCATTCTTTTGGTTGGTATCATGGCTAGTGCTCAAAACAATACAGACAAAATGGAAAATGATTTTTCCAAGGCAGAAAGGGAAGTTCTGGAGGTTGCCAGAGAACTAACTAGATTGATGATTGCCCGTGATATCGAGGGCATGAATGCAATAGTCGATAAAGATTTTACACTTACCCATATTACCGGTTATGTACAACCTAAAAAAGAATGGTTCAAAGAAGTTGAAACAGAGAGCATGAAATATTATGCTGCAAAAGTGGTGAAAAATGTTATTGAGGTTGAGGGGAATAAAGCACAATTCATTGGCCAAAATATTTTGGATGCCCGAATATGGGGTACTCGAAACCATTGGCGATTACAACAGACCATGCAATTGGAAAAGCGAAACGGAACATGGATTATTCTGAACTCAGTAGCTAAAACATTTTAAAACAGAAGTTGTGAAACGAGACACTACAACTCATAGGTTGCCCATTTTTATCACCTCAGGTTTTGGGGTTGACATGGGTAATTCCCATCCAAAAACAAGTAGGGAAAAGATAAAGGAATACTCGGAACACTCCATTTTTGGATTGGGCCTACTGCGTTAATTGTTAAAATATTCCCAATCCGTAATAATGGTAACTACCTCAGTAATCTGTATAACAACCCAATCAGGGGAATGTAGGAACTTTGGAATGAATAACTTAAAGTATCAGAAATCATGAAATCAAGAGCGTTAGGTAAAAGCGGATTGGAAGTTTCAGCATTGGGACTTGGATGTATGGGACTTAGCTTCGGATATGGCCCTGCGACGGAAAAACAACAGGGCATCAAGTTGATTCGAGAGGCCTACGAGCAGGGAGTCACTTTTTTTGATACGGCAGAAGTATACGGTCCTTTTGAGAATGAGAAATTGGTGGGTGAAGCCTTGGAACCCTTTAGGGATAAGGTAGTGATTGCCACCAAATTTGGTTTTAGGGACGGGGATTCCAAGAAGGAACAGGATAGCCGACCAGAAAGAATCAGACAGGTGGCGGAAGAATCCCTTAAAAGATTGCGTACCGATGTCATCGACTTGTTTTATCAGCATAGGGTGGATCCAAAAGTACCCATGGAAGATGTGGCAGGTACGGTAAAAGATTTGATCAAAGAGGGAAAAGTAAGGCATTTTGGCTTATCAGAGGCAGGTGTGGATTCCATCCGAAAAGCACATGCCGAGTATCCCGTTACCGCCTTGCAAAGTGAATACTCTTTGTGGTGGAGAGAACCAGAAAAAGAAATTATGCCAACCTTGGAAGAACTGGGAATCGGATTTGTCCCATTTAGCCCACTAGGTAAAGGATTTTTAACGGGTAAAATTGATGTGGATACCAAATTCTCCGATAATGATTTTAGAAATATAGTACCCCGGTTCAGTGAGGAAAATAGAAAGGCCAACAAGAAATTGGTGGACCTTTTGGGAGAAATCGCATTGGAAAAAGAAGCTACCCCAGCTCAAATAGCGTTGGCCTGGTTATTGGCTCAAAAACCATGGATAGCTCCTATTCCAGGAACCACAAAATCCCACCGGTTGACCGAGAATATTGGGGCAGCTTCCATTGAATTGAACACAGGTGACTTGGGTAAAATAGAGGAAGCCCTAAAGGGAATCGAAATTGTTGGAGACCGTTACCCGTCCCATTTACAGAAAAGAGTAGGAAAGTAAAATGAAGATGGCAACTGCAGTTTCCCATAAGGACTTAGTCCAAACCACAAGGATGTTTTTACTGAGCGGATTACTGCTGTTGAGTTCTTGTATGTATTCTTTGATCGATGAAGTTGAGGGGCGCGTGTTGATTGTTTATTTGACGAGGACAAACAACACTGAGGCTATGGCCAGAATCATAAAAGAACAGGTAGGTGGGGATTTGGTGGAAATTGAATTGGTCAATCCGTACCCAGAAGATTATCAAGCCCATGTGGATCAGGTTGTGGAAGAAAATAATAGAGGTTTTTTACCACCCTTAAAAACCAAAATAAATATGGATGATTACGATGTGGTCTTTGTAGGGTTTCCAACATGGGGGATGCAATTGCCTCCTCCAATGAAAACCTTTTTATCTGAAAATGATTTCAGTGGAAAAAGGGTGATCCCCTTTAATACCAATGCAGGATTTGGAGTGGGGAGCGGCTTTCGCAAGGTAAAGGAACTATGTCCCGACGCTCAAGTTTTGGAGGGCCTATCCTTGGAGGGCGGATATGAAAAGCAAGGCGTGTTTTTAACCATAAAAGGTGAAAGAGCTCGCGAGGTAAAGAAAGAGGTAGAGACATGGTTGCAAAAGATCAACATAATTAAGGAATAAAATTGCTATGAAAAAGATATTGATTATTGGAGCCAGTGGAAGTTTGGCGTCATATGTCATTCGTGCCCTGGAAGAACAAGAGGACGTTGAGCTGGCCTTATTTGTAAGAAATCAAAGTAGGCTCTCCGATCTTGTTGTATCAAAATACAAAGTGGTGGAGGGCGATGCCATGGATTACAATCAAGTTTTGTCAGCTGTGACAGGACAAGATTTGGTGTATGTAAACCTTGCAGGTAATTTGGGTGATATGGCCCAAAACATCACCAATGCCATGAAAGAAGCTGGTGTAAAAAGAATTGTGGCCATCAGCTCCATCGGAATTTATGAAACACCCTTAAAGTCGGTATTGAAGCCGTATCGGGCATTGGCCGATGTAATCGAAGCATCAGGATTGGAGTATACCATTTTGAGACCCGATTGGTTTACAAGTGCCAATGAGGTAGATTATCAAATTACCTACAAAGGGGAACCCGAAATAGGTTCCGCAATTTCCAGAAAAAGTATTGCGGCATTTGTGGCCGAAATGGTAAAGGACCCCGAAGCATATGTGAATGAAAATTTAGGAATCAGTAAACCATAACGTGGATTAAGATTCCAAAATAGAGCAACTATGAAGTATGTAAAATTCAATAACGGGGTAACAATGCCCATTTTGGGATTTGGTGTTTATCAAATTCCTGAATATGATGCTTGTAAAAAAAGCGTGTTGACAGCATTGGAAGCTGGGTATCGCCATATAGATACCGCATCGGCCTATCGGAATGAAGAAGCGGTGGGGGATGCCATCAAAGAAAGTGGCATACCAAGGGAGCAAATTTTTGTGACCACTAAGTTATGGATTACGGATAATGGTTATGAAAAAACCAAAAAGGCGATTGAAACCTCATTGAAAAAATTGGGATTGGCCTATCTGGACCTCTATCTGATTCATCAACCCTATGGCGATGTCCATGGTTCTTGGAGAGCCATGGAAGAATATTATGAAGCAGGCTTAATTCGTGCTTTGGGAGTGAGTAATTTTCATCCAGACAGGGTAATGGACCTTATGGTGAACAATAAGGTCAAACCTGTGATCAATCAAATTGAAACCCATGTTTTTTACCAAAGGGAAGAGGACCATCAGTTTTTAAGTGACTATGATATCGTTCACGAATCTTGGGCACCCTACGCAGAAGGGCGCAATGACTTTTTTGGCAATGAAATATTAAAGAACATTGGCGAAAAATACGGGAAGTCGGTGGCTCAAGTGGCCTTAAGATGGATGATCCAAAGAGATGTGGTCGTAATCCCAAAATCAGTTACAAAAGCACGGATCATTGAAAATTTTGATGTGTTCGATTTTGAACTAAGTGCAGAGGATATGGAGGCAATCAAGCAATTGGACACTAAAGAAAGTCTGTTTTTCAGTCATCGTGACCCAAAAATAATCGAATGGTTTTCAACCATGATCAATTAAACCTAGAATACTAGAATAAATTAAAGCTATGAGTACAACAACAGTTAAGGCATATGGAACGGAAGCTGCCGATAAGCCCTTAAAGGAAATGAATATTGAACGTCGTGAGCTTCAACCGCACGATGTGGAATTTGAGGTTTTATACTGTGGAATCTGTCATTCCGATCTACACCAGATCCATAACGATTTTGGTCATACCGCATTCCCAATCGTACCTGGACACGAAATTGTGGGTAGGGTAACCAAAGTAGGGAGCGATGTAACTGATTTCAAAGCAGGGGACTTGGCAGCTGTTGGATGTATTGTGGATTCTTGTCAACATTGCCAACATTGTGAAGAGGGACAAGAGCAATATTGCGATGAGTTTCCAACATTTTCATTCAATTCTCCGGACAAATATTTGGAAGGTAAAATGACCTATGGTGGGTTCTCAAAAACCTATGTGTGTGAAGACAAATATGTGTTGCACATGCCAGCATTTGAAGATTTGGCCTCTGCAGCACCTTTGTTGTGTGCAGGGATCACCGTGTACTCTCCGTTGCGATATTGGAATGCAGGTCCAGGCAAAAAAGTAGGCGTTTTGGGTATTGGAGGTTTAGGTCACTTGGCGATAAAAATTGCTAAAGCCATGGGCGCCGAAGTTACCGTTTTTACCACTTCTCCTGAAAAAGTGGAAGATGCCAAAAGATTGGGGGCTGATAATGCTGTGCTAAGTAAAGACCCAGAGCTAATGAAAGCTTATATGGGGACACAAGACTTTATCATTGATACGGTTTCCGCCAAACACGATGTAAACACCTATTTAGGCATTTTAAAGATTGAGGGTACTTTGGTGCTGGTTGGATTGCCACCTGAACCCTTGGAAGTTGGAGCTTTTAATGTGGTGATGGGAAGAAGAAGTTTTGCAGGATCCAATATAGGAGGTATCAAGGAAACCCAGGAAATGCTTGATTTCTGTTTTGAACACAACATTGTGGCAGAGTCTGAGATTATAAGCATGCAACAAGTCAATGAAGCCTTTGAGCGCTTGGAAAAAGGGGATGTAAAATATCGTTTTGTGATTGATATGAACACCTTGAACTAACTCAGCAAGGTGATGGGGTCATCCAGCATGGATGGCCCTTTTTTATTGTATTAAAGAATAACCAACTATGCATTTGAATGGAATCACTTAAAGACTTCTATAAAAATAAATTCAATACCATCCCCGCAGATCTTGAAGACGGAAAGGGCCATTTCAATGTTTTTGATCTTAAACCCTATGTGGGACCTTGTGCCAACAGTATACCCTATACGGTCAGGGACTTTTATAAGATCATGTTGGTCAAAGGGAAAGGAGAGGTGCATTATGCAGACCGAGTGAATAAGTTAGATGGAATTGCCTTATCCTTTTCCAACCCTCAAATTCCATATGCTTGGGTGCGTACCGATGAAATTACGGGAGGCGTATTTTGCATATTTGACAAGCAATTTATTGAAGGGTTCAAGAGTATTTCTGATTATGAAGTTTTTCAGCCTAATGGAGAGCATATTTTTGAATTGCGTGAATTTCAAGCTCAAACCGTCGAGCAAATTTTCGAAAGGATGTTGAATGAGTTGGAATCGGATTACCAACACAAGAATGACGTAATACGCAACTTGATTCAGGAACTTATCCATTTTGCGCTCAAATCCGATTTAGGGGCAGTCAATACTCCTAAAGAACATAATGCCTCGCAGCGAATTTCCAGCATGTTTATGGAACTTCTGGAACGTCAATTCCCTATAGATGATGACCATCATCAAATGCTACTTCGCACTCCTTCCGATTTTGCTACCCATTTGAATGTGCATGTCAACCATTTGAATAGGACCATGAAGAAAACTTTCGGTAAAACAACCACTACCTTGATCATGGATAGGTTGTTGAAAGAGGCCATGAGTTTACTGCGATTGAGCGATTGGAGTATCATGGATATTTCCATTGCCTTGGGATTCAAAGAACCTACCCATTTCACCAACTTTTTTAAAAAACGTACAGGGGTAAACCCCACACAATATAAAAATGGAGACGCTTAACTGCTGATTTTTAGTTTTTTAATGACAGAAACTAGCCGATGGATATCTTAAAAAACTGTTAATAAAATAAAATATGTTTGAATATTGTAAGCTTCTTTTAACCATTCATCAATAACTTCACGGCAAGAACTAAAATTATGGCAACTTTTAACTTAAAAATTAACGGAAAAGAGAGTCAGGTTGATGTTGATCCTTCAACTCCTATGCTCTGGGTCCTACGGGATCATTTAAACTTGGTGGGCACCAAATATGGATGTGGAATTGCACAATGTGGAGCATGCACCGTTCACTTGGATGGCACGGCAACCAGATCTTGTATGCTGACTGTTTCTATGGTAGGCAACTCAGAGATTACAACCATCGAAGGACTTTCGGATACTGGAGATCATCCTGTTCAAAAAGCTTGGGTAGAAGTAGATGTGCCACAATGTGGGTACTGTCAAGCCGGTCAGATCATGACCGCTTCCGCTTTTTTGGAAAAGAATCCAAATCCATCTGACGAAGAAATTGAGATGGCAATGAACGGAAACATTTGCCGTTGTGGAACCTACACACGCATTAAAAAGGCGGTAAAATTGGCTGCAGAAAGCAAACAAGCATAACTAACTTAAATTGAAAAGCACAAATTATGGACCAAATTAATAATTCAATTGGACGTAGGGCCTTTCTTAGGAATTCAAGTCTTGCCAGTGGCGGATTGATTCTTGGGTTTAGTTGGTTAAATTCCTGTAAGCCTAAAGTAGTGGCTGCGGAAGAAGTTGTTGCTCTGGAAATGCCAAAAACATGGTCTGAACTGAACAGCTATATAAAGATAGGGGACAACGGGGTGGTGACTTTAATAGCTCCCAACCCAGAGTTCGGTTCCAATGTGAAAACATCATTGCCTATGATCTTGGCTGAAGAGCTGGACATAGATTGGGAAATGGTGATTATTGAACAAGCCAATTTCCACCCAGAAAAATACGATAGACAGTTTACCGGAGGAAGTCAGGGTATTCGAAGAGGATGGCCTGGATTACGAGTTGCCGGTGCAACGGCACGTCAGATGTTGTTAACCGCTGCAGCCCAACAATGGGGTGTTGCTATTTCCGAATTGACCACAGAAAATGGTATTGTTTACCATAAGGCATCAGGTCAAGAAATCGGATATGGTGAATTGGCCGTTTTGGCACAAGGTATTGAAGTGCCAGAGGATGTGCCATTAAAAGAAATTAAGGATTTTAAAATCGTGGGTCATTCCAAAAAGAATGTGGATACCAAAAACATAGTTACTGGCAAGCCATTGTTCGCTATGGATCACAAGGAAGATGGAATGTTGATTGCCATGATCGCCCATCCCCCCTTTGGAAAGAAAATCAAATCCTTGGATGGCTCAACCGCTAAATCCATGCCAGGGATTAAAGATGTATTTACCATCACCACCTTGCAGGATGATTATGAGCGAAATGGTTTTGATACCACGACCCATACTGAACTTGCAGTAGTGGTTGGTAACAGCACTTGGGAAGTAATGCAGGCCAAGAAAGCCCTACAAATGGAATTGGAGAATATATCCGATTCTGAGTTTGTGATGAACGGTTGGGGAGGTAAGTCCACCGTAAAAGTTCCGGCCGGTTTGGAAAGCTCTGAAAACCATTTAAAGAAAATGGAGGAGATGGGTCGCAAAAAGGCTACTGTATTGCGTAAAGATGGTAATCCAGAAAAGGCATTTGCCGAGGCCGATAAAATCTTGGAGCGCACCTATACAGCGCCGTTTTTGGCCCACAACTGTATGGAACCTGTGAATTGTTTTGCAAATGTAACTGCTGACGAAGCGGTTTTGTATGCACCGATCCAGGCTCCAGAAATGATTACAGGAACCATTGCTGCCCGCATAGGTCTTCCAGCTGAAAAAATCCACATCAACCTATCCAGAATGGGGGGCGGATTTGGTCAAAGAGCCTATGGACATCACTTGGTTGAGGCGGCCGCGATTTCACAAAAAGTAAATGCACCAATAAAAATGGTATATACCAGGGAAGATGATATGACCTATGGCATATACCGTCCCACCTATACAGCGACCTATAGAGCCGCTTTGGACAAGGATAATAATTTAATCGGTTTTCACGTAAAAGGTGGAGGTATTCCTGAACACCCAGTTGCAGCAAACCGTTTCCCTGCTGGAGCCATAGATAATTATTTGGCTGAGGGATGGGCATTGGAGTCGAATATCACTATTGGGGCATTCCGTGCACCAAGATCTAACTTTATTGCAGGGGCTGAGCAGGCCTTTTTGGATGAGTTGGCAGAAACGATGGGCAAAGATCCAATTGATTTCAGATTGGAAATGTTGGAAAGAGCCATCACTAAACCTGTCGGAGAGAACAACGATTATGAAGCGGAACGATATGCTGGCGTGCTTAAATTGGTACGGGAAAAATCTGGATGGGACAATAGTTCCCCATCTGGAATCTTTAAAGGAGTTTCTGCTTATTTCTGTCACAACAGTTATGTGGCGCAGGTATTGGAACTTTCCATGGATGGGGATATGCCAAAGATGGAAAAGGTTACGGCTGCTATTGACTGTGGAGTTGTCATCAACCCAGATTTTGCCAGTAATATGGCAGAGGGGGGTATTGTTGATGGTATCGGTAATGCCATGTTTGGGGAAATGTCCTTTAAGGAAGGAGTGCCGGACCACAAGAACTTTGATACTTACAGAATGATACGTCATACAGAGGCCCCTAAGTCCATTGATGTTCATTTTGTGGAAAGCGAAGTGGATCCAACAGGTATGGGTGAGCCTCCATTTCCACCGGTATTTGGTGCAGTGGCCAATGCTTTGTACAAAGCCACGGGTCGAAGGTTTACAAAGCAGCCGTTTATCACAGATAAACCGCCTTTGGTAGGATAATGAATTGATCATAGATAGTAAAAAGGGCCCTGAATTATTCAGGGCCCTTTTTTATTCTTGTTAGAATTTCTACTATTAAACTACCTCATTCAATTTGAAAGGAAGATTATAGATTCTCTTTCCTGTTAAATTGTAGATTGCATTAGCTAGGGCAGGTGCAAAAGGAGGTAGTCCAGGTTCACCAACACCACCAGCATTTTCTTCATTATCCATAATGAAAACCTCAATTTCCGGGGTGTCACTTATTCTTGGAAGTGGGTAACTATCAAAGTTACTTTGCATGGCCTGTCCGGCCTCAAAAGTGATTTCATGTGATGTAGCAGCTCCCATGGCCATGATTATAGCTCCTTCCACTTGCGCTTTAATGATATTGGGATTCACATACCAACCACAATCCACAACCACCCAAACATGGTCTATTTGAACCCCATTGCCATTGGCTTTTTTGGAAACTTTGACCACTTGACCAACCGTGGTTCGGAAACATTCTGTGATACCTACCCCGTATCCCTTACCTCTGTTTTTCCATCCTGAAACCTTTTCCAGTTTATCAATGAGTTTTTGGCTTCGATCGTCTTTCATGTATTTTCTTCTAAAATCCATGGGGTCTGTTTTGGATTCGGTAGCAAGTACATCCAAGAAACCATCATATGCAAACCCATTGGTGGAAGCATAGACCGAGCGCCACCACATAATGGGAACGGTGGGCAATTCGAAAGGCACATCATAAAAGCTAATGTTCTCAATACTATCATAATAAGGTTTTGGGAACCCTTCGGAAGTTCCCCAGTTCGCCCTCGTTCTATCGGCATTTTCAGCCCGACGCATATGATCTTCATTCTGACCAACAAATCGCACGCGCATCGCCTTGATGTCACTATTTTCCAGTACGGCTTCGCAACGGTAGGCAATTCCAGGTCGCCATGGCCCTTGTGTCATTTCATCCTCTCTGGTCCATACCACCTGTACGGGCCCACCGATATGTTTGGAGATAACGGTAGCTTCATGCGGATAGTCCATAAAGGCCTTTCTTCCAAAACCACCTCCTAAAAAGGTCATGTTCACAATGATCTTTTCACGTTCAATGCCCATTTCGGTGCTGATGTAATCCTGCACCCATTCAGGTGCTTGTATCGGTCCCCAAATTTCAACCTTGTCTTCCTGATAGTGCGCCACACAATTCAACGGCTCAATGGGACTATGGGATTGAAATGGGGTGTGATAGGTGATATCGATTTTATCTTCAGCGTTATCAATAATCGAATCGGCATCACCTTGTTTCTTTTGAACGAGACCCTTGTTTTTTAGAAGTGTCCCATCCATCTTTTTACGTATATCTTCTGAGTTTAATTGCTCGAATCCAGAATCATCCCATTCAATTGTAAGGGCACGTTTCCCTTGGAGAGCAGCCCAAGTGTTATCGGCAACAACGGCAACACCCTCTCGATACAGGGTGAAAACCCCCATTTTTACTTTAAATACATCTTTTACACCAGGGATTTTCCTGGCCTCTGTATCGTCAAATGTTTTGATTTTCCCATGTAATTTTGGGCTCCGTTCCACCATGGCATACATCATTCCAGGGAGGGCTTTGTCCAATCCAAAAACCGCAGTGCCGTTAACTTTCAAGGGGATATCCTGTCTGGGCATTGATTTTCCAATCAATTTGTACTCAGAACGAGATTTTAAGACAATGTCGGATGGAGGGTCCAATTGAGCTGCCTCTTCCACCAATTCTCCATAATGGAATTTGTTCTCAGATGGTTTATGGATCACATGTCCTGCTTCGGCATAACATTCAGAAGCAGGAACATTCCATTTTGCAGCTGCAGCCATAATTAGCATGGTACGAGCTGTAGCGCCCAGCTTTAACAGATTCTTGTATGAACCTCTTACCGTAGAGCTTCCTCCCGTAACCTGACTTCCATATTTTTTATTGTCGCCTTTGGCAAATACAATATTTACATCGTCTAAACTGACCTCCAACTCCTCGCACACGATTTGTGGAATAGCTTGATAAACACCCTGTCCCATCTCGGCTCTATGGCTAAAAATGGTCACTTTTCCATCCATATTGATATGCACCCAGGCATTTAATTCTACCCCAAAACTTTCAGGGTCGGATGCCTTTATGATTTTAGCAGCATGGAGTGAGGTTGGCACATATAAGCCTAAAATCAAGGAGCCAGTTCCGGCCCCGGATAGCTTAACAAAGTTTCTTCTTGAAATTTGATTCGTTTTCATTTGGTTTTGGCTTACTGGTTATCCTTTTGCTTTTTCAATAGTGCCATTCACAGATTTAATGGCTTTTTTAATTCGTGGGTATGTTCCACAACGACAAAGATTTCCTTGCATAGCGCTATCAATCTCAGCATCCGATGGAGCGGTATTGTTTTGCAACAGGGCAGCAGCTGACATAATTTGACCGGATTGACAATAGCCACATTGCGGAACCTGTTCCTCTATCCATGTTTGCTGTACAGGATGTAAGTCTTGTCCTGGTTTTGACAAACCCTCAATAGTTGTTATTTCCATATCGGTCATTGCCATGACAGGCATGGAACAGGAACGAACTGCTTGCCCATTTAAATGGACGGTGCAAGCACCGCATTGCCCAATGCCACAGCCATACTTGGTCCCTTTTAACCCGATTAAATCCCTTAGAGCCCATAAAAGGGGCATTTGTGGGTCTGCCTCTATGGAATAGGTTTCTCCATTGACTTTTAGTTGAATTGCAGCCATGATATCTGTTTTATTCTTGGTTTGGTTATTGAATCAATCCTTTAGTAGTTCAGGAAGGTCTTTCGTTTGCACTGGTCCATACGAATTGCCCCAGGAGTTGCGGATGTAATTCATCACATCGGAAATTTGCTGATCGGAAAGGTTCATGGCCAACATGCTTGAATTGTAGGTTACTCCCTTTACTTTTATGGGTCCGCTCATCCCATTTTTAATGGTTTTTGCCACATAGGAGGCATCTTTCAGGTTTTCAGAACTTTCCAAGGGCGGAAATACGCGGTTTACTCCAGTACCCTCAGCCATGTGGCAAGAAGCACACAAGGTCTGATATACCCCCTTTCCTTTTTCCATACTTGCTTTTAGGTCAAACTCCTGTGTGTTCACATAAGTTTCTGAGGGAGTCCAACGGAAGTCTGTAGATGCGAGGGATAGACTCACAAACAACACATAATAAATTGTAGATTTCATGTAATAAATTTTGCGGCCGGTAGGCCATGGAAAATGAATTTTATCGATTGTTTGTTTGGAGTTTTTATGTCCTTGAAAACTGATTAAGGGAGGCAGCGGTAGCTGTATCATCCATGCTTTTTCATAGCCAACTATTCTTAAAACCGTGGATTGAATTTCCACACCCTATTTTTGGAATTAGCAACATCGATCCTCCACATCACCATATAAACAAACCTTATCCATGAAAAGGGATATGTCATGGAGAATAAGACCTCCCTAAACCAGCAAATCAAGACTAGTGGTAAAAGTATCCAGATGCTTTGAAAAGTCGATTACTCAATTCAAACACAATCATACAATAATCAAACAATTAATACTTTTTGTAAAAAGATTAACACAATAGAATCCTTTCTGCGAACCATAGGGTATTTTATTGGAGAACGATTGGCCAAATGTTTGTATTTCGTAAGTATCACTTTGATTTTTGTAAAATAGGACCTAAAAAGGATGGGTACATTTGTTCAAAGAGGAATTGTAAAAGATTTTTTTGTAAATTTTAGAATGCAATTGGTGGAAAATTTAGAAGATTTTTATAAAAGAAAGTTTGATTGGATTCCGGATAACCTAAAAAATGAGATAGGTCATTTCAATATTTTCAATCTGGAAACCTACGCAGGTAAAAATGCCCGTCCCATTCCATACAAAAGACGGGACTTTTATAAAATAATGTTGGTCAAGGGTAGTGGCACGGTCCACTACGCCGATAAAGTGCTGGAGGTACAAAAACAGGCTTTAAGTTTCTCAAATCCCCATATTCCCTACAAATGGGAAAGCACGGAAAATATATGGGGAGGTGTCTATTGTATTTTTGACCGTCATTTTTTTAAGGATTTTGGTTCGGTGGACCGCTATGAGGTTTTTCAACCACAAGGTGAACATATTTTTGAATTATCCGATATTCAATTGGTTGAGGTGGAGAAAATTTTTGACACCATGATCAAGGAAATCCAATCCGATTATGCCCATAAATATGATGTGCTTCGGAATTTGGTGTACGAGTTGATTCACTATGCCATGAAGATTCAACCAGTCCAAAATAGAATAGTCAAAAGTCCAAGTGCTTCCACAAGGATAGCCTCTTTATTCATGGAATTGTTGGAAAGACAATTTCCAGTGGATGAAGACCATCGGCAAATTAACTTGAGAACGGCTTCTGATTTTGCACAACAGCTCAATGTACATGTGAATCATTTAAATAGAGCGGTAAAAGAACACACCCAAAAAACTACTACTTCCATTATTAAGGAACGAATCCTCAAAGAATCAAAATTGCTTTTGCGTAAGAGTCATTGGGATATAGCAGAGATAGCCTACGCCTTGGATTTTAAAGAACCAACGCACTTTAGTAATTTTATTAAAAAGCACCTCCAGGTTAGCCCTACCCAGTTTCGCAATAATTAGAGTATTTTATGTTTGAATTTTGTATGTTTTGGTTTGATGGTTGTATTTGAACCAACCATTTGAGTTTGATATTTGTATGGATTGAAATGCACATCAATTCGTCAAAGCAAACTAACACACATGAAACCGAACCACAAACGCATTTTATGCAATATCCTGGGCATTTTATGTCTTGGTACAACTTTTGTCCTTGCGCAAAATACCTCAAAACAAGTTCAGGCCAAATACATTCAAGAGTCCATAATTTTGGATGGTACTTTGGATGAGCCCATTTGGCAATCTGCAGATGTTGCAGGTGATTTCCAACAATTCTTTCCCTCTGATCAAGTAAAGGCGGAATATGTAACCGAGGTCAAGGTTTTATTTTCGGATACACATCTTTATGTTGGTATTTATGCGGAAAAAGAGCCAGGGGATTATGTGGTGTCCACTTTGAGACGTGATTTTGGGGCATCCACCAACGACAACATTTCTTTATTGTTTGATACCTTCAGTGATGGAACCACAGCCTATTTTTTTGGGATTACCCCCTACGGAGTTCAAAGAGAGGGTTTGGTGTCCGAAGGTGGGGCTGCCTTTAATAATACCTGGGATATAAAATGGCAAGCTGAGGCCACTCGTTTTGATGACCATTTTGTCATTGAATTGGCCATTCCGTTCACTTCGGTAAAGTTTCCTGAGGGGACCACATCCTGGAGATTTCGACCCTATCGATGGAACAACCAAGTGAATCAACAAGATACGTGGGTAAAGGTGCCACAGCAGCAAATTCTTTCGAGTTTGGCCGATATGGGAGAGATCGTTTTTGAAAAACCTTTGGGTGAATCCCGTATGCCAATCGCATTGATTCCATATATCAATGTATTGGCCGATAAAGATTATACTACAGATAATACAAACACCAAGTTCAAGACCGGTGGGGATGCCAAAATTTCCATTGGTAATGGAATGAACTTGGATTTGACCCTAAATCCAGATTTTTCGAACGTGGAGGTGGATGATATTTTCACCAATTTGACCCGGTTTGAAGGTTCGACTGCCTGAAAAAAGACAGTTTTTCATCGATAACAGTGACCTTTTTGAAAATTTCGGCAATTCATTCAACGAGGCAAAACCTTTCTTTTCGAGACGAATTGGATTGGCGCGTGATACCTTGGGCAACTTGATTCAGAACGATATTATTGGAGGGGTACGCTTAAGTGGAAAACTCAATAAGGATTGGCGGCTTGGTGTTTTGAATATTCAAACGGCCAAGGATGAGGCGAATGAAATTGCATCCAATAACAATATGATGTTGGCCGTTCAAAGGAAAATTGGTAGTAGATCTAATATCGGGGCCTTTTTGGTAAATCGACAAGCTATTGGCGATGAGGCATACATCACTCCAGAAGAACAATATAATCGTGTTGTTGGCCTTGATTATAATTTGGCATCGGCCGATAATATATGGAACGGAAAATTCTATGTACACAAATCCTTTCAACCCAATGATAAAAAAGGAAACCTTTCGTCTCAAGCGACCTTCACCTATAACCCACGTAGATGGCGTATCGTTCAAGATTTAGTATATATCGATCAGGATTTTAGAGCAGATTTGGGATTTGTTCCTAGGACAGATGTATTAAAATGGGGAAATGGAATCCAACACATTTTTTATCCTTCCACTGGAATGGTAAATACCCATGCTCCAAGGCTTTTGTCCGTTATTTATTGGAGACCATCGTTGGATTACAAAAAGACCGACCACCGCTATAGTGCCAGTTGGGAGACCGCATTTAAAAACTCATCCACCGCAGAGGCCGTTTTCACGAACAATTTTATTTACCTGACCAGGCCCTTTGATCCAACACGAACCGAGGGAGCTACTCCCTTGCCTGGAGATCAAGGGTATCATTTTAACCAATTGGAATTGGCGTACAATTCAAATACGAGTAAAAGATTCACCTACAACGCCACGGCAACCATAGGTCATTTTTTTAATGGAGAGATTACCGCCCTTGGTGCAGGGTTGGGGCTACGGGTACAACCCAAGGCACAATTGACCGTTGGGTTGGATTACAATGGTATTCGATTGCCGGACCCATTTGCTGATGCAGATATCTTCTTTGCTACATTTAAAGCTGATATTACGTTCAGCAAAAGTGTTTTTTGGTCCACTTTGGCCCAATATAGCAACAAGCAGGAGAATTTGGGCATCAATTCAAGGTTACAATGGCGATTTGCCCCACTTTCTGATCTTTATTTGGTGTATAACGATAACTATTTTACGGGAACTTTCGGACCACGCTTCCGCTCTATAAATTTAAAACTGACATATTGGTTGAATTTATAGGTTAATGGCTGCCCCATGCAAACTACGTTTCCATACCAATTTTAAATTAAGTATTGGACTGAATCAAATAATTAGTAATAAACAAAAAAATGAATGTATTGCAATCAATTTCTACTAGAAGATTTTTAGGTATTTTGATCTTATTATGTACTATCACAACTTGGAAAGGTAATGCCCAGGACTTTACAGATTTGATTATCCCCGAATCACCGTTGATCCTAAGGGCCCAAGGAAGTTTTTATTCCGGGGGCGAAGTACAATCACAAAGCTTTGATGAACTGGGTAGTTTTGGTCCTGGCCAGTCGATTTCCGTAAATCAAATGTATGTGCGATATATGATACCACAAACGGTAGAAGGAGTCTATCCCATAGTTATGATTCATGGTATGGCACTTACTGGAAAAACATGGGAGACCACTCCTGATGGAAGAATGGGGTGGGATGAATATTTTGTTCGCCAGGGTTATCCAGTGTACGTGGTCGATCAAGTAGCACGTGGTCGATCAGGATTCAATCAGCGTCTGTTAAACCGAGTACGCACTGGTATAGATGCTCCACAACAACTTGCGCCAGCACGTAGATTTTCCGATGAATTTGTCTGGCGTAATTTTAGGATAGGAATGGAAAAGGACCAACCCTTTGACATAACATTATATCCAGTGGATTATCTCGATGAATTTTCCAAACAAGGGGTCCCCGACCTTAGTGGATATATTTCGGATTATGGACCAAATTATTCCGCTTTGTCTGAGTTGGCGTCGAATTTGGAAGGGGCCATTTTGATGAGTCATTCACAATCCGGATTTTTCCCAATGGAAGTTGCATTGCTCAATCAAAATAATGTCACAGGAATCATTGCAGTGGAACCAGGTGCATGTGCCACTTCTTTAAATGAAGAACAGTTGAGGATATTGGCACAGATGTCTACCTTGATCGTTTTTGGGGATTATCTGGAGGTTCCAACCGGAATTGACCATTCCTGGAAAGTGGCCTGTGAACAATGTGAAACCTATGCCAGCCAAGTTAATGGAGTGGGGGGTAATGTGAAAGTGATCAAATTGGCGGAGTCCGGAATCAAGGGGAACAGTCATATGTTGATGCAGGATACCAATCATATTGAACTTGCGGACTCCATTATTCAATGGGTTAAGGACAATATCAAAAAATGATGGGCACTGTATAGAAGCCAAGAGACTTAGCGTATTTTAATAAATGATTCCAATCTGTGTTTTGCTTGAAAACCATTGGCTAAATCAGCGACTGATTTCAAAAGGGATAATCAGGCCAGGGATGGAAAATCATTTTCGTTGTTTGTTTGATTTTTGTACGAATTCGGTTGATTTTTGTTATCTGTAAGCTTAGTATCTATCGAACTTTGTAGTGTAGTTTCACTGAAACTTTAAAGAGTTAAAAATTACATTATGAAAAGTTTTAACAACAAAAAAATAAGCCGTAGGACGTTTGCCGTACAATCGTCACTAGCAGGGCTTGGACTGGCTTTGGGAGCCAATCAACTGCATGCAATGACCAAGCGTTCTTTGAATATAGGAAATGCCAATTTGAATAGTATGGATGTAAAAAAGAGAAAATTGGGTTCCTTGGAAGTATATCCAGTGGGCATTGGATGTATGAATGCTGCATGGGGATTCGGAGATCCCATGTCAAAAGCTGAAGCCGCGAATTTGTTTAGGGCCGCAGCTGATTATGGACAAAATTTCTTTGATACTGCAGAAGTATATGGAGCCTGGACCAGTGAAGAAATGGTAGGTAAGGGCCTAAAAGGAATTCGAAAAGATGTTATTGTGGCAAGTAAATTTGGATTCGCCATTGATGATAAGGGAGGTATCAGTGGTTTGAACAGTAGACCGGAAAACATTAGAAAAGCCACGGAGGGATCTCTAAAAAGATTGCAAACGGATTATATCGATTTGTTGTATCAACACCGCGTTGATCCGGAAGTTCCCATTGAAGATGTTGCTGGAACTGTGAAGGACTTGATCAAAGAGGGAAAGGTTCGTGAATTTGGTTTATCTGGAGTGGGTGCTGCAACAGTGAAAAGAGCCCATAAGGAACAAGCTGTTGCTGCCATTCAAAATGAATATTCCGTATGGACCCGGGACCCTGAAGGTGAAATTTTGGATGTTTGTGAAGAATTGGGCATTGCATTGGTTCCTTGGGCACCTATGGGAAAAGGGTATTTGGCCGGCACTTTGAAACCAGGAATGCAATTTGCATCCAATGATAGGAGAAGTACCATGCCCAGGTTTACAAAGGAAGCCATGGAGCACAATTGGGCCATCATTGAACTTTTATCCAAAATAGGTGAAAAATATGATGCTACTCCAGGTCAAATCAACCTTGCATGGTTATTGCACAAAAAGCCTTTTATTGCTCCGATTCCAGGTACCACGAAGTTGGAGCATTTAAAAGAAAACATGAAGGCAGCTACCATACAATTAACTTCTGACGATATGAAAACATTGGAAGATGGCCTGGCCCAAATAAATATTATGGGGGAAAGAGCTGCTGCAGGAGTTTTGAATTTATTGGATATTGGAAATAGGGGTATGGAAAGCTCGGAAGGAACCCATGGGCTTTCACCGCTGCGAAAATCATAAAAGAACATTTAACTTAAGGGGGCTTTGCCCTCTTTTTTTTTGCCCAATAAACGCTATTTTCATTGTGTTTGAAAATCGTAAGCATACCTTCAAACGAATTGAGTAATTTCAAAGAATCACTTTTAGGGCGAAAAGATTCGTCCTAATCAATTGAATAGGACCATGAGCAACACCGAACTAGCCCAACTTAGTAGACGTACCTTTTTAAAATCATCCTCCCTGGCAGGGGGAGGGCTGTTATTGGGTTTTAGCTGGATGATGTCTTGCAAGGACAATGCAACGGCAGACCAGGACAATCTTCCGAAAGAATGGATCAAAGTAAGCGGCTTTATAAAAATTGCTACTGATGGTACCATTACAATTATGTCACCAAATCCAGAGGGAGGACAAAATGTAAAAACATCCATGCCCATGATCATTGCGGAAGAGCTCGATGCTCAATGGAAGAATGTGGTAGTGGTACAGGCACCCTTGGATACCGAAAATTTTACGCGACAATTTATTGGGGGTAGCCAAGCCATTCGTCAAGGTTGGGGAAGTCTTCGAATTGCTGGTGCAACCGTAAAACAAATGAATATATTGAACCTTTCGTAAAGTTAATGGAATGTGAAGGATTGAAAGGGAGTTCGGTTGCAATATTCATATCCAGATAAAGATAGATTTTACTTAAATACCCAAACAACAATTTTTTATGATTGTGAAGATAAATCCACTTCAGAACAAGGGATTGGACTAGTTGATAAGTGATTTGGCTTTTATAAGGTTTACGTTCTTATCACTTCAATTGGAATTTTTTTCTTTAAATTATCAAATGAGATTACCTTTTTCAATTCACATAAACCCTATTGGTTACTCTTCCTCTCCAAACTGCATTGCCTTTTTCAGTATTCGGGAGAACCACAATATGGGTCATGGCCTGATCCCATGAGCCTCCATGCCAATGATTGGTATGGGGAGGGCATTTAATGATATCTCCTTTTTGGATAACCTGTTTGGGTGTACCTTCCAATTGATGGTAGCCCACACCGTCGGTGACCAGGATCAACTGTCCATTGGGATGGGAATGCCAATTGGTACGTGCCCCGGGCTCAAAGGTGACACTAGCGACCACAGTTTGGTAAATGCTATCATTGGTAACCAATGAGGTAACCCAGACCTGTCCAATGAAGTTTTCTTTGGGGGCAAGTTTCCCTTTGGGAAAAATAGGCGTGTCATTTTGCTGAGCGGAGGCAAGTATTCCTATGATAAGAAACATTGGAAAGAGTATTTTAAGCCTGATATTTTTTTTCATGGGTATCTTTTTTATGAATTTATAATATCAAATGAGTCATGACGGGCAATGTTCTTATACGGGTCCCCGTTGCAGCAAAAATGGCATTGGTCAGGGCAGGGGCTACCGGGGGTACACAAGGTTCCCCTGCTCCTCCCATCTGTTCCTCGCTGTCCACAATGAAAACCTCTATTTTAGGGGCATCCGACATACGTACCATTTGATAGTCATGGAAATTGCTTTGGACCGCACTTCCATTGTCCATCGTGATTTCCCCATAAAGGGCGGCAGACAACCCGAAAATAATACCTCCTTCCATTTGTGCCTTGACCCCATCAGGGTTTACGGCCAATCCACAATCAATCGCACAGGTCACCTTTTGAACCTTGGGCTTTCCATTTTCCAAGGACACTTCTACAACATGAGCCACATAGCTCCTGAAGGATTCGTGTACCGCGATGCCCTGATAATGGCCATCGGGAAGTCGTTTGCCCCATCCTGATTTTTCCGCTGCTAGGTTAAGGGTGGCCAAATGTCGTTTACTGTCCAATAATTCACGACGATAGGCCACAGGATCCTTTCCAGCGGCATGGGCCAATTCATCAATGGCGGATTCCATGGCAAAGGCAATATGGGAGTGCCCCACCGAACGCCACCATAAAACAGGTACTTCGTTCTTGGTGGAATGGAGCTCTATACTGATATGGGGCGTATGGTCCAAATACCTGGAATTACGGGCCCCTTCTACGGAGGTGCCATCAATACCATTTTTTACAAAGGCAGAAAATGGGGTGCCCTGTTCATGGATGGACTGTCCCACGACACGATGTTGCCATGCCTGTGGATGCCCATTTTTATCTAGGCCCACCTTGACATCGTGTAGAAAAGCAGCCCTGTAATATCCGGCTCTCATATCATCTTCACGTGTCCATACCAACTTAATGGGCTTGCGAACGGTTTTGGCGATATGTGCGGCCTCTACAACAAAATCCGAGTCAAAGGTGGTCCTGCGACCAAAGGCTCCACCCATAAATAGGGTATGCAGTTGGATTTGACCTTCCGGTATTCCCAAAACCTCAGATGCTTTTTTTCGATCTTCCATGGGCATTTGGACACCGGCCCAGATCTCTGCTTGTTGTCCATCAAAATCGATGGTACAGTTCATAGGCTCCATACAGGCATGGGCAAGATAGGGTAGGCAATATTCCATTTCGAGCTTGGTATTTGATGTGGCCAATCCTTCGCTCACATTCCCGGATTCCTGGGTCACAATTCCTTTGGACTTTGCAAGGTTTCTGTATGCCTCGAATTGTGTGGTGGTGGTTACACTGTTAACGGGTAGGTCCCATTCGACTTGGAGAACATCCCTTCCCTTTTTGGCCGACCAAAAGTTGGTGGCCAGGACGGCTAAACCCGTTGGGATTTGTACGACCTGTGAAACGCCGTTTATGGAAAGGCACTCCGTGGCATCATAGGAAATTACTTTGGCACCAAAGAACGGCGGGTGGGCCACCACGGCAATTTGGAGGCCAGGAAGGTCCTTGTCCAAGCCGTATTCCGCCTGACCATTGATCTTGACTTTTCCATCGAGACGTTTCATGGAGGTACCAATGTATTTCCAATCTTTTGGATCCTTCAAGGAAACCTGTTCTGGCGCGGTCAGTTTTCCGGCGTCTTCCACCAATTCCCCATACACTATTTTGCGGTCCCCTGCGAGTACATGGCCCGAATCGGTGGTGCAATTGGAAGGGTCTATGCCCAGCCTTGTTGCCGCGGCTGAAATCAACATGGCTCTAGCCGTGGCACCTGCCATGCGATACCGGTCAAATTCGGAATAGGTACTACTGGAGGAACCGGTCATTTGTACCCCGTAAGAGGTGTGGATATAGGGTTCCCCTGGAGGGGCATGGGTAACGATTATCTTTTTCCAATCACAGTCCAATTCTTCTGCAATTAGCATGGGGAGTGTGGTCCATATACCCTGACCCATTTCCACATGGGACAATATGACTCTAACGGTCCCATCTTTACCAATGCCCAAATAGGCATTGAAATCCTGAATTTCCCTACTTCCCCCTAGCTTCCTTGAACAGGCTGTGGGTATGCTAAAAGTCAATAGTAGCCCTGCAGTGCCCAACCCACTGCTGATCAAAAAATTTCTTCTGCTCTGTTGGTTCGTTTTCATAATCATACGTCTTTGTTAAGGGGTTGTCCAGCCATATGTATGGCTTTGCGGATTCTTTCATAGGTGCCACAACGGCATATGTTTCCACTCATGGCCGCATCGATTGCCGCATCATCAGGATGGGGATTTTTTTCCAAAAGGGCAGCAGCAGTCATGATCTGTCCCGACTGACAGTAACCACATTGTGGGACATCCACTTCGAGCCAAGCCTGTTGAACCGGATGATCGGTGTTTTCTGACAATCCTTCGATGGTGGTGATCTTTGCTTCACCAATGGCCTGAACCGGGGTGACACAGGACCGAATGGGATTGCCATCCAGATGGACCGTACAGGCACCACACTGGGCTATACCGCAGCCATATTTGGTTCCGGTAAGTTTTAGAACATCCCGCAACGCCCAAAGCAAAGGCATATCTGGATCCACATCTAAATCGTATGATTTGTTGTTGACTGTTAATTTCATGTTTTAGTGTTTTTTAAGTGGCTGAAGTACATAGGGTTCACCAGGAGCCAAAACCACAATTCGTTCCGGATTGACGATCTTGTCATAAAGGTCTTTGGGATTCCCGTTGAACGGTGCAAAGTCTGGAGCGTCCACGGAACCCCAATGGTGCAACAACAATTTGCTATCGGGATAGGTATTGGCTAATTTAATGGCACCTTCCAAAGTAAAATGCCACTCACTGTCCGAGAAGTCAAAGAGGATGGCATCTGGGGTGGGCATATGGAGATGTTCCTCCATTAAGCGGGAATCACCTGTGGCCCAAATGGAACCATCCGCGGTCTCGATCCAAAACCCACAGGAATCTTTATCTTTGAAAATACGTTCGCTAGCCCCGGGATAGGCATTTTGCCAGGCATGGTCCACAGGGGTAATCGTAATTTTTGTTGCTCCTATTTCGAACATGTCTCCGATTTTGTGCCCATGAGCGGGAAAGCCCTCATTTTGCATCAGGGAGTCCACATATAAAGTGGAGTGGAATCCAGTGGTCACCGACTGTAATGCCCTGTTGGTGGGAATACTGAAATGATCATTGTCACTATGGGTGACCAATACCCCGTCCACTTTGGGGACATCTTTTGTTTTTATGGGAAAGTCGATCATAATGGGCATATCAAAATCCTGAAGTAAGGGATCGACCATAAGAATGGTGCCCCGGCTATTGATCATAAAGCCTGCCATTCCCATCCAATGCAGGGTGGTCTTGGATGAAGGTCCAAAATCTTGGGCATCCATCGGTTGGGTCGGACCTGGTTTGGCTTGAAATTTTTTTTGGGATTCATCCGTACTGGTTTGGGAGAAGCCATTGGTCGTCACTATGACCCAAAGGGCCAATACAAGTAGAAATCTTCCATGGAAAGATCTTTGATGAATTGTTTGTTTATTTTTCATAAAATGTGCTTTAAATACCTGTTAATTGTTCTTGCTCCTTTGGATACCGGGATCCAATAATTTCCATATGATCCAGTTGGGCCTTAATATGGGCCAACTCATCTTTTGTAAATGCAATTTCCGTTGCCCCAACATTATCCACTAGACGTTCAACTTTTTTGGTGCCCGGGATAGGAACTATCCAAGGTTTTTGGGCCATTAACCAACCTAAGGCAATGCGTGCCGGGGTTGTTTCCTTTTCTCTGGACAGGTTTTGGACGTAGTCCGAAAGTGCTAGATTGGCCTTTAGGTTCTCAGGTTGGAATCTGGGGATTTGACTCCTGAAATCGGATTGCTGGAAAGTGGTATCGGTATTGAACCGCCCGGTCAATACAGCTTTGCCCAAAGGACTGAAGGGAACAAATCCAATGCCCAATTCCTCCAAGGTGTCCAACATTCCTTCCTCTGGCTTGCGGTACCACATGGAATATTCACTTTGTAGTGCTGTCACGGGAAGAACGGCATGGGCACGACGTACCGTTTTTTCGCTTGCCTCTGAAAGGCCCCAATGCAAGACCTTTCCCTCTGTTACCAATCTTCCTATGGTTCCCGCTACTTCTTCAATCGGTACATCGGGATCGACCCGGTGTTGAAAATAAAGATCGATCCGATCGGTTTTTAACCGTTTCAAGGATCCTTCAATGGCCAAGCGTATGGTCTCAGGCCTGCTGGAAAGAGAAATGGGCCTGTTGCTGTCGTCCATTACCAAATTTTGGGTGTCATAACCAAATTTTGTAGCAATAATCACTTGGTCACGATAGGGAAAGAGTGCTTCCCCGACCAATGCCTCGTTTTGGAACAGGCTATAAATTTCTGCGGTGTCAAAAAAGGACACGCCCAGGTCCACAGCCTTGGCCAAGAGATCGATGGCTTCTTTTTTGGAGGGGTAGGGAGGGTAACTCTGGGTAAGGCCCATACAACCAAAACCAATGGCACTTACCTCCAAACCACTTTTGCCCAACTTTCGTTTTTCCATGGTATTTACATTTTAGTGTTCCTCGATCGTTTTGACCCAATTGATGGCATTGATGCTCAACGGAAAACCAACATAGGGCAGGCACTGTACAATAGCCGCTATCAAGGTTTCCTTGCTATTGCCGGCCTTGATATTTCCTGCAGCATGGGCCTTGATCTGAAATTCAGTACCCAAGGTGACCAATACAGAAAAGACCAATAGCTCCCTTGTTTTTACATCTAGACCGCCCCGGGTATAATAATCCCCGAAACAGGCTTCGGTCAAAAATCGGGGTACATCATCCTTAAAGTTACCGGGAAGCATGCTCATGAACTCCTTGATTTCGTTGCCATAGAGCGGGTCTTGAATGGCAAGTCCCTTTGCATATCTATCTTCATCGGTTACCGTACCTTGGGCTTCCAAGGGTAATGTAATGCCCCGTTCCGTGAAAACCTCGTTGATAATCCCAACTGCATTGAGCGTCTTGGGATATCCAATAAAGGGCGCACATTGATATACGGCCTCCCTAATCTCGATGGGCTTGATACCAATGTTCAGGGCTGCCATGGTGTGAGCCCTTAACTGTGGCAAAGTCTGTTGCGTGGTCAAGGTAACAATGGTAATGAGTTCCCTTTGTTTGTTGTCCAATACCCCGGTATGGAATACTTCGCCAAAAATAAACTTTTGAAGTATGGCCATAAGTTCCGGGTCATTCCCCTGACCAGTGAGGGCTTCGCCACCAAAAAGTTGATTGTAGGTGGATTGGGTCAATGCGGTTCTATTCATTTCTTGTGGATTATTTGTTTGTGTTTGGGCCCATCCATTCAATGTGGCCAATAGGGTGATGCAAAGGGCTAGTGTTGTTGATTTCATCGTTTATAGATTTATTGCCTGTTCCAAAGTTTCCTAACCTTTTTAAGACTATGGGAGGCTTTGTTCCCGTAATTTGGTGACAAATTTCCTGGTTTTTACACTGGGTAAATGATATGGTTCACGGAAATACTTACCATTTTTACCGATTTCGACCTTTCCCTTAAATTATTGATTTTAATTGGGTTAATTTTGATTTTAACTAAGTTTTCGGGTATGGCTATCAAAAAGTTTGAAACAGTGGCACAATACAATGACCACATGGGTGTGGATACCTTACACCCCTTGGTCAGCATGGTGGATTTCAATAAAATTGAATCCATTCAACATGTGCGGAGATATATGGGAGTCTATGTCGTTTACCTTAAGGACATCAAGTGTGGGGATTTGAGGTATGGATGCCAGTCCTATGATTATGAAGCAGGGACCCTCGTTTTTGTGGCTCCAGGGCAGGTATACGGTTTTGAAGATGAAGGGGGTTTTACAAAACCTTCGGGTTATGGGTTGGTATTTCATCCCGATTTGATTTTAGGCACCCCTTTGGGACAACAGATCAAACAATATACCTTTTTCTCCTATGAGGTGAACGAAGCTTTGCACCTTTCCAAAAGGGAGCGTGAAGCGATCGTCGACTGCTTTGAAAAGGTGGGCAAGGAACTGGAGCGTGAAATCGACCAACACAGCAAAACCTTTATCGTTTCCTATATAGAAATGCTTTTGAATCTCTCCAAGCGTTTTTATGACCGGCAATTCATTACCCGTAACCATGTCAATTCAGGTCTATTGTCTAAGTTCGAATTTTTGATGGAGGAATATTTGGAAACCCAAAAGGCCAGAGAGGAAGGATTGCCGTCTGTTCGCTACTTTGCGGAACGGATGAACCTGTCAGCAAATTACTTTGGGGATTTGGTCAAACAGGAAACAGGAAAGACGGCACATGAGTATATTCAGGTCAAGGTGATCGATCATGCCAAGAGAATGGTTTTGGATTTCAATAGGCCCATTTCTGATATTGCCTATGAACTAGGTTTTAAATATCCACAACATTTCACCCGTTTGTTCAAACAACAGGTTGGACAGACCCCTAGGGAATTTAGACAACTCAATTGAGCTCCCGTGAGCTTCCTCAAAAGGTTATAATTAATGGGCTTACAGCTCTATTTACATTGTGTAAACCTAAACCAATGGTACCCATTGAATGCAAGCTTTTTGGTCAAAAAATGAACAATATCATCCTGAAAATAGGGCTTAAGAATTCCTAAAGATTTGAAATCTATTTTTATAACCTAAATTTAGGATATGAAAATCTTGATCGCAGAGGATGAGCTTGAACTCCAGGATTCCATTGCCACCTATTTGGAACGGGATGGCAATGTATGTGAGCGGGCATCCAATTATGATGAGGCCCTTTACAAGATCGATCTGTATGAATATGATCTAATGGTGCTCGATATCAACCTGATCACTGGAAGTGGGTTGGATATCCTCAAGCAATTGAAGAAACAAAGATCGGAAACGCCCACCATAATTATTTCTGCCAACAATTCCTTGGATGATAAGCTGGAAGGGTTGGATTTGGGAGCGGATGATTACCTGACCAAACCCTTTCATTTGGCGGAGCTCAATTCCCGTATCAAGGCCGTACTGAGACGTGGTAAGTTCGGGGGTACCGAGATGATCGAATTCAATGAAATTTCCATTGATACCAATTCGAGAACTGCCTACATTGAAGGAACGGAAATGTCCCTTACCCGGAAGGAATACGATTTGCTATTGTTCTTTATCACCAATAAAGGAAGGGTGCTTTCCAAAGAGATCATCGCGGAACATCTTTGGGGCGATCATAGTGATCTGGCCGATAATTTTGATTTTATTTATGTACACATCAATAACCTAAGAAAAAAGCTGACCAATGCCGGAGCCAAATATATTCGCACCGCCTATGGTAGTGGATACAAGTTTATCGAAGATTGAAATATGACCAAATCCCCAAAAAAAATTAGATTGGTCCAAAAGACCTCAAAAACGTTCTTGTGGATCAGTGTGGCATTGATGCTCGGGAGCAGTATTGTTTTATATTTCTACTTAAAGACTCTGTTGCAGGGTGAAGTGGAAGAAGAACTGCGTTCGACCGAAGCACGTATAGAAAGTTCCTTGCACGATCAGTCCGGGGTGTATCAGTTACCTCCCGTAGTGGAAATTGAAAAAGTCCCCCTATTACAATCTGAAATACTGAAGGATACCGTCATATATGATCCTTCCCAGGACGAAATGGAAGAATTCCGGGAATTGTCCACCTATGCCCAAATCGATGGGGAAAACTACCGTATTACGGTGCGGTCCCTGGTCGTGGAATCCGAGAACATTCTTGTGGCAGTGATCATCTCCTATCTGATCATCACACTTTTGGTATTCATTTTTCTCTATTATTTCAATAGAAACAGCAATCAAAAATTGTGGAGCCCCTTTTTTAATAATTTGGAACAGATGAAGACCTTTTCGGTCATGTCTGAATCCCCCTTACATTTAATGGATAGTGAGATTCTGGAATTTTCAGAGCTGAAAACGGAAATTCTAGCCCTTACGGATAAAGTGCGTTCCGATTATAAGAACTTAAAGCATTATACCGAGGATGTTTCCCATGAAATGCAGACACCGCTGGCAATTATCCAAGCCAAGATCGAAAACTTGATCAATTCAGAGAATCTCGATGAGCAACAGTTTTCCCAATTTACCTCCATTCAAAAGGATATCCATAGACTGAGCCAATTGACCAAAAGACTTACATTGCTGACCAAAATAGACAACAATCAATTCGGGAATATAGCCTCTTTGGATATTGTGCAAGTCATGGAGGATACCGTGCTGGGCTTTAGTGAGATATCCAATAGTCCCTTGGTGATCGATACGGCAGCGCCCATAACCGTCAAAATGGATCCTTTTTTGGCTCAGGTACTTTGTACTAATTTGGTTTCCAATGCGATTAAATACAGTAGTGGTAAAAATGCCATTTTGGTCACTTCAGGTCCCATGGAAATATCCATTTCCAATCCAGGGCACCAGGCCCTGAGGCGGCCCGAACAACTTTACGATCGTTTTTATAGGGAAGTGGAAGGCGCAAAGGCCACAGGATTGGGATTGGCACTGGTCAAAAAAATCTGTGACCTTTATAAGATTGGGATCGAGTATCATTTTGAAAAGGAGAGGCACATTTTTACCCTGAATTTCCAGCGTTGATGCATCGGCTTTAAATTCCCTTTAGTTTTGAGGTTTAGTTTCGGGACCAGAATTTAAAAATTGAATCCATGAATAAGTCTTTACTGTTATTTTTTATGGCCATAAATGCCATGTTTTCCCAAGAAAGCATTACCATAACCGGTCAATTGCTTGATACTGAAAACAAAGAATCCCTTGCTTTTGCCAATGTATCGGTATTTAAGGAAGGGGAAGGGACCTTGGTGACCGGAGCGATTACAGACGAGAATGGACGTTTCAATATCCTTGGATTGCCCCTTGGGTCGTATACGCTAAATTTTTCCTTTATTGGGTATACCACCGAGGAACGCAAAATTGAGGCCGGCGGCCTGAATACGGTATTTGACCTGGGAGAAATAGCGCTTGTGCCCAATGCCCAATCCTTGGAAGAGGTCGAGGTGGTCGGTAGACAGGCCACCACCAACGCAGCCCTGGACAAAAAGTCCTTTAACCTTGAAAATAACATCGCGCAATCGGGAGGCTCGGTCATGGATGCCATGAAGACCTTGCCTGGGGTCACCTTCGATCAGGATGGCAAGGTCATCTTGAGGGGAAGTGATAAAGTAGTAGTCCTTATCGATGGCAAACAAAGCAGCCTCACAGGGTTTGGCAATCAAAAGGGATTGGCCAATATTCCTGCGTCCAATATTGAAAAAATCGAGATCATCAACAATCCCTCGGCCAAATATGACGCCAATGGATTTGCCGGTATTGTCAATATCGTTTATAAGAAGGAAAAGCAAACAGGATTTAATGGGGATATAGGCCTTTCCTTTGGTTTGGGGGCCCTTGGAAAAAGAAGGGCGGATACCCCTACGGAGCTAGGAAGCTTTTCGGTGAACCCAAAACTGATCCCGAGCCTTAGCTTAAATTATAGGAAAGATAAGGTCAATTACTTTCTGCAGTCTGAATTCATAGTTCAAGAGGCATTGCCCAACAATGAATTTACCACCCGTAACTATAATGACGGGAGGAACATTCTTTCGCAAGTACCGGAGAACAGAAAACAGTTCCGGTCCATCATCAATGGTGGGATAGACTATGAGCTTGATGATAAAAACAGTTTTACCTTCTCGGGCCTTTACGATCGGGAAAGGCACATCGATTCGGCACAGGTCGCCTTTATCGATCAAGATGTAAACACCAGAAATCGTTTTTATAGTTGGCAAGAGGAGGAAATAACCCGTTTTATCAATGCCACGGTACATTACCGGCATAAGTTTGAGCAGCCGGGCCATACCCTGAGCGCAAGTGCTCAATATACCCAAGGGCTGGAAGATGAAACCTATTCCCTCAATGATAGTTCCTCGGTGCGTATCGGTACCGACAAAACCAATATCAGGGCCATAGAGAACACCACATCCCTTTCTTCGGACTATGTTCGTCCCTTGAAATCGGGGCGATTGGAGTTGGGGGCAAAACTCAGGATCAGGAGATTGCCCGTCGATTACACCATAACACCGGGCAACCAATCGATCATCTATCCTGACCTGGGTACCTTTTCCGATTGGGGTGAAAATCTGTATGCCGGTTATGTCAACTATGTGCTGGAGAAAAAATACTATGATGTGGAAGCAGGTCTCCGGGCGGAACAGACCAATGTTTTCTATGACCTGGACCCTGCCAATGGGTATTACCCCAATAATGACAAATATGATTATTTTGAACTTTTCCCCAATCTACGCTTTACCTATAAGCTCAATGCGCAAAACAAGATATCTGCCTTTTACAATCGTAGGATCGATAGGCCGGGTGAGCCAGAGCTTAGGGTGTTTCCCAAATATGACGATCCGGAACTCTTAAAGGTCGGAAACCCATATTTGAGGCCCCAGTTTACCGACGCTGTCGAACTGGCCCATAAGTATAGCTGGGGGAGTGGGTCTTTGTATTCGGCCCTATACCATCGCATGATCCAGGATCAATATATGCGGATATACAGTATAGACAACTCCAATCCCGATTATGACATTGTGAACCGGATCTATCAAAATACCGGTAAGGCCACCAATACGGGTATCGAGCTATTATTGGGCCAGGACATTACCAACGATTGGAAGTTCTCGGCTACCTTCAACTGGTTTTCGAACAGCATTGACGCTTACCAAGGCACCTTGTTGTTCCCTTATGAACGCAGTTTTTCAACCGAAAAATCAACGGCAGATGCATGGAATGCCAAGCTAAGTACGGAATGGGCCTTGCCCAAGAATTTTTCATTGCAGCTTACGGGCATATATTATTCGGACAAAAATATCCCCCAGGGGAAGGAACTTTCACGTTCCTCGATCGATCTGGGCCTCAAGAAAGGATTGTGGCAAAACAAGGCGGAGCTCACCTTTTCCGCAAGTGATATCTTGAACAGGTTTGGTATTCGTCAACAGATATCGGAAAATGGATTTACCGCAGTGTACCAGAATTATTTTGAGACCCAAATTTTTAGGATTGGATTTAAGTATAAATTGTAATACGGGCTTCTCCAAAGTTGCATTAGGGTAAAATCACCATAAACTTTCAACTTTAGATTTCCTTTAAACCATCTTTAGATTCTAGTGGTAGCTTTAATCAAGTTTTAAAAATTAAAAGTCATGAAAAACAAGAAATTAATACTGGGATTGCCGCTTGTTGCGGTGTTGGGATTTGGACTATTGGCCTTTACAGGGAACTCCACAGTTCCTGAAAAGGTGAAGACGGCTTTTGCCAAAAAATTTCCGAACGCAAAAAAAATAAAATGGGATAAGGAATCTGAAACCGAATGGGAAGCTGAATTCAAAATGGATGGAACGGAGTATTCCGCCAATTTTTTAGCGGATGGTACCTGGAAGGAAACAGAGCATGAAATCAAGGAAAAGGATATTCCTGCTGCAGTATCCGCTACTTTAAAAAATGCTTTCTCCGCCTATGAAATCGAAGAAGTGGAAGTGGTGGATTCAAATCAAGGACAGTTTTATGAATTTGAGTTGGAAAAAGGAGAGGAGAACTTGGAAGTGAAAATTGCTGCTACAGGGACCGTGATAGCAAAGAAATTAGTGGATGAAGAACAAGAAGACTAAAAATTTGTTTTAGAGTGAGGTTAGGTTTTTGATAATGGTCGGGATGTGGTTAGTCCCGACCATTTTTTGTACCGTTCCCATTCCCAAATCATAGGAATTGACTGTTCGCCCAAATACAAGTTCATATAACCCCATACTTTTGTTACGACACCTATTTCCAAAAATCACCGGCTTCACCTCCTGGTTGACGAGACGCTTTGGATGTGTGGCATTGCTCTTGGTCGGCGCTTGCGCCCCTTCGGTGCCGGATACGGTGCTAGTGGCCTTTGAAAACACCTTTGACCATGGCCCTGATACCCAGTGGACATTGAACCCGAATGGCAGTTGGTGTGTAGACTTCCAAAGGGAAAATCACAAAGAATTGTTTGCCTGTTATTCCCAAGAAGGTCAATTGTTGGATGTTGAATTCGAAATACATCCTGATGCAGCACCCGAGGAATTGTGGCCTTGTGTGAGGCGCGCTTATCCCAATGCCATACTGTCCAGTGTCTTTGAGCGCTGTCAAGGCAATAGAACCTTTTATGTTGTTGAAATCGCGGATGGGGGACAACTTTTTGGACTCTTCTTTGAAGGATGGGATGAATTTTCGATCATTCCTCCCGATGATATTCGTTTCACCTCAAGAATGTCCATTGAAAATAATTAAGATGGCCTTGCATTCCTTTTTTTTATGCCTATCGGATATGGATGTGGTGAACTTTAAAATTGCTTAAGAATTCGCTGCTAGCTTTGACCCCAAAGTGTAAAATCAATGTCTTTTTTTCCTTCCCGTTATGCCGTTTTAAAGGCATATGTGCGTCTTTTTTTGGGGATGTCCTTTTTGGTGAGAGGCGCCTTTTTGATTTGGGATTTTCAGGAAACCAATACCGGTTTTCGATCCCTGATCTGGACCTTTTTGATCGGATTCGTCTTTGATGTGGCCACCCTTAGTTTTTTTGTGGTACCCTACTTGGTCTATTTGGTATTTTTTCCATCCAAATGGTATGGTACCTTGGTCGACCGGGTCATTACCTATATCGGTTTTTTCTTGGGTACCGTCATTCTATTGTTTTCCTTTTTTGGGGAAATTACCTTTTGGGATGAATTCCATAGAAGGTACAATTTCATAGCGGTGGATTATTTGATCTACACCTATGAAGTGGTCCAAAACATCCATGAATCCTATCCCTTGCCCCTTTTGATCGGAATACTTTTGATCTTGGTTTTTATCATCTTTTGGATATTGATCAAGGCCAGGGTCTTTCACCGAACCTTTGCCGCGAAGACGAAATTTCGACAACGCATGGCGTCGGCCGTACCTTGGGTGTCCGTCATGCTTATCGCCGTGTTCCTGCTGGGTAACAAACAGGCCGAATGGTCGGGAAACCGCTACAATAATGAACTCTCAAAAGCTGGCATCTATTCTTTTTTTGCGGCTTTTCGAAACAATGAACTGTCCTACCCTGAATTCTATTGGACAGTGGATAGGGAGAAAGCTTTTACCCGGGTCAAAGGTGAATTGGCCGATGGTTCATCCTTTGTAGAGCCAAACAGGGATGCGATCCTGAGAACCGTGGTTCCCAGGGATAGTGTTGCACGGGATCACAAACCCAATGTGATCTTTATCTGTATCGAAAGCTTGAGCGGTTCATTTTTGAAATCCTTTGGCAATCAAAAGGGAATCACACCCGTATTGGATTCCCTGGCCAACGAGGGGCTGTTCTTTACCAATTTGTTCGCTACGGGAACAAGGACGGTGCGAGGTATGGAGGCCATAACACTATCCATTCCTCCTACGCCGGGACGAAGCATTGTCAAACGCTTGGACAATACAGGACTATTTACCATTGGTGAGGTATTTCGAAAACAGGGATACAGCCGTACTTTTTTCTATGGCGGGGATGGATATTTTGATAATATGAACTCTTTTTTTGGGGGTAACGGCTTTGATATCGTGGATCGGGGTCGCGGGTATCTTTTGGATAAGAATATACGCACCCAACGGACCAATATCAATGATGATGAGGTGACCTTTGAAAATGCTTGGGGTGTTTGTGATGCGGATATTTACAAGAAGGTACTTAAGGAGGCAGATCTTGCCTATGCCACAGATAAGCCCTTTTTTGATTTTGTCATGACTACCTCCAATCATAAGCCCTACACCTATCCCGAGGGTAAAATTGACATCCCATCGGGAACAGGAAGGGACGGGGCGGTCAAATACACTGATTTTGCCATTGGCGAATTTTTGCGCGAGGCCAAGGAAAGGCCCTGGTTTCACAACACCATTTTTGTGATCATGAGCGACCACTGTGCAAGTAGTGCCGGGCGATGGGAGTTGGATGTGCAAAACTATAGGATACCCGCTTGGATAGTCAACCTTCCCGATATCAAGCCTCAACAGATCACGACCCAATGTTCACAAATCGATATGTTTCCGACCCTTTTTGGTGCTTTGGGATGGGAATACTCCTCCAACCTTTTCGGAAGGGATGTTTTGGAAATGAATCCGGAAGAAGGACGTGCTTTTATTGGGAACTATAGAAAATTGGGGCTATTAAAGGGGTACTCCCTGCTGGTGCTAGGGGACCAAAAAAATGCCAAGAACTACATTTGGGATGCTTCGGACAACAGTTTGAAAAGTATCCCTATGGACCAGTCCTTTTTGGAACGAACAGCTTCTTGGTATCAAGTGGCCGATGAACTTTATACCCGTGGGGGGCTCAAACTTCAGGATTGATGGGATACCAACACATTCATTTTATTGTCAATCCCATTGCGGGAAAAGGGACGCAGCGGTTACAGCAGGAATATTTGGAGCAGTTTTTTATTAAAAGCTACCATCAATTGACGGTAAAATATACCGAGTATAGAGCCCATGCGACAACCTTGACAATGGAATCCCTTGCTCAAGGGGCGGATATCATTGTGGCCTGTGGAGGTGACGGCACCATCAATGAGGTGGCCTCTTGTCTTTTGGGCACCGCGGTGCCTTTGGGAATCATTCCCATTGGGTCGGGCAATGGCTTGGCTTCCAATTTGAACATTCCAAAAAATCTCCGACAAGCTTTGGCCTTGTTGCGAAGTCCGGAGATCATTGCCATTGATACAGGTACCGTACATGATCGTTTTTTTTTCAGCAATACCGGGATTGGTTTTGATGCCAGTGTGATCAAGAACTATGAATCCTCCGATCGACGCACCTTGATAGGGTACCTTAAAGCTTGCCTTACTTCCTTTAGAGAGCTGAAACAGCCCAAAGAAACTTTTGTGCACTTGGAGGACAGGACCTTCAAGACCTACCCGTTTATGGTCTTTGTCTCCAATACCAATGTGATGGGATACCGCATGAGCCTGACCCCTAAGGCCAGCCTTCAGGATGGTCTGTTGGATGTATTGGTCATTGCAGGGATCAATCGGTTCAAAATGTTGTTGCTCGGAGTATTGTTGTTGCTCAATAGACCGCATTGGCTCAAAGAGGCTCAACATTTTCAAACTACATCCCTCAAATTGGTAAGGGAGGGTAGTGCTTCCCACGAAGTCCAGATCGACGGGGAATTCCACACCTTGGAAGTACCCGATATAGCCATAGGTTTGGGTCAGCATGCCTTGAGGGTCATCGTTCCCCAAAATGGGGTGTAATTATTTCCCTATTCCATTGAATCTTAAAAATATCTTTAGAATTCAAGTCTAATTTGGTCCCAAAATCCAATGGTAAGCATACCATATCAATACGATGGATGTCTATGGAAATGATACGACCTATTGAACGGATCAAGACCCACAACAAAATTCTTTTTTTCGGGGGCCTTCTATTCATGTTTACGTTGCATGCTGTTCGAGGGCAGAGCAAGGTCATGGAAACAAGCGGGGATATTTTATTGTTTTCCTTGCCTACCGCATCCCTTGTGGGTACGTGGGTGGCCCAAGATAAAGAGGGGCGTTGGCAATTTGTCAAAGGCTTTGTGTTCAACCAAGCAGTGACCCTAGGCATGAAATACGCCATCAATAAACCTAGGCCTTATGGGAACGGTTCGTATGCCTTCCCCTCGGGACATACCTCCACCACCTTTCAAAGTACCGCTTTTCTGCAAAAACGTTACGGTTGGTCCGTAGGGGTTCCGGCCTATGCTTTGGCCACCTTGACCGGTGTCAGTCGCATTGCGGCCCATAAGCATGATGGTTGGGATGTTTTGGCGGGTGCTTTGGTTGGGGTGGCAAGTTCCTACTTGTTTACCACCCCCAAAGGCAGGGATTTGGAGTTGGTCTTTTCAAGCGATGCCCAAAATGTCCTTTTGGGACTCCATTATACGTTTTAAAAAATGGCATACAGGAACCCGGGATTAGCTGTTGATCAAGATACGGAGGGATCGCAAGACATTTTGGAATATGCCAAGAACCATTGTTTGACCCTTTTAAGTGAAAGCCGTTGTGCGGCCCTGCCATTTCATAATGTGGAACACACCCTGGAAGTTTTTGAAAATACACAGTTGATCGGACGCCATGGGGAGTGGTCCCAAGATGCCTTGGAGCCAGTCTTGTTGGCGGCCCTGTTCCATGATGTCGGAAATGTCTGGACCTTTCGGGGACATGAGGATCGAAGCGGTCAGGAGGCCAAGAAAGTATTGGAAGGCTGGGGGTATCCCCAAGCAAAGGTGGCCCTGGTGTTGCAATGTATTGAGGCTACACGTTTGCCGCAACGACCCCAAGATAGACTGGGACAAATGCTATGCGATGCCGATTTGTTCCATTTGGGCTCAACAGCCTTTACCAAGAAGAATGACCAATTGCGCGCAGAGTGGGAACTGTTTCAAAATATGAGGTATACCGATTCCGAATGGTTGCAAATGAACATATCGTTCCTGGAGGAGCAAAGCTTTTTTACCCCCTATGGGAAGTCTGTTTTGGCACCTGTAAAACAAAGGAATACGGAACTGCTACGCGAAAAACTTAGTCAAATTTAATTTGGAAATCACAATACCATGAATCAAAAAGTAAGTACGGCCATTTTTTTAATACTGGTTATGGGCCAAATCCATGCCCAACAATTGGATGCTCCAGAAGAAATTGCCAGGGAGACCACCATAGAGGCCATTGGGGATTATGCCCAGTTCGCCCCTACGGCATTTTCCCTGATCACCGTTCTGGCCAAAGGGGACGAAGAGGGCTTTTGGCAATTGGGCAAATCCGTTGGTGCTAATTTGACAGCGACCTGGATCATGAAATATGCCATCAATAAGCCAAGGCCCGAAGGTAGGACCGATGGTCATGCATTTCCATCGGGACATACATCATTCGCCTTTCAGGGGGCTTCTTTTTTACAAAGAAGATATGGATGGAAATACGGTATTCCTGCCTTTGCGGTTGCGGCCTATGTGGCCTATAGTCGAATAGAGGGTGTCAACGATCGCCATGATGGCTGGGATGTCCTTGGAGGGGCATTGACCGGAATCGCATCCACTTATTTGTTTACTACACCCTATATGAAGGAGCATTTTGATATGAGCTTTCAAAGTGGTGATGGCACCTATGCCCTGGGGGTAATCTACAAGTTTTAGAACAGGGCTTGTAGGTCCGTTCTTAAGACAGTAAAGAAGTTGGATGTTAGGTCAGGAAACAGTAAAGGGAATGGGCTTGGGTCCAGCACCTCCATGGGGCATTTAATTCAAATAACAAGTTATACATGAAAAAATTCTTATTTCTATGCTTTCTTTTGGTCGCCAAAGTGGGACTGTGGGCCCAAGAAGGGTCCTTGGACTATTTTGTGGAGCAGGCCAAACAGCATGCACCCTCCCTTCTGGAGGTAGAGAACCTACAGCAGGTGGGACGGCTACAGGAGGAGATCATCAAGGCACAGAACAATGCCTTTCAGGTCGATGCGACCTCGGAAATTCTCGTGGCGCCCTACTTCAATTCCAATGGAAAGTTCGTGGACATTACCACCAATCCCTCCGTACAAGCCATTGGCTATGATGTGGGCATCACCAATGGTGGCCTTTATTCGGCCCAGGTCAATATTACCAAGAATATCTTCAACAAGGCTGTGGTCGACCGATTGATGCTGCAAAACCAATTGGCCAATGAGTCCTTGGCCCTGAGTGGGGAGGATTTGACCAAAAATATGATCAAAAACTTGACGGACCTGTATATCATGACCTATCAGTCACAGCTCCAGCAGACCTTTACCGGCCAATTGATCGAAGATCTTCAAACCAGGCTCAAGGTAGTTGAAGTATTGGTCAAAAGGGGGCTGTTGTCGGAAGCGGACTTCTTATTGGTCCGTTCGGATTTGGAGACCCGTCAGTTGGAACTGGAACAGATCGGCATCAACTATAGGAACCTGTATGCCCAACTGGACAATCTGGCGGGGGTACCCCTACAGGTCATGGATTCCCTTTCGGAACCCAATATACGACCTGAAAACCATGGGGATTCCCTGCTTTTCGAAAGACAGTATGTCAATGACAGCCTTCAGGTCATGGCGGCCCAAGAAGTATTCGAAAACCAATACCGACCCCAAGTTTCACTTTATGGCAATACGGGTCTCAACGCAGTCGACCTGAACAACCTGCAACGAAAGCTAGGGGTGAGCGCCGGGTTGAAACTGACCATACCGCTATACGATGGGCATCAAAAAAAATACAATGCCATGCAGAACAAATTGAAGTTGGACAACTTGGACCAATACCGCAATTACAATGAGGTCCAGACCCGGAACAATCTGGAAAGTCTGCAACAGCAAATAGCAGGACAACGGGAATATGTCAGCAAAATGGATGGACAACTCAAGGTACAGCAACAATTGTTGGAACTGTTCAAGGGAAAGTTGGTCCAAGGGCAGGTGTCCATTATCGACTATCTCAATGTAATTCAGAATTATAAAATATTGGTATTCGCCAAGTTTCAGGCGAGGACCAACCTATGGCTATTATTGAATCAGTACAATTATACAAATTGGTAATATGAAAAAATGGAGATCAAGCACCATGGGGTGCCTAATAATCATGGGCTGTATTTGGTCCTGTAAAAACAATGCTACCCAAATGGAAAACGGGAATGTACCGATTCCGGTCCAGGCCGTGACCGTTCAGCAGCAGGATATTGCTGCGTACCATACCTTCAATGGGGTCACGGTCTATCAAAAAAAAGAGAACATACGGGCCCATGTGACGGGATATATTTCGTGGTTGCCCTATGAATTGGGATCTTCCATTCGTGCGGGACAGACCTTTGCCCATCTGCGAACCAAGGAACAGGATGCACTCAGGGAAGCGGTCTTGATCGACAGTACTTTGGAAAAATTCTCGCAGCCGCTCGGTATCCAAAGCAATGGCACAGGTATTATTACAGCCTTGAATGTTCAAAAAAATGATTATGTGGCGGAAGGGGACCTTTTGGCCACCATAGCCGAACCTTCCTCTTTGGTCGTTCAGGTCAATGTTCCCTTTGTATATGAGAACAATCTAGGTGTTGGGACTCCCTGTGAAATCATCTTGGGCAATGATAGGACCATAGTGACACAAATTTCCGGTAGCCTGCCCATCATTGATCCCATTCCCCAATCCCATATATTTTTGATTGCCCTGCCCAAGGAACAGTTGCCCGAAAGCTTGAACGTGCAGGTCAGGATCATGGATCGGGGCCATAAGGGCGTCAAAGTACTGCCGGTACAGGCAGTACAGTCCAATGAACTCATGACCGATTTTTGGGTAATGAAGGTGGTGCAGGATACCTTGGCCGTAAAACAAAGGATCACTTTGGGGCTTCAAACCGACGCATGGACAGAAGTGGCTTCCGATAGCTTACAGGTCAATGATAAGGTGGTGACCGAAGGGGCTTACCAAATGCAGGACTCAACATTGATATCCGTACAATAAGATGAAAATACCCTACGCAAAATTTAAATATCCCATTCTGGCCATTGCCCTAATGCTCCTCATTGGAGGGGGATATACCTATAAGAACCTCAAAACGGGACTTTTTCCCGATATCACCTTCCCCAAGATCAAGGTCATTGCCGATGCAGGTCAACAACCTGTGGATAAAATGATGACCACGGTCACCATTCCTTTGGAAAACATCATTAGGAAGACCGAGGGGCTTCAATATATACGAAGTACGACCTCCCGTGGAAGTTGTGAGATCTCTGTCTTTTTGGACTGGAGTACGGATATCAACACGGCTAAATCCCAAATAGAGTCCTTTCTCAATCAATCCAAGGGAAGTATTCTGCCCAATACGGTCACCACTGTTGAGAAAATGAACCCTTCCATTTTACCCGTTATGGGCTATTCTTTGGAGGGTAATCTTTCCCAAGTGGATTTGAAAAAAATAGCCAAATATCAGGTCAAACCCTATTTGGCGGCCACGCCCGGAGTTTCAGATATCGCCATTATCGGTGGCAAGGATAAGGAGTATCAGATCGAACTCAAGCCCTATGCCATCCAAACCATGGGCATATCGATTGCCACGGTACAAAATGCAGTGGTCAATTCAAATATATTGCAATCCAATGGGTATACCACAGATTATAATCGTATGTACCTGACCTTGACCAACAATGCCATCAATTCGTTGGGCGACCTTCAGAACCTGGTTATCCTCAATACCCCTGCCCGATTGATCCGGCTTAGGGACATTGCAGAAGTCAAAGTCACGGAGGCCAGGGAATATGTGAAAATTTTGGCCAATGGCAAGAACGTCCCCCTGATTGCAGTGATCAAACAACCCAATGCAAATTTGATCGATGTCAATGCCCAAATCGAACAAAAGGTTGCTGAACTTTCCGCGTTATTGCCCAAGGGGGTGGTGTTGAAACCGTATTACAAACAGGCCGATTTTGTTAATACCAGTATCAGTAGCATCAAAGATGTGCTTTGGATCGGATTGGTCTTGGCCCTACTGGTGGTCATGGTGTTCCTCCGTTCATTTTCTGCCAGTTCCGTGGTATTGTTTACCATTCCCATCTCCCTGTCCCTGACCTTGATTGTCCTGGATTTTATGGGGTATACTTTCAATATTATGACTCTTGGGGCCATTGCGGCCGCCATTGGTCTGATGATCGATGATGTGGTGATCATCGTGGAACAGATACATAAAATGCGGGAAGACCATCCCGATAAAAAGCCGACTTGGTGGGCTATGGAGGCCATCAAGCATTTGTTTCCTGCAATGGTGGGCTCATCCTTGAGCACCATGGTCATCTTTATTCCTTTCGTATTGATGACGGGTGTGGCAGGGGCCTATTTTAAGGTAATGGCCTATAGTATGATCGTAGCATTGGCCTGTTCCTTTTTGGTTACTTGGTTGTTGGTGCCAGTGCTTTCGATGCTTTTTTCCGGAAAGAGCAAGGCCTTGAGATCCCATCAACCCAAGACCCGATGGATCCATACCATCTTGACCAGACCCTTGGTGGGCGGTCTCTTTGTGCTCGCATGTATTTTGATCTTATGGCAGGTACCCTCACGGCTGGCTTCGGGATTTTTACCGGAAATGGATGAAGGAAGCATTGTTTTGGATTTTTATAGCCCAGCAGGTACCACTTTGGAAGAAACCGATAGGATGTTGAGGGAGGTCAATACGATTTTGGACCAACAGACGGAAGTGGAAGCTTTTTCAGCCCGATTGGGAACCCAGATGGGTTTCTTTATCACCGAACCCAACAGCGGGGATTATTTGATCAAATTAAAAAACAATCGGTCAAAAACCACCTCCGAAGTATCGGATGAGATCCGTAGCAAGATCGAAATGGCCGTACCCCAGTTGAATGTCGATTTTGGTCAGGTCATAGGGGATATGCTTGGCGATTTGATGAGTTCAGCACAACCTATTGAAATAAAAATTTTTGGGGATGATGTTGCGAAATTGGAAGCTTTGTCCAAAGCTACTGCTGCCTTGGTGGAACAGGTAGAGGGAACTGCTGATGTCAGTGATGGCATCATTCTGGCGGGTCCCGAAATATTGATTGAACCCAATGTACCGGCCCTGGCCCAAGTAGGATTGACGCCTGCAGATTTTCAAATGCAATTGGAAGCCCAAATACAGGGACTAGTGGTGAGTTCGATCATCGAACGGGAGCAGGTCGTCAATATTAGATTGGTTTTCCCCAAGACCAATGGACTGTCCATTGGGGATGTGGAAAAGAGCAGTTTGGTGCTGCCCAATGGTGCCATTGTTCCCTTGCAAAACTTGGCCAAGATCCACATCGGAAAGGGAGTCGCCGAAATCAATAGGGAAAACCAAAAATCCTTGGGTATTGTTTCCGCCCGATTGAACAACCGGGATTTGGGGTCGACACTATCGGATATACGGAAGACCTTAGGCAGTCAAATCAGTCTTCCCCCAGGTTATCATATTGAATATGGTGGGGATTACCAACAACAACAGCAGGCTTTCAAAGAATTGATGATGATATTGATCGCAGCCATTTTATTGGTGTTTACAGTGATTTTGTTCCTGTTTCGTAAGATCAAGATTGCCCTGGCCATTATTTGTATTGCCATTTTGGGTGTAGCTGGCTGTCTGATCAGTCTATATGTCACGGGAACGGCCCTTAATGTAGGTAGCTATATGGGTATCATTATGGTGGTGGGCATCATAGGCGAAAATGCGATTTTTACCTATAGACAGTACCAAGAATTCGATGCCCATATGACCCATGTGGAACGCATCGAATATTCCATAGCCATGCGATTGCGCCCTAAATTGATGACGGCCAGTGCTGCCATCATGGCCTTGATTCCATTGGCCTTGGGGATAGGGGCAGGGGCACAGTTGCACCAACCCCTTGCCATAGCAGTGATCGGTGGATTGCTTTTTGCCTTGCCCTTGTTGTTGGTCGTTTTGCCCCTTATCCTCAAGTATATTAAAGCATAATAAAAGCTTTGTTTAAAGGGACTTTATAAAGGCCAATAGGGCATTGCGATCTGAAGTGGAAAGTTCCTTAAAGGCATTCTTTGAGGCTTCCGCTTCCCCGCCGTGCCAAAGTATGGCCTCCGTTATGTTTTTGGCCCGACCATCATGCAAAAGATCCATGTGGCCATTGACAACCTGGGTAAGGCCTATCCCCCATAGGGGTCTGGTTTTCCATTCGTTGCCATTGGCCAAATAATCAGGTCGATGATCGGCCAGTAGCTCCCCCATATCATGCACTAGTAAATCAGTATAGGGATAGATGGTTTGATAGGCCAATCCGGGTATGGAACTTGGGCCCGTTTGCATCTTGGGAACATGACAGCTTGCACAGGCGATTCCGCTGAACAATTGTTCCCCTTTTTGTATCGTTGCATCCTCAATATCCCTAGCTGCGGGGACCCCAAGGGTTTTACAATAGAAAACGACCTGTTCCACAATCGCATCGGACAATTCAGGGTCATCGCCCAAACCATCATCCCCGTTGGTTTGCCCATGACCGGTTTCCAGTGGAAAAAAGGAAGTGGTGATGCCCATGTCATGGTTATAGGCGGCCACACATTGTTCAAGAATGGAAGAGGTATTGGCCTTCCAGCCGAACCGCCCGATCTGGATGTCCTGTGTTTCGATGTCAAACACATAGTTGGCCTTGCCCGAAATACCGTCCCCATCAGCATCATTGACGTCCTCGTGGGCCAATAGGGTCGCTTCGGGAATGGCTTCCAAAAGGCCCAATCCAAAAACGGGTGGGGCCAAACGTGGTGAGAACAGGGCATTTGATGGGATCTCGATATAGCTATCCATAATGTAGTAGGTGGGCTGTTGTAGGGTTACCGTCGTACCATCGGCCAGCATTTCAATAATAGGGGTATAGGAAACCTCCAGCCGGGCTTCGGCCTCGTATCCAAAAATGGCTTGGTTTTGAATTTGCGCACCAAAACCAGGTAGCGGTATTGCACCGCCGTATACATCTTGTCCCGGAATACTTGCCCGTAAAAAAAAGCCACTTAAACCATTGATATCCGTCGGAAAACGAGATCTCCCATCCCGAGGATGGCAGGATACACAGGAGGAATTGTTGAATATCGGACCAATGCCCCCATTGACCGCAGCAGGAGCGGTCACAAAAGCGGCCTCAAATTGGAAGTCTCCGTCCAAATGACGGTCCAAAGCTTCGCCGTTCAAGGTAGACGACGGGGTACTGAAAGCATTACTGGAAGTCAAATAAACTGTTGTTTCTCCCCCAGCATTGATTCGTCCAGGATCTGTTTCAATGCTTACATATCCGTTTTCGGCTTCTTTTGAACACCCACTTATAAGAAATATACAGCTTACCCTAACAAGTGACCTGTAGATGAATTGCCGTTTCTTATCCGACCCGTACTGCATTTTGAACTCTTTTTTAAAGATTTGAGATGGCTGGCAAAATCCTGCTTTCCAAAAGGGTCAGCAGACTTGCTACATTTTCTTGGGCGTTTTCAACTTCGGACCTGTTGTTGACAATAGCGTCGGTAAAAGTCCCTGGTATGGCTTCAATGGCGGCTATGGCAGCGGCTATGGAAGTTGTTACCTCGGTGTCTAAGTCGGCGTCAACAGTAGCAATGATATCTGTGATGCCCTTGCCGGAATTACCGTCATAATCTCCCAGGTAAATGTTCTGGATACTTCTAATATTGTTGGCAAAATCCAATTTGGAATTGTTGCTGAAGCGGGATTCCTCTGCTTCGGGTTTGGCACTACCATTATCACCGTTCAAGGGCTCCTCTATTTTTCCGTTGGCCACTTCATCAGCAATGATGGCCAATCCTTCCACAATTTCCTGTAAGGCAGCTTTCTGTGAGGAATAGATGGAACCGTTTTGACCTGCCAAAATAAAGTTGGCGGCAAAGTTATCCCCTGCGGAGGCCCATCCATTGTACAGTTGTGCGGTTTTTTCCTTTAGGTTCTGGGTAACCGCCTGAAGGTATTCAATTTCCCTGTCCGTGAGTTCGTCCGCAGATTTGTTGCCTTCGAGTCCCCAGATAAAATATTCAATTGTGTGGAAACCACGTGCCTCATTGTTGCTCTCCAGTAGGCTTGAGGTAATGGGATCGCCACTATTTAGGATATTGTTGATGGCATTGACATCGACTGGCCAAGAGTCGATGGCAGGATCGATACCTTCGGTGTCCACCGGTCCATATAAAAAACCTTCCGTTTTTTCCCAAGGTGCCCGGGTATCTTGCCATGCTTCCTTAAGGGCCGTAAGGGTGGCCTCATCCCCAATGGTAATGTTGCTTGAAAGATCGTGCATGGCAGCGGCATTGAAAGACAAATCAAAATACGTTTGGGTGATGACATCCACGGATAGATCGGTCAAGACCTCAGTATAGAGTTCCGCTGAGGTGTCAATGGTTTCTGTATCTGCAGAATTGTTACTGCAAGAAGTCAACCCCAAAAGGGCCACAGTAAAAATTAAATAAAAAGGTGTGTTGCGTTTCATGAATTTTTGTTTTGTGTTACATTAAAATTTATATCCGATACCGGTGGCGAAAATGCGTTCATGTTGCTTTTTGCCCGTATATTCCAAAGTGGTTTGATCGTAATTTTCCGACCCCAATCTTCGATCGACATAATGGGCCTTGAGGACAATATTCTTATGGACAAACCAATTAAAGCCTCCAGTTATCGTATTCCTTTCCCATCGCGGATTATCCACGATACTTCCTTCCACATTGTACATGGTATCATAAAAATCATAGCGCATGAAAGGGTAGAGCAATTGTTTGGATTTAGGTGCGAGCATGGATAGGATGTTATAACCGGCCTCGACGGAAAAACCTAGGGCATTTTTCCCCACTGGGGTTCTTTTTGCACCAAGATTATTGGATAGGTTCGCATTTTTTTGGGAGACTATGTTGGAGTTTTCCAAATTGCCGAATAGGCCAATGGCATTGAATCGTAAATTATTCTCGTTATAGGTAATGTGTGCCTCCACAATGCTGACATAGGCACTTTCCTCCATGTCGTCCTTCGGACGGTTGGCCGCGGCATCGTTCAAATAACCGGCAATGCCCACATAGGTATCTTCATGGGTGCCAAATTTATAATCCAATCTTCCCGCGAAGGCGAAGGATGCAGCATTGGCCATTTCAAACTTGCTCTGGTAACCGTTTTTGATCCAGCCTCTGGATGAAAAACCACTGGCATCCAATCCACTCACTACATAAGCGCGATATTTGAAACGCCTTGCAAAAGTGCCATAGATTTCAATACCATTTTCATACCAACCCAAGGGCAATATCGCATTTTCCATTTCTTGACGGTAGGTCGTAAAATAGGAGGTAGGTTCATCCAAACTCTGATGTAGGCCAAAGTACATTTTCATGCGCCCGACCCGCATATTGAAATAGGGAACGATCTGGAAATTGATATGGGCCTGTTCCAATTTGACACCACCGCCCTTTTCGATTTCCTGTTCGAATTCCCCAAATTCCTCCTGGGTGTCGAATTCAAGGGTGGAGGCCGTCCCCCCGTGTTCAAATTCTATTTCTGATTTAAAATTGATTTTATCAGAAAAACGATAGAAGAGATAAAGATTCAGGCGTTCTGGATCGAACTTACTTTTGTAGGTGGGATCGGTATCATAGTCATTGTGGTAATAGTTGACCACACTGTACCCTTTCAATGTAAAGTTGTTCCAACCTATAAGGGGGGGCTTAATTTCTTCTTGGTTCCCGTTGTCTTGCTTGAGCTGTTCAAGGATTTCTTTTTTTAGTTGGTTTTTTAATTCTTGAATGGATATGGAATCGGTTGCTTGGGAATAGCTCGTAAATCCGATAGCCATAGTTGCTATAAGAAGGAGTTTTTTGTAATCCAATTTAATATTAATTTAGACTTATTTAAGATAAATTTATAGCTAAATTAAATTTATTTAGATTTAATACAAATAACATTGAGGTAATTTTTGAAATATTTTTTGAAGGGGGTTTTGATGGCGCTTTTTACCGGTGCTATTGCTTTATGGCATTTCAAACCTTCCTGAATACTTCCTTCTATTAATGATTTTTAGCCCATGAGTGTTAGGTTATGGGCTATAAATTAAAGGGTTGTTATAGGTTTTTTTGAATGATGAAACTTTTAAGCATTACATATTGTACTACTTGGCTATTTATAAACAACACTGAATTTATGGGTAAGATAAATTGGGTTTGTACTATTTTTTGAAGCGATAGAGGTAGGGAGCCCTATTCGAAGCCCCGGTATATTTTTTTTCCAATCGCTCCAATACCCCAAGACTCAGCATTTTTGATTGAAAGTTACTTCGCGTAAATTTTTGGTCATGGATGGTTTCATATACCTCTTGGACTTCCTTCATGGTAAATGTATCCGGCAATAGATTAAAGCCCAGTAGTTTGCTATCCAATTGTTCTCTTAACACATCAAGGGCTTTGGTTACCTGTTGGTTATGGTCCATGATCATCCGGGGCAAATCCTCCAGTGCGTACCATGCTATCTTTTTATCGATGGGCATCCGTTTGGGGACCACCTTGTCCATATCGACCAAGGCATAGTATCCTATGGAGATAAATCGACCGGACAGCCAGTTGCGTATGGGCTCATCCATCAATTGCTTGTCAAAATATAGGTCTTGTTCCGAATTTTCAAAGGCATCCAAAACCATTGAATTCTTACGGTTGGCCTTGCCAAATACCCGAAATTGTTCTAGATAAATGTCTTCTAGGCCCGTTCGTTCCGCCAAAATGCGTTTGGCGGCCTGATCGATATCCTCATCCTCTTTGATGAAACCGCCCGGAAGCGTCCAGATATCACTTTCCGTTTTTAATTGGGGCACCAATATTTTTAAAGTACGGTTGTGGTAGCCAAAGATGACACAATCTATGGAAAGATGATCAAGATAATTTTCAAAAGGTTCGAACATAGTTGAATGATCTGTTGGAGGATTTTTGTGTATGTAAATATCAAAAATAGCTAATGATTTCTATTGTATAAAAAATATACATTAAATATTTTCATATATATTTGCCGTATTCTATCAAATGCACAATCTATGAAACTAAAAACTTACATTTTATCAATTGTAGTAGGATTGATGACCTTGCTCGGGTGCAATTCCAAAAATGAAAATTCAGTTTTGGTCTTTAGCAAGACCGATGGCTTTAGGCATGAATCCATAGCCGCAGGTCAAGCAGCCCTCAAAAAGATGGCTAAGGAAAAAGACCTATCGGTGACCTTTACCGAGGATGCCCGGATGTTCAATAAAAAGGAACTGGATAAGTACCGGGCGGTTTTGTTCTTGAATACGACCGGGGATGTGTTGGATGAGCAACAGCAGGAAGCCTTCGAACGCTATATCCAAGCGGGAGGTGGTTACATTGGGGTGCATGCAGCCACAGATACGGAATATGAATGGCCATGGTATGGAGCATTGGCCGGTGCCTATTTTAAGGATCATCCCGTGGCCCCGAGCAACGTACAGAAAGGAACATTCACGGTGACCCAACCCGACCACTGGGCCACAAAAGGGATGCCTTCGACCTTTGAGCGTGAAGATGAGTTTTATAGTTTCTACAATATATCCCCGAACATCAATGTGGTACTGACCATAGATGATAGTAGTTATGAAGGGGGAAGTAATCCGGAGTACCACCCTATGGCTTGGTACCAGGAGTTCAATGGGGGCCGTTCGTTCTACACGGCCATGGGACATACGGATGAGACCTACCAAGATCCACTGTTTCTAGATCATCTATATAGTGGTATCCATTATGCTATGGGGGGTGATGCACCAAAACCATTGGACTATGCGATGGCTCGTCCTGAGGAAAACCGTTTTACCAAAGTGGTCTTGGCCGATAAATTGGATGAACCGATGGAATTGGCCATCTTGGATGAGCAACGTATTTTGTTTATCCAACGTAAGGGAGAGGTGCGTTTGTACAATACTACAACACAAGAATTGAAGACCATTGCCAAGATTCCTGTGAGCTTGAAATATGTAAACAGTGCAGGAGAGGAATCCGTTGCGGAAGACGGCCTTTTAGGTATGAACATTGACCCTGATTTTTCCATGAACCATTGGGTTTATCTCTACTATTCCCCAGTGGAGGAATCGGTGAACCGATTATCCAGGTTTACCATGAAAGGGGATGAACTGGACCTTAGCACTGAAACGGTGATGTTGACCATACCTACCCAGCGCGAGGAATGTTGTCATACCGGAGGTTCGATTGCATGGGACGCTCAAGGCAACCTGTATTTGTCCACAGGTGACAATACCAATCCGCACGGATCTGATGGGTACAGCCCCAGTGATGAACGCCCGGGACGCAGTGCCTGGGATGCCCAAAAATCCTCGGCCAATACCAATGACCTTAGGGGCAAGATCATTCGAATTAGGCCCAATTTGGATGGTAGCTATATGATTCCGGAGGGAAACCTTTTTCCTGAAGGAACTCCTAATACAAGACCTGAAATCTATACCATGGGACATCGGAATCCGTTCCGAATCTCCATCGATCAACATACAGGATATCTCTATTGGGGGGAGGTGGGACCGGATGCCTCTGAGCCTGATTCCTTACGAGGTCCGGCTGGCCATGATGAGATAGGGCAGGCCAGAAAGGCCGGCAACTATGGATGGCCCCATTTTGTAGGTAACAACAAAGCCTATTATAAATACGATTTTGCGGCACAAAAGTCACTGCAACCATGGAATCCGGATGCACCAGTGAATACTTCGCCAAATAACACGGGATTAACAGATTTGCCACCGGCACAATCGGCCTATGTGTGGTATCCGTACGGGGAATCACCAGAGTTTCCTTTGGTTGGCAGTGGTGGCCGAAATGCCATGGCGGGACCTGTATATTATGCTGAAGATTTTGATGGGGCCGAAAGAGCTTTTCCGAAATATTACGACGGGAAGTTTTTTGCCTACGAATGGATGCGGGGTTGGATCATGAGCATTACCATGGATGAGGAAGGGAATTTAAAACATATGGAGCGTTTTATGCCCAACTATCGTTTTAGCAATCCCATGGATATGCAGTTTGCAGCCAATGGTGACCTGTATATCTTGGAATACGGATCGGGTTGGTTTACTGCCAACGATGATGCTCGTTTGGTACGTATCGAATATAATGGGGGCAACAGATTGCCCAAGATTAATCTGGCAGCGAACAAAATGGGAGGGGCTACGCCATTTGATCTCGAACTGAGTGCCGAAGGAACCTTGGACCCAGACCAGGATGAGCTGTCCTATACCTGGGAATTGGTATCTGATAACGGCTTTAAGAAAACACTTTCCGGGGCATCGGTACAAACGGTCTTGGTAGATCATGGTATTTACCAAGTGAAACTCACGGTAGATGATGGTCAAGGGGGTAAAGTCGCTCAAAGTATGGAAGTCATTGCAGGGAATGAACCACCTGTTTTAAGTCTGGATATGCCCAATGGCAATGCATCCTTCTTTGTGCCCAACACTTATTTGGAGTATGAGATAAACGTCGTGGACAAAGAAGACGGTAGCTTGGACAAAGGAATTGATGGCTCTGAGGTGGCAGTATCCTTTGACTTTTTAGCGGAAGGACATGATCAGATTCAGATTGCCCAAGGGCATAGGGCTGCGGATGAAACCGCAGGGAACGCAGTGGGCAAAAAATTCATGGATGCCAGTGATTGTATGGCATGTCATAAAACCAAAGAAAAATCTATTGGGCCCTCCTATTATGATGTTGCGTTAAAATATAAGGATGATGAAGGTGCAGTGGAGTATTTGAGCAAAAAGATCATAGCCGGAGGTGGTGGTGTATGGGGTGAAACACCTATGGCGGCACACCCACAGCTATCCGCAGAAGAGGCTGCCGCAATTTCAGAATATATTCTGAGTTTGGGCGCTACTACCAAAGGAAAGAACAGTTTGCCGACCAAAGGGTCTTATGCAGCCAAAGTACCTCAAGGCAATACCAGTGGGATATATATAGTACGAGCATCCTACCAAGACCGAGGAGCCAATGGAATGCCAGCGCTATCCGCTGAGGAATCTTTTGTCCTAAGACAAAATACAGTCGGTCCACATGATTTTGATGTCTATGAGGATGTAAATAAAATGTCTTTTGGAGGCAGTAAATTTGCCATACCCTCAAAATCAGGATCATTCATGCAGTTGAACCATGTGGATCTAAAAGGCATCGCCTCCGTGGACCTTTTGGCCACAGCACCTGTATCCCAACTGGGTGCCTTGGGAGGAAAAGCAGTAGTGCATTTGGGATCACCTTCGGGCATGATCATTGGGGAGTCTGAATTTTTGGAAGCTTCTGACCAAGGCGGTTTTTCACCTTCTGTTTTAGCTGTGCCAATTGCTTTGCCAGCTGATTTTACAGGTGGCTTGCAAGATTTGTTCGTGGTTTTTGAAAATGATCAAACCTCAAAGACCGGTAGCTTGATGGTCATCATGGGAGCAACTTTCACTTTTGAGCATACTCCCGATATTGTAATGGAGGAAACCAAAAGTAATGATGGAACGGCATCTATATACGACGGTGAATGGGATTTGACCTTTGAGGGTACGCCCCAAGGGGATTCTAACATGTTAGCGGTATTCTCGGGTTCCCCTGGAAATTTAAAAGGGGTGATCAAAGATCCCTCGGGTACCAATCCGGAAACTCCCATGAACAGCGTTGAAGAAACCTCCAATGGTATCACTTTTTCTTTTACCACCCAAGGATTCAACATCAATGTTGTTCTGGAAAAAGAGGATCAAAATAACCTTAGCGGGAAAATGATGGACATGTTTGTGGCCAGGGCTAAACGGAGGTAAATTAACGTAAAGGAGCTATTAACCATGAAGGTACAACATAAAGTTTGGGTCATAACAGGCGCAGGAAGTGGTATGGGCAGGGAACTTACCCGTTTGTTTATTGAGAAAGGAGCGAAAGTAGCGGCCTTGGATATGAATTTTGAGGCATTGAAAGAAACCATGCGATTGATCGGTCGCCCCGAGGTGTTGGCCTTGTACAAAGTGGATGTTACCCAAATAGGGGATGTGGAAAAAGTCATCTCCAAAGTGATCGATGATTTTGGAGAAGTGGATGGTATCATCAACAATGCGGGTATCATACAACCCTTTAAGCGAATCAGTGAACTGGAAATAGGAGAAATAGAGCGTGTGATGAATGTCAACTTCTATGGCACACTTTATCTCATAAAAAGTCTACTTCCACATTTGGTGCAGCGCCCTGAGGCCCATGTGGTCAATATTTCCAGTATGGGTGGTTTTTTGGCCGTGCCCGGACAAACGGCCTACGGAGCTTCTAAAGCAGCAGTAAAGATACTTACAGAAGGACTTTATGCAGAACTTAAAAATACCAAGGTAAAAGTTTCTGTGGTGTTTCCTGGGGCAGTGGCCACCAATATCAGTGTGAATTCAGGTTTGGAAACGCCGAAGCCTTCCTCGGAATCCAACAAAAGTCATCAGGCACTTGCTGCAAGCAAAGCGGCTGAGTTGATATTTAGGGGAATTGAACAGGATAAATTCAGAATATTGGTAGGTAAAGATGCCGGCTTTATGGACAAGTTTAGCCGAATGGCACCAGAGTTTGCCACCAATTTCATCCAAAAGAAAATGGCTTCTTTGCTATCCCATTGAGAAGGTGCAACCGTGTGGCAAGTTGTTGGATAACCTGATAAAAAGCAGAACAGTACGGAATGGAAAAGCCAATGAAAAAGGATATTCTTGATCATGCAATGAACGCATTACCAGACAAACAATATGAAACAAATGATACCACGGCTTCTCCCTTTTTTGATGTTACTATTGGTTCTTTCCTGCAAGCAGGAAGAAAAATTATCCTCTTTTGACAATGAGATTCTCTTGCAGAACTTTCAAAATCCACCCAATGAAGCCAAACCGAGGGTTTGGTGGCATTGGATGAACGGTAATATCACTAAAAATGGTATCCAGAAAGATTTGGATTGGATGGAGCAAACCGGCATCGGGGGATTTCAAAACTTCGATGCCAACTTGTTCACTCCATTGGTGACGGATAAAAAATTGGTCTTTATGACCCCAGAATGGAAAGATGCATTTAAGTTCACTACGGACTTGGCTCATGAGAAGGGGTTGGAAATGGCCATTGCAGGTTCTCCGGGATGGAGCGTAACGGGTGGTCCGTGGGTGGAACCCAAGGATGCCATGAAAAAATATGTATGGTCGGAAACCATTATTGAAGGAGGTAAAGCATTTTCTGGCCAGCTAATGTCTCCGCCTGGTAATACATCAACTTTTCAGAATGCAGCTCCCCACACAGGTTTTAGTATGGGGGATACCGAGCCGACTCCCTTACCCCAATTTTATGCTGATGCTGCCGTGGTGGCCTATAAATTGCCGGAATCTTATATTTCCATAGCTGATTTAAACCCAAAAGTTTCTTCTAGTGGAGGTAGATTTACACTCAGTTCCCTTACCGATGGTAATGTGGACCATGGACAATTCCTTCCACCGGCCGAAGTTGGTCAAAAAACATGGGTACAATATGAATTTGATGTACCCCAAACTTTTTCGAGTTATTCGGTGGTCGGGGCCAAGATCGGTGAATTGGCCGTATTTCAAGGAATGCCAAACAATAGGACCTTGGAGGTCAGCACGGATGGCAAGACCTTTACCAAGGTGATTGATATTCCTGGAAATATAGTTGTACAGACCACGGGAACATTTGCACCCGTTACTTCCAAGTATTGGAGATATACCTTTACGACCTTGGAGCCCGCACCTGCTGGAATTGCAGCTATGTTTGGTGGCCCAACCGATCTAAAACCGGAAGGGACCGAGGTGGCTGAATTTACCCTGCATAACATCCCATATATTGATGCATTTGAGGATAAGGCAGGTTTTGCCCCATATACTGAAACTGCTTCATTGGCAGTTGGTTCGGATGCAGATGCCATAGCCCTTGAAACCGTTGTGAATTTAACGGATAATCTTCAGGATGATGGTTCCTTGCAGTGGGATGTTCCCGAAGGCAAATGGAAAATCATTCGTCTGGGCTATTCCTTGACCGGTAGGGAAAACCATCCCGCCTCCCCCGAAGCTACTGGTCTTGAAGTGGATAAATTGGATGAAGACGCCGTTAGGAGATATATCAATCATTATTTGGACCTATATAAAGATGCAACAGGGAATCAACTTGGCGAGCAGGGTTTGGGCTATATGATTTTAGACAGCTATGAAGCTGGACATATGAACTGGACCCATGACATGGCAACGGAATTTTCTGCAAGAAGAGGGTATGACCTTATGCCCTGGATACCTGTTTTGACTGGAGTGGTGGTGAAAAGCCGGGAGGCTTCGGAAAAATTCCTTTGGGATTTTAGAAAAACCATTGGCGAAATGATCGCTGATAACCATTATGACGTTATAGGGGAAGAATTGCACAAGCGTGGCATGCAACGCTATACGGAAAGCCATGAAAACGGTAGGGTTTATTTGGCAGACGGTATGGATGTAAAGCGGAATGCCGATGTTCCCATGTCTGCCATGTGGACCCCAGGGGGTTTGGCACCAGGAACAGAAGAAGAAGTTCGCAGTGAGGGGGATATCCGTGAATCAGCTTCCGTGGCACACATATATGGTAAACCCTATGTTGCTGCCGAATCGATGACCTCCATCCAAAATTCGTTTACCTGGCATCCGGAAAAATTAAAGCGTACGGCCGATATGGAGTTGGCCTCTGGATTGAACCGTTTTGTGATTCATACTTCAGTACATCAACCGTTGGATGATAAAATGCCAGGATTCTCGCTGGGACCGTTTGGACAATACTTTACCAGGCAAGAAACATGGTCTGGTGCCGGTGCCAAAGCTTGGATTTCATATTTGTCACGTAGTTCTTATCTATTGCAACAAGGTCATAACGTGGCTGACATACTCTACCTATATGGGGAAAATGACAATGTTACGCATTTGACGCATGTAAGCTTGCCCGATGTTGGACAAGGATATGAGTTTGATTTCGTAAGTGCCACCATATTAAAAGAGGCCATTGCCGCAGAGGGTGGAAAGCTGAAAGCCCCAAGCGGGAATACCTACGAAATGCTGCAACTGGATCCTGCCACCAGTTTGATGACCTTATCCACATTGGAAAAAATTAAAGAATTGGCTTCTGCAGGGGTCAAAATCAAAGGAGCGAAACCAACTGGAAGTCCAAGCTTAGCGGATGACAACAAGGTCTTTGCCAAATTGGCCGATGAGGTCTGGGATATGGACAATGTGGGTGCGGCTGTGGCTATTGGAGTTGTCAAGGATGTTACTGTGGAGGGTACGGAACATGAAATCCGTTTTAGACACCGTGCACAAGGTGAGGGTCATATATATTGGCTGAACAATAGGGATGAAATGCCAACACCTGCTCAAATAGGGTTCAGGGTGGAGGGAAAGGTTCCCAAAAAATGGAATCCACAAACTGGTGAAATTTCGGATGTAACATATGTAATTAAAGAGGGCCAAACCTGGGTTGATTTGGATTTTGAGCCTTGGGACGCCTTTTTTGTGGTATTTATGGACAAAGCGCCCTCCAATAGTGTTACGCTTCCAAAAGCGAATAAAAAGTCCATACTGACGTTGTCCGGCCCTTGGAATGTGAAATTTCAAGAAAATAGGGGAGCACCTTCGGCAACTGTTTTTAATCAATTGCAAAGCTGGACAACGCATGCGGATGAGGGTATCAAATATTTTTCCGGTACTGCCTCCTATGAGAAACACTTTAGTATTGATGATTTGGAAGCTGGAGCTATCTATGAGTTGGATTTAGGGAAAGTGAAAAATGTAGCTGAAGTGGTGGTAAATGGCCAAGTAATGGGTACTGTATGGAAAACACCCTTTGTATTGGATGTTACAGCGGCCCTTACATCAGGTGATAACAGCTTGAAGATCAACGTGACCAATGTTTGGGTGAATCGGTTGATTGGGGATGCAACCAAAAATCCCGAAGAACGGATAACCTATACCACCATGCCCTTTTATCGTGGTGATGAGCCCTTATTGCCATCTGGATTGTTGGGAGAGGTAAGTCTATGGAAACGTTGACGGTCCAACGATGTTCTAGGTTGATATTAGGAGAACATAGCGCCCATATGATTGGGTCGCCTTAAAACATGATATATATGAGATATCTAATTGTAACTTTTGCCTTGTTTTTTGGGGTTGCCTTATCTGCCCAAGATACCATTTACTTGAAATCGATTCCAACTCCCAAAGCATTAAACGTGTATCAAGGTGGTGAACGTTCCCAAACCTCCGAATGGGATGGGCTTAAAACAGTGTCCAATGTGTCCCAACCATCGTTAACAGTGTACTTGCCGGATGCCTCAAAAGCTATCGGAACCGCTTTGATCATCGCCCCTGGTGGTGGATTCCATACGCTGTCTATGGACAATGAAGGACGACATCTGGCCGAATGGTGTGTGGAACATGGAATTGCCGCATTCGTATTAAAATATAGGTTGGTACCCACTGGTGAAAATCCAGGCCAGGAATTCATGGAAAATTTTCAAAAGAAAGGACAGGAGCAATTTGATAAAGATATTGCGCCTTATATAGAATTGGCAAAATCAGATGGCATGGAAGCCATTGCCCATGTCAGGGCCAATGCTTTAAAATATCAGGTGGATCCGAGTAAAATTGGCATTATCGGTTTTTCAGCAGGAGGTACCGTAGCGGGAGCAGCTGCTTTGGAATTTACCTCGGAGGAAAATCGACCCGATTTTGCAGCTCCTATATATGCGGCCATGCATGTCTTGGACTTGGATCATGTACCAAATCATCCGATGCCCTTATTTATGGCAGTTACAGGTGATGATTTTTTTGGTTTCCAAGAACAGGCCATTCATTTGTTCCAAACATACAATGCTGCTAAATTACCCATTGAACTACATCTTTACGAGAAAGGGCAACATGGTTTTGGTATGAAGACCCAAAACCTTACCTCGGACAATTGGATAAGAGCATTTGAGTCTTGGATGGTCAGCCATCAATTTTTGAAATAAATTGATTTCCCATATTGTTTAAGGAACGATTTCTTCTTTGGTAGGGCTGTAGTTTTGCCCTAGCGTAATTAATGTGCAGTTAGCCCATAATTTCCGAATCCCTAATATTGGAGGGAAGGTATCCTACCATATCACATCATAATTAAAAGACGCGCCTTGGTAAGGTGCTGCATCATTCCAAATAGGACATAAAAAGTAAGACCTGCCATCTTAGAATTTAAGGTTGAAAGAGGTATTTAGAATACTGAATCTTCAAAAACAATCCTGTTTTATTCAAATTGGATTGATTTTGAATAGTTCTGGCCTGAAAATGATTCCTTTACACGAATTCTTTTTATGAATTTTACATTTTAAACAGTGTTATTTAATGGAATTATTAAATGAGTGCTTTTTAAATGCATGTTTGATATTAATAAATGGAATTTATTATGATTTTAGAAATAGCGACATTCGATATTAAAAAGGAATCCTTGGAGGATTTCAAGGCAGCCTGTGAAGAAGCGACCAAAGTTATATCCACTTCCAAAGGGTTTGTTGGTATTGATTTTAATCAATGTTTGGAAGAGGCATCCAAATTTGTTGCGCTCATTTCTTGGCAAAGATTGGAAGATCACACCATAGGTTTTAGACAATCGGAACTTTTTGTCCAATGGAGGGATATCTTGTCCCCGTATTTTAACGAGGCACCCGTAGCATTGCACTATGAAAGTTTTCCAAAAAAATAAATAAACCAACATGAAGAAAATAATAAAGGAAGGGATTGCCCTTTTTGAAGCGGAATCCAATGATAAAAAAGTAAGGGATATTGTTGAAACCCTTTTGGATGAAATAAAACAGGATGGCGATGCCGCCGTTCGCAGGTTCTCCGAAAAATTCGATAAATGGACCCCTGAAAGTTTTCGTCTATCCGATGAAAAGATCAAGGAAATTGTTGCCAGTGTTCCAGAACAGGTAAAAGAGGATATCAGATTTGCCCAAACACAAATTCGCAATTTTGCGACCCATCAAAAGGAGTCCATGCACGATATTGAGGTGGAAACATTACCTGGTGTATTCTTAGGGCACCGAAATATCCCTGTGGATAGTGTTGGATGCTATATTCCCGGAGGTAGATATCCTATGGTGGCCTCTGCGCACATGAGTGTTTTAACGGCAAAAGTAGCTGGAGTAAAAAGAGTGATTGCATGTACACCGCCAATTAAAGGAGAGATTCCTGCAGCAACGGTAACGGCAATGCATTTTGCGGGGGCCGATGAAATTTACATATTGGGTGGAGTCCAGGCTGTTGCAGCTATGGCATTGGGCACCGAATCCATTGAACCGGTCTCCATGGTCGTGGGACCCGGGAATTCCTACGTGGCGGAAGCCAAACGTCAACTTTTTGGAAAAATTGGAATTGATCTGTTGGCAGGTCCAACAGAAACTCTTGTAATTGCAGACAGTTCAAGCGACCCTGAGATTTGTGCCACTGATTTATTGGGGCAGGCTGAACACGGACCAACTTCACCAGCGATTCTATTGACCAATTCTGAAGAGTTGGCATTGGGAACATTAAAAGAGATTGCAAAACAATTGGAAACGCTTCCTACGGCAGATATTGCCCGAATTTCATGGAAAGATTATGGACAGATCATTTTGGTAAACACTGTGGAGGAAATGGTGGAGGAAGCTGACCGCATTGCCAGTGAACATGTTCAGGTAATGACCGAAGACCCACGTTATTTTCTGGAAAATATGACCAATTACGGTGCATTGTTCCTTGGAAAATACACCAATGTGGCCTACGGTGATAAAGTAATAGGTACCAATCATACATTGCCCACCAAACATGGGGCCAAATATACTGGCGGACTGTGGGTCGGAAAGTTTATGAAAACCTGTACCTTCCAAGAGGTACGAACACCGGAAGCAAGTGCCATGGTTGGAGAATATTGTTCCCGATTGTGCGAAATTGAAAACTTCTGGGGTCATAAAGAACAGGCCGATATCAGGGTCAGAAGATTTAAAACGGTTTAATGGGAAAAACAGTCTTGGTTACGGGAGGTTCCGGAGAGATTGGGTCGGCAATTTGCAAAAAGTTTGCAGCGAACGGTTTTGATGTCATCATCACGTACAATTCCAATTCAGAACGTGCGGAAAGGTTGATTCAAGCACTTTCGCCAGGAAATCATATGGCCATAAAAGCCCCGACCACAGATGCGGATGCTATTTTGGAATTGAAGAAAGTGGTGCAAAAGCAATATGGTTGTTTGGATGTTTTGGTCAATAATGCGGGCATTACCACTCCCGTGGACCACAAAGACCTTGAAGGATTGACGGATGCATGGATTGATAAGATCATGCAGACCAATTTTAGGGGTTCCTTTGCCATGGCACGTGCTTTCAAAGATCTTTTGGTAAATTCGGATGAACAAACCGCTGTTATCGTGAATATTTCCTCCATTGCCGGAATCTTCGGTATAGGTAGTAATGTAGCCTATTGCGCTTCCAAGGCAGCATTGGATTCCATGACACGATCGTTGGCAAGGGCATTGGCACCCAAGATCAGGGTGGTTTCCGTATCCCCAGGATTTGTGGAAGGGGAGTACACGGCCAATATAGATTCCAAGTTTTTAAAGGAGCAAAGGGATAAAACACCGCTAGGTCATTTTGCGATGGGCAATGATGTGGCCAAAGCTGTATTTTCAGTCGTAACACAACTTACATTTTCAACAGGAAACATTATCACCGTTGATGGTGGAAGATTATTATAACACCTAAAAAACATAAACAAACGAAGATGAAAATAATAGACCTATCCGTAACCATTTCAGAAGATATAAAAGAACCACTTCCAACAACAATTGTCTACGAAGACCACAAGGAGGGTGCCAAAAAAATGGGTGGAAAACTTTTTCAGGGACTCACCGATGTTTTTATTGATGGAAATGGGCCCGCAGGGGAATTTTTAAGCGTAACAAGTCATTGTGGTACGCATGTGGATGCTCCGTACCACTATTTCCCAACATCTGAGGGCAAGCCTTCAAGAACCATTGATCAAATGCCGTTGGATTGGTTTTTTCATGATGGGGTGGTGTTGGATTTTACTGATAAACCAGATGGGTATATGTTTGAACCGGAAGATCTTCAGGAAAAATTAGCAGCTATCAACTACACCCTAAAACCTTTTGATATAGTACTTATTCGCTGTGATGCAGACAAAAGAATCCATGATGACGATTTTGTGAAAATCCACGTGGGAGCCTCGGCAAAGGCAACGCATTGGCTGATAGATCAAGGTGTCAAAGTAATGGGGACCGATGGCTGGGGATGGGACATTCCATTGCATATTCAGGCTGAGGAATACCGGAAAAATCCAAGACCCGGCATTATTTGGGAAGCCCACTATGTGGGTATTGAAAAGGAGTATTGCCAAATTGAAAAATTGGCAAATCTGGATCAATTGCCTCCCTTTGGATTTAAGGTAGCCTGCTTTCCAGCCAAGATTAAGGGAGGTAGTGCTGGATGGACAAGGGCGGTGGCCATTTTGGATTGATTTTGACTCATTTTTGTGTACCTTGAAGTGAAGAAGTTTGACCATGGAGGGCAAGATGGAAAGAAACAATATTCCAACGCTGAATGTTAATGAGATTTCAAGATTTCATAAACGTTCCATCAGTTGGTTGCCCATAGTTACACACGGCAAACATGAAAACTATCACATTAACAGAGTGGAAGAGGTCAGTGATAAATCCAAGTTTCAAGTTTTGCCCCATCGTAAAACCTTTCATGATTTCTTTTACCTTAGAAAGGGTAGCAGTATTCGAAGCAAGGGGTTGGATACCTATGAAATCAAAGCCCCGTGCATTTTTATATTGCCAGCCTATCAAATTACCGAACATAAAAAACTTAGTGAAGATGTCGAAGGGTTTTATTGTCATTTTGACGAGCGCATTTTTACCACACTTCCCAATAAATATTTAAGTCAACACTTTGCCTTTTTTCAGTATCAGTCTAACCCGGTGATCAATCTGACCGAAGAGGATGTTAAAGTAATGGAACCTATTTTGGAACGCCTGCTTTACCTCTACAAGGACATCACTTCGAATAATGAATCTTTGGTTTCCACCTATTTGTTGACGCTTTTCGAGGAATTAAAAACCAATTTACCTTCAGTGTCCACTAGTGAAAACAAAAATTCCTTTTATCAGATTACCAAAAAATACAAGCAGGCACTTACGGAACACGTATATGATTTTAAGCAGATACACGATTATGCTCAATTGCTCAACGTTACCCCCAATTATTTAAATAAATGTGTGAAAATGGCAACCAACAAAACCGCCCAGGATTTGTTGAAGGAAATGCTGATTTTGGAAGCCAAAACATTGATCAAACACTCCAATTTGAATGTTTCGGAAATTGCGGTAAAGCTCTGCAACCAAACTCCAAGTAATTTTGCACGATTTTTTAAAAATCAAACAGGTCTTACCCCGAAGCAATACGCTCAAAAGAATTGATTTTGAATAGTATTGTGTTTTTTTTGATTCACATTTAGAATAATATATTGTGATTTTTGGAATGAATATTTTGTCAAATAAATATTTTGACAATAAAAAATGATAAATATCATAATTATTCAACAAAAAAATTATACACATGAAAATATTAAAACAACTAACGTTTATGTGTTATGGATTCTTAACGATTGGTTTTGCACAGGCCCAAGAATCCATCACAGTTACTGGCACGGTAACAGAATCTGCTACAGGAGATCCCATTCCAGGGGCTGCAATTGTGGTTAAAAACCAAGCATTGGGAACCACGACGGATTTTGATGGAAATTATACGTTGGAGACCACTTCCAATGCTGTTTTGATCTATTCTTTTATAGGGTATACCAAAAAGGAAATCAGTGTAAATGGACAAACTACCATCAATGTTAGTTTGGATGTCAGCAACCAACAATTGGATGAGATCATTGTTACCGGGGTTTTTGATGAACGTACCCGTATGGAATCCTCGGTAGCCATTTCTACTATGGGGATTAAGGAGATTGCTCGGGTGGCACCAACAAGTTCCGCAGATCTTTTAAAGAATATGCCTGGTATTTACGTAAACCAGGCAAGAGGTGAAGTATGGAATACAGTTTATTCCAGAGGTATTTCTGCTGGTTCCAATGATAATGCCAACGGATATTATTATGTGTCCTTGCAAGAAGATGGTTTACCTGTGACCAATTTGAACAGAAATGTGGATGGTTTTTTAAGAGCGGATATTGGAACGGCAAAAGTCGAGGCCGTTAGAGGTGGAACAGCATCCATATTTGGGGCAAATGCGCCTGGTGGTATCTTTAACTATGTTTCCCGAGAAGGGGGAAGTGAATTTGAAGGAGAAATCAGAGCGAAATTTGGTATGGAAGGGAATGTGAAGAACCCATACTATCGTGCGGATGTAAATGTAGGAGGGCCATTGTCCAAAGATGGTTCATGGACCTATAACCTCAGTGGTTTTTATAGGCGGTCCGATGGAGCGAGATATCCTGGTTACCCCATGAATGAAGGGGGGCAATTTAGAGCCAATCTTGTTAAAAAATACAATACGGGGAAAATTAAATTTTATGCCAAAATTTTGGACGACAAAAATGCTTTGGGTGAATTTACCCCGACATCAAACTGGGCGGATCCCAGTATAGTGGATGGGTTTACCGCTACTGATTCATACTACCTACCTAGTTTGTCCTTGGACATTCCGATTAATGATACAGGTATTTTTCATTTCAACTCAGAAGATAAATTACATCATCAACAACAAGCTTTTGGTCTGAATTGGGAGCAAGATTTGGGCAATGGTTTTAAGATCAAAAACGATGCACGCTATCAAACTATGCAAAAAGCGGATAATATTCCTGCGGTTGTAACACCTTTTGCCACAGACAGTTTCTTGTTCTACGCAATTCCTCATTTATTGGGCAAAACGGGCACCTATACCTTTACAGATATGGTTACCGGTAACGTATTGGGAACCACGGTGCAAGCTTTTGACTTTACGGTACCTTTTGGCCCACCTTTTTCATTCACTGCAGGAGCAAACAATAATTTTCCAGGATCCAACGTACAGCCGAACTCTTTGTTCTTTTTGCCTTTGTTTGGCAGTGCCTCTACTGAAACCTCTGAGTTCATGGACAACTTTACAATTTCCAAAAAGTTTGAAAATATGAATTTAATGGCTGGAGCCTTTTATGCCAGATCCACGTCGGATGATGTTGGTATTGGTCAGGATTATGGTATTGCAGTGGGAACCATGCAGGATCAACCACATTTAGTGGATATAACCTTGGCAGGCCAAGATGGCAATACATATCAAGTAACAGATCCAAACGGTGTTATGGATGTGGGACGTGGAGGTGTTAATCTTGCTTCGTTCACCAAAGAACAAGTATCCTGGTTTTTGGCTTGGGAATGGAAAGTGAACGATAAGCTTAATCTTGACGTGGGCTTTAGGCACGAAAACATTAAAATCAATGGCTTTAATAGCCAAGCGATTATTAATGAAGAATCCGCGGGTAGAGATGGTGATCCATTGACATTGTACGATAACTATGGGGGAACCGAGGGACCAGAATTGGATATTGATCAAACGGTAAGTACAGCATCGTTTTCTTCAGGCTTAAACTATAAGTTTACCGATGAACAAGCTTTTTATGTAAGATATTCATATGGAAAAAAAGCACCGGACATTAATTTTTATCTGGTCCAAACTTCCCAATATTTGATTGACAACACCATACCATATTCTCAACAGGTGGAGCAATTGGAGGCGGGATATAAGTTGAGTACCAATAAGGCTAAATTGTACATCACTCCATTTTACAGTGTATTGAGCAATATTCCGGTAACTCAAGTTTTTCTGGATGTGGATGGTACAAATTATAATGCCCCCGTCCAATTCAACAAATACAAAACAAGAGGTGTGGAGCTAGATGGTTCCTATGCCTTTACCCATGAAATTCTCTTAAAGGCAGGAGCTACCTTTCAATCTTCAAAATTGACCAAGTTCACAAGTTGGGTGGCTGGCAATGATGGTCCTGCAGATGATGTCCTGTTGGATTTGTCAGGAAACGAAACCGAGAATACCCCCACTGTAATGTTCAATATTAACCCAATGTACAATGGAGATAAGGTGTTTGGAGCCATAAATGTGAGTTACATGGGCGAGCGACAAGCAAACAATCAAAATGCATGGCAAATGCCTGCTTTTACAACAGTAGATTTGACCTTGGGGTATGATTTCAGTGAGAAATTCAGCCTTCAGGCCAACATGAACAACGTATTCAATACCTATGGTATAATGGGATGGTTCGGAACAGGAGGATTCCCGGCTGCATTGAATCGTGATGGAGTTACGTCTGCGTTTGTTGCAGCCAATCCAACTGCGCCTTTCTCTTCTCAAGGAAATATGCCAAGATCCCTATTCTTGACGGCAACATATAGATTTTAGTTTGAGTTAGTTTGATTACTTCTACCGGAGGGTTAAATACCTCCGGTTTTTATCTTTTCTGCAGCAATTGTTCATTAAGTAAATTTAAAACTGTATGAATTATAATCGATTAGAAAAAAAAATAGATGGATGAAAAATAGCAACTGTATACACATCTGGCTTTTACTTTCGTTATTGGTCATTGGCACTATGGCATCCGCCCAAAATAAGCAACAGCCCAATATTTTGTTGATTATGGCAGATGATATGGGGTTTTCCGATATTGGAAGTTATGGTTCTGAAATCCATACCCCGAACATTGATCGTTTGGCAGCTGAGGGCACCAGTTTTAAACGATTCTATAACAATGCCATTTGTGCACCCTCCAGAGCTAGTTTGTTAACGGGACAATATCCGCACAAAGCTGGAATCGGTTTCTTTAATAAGGATCTGGGGATTAAGGGGTATGAAGGGTATCTAAATAAAGAATCCCTTACACTTGGAGAAGTATTTAAAAACGGGGGATATGCAACCTATATGTCAGGTAAATGGCACGTGGGGAACGATAAGGAACATTGGCCTTTACAAAGAGGATTTGACAAATTTTATGGTTTCTTGGACGGTGCCCATAGCTTTTGGGACGATAAACCCATTATGCTGGGACCGCCTAATTCGACAAAAATGTTTTTGAACAATGAAATTGCCCCGATTGAAAGCGAGGATTTTTATTTGACCGACGCGTTGACTGATAAGGCACTTGATTTTCTTAAGGAAACTCCTAAAAAACAACCTTTTTTTATGTATATGGCCTATAATTCTCCACATTGGCCATTGCATGCCAAACCAGAAGATATTGAAAGATACAAGGGCAAATATGGTATTGGCTGGGACTCTTTGCGTCTGGCACGATTTGAAAGGCTCAAGAAATTGGGATTGGTGAATTCCGATTGGAATCCGGTAAAGGACAATTCCTTAACACCTTGGAAAAAAATGACCTACGATGAAAAAATAGTGTGGGAAAAGAAAATGGAGGTATATGCAGCCATGGTCGACAATTTGGATCAAAACATTGGAAGGCTTTTGGAATATTTGGAAAGCACTGGACAATTGGACAATACTTTGGTCATTTTCTTGTCGGATAACGGAGCGGAAGACTGGGATTTTTCTAAACATCCCATCTCCATTAACAGAAGCAATGGAACTGTTGGTACGGTAGGATCCAATGAATCCTATACCAAAAACTGGGCCCAGGCATCCAATATGCCATTGCGTAGTTACAAATCCTCACCCTATGAAGGAGGGACTAGTACACCATTTATTATGCGATATCCAAAATCTGTCCCAGCGGGAAAAATCCAGAAGGGCGGTGCCCATATTGTGGATATCATGCCTACGTTAATGGAATTTACTGGAGTGAAATATCCAAAAGATTACGAAGGTCACGATATCAATGCTCCTGTAGGGTTGAGTTTTATGGATGCAATGGTGCAAGCTGAATGGAAGCGAGAAAAACCTATTTGTTTTGAATGGTCCGGAAAACGGGGGGTCTGGTATAAAAACTGGAAGGCGGTTTCCCTTTATCCTGAAAATGTTTGGCAATTATATGATTTGGATGCCGATAGAACGGAATCTATGGATGTAGCTAAAGAACACCCTGAAGTCTTGGAGAAGATTGATCAAATCTATAACGAATGGGCAGCCCAAAATCAAGTTGCAACATGGAGTGAAGAAATGATCAAGCGATCGGGGTTCACCAAGAAAAACTAAATCTTGGGTGGTGGAATTTTAACTTTAATACTTCATATGACCATTAATAACTAAACAAACTTCAAAAATGAAATCTAAAATATACTCATACGAAAATGGCCTGGTCGCAGTAATGGCCTTGGTCTTCGGTTGTCTGTTTTTTGACCGCTTGGCACTTAACTTCTTGATTCCTTTTGTTGTTGAGGATATCGCACTCAGTGATACGCAAATAGGATTGTTGGCCGGGGTTCTGTCTTTGGCATGGGCCGTTTCCAGTTATTTTTCTACCGCTTGGGCGGAAGCCAATAATAAGAAGAAGGTTGTATTTGTTGCAGCGGTCTTTATTTTTTCCTTTTGTTCCTTTGGTACCGGTATTGCAATTTCTTTTACGGGTCTATTGGTAGCACGATTGGTCATGGGGTTTTCTGAGGGAGCTGTTATTCCCTTGGCACAAAATTTTGTGGAAAAAGAATCATCACCCAATCGATTGGGTCTGAATGCAGGAATATTGCAAGGTGTGGGTTCGGCATTGTTCGGTTCCATTCTTGCACCGATAATCTTGGTCTCGATTGCTGAAAATTTGGGTTGGAGAAATGCTTTTTATATAGCAGGTGTACCGGGATTGATCCTTGGGCTTCTTTCTTGGTTTTTTGTAAAAAAGTCTACCGCAGAAAGTTTGGGAAAAAGGGCGGATACATCCATACATTTAAAAGAATTGCTCAAGTACAACAACGTAAAATGGGGCATACCTGTAGCTTGTTGTGTCTTTGGATGGTGGTTTGCAACGCTACCATTCATCTCCAAATATTTTGTGGAAGCACAGGGAATGAGTCCGGATCAAATGGGAAAGACTATGGGACTATTGGGGGTGTCGGGACTGTTGGCATCGATTATTGTACCAGCACTATCCGATAGATTCGGACGTAAGAACATCATGTTGATTTTTATGGTCATGGGCGTTTTGTATCCATTTGCAGTGTATTTCTTGAACGGTACAGCCTTCCATCTACCTGCTATGTTCATCACTTATTTTATGATGGGGTGTTTGGCAATGATAGCAGCGGTAATTCCTTCCGAAGCAGTACCTCCACCCTTACGTGCCAAGACAATGGGCCTTATCATGGGCGTGGGTGAAATTGTGGGAGGGGTAATCATCCCAGCTATTGCAGGAATTCTTTCAGACAATATTAATCCTTCAGCATTTTTGTGGGTATCCGCTGCCATGGCATTTATGGGAATATTGTTCACAATAAAACTGAAGGAAACCTTGGGGCAACACAAGGAATTTCCCCATTATTTGGATACACCGATTTAAATTCCGTAAGAATGGAAAATAACATCAGAAGAATAGTTACAGGACATCATAAAGATGGAACGGCCATTTTTGTGTCAGATCAAGAATTTGAAACCGCTGTGATTCCTAGCGGAGATGCAGCTATGGTTACCCTTTGGACCACAACCTCGGTACCGGCAGATTTGAATGATGATACCGATGGTGCCGTAAAGGATGTGGGTACCACTCTAAAGGGTGGCTCTGTGATTCGAATTGTGGATATGTTGCCCGGTGCGAGCTCCCCATTGCACAGAACAGATAGTATAGATTATGGAATAGTGTTATCCGGAACCATAGCATTGGAACTGGATAATGAAGAAATGAGAACAGCAACACAAGGAACGGTCATTGTGCAGCGGGGGACGATTCATAAATGGAGAAATCCAAGTCCTACAGAAGTTTGTCGCATCGTTTTTGTTCTCACCGAGGCCAAACCTTTTGAAGTAAATGGCTCCCCACTGCCGGAAGTAATGGAACATTGAATTTTAAAACGAATAATCATGAAAAAGTCAAACAAATACAAACTGAAACTTGAGCCTTTGGAACTCATTGGACCATCGGACAAAATTTATGAACCCATTGCGTTCGAATTTGATAATCATGATAACATTTTCGAGATCATTGAGCGGATGAAATCCAGGGATCGCTTTAAGACCCAACAACAATCGGTTGAATTTGCTATTGGTCTAAAACTGTTTAGTGAAGTAATGTTGAAAAACAAAGATAATCCCTTGTTTGAGGATTTCAGATCCGCTTTTGGTGATTTAATGAAGAAAATAAAATCCAAACCAGCATAAAAGCATTTAAAAGCATTCCTATGACAAATACCTATGTTGCCCATAAAAATCGAATGATTAGATCCTTGACTGTATTGGTCTGTTTAATTTTTTGGATTGGATGTCAACCCGCGTCGGAAAATAAAGAACAGGGTTTTTATAGAGACCTGAACAAAAATGGCAAGTTGGATATATATGAAGATAGAACACAGACCATTGATGATCGTATAGAGGATTTGTTGGCCCAAATGAAAATTGAAGAAAAGGCGGGCTTGCTTTTTAATGCCATTTCAGGGATGGAATTTGGAGAAAGAATTGAGAGGGCAGATTCATTGATTTCCCAAGTGATGATAAATCATTTGGACATGCCAGGGTTGGCTACGGCACGCCAGCTTTATGATCTCAATGATACCCTTCAAAGGATTGCTGAATCTACACGCCTTGGCATTCCGATTACTTTTTATTCTGATCCACGACAAGGACTGCGATACAATGAGGCAGCTGGAAAAAATAGATTTCATTCACGTTGGCCATCTGAATTGGGCTTTGCGGCCATCGGTAGTCCTGATGTAGTGAAGGAGTTTGGCGATATATCAAGACAGGAATATTTGGCACTGGGTATACGGCTAGCGCTTCATCCCATGGCGGATTTGGCTACAGAACCAAGGTGGTTTCGTTCCTATACGACCTTCGGAGAGGATGCGGATCTTAGTACCAAGTTGTTAAAGGCCTATATAGAAGGTTTCCAAGGAAAGGAAATCAATGAAAATAGTGTTTTGACCATGACCAAGCATTTTCCAGGTGGTGGACCCCAAAAGGATGGTATGGATGCCCATTTCCCTTCTGGAAAAGAACAAGTTTACCCAGGAGGTATGTTCAATTATCATTTAAAACCCTTTGTGGAAGGTGCGTTGCCCGCCGGCACGGCACAAATGATGCTTTATTATGGGGTGCCCGTGGGTATTACTGAAGAACAGGTGGCCTTTGGATATAACAAAGAAATTGTCACTGATTTATTACGGGATTCATTAGGTTTTAAAGGAGTTGTTTGCACTGATTGGGCCCTAGTTTTTGATAACCCAGCAAAACCTGCTTCGGCCTGGGGAGTGGAAACCCTGTCGCCAAAAGAACGTGTAAAGAAAATCATTGACGCCGGAGTCGATATGTTCGGTGGGGAATCCTGCGCAGAATTGGTAGTGGAATTGGTCAAAGAGGGAAGTGTTCCTGAATCCCGGATCGACCAGTCGGTTAGCAGAATTTTAAGGGATAAGTTTGTTCTGGGGTTATTTGATAATCCCTATCCAGCAGAAGAAGGGCTTGCTGTTTTTGATAATATGGACTTTAAGGAAAAAGGAAGGGAGGCGCAGAGGAAATCCTTGATACTGCTTAAAAACAAAGAAAACACGCTACCCCTTTCAAAAGGACACAAGGTTTATGTGAAAGGTATGGATTCCAAGGTATTCGAGACCTATGCAGAAGTAGTGAAAGATCCCAAGGAAGCGGATTTCAATATTATAAAATTTGGGACCCCTTATACACCGGTCGAGGCACCAAAGTTCTTTTTGGAGCGAACATTTCAACAAGGGAGATTGGATTTTCCGGAGGATGAAAAACAGGAATTGTTGACATTGATGTCCTCCAAACCCACTATTTCCATCTTTACGATGTTAAGACCGGCCGTATTCCCGGAAATCAATGCTGCAAGTCAAGCTTTGATAGTTGATTTTGAATGCGAGGACGATATTCTTGCCGAGTTGGTTTTTGGAAAATTTAGTCCTACTGGAAAACTGCCCATCGAAATCCCTTCAAGCATTATGGCGGTAGAAGAGCAAAAGGAGGATGTGCCAAAAGATTCAAAGAATCCTTTGTACCCTTTTGGATATGGATTGCACTTTGAATGAATGCAAGGGCTGATGCCCATGTTCTTGAATAATAAATGCAAATGCATCAAAAAATGAAGCGTTTTAAAGATAAAATATGTTTGGTGACAGGTGGTGGTTCTGGAATTGGAAAGTCTACTGCCCTATCCTTCGCCACTGAGGGAGGCAAAGTGGTGGTTTGCGATATCAATGGAGAAAAAGCACAGGAAACCAAGAACGAAATATTGAACAATGGAGGAGATGCCATAGCAATTACTTTGGACATTTCAGATCATGAAGCCGTTCAAAAAGCGGTTCAACAGACGGTGGAAACCTATGGAAGATTGGATTGCGCGGCCAATATTGCCGGCGTTGCAGGACCCGTTTCCAAAAAAATCCACGAATACCCCATCGATTCTTGGCATCAACAAATCAATGTCAACCTTACTGGAACATGGTATTGTATGAAGTATGAATTGGAGCAGATGCTCGTAAATGGCGGAGGTAATATAGTTAACCTTTCTTCTGCGGCCGGTCTGTTGGCACAACCTGAAAATTCACCCTATGCCGCCTCCAAACATGGCATAGTTGGTTTGACTCGCACCGCAGCAAAGGAATATGCAACGGATAATATTCGGGCCAATGCCATTTGTCCAACAGCCATAGAAACACCAATGATCATGGAGGGCAGAAGAAAATTGGCGCATGATAAAAAGGCAAAACGGGAAGCTATTGAATTTCAGGCCATGAAGCGGATGGGCAGACCGCAGGAAATAGCCGATGTCATCTTGTGGTTGTGTTCAGATCAGTCAAGTTTTATAACAGGAGTTGCGATGGTAGCAGATGGAGGGGCATTGGCATAAAGTGAATACGATAATCAATAATAAACACATATAACACCTTAAAAAAATTGATTTTGAATAGTAATGGCACACAATTGATTCATTACAATCTTGAAATATATTTAAATTTGATTTATAAGAAATTAATAATAAAACACAGTAATTTTAGATAAAATGGCAAAGAATCCACATTATTTTTCACAAATGGCCCATGTTGAGGTGCTTACTGCAGATTTAGAGAAATCCGTACACTTTTTCGGGGAAGTTGTAGGAATGGATATAACGGGCCGAGAAGAAAACTCAGTTTATTTAAGGGCTTGGGGAGATTATTTCCACCATACTTTAAAACTCACCCAAAGCAAGGCATCGGGGTTGGGACATATTGGATGGAGGGCCGATAGCCCTGAAGCATTGGAAGAAGCAGTAGCATATTTGGAAAGTATCGGAGCAGGCCGTGGATGGTATGATGGAGATCAAGGTCATGGACGTGCATTTCGCTTTCAATCTCCGGAAGGCCATATGCATGAGGTATTCTGGGAAGTTGAGTGGTTAAGGGAAGATGGGGAAAGAGGTAGTGTTTATGCCGATCGATATGCGAGTAACCGAATGAAGGGTGCCAACCCCAGAAGGTTTGACCATGTCACTTATATGGTGGCCAAAGGAAAATACCCTGAGGAAAAGGCATTTTGGAAAGCATTGGGCTTTAAAAACCCAGACGAAATCAGAATTTCCGATGAACAACCACCCATTGGTGGGTTACATACCCTTGCAAATTTATCGCACGATATTGCAGTGTTCACCGACCCCAATATAGAACCCAATCAAGCAGTTTTGAATCATATTTGTTGGAATGTGGATAGTAGGGAAGAGGTGCTCTTGGCCCTTGACTATTTTATTGAAAAAGGATTTAAAAGCGTAATGGGAGCACCTACAAGACATAAAGCGGATGAAGGATTTTTTATTTATATCATGGATCCAGGTAGTGGAATCTTATTCGAATATTATGCTTGTGCCCGTTTGGTGTTTGCACCTGACCATTTGGATGTACATTATCTAAAAGATAATCCAAACGATGCATGGGGGGCTGCGAACCCATTTGCGGAAATGGGCAAGGGTAAAAAATTGGGTCTGTCAGAAGATGGAACCGTTAGACCAGCTGACATTTAAAAATATCAATAATTAAAAAAGAAAATTATGTGGCATTATTTTCCGGGCAAATACATGCCCTCATATCAAGTGAACAGGGCATTGTCCCAAGCACATTATGGTGGAGGGGAGTTTGCGGAAATTATGGAAGTTGCCGGTAAAATAGATCCGGATAACAGGGAGACCTTTAATGTGGCCTGGTTGGCCAAAGGCGATGAAGTATATGATTTGGCAAGGGATTATGAAGATAAAAGTCATTTTGTTTCGGCCAGAAGAACATTTTTAAGGGCATTTAATTACCTGAGAACAGCAGAATTCTTCATGAAGTTGGGTGATGACAGAAAATTACCCACCTATATAAAGGCAAGGGATGCCTTTTTGAGGGCCATCAACTATTTTGATGAAAAACCCATTCAAATCGAAGTGCCTTTCGAAGATTCATTTTTACCGGGGTATTTATTTAAACCCCAGGGTGTTGAGAACCCTCCAGTTATGATCATGTTCGGGGGGCTGGATAGCTTGGCCGAGGAGCTTTATTTTGGAATTGGACAGCATTTGAATGAAAGGGGTATTGCCTTATTGGCGGTCGATGGCCCCGGTCAGGGAGCTGCCTTGCGATTGAATCACATCCATTCCCGACACGATTTCAATGTGGCCGGTACGGCCGTTTTGGATTATATCATCGAAAATTTATCGGATGAAGTGGATGTGGACCGTGTTGGTGTCGGTGCAGTTTCCATGGGTGGATATATGGCTGCCAGATGTGCGGCTTTTGAGCCCCGCTTCAAGGTGTGTATGGTATATGGGGCTGTGTGGTCCTATTACGATGTGTGGGCAGGAAGGCCTGATACCCATCCATTGGCAGAAATAGTAATGCACATTATGGGGGAAGACAATATGGCCGATACCAGAATAAAATTGGAAGGTTATACCCTGGCAAACGGAATTGCAGAAAAAATATCCATGCCCACTTTCATCATGCACGGGGAGGATGACAAACAGAACTTTGTGGAACATGCCTATAACTTGGAAAAGCATTTGACTTGCGATCATGCCATGAAAATTGTTCCCAAAGGTCAAAGCGGTTCACAACATTGTCAAGTTGATGATTTCACACCCACATTCGATATGTATGATTGGATAGCAGAGCGGATTTAAAACGTCAACATCAATAATCAAAAACAAACTAAATGAAGCACATAAATAAAGTATTGATTGTGGGCGGCGGTATCGGTGGGCAGTCTGCGGCAATTGCTCTGAAGCAAAAGGGAGTGGAAGTTGAAATTGCCGAGATTCACTCCGAATTCAATGTATATGGAGTAGGTATTATTCAAATGGCCAATGCGTTAAGGGCTTTGGACTCTTTGGAGGTTGCCGATGAGGTATTGCGAAGAGGGTCTCCTTATGGCCAAGTTAAATTGTGTACCCCTACAGGTCATCAAATAGGCGAGGCAGGAACCCCACCAATTGGAAAATTTCCTAGCCACAATGGTATTTCAAGACGCATTTTACATGAGGTATTGTACGAAAAATGTCAAGAAATGGGAGTGGTTTACCGTATGGGGACCACGGTCGAAGAGATCAAGGATTTGGGAGATGGAGGTGTTGATGTTGTTTTATCGGATGGAACCAAATCCAACTATGATATCCTGATTGGGGCGGATGGCGTCAACTCCAAAGTTCGGTCGATGGTTTTTGGAGACTATAAACCCAACTATGTGGGGCTTTCCGTATGGCGCTATGCCTTTAAAAGGCCAAAAGAGTTGGAAACTGGATATATGTTCTTCGGTAAAAAAAGCAAATTGGGATTGATTCCCATGACCACGGATACCATTTATATGTTCGTGGTAACCTCTGAAGGAGCCAATAACCCTTTCATCCATATGGATGAAAGGGTCCCAAAACTTAAAGGCTATATGCAAGAATATCCTGTGGACATGGTCCAAGGTCTTATTGCGCAGGTAACGGAGCCAAGTTTAGTGAATTACCGTCCCTTGGAGACCCTAAAACTGCCAGCGCCTTGGTACAAAGGGAATGTGCTAATCATAGGTGATGGAGCACATGCCACAATTCCACAGTTAGGTTCTGGAGCCGCCTTGGCCATTGAGGATGCCGTGGTGTTGGGCGAAGAATTAAAAGTACAAAATGGGGCCTCTTCCATTTTTTCCCGCTTTATGGAAAGACGCTATAATCGATGTAAAATGGTAGTGGAAAGTTCTGAACGTATCGGAGAATGGGAGCTTATGACCTTTGAAGGAAAAGAATTGTCCCCTGAAGCCAATATCGGAGCAGAAATGGGAAAGACTTGTATGGCATTGATACAACCAATTTAAAAATCAACATGAAATTAGTAACATTCAAAAATTATAAAGGGGAACAACGTATCGGATGGTTAACAACAGATAAAGTGGTGGATATGAACTTAGCAGATCCAAGCCTTCCTACCGATATGCTCTCCTTTATTGATAATCACGAAGCCTATTTTAAAACCATTGAATCTTTGGGAAGAGTGGAGCCTCATTATACCCTTTCCGAGGTGGAGCTTTTGGCGCCGTTGCCCAATCCCCGAAGTTTCAGGGACTATATAGGCTTCGAGCAACATATGTTGAATGCTTCCAAGTCTTTTGGGCATACTGTAGGAGAAGCATGGTATGAAATGCCCATTTTCTATTTTACCAATCATCATGGTGTTTTTGGTCCCAATGATAACATCAAACGTCCTGAAAAGGAGACCAAATTGGATATAGAATTGGAAATGGCAGTGATTATCGGGAAAAAAGGCAAAGACATAAAAGCCGATGAAGCCGATGATCATATTTTTGGCTACACCGTTTTCAATGATTGGACAGCTCGTGCCATTCAAAAGAGGGAAATGACCGTGCCTTTGGGGCCCCATAAGGGAAAGGATTTTGCCAATGCCATAGGACCGTGTATCGTGACCAAGGATGAATTTGAAAATTATCGGTGCACCATTACCCGTGAATCCCATCCAGAACATTTGGCCCTTCCCAAAAGTCTTAATGGTAGGTTTGACCTAAAAATGACCGCTAGAATAAATGGGGAAACCATCTGTGAAGGCAATTACAAAACTGTGCACTGGACATTTCCTCAAATGATGCAACGTGCTTCGGAAAACAACGTGACCTTGATGCCTGGTGATATCTTGGGAAGCGGAACTGTTGGATGGGGTAGTCTAATTGAGAACAATTTTACCGTTCATAGGCCATTAGAACCTGGTGATGTTGTTGAACTTGAAATTCAAAATATTGGTATCTTAAAGAATATGGTGGTGTGAAGTCAGATTTTCTATGGACGAAGAAAAAAAATGTTCAATTGAATTTGACCTATTATTTAAATTGTTGAAAGAATGGATTAAAATTTATCTCACCAAAATTCCAAATCCCCCTGGATTGACTTTTTATTGTATTATTCCACCAATATTACCTAGGACCATTTGAGTTTGGTTCTTGTTGAAAATAAGGGTGTTTTGAGAGATTTCCTCGTCAAACCCTTTTTCTTTGTAAGCATTTCCTTTAATTGTCGAGAACCCAACAGCCATATTAGCTGGTTAAGTCAGCCGTATAAAAAATACACTAATCGACCGGGTTTAAATTATTTTGTTCTTGGGTAGCTTCATCTAAAAATGCAATTGGTTTCGTAGCTTACAATGCATAAATGCGACAGAACCAACCTAATGGATGTTTATTGTTTATATGTAAAAACATATAATACGATTAAAAATATTTTATTCTATATGTATTTACATATAATTTAGTATTTTTGATAAGTTTTATATCTAAATGCATATAATGTATAAGTTATCCGAGCTTGTTAAAACCCGTAGGAAAGAAGTAAACCTGACGCAAGAAGAATTTGCTGAACGCGCAGGTGTGGCCCTTACCGTAGTGCGAAAAATAGAACAGGGGAAAACAAATCTAAATATGGACAAGGTCAATCTGGTCTTGAGAATGTTTGGACATACCCTTGCCGCCGTACCTTTACATGCCATTGATCCTGAAAATACTAAAGCCCAATGAGAAAGGCCAATATACTGTATAATGGCATTAAGGCTGGTGAGCTTATGGAAACCGATGATGGGGAATATGTATTTCAATACGATGAAGATTTACAGGGCCAAAATGGTTGATGCCCATGTTTTCCAATTTTTGACTGAGTTTTCTGCATCCTGAAATCACAAAATCAAAATCATCATTGCGCCCCCAATCGATTTTTATCGCTTTTAATTTGGTCAAATTGTCGTAGTAATCGTCCACCATGTTGTGAAGCATGTTATTGTTCCATAATTCCAACGATTCATCGTTGACGTCAACATTGCCATTTATATAATTAAAGGGCAAGTCAGCATAAAACGGTGGTTTGTTAAGATTTGGGGAAAAGGCCCTTCCCAGTACGATCAACCAATTGGGCATAAACTCGGAATATCCTGAAACCAATTCCTCCCGGGTTTTTATTTCTCCAATCCTTCGATAAGCTGCTCCATTTATTCCCATTGCCTTGACAATATCAAAAGCTCCGGACAGGGAATATACGGAACTAAACACCTCCGGGTAGTGCATTCCGATTCGGATGGCTCCATACCCGCCCATGGAATGTCCGACTATACCCCTGCTATCCTTGTCCCTAAGTGTTCGGTAATTGTTGTCGATATGATTGACCAAGTCGATTGCCGTGTATTCTTCCCATTTTCCAGTCAGTGGGGAGTTTGTGTACATACTTCCCCTGTATAGGGTATTGTGATTTGGAATTACCACCACCACAGGCCTTATCTTATGTAAAGCTATTGCCTTGTCCAGCAATTGGTCCATTTTATAACTTGAAATGTAAAGGCTATCACTATCGGTAAATCCAGGCAAGTAATATAGTGTCGGATAATTGGTTTCGCTCTCTTCATAACCTGGAGGAAGGTATATGGTCACGCTGCGAGTTGGGTTTTCCCCTCCAGGGTTTTCCAATAATTCCGAATACAGTGTTTCAACAATAATTTTGCCGCTGGGAATTTGGGAAATGGCAAGGTTTACAGTAAGAAAGACAACAACAGATAAAACATAAATTTTTCTCATTATAATCGATTTAAATTGGACACAACATGTTCATGGAGATATAAAATACATCCCAATACTCTCTAAACAGATTTAAATCGATTTGTTTGGCTGCTAACCAATGTACAATTTAATATGCTTATTTACAAAAAGTTAAGGATGTATTGAGAGTGAAAAATATATAGTAGGCAATTAGGAGAGCAGTTTTGGGAACCCAATTTTTTATGATGGCTCGATTGTTTGGATATCATCTTGTTGATGATGGAGGAGCTGGATGGCTGTGAACACCAAAAAATAGAAAAATTTGAGTTATCCAATATTGGCCTTTAGCGGTTTGAAAGGCATATTTTTATGTTAGTTCTTAGGATGCTCAATTTTATCCTGCGGGTACGATATACTATGTCCGGCGTTTCCATGGAATACGATTCTCGATTTAATTTCAAGTGATGGGCAATTCCATAAACTACTTGGCCAAATGTTCCAGAACGCCAATTCTTAGCCTCAATAGCATAATAAGTTGTACCGAAAGGTACATAAACAGCATCAAGGGGAATATCCATCTCCCCTTTTTGTATTTCCAAGTAACGATGGTCAGGAATAAAAGTAGGACATAAACTGTGATTGCCGTTGCGATATAAGGTGTCCCAATCTCAAAATAGTTGCGGATGATTCGCAATAATGAGGGTTCAATAAATACGATTCCGGTGGCAATCATTGCCCTTGCATGGATAGGTGTGGTCTTTCGGTGATAAATGGCAATACCATAGAAGGTGCCCAGTATGATGAGATCCTTGAATGGTACATTAACCCTAACCATATGTTACGGTATATAAGGGGGAATGCAGGGTATGTGGTCATGGCAGATGGTAAAAACTTGAACGTGTCAAGAACAAAAAAACAGGAGTTGTTAAATCAAATGGGAATCTCCTAAACTACTGCAGTTCAAATCCGCTATGGGTAAATTTGCTAGACTAAACATCATTAATTTGAACCTATGGTTAGGAAAATTGAACTAAAATCAGCACAAGTACAGTTACAAACACAATGCCTACAATTGCAGAATACTGTTTATCCATCATATCAGAAAACTTGCCTTTGAACCCGTTCCAAATCCAATATGCAATTCCTCCAAAAAATTTTAATATTCCAAAATCAACCATCGTTTATTTGAACTTTAATTATTGATTTGAGCAGCTTTTTTAATCCATTTTCCAAATAGCATTCCAACTAAAAGTGCTGGTAAAATTCCAATGACCATTATCCAAAAAAATGGTTTAAAAATATAGTCCTCAAATGAATCCCAGAAAGTATCGTATAGCTGCATTCCTTCTTGAACAAAACCAGTCCAACCTACAAGAAACGCAGTAATTATTAATGTCAAAAATCCATATTTTGCCCCAACTTTTTCATAATCAAAATTTCATATCCGGCATTTTTTCCAAATAGGTAGGCAAGTCCATAAAAAATAACGATTCCAATAATAATGTTTATCCAATAATTCCAATGAACCATCCATAATAAACTACCACCTGCAAGCAATGTCATAAAGAGAAATGCGATTGACAATCCAATTGTTGCAGACTGGATTGCTCTTTTAATCCCAATATTTTTGGCTAATTCAGGGGTAATCATACGTTTATTTGAACTTTGCTTTAACTTTTTGAGAGAATGTATTACACCCGTTGTTGTATATACGCAATTTTCAGTTGAAACATTTCAGCCATTTTTTCCGCTCGGAATTTAGCCTCTTTTGCTTTTTCCCCATGGAAGTTTTCATCAATGGTCTCAAAAAAAAGTTGTCTCCACCGATCAAAGTGTTTGCCATCCACTGGAAGCTTGGCATGGGGGGCAAAGGGACTACCTTGATAGGTGTGCTCTATCAATAAGACCGTTTGCCAAAAACGGTACATTTTCTCCAAATGAGTAGGCCAATTATCTTTTATTACGTCATTGAATATACCGGCCAATATCTGATCTTGACGAACTTTTCCGTAAAAGAGGTCAACCATTTGCTTAACTTCTTCCAAGCTTTTGATTTCTTTTGTTTTTGTCATTCCCTCTGGGGTTTGAAATAAGTTTTGCTACTAAATAGTATGTTATGGTTTGGGGATGTTATCCAGCCGAATTTTAACGTTTTAAATAGGTTAGTCCCACTTCCAGTCCATTGGCCAATTCAAATAAACTGGTACTTTCCAACATATTTCTTAGGTCAGTTCGTATATCCAGAAATTTATCATGTAATGGGCAAGGTTTTTGAGCGTTACATTCCTTAAGTCCTAGCCCACATCCTGTGTATATTTTATCACCATCAATGGCTTTGACAATCATGTTCAATTTTACGTTATCCATATCCACCCGTTCAATTTCAAAGCCCCCATGGAGCCCTTTTACAGAATGGATGATATTATTTCGAGTGAGTTGTTGTAGGATTTTAGCAGTAAAAGCCACGGGCGCATCGATTTCTTCCCCAATTTCACCTACACTGACCCGTCTTCCTTCCAACGATTGAAGGGTCACATAAACTGCTGCTCGAATACCATATTCGCAGGCTTTTGAAAACATCATAGGGTAAAATTATTTGATGTAAAGGTACAATTAAATAAATTAGGATAAAATTGTCCTTTATTGGTTTTGTGCGGAAATATGAAACCTATTGGATGTAAAATTAGACTAGGCAAAAGAAATCTTGTGAAGTCTAAATTAAGGAACGATTTTGTATCAAAACAATGATCAAACCCACAGGAATCAATACATAACTTAGTGCTAATATTTCGGTATATCCGTAAAATGGTGCTATTTCCTGCCAAGCTATGTATCCTTTGTAAAATATAAGGAATTCAGATATCAAGAAACCAGATATATACCATAAAATGGATGTTTTGGAAACCCTAAGTAGGCCGAAATAACCCATGAAAAAAAATAGCCCCAAACTGATGACCCCTAGGAAGGTCAAATGCAAATAGCCTATGGTCAGATCCAGATACATGGTAGCCATTTGGGTAAAATAAGGGAGTACTGTCAATAATTGCAACATTAGCTTGATCAATCCCAATACGATTATAATTTTAAGAAGGATGCGCTGTATAGGAAGCAGGGACAACATGGTTATATTACGCTTAATGAGTGTCCATAAATAAATCAGTGCATACAATTGCGATGCGGCTCCCACGCCTGATATGATATAAATAGCCACGGGTGGTTCAGTCCAAAGCGTGGATAGGAAAAAGGTGAGCACAATACCCAGATTAATAAAAAGGAAAAAGCGATCAAAACTTTTTTTGGGAAATAGTGCCCCACGGGATTCCAATGCATATATAAACAATCCTATCAGGGCAAGTATCATCCAGCCATTGTACTGAAAGTGGAGGTAAAAATAAATGGCGAGCCGATATCCAATGGACTGGGTTCCCAAAGTATTCATTATAATTCCCAGGGCCCAAGGCCCCAAACTGGAAATTACCATATAGATAAGGGCCAATTTTACACATTTTAAGCCATTGCTTCCTTTTAGTTTTGGATCCAAGTTTTTCCAAAAATGATAGGTATAGACATAGGATGCCATAAGGAAGAGGGTAGAAAAAATGATGGAAAATAATCCATACCCCTGAAAAGGAAAGGTCAACAACATTCCAACTAAGGTAACCTGCGTACCCCAGAAAATGTTTTTATAGCTTTTTTTTGAGGTTGTTTTATTTACAAAGCAATAATGGAGCAGTGTTGTTATAGCTACATATACCCACCCCAATAGTGCAATGTGGGAATGGGCATGAACCATATACCTGTAATTGAAGCGTAACGGGAAAATGGGGTAGGACCGTAGCAATATCCCCAACAAAGCAGCAATTGCAAAATAAAGGATGGCAGTTCTTGAATGTTGTCGATAAATCGTATCCTTCATAAAGTATTCCTTACAATGCCGATATCAATTCTAAGCGTTAAAAATCTTTCTTTTTTGCTTTGTGCCTTAATCCCAAGATAGGCAATACTGTCCAAACCAATAAGATGGCTATAGAGACCAAAAAACCCAAATCGGTTCCAAAGAATTTTTTAAAGATGGCGCCCGTATAACCTAATAGGGCCGAGATATCCAATTTGAGCAATATCAAAATTCGAGATAGATCAATGGGATTTAAGGCGGTGGCCACTAGCGAAAATGTATCCAAAGGGTATTCTTCGAATAAGATCAGGGACATTAAAAAAAGACCATCATAGACCACGGCCAAGAAGAGCCATAGCAAAACGGCATATCCAAAACCTTTGATCTTGTTTTCGTTGGAAATGGCGATAACAAAAGACAGCCCAACAAATATGAAGGTCAAAAAAGCCCCTGTGACCAATAGTAGGGAAAAGTCAAAAATAGCATTGCTCTTCAAAAGACCATATAGTAGAAACGGGATACCTAGTCCTAAAATCAAACTTAGGGACAGAGAACCTGCCACACCAAAATATTGTCCCATAAAAATGGAACTTCGCCTTATGGGCTGTGCCAACAAAAGTTCTGTAAATTCTCGGGAATTGTAATAGTACATCACCCCAAAGATGGTCCCTATTAAAGGAATCAAGACAATAATTACGTTCATTAGAGTAATCACAGCCTTGGAAACATCGTTGTTCAGAAATAACAATACAAAACCAAGCGCTAGATAAAAAAGGAAATAAACGTAGCTCCAACGGCTTCGGATAAGATCATAAAAACTATATTTCAATATTTTAAGCATGGCTTCCAGTGGTTGTGATGGCCGCGATGGCGTGTTCAAAATCAGTTTGTTCGGTTCGATTCAGAAGTTGCTCGATACTCCCCTTAAAATAAATCTCTCCTTCCAACAGGTATACGATTTCATCGGCCACTTCTTCCACAAATTGCATAATGTGCGAAGTAATCAAAATGGTTTTACCATTGGTCTTTTCTTTTTGAATCAATTCCTTTAAACTGATCAGGGCCTTTGGGTCCAAACCCGTGGTGGGCTCGTCTAGAATTATTAGGGGGCTGTCGAACATAAAGGTCAGGACAATGTTCACCTTTTGTTTGGTTCCTCCTGACAGGGTGGACAATTTTTTGTTAAGGAAGGGCTCCAGGCCAAAAAGCGTGATCAATTGATATTCGGCACTTGGACTATTTCTGAGATCTTTAATCATATGAATCAACTCATTGACTTTTATATTGGGGGGGAAATTGGCAATTTGGGGGAGGTAATCAATTTTTTTGCGATACCTCCAATTTTTTTTAATGGGCGTATCCAGTACGGAGATAGCACCCTTGTTGGGAATTACCATCCCTAGAATGCTTTTGATCAAGGTGGTTTTTCCAGAACCATTGGGCCCAAGTATGGCATAAATGCTACCCTTATCAATGGTTAAGTCTACGCCTTTTAGTACTTGGTTTTTGCCAAATTTCTTGTGAAGATTAGTTATTTCAATGGTCATGGTCGTATTTTCATTAATGGTTGTACATCTTTTAAATTATCGGGCGTAAAAACAGGAGATACCCGTTCAGAAAAATCAATGATGTCCATAAACAGGCTTCGCAATAGCACAATGGTCTCGGGGGTGCGGTTCACAACGTAGGAAAATAACTTGACAGGTCGATATGGGACATCTCCAATGCCATCTTTATCCAAGTCATAGCCCGTATAACTGCTCCAAAAATTACCCTCGAATTTATTGTCATTTAATTTGCTGTTATAGGAAATGTCAAAAGAATTGTACAGGAAATTATTTCCTTTGAAACTATTGGTGTAGCAGGCACCTACAACACGGATGGCCCAGCCGTTCCCTATAAAGTCGTTATTGATATACTGGATCCGGTTGGACCCTTCGATATTGATACCGATAGTGTTTTCTTCAAAGGTATTCCCGCTGATTTCGGCATCGTTGATTTCCTTCAACAACATACCATAGGCCGCAGTGCCCCAGTTTTTCCGAAAGGTGTTGTTTTTCATGGTGATAAATTTGGAAAACATAACTGCTACTCCAGCACCATTGTTTTCAAAAGTATTGCGTGTATAGATGTCATGGTTGGAAAACATAAAGTGCAGTCCGTACCGAAGATTGTCCATACTGACATTATCAGTAATCGTAATTTGATCTGAAAATTCGAGATATATACCGTCCCGTGTGCCCTGCACATGGTTTTTTGACACTTCAACATCGGAGGAATACCATAGTTGTATGCCATTTCCAGAATTATATTCATCCACTGCCTCGCCGATGATTCTATTGTGGTATACCTTACCCTTGGATGATTTTTCCAAATAGATGCCAAAGAACAATTGTTCAAGTACCATGTTTTGAATCAGAAAATGGTTACTTTGAACCACACGTATCGCTGCATTGTCCTTGGTATAGCTAACCCCTACGTTGATGAGGAACAGCCCGTCCAAGGTTACATGGTCCGATACAATCCTAAAAATTTCTCCTTTTTTTTCGCCATCAACAATAGGGTATTCCACACCCTTTATCACCAGTGGTTTGTCCACCAATATCTCGAACTCCTTGTAAGTGCCCTTTTGTATCACCAAGGTATCATGGTCAACTGCCAGTTGAATGGTCTGCTTAATGGAGTTGTGCTCACATGTTGGGCAAATTGTCCAAGTCTTTGCCCAGACAAACGATCCCATAAAAAGCATGATCAACACTAAGGTGTATTTATGATGTGGATTGTGGGTAGTCATGGTGTCTTTGAAATTGGTTTCCCTTTGGTTTGTTATGAAATGGGAACCCCTCTGTTTTATCTGATGATTAAAAATTTGGTATCCTTTTTAGCGTTGACCCAATGTTCTATCTCTTTGGAAAAACTAAAATGTTATTGTGCCATTAAATTAATGCTTTGGTTTTCGATATAAAAATCGATGGATCCTTCCAATACGATCAAATGGGCATCTTTTGGGGAGGTGTGTTTTGGAAATATGGCATTCTTTGCCAAGCTGATACTCAAAATTTCCAAGGAGGTATTTTTTACCAGCTGTTCTATTTGTAAACCATTAAAAGGTTGTTGGGCTATGGTATTGTCAATATCGATCATGTACATAGGTTTGATTTTACTTTATAAGTTGTATTGTTTTTTTAATTCGGTCCAGGTCAGAAGTTCCCCGCCATTGCCCTCTAAGGTATATTGGGCCGCTTCCTTTTCTGAAAATGCACTTAAAAAAGCCCCCATGGGACTGGGAATGTTTTCACTGATCAAGTAGGTGGCCTTTTGGGCATCTACTAGTTCTCCCGGACGATCAAAATCATTGACCAAGAAGAGCTCCATGGTGGATTCATCCCATTCTTTTAATTGGTTCATCATACATTCTGCGGCATCAAAATTAAAGACTTTGCCCTTTTTGGTCACCAGTTGTGCAGCATGTTGTTTGTCCACAATGGTCATACTACAATAATGGCAGCCTACGTGGCCATAATCAATGGGTTTTGGACTAACGGAGCAACCTATGTTACCCGCAAGGATTACAAGAAAAAGGATAATAGATGGTTTCATAATAAATGAATTATTGTTTTTTAGTGTTTTTCCATCCTAAAAAGCCTGCGGTCAATGTGAGCATCATTCCTAAGAACATCAACCAGGCCCCAATAGATGGCAATGATGTTACATCAAAGTTCAACATTTTTACATGTCCCAATAATGGTGGTTTGTAGGTCATGGGAGTTCCATCGGGGTTGGTCAATTTCATAATGGCGTTGAGATCTAAGTTGGTACCGTAATCCACCAACCATTCGTTGAAATCGTACATGCCTAAAACACCCAAAATGGACATCAATGTAAACCAACCGATAAACCATTTATAACTTACTTTGCCAAAGTATCCCAAAAGACCTATTAATACGCCAATGGCTACCATGATTCCTATAATTTGCGGAAAGGTGCCGAACTCCCACATGTCCTCAGGTTTGGGCAATGTTTGCATTCCGATATAATGGTTTAGGCCATCAATATTCTGAATATCAAATTCATTGGCACCTTGCAGCCCACTTATATGAATATTTAAACCCAAAGGGTCTGGATATTGCGGTGCGCCCAACATAATATTCCAAAGTGGGAAAACATATAATCCCAACAAGAAGAGCGGGCCAATAATCATTAGTAAACTAGCCTTTTTCATTTCTTTTGATTTTAGAGTTACAAACTGAGTGTGGTTTTTTGGTCAATGGTTGTTTTTTCAATTTGTAAAAAAGCGGGCAGGTCTTGGACACAGCCCGCTTTTGTTCCTTGGTGCATCAATCCGAATTATTCACCAAGTGACCATTTCAATGCTATATTTGAATTGGCGGGGGAAACCCTAACATACCCTTGCATTTCTTGGTGCAATGCCGAACAAAAATCGGTACAATAGAATGGCCATACCCCAACTTGCTTAGGTTCCCAAACAGAGGTTTTGGTTTGACCGGGCATTACAAGAAGCTCTGAAGTGTTCTGGCCAATTATGGCAAAACCGTGCGGTACATCGAAATCCTGTTCGTGGTTGGTAATGTGAAAGTATACCTTGTCACCTACTTTGATTCCCTCAATGTTGTCCGGGGTAAAGTGACTTCTAATGGTGGACATATAAATATGGACCTCGTTTCCTTCTCTAACTACTTTGGCATCTGTTGGAGTTTTTACGGCATTAGGATGCTCGTTTTCATCCAATCTGTATATTTTCTGAGACTTAGGTGCCAAAATATCAGCGGGTATTCCAGCTGCATAATGGGGTTCACCATGGGTAGGGAAATCATAGATCAGTTCCATTTTATCTCCTGAGATATCATAAATCTGTGCAGAGTGTTCCATTTCAGGGCCAGTAGGAAGATACCTGTCCTTGGTAATCTTGTTCATGGCCACTACATATTTACCAAAAGGTTTTCTGGAGTTACCTCCTGGAATCATCAAGTGACCTACGGAGTAGTAAGTTGGTTTTCTGTCTATGACCTCCCATGTACCCAACTTCCATTTCACCACTTCAGATGAGATAAAGAATGTTGTATAGGCATTTCCTTGTCCATCAAATTCGGTATGCAATGGGCCGAGCCCTCCACTTTTTACCTGTCCGGCCAAAACATCCTCAAAATTAAGGATTGGAATTCCATAGGCTTCCCCATCAAATTTTTCACCCTCAATGGCTGCTATCATTTTGTCGAAGGAGTGTACCGTCAAGTCGGCGGAGAGTTTACCATTTCCAATGATGTATTGCCCCGTTGGGTCTACATCACATCCGTGAGGGGATTTTGGTGTTGGTAGAAAATATACTGCCCCCGGAACTTTTAACGGATCCACAGTCAATACCTCCTTGTTCATGGTAGTTGTGGCCGTATGCGTGCCTTCATCATATACATTGTGTGCATAATTGGCTGGCATTTTTGTGCCTCCGCCATTGTTAACGTATTCTTCAATTTTCTTCCAATTGACAGCGGCAATAAAGTCCTTGTCGTTTTGCGAAGCATTGACTTCTTGAAGGGTGTGGGCCTCTTCTGTATTGTAGGTGGTAAAAAAGAACCAACCATGGGATTTACCTCTACCGGGATGCGATAGATCATAGTTGAATCCGGGCATCAACAATTGGAATTTTAAATCCATATGCCCATGCTCTGGGTCTACGCTAATAAAGGATAGGGACCCTTTAAAGTTGCTCTTATATTCATTTATGGGCATGTCCCTTTGTGGAATTGGAACAGAGAAACGGGTACCAGCCACTACATATTCCGTGTTTTCCGTAATAAAGGATGAACTGTGGTTACCTGCACTATTGGGTACCTCTATGATTTCTTCAGTTTCAAAAGTGCTTAAATTGATACGAGCAATTCTTGGTGTATTGTTACCGTTTATGAATATCCAACGACCGTCCAATTCTCCATTGGTCTGGGATATGTCTGGGTGGTGGGCATCGTCCCACGGCACAAACCCATGGGATGTATTGAGCATAGGTTTGGTTTCTTCTGAATAACCATAACCTGAAGTTGGGAATTGAGAGAATACAGGAATCTCCTTGAACATTCTACCAGAAGGTAATCCGTATACGGTTAGGTTTCCGCTGTATCCCCCGGACAAAAAAGCGTAAAATTCATCTTGTTCCCCTGGGGCTACATAAACCTTTTCGGCGGCACTGGACGACAGGGCCCCGTTAGAGCTTTGATTCTGTTCACCACAGGAAACCAACATTAAGAAGGCACCAACGGTCGCTAGTAAATGGTTGTTAATTTTCATTGTGTTAGGATTTATCTGTTTTTTTAGTTGTATTTATTGAGTAGGAGTTAAGATTACTTTGTCCACCACGTGAACAATACCATTTCCGGCCGAGATGCTGCCGATAATTTTGGCACCACCGACAAAGACATCATCGCCCTGGACTTCAACAGGGACATCTTGGTTGTTGGCCTGCCCCAATTTTTTAAAATTCTTCAAAAAGTCCTTTGAGTAGTTACCAGGAGTTACGTGATACTTGAGAATATCGGACAAAGCATCTTTGTTTTCTGGTTTTAAAAGGTCGGTCAGGGTTTCCTCGGGAAGCGCATCAAAAGCCGCATTTGTTGGTGCGAAAACCATTAGAGGTCCTGCGTTGACCAAAACATTTTCCAATTGTGCAGCTTGTACAGCGGCAACCAGTGTAGTGTGGTCTTCGGATTTCAAAGCTATCTGTAAAACGTTGGGTGTGGACCCATCATCTTTGATAAAGGCTTGGCCTTTGGTGTATTCTGAGGTAATAGTGGATTCACTTTGACCTAAGTCCTTCGTTTCGTTTTGAGGCCCATTTTTACAGCTACTAAATATTGTCAGTAGTGAAAATAGCCCCATCATACTTAATTTAATGGTTGATTTCATAGGGTTTATTTTAAGGTTCTAAAGTATTCAACAATGGCTCTGGCCTGTTCTTCGGTAAGTCCTTGGTTAGACATGGGTGATCCATTGAATTCTTGAAGCAAGTCTTTGGCCAAAGGGTCTTGTTGTACCATTTCCTGAGGATTTAAAATCATGTTCATTACCCATTCGGGGGTTCTTCTGTCGAGTACACCGTTCGGGGCAGGCCCTATAAATTTTTTATCAACCCTGTGACAGGCCAAACACATTTGCTCATAAACTTCTTTACCCTTTGCCGCCATGGCTTCGTCAATTTCGGCAGGAATTTCTATGGACTTTATTGGGCCGACGCCTTTTGTGGTCAAATCAACACGTTCAGAGGCCTTTACTTCACTGGTGGTATTGGTTGCAACGGGCTGTTCGGTTTCGGCTTTTTTTCGTTGTACGCTAAAACCATCCTCTTTTGTTTCCTTGTCTTTTCCTCCACAGCTTATCATGATAAGGGAAAAGAGCAGTATTGTTCCTTTTAGTATTGTTTTCATAGGATTAAACTTTAGAATTTCCAACCAAAAGTATATAGGGTTAATCACCTATAACATGATATAAATCATAAAAAGGATAAAAATATCTTTTAATCTTTGTTGTACATTTTATGATATGCTTTCCAATTCTTCCAAATATGCCATCAAAGGGGTGCTTTATCTAGCATTGAACTCCAATGCTGACCATAAGGTCTTGGTGAGGGATATTTATGATACGATTCATGTACCAGAGGCTTATTTGGCCAAGCTATTACAAGAACTCTCACGACATGGTATTATCTCTTCAACTAGAGGACCAAAAGGAGGATTTTATTTGAGTGATGAAGATAGAAAGCACACCTTACTGGAAATTGTAAAGGTTATAGATGGAGAGCATCGTTTGAATTCATGCGTTATGGGTATCCGTAACTGTGATATGGACAATCCTTGTGTTCTTCATAAACTTGTAGGAGGCAATAAGTCTAAGTTCATCAATGTACTTGAAAGCACAACGATTTTGGATTTAGTTGATGGTAAGAAAGGGGTTGAGGAGTTCTTTCCTCTATAAATATATTGGTTATCATTGAATCTTACTTGTTCGTCATATCAAGAAGTTCCTTGAGGTAAACACCCCATATTTCTGGATTGGAATGTGTGCCATGTCCTGTAGTTTTATCGGTAATCGGTAATAAAACATATCTACCATTTTTCACTTTTGACATTTCACTTTCCATGATTCCAAGCTCTGGTGGATTGATTTCATCATCGGCAGAATTTATCGCAATTAATGGAGCCTTGATATTAGCAAGATTTGGTGCTGGATTATAATTTCTTGAAGAATCAAATTGGTAGATAAGATCGTTGGCATCATACCTGTTGACCAATCGCTGGTTCAGATTCAACAATAGAGAATCGGCAGCTTGCCTGTTTGGCGCCAAATTCTGCCAATGGCTATTACCATCTATCATCAATAATATAGCTGCTACCGCTCCAGTCAATCCTGTTTGAGGTTGTTTTTCATATTCACCATGATTCCATTGAGGGTCTGATTTTATGCAGTTGATTATCGCTTTTCTGAACATTCGGTTTCTTCCTCCAATTTCCACTGGAGCACTTGCCAGGGGAAACAGCGCATCCATAAAATCAGGATAAGTATATCCCCACATCCAGGTATGCATTCCTCCCATGGAGGTGCCCATCACCAACCGAAGATGGTTTACTCCCAAATGTTCGGTTAACAGCTGATGATTTGCCTTTACCATATCTTGGTAAGTATATTTGGGGAATTTCATTCGCATACCGTCACTAGGTTTGCTGGACTTGCCATGTCCAATGGCATCGGGCAGTATGATATAATACTTTGAGGCATCCAAAAGCTGTCCTGGCTTGAATAGGTTTCCAGCAAATTGTTCTATTAACAGTGAATGGCCACTTCCCGTAGTACCATGCCCTATAAGGACAGCATTGGTAACTTGTCCATTTTTATCCTTTACTGGTTTTCCAAGCGTGGAATAATGTATGTTCAGTTGCGAAAGTGAAGTACCCTCTTCAAAAACGAAATCCTTGATTATAAAGTCCCCTTCTACAATATCAGAAAATCCAGATTGGCCAAAGCAGCAAATTCCAATCCAGAAATATGGTGTGTATTGTTATAAACTTCTTTGTCATAGTTAAGCTTTAAAGGTTATCGATTAATACATGTTTTAATCATTACTTTGGATAGCAAACGATTGGTTTATCGCTGATTTGAACTTTTGATAAAACGAATACTACAAAACGGTAATCTGACTAGGTTGTTCCTTAATTTTCCAATTCAATTTCAATCTCAGCAGACAAATCGTTACGACTCTTGATAAAACGTGAAATCATTTTTCTTCTCAGTTTGTTAGTGTTTGTAAAGTATTTTGCCTTTTTATAAAATGTAAGATAGATTGGAGAGTTGTAATCACTGATCCAAGTGGTATCCAATTCTTTTGCATTTGAATTTCTTTCACCCTTTCTGTCTTGAAGTAGTTCGACAATAAACAATTCTTCATTGTTATGGGCTATATCTTGACCATTCTCATTGATCTCTTCAAAATCCTTCACATAATTATTTGCTTGGATAAAATGTGTCCGAATGGACTCCTGAAGTGTTTTGTTTTTAAGTGAGTAAAAGCTGCCATTGTTCAACATTTCATCATAGGTGATTTTGTTTACCATAAAAACTTCCCATCTGGTTGAAATGAGCGAATCGGCTTGAAGAAACTCCTCAACAGTAGCAACATCCTTCAAAATCCCCATCCCCTTTTTACATGCTTCTTCTTCCGCAGCGTACACAGAATCAAGCTGAAGCATCATTGAGATGTTTAAGTGAAGATCTTCTTTTAGATTCACCAATAAGTCCAGCTCCTTTTTATCATTGAGTCTTTCTTGGTTCCAATTATTGATTGCTAGGGCAATTAAGATACCGATGACCACAAGTACAATTTCACCGATTGCATATTTAAGGTATTTTCCTGTGTTGCCTTCTGAAAGTAAGTTTTGGCGGATTTTCCGAAAGAACTTGATCATTGGAGGTTGGTTTCTCTAAAGATATGGTTTTTATGTGATTAGACTGAATGGTTGAACTATAGGAAAGTTTCAGTAAAGAGAATGCCAATCGTTTTATTGAACTTGTATTATTTCATTCTTAATGTTTTCTGGAACATTTATCCAAACAGTTTCATTGGTTAGACTAAGCTCGCAGAAGCATTCTTCAAGGACAACTTTAATTATGTGATTATACCAATCAACATATGTCCAATCCGTTGGTTTGGGAGAATAAAGAGTTTGGTTTTGAGTGTCCCAATGAACTTGTGTTGCAGTCCTATATATCTGGGTAAACTTTTGCTCTTCTGGACTAACATTAAGACGGCCTAGTGCATCAATCTCTACTTTCTTTATTACATCTCTCTTCAACTTTTTGAATCGTTTATTTGAACTTTATAAATCTAAAAAAATCCCGTTGCTCCTATAAAAACTGAGTGATGGATTGAACTTGGAATTTTAATTCATACCAACATCTTTAACGGATTGCTTAATTCTGTTATTCTTCTTCCAATATTTTTTTCCTTCTTTCATATTCTTGTGTGGAAATCTCTCCGTTGGCATATCTTCTTTTAAGAACTTCGAGAGGCGATTCATTGCCTTGTTCGGAAAATCCCTTATTGTTGGATAGCCATAGCAAATACCATGCGGCAATGATGATTATCGGAATCCAAATGAGCCACATCATGACCGAGCCCCAATTATGCCAGTTCCAATCGTGCATTGTAATCGTGTTTTAGCGTAATTCTTCATGCTTTGGAATTTGGTGTGCGATCAATTCATCCCGCCCTTTTGTTGCATCATGCTCATCATGTGCTGGTTTCCCATCATCATGTTTGTCATTCTGTTACCAAATGTGGAATCTTGCTCCATCATTTTGAGCATGTTTCCCATCATCATATTGGAAATTGTACTGTCCTGCATCATCATGTTCATCATGGCTTGCCTGTTTCCCATCATTGAATGCATCATTTCCTGATTTCCCATAATCATTTGCATGGCGTGATAATTGTCCATCATGTGTCCCATCATGTTCATCATCATTTGATGGTCATTGCTGATGTTTTCCATAATGGCATCCCGCATCGTGGGATCCATCAAAACTTCGTCGACACTTTGTTTTTTTGCCTGAGAGCACCCCACTAGCATTAAAGTGAGTGCCATAATCTTTAGTGAATAAAATTTTAAGTCCATAATCATTTGATTTTATATCAAAATCTCAATCTTATTAAAGTTACTAATAATCAAAAGGTTGATGAAATTTTGAGTGCAATAAATCAATTCTTGAAATTGTCTGTTGGGCAATTTATTTGATCAAAAAATAAGGGCTGGAAATCAAATCGTTTCCAGCCCTTTAAAATTTTAAAATGTTTATTAGTCGTTAGCAACAACAAATCATCTATTGCTCAGCTCCATCAGCTTTGGCCCTATCAATGGTGTATTGGGCCACATTACGACCTTGCGCTGTTCCGACCGTAGCATCAAAACTCCAATGTATGCCACCATAAACACGGGAGATGGCCGCTTCTTCGGCCCAAGCCCGTACCATTGCGGCTTCATCAGGGAAAATATACGCCAACACCTCCGAAGCTGCTGCGGAAAACACACTATGTCCCGATGTATAGCTTGGGAAATTTGGCGTTCCGGCAATGGTTTCAAAACCTTCTATCATTTGAATGGGTCTTGGGTAATGGTAATAGTATTTGGCATCCCAACAACTGATACCGGAGTCCATAATGGCCATGTTCATATAAGCCAACGTTCTGGTGGTCTGTAAAGGATTGAGTTTATATTCCACAATCATCTCATTGGCAATGCGGTTCCAATGCCCAGGTGGGGTATAGGTGCCCAATCCATCTTGCCAGAAGTTGGCAATCCTTCTTTTTTCATCGGTCATGTTTTTGGCGTAGTCCTTTAATACTTCCACATCATCCAAAAATTCTTGTGAATCCAACTGTGGTGGGGGAATTGGGCGAACACTTTCCACATCATCTATGCTCCACATGGTTACTTGGCTAAATAATGGGGTCAATCCCACCGGACGTTCAGGAATCTCCAAATTGTCCCAAGCCCATCCAAAACGGTCGTAGGCCGCTTGCTTAATGGAATCTGATACTGCTTTTGGTGTTTGGGCATTCTTCATTCCATCGCCAGCAGCTCTGGTCAGTGCAGTTTCGGATACGGCATCGCCAATTTCCAATCCCGCAGTGATGTCGCTCATTACATTTCCACCAGAAAGCAATAAGCTTTCCAAATGTTCATCTTCCATTTGTTGGAGGTATTCCACTTCCAAAGGAAACATGGCACTAAGAATATTTTTGGATGCCCTTGTCACAACTGCTCCATCCGAAGGGTAGGAAGGCATATTGTTGTCTTCGTATGCATATGCAATAGTTTCATCCTGTTGAAAAGGTGCCGCTCTGTTATATTCATATTTGTAATGCCAAGCTGAAATAAGTCCATCAAATTGTGCAACGGACATATAGGCCAATGCCCTACAGGCATATGGCGGGTGTGCAAAAGGAAATGCGGGCGGCCCTTCGGGATTGGAAGGATTTGGCAGTGTATATGTGCCATCCGTATTCGGACCAGGAATTATATTGTATTTGGCAATGAGTTCCAATGCAATTTCATTCCAACGAACAGCCGGATTATTGGTCCAATATTTTATCGCTTTCTTTTGATTGGAATTCATATTTGCCATGGCTTCTTTCACATCCTCTAGCTCATTGAGGTATTCCTGTGAATCGCTGGCGGAAGGAGCACTAATTTCTATAGCGTCCCCAGATGATTGTAGCACCGGTGTCCACGTTCCTCCATTTGTGGTAAGTTCGGAGTAGGTGTATCCTTCATAGGGGAGGTATTGAGGAGTATCCTTCTCACAGGAAATTAGACTTATGACCAATACGGTCAAAAGCATTACAGTTATATTATTGCGCATTTTCTTCATCAGTTTGTTTTTTGATTACGTTGAATTGGTAGGTCAGTCCAAACCCAGTGTTGCTCATTTTTGGTGTGTTTCTTCCATTGATCACTCGATTGTGATAGGCCACAACGCCCAAACCTTTTATGGATTTAAAATAGTATTGTGCAGAGAAACCTAGTCTGTCAACTTCTACTTTATTGGTCGGTTGTGCCGCATTATAGGCCCTAATGTCATCGCCACTTGTCGAGGTAAGGTTTGAGTAGCTCAATTCCAGTTTCAAGGTGGTGTTGAACAACCATTTTCCAAGAATGGTCTCAAAGGTCCAAGCATTGGGAACATCCATCCAAGCTGTATAATAGCTGCCATTATTATAATAATAGTCACGTTCCGCTTCGGTATATCCCCGCCAAAGGTGTGCCGCTGAAGCACGGAAGTAAAGCTGGTTGTTCAATTCATACTGACCTATGGCCCTAATCGAAAATTCAGGTGCGCCTGAGCCAATGCTGTAGGGTCGATAATCGGAAAGATAATTGGTAAGCGGTGTTGAAAATCCAGCCGTTGCCAAAAATGAAATCCTTCCGGGGCCCAATTCCGTTCGAATGGGTCTGTATTTTAAGGCAAAACCAATATCTTGAAATCCCCTTGCACCAGTGAATCTTCCTCCATTGGGTTCTGAGGATTCCGTGCTTATATAAGGGAGGCTCACATAAAAGTTGAGATTGTCCAAAATGCCTATCGCGGCCATAGGTAGTACCATATTTCGGTCGACCGTAGCAATGGTTTCGTTGGAACGCAGATACGAACCTTCCCAGTAACGGTCAAAAGTTCCCATGTCATAGGAGAACAGAACACAGATGTTTTTGGAGGGCATCATTAGCCCATCGGATGGAGTTTGTGCTTGAATGGAATTTGATGGATAGATGAATGCCACGATTCCGAAAAGCAGTGTAACCTTTCCCAATTTTTTGTACCAGATGGGAGTTAAGGCATGCATTCGTTGTTTTAATTTCATAATTTAATTTGGATGGATTGCTAGATGTGCAATACAGGTTGTGATTGATAATAGTTTGTGTTGGGCTAAAATAGAATTATGGATAAATGCTTGGGATTAAGCAAATTCCAAAATAAATTATGAAAAGGGTAATACGATTGTGGAAAGATTAATTTGGGTTAATCAAATGTAAATTACCTTTGTTTTTTTATGAGTGTTGTCATATTATTGGCTACGATAAGACCATGATAAAATGGAATAAGGAGTCTAAATAAAAATATCCATGTGATATAACTCACTGAAAAACCATCAATGCAATCTATTTAATGCTGCCTAATGTAAAAAACACGTTCGTAGGGCAGTTAGCTCTTATTGGTCTGGATATGGCCCAATACTACATTTTCCTACTCTCTATAATTTATCTGAACTGTTCGGTGACCATGATTCAACTTTGAAAAATTAAGGATAAAATAGGGACGGCAATTAAAATCAAATGAACAACCTATCGATTTAATATATTTTAAGCATTAGGCATGCCTTTAATTAAACACAGATTAGCAGCTGTTTAGAGGAGTGATAATGCAATTGTTAAAAGGTTGAATAGCCTCATTTGGAATTTCAATTTTAGTTAAATGGAAAAAATATGCAAGCGAAAAAGGAAGTACAACACCCCAATAGCAATTAGGAAAGGTAGGGCAATCACAATTCTAAGAATTCGACTAGTGCCACTCCCAGTTTTATTCAACTTAAGAACTAAAATTACCACGGAACCAGTTGCTTGTAGGTTGACCAAATCAATAGAAATATTCTCCTTAATAGGTTATGAATCATTGCCAAGTTACCTTGAGCGATTTTTGTACTTGGGCTGATTATCTTATAGCTACAAATATGAACTTTGTATGATCGGTTTGTCAACCATGGGACATTGGATATTTTTTTGGGTAATGATAATGGTCAACATTGGTGGCAAGGGCTGGGGGGAGCATTTTTGTACCCTCACAAAAGTGGTAAATGTTCTTCGCCGGGAATTGCTATACATTCCATTTAATTGTAAAGTGCTCTGTGCACCAAATCCAGACCCTTTTCCGAATAGGGAAGGAGCAAGGCGACTCTTTGACCCTTATCGGACATTTTTTTCCAAGTTTTCCTCAAAATTGTAATGATCTTGTCCTCATCGTGTTTTAAAAGGAAAGGGTCGAAATAATATTTTAAGAACACCAAACAGATTACATCTTCCAATATTTGGGTTTCTATGTCCTTTTTGAGTTGTTTTTTGAGCATTAAAAAACAAACTCTTTCTATGGTCTTTTGGTTGTATCCCACACTTTGTAATATGGTGCTTGCTTTTTCCATATGGAATGATTGGAGTTCTTGCCGCCACTTTAGATAGCCCGCTCGATTCATTTCATAGGTTTCCCTCGGAATCTCCCATCTGCAGATATGCTGGCAACGGACGGCGAGTTGTAAGGCCTCCGACACTTTATGCTCAAAGGTATTCAGGATATGCGTCATACGTTTTGCATACAATAGTTCTTTTGGATATTCCCTACCCTCAATGAATTCCTTGTTGGGATCCTTGGCATTGGCGGTGTCAAATGCTTTGAAGGCTGTCAAGAGTTTGTCGGATTTGCCCATAATTTGTGGTTTTCCAAATACCATTCAGATATATCAATATACGCAAAACCTTGATTTTTATCAAATTAGAAGGGCTATTTGACCTGTTCCAATATTTTCAAGGAGGCATTGGTTATCGTTTAATCGAACATTACTAAATAAAAATCTAACTCTTAAGACCGTTTAAGCAAACTTGTACATTATTACATTGATTTTTTTAACTTTAATACATAAACACTTAAAAATCAATGTAAATGAAATCATTAACTTTAATTTTCTGTACACTTTCATTGCTATTTGTAAGTACAGTTGTTAACTCCCAAGAAGCCGTTGACAAAGTTCATATGCTCAATGGAGATATTAACGAAGGAACTGTTAAGGGTATTACCGAACAATCCATTACCTTTATTTATAAAGGGGAGAGTCTAGAGTACACTTTTGAGAAGACCAAAGTCAATAAGATTGTTTTTGGAAGTGGGAGAACACAAGTGATAAACCATGTTGAGCAAGTTAGTGCTGCCCAAGTGGCTTCGTTCAATTCAAAAAATAAACTGGCCGTAATCCCTTTTGTGGTAATATCCAATGAAGGTTCCTTGACCACCCAGGCCATGGGTGAGGAGGTGCAACACACCACCTACGATGCTTTTACTAAAAATACCAGAGGAGTGGAAGTTTTAGATCCAATGACGACCAATGCGTTGCTCTTAAAACATAATTTGAATGCGAATTCCATTAAGGCAATGATGCCACAAGAAGTAGCCCAGGCAATCGGGGTAGAGTATGTGGTTTACGGTTCAGCAAACATTAATTACGAAGGTTCACAATCCTTTGGAAGCACCACTACAAGATACAAGGATAAAGAAGAAAGAGACAAAGGAGAAAGAAAAAGTTCAGGAAAGGAATTCAGTAGTTCCACTACTTCAACCACAGAGAAATACGACACGACCATTGAAATGAACATTTTTAATGATCAAGGTCAAAATGTGTACAATGTCAAACGTAACGGATTCGGAAATTCGTTGGACCAATACAAGGCCACCATAAACTACATTGTTAAGCGCTGCCCTTGGGGAGATAAACGCTAGTAGCACAACAGGAAGCCAACCCTTTGCATATTTTTTAATCATTTGTTGCTTTAAATAGGCGGTAATAAGCCTATAATTTACCTTTCAACCACAACCACAACCACAACCACAACCACAACCACAACCACAACCACATTAATATCCCAAACAATGATAAATTTCAACCGCAATTACAACTGTACGCTCTTAAAGCTATCTATTATCCTTCTTATTCTGGTCTCCTCTGAACATTGCTATGGTCAACAAGATGATGGCCAAACTATATCGTATGTGGATAAACTGGCATATGGTATTGATTTTAGTTCTGATTTCTCTGAATTTTTAGTCCATAACAACGATATGGATTTTCATTTGATTACCAATAATGATGTGAAGATGACACTGCGGATGAATTATAAATTTTTGAACTTAAGTTATGGGTTTGCCGCCGGGTTTTTGCCGGGCAATGATGATGATGACTTAAAGGGGGAAAGCAAGTTTACAGAATACAAGGTGAACATGTTTCTCGGGCAGTTTGTACAAAACCTGTTTTTTGACGAATGAAGGGGTTTTACGTGGAAAACACGGAGGATTTTATTCCATTATGGCAGGAGGGTACCGACCCTTATTTTCAATTTTCAGATTTAAAAAGTATTGAGTGGGGCGGTTATTCAGGTTTTGTGCTCAATAAGGATTTTTCACTACGCGCATTGCTCAACCGTCAAGAATGGCAATTGGAAAGTAGTGGTAGTTTTGTACCTGCACTTCGTTACGACTTTACCAAGTTGACAAATCCTTTCGATGATGGTTCATATGGAAAGGAAAATCAAATAGATCTTCGTGCCGATCTTGGCTATCATTATAATTGGGTCATCACTCCAAAAGTGAACTTTGCACCCTATGTAAGAGCCGGAATTGGTCCAAAATTCTCCAAATATACGTTGGATGGGATGGTGGAAAAAAACAACTATTTTGTTTTGGACAATGGTGCCGGGATTCAGATAGGATACAATACCGACAAGCTTTATTTAGGGGCAAGGGGAACCTATAATGGATATTCATATAAAAGCAATGAAGATAATGATATCACCAACAATTTATGGCATGGTCTTTTTTATATAGGATATAGGTTTGAGGCACCAGAAAACTTAAAAAAGCTCGTTTAATTAGTATCCCCACCTTATATAATAAAGGCAATATGGTATAGAGGAGAAATCTAGCTGTAAAGTATATCTTTAAATTTTGAAAATCCAAAAAAGAGAAGAGTCCCTTAGATTTTGATGACCAAGAGACTCTTCTACAAGAACACTTTATGAAAATGAAAATTACTTGCTGAATTTATTTCAAATGTAAATTTATAGGTAGTGTATCCTTAAATGAAATTATTGTTGTGAATGGTCCGTAAATTGTTGTAAATGAAAATATAGGACCAATTCAACTGTTAAAATCGCCTTTAATCGATAAGATTTAGGGGCACAAAGCCAATTATCATCTTTTCGTTTGTTATATACCTTTTGGAAAGTCATACCATTTTGCTGCCAACCATATTGACCCAGACCGAACCGCATTGGACTTGTTGTTTGTTTGAACTTCAGTAAACCAAAAGTTCCAACAATAATTATATTGCAAAGGAATGTTTTTTGTAGAAAACCTGTCTTAAAGATCGGTATATCTACATAATTAGCCAGAGAAGGAAATTCTAAAAGATATAGTTCGGCAAACAGTATTGGATACTTTACTGGTATTTTAATCGTTCCTAAATAGACCAATTCTTAACCCCATCTAAATAAACCAATCAAATAGTCAATAATGAAGCAGCTTTCGATTACCCTTTTTCTTGTTTTAAGTTCAATTTTACATGCACAAGAAACCAAAACCTATTACGATACTGGTCAGTTGAAGGAAGTTGGAATGATAAAGAATGGCAAGCATGTAGGACTTTGGAAAGCTTATCATAAAAATGGTCAATTGGCTGTAATGGTCAATGTTGTAGATGACAAACCAGACGGCGAAATGAAGTCATATCATGAAAACGGGCGATTGGCAGAAATAAAAGATCACGTGCATGGGGAGCAACATGGAATTTTTGTTAGATACGATGAAACTGGTCAAATGTTGGAAGAGGGGAATTATGCAAACGGAAGAGAGCATGGCAATTGGAAAAAATTCTACGAAACGGGACAGTTGAAAGAAGTTGGAACTTACCATAATGGAAAAAAGATAGGAGAATGGAAGATCTTTTATGAAAATGGACAGCAACATGAGTTGGAAACCTATGTTGATGATGTTAGGGAAGGTCTATACAAAGAGTATAACATGAATGGTGGTTTAATTTCGACGGGGAACTTTAAAGATGCATATGAGTCTGGAGAATGGAAGTTCTTTTATGAAGACGGAAAATTACAAGCCAAGGGTAACACATTAACGGGCGGCAGGCATGGAGAATGGGAGTATTATCATGAAAATGGTCAATTATCCATGGTAAAGTTATTTTATAGGGAAAGGCTTATGGAGGTGATTTCCTGTTTTGACGGAAAGGGAAATCCCATGAAAAAAGGAACCTTGATCAATGGAAATGGAACTGTGTATTATTATGATATTGAGGGTAATTTAACTGGTGATGAAGAATACATGGAAGGGGAATTGTTAACTTTTTAATGACCATACTTTTTATGGTGTGGTCCTTATCGTTTATTTGAACTTTAATATTTGTCCAATGAATAATTTTTGAGAAACCTAATGGACCATCAAACCATTAATGGTCAATAATATCTTCTCCTTTTTAAGCAATACATTGACTTGTAAAGTATTTCCAAGAAAAATTTTCAAGTGCCATTACCGGATTTCTTTCTAATGAATTGAAAACATTTTAAGGGTCCGATAACTGTTGTTTATTTGAAGCGCATACATCCAATTTCCTGAACTTTCCCGAAGAAATATTCGACGTAATTTACTATTTTAGTGTAGGGATGAATGTGAAAAAACATATCGATATACTAAACAATTGACCGTAGGTCAAAAAACATGTACCATTAACTTCATATAACAAACAATGAAAAAATTAGTAGCTGAATTTATCGGGACTCTTTGGTTGGTTCTAGGAGGGTGTGGCAGTGCGGTATTGGCCGCGGCATTTCCTGAATTGGGCATTGGATTTGCGGGTGTAGCCATAGCCTTTGGCTTAACGGTTGTGACCATGGCCTATGCCATTGGCCATATATCCGGATGTCACCTGAACCCAGCGGTCTCAATTGGCTTATGGGCCGGTGGGCGTTTTGATAAAAAGGAACTGATTCCCTACATAGGAGCCCAAGTCTTGGGTGGTATCGCCGGAGCTGGCATTCTATACTTGATTGCGAGTGGTAAACCAGGTTTCGAAATCGGTGGCTTTGCGGCCAATGGGTATGGAGATCATTCCCCTGGTGGCTACGGACTGTTGGCCGCTTTGGTCACTGAGATGGTTATGACTTTTATGTTTCTGTTCATTATCTTGGGAGCAACACATTCAAGCGCCATCCAAGGATTTGCCGGCCTGGTCATAGGACTGGGATTGGCCCTGATACATTTGATAAGCATACCCGTAACCAATACTTCGGTCAATCCAGCAAGAAGTACCAGTCAGGCCTTGTTTGTTGGAGATTGGGCATTGGGTCAACTATGGTTGTTCTGGGTTGCACCCATCATAGGTGCAGTATTGGCAGGTGTTGTTTATAAAGCAATTGCCCCGGAAAAAAAGGTTGGTCAATAAGAAGGATATGAATCCTGTTATGGGTCGCCTTTGAAGTGAAGTCTTATGGAAAACACCTAGTTTATGGGATAACAGAACTTTAACTGTCATTGCAGTAGTGGTTGTAAAATTAAATGGCGAACCGAACAAGTATCCATCTAAACGAAAATCCATGAAGTTGTACAGTGGTGGGGGTAGGATTAGTATTTGTAAAGGGTCCATTATGGTGTCGGTATGTATTCCCTAAAACTCATGTACTAAGGGTCTAGCACTAACGGTATCATATATTATTTTTAAGGTGTGTTATATTGCTTTCAGCGTCAAGTTCCAAAATATTCACCACATCAAATGTGACAATTTCCTTGCGTTTCAAAGTCCGCTTCGAGTATGCAAACTGTAATACTTTTCTAATCACCTCAATTGTTTTTGGAAACAAACTACCCATAAATATTATGTAATCCATTTTATGCTGATGGATTTTTCGGGTACATGGTGTTAAAACAAAGGTTGTAAGTTTTGTTCCGTTCGAAACATGAAGTTCAATATAGTTTGGTAAGGTAAATAGAGTATTGATGTTTCCAATATATTATTTTCATTGATTAACATTTTTTTAATAGATGAAAAACGGACTAATGTTATTTTTGTTGAAAATAATTCAAACTATACTGCATTTTTCAATAGAAAATTGAAGATTTTCATTAGTTATATAGTATCAGCAATTTTGGCCTTCGTCTTTGTTTTGGGCCCTTCACAATTCATTCAGATGAATAGTGATGATGATACTATGATGGTATCCGATATGGACAATCAGGACAGTCAGGATGATTCGGATTCTTCCGTTGATGAAGATGTGACCGATTTCGATTTCATATCCGGCCCAGAGTCTTTAACGGCAGCTATTGCCCATCAAAAATTGTCAACAACTATTCACTATCTTTTTTTGAATGCCCCAACTTTGAACAGGCTGCAGCCGACACCTCCCCCTGAAAAGTTGACTTGATTTACAAAGCTGATTTACTGGAATCCTAAATGATAGGGATTCAGATTTTCATTTGAGGTCCAATCCTATTTAACTTATTTGTCGGACCTTTTTAATTACATACTTTTAATTCATTGTTTCATGCATTTATTTAAACATTGGAAAAAAGACTTGCCAGCAAGTCTCGTCGTTTTCTTTGTAGCACTTCCCCTATGTCTTGGCATTGCTCTTGCCAGTGGTGCTCCGCCCTTTGCAGGCCTTATTGCGGGATTGGTCGGGGGCATTTTAGTGGGCTATCTTTCAGGTTCACATATTGGGGTGAGTGGACCCGCTGCCGGTCTCGTGGTCATTGTGCTCAATGCCATAACCGACTTGGGAAGTTATGAGCTCTTCCTTACCTCGGTGATTTTGGCAGGAATCATCCAAATTCTTTTGGGTGTCTTTCGGGCCGGGGTCATTGGTTATTATTTTCCTTCAGCCGTAATCAAGGGGATGCTCTGTGCTATTGGGATCATGATCTTTATCCAACAGATACCCTTGGCATTGGGATTCAGTGGTCAAGTGAACACCGATAGGATCGATCTGGGCAATCTCCATGATCATATTACCCCTGGGGCCATTATGATCACCTTGGTTTCCTTGGCTATTTTATTGCTATGGGATGGTGTATTGACGAAAAAAAATAAACTATTCAAATTGGTGCCAGCCCCACTTATTGCCGTTATTGTTGGTATCATTATTTATTTAATCGTGGGAAGTTCAGGAGTTTTAGCGCTGCATGAAAGCCAATTGGTCAATGTGCCCATTCCCAAGGATGTTTCCTCATTTTTTGGACAGTTTACCTTACCCGATTTTTCATCCTTGACCAACAGTTCGGTATATGTTACCGCTTTTACCATTGCCATTGTGGCCAGTTTAGAGACTTTGTTGAGTGTGGAGGCCACGGACAAGTTGGACCCCCTAAAGCGACAGACTCCAACAAATAGGGAGCTTATTGCACAGGGCATTGGGAACAGTGTCGCGGGTTTGATAGGAGGGATTCCGGTTACACAGGTCATTGTCCGTAGTTCGGCCAATGTGATGAGTGGAGGCGTGAGTAAACTATCCGCCATTTTGCATGGTTTGTTTTTGCTTTTGAGCGTAATCGCAATACCCACCTTGCTCAACCTGATTCCACAGGCTGTATTGGCCAGTGTTCTTTTGGTGATAGGATATAAGTTGGCCAATCCCAAATCCTTTGTCCAAATGTACAAACTGGGTAGGGCGCAGTTCATTCCATTTATCGTTACCGTTATCGGTATCGTTGCCACCGACCTGTTAAAGGGTATTGTTATCGGGCTTACAGTGGGATTGATCGTGGTACTGTTGAAATCCTACTACAATTCCCACCATATGCTCATTAAGGAGTTTAATGGGAAGAAAAACCTTTTCCATATCAATTTTGCCGAAGAGGTCACCTTTATCAACAAAGGCCCCATCATGAAAGAGCTCAATGCCCTGGAGGGTGATTCTTTTTTGGAACTGGACTTTAGGAAAACCAAGGTGTTGGACTATGATATCTTGGAATATCTGGATGAATTTTCCATAAAGGCCAAGAACAACAACATCAACATCAAATTGATTGCAGAGAAAGAGACTTTGGAAAACCCTGATAGTTTTCGAAAGTATTTTGGTCACCAAGTATTTCAATTGGAGCATTAAACCTTAAGGAACATACTATGACATCGGATTTTTATAAAAGTTTGATAGCGAACAATAAAAAGTGGGTGCAATCCAAGTTGGAGAAAGATCCTGAATTTTTCAAAAAACTGGAGGAAGGGCAACAACCTCCCATTTTGTGGATTGGCTGTTCGGACAGCCGTGTACCGGCCAACGAGATCATTGGTGCAAATCCCGGGGAGGTATTTGTGCACAGGAACATTGCCAATATGGTTGTGCATTCCGATTTGAATATGCTCAGTGTCCTGGATTATGCAGTGAATATCCTAAGGATCAGGCATGTGATTGTTTGTGGGCACTATGGCTGTGGTGGGGTCAAAGCAGCCATGGGGAACAAATCCCATGGTCTGGTGGATAACTGGATCAGGCATATCAGGGATGTGTATAGGCACCATCATGTGGAACTTGATGGAATCAAGAATGTCGAGCATCGGTTCGACACTTTTGTGGAACTTAATATCAAGGAACAAGTCTATGATTTAGCCAAAACTTCCATAGTACAGGATGCCTGGAAACGTGGGCAAGACCTTTATCTGCATGGATGGGTTTATGGTGTTGGGACAGGTATTGTAAAAGATTTAAATGTAAACTTCAGTTGCAATGCGCAATTGGAAGAATTTTATAAGCTTGAGAGTTAAGTATTCGTTAATATCATTTTTAGATTTTAATCTTCTTTTTGGATCGTTTATTTGAACTTCCAAAAGAGAAATAAATAAAGAGATTTAACTCTGCTGAAGAGGACAATTTGCATTTAAACTATTTTAGGATGTCAACACCATTATCCTTTTTCAACGTATTCAAGTTATCACCATTAAAATAAAAATAGTGGCTCTGTCTCCTTTATTCATTGCAATACTATGAAACCAATCGAATTTTTAGATTAAGCCGCCATGGCACAAAATGTTTTAAACACGGTTGATTTAGCATCTAAATTTGCCGTCTCATGATCATGTTGACCACTTCAATACCCGCCAATGTCCGTTGAGCCTAAAACCACAACCAATGAAGAAACTTCGTTCAATGGTACGGTGGACCTGCTCCACTATACTATTCTTCTACTTTATAAATTCAGTGATGTCCTAAAATGGATAAGGCTACAATAATTTGTTTTCAAAACAATCAGAGATCCTCTAGGTTTTTAAGGCGTTTCTTTTTCAGTTTTTTATAATAGGATGGCGTCAGTCCCGTTATTTTTTTAAACTGATATGATAAATGTGAGACACTACTGTAATGAAGCAAATAGGATATTTCGGTCATGTTCAACTCGTCATAGAACATAAGCTCCTTTACCCTTTCAATTTTGTTCATGATTATATATTGCTGAATGGTGATTCCCTTTACCTCTGAAAACATATTCGCCAAATAGGTATAGTCATAGCCCAATTTTTCGCTGATGTGGTCAGAGTAGTTCACTTTTGGTAGTTCATCTGAATAATGGATCATTTCTATGATCACCGACTTGATTTTTTCAATGATGATCTTCCTGTTGTCATCAAGTAGTTGGAGACCATATTTCATTAAACTTTCACGTAACTGCTCTTTTTGGAAATTGGTAATGTCTTCCAGAATTTCTATTGATCCAAGATCTACATTAACATAATTGAGACCAAGTTTTCTTAGTTCTTCCTTAACTACCATTTTACAGCGCAGGCTTACCATGTATTTTATATAAAGCAACATTGTGTTCCGTTTTTTAGTTCTATGGTATGTTAAGCAATTTGTTTGATACTGTTTGACTGTTAAAAATCTGGGGACAGTAAATAAGGCCATGTAAAATGAAGAAACAGAAAATCAACTTTAAATTAAGATTTTTGACCTGGCCCTTTTTCCAAATGGAGTTTTTAGAAAGATACGATATCTTAATGGAAACACCATTTTTTTGCTAATGAAACCAACCGAATTTTAGAAAAGGAATCTATGGATATTTTATTGTGCCAGAAACAAATCTCCTGATTTTCGAATAGGCCATTAAAGGGACTTGAATCCTATGGGCTCTGATTACTGAATTTTGCAAAATATTATTCCATAAACCGCCAACCTAGGATATATGTAACATTTAAATAGATTTCTGTTGTGAACTTAGCAAATGTAACACCACCTTTGTTAGGTTCGTTCACTATCAATATATCATACAGCACCTATTTTATACTATGAAAAAGAGGAATTTTGCACTGGTAACCCTTGCAGGGACAAGACGTTACTTAAACCACGTGTTTTTATTATGGGAAAAGCATACAAGCCAAGGAAGTACAAAAAAGGGAAAAGGAATTTCTATAGTTAATATAATGCCGAAGTGGACTGAAGGGGCAATAGGTGAATGGAAAACTTTGAGTTCAACTAACGGTACTTAATTAACCGGACAAACAGTATTTATTTAACCAGTATGTAATTGCTTCTGATTTTTTTCGGAGGCTCAAAAAAGGGCAGGAACTAAAAAACACTGCCCTTTTTAAACCTAAGTCTGGGATCTTAGCCCAGTATGGTGATCAACAAGTAAATCAACACCCTTGTGAGAAATTCTTATCCTATTCATCCTCTACATGGCAATCCTTTTTCTGATTGCCGTACAATACTAATTGAATTCCATATCGACTATAAATATAACCCATGTCAAAAGAAAAATAGGGAAAGAAACAGTCAGGAAAAAATATACCACAAAAACACCTAAGGAGAAAAGGGCAGCAAAAAAGGCCAAGAGGAATGCCAAAAATAGATCGGAATAGGAGGGAAGCTATTAATCTTATATTTTTTGATAATGGAAAAGGGTGAATTTGAGGAGTCGATAAAGTTTAACCTTTCGGATATACTGGAATTTAATTCCAATGCCATCGTAGTAAAGAACATATGTATCCAGAATCATTGTGTCATACAAGCTTATACTTTTGATTTTGGTAAGGTATTGTCTCTAAGTGAATCTCCTTTTATTAGATTCATCCATATCATTGAAGGTAAGGCCGAGGTTGTTATAAATGGTAATTCCACATTTATGCAGCAAGGGGATTCCATACTTATCCCGGCCAGTAATTCCAGTTCGATTGAAGCAAACCATAAGTTCAAAATGATTTGCACCACTATTAAAAGTGAAACAATACTTTGATGAATTTGAAAATTAAAAGGCAATTGAATCCAAGTAAGGCAGCTATGAAAAATAGATACAAGGAAGGTGATTTCGTTATTGCTAAAGTTAGACCCAGTGTCATACTTGTAATACAAGTAGACATCCGAAATGTCTATTACTGTGCTATCCTTGACAACAACACTGCGAAGGAACTGGTTTATTTGAATAGTGAACTTAGACCGTATTTAGGTCATCTGTTTCCGAGTAAATGGAATCGAATGATTTTGTGAAACAGGGCGGGTTGGTTTATTGCCAAAATGAATTTGTAATCATCTTGGATAAATTTGCGATAGGTTTAGTCGAAGTTATGAACAACGGCCATTTTTCCAAGAAGAACCATTTTCCATCCATAAGTTAAGGTCACAATCCTATGGGAATCGCTCTTGAATGCCATTCCTTTTGAAGGTTTTGAGGGCTTTTCAATATTAATTTATACTTATTTAACATGAACATATGATATGGGCCACGATTGTTAAGTTCATCTTGATTCACTTTTTTATGGGTGTTATCAGAAGGTTTTACAGATATCCAATGATTGAAAGATACCATTACAATTATTATGACCAATCCATAAAACTTGGAGGCAGATTGATTAATAACTGGTTATATTGTACTATCAATTCAACTACTCTTATCATTTCAGTTTTCTTGACATTTATTGTATTTTTTGTTCTTTAGTTTGATTACCCAAAACTCGATCAATACCTATATTGCTCTAAAATGTAGATACCCCGATTTTAAGGACAGGTCTTCTCCGAATCTTTATTTAAGATATTGTGGAAGGGGAATTATATCCTTTTAATAATAATTTCCCCCTATACCTTGGGTGGAGATTTCTTTCAATTTAAAAGATACTTGGAATAGAGATAAGTACAATAAGTTACTGGATTTTAAACGGCTGAAATCCAATTTAAATGCGTTCCTTTACATCACATTAAAATTATGGACGAAAATTATACCTGTCCTTAAATAAAAAAGACTGCCCAACATATCACCACATTACTTAAAGGGCCACTTCTTAATTATTTTTCGCTTGTACCAATATTCAAATTTCGTGGGCCTTTGCACCTATTAGCGAAATTATAGTTGTTATCCACTTTAAAGTGCCTACCCTATACTGCACTCTTTTTTGCTATCAGCTTCATCATGATTTGTACATCACTTATAAAATAAACCATATGCTTAAAATTAAAATCGTACCTGGGGAGAATATTGATCGGGCACTGAAGAGATATCGCAATAAAGTTCGCAGCACCAAACAGTTGACTCAAATTAGAAACAATAAGGAGTTCACAAAAAAGTCCACAGCGAAGCGGGAACAGATGGCAAAGGCCGTTTACCTAAATGAATATAAGCTAAAGATGGAAGAATAGATTTATGGAGAAGGATCTAAACTTGGCTGTCTTGATCGATGGAGACAACATTCCTTCAAAGTATGTGAAGGAAATGCTGGAGGAAATTGCAAAATATGGGAATCCAAGCATCAAAAGGATCTATGGAGAATGGACAAAGCCAAGTCTTGTAAAATGGAAGGATGTACTGCTTAAAAATGCCATTACACCAATCCAACAATACGGATATACAACGGGCAAAAATTCCACCGACAGTGCCATGATCATTGATGCAATGGACATACTTTATTCGGGTAAAGTAAATGGTTTTTCCCTGGTGTCAAGCGATAGTGACTTTACTCGATTGGCCATTCGATTAAGAGAGGCAGGAATGACCGTATTTGGAATTGGTGAGCGAAAGACCCCCGACCCCTTTATTGTATCTTGTGATAAGTTCATATATCTTGAAATTCTACACAAAACCAGTACGGAGGAATCACAGTCAATTAAAAAGGATAAAATAAATCCTGTTGACAAAATCACCCCGAAGGTCATCCAGTTAATCCTTTCCACAATTGCAGATTTAGAGGATGAAGATGGCTGGGCTTTCTTAGGAGAGGTTGGGGCATTACTTCAAAAAAAACAACCCAATTTCGATGCTAGGAATTTTGGATTTCGAAAACTCACACCGCTTGTTAAGTCCATTAATCAAATTGAAACTGAGTCCCGAAAAAACCCCAAAGGCAGTGGAAACCTAATTTATGTTAGGTCAACTACTTAAAATTAAGTTATGCGATCACTTACCATATCCAAGCAGATTACCAATAGGGAAAACCCCGCTCTTTCAAAATATTTGAACGATATAAGCCGCATTCCAATGATAACAGCGGAGGAAGAGGTAGAACTGGCCATTCGAATTAGAAATGGTGATGCTGAGGCATTGGAAAAACTGATCGTTTCCAACTTAAGATTTGTGGTATCCGTTGCCAAACAATATCAGTCGAGGGGGCTAAACTTACATGATTTGATCAATGAAGGCAATCTCGGACTGGTCAAGGCGGTATCCAAATTTGATGAGACCAGAGGTTTCAAGTTTATCTCTTATGCGGTTTGGTGGATTCGCCAAGGGATTATCCAGGCAGTTTCCGAGAAATCAAGAATAGTTCGATTGCCTTTGAACAAAATAAATGTAATCAATAAAATTAATGGTGTAACGGCAAAGTTTGAGCAATCTCATCAAAGACCTCCTACTGCAGATGAAATGTCGGAACTGATTGATTTTTCAATTTCTGAAATTCAACTTTGTTTAGAACATACTTCTTGGTCAATTTCTATGGATAAGTCCCTAAGACCAGAAGAGGAGGGGTTTAGTTTACATGATCTTATTGAATCTGAAAGCTTTAATAGCCCTGAACATGATTTGATAAATAGATCACTACAAATAGAAATTGAAGGTGTTATGGATTTACTTTCCAATAGAGAGGCCTATGTAATTAAAATGCTTTATGGAATAGGCGGAGGAGACCCGTTGGGAATGGAACAAATTGCAAATGATTTGGATATTACCACAGAGAGGGTTAGACAGCTAAAAACAAAAGCATTGACTAAATTACGTGAGTCTTCAAAAGCAAATTTTCTTAGGGAATTTATAAATTGAGCATCCAATCAAGTTAGATTACGCTTTCCCATGGAATAGTTGTATTGAAGAGAAAGGCAATCGTTTATTTGAACTTTAGCCATTGTATTGACTAAATATAATTTTTCAATTTACGAGATTTATAGTATTCTATCCATGACTTAATTCTACGTACGAAAATTTTCAAAATCGTTTACGGTCAAGAATACATTTGATCAATCAAATCTTTGTGCTTGTAAACCAAGATACACTGTAAAATTGAAGAACCATCTTAGGGACTTAATTTAGGATTCTCTTTTTAGGTTCTCCTGTTTTCTGATAGATACTTAGAAAATTTTCAACTTTGTATGAATATACCTATTTGGCTGGTTCTATTTGAAACAAATAGATAAAGAAAAGCCAATATCTTAAAACAAAAATCAATTTCCACAATAGTAAAAAACCGTCCTTTAAATTTAAAACAAGTCTGCTCCATTTTTAGTTGAGGAGTTACCATAACAATTTAAGGATCTTAAGGTCAAAAATTTAATGAACACCGATTTAATGCAAATCATATGCTAGAATAAGGTTGTCGTTTTTATCCAATTTCTCCGAAATCCTACCATCTAGTTTTGTCCCATAATTAAAAAATATATGGGAATGGAGAATTCAACAAAATTAGGAACAGCATTTGATTTGGAAAGGATACAGGCTTTTTCCGGACAGGTTGTCAATGATCTTTCTGCCGGTATGTCCGGGGTACTGGTCCAAATCGGGGAAGAGTTGGGGCTGTATAGGGCCATGCGGAAACTAGGCCCCACCAATGCCAAAATACTAGCTGAAGAGACTGGAACTTTTGAACGATATGTCCAAGAATGGCTCAACAATCAGGCAGCTGGGGGTTACATTACCTATAATGTAGAACTTCAAACTTACCATTTGCCGGAAGAGCATGCCCTGGTCTTGGCCGATGGGAATAGTCCTTTTTTTATGGCCCCTGGATTTCAAGTAGTCTCAAGTCTTTGGTATGATAAGGATAAAATAGTTAAGGACTTCAAAGAAGGGAAGGGCATTGGTTGGCACCAACACCATCATAATCTTTTTTTTGGAACCGAAGCCTTTTTCCGATCTGGGTATCGTGCCAATTTGGTCAGCGAGTGGATTCCAGACTTGGAAGGGATTGAAGATAAATTGATAAAAGGAGGAAAAGTAGCCGATATCGGATGTGGACACGGGGCTTCAACGATTTTAATGGCCACCAAATACCCAAATTCTACCTTTTATGGATTTGACTACCACGCGGAATCCATTGAGACAGCAAAGCTCAGGGCAAAGGAAGTAGGGTTATCGAATATAGTTTTTAAGGTGGCATCAGCCATGGATTTCAAAGATTTTGGATTCGATCTTATTTGTTATATGGATGCCTTCCATGATTTTGGGAACCCCTTGGAAGCCCTCCAATATGCAAAGAACAAATTAAACGAAAATGGAAGTATTATGTTGGTCGAACCAGCCTCCTTTGACGAACTGGAAAAAAATTTCAATCCTATAGGAAGAATGTTCTATGCCGCTTCCACCACTCTTTGTGTCCCTCACGCCCATTCACAAGATGGAGGTTATTGCCTCGGTGCACAAGCCGGGCCTGAACGGGTTCGACGTATAGTGGAAGAAGCAGGGTACAACGCATTTAAAATTGCACAGCGTACCCCAGTAAACCTTATTTATGAAATCAGAAAGTAAATGAATATGAAGAAATGGAAAACAAGATTAAAAGGCTATCGTCAAATAATCTGGACAGCCTTGGTCTCGATGGATTGGGAAGGTCCTTCGCGACTAAAATGAATGTCACTTCTACCAGAAGGAATTATAGGCAACAAAAGAATCACCCGCTCTTTAGAGGAATTTACTTGAACAATAAGAGCTTTTAAAAAAAATACGATGTCACAAATTCAAAATATAACACTTTTTATGGCCTTGGTGTGGGTTTTGATCCTTACCCCTGGGCCCGATTTGTTCTTTGTACTCTCCAAGGGAATAGCACAAGGAAAAAAGGCAGGTTTGCTTTCTGCCTTGGGTATTACCTTAGGTATTATGGCACACACATTAATGGCTGCAGTAGGACTATCCGAAATACTTCGGACATCGGCAATGGCGTTTACCCTCGTGAAAATCCTTGGTGCCTGTTACCTGATATATATTGGGGTTAAAATGATAGGCTCTAAACCAAGCCCCATACCGAATAAAGTTGTACAAGTCCCTCATGGAAAAATAATGTTACAAGGGTTTCTTTCCAATACATTAAATCCAAAGGTGGCATTGTTCTTTTTGGCCTTTATACCCCAGTTCATCGATAGTGGGGCGGGTGAGGTTTCGCCGTTTCCTTTTTTGATCCTTGGAAGCCTTTTCGCACTATCATCCATGTTGTTCTTGCTAATACTGGGATATTTTTCCGGTAGTATGGGACACTATTTGGAAACCAAACGAAGAACAATGGCCTGGACCACAAAAATTTCAGGCTGCCTCATGGTTCTGCTCGGAATTAAATTGGTATGTACCCATCCATCCTAATAGTGTGTGTGCCGTAACATGGAATGGTTCCATCGTACTTCATGCCAAGGGCACGGATTGCATCAAAGTTGTCACTCAACGCTCTTCAAACGGCATATCGATTGAACTGGACATTGGTACCTTATCATTTCAGCCCGAAGCAGGTACCCCATTTATAATTAATAACAAAAAACAAATGAAACACATAAAAACAATTACCACGATACTATGGGTCACAATCAATTTGTTGGTTTCCCATCAAGGTTATTCACAGCATGAAATGCAAATAGGCCAAGAAGGGCCAATGACCAAAATGCTACTGTTCAAATGGAACGAACAGATTACTGAGGAACAAAAAAACCAATTGGTCGACCTATTTGAGGACTTGGTGCAGGTTGTTGATGGCTTTGATTTTTTCGAAGTCATGGAAATAACCTACTCCAAAAGGTTTGAAATGGCGTTTGTCCTAAAATTCAGATCTGAATCGGCAGAAAAAATATATCAAGAGCATCCCAAGCACCAACAAATTGCACAATTGGGTCCCTTGTTGGTCAAGGATTTCCAAGAACTAAAATTCTAATTCATCATGAAGGATTCGTTATATATTGATACCCTTACCCCTCTTAGGGGAATTGCCGCCATTTGGGTGGTGCTCTATCATTACGATCAGTTGACCACATTTACGGGATTGGAACATTTGGTGTCCAAAGATACCACGATGTTCTTGGCAAAAGGATATCTCTTCGTAGATTTCTTTTTTATTTTGAGTGGCTTTATTCTGGCCCATGTGTATGGAAAACGGTTTCATAAAGCCATACCATTTAAAAGCGCGTGTGATTATCTTTGGGCTCGCTTCAGTAGGTTGTATCCCTTACATATTTTTTGTTTGTTGACCCATGTGGTGGTAGCAGTGTTCTTGGTTCTTGGTTTCCCGGGCGTGTGGGAAAGATTCAACCATATGTATGCAATTTCAGGTATTCCAGTGCATTTGCTCCTTGGACAGGCTTGGGGTTCTGAGTATTGGCTCACTTGGAATGTTCCTTCTTGGTCCATCAGTGCCGAATGGGCCATCTATGTGATCTCACCACTACTTTTTTTTGTCTTTTTCAAAAGGAAAGGCATAGGACCATGGATAATGGCTGCAATTTCCTTCACTATTTTAAGTATGATCGTTCATTTTAATGTGAAGCATTCCTTGGACACTACTTATGATTGGGGCATTTTCAGATGTTTTGCAGAATTCACCCTGGGTATACTATTGTATAATCTGTACGAAAAGGGCTATCTTAAAAATTGGTTGAAAAAGGATTGGGCCTTTTTGGCAGCAGTTCTTGTGACCCTTTTTGCACTTCATAGCAAAGTAAACGATGTTTTGGTCATACCATGTTTTGCCTTCATCATAGGGTCCGCTTCCCATAACCAAGGGAAGGTGCACAGTGCTTTGAAAAGGCCATTTCCCCAATACCTTGGGGAAATTTCCTATTCCATTTATATGATGCAGGGTCTTTGGTTGAGTTTGTATTGGATGGGCTTGGACAATTGGCTTGTGGATAGACAGGGAATCGTCCCCGATACCTTGGCTTTGGTTGCCCTGGTGTTGTCCCTACTGTTCGTAAACCTTGTATCTGCGGCCTGGACCTACCATAACATAGAGATCCCTCTCCAACAAAAACTGAGAAGAATCAAACTCAAACGTCTATTAAATTTTCAATAAAAGACCTATGGAACAAATCACGGTACACATAGTACATGCATTCGATATAAATGGTACTGGAGGAAATCCCGCAGGGGTTGTCCTTAACGATGATACCTTTTCAGCTAAAGAAAAACAGCATATTGCCCGCAAGGTAGGATTGTCGGAAACCACATTTATTTCCAAATCCCCAATCTCGGACTTTAAGCTGGAATTCTTTACTCCGAACAAACAAATTGCCCACTGCGGACATGCTACCGTTGCTTCCTTTTCCCTGTTGCGAGAAAAGGGATTGATCGGAGATGACCGATCCTCAAAGGAAACCATCGATGGTACGCGAAACATCCATTTTGATGGCGATAAGGTCTTTATGGAGCAGGCACAACCTGTATTTACCCGTTTGGAAATCATTGAGGACAGGGTGTTCGATGCCTTGGGGATTACGCGGAAAGACCTTGCAACAAATCTAAGGCCTATGAAGGTAAGTACCGGTAATGCCTTTGTAGTGGTTCCACTAAAATCGGTTGATCTTTTGGCTAGTCTCACTCCAGATAGCAATGCCATTATTGAACTGTCCAAACATCTTGGGTTGGTAGGTCTTTATCCCTTTGTTCTTGGAGATGATGGGAGAGTTGATGCACAAGCTAGAATGTTCGCGCCCCTTTATGGAATACCGGAAGAAGCGGCCACGGGTATGGCAGCCGGGCCATTGGCTTGCTATCTGCATAGCCAAGTCCAACCCAAGGACCAATTTGTAATCAAACAAGGGGAATTCATGGAAGTTCCTTCTCCAAGTTTGATCTATGTCCAATTGAACCTGGTGGATGGTGACATTAACAACCTTTTTGCGGGGGGAACCGCCTATACTGCGAAACAATTGGATTGGTTGCCAAAATAGTAACTTTAGAAGTATTCAAACAGCACGCGATGAACACCATACTGAAAAAAGATCTGGAAGAGATCGATGAAATTCTGGAAGGGGCCAAGACCACGGCCCTGTCCTATTTAGATGACCTTAATGAAGCTGCCCCGAACCTTGGGGTATCCAACATGTCCAAAGAAACTTGGAACATTGAAACAGGCCTTGGGGCCAAAAAAGCCTTGGAGCTTTTCAACTCCCATTATGCACCGTATATTTCCGCTACCGCGGGTCCCAATTTTTATGGCTATGTAACGGGAGGGTCCACCCCGGCAGCGCTGTTGGGTGATTGGTTGACCTCTACATACGACCAAGTAAGTTCCGTGACACCCATCACGGCAAAGCATGAATCGGATACCATTGCCCTATATCGGGAGCTTTTTGGACTGTCCTCCGACTTTTTTGGGAGTTTTGTCACCGGAGGTACCACTTCGAATATGGTCAACTTGGCCGGGGCTAGGCAATGGGCCTATCAGCAAATGGGCCAAGATGGCTCCAAGAATGGATTGGATACCCTTTCAGGTATCCTAAAGGTATTAGCGGCCACACCCCATTCCAGCACCTATAAATCTCTTTCCATTTTGGGAATTGGACGTGATAACCTGGAACTGGTCAACCGACTTCCCGATCGGGAGGCCATGGATATTGCCGATTTGGAAAAACGACTATCCATCCACCCGGAAAGACCTTGTATCGTAGTGGCTAGTGCCGGAACGGTCAATACAGGTGATTTTGATGATTTTATCGCATTAGGAAATCTTAAGAAAAAGTATAAGTTCTGGTTGCACATTGATGGTGCCTTTGGTGGTTTTGCTGCTGTCGCCAAAGATTATACATATTTGGTCAATGGATGGGAATCCGCGGATTCCATTGCCATCGATGCGCATAAATGGCTCAATGTTCCCTATGATGCCGCTTTCCAGTATACCAAACACCCAACTTTGCAAAGACAGGTCTTCCAGAATGGAAATGTCCCTTATTTGGAAGGCGATGGTGCCACCCAGGATTTCATGAACTACGTTCCAGAAAATAGTAGGCGTTGGAGATCCCTTCCAGCCTGGTTCACGCTTTTGGCCTATGGGAAAGAGGGATACGCTGAGATTGTGGGCCGAAACTGCCATTTGGCCCAAGAATTGGGAAATCGAATCAAGGAGCATGCTCAATTGGACCTCCTTGGCGAGGTACGACTCAATATCGTTTGTTTTGCCACAAAAATCGACTCTGGAATCGACACCAAGGCCCTTTTGGAAAAGATCAACGGGAGCAACAAGGTCTTTTTGACTCCTACGGTATACAAGAACCGATTTGCCATTCGGGTGGCGGTTTCCAATTGGCGGACCGGTCAAAAGGAAATGGATACCCTATTCCAGATCATTGTAAATGCAACGCAATCCCTCTCCAAGTAAATAATGAAACTCAAAGTCGTTTTTTTACAATTGTAGCGAACAGTGCCAGCCTAATTTTGTCCTATCATTTTAAACGAAAAATAATGGAAAATACATTGGAAAAAACAGATTTGGCCCTATTGTTCGAGGAACAGGTAACGCTTTCAGATTTCGTGGAATACGGATTCAGCATGCAGGACTTGGTCAATGGGGAACGTATCCCAGAGGAAGGGGCTCATTTTGATATCTATTTTGAAGGGAACCTCATCGGGGAAAAGATCAACGGAAAGATCAGTGGGGTCGATTATCTGGAAGTAAGGGCAGATGGTAGGTTCTTCCTTGACCTCCATGCCAATATCCTGACGGATGACGGGGCACAGATCCAGGTCACCGAAACGGGAATCAATGACAACGGAACGCTGAAGCTCAACATAGAGTTCCACACCAACGACAAAAGGTATAGCTGGTTGAACCGGACACAGGTATTGGGGTTGGGAACCGTGGACTTCAACACGGGCCAAGCGATTGTAAAAGGATATTCACTTTAATATTTAACCATGACAACAGTAAACATAAACGAAATCGAATTGAACGAATTCATTGGAAAGGAAGACAAAAAACAACATTGCAAGGCCACATTTCCCCTTATAGGGGCACATGGATCCAAGCAATTGGCTACGGTGTATTTCGAATTGGAACCCGGGGATAATCTGGGCCGTCATACCGATAGTGCCGAGGAATTGTTGATCGTATTGGAAGGTAAGGTGGAAGCGACCGTGGGTTCGGAGACCAAAACGGCCACAAGTGGTGGATTGGTCTTGGTACCTGAGCTGGTTCCCCATGATCTAAAAAATACCGGAACTACCACGGCCAAGGTATTGGGAGTTTTTGGGGGCGCCAATAACATCGTTGCCACCTTTGACAAGGCCATGTTGCCCACAGCATCCAATATTGTGGACACTTCTCTTCTTTTTAATTGATTATTAGATGATTATAGTTAATTTAGCTTCGATTTGACAGCTTATTCAATACTAAAATACAGGTAACCATGAATGTCAAGTTTTCAGAATACAGGCCATCCTTTGCATTGAGCCCTTTTGTACAGGCGTACTATACAGGAGATTTCAACCTGTATTCTGAAGACAATTTTGTACAATCGGTGGTGCCCAATGGCTGCATCGAAATGATCATTCATTTAACACATGATCATTGTGAACTCATCAAGAGTGAAACTTGGGGTAAATCCCCTGAATTTACATTGATCGGTCTACAGACCAAACCTTATGAGGTCAAGTTTCACGATATGGTCCAAATCTTTGGGATACGGTTCAACCCAGAGGGCATTTACACTATTTTTGGAGTTCCCCCTTCTCTGTTCACGGAAACCTTTGAGGATAGTTCCGATGTACTTGGTATAGCCTTTAAAGATTATTGTTCATGGCTTAGGGAGTCGAAAAGTATCCAACAAAAGATAAGGTTAACAGAGGATTTTCTGTTAAAGAAAATGGCCGCTAACACCAAAGACTTTGATTATGTGCGCTTGGCCACGGAAACCATTCGAAAACATCAAGGCATGTTGACCCTAGAGGAGCTTGTACAAAATGTACCCATCAGTCCTAGACAGCTCCAAAGGGAATTCAAAAGGAGGTTCGGAATTACGGCCAAGGAGTATATGCGTCTTTCAAGGCTCAATGCCATTCAACACTACATGCAGGGTTCCGAAATGGTCAATCTTACGGAACTTTCCTATCATGCCGGTTTTGCGGACCAGTCCCACTTTATTCGCGAATTCAGGCAATTGGCAGGAACCAATCCAAGGAACTTTTTGAAACATCGAGATCATTTCCTAACCCTGCCAGTACACAAGGATTAAACTGATTAAAGATTTACTTATGAATCAAATTCTATTTAAAGACAAAATGGGACAGGATCCTTTTGACGTACAGAAAAAGGATTTGCAACACAAAACCAAGAAAGGCATTGATTTTATTACTGCGGCCACTTTTATATGGTTATTGATCTATGGTATTTGGAACCTGGATAGTCCAGCTTTTAGCAAAAGCATCTACACCTTCATGGCTGGAGGCATTTTACTCCCTTTGGCATTCGCATTCTCCAAATTGTTCAAGACCCAATGGAAAATTAAAGAAAACCCATTACAACCCCTAGGTCTTTGGCTCAATTTTGCCCAATTGATCTATTTTCCATTTCTATTTTTTCTATTGTACAGGAATCCTGATTACTTTATAATGGGATATGCCATCATTACCGGGGCCCATCTTTTCCCTTATGCTTGGCTTTATGATGAAATAGGTTATGCAGTGGCCTCACCAATAATTGCTTTGGGAGCTTTGATTATTGCGTTCCAATGGAATTATGAGGGGATAACCATTATACCCCTCTTTACCGCGGTCATCCTTTTAATGCTCGCCGTATACCTATTTTACAAAAATCAACGACTTGTAAAATATCAATAGTGCAAGGTTCCTATCAAAAACTATGTTTTGGCGCCTTTGAAATGGGGGTGTATCAGACTCTTTTTAACGATAAAGGATGTATAATCGGCAACCCATGGGATAAAATGTCTTTAAATCCTTACTTATAATCGTAGACTACAAATAAGAATTATGGCTTTAACTACAATATCATTTAAAGAAAATTCCATGAAACGGTGGGCACAAGGTATGTCCCTTCTCTTGTTTGCCTTTGCGCCCACATATATAACTATGGCTCAAGAATTGAATCATGGTTTCAAAAAGCAAATTTTGATCATAGGTACCTTTCATTATCATAATCCTGGTAGTGATGTTTCCAAAACCTTGACTTTTGATGTATTGAACAAACAATCACAACAGGATTTGAAACGCATAACTGCGGCTATTAAGGAATTTGGGCCCAATAAGATTTTTGTGGAGTGGCCCTTTGATCAACAACAGGAACTGGATTCCTTATATCAAGCGTTCGAACAGAGAAGGTTCTGGGATAGTGAACTTTTGACGGATTTTTATAAAAAAAATGAAATTTTTCAATTGGGGTTTAGGGCCGCTATTGCAAGTGATTTACCTGGAGTTATCGGAATCGATTATTTGGAGACCCAATTTCCTTTTGACAGTTTAATGAACATTATACATACCAATGGTCAATCAAGACTTAAAAGAGATTTAGAGCAGATCATTGCGTCGTTCACCACTGAATTCAATGCAAAAATGCAAACTGGAACTTCATTGTTGGATTTGACCTATTTTTTAAATACCAAAACCTTAAGGGATAAAAGTAATCGACTTCATGCAGAGCTACCATTGCTCGCAGGGGATATTCACAATTTTGTGGGACCTTTTTTAACCGCAGAATGGCACAGAAGAAATTTATATATGTGGTCACTGATTCAAAAACAGACCCAACCCTCCGACAGGAAAGTAGTGGTGTTACTTGGTGCAAGTCATATCGCAATGCTCAAAACTTATATCGACCAAAATGAGGCATGGGAAGCAGTGGAGCTCATTGACCTTCTCAAATAGTATTTTATGTTTAATTATGATTTTTTATCCTTTTTCTTTTAAAAGCCCATTAAAACTCAAAGTATTATGAAACGAATGGCTCCAGATGGGATGTTTGATGAATTGAAACGGATTGATGATTTCATACATCGGTCAAGTTTGGATCTTCAACTATTGGAACTAATGAGATTACGGGTAGCACAATTGAACGATTGTGCTTTTTGTGTACAAATGCACACGAAGGAATTAATTAAAATTGGTGAGTCAGAAAAACGGGTTACCTTCTTAAGTTCATGGTGTGAGACCGTTCTTTTTACAGAAAAAGAAAGAGCAACCTTAAAATTTGCGGAAAGTTTGACCAACTTATCCGAAAAGTCAATCAATAAAGCAAACATCAATTTGTTAAGTGATTATTTCACCATAGATGAAATTTGGTATCTGACTCTGGCCATTTGCCAAATCAATACTTGGACACGGGTCATGAAAGTATTTCCCCTGTTAGTTGAATAATTAATGATAGATTTCATTTAAAATGGCCCAAAAAGTAATGTGTTTAGTGGAGGCAAAAAATATTAACCCGTTTGATGGAGCCTTTATGATTTCTTAAATTTTATTTGGCCCAAGACCAGTCAAACGGATATCAACAACAGAGTACTTAGATGAAATTGAACATAAGAAAGACGAAACAGGGAGATTTAGAAGAATTGCAACAACTCTTTGTGGGTTCTATAGCAACAGTTTGTAAGCTGGATTATAATCCTGAACAAATCAAGGTATGGACTTCTAGTGTTGCAGATCATGAGCGTTGGTCCAAGATAATTTCGAATCAAATAGTCCTAGTAGCCATGGGCCATAATAGAATCGTTGGTTTCGTAACACTAAAAAATGGAAATCATATTGATCTATTTTATGTCCACAAGGATTATCAACGGCAAGGTATCGCCTATGAATTACATCAACAGGTAGAAATGCATGCAAGGGAAAATGACCACAGGGACCTCACATCAGATGTGAGTATTACGGCTAGACCATTTTTTGAGCGTATGGGCTACAAGATTCTGAAGGAACAAACTGTATTTAGGCAAGGAATGGAGTTTGTTAATTTCAAAATGAAGAAAAAACTAAACAATGAATAAAGAAATTTAAAAGATAAGGCATAACGAAAAAATACTTTAGTGGAATTAAGAAATTAGATCCTTTTCGTTTGGGCATTTTAAAAACCTTAGTTGGCACTTCAGAAGAACCCTTTGTAGGCTTTAAACAAACAAATAAATATTCAAAGCTATATACATTTGAATGATTATACATCCATATGAATATATGTATTTGGAGTGCGTGAAATTTCTATAAATCTTTGTGGAAAGGGGGAAAGAAGACTACAATCAAGGTTTGTCCGAGTGTTAGCGTAAACTGAATTCTTTTTCTCCCTAACCATATCTCTACGGTAGTTGCCAAAAACATTGGGTTTATGGAATTGCAATGGATTAATTCGTAGAAAATGTTTTTGATATGGTATTTTACCGTTATAACAGTAAAATATATCATTTAGATATTTAATATTGATTAATGATTAAAAAGACAATTACAATTACTGTTATAACGGTAAAAACGTATTGTTTTTATCTTTTTGGTACTATTTGTAATAGTAAATTACATATATTTACTGCTTAAACGGTAAAAATGGATAATTTTAATTTAGGTTCTATGGTAAGGGACCACCGTAAAAAGGCAGGGCTTACACAGCTTGAATTGGCTAATTTGGCTGGAGTCGGAAAGACCACTGTTTTTGATATTGAAAAAAATAAGGAGACAGTGCGTTGGAACAATCTTCTGGCTGTGCTCGAGGTTTTGAATATAAAAGTTGAATTTACAAGTCCGTTGACTAAATAAGTATGAGGAAGGCAATTGTATATGTCCACGGTAACAGGGCAGGGGTATTGAAGGAAATTTCTCAAAGTGAATATTACTTTGAATATGATGAAGGCTATGATGGAGACGCTATCTCATTAACAATGCCAATTGGCCGTAAAAAGTACAGTTTTAAATCATTTCCTCCTTTTTTTGAAGGCTTGTTGCCTGAGGGTGTAATGTTGCAGGGGTTATTGAGGATTGCTAAAATTGACCAAAAGGATTATTTCTCGCAATTAATGGCAACAGGTACGGATCTGGTGGGAGCAATAACCGTAAAGCCAATGGAAGATGAATAGGTGCCCAATCACATACGAACTTTGCGGAAAGGCGAAATACAGTGAAAGAGGATTAAAAATGATCGCTCCCAAATTATCCGATTTGAAGGATTTGCCCTATTCTGCAGCCGAATTGAGACGGGAATCGGCAAATAGAGCCAAGAAACTATCCATCCAAGGGGTACAACCTAAATTAAGTGCAACTGTTTCCGTGGTTGACCAAGAACTTAAAATTGTAGATCAATTTGGGACCTACATTATAAAACCGCAAAATGATTTATTTCCCCAATTGCCCGAAAATGAAGACCTAACGATGCATATGGCACAGGCCTATGGCTTAAATGTTCCTTTTCATGGGATGGTATACGCCAAAGATGGTAGTCTCTCGTATTTTGTAAAACGTTTCGATCGCTATAGCAGGGGAAAAAAATATGCAGTGGAAGATTTTGCACAATTAACCGGAAATACAAGGGATACCAAATACCGCTTTACCATGGAAAGAATGGTTCCGGTTATAGAGGAGTTTTGCTCTTTTCCAGTTGTTGAAAAGGCCGATTTTTTCAAAAGGATAATGTTCTGCTTTGTAACGGGAAATGAAGACATGCATTTAAAAAATTTTTCACTGATCACAAAAAATGGAAAGACAACCTTGACGCCAGCATATGACCTCTTAAACTCTTCAATTGCGATAAAGAATCCAGATGAGGAAATTGCATTGGCATTAAAAGGCAAGAAAAGTAATTTAAAAGCGGCGGATTTTATAGATTATTATGCGAAAGAGCGATTGCAATTGAATGATAGAGTTATAGAAGTGATTCTTGGAGACATGAATAAGATATCGCCAAAATGGAAGGAGCTGATAGAAATCTCATTTCTATCAAATGATATGAAGGAGAGATATCTCAATCTATTAGATCTGAGATTGAAATTGTTTTGAAGCAGAGATTCAGGCAAGGCAGTAATGTTGGAACCAGGGTTCCCGAGTATATATTTTAGTGTTTTATTATTTAACTGTGCATTTTGATATAAAATATAATGTTTGTCCAGTTAGGTAAGTGTTGAAAAATGGCACCACTGCAAGACTTGGAATCTGTTAGTTTAAATGGGATTATTGAAACTTTCACAAAGTTTATTGGGATAGCTGATCAGTGAAGGGATGAAAGGGGCATTGGTTGCAATAATCTTACCTTATCAAAGGTAGATTTTCTTTAAGTACCCATTCAACATTTTTTTAGTACTTTAAACAAATCAAAGGAGGTCAAATTATATCCTCCAAAGCTCTTTTTTGTTTTTGTTGTACAATTAGGTGTGCAAAATTTCGAAAATGTAATTTAAGTGACTGGAAAACAGTGCGTTGTGGTTAAGTCTTTAGGTCTGCCACCCCGACTAAAAAATAATCTCATTTGATATCAAATGAGATAATAAATGATTAAAAACCAGAAAATTAATATTTTCTGGTTTTTTTTGTACCCAAATTTAAATGGGATAAAGATTTCTTATTTAGTGTCCTGTTTTTATCCAATATCTCCAAACCTTCTGTCAATACTGGGATTCAGAGTTTAAGTTCTAGTCAAGTCAGTAAGAAATTTGCTGTTAATTTAATCCTATATTCAAATAGGTTGTGAAAACAATCATTAGGTTTTCCTTAGTCAATTGGTTGTCTTATCTCCAATATCATGATGCAGAAGTCCTATATTGTAAGTAATATAGGTAAGAACATCCGTAACTTGGGTACTACTGATGGGATAATCTTTTGTTATTTTTGATAAGCACAACAAACTAAACTGACAAAATCAATTTAATGAAGAAATTCACCAAGAGTATATTGGCAATGTTAATTGGGATTAATGTTGTTGGTATCTATGGGCAGAATGTACCAAAAAAAATAACAGCAAAATTTATTACTGGTGAAATTAAATTGGATGGTGTTATGGATGAATCCGTTTGGGATATGGCCGAAACGGCAGCGGATTTTATGCAGTTTTTCCCCACAGACTCCAAATTAGCGGATTTTCAAACCGAAATGAAAATACTCTATTCCGAAACCGCACTTTATATTGGAATTAGAGCAGAATCAGATAATGGAAATTATGTGGTATCATCCTTGAAAAGAGATTTTGGCGCTAGAACCAATGATAATGTAACGCTCCTTTTCGACACATTTAGTGATGGAACCACAGCGTATTTTTTCGGTGTAACCCCTTATGGCGTACGTCGTGAGGGTTTGGTTTCAGATGGGGCAGATTTTAATAATACATGGGATGTAAAATGGAAAGCTGAAGCCAAAAATTACGATGATCATTTTGTAATCGAAATGGCCATTCCTTTCACTTCTGTAAAATTTGTGGAGGGTAGTTCTAAATGGCGCTTTAGAAGTTTTCGTTGGAACAACCAATCCAATGAGCAATCCACTTGGGTTAAAGTGCCCCAGCAACAGCGATTATCCAGTTTGGCCTATATGGGTGAATTACATTTTGAAAAACCTTTGGGGAAATCCCGTACCCCATTTACCCTCATACCTTATGTAAATGCGCTCACGGACCATGATTTTGAGGTGGATGAATCCACTACCGAATTTAAGGTTGGGGGAGATGCAAAAGTGGCAATAGGAAATGGAATGAACTTGGATATTACCTTAAATCCCGATTTTTCCAATGTAGAGGTGGATGATATTTTTACCAATCTTACTCGGTTTGAGCTTCGCTTACCAGAAAAACGCCAGTTTTTTATAGACAATAGCGACCTTTTTGAAAATTTTGGAAACACTTTTAATGAAGCAAGACCTTTTTTCTCCAGAAGAATTGGATTGGCTAGGGATACCTTGGGGAATCTAATTCAAAACGATATCATCGGCGGGGTAAGATTGAGCGGAAAATTGAACAAGGATTGGCGGCTTGGGGTGTTGAATATTCAAACAGCGAAGGACGAAGACAATAGGATTGCCTCCAACAATAATATGATGTTGGCCTTACAGCGAAAAATCGGCAGTCGTTCCAATATTGGTATATTTTGGGTAAATCGTCAAGCTATGGGCGAAAAGGATTTTATTGATCCCTCGGATGAATACAATCGTGTGATTGGAGCAGATTATAATTTGGCATCGTCCGATAATATTTGGAGAGGACGGTTTTATTTGCACCAATCGTTTCAACCAAACGATACAAAGGACAATTTTTCATCGCAGGCTACCATTACCTATAATCCGCGTAGGTGGGAAATTACCCAAGATTTGGTTTATGTAAATGAAGATTTTAGGGCCGACCTTGGTTTTGTGCCCCGTAGCGATATTGTTAAATGGGGAAGTGGTATTCAACATAACTTTTACCCAAATAAGGGTGTTTTTAATACTCACTCTGTACAATTGTTGACCATAAATTATTGGCGCCCATCATTGGATTATAAAAAAACAGACCACAGGTATAACTTGTCATGGGAAACGGCATTTAAAAATCAAGCAACCGCTGAGTTGCGATTTACAAATAATTATATTTATCTCTTAGATCCTTTCGATCCTACCAGAACACAGGATGGCACCCCATTGCCTAGAGATCAGGGTTATCATTTTAATCAAGTGGAGTATTCTTATCAGTCCAATAATGCTTATTTGTTCACCTATCAAATTGAGGGAAGAATGGGGCGTTTTTTTAATGGTGACATTTTTTCAATGGGTGGACGAGCAGCCTATCGAGTACAACCTTGGGCACAATTTACTCTTGGTGTCAATTATGATAAAATTGAACTACCTGAACCCTACGAAAGTGCCGATTTTTGGTTGGTAACACCACGAATCGATGTCACGTTCAGTAAAAAGTTGTTTTGGTCCACCTTGGTGCAATATTCCAATCAACGAGACAATTTGGGAATCAACTCTAGGTTGCAATGGCGTTTTGCACCCTTATCAGACCTGTATTTGGTATACAACGATAACTATTTCACGGAAACCTTTGCGCCACGTTTTAGGTCAATTAATCTTAAGCTGACCTATTGGTTGAATTTGTAATAGCGAAAAATTCAATGTTTTACATATGGGTTGAACTATTGGAATAGTTGTGTTGAATTGATGGACAATCACGTTACGAATTTTAATAGTGAGATGTAACTAGACTGAGAAGGAAATTCTAAAATATATAGTTCGGCAAACAGTATTGAATACTTTACTGGTATTATAATCGTTCCTAAATAGACCAAATCTTAACCCCAGCTAAATAAACCAATCAAATAGTCATAATGAAGCATCTTTCGATTACCCTTTTTCTTGTTTTAAGTTCAATTTTACATGCACAAGAAACCAAAACCTATTACGATACTGGTGAATTGAAGGAAGTTGGAATGATAAAGAATGGCAAGCATGTAGGACTTTGGAAAGCTTATCATAAAAATGGTCAATTGGCTGTAATGGTCAATGTTGTAGATGACAAACCAGACGGTGAAATGAAGTCATACCATGAAAACGGGCGATTGGCAGAAATAAAAGATCACGTGCATGGGGAGCAACATGGAATTTTTGTTAGATATGATGAAACTGGTCAAATGTTGGAAGAGGGGAATTATGCAAACGGAAAAGAGCATGGCAATTGGAAAAAATTCTACGAAACGGGACAGTTGAAAGAAGTTGGAACTTACCATAATGGAAAAAAGATAGGGGAATGGAAGACCTTTTATGAAAATGGACAGCAACATGAGTTGGAAACCTATGTTGATGATGTTAGGGAAGGTCTATACAAAGAATATAACATGAATGGAGGTTTAATTTCTACGGGGAACTTTAAAGATGCATATGAGTCGGGAGAATGGAAGTTCTTTTATGAAGACGGAAAATTACAAGCCAAGGGTAACACATTAACGGGCGGCAGGAATGGAGAATGGGAGTATTATCATGAAAATGGTCAATTATCCATGGTCAAGTTATTTAATAGGGAAAGGCTTATGGAGGTGATTTCCTGTTTTGACGGAAAGGGGAATCCAATGAAAAAAGGAACCTTGATCAATGGAAATGGAACTGTTTATTATTATGATATTGAGGGTAATTTAACTGGTGATGAAGAATATATGGAAGGGGAATTATTAACTTTTTAATGATTTCACTTTTAATGGGATGGTCCTAATCGTTTATTTTGAACTTTGATGACTACCCATATATAACAATTATAATATTTAATTACCAATATAGTAAATAGATAAAATAAGGTGCTCGCTGTAATTTCCAAACGTAAACTGCAATACAGCTAACTTAATATAGTTATCGGGCTGCCAATTTTAGTTTCTATTCAAGAAGTCCATTACAGTCTTATCCACAGCTTCAGGTTGTTCAAAGAATAGACCATGGTTCATGTTTTCAAATCGGACAATTTCACTATTAGGCAATAGGCGATGCAATTCATTTGTTCCCTCTATAAGCAATACTGGTGAAATATCGCCCACCAACAGAAGTACAGGTACTTCCAATGTTTTTATGGCCACTTCATCCAATGTTGGAGTTAAGACCTCATTCATGGCCATCCCCCATAATTCTGGTAAATTGTCCAATCCACCTTGCTTATCTTCTTGAGGAACTTGGGACATCTGAAAGTCATCTCCCAATATCCATTGAATGAAATGTTCAAGTGCTGCTTCATTGTTACCAGCCTCGAATTCATTTTTAGCAGGTCTTAGGTGATTATCCAGTAAATCAGCATAACCTTCCCGACCTTTTGCCGTGTTTTGAGCCAATGAGATCAAAGGGGGCTCTCCAAGCACCATTGAGTTTACTATTTCGGGATGCTCCATTGCCATCAATAGGGCCGTAGAGGCCCCATAGGAATGTGCTACGATATTTACCTTTTTCAGATTAAGCTTTGTGATCAGTGAAAAGAGGTCATCGGCATGGATGCGAACTGAATAATCAAGTGATTTATCAAAAACTTGTTTATTGGGAAAGGCATAACGCCGACTGTACGCGATAACGTGATAATCATTGGAATAGGTTTCCATATGTGAAATCCAAGCCCTATAATCTCCAGTGGTCCCATGAATGAAAATTAGAGGAGCACCCTTACCGTTTTCAATATAATGAAATTCCTCACCACGGATTTGGAGTGATTTGACCTGATCCACCCCTAAACTTTCATTTTGGCCCAGCGAAGTGTTTTTTGGAGCTTTACATGAAAAGATTCCTATGACCAAGACTAAGTTAAAAAGTATCTTTTTCAATTGTTTCATAATCTGTCTTTTGAAATCTATCCACTTGTGCTAAGTTAAGAAAAGTTCAAACTAACTTGATGCTAACTTGTTTAAAAATAGTGTGTTAAACAACTTTGTAATCTAATATAAGATAAATCGAATTTTAAAAATCGTTTATTTAAACTTTGTTTTTTGTCTCTTTTTGTCTCTTAATAAATGGATATTTTATTCATTGTATTTTTATTTTCAAGTATCTTAATTTATGGAAAAATTTCTAGAACTTTTAAATGAACAGTATCAGCTTAAGGATGAGCAAATCAGAGTTTTGTTGAATGCATTTGAAAAAGTGGAGATTCAAAAAAATGAATTTTTGTTACTAGCTGGCAATGTGGCCAGAAAAGTGTATTTGGTAGATAAGGGCGTAATTCGGGTTTTTTCGGATGATGGGAATCAGGAATCCACAAGACGAATTGCATTTGAAAATGAGTTCGCAACCAGTTTTGATAGTTTTATAAATCAGACGCCTTCTTCAGAGAGCATTCAGGCATTGGAAGATGGTATTTTATACGCACTGTCCTATATCAATTTTAGAAAGTTAAATGAAACTGTACCTGCTTGGCGTGCATTTTACATAAATCGCATTGAGCAGGCATTTACCTTACATTATGGTCGTATTGAAGCTTTTCAAAGTATGACGGCCAAAGAACGATATGATGCATTAATTAGTCAAAGGCCTCAAATGATTGCGAGATTGTCCAATAAAGTGTTGGCCAGTTATTTAGGGATTACCCAAGAGAGTTTAAGTCGCATTAAAAGCAAAGTATAATGCTTTTTTATCATTTGTCAATTTTTAAAACAAGACCACCTTATACTTTTGACATGCATTAAATCTTAGATATGTCAAAAACAAATTATACCCCCTTGATAGATATCCACCATCATATCATACCAGATGTATACAGGGAAGGATTGGCCGAAATTGGAATCACACATTCTGGCGGAAAATCCATCGACCCATGGAACGTTGGAATGAGTCTTGATTTTATGGATTCACTGCACATTGAAACAGCTTTCATGTCAATTTCAGAGCCTGCTCTTCGAGAAGTATATGTTCAATCGCCAGAAAAGGCAAAAACATTGGCCAAAAAAACCAATGAGTTCATGGCCGGTGCCAAACAACAATACCCTGATCGTATCGGTGCATTTGCCGTCTTGCCCATGCCAGATGTAGCAGCAAGTATCGAAGAAGTAAAATATGCTTTGGATGTTCTAAAATTGGACGGTATTGGCCTACTTTCCAACTACGAAGAATCATTTTTAGGGGATTCTTGTTTTGACGAACTTATGGATGTTCTGCAGCAATATAAGGCCGTGGTTTATGTTCACCCCAGTTCACCTGCAAGCTCAATTAAACGACCTGAGTTTGTCCCCATTGATTTCATTACAGAATTTACTTTTAATACCACAAGAGCAGCTACAAACCTAATATATAGTGCTACCATGGAACGCTGCCCCAATGTGCAGTTCATCTTTTCACACATGGGGGGGACTTTGCCCTATTTACATTCGAGGGTTGAGTTTACTTTTCCAAGAATAGAACATGTACGTGAAGCCATGCTTGTATCCAATAAAGTTAAAGATCGCTGGACCAAGGTTGAAAAAAGCATTTCATCCTATATAAAGCAGATGTGGTTTGATACCGCATTAAATGTAGATTCCGATGTTCTAAGGCTAACGGATAAAATAGCAAAAGATCATATATTGTTTGGGTCGGATGCATTTTTCGCCCCAAGACCAGTTGTGGACAAATTACTATTGGGGCTTACAACTAATCTTAGTTCTGAGGAATTTAATAAAATGGCCAATCAAAATATTAAAGCGCTTTTTCCAGATCGCAGGTTTACAGTTTAATAGATTAAAATTTGATATTCAGTGAATTGGTCAGAACATTATATGAATTCAGATAACTACGGGAAGGAATTCATTTGTAGGTCCAAACTTTGTTCCATGGTACTTACCTGTGCATATCCATAAACCATAACCTGAAAGTTCAATAAAACGGTCCGAAAAAGAGAATATAATTTAACTGCTACTAATATGTTCTTTGAATGTGTACATCGTAAAAATTATAATATGAATTCAATTGAAAAATAATGGTGTAGAAGTGGGAAGCTGAAAAGGCCAAGAAAACAAAAAGCAAGCAAGAGATCATCAATGACCAGATCAAAAAAAGGCCAGTGCGCTGATTTTGGTTTCTCCACCAATGTCCAAAATGGGACAAACAAATCATCTGACGGTCAAAATGACCCTTTGATAACGGGTCAAAGCGGGAAACCCAGCATCAGTACCTTCCACGATAATATGGTATTCCTCTCCTGATTTAGCTGATTCTGGAATATTTATGATAGCATTATTTGCTTTTAATTCAATTGCAGTAGCACCGTCCCCAGCCTCAACATAGGACCAAACCTTAAAATGAACAGGGTCTCCATCCACATCTTCACTGGATAGATTTAGGGTTATGCTTTGTCCAGCACTTGCATTGATGTAATTACCTTGAATTACGTTGATTTTTGGTGGATGGTTGGCATCTTCAAAGGATTTTACACACCAATCCGCTCGTGCGGCAAAATCGAGTTGCATCGGTTTTATCCAACGGGTCTGTGGATAACTGGTATCCATTTCGCCAGTTTCTGGATTTATATCTGCCGCCAATTCTCCATCCTCAAATCGAAAAGGATTTTCTTTGGATTGTTCGAACCTGCCGCTCCAACCACCTCGGGATGGGTCCTCATAATTGGCCAACCCTACATCCACCAAATGTAAGAATGCAGGTGAATCCCCTTCGGAAATAAAATCATATTTGGAAAAACTACCGCGTTCCGTGTTTACAATTTTAGAAATATCCCCTTCAAAATGGTTGGGGTCACCATCCTGTTTTTGTCCATCACCGTAGGAGTAGTATTTTTCGAATAAGGGTCCATGGTTATTAATAATGTTGGCACCCATAAAACTTCCTTCCAAATAAGGTTGCTGACTTTTTGGAACAAACTGTTTCCAAGGATAGGCAAAGCACCAAAACTGGTTCGCATTATAAAAAACTCGAATCTCAGGCCAATTGGGGCCAATATATTTTTTGTAAGTGGCATCTTGGTCCATAATGGTATAGATTATGGCCTTTTTCGAAACCTTGGCCTTGATCTCCTTCCAATTCCGTTTTTTGGAATAATCCTCCTCAATGGATTTTAAGGCTCGTGCAATGGTATTTGTCCCACCCCAAGCTTGTAAAAAAATCTCCCTCGGATCATCATCCAATAATTTTTCGGCAATCCATTTGGAACCCTCTGTGCGTTGGTCCATTTCACCTTCAAAATCGATGTTGCCCACTTTAACCAATTCCAGTAGAGCTTCGGCAGAGGGGTAGTTTTTGTCGTGCAGCAACAAATTGGGATGTACTTTTTTGTATTCAGCCAATAATTCCTGAATCCAGTTGGTTCCCGGCCATCGCAATTCGCTCCGTTCCCCATAAATGTTTCGCGTCATCTCCATCTCAGAGGTGAACTTGGTACCCTTGTCGTCTCCTTTCCAATGCCACATGGAGCTGGAATATACCAAACCTTCCGTGTCGAATTCATTGGTGTACATTAGAAATCTTATAAAAGTGTCCACATCATCAATCTCGCCATCAGTAGTGACAATGGTTCGCTTGGCTTGGTTTTGTCCCATTAGATGGGTTAAACCAAAGATCAGGCAGAGTAATGTGATACAGTTTTTCATTTTACTATTTTATTTAAATAATTGAGAATGGATTACCCATTTGGATACTGTTAATACAAGGTATGATTTTTGAATGGAATAACCTGTTAGAGTTTTTGACGGTTTTGGTGAAAATTGTGCTGGTAAACATCCCTAAATATTTCTGGACCATATCACGCTTTGAACATTGATAGGGACCTCGCTTATGGCTGTCTTGATTTTTATTTTTTAACGATGACATTATGTGCTTGTTTTTAAGTTGTATTGTTTTCATTGTAAAACTTTTCATTAAAGGAATATCATTTAATGCTCTACAATGTCATCAAGATGGTTTGGAATTTAGTGATCCTCATTTTAAAGTTGATGAATGGCAAGTTCGCAACCGTACCAAATTTGTTCTATTTCCGGGAATAGATCAATACTATTTGTTCGACTAATTCAAATCAGCTTTATAGGTTTCGTCTATGCCCCCAACATCAATGGAAACACCGGTACCGTGTCTTTTGGTCAAGTAGGTGAATTTTTCTCCCCATTTGATCTCATTGGCTTTGTAGGATGATTTTGAATACACAGTTTGAGAAAAGGACTCATCAAATGCCTTTATGAAAACAAGAAATTCGGCATCCCTTTCCAACATTTCATCAGCTGATATTCCTTGCAGAGGACTATTTTCCCCTATGGGATGCACTATGGTCCACATGGTAGGAAAAAGGATCACTTTAGATCTTTCCAATTCCAAAAGATGAAATTCTCGTTGATCGGATTTATCCTTTCGTTGCATGGAAAGGGTAACGGAAGCCTCTACTTCAATAAGTTGGTTGTATTTTGGGTTTACGACCCTGAACATAAAGCCGTTTATATCCAAATAAGGTGCAATAAGTCCAAAAGTGCTGTATTTGATGGAAGCATAGGGTTTGGAGAACCGACCGTACATTAATCCCGTGGCAAGGGCAAAGAGTAAAAGTCCCAATAAGGATTCGGTTGCTGCCACAATATTTGCGGGTAGGTTTAATGGAGCTACCTGGCCATATCCCAAAGTTGTAATGGTTTGGGCACTAAAGAAAAAGGAGTCCATAAATTTTTCCAGAGTCGTTGTCCCTCGAATTCCCGTTAAATGCTCAGTTCCAATGATCACATAAAGACTTGCAAAAAACAGGTTTATTCCAAAATAGACGGTAACCAAAATAGTAAAAAAGGAAGTCCAAGACATTGTCACCAATGAATGGAACATGTTGATGCGCTCAAAAAAAGGAACATTTTGTTTTCTTACATTGAAGGTGCCGTCTTTGTTTAATGCCCTATACCCACCATTTCCGGTTTTGGTATCCAAACCCAAGTCTTCAAACCTTGTCTTAAATCTTGACCTCAATTTTTTCTGATGTTAAATTATATGGGACACTCTCAAAATTAGGATATTTTATAAGAATTGTGCTGCTTTGATTACCAACCTTCTTCAATTTGAAGAAGAACACTGTTCAATATTTCAAATGAAATGACAAGTAGATAAATATCCTACAAGGCCGATTATAGCTATTTTAAAAAATGTTGTTCTAAATTACTGATTACGAGTTATCTTTAGTGATTGAATCTTCAATCACATAAATTAATCCCGGTTGGACCGGTTTAAAAACAAACGAATGAAAACGATCAAAGCGCTAATTACTTCAGCATTTTTTATTTTAATGATGAACATGGGTTATTCCCAAAACGTAAACGATATGGTTAAAGAATGGGAGCGGGCCAAAGCCTACACTTTGGAATATTTGGATGTGATGCCCGCTGAAAATTTTGATTTGAAACCCACCCCTGAAATTCGCTCCTTTGCCCAACAAATGTTGCATATTACCGATGCCAATTATGGATTTACAGCAGCTATTGCAGGTGTCGAAAGTCCTGTTGGGATGGGGGAATCAGAAAAAAGCACAGATACTTCCAAAGAGAGTGTAACAAAAATGGTTACTGCTGGCTATGATTTTGTTATCGACGCGATCAAAGGCTTGAGCGATTCCGAACTTTCGGAGAACATTACATTGTTTGGGCAGTTTGAAATGACCAAGGCACAAGCATTGGCCAAAATGTTCGAGCACCAAACCCATCACAGGGGTCAGTCGACCATTTATATTAGATTGGCCGGTGTGAAACCACCCAACGAAAAACTCTTTTAAATTTTGGGAATCTATTGGATTCTATTGTAGGCATTACAACAATAGAAAAGGCTAATTCTTATTTTTTCTATTAAATAGCTTGGAAAAAATAGGAGTTGGCCTTTTCAAGTTTAATACCTTAGTCCTTTCAAAAAACACCTCATTGAAAAAGGCCATTTTGTTTATGCTGTTCAGTACGCTCTCGTTTACGGGCATGAACTCCTTGGTCAAGCATCTAGTACATTTACCAACCTTTGAAATTGTGTTTTTTCGTTCCATTGGGTCAACCATTTTGGCCACTTGGTTATTGCTATCCAAGGGAATACCTCTGTTGGGAAACAGGCGAAAACTTTTGGCAATACGAGCTATTTTAGGTTTGGCTGCAATGAGCCTGTTTTTTATGAGTTTAAAGGAGTTGCCCGTGGGTACGGCTGTCTCTCTTCGCTATTTATCACCTATCATTGCTTCGATTTTGGCAATTTTTCTTTTAAAGGAATCATTAAGGGCCGTGCAATTGTTATTGTTTGCCATTGCCTTTTCCGGCGTATTGATTTTAAAAGGGTTTGACGATAATTTGAGCATTATTGGTCTTGCGTTTGTGCTGAGCGCAGCCATTTTTAGTGGCGCAGTGTATATTGTAATTCGGAAAATTGGAAAATCTGAGCACCCATTGGTCATTGTAAATTATTTTATGGTATTTGCTACCTTGATAGGGTTATTGTTGGCAATTCCTGTATGGGTTTGGCCAAAGGGCATCGAATGGGTTATTTTGTTGAGTTTGGGGATTTTTGGCTTTTTCGGCCAATTGTTCATGACCAAGGCGTTTCAAATAGCCAGAACCAATCAGGTGGCACCGTTTAAATATCTGGAAGTTGTTTTTACCGTGTTGATCGGGATAACATGGTTCAATGATTTTTATGGTTTCTGGAGTTTTGTGGGATTGGCCATGATCGTAATTTCCCTTGTACTCAATTCATTTGTGAAAGCAAAGGCATAAAATTGGCAATCGGATTAAGTAAGTTGAATCTTTAAGAAAAATATATGTCATCGGATTTTTATAAAAGCTTGATTGAAAACAATAAAAAGTGGGTGCAATCCAAGTTGGATGAGGATGCCGAATTTTTTAAAAAATTAGAGAAGGGTCAACAGCCTCCCCTTCTATGGATAGGATGTTCCGACAGCCGCGTGCCTGCCAACGAAATAATTGGAGCGAACCCAGGTGAAGTTTTTGTACATCGCAATATTGCCAATATGGTGGTGCATTCCGATATGAACATGCTCAGTGTATTGGATTATGCCGTGAACATTCTTAAGATAAAACACATTATTGTTTGCGGTCATTATGGCTGTGGAGGTGTAAAGGCCGCAATGGGTAATCAATCCTATGGATTGGTGGACAATTGGATCAGACATATCAGGGATGTTTACCGACACCATCAAAAGGAACTGGATAAAATTAAAGATGAAAAGATGCGGTTCGACAGTTTCGTGGAATTGAATACCAAAGAACAAGTCTATGATTTAGCCAAAACATCAATTGTTCAGGATGCTTGGACAAGAGGACATGATCTTTATCTACATGGATGGGTTTATGGGGTAGGTACAGGTATCGTAAAAGACTTGAACGTCAACTTCAACAGTAATTCTGAATTGGAAGAATTTTACAAGCTAGGGGTTTAATTTTTTTCCTTCATAAGCCTGGATAAAGTTTCTGGTCTAATGGCCAAATAAGAAGCGAGGTGTTTTTTGGGAATCCTGTCCAAAATTTGAGGTTTCATGTGTTGCACGAAAAATTCCAACCGCTTGCTTGCATTCGGAATTCTGGCCAAATACACCCGATGTTCCGCCATAATGTAATATTCCTCCATCATTATGCGATTTATATGTTGCATCTCCGGAAAATGTTCCAAGCAATATTGGAAATCATCATACTCCAGATAATCACAAAGCGTAATTTCCAAACTTTGAATATATTCCTCAGTTTTCTGGTTTCTAAAAAAACCAGTTATAGATGTGAAAAGCTCGTTTTCCGTATCAATCCAAGTTGTAATTTCTGTGGAATCACTGATGAAATAACCACGAACCATTCCTTTTTTGATCAAGTAAAGTCGATTGCAGATTTCACCAGATTTACTGATGATCTCGTTTTTCTCGAAAGAGCAGCTTTTTATTTTGTCAATTAAAAATGCTTCCAATTCAGGACTTAATGGATAAATGGCGTTCAGGTATTGAAGAATAAATTGATTCGTTCTAGAGTTTGGCTTGTTGGTCATGTATAATCTGAAAAAACACCAAAATTATCAATTTTACTAAGGAAAATGATAAAAATCAAGTTGTTCTGGCTGAAAAATTAGAGGATCAGTACAAATTTTAGAATTCTGCTTTAGGTTGAGATTGTGTGTATAACCAAATCAAGAGTTTGAATTTAGATTTTTGATCAATATATCCATACATTTGCATTTATCAATATATAAAGTTTGGAATTAAAGAAAATTGAAAGGATATCCAAGGCGTTGGGCGATGTGAATCGGTTGAGGATCTTAAAGGCAGTGCAGGCCAGTGAATCCCGATTGGAATGTACTACAATAGTTTCCCTATTGGATCTATCACAACCTTCCATAAGCCATCACATTAAAAAATTGGTAGATGCCGATTTGTTACAACCGCAAAAGGAAGGACGTTTCTATTACTATTCGATTAATAAAGAAGTGATGGAGAATTACTTTAAGGCTTTACAGTCCTCTTAATTTTTATTTGCAAAACATATAGACACTTTTAAATATATGAATGAAAATAAAATTGCCTATTCCATTTTAGAATTGGCAACTGTGCCTAAAGGCAGTAGCCTGCAAGCCGTGTATCAGAATGCAGTGGCTTTGGCCCAAGCAGCTGAAGAAGCTGGCTATAATCGTATTTGGTTTGCAGAACACCACAATATGCCTGCAATTGCCAGTAGTGCCCCCCAAATTTTGATTGGGTATGTGGCTCAGGCTACTTCCAAGATCAGAGTTGGTTCTGGAGGTATCATGCTTCCCAATCATTCGCCATTTATTATTGCCGAACAATTCGGAACCTTGGGCAATTTATTTCCAAATAGAATTGATTTGGGGCTTGGACGTGCCCCAGGAACTGATCCAGCGACCACCCAGGCCATAAAGTCAGGATTTATAGAGGCCACACATTCATTTCCACATGATATTGAGACCATTCAGAGGTATTTTTCCGAAGAAAACAGTTCTTCAAAGGTTCGTGTAACGGTGGCCGAAGGGGTCAATGTGCCGATCTATATTTTAGGTTCTAGCATCAGCAGTGCACATTTGGCAGCCCAAAAGGGATTGCCCTATGCTTTTGCCAGTCATTTTGCAACAGGGCAATTTTATGATGCCCTAAAGATTTATAAAAAACAATTTATGCCCTCTGATTTTTTGCTGCAACCCTATATGCTTGCAGGTGTAAATGTTTTTGTCGCCGATACTGATGAAGAGGCCGAACTTCTTTATACTTCCAATTTAAGGTTGGTAATAAATATTTTATCCGGAACCACTACCGAATACATCGATGAGCCCTTTGAAATGACGTCTGACCTGAGGGATGTGATGCAACATCCAAGAGTGCAACAAATGGTAAAACATACATTTATTGGAAGCAAGGAAACGGTAAAAAAACAACTTGAGGAATTTTTGGAAGAGACCCCGATAGATGAGCTCATGATTGTTTCCACTATTTATAATATTGATGATCGTATCAAATCGGTGCAACTGTTTGGAGAGATCATGACCGAAATTAATAGCATCTTAGTTTAATGCCCAAACGATTAAATTACACCCTTTAACCTCTATGGTGAAAAATTTATTATCCAAGATTAAACTCGACCGTTTTGTACTGGCCATCATTTTAGTTGTGGTGCTTGCCTATTTTTTTCCAGATTTGGGAAGTAAGGATAGCAAGGTGCCATTGGGAACTATTTCGAGTGTGGGGATCTCCCTTATCTTTTTCTTTTATGGTTTAAAGCTCAGTCCCGAGAAAATAAAAACAGGATTAAAAAATTGGAAACTTCATATTTTGGTGCAAGTTTCTGTTTTTCTGTTTTTTCCATTGATCGTACTTGCCTTTTACCCCACCTTTGGAACAGGCGAAACAGAAAATATTTGGTTGGCGTTCCTGTTCATGGCAGCACTTCCGTCAACGGTTTCTTCTTCTGTGGTAATGGTTTCGTTGGCCAAGGGAAATGTGCCTGCGGCAATTTTTAATGCAAGTATATCCGGTCTTATTGGAATCGTATTAACCCCACTATGGGTTGGAATCTTTTTGGAACAGAAAGCTGGAGAATTCAGCCTGATGGATGTGTATGTAAAGCTGCTGACTGAAATATTGTTACCAGTAATTTTAGGATTGTTTTTAAACAGGTACCTTGGTAAATATGCGGCACGTTACAGTTCTTATTTAACCTTGTTCGACAAATCGGTCATTCTACTTATTATTTACAAAAGTTTTGTGCACTCATTCGAGGATAAGGTCTTTGTTTCCGTTGATTTAAAAGACATGTTTTTAATTTATATCGGGGTACTTGCCATCTTTTTCCTGATATATTTTACAATTGGTTTTATTTCGAACAAACTCGGTTTCGATAAAGAGGATAAGATAACGGCCCAATTTTGTGGAACCAAAAAGTCCTTGGTCCATGGTACGGTTTTTTCAAAGATTTTGTTTCCAGCTTCCATGCCCACAGGAATTATTTTGTTGCCGCTCATGCTCTTTCATGCCACACAGATTTTAATTATTAGTGTGCTGGCAACTCGAATGGGAAATGATACAGTGAAAAGATCGATTAAAAGTGAACTCGGTTAATTCAAATGTGTTAAAGTAAAGGCGCCAAAACCTCCCAAACATTTTCAGCAACAATTTTTTGTCCCTCAACTGTAGGGTGAATACCGTCCCCTTGGTTGAGTTCAGGAATACCGGCCACATTTTCCAACAAAAAGGGAATCAAAGCGATGTTTTCCGATTCCGCCAATTTTGGAAATAGTTGCTTAAATGTAGAGGTGTATTCAGGCCCCATGTTCGGTGGGATTTGCATGCCTGCCAAAATAATTTTGGCATTGGGCGCCTCGCTTTGCACTTTGTCAACCATACTTTGAAGATTTGATTCGGTCTCCGTTAAAGGAATGCCGCGAAGACCATCATTGGCACCTAATTCAATAATAACAATCTCAATGCCGTCTTCCAGAACCCAATCCAAGCGATTTTTACCACTGGCAGTGGTTTCACCACTCAAACCTGCATTGACTACCGAATAATCCAAGCCAAGGGAATCCAATCGCTGTTGGATCAAAGCGGGAAATGCTTGACCTACCTCAAGCCCATAACCAGCTGTTAGACTATCTCCGAAAAAGAGTATTTTTTTTGAGGAATCTGATGTTTCTGTTGCTACGGATTCTTCTTCAGCAATTGGTTCTTTATTTTGAGTTTCTGTCTTTTTTTCTCCGCATCCCATTTGGAGCAACGAGAAAAAATAACAAAACATTAACGACTTGTAAAAGCTTGGAGTTATCTTGGTCATGAGCAATTTTAGTATTTTGAGAGTTTCAACCAAAAACTAGTTATGTCAAAGATATTAAAAGTTCAAAACCTCTCTAAAACTTATCGGAGCGGCGAACATGACCTCCATGTACTCAACGATGTTTCTTTTGAAGTGGCCAGTGGCGAAACCTTTGCCATAGTTGGCCCATCAGGTAGTGGTAAAACAACTTTATTAGGACTTTGTGCAGGATTGGATACCACGGATTCTGGAGAAATATGGCTCTGTGATAAAAACTTATATGCCTTGGATGAAGATGGAAGGGCACGCTTACGAAATGAAAATGTAGGTTTTGTTTTTCAAGATTTTCAATTGTTGCCCACCTTGACCGCCTTGGAAAATGTTATTGTTCCTTTGGAATTGAGAGGAGTGAAAAAAGCATCGGAACAAGGCAGGGAACTTTTATCCAAAGTGGGATTATTGGAAAGGGCAGGACATTATCCATCCCAATTATCGGGCGGGGAACAACAGCGTGTGGCCCTGGCCCGTGCGTTTGCCAACAAACCCTCCATTCTTTTTGCCGATGAGCCTACGGGAAATCTGGACGATGAAACGGGAACAAAAATAGAATCCCTTCTTTTTGAACTCAACAAAGAACAAGGTACCGCATTGGTCATCGTGACCCACGATCTGGAGTTGGCCCAAAAAACAGATAAAAGTATCAGGTTAAGATCTGGTAAAATTGAAGAAACGGTAGGTTGATGATGGGCAACGCGAACAAAGCAGGATTTTCATGGTTGTTAAAAATGGCGTGGCGCGATGGAAAAGCGAGCTACGGTAAACTATTATTGTTTGTTTTCTCAATCACATTGGGAGTGTCCGCGGTGGTCAGTGTGCATTCGTTCAGTCGATTATTGAAGGAGAATATTGCCTCCCAATCCAAGGCGCTTTTAGGTGCTGATTATGTAATTGACAGTGATAAACCCGTAAACGATAAAGTGATTGGAATAATGGATTCTTTGGGAGGAGCCGATGCACGTGAGGTCAATTTTACTTCCATGGCCGCTTTTCCAGGAAATGGAGGAACAAAGCTGGTCGAGGTCAGGGGAGTGGAAGGAGGATTTCCATTTTATGGAGATTTGGAAACTGAACCCGTTGCTGCGGCCCAAAGTTTTCGAAATGGTTCCGCATTGGTGGATGCCACGACAATGCTTCAACTCAATTTAAAGGAGGGTGATAGTATAAAATTAGGTGCGGTGACACTGCCCATTGGCGGAGCATTGGAAAATGTACCGGGAAGCAATTCCATGTTCGGTGCCATTGCTCCTCCAGTACTGATTCCATATAAATTTATTGAGGCCTCTGGATTGGTGCAAACAGGCAGCAGAATAGATTATAAATATTACTTCAAGGCCGATGAAAACCAAGATATGACCTTGCTGCGCGAGGCTTTATGGAAACCTTTGGATGCCGAGGATGTGGACTTGGATACGCATTTGTCGGAAGCAAGACGATTGGGTAGACGCTATGAGAATTTTGGGAAATTCCTTAATCTGGTCGGTTTCATAGCCTTGCTTTTGGGCTGTGTGGGTATAGCTAGTGGTATGGGAATTTATGTTCAAATGAAAATAAAATCCATAGCGGTGCTAAAATGTTTGGGAGCATCCAAACGGCAAAGCTATCTGATATTTTTCATACAGATTGCCTGCATGGGAATTGTCGGGGGATTGTTCGGTACAGCCATTGGATATTTGCTTCAGCAATTATTCCCTGTATTGTTGGGCGATTTACTTCCGGTAGAAGTGGATGTTACTTTAAAATTCCAAAGTATTTTATTGGGCCTAACCTTGGGATTGGCGATGTCCATTTTGTTTGCCCTATATCCGTTAATGAAGACACTTTATGTGTCCCCTCTTCAAACCTTGCGAGTGGTTCAAGAACCTGAATCCCGTTCTAGGTGGGCAACAACGGCCGTAGGGTTGGGTATTGTATTGTTTGTGTTCTGCTTTTCGTTATGGTTGTTGGATGATGTGATGAGGGCATTGTTTTTTGTGATTGGACTGTTGGTGGTCTTTTTGATTCTGACAGGAATAGCCAAATTATTCATGATTTCGCTACAAAAGTTTTTTCCTCATTCTTGGGGATTTATTGCAAGACAAAGCCTTAAAAACCTATTTCGACCACAAAACCAGACCTTGGTATTGGTATTGGCCATAGGCATTGGAACTTTTTTGATAAGTACACTATATTTCACCAAGGATATGCTGTTGGAAAAGGCTGCCATTGAGGACAGGGCCAATAGTGCCAATATGATTTTGATGGATATACAAAGTCAACAAGTGGAACCGATTGCACAGACCATTCAGGCAGCAGATATGCCTGTAATTGACAAAATTCCGATTGTGACCATGCGTGTTGATGCGCTTAACGGTATTCATGTTGATGAAATTCGGAAGGATACTACCTCCCAAGTGGGTCGTTGGATTTTGAATCATGAATTTAGAGTTACCTATCGTGATAGTTTGATTGGTTCCGAAAGATTGCTTTCTGGGAACTGGGTGAGCAAAGTGGATTCCGATGTTGATGTCCCCATTTCTGTAAGCAGTGATTTTGCCAATATGGCCAAGGTTTCTGTAGGGGATCCCGTGTCATTTAATGTACAGGGCAAAATAATGCAAACTGTGGTGCAGAGTATCCGTGAAGTGGATTGGAGCAGGTTACAACCCAATTTTTCCGTGGTGTTTCCATCAGGTGTACTCGAAAAAGCCCCGCAATTCGGAGTGATGACCACAAGGACCAACGATGATTCGGGTTCTGCCAATTTACAAAAGCAGTTGGTAAGCAAATTCCCCAATGTTTCCATTTTGGACCTTAAACGGATTTTAAGTCTGTTGGAGGATATCTTGGGGAAAATCAGTTGGGTCATCAACTTTATGGCCTTCTTTAGCATTTTTGTTGGGGTGGCCGTACTTATGGGAGCGATTTATAGCAGCAAACATCAAAGGGTAAAACAAGGGGCATTGCTCAGAACCTTGGGTGCACAAGGCTCACAAATTCTTAAAATGATTGCGATCGAATATGCCGTATTAGGATTTTTGGGTGCTTTTATGGGCGTCGTCCTTGCCGTCTTGGGAAGTTCGTTATTGGCCTATATGCTATTTGAAACCACCTTCGCGCCATCTTGGGTGCCTTTTGCAATAATTCTGCCTTCAATTACTTTTTTGGTTTTTGCATTGGGGGTTGGTAACAGTATTGGTATTGTTCGGAATTCTCCCCTTTCTGTTTTGAAAAAGGAGAAAGAGTAGCAATATGAAGAAAGATTTGTACCATACAATAAAAAAAGCCCCTTTAAAAAGGGGTTTTTTATTTGAAATTATTTTTGGTTCAGGACCTAAATGGACCAAGCCTTACCGCCTGTCAATGTCTGTAGGTCACCACAACCGATGTACTCACTTGGTACTGGCAAATAGGCCAGAACTTCTTCGCCAACGTATTCCGATGACTTGTAGGCCCAAGTGGCCAGATCCCGCAATTCGGTCGCAAATGAAAAACGTGAGATTTCCTCGTCAAGGGTTGCCGATCCACCTTCCGTGATGGCCTGCATATAGCTCATGATGGCCTCGAAATGCAGTTTCTCTTCGTCGTCGGAACGTTTTCTGAGGTAGGTCTGCAAAGCAGGCTCAATGTCCGCAGCTTCGATGTCCATGAGCGATGACTTGCCGGAATCGGCAAGCACCTTGCCGTAGAAGGCATCCATCTTCATCATTACAAAGTCCCTTTGCTCCAACGGCATTACCTCGTCCAGATAGGCATCGATAAAGGTGTGCACGTTCATTTCGGTGGCAGAGGGCGTATCTGTTTTAGGAAGGATCATGTCCAGGGTCTGAGCCAGGGCATATCCTTTTTCCTTATCGAGGAAACTGGGGGTCCATTCCGCAAAGGCAGGTTTGTCCTTACAACTGTTGAGCAGTGACAACAGGGTTGGGGTTGCCACGGCGTACCCGAAGGCCATCCCCATATTTTTGAGTGCTGATCTTCTTTCCATTAGATGTTTCCTTTTTTAAGTTCTTGAACGGCATGGTTGGCGGCTCTGGCCGTAAATGCCATATAGGTCAATGAAGGGTTCACACAACTGGCGGAGGCCATAAATGCCCCATCGGTCACATAAACGTTCTTACAGGCGTGAACTTGGTTGTAACCATTCACTACTGATGTCTTTGGATCACGACCCATACGGGCAGTTCCCATTTCGTGGATTCCCAGACCAAGAGCTCCAGGATTGTCGTAAGGTTGAACATCCCTTAAACCTGCTTTTTCCAACATTTCAACAGCTTGCTGCTTCATGTCCTCACGCATTTTCCACTCGTTTTCTTTAAATTCTGCATCAAAGGTCACTGTAGGCAATCCCCATTTGTCCAACTTATCATAATCCATGGTCATTCGGTTGTCCTCATATGGAAGTACTTCTCCAAAACCACCCATTCCGAACGTCCAGCCACCTGGTTTCAACATGGCATCTTTGTAGTCTTTACCAAAGGATAGTTCGGAAACTGTTTCTTCCCAATTGCCTCTACTGGCACCACCTTGATAACCATATCCTCTGATAAAGTCTTTCATATTGGAGTCACCGCCCAAGTTTCTAAATCTTGGCACATAAACACCACTTGGTTTTCTACCCTTGTAATATTTGTCTTCGAATCCATCAAACTTGCCAGAAGCGCCCACACCTAAATGGTGGTCCATGATGTTTCTTCCCAATTGGTCAGAATCGTTGCCCAAACCAGTTGGGAACCTGTCGGATCTTGATTGCATCAAAATGGAAGTGGAAGCCATGGAAGAGGCGCAAAGGAAAATTACCTTGGCCTTGAATTCAAATGCCTCCTTGGTTTCCCTGTCGATAACCTTAACTCCAGTGGCCAATTTGGTATCTGGGTCATAAATTACTTCGTGAACAATGGAATCTGGTCTCAAAGTCAGGTTTCCAGTTCTTTCCGCGGTAGGAAGGGTAGAGGAAACACTACTGAAGTATCCACCAAAAGGACATCCCCTGATACATCTATTTCTAAATTGGCAACGCACACGGCCGTCACCTTCAAATTTTTTGTCACTGGTAATGTGGGCGGTTCTTCCTGCGGTAACCACACGACCATTAAATTTGTCCGCAACTTGTTCGCGGAAATGTTGCTCCACACAATTCAATTCCATCATGGGCTCAAAAATCCCATCTGGAAGTTGTGGAAGCCCTAAATTTTCTCCTGAAACGCCAATAAAGCTTTCAACTTTATCGTACCATGGGGCAATGTCCTTATAGCGAACGGGCCAATCAACGGCAATTCCGTCATTTTTATTGGCTTCGAAGTCGATATCGCTCCAACGGTAACTTTGGCGTCCCCACATAATGGAACGACCACCAACATGGTAACCGCGCATCCAGTCGAAACGTTTGGTCTCGTTATAAGGGTGTTCCAAATCGTTTACGAACCAATGTTTGGAAGCTGCACTGGTGGTATATCCCGTTCTGGATTGTTTTTCTTGTTGCTTGATGTCTTCGCGGGTAGTGCTACCTGCATGGGGGAAATCCCAATCGTCCATATTGGCCGTAGGGTAGTCTTCGCGGTGTCTTACCATTGGGCCACGCTCCAGAACCAAGGTCTTAAGACCATTTTCACAGAGTTCCTTAGCTGCCCAACCACCACTGATTCCTGTTCCTACCACAATGGCATCATAGGACTCTTGTTCTTGGTTGTAATAAAATTTGCTCATTAGTTTAGTTATTAAAGGTGTAATATATCAATTTCTCAACGGTTTTTTTCAATTCTCCGAGGCATTAACATTATCCTTTTTGATGAATTTTGAGTTGAAGCAATGAGATGGGGATGGTTTAAAAACTTAATTTATAAACCAGTAAGGTGGTAGTGCAAGGATTATTTTTATCTTGATGCAATTATAACTGAACTCAAAGTGATTAGAAATTTTAACAGAACCCTAGCCCTTTTTGCGATTTTAATCGCATTTTCTTGTCAAAAAAAAGAGAAAGTAAGCCCACCTGAACCTTTTGGGGCCTTGCCTTCACAAGAACAGTTGGATTGGTACAAAATGGAAATGAATGCCTTTATCCATTTTACCATCAACACCTTTACAGACAAAGAATGGGGGTATGGAGATGAATCCCCTGAACTATTTAATCCTACCGCTTTTGACGCCAATCAATGGATGCAAACATTAAAAGAAGCCGGATTTAAAGGTGTAGTGTTAACTGCTAAACACCACGATGGATTTGCACTTTGGCCATCTGAATATACTGAGCATTCCATTAAAAACAGTCCGTTTGAATCAGGAAATGGGGATATTGTAAGGTCCGTTTCCGAAGCAGCGGCAGAACAAGGTCTTAAATTTGGCGTTTATCTCTCTCCCTGGGATAGAAATAGAGCGGATTATGGACAGTCCTCCTACATTACATATTATAGAAATCAGTTAAAGGAGTTGTTCACTGGTTATGGACCCGTATTTGAAATGTGGTTTGATGGTGCTAACGGTGGCGATGGGTATTATGGAGGTGCCAACGAAGAACGAACCATTGATAGACAAACCTATTACGATTGGCCAACTACTTTAAAGATGGTCGATTCCATGCAACCGCCCGTCTTGTTTTTTAGTGATGCAGGCCCTGATCTGCGTTGGGTTGGAAATGAAAAAGGAATCGGAGGAACTACCCACTGGAATACCATAACTCCAGATACTTTGTTTGCGGGTAAATTCGGAATTGAAGACTTGTTGCAGCATGGCACTCCTGGAGGGACCGATTGGATTCCAGCAGAGGTAAATGTTTCCATTCGTCCAGGCTGGTTTTATCATGAATCGCAGGATAGTTTGGTTCGCACTCCAGAAAATTTGTTTGAACGTTATCTAACATCTGTTGGAAGAGGTTCTACGTGGTTGCTCAATATTCCTCCAGACAAGCGCGGACTTTTTCATAAGAACGATGTAAAGGCTCTAAAAGGATTCAAAAAGATTTTGGATAGTGTTTTTAAAGTTGATTTGGCCCAAAACACATCGGTAACATCTAGTTCTTTTAGAGGAAACAGCCCAGCATATGCACCCGAAAATCTAATTGATGGTAATGATCAAACCTACTGGGCAACAGATGATGCAATTACCCAAGCTTCCTTTGAATTGGAATGGGATGAGGAAAAAGAAATCAACTATTTGGTGTTTCAGGAACATATAGCACTCGGGCAACGCGTGGCAAAGTTCGATGTTTATGCTTGGAACAATGAGCAATGGGAAAAGATAGCTTCTGAAACCACCATTGGCAATAAACGCATATTGCCCTTGAATGGCATTTCAACCTCAAAATTAAAGGTTGAGATCACTGATGCTTTGGCTTGCCCCTTGATTTCGAATGTGGAAGTCTTTTAAGTTACTTTTCTTGGTTAATTAATCTTGGTGATTTCAATTAATGACATCAAGAATACCCTAATTATCATTTTGGGACATTTGTATAAATTTTGACATTTTTAATCATAATATGTTGGTTATTTAACATTAAGTGTTGGTTAATCAGCAATAATTTCCTACATTCATAATAATTACGCTTCCCCCGATAGCTGTGTTTTATAGGGCCAACTGATTGGTCTCCATATAGAAACCTTAATATTTAATGCACTATCATGAAGTCAAAGATTACCTTTTTAATGATTCTAGTGGGGGGAATTATATTTGCCTCTGCCCAAGACAAACCCAACATTTTAGTAATAATGGTCGATGATGTAGCGCCAAATTCACTTGGGGCTTACACTATGGGAATGCAATATCCCACACCAAACATCGATCGTATTGCCAAGGAAGGGGCCTTGTTTACCGATCACTATTCCCAACCCAGTTGTACAGCGGGAAGGGCAGCATTTATTACGGGACAAAAGCCTGTAAGAACGGGATTGACCACCGTAGGGCAGCCAGGTAATCCACTCGGATTGAAAAAGGAAGATCCTACATTGGCCGAATTGTTGAAACCACTAGGGTATATGACAGGTCAATTTGGTAAAAACCACTTGGGTGACCGTAACGAGCATTTGCCCACCGTTCATGGCTTCGATGAATTTTTTGGAAATCTATACCATTTAAATGTCTCAGAAGAAGAGGAGCAAGCCGATTACCCAAAAAGTAAAGAGTTTTATGAAAAATACGGTCCACGTGGCATTATTAAATCTTATGCTTCCGACACCTATGATGCTACCGAAGATCCAAGGTTTGGTGTTATTGGAAAACAAAAAGTGACTGATATTGGCAAATTGACTTCCAAGCGAATGGAAACCTTCGATGATGAATTGGTTGCCTTATCAAAAGACTTCATGAAACGTGCCAAGGATGCCAACAAACCCTTTTTTATATGGCATGCCACTAGCCGAATGCATGTGTATACCCATTTAAAAGAAGAATCCAGAAACTTGGCGACTCCGATAAGTACCGACATGGACCTTTTTGGGTCTGGTTTAATGGAACATGATGGACAAGTTGGTGAGTTGTTGGATTATTTGGAGGAATTGGGAGTTGATGACAATACCATCGTAATCTATACCACAGACAACGGTCCAGAGCAAAGTACTTTTCCACATGCGGGAGTAACCATGTTTCGAGGTGAAAAAATGACCACTTACGAAGGAGGGGTGCGTTCCCCATTTTTGGTGAGATGGCCAGATAAAATACCTGCAGGATTGGTAAGAAATGGTATTTCGGCCCACGAAGACGTGCTACCTACCCTAATGGCGGCAGTAGGTAATTCAAGTATTAAAGATGAGTTGAAAAAAGGCAAAAAAATCGGGGACATGACCTATAAGGTCTATATTGATGGGTTTGATAACTTGGATTATTGGACTGGAAAAGCAGATAAATCGGCCAGAAATTATTTCTTCTATTACTATGAATCTGGTTTAACAGCCATGAGAGTAGGACCATGGAAAATGCACTTTGCCACCAAGGAGCGCTATTTTGATGATATGGTTTCCCATACCATGCCGCAATTGTTCAATTTGCGCAAGGACCCATTTGAAAAATATGATGACATTACCGGTTTTCATTTGATTATGGAAAAATCTTGGGTAATGCAGCCAGCCATTGGTTTGTTGAACGAACACCTATCCACTTTTAAAGACTTCCCCCCACGTCAAGCAGCGGCATCTTTGGACATCAATAAAGCCATTGAGGCCATATTGAAATCGGATACAAGAAAGTAAATACTAAAATTCTTAAATACTTTAATACTTTAATTTCAACCTTATGAAAATGAAAATTTTACCTGTTTTGGCATTCCTGTCCATCGGAATAGCTTTTGCCCAAAACAAAGACAAACCCAACATTCTTATAATTTTCCCTGATGATGTAGGGTGGAGTAATGTAAGTGCGTATGGTAACGGAGTTATGGGATATACCACCCCGAACATAGACCGTATTGCAGAACAAGGGGTTAAGTTTACGGAGCATTATGCGCAGCCCAGTTGTACTGCAGGGCGTGCAGCATTGATTACAGGTCAATATCCCATTAGAAGTGGGATGACAACCGTAGGTAGACCTGGAGGACCGTTAGGCTTAAAAAAGGAAAGCCCAACCTTGGCTGAGGTGCTCAAAGAGCAAGGGTATGCTACAGGTCAATTTGGAAAAAACCATTTAGGAGACCTTAATTCACACCTTCCAACAGTACATGGTTTCGATGAGTTTTTTGGGAACCTTTATCACTTGAACACTCAAGAAGAATATCAACAAAAGGATTACCCCCAAGACCCTGAATTCTTTAAAAAGTATGGAACCCGTGGTGTTTTGCATACCTATGCCACCAATACGGATGATACCACCGTAGATCCACGTTTTGGAAAAGTGGGCAAACAAAGAATTGAGGATACTGGTCAACTTTCAAAAGAAAGAATGGAAACCGTTGATGAAGAGTTTATGGCAGCTTCCATCGATTTTATAAAAAGAGCCCAAGATGATGACAAGCCATATTTTGTATGGTTTAATCCCAGCAGAATGCACATGTTTACCCATTTAAAACCTGAGAATCGTTATTTGGCTTTGCCCTATACCACAGAACACGATTTTTATGGCAGTGGTATGATGGAACACGATATGATGGTTGGGGAAATGCTTAAAAAACTTGAGGAAATGGGAGCGTTGGAAAATACCATTGTTATTTATTCAACAGACAATGGTCCAGAGCACAGTGCTAGAACCCATGGTGGTACCACTCCTTTCCGTGGCGAAAAAATGACCACTTATGAAGGTGGGGTTCGGGTTCCGATGATTGTAATGTGGAAAGACAAGATTCCAGCAGGTAAAACCCTTAGAGGTATACAATCACACATGGATATTTTTACCACCTTGGCAGCAGCTGCGGGTGTGCCCAATGTTGCCGATAAAATGATGAAAGAAAGAAAGCAATACATCGATGGTGTTAACAACCTTGATTATTGGTTGGGCAAATCAGATGAAAGTAATCGAGATAATTATATTTATTATCATGAATCGGATATTCGGGCAATTAGGGTAAGGCAGTGGAAATTGAATTTCCAGACCAGTGAGGATTATTATGCTCCATACATAAAGCACAAATTCCCTATCATGTACAATTTACATTTTGACCCGTATGAAAGTTTCGAGAGCACAACGGATAGATCGGATATTATCCAAAGGAAACAGTTCCTAAACGAACCTGTTCAAGAAATTCTTGGAGAGCATATTAAAACGCTACAAGATTATCCGCCTGTACAAAAAGCAGCTACTCTTGACTTTTCGGAGTTGGTAAAACAATTACAGGCTGGCAAGCAGTAAAATAAAAATTTAGAATGGCTTTTGGTAAACTTGCCAAAAGCCATTTTTAAATGTATATGTAAGCAAATTTTATGTTCTATGATATGATGATTTTAATGAGATGCCTACTGTAGATGTAAAGAAAACCTTCGTGCCATTTTTTGTTTTGATCTTGATGGCTACTCTTGCTTTTGGCCAAAAAGATATCGAAAGTGAAGTGATGGAAGCGTTCAATCGCCATGAAATTGGTGCCTTGCTTTCCCATACCCATATGAGGGCAGGTGAAGTGGAAGGTGAATCAAGAAAAAGGTTGTCCTTGCCTTCATTTTCAATTTTTTACAACTTTCATATCGATCCTAAATGGTCCGTTGGTTTGCATACCGATTTTGTGGCGGAACAATTTGTTGCCCAATCTTTGGGCGGTGGAAAATCCATTGAAAGGGAACGCCCGATCGCACCTGCCCTAATGGTCGGGTTCAAACCTGGAGAGCATTTTACGTTTTTGGTGGGTGGTGGAGCAGATATAGACCCAGAAGAAACCTTGGGACTCATCCGAATCGATTCCGAATATGGTTTGGAACTGGGTAACGAATGGGAGTTTATAGTGGCCTTGGGTTACGATATTCGAATAGATGCCTTCGATTCATTTCAATTGGGTCTTGGTGTGTCCAAAAGATTTTAATCCTATCCTATGAATTTGAAAATTACACTTGCATGTTTTGTATCAGGAGTTTTAATGCTTTCATGCAAAGAAGGTTACACCGAAAAAACTATTGACCCGTTACCCACTTTTAACGAGGCAAAGTCTAAAAGCGAAATTATTGCTTTTGTTTCATCGGTTACCGACCCTTCAAATCCCAATTTTGTGGAGCCCAAGGACAGAATAGTTTGTTTTGATAATGATGGGACCTTATGGGCAGAACAACCGTTGCCATCCCAAATATTCTTTGTGTTCGATAAAGTGAAAGAATTGGCGCAAACCAATCCAAAATTCATAACAGAAAGTCCATACAAAGAAGTATTGGCCAATGATATTGAAGGCATTTTAAAAGTGGATAAGGCAAAAACCATTGCCATGATCGGTAAAGTGGATTCATTGTATCACACAGATTATGACACAACCGTTGATAGTTGGCTTAAAAATGCCAAACATCCCTATCTAAAACGACCTTATGATAAAACAATTTATCAACCCATGATGGAGTTGTTGGACTATTTACGGGAAAATGAATTTACCATCTATATTGTTTCAGGCGGTGGAACCAATTTTATGCGCGCATGGCAGCCTGAGTTGTACAACATTGATAAAAACTACATTGTAGGCTCCACTTTTAAAACAGAAACGGTTCAACAGGAAGATTCCATAGCGGTGCTACCCACTTCCGAGTTCGATTTTTACGATGACCATATGGGAAAAGTGATCAGCATTCAAAAAATTATTGGGAAAAAACCTATTATGGTCGTAGGCAATTCCGATGGGGATTTGGAGATGATGGAATTTGCCGATACCGATAACCCCCATGCAACCTTGATGGTATATGTACTTCATTCAGATGGGGAAAGAGAGTTCTTGTATAATGAAAAAACGCCCATGGGACGTTTGGAAAAGGGATGGGAAGTCGCTCAACGCAAAGGGTGGACTATTATTGATATGAAAAAGGACTGGAAAGAAGTCTTTGTGGAATAGCAAATTCATCGAACAAAATGAACACTATGAAAAATTCAAAGAAAATTAAGTTGCTATTGGCGACCCTGTTTTTAAGTGCAGCAGGGGTATTTGCCCAAGAGAATTTTTTTGGGGATATAGGCGTCACAAAAAACCTGACCAGTTCAACGGAGTGGAATCAGTCTGTGTATGGTCACTTCAAACATTTTTTTTCAGAAGATGGATGGTACCGCTTCGGCGCCAGTTATACCCTGACCCGAAATGTGAAGAATTGGGGCATTCAAGCAGGATTGCTTACCGAACGCACCTTTGATGATAGCATAGACAACTACTGGGAAATTAGGCCTTGGGTAGGCTTGACCCTTAGCAATGATATTTCTTCAAAATTGAAGTTCCAACAATTCTTTAAGTTCGAATGGCGTAATTTACTTTTTGCAGGCGACTTGGAAAATCAGAGTACTACAAGAACGAGGTATAAAATAATGCCTGTGTACGATGTGGGCAATAATTGGTCGGTGTATACCAGTTACGAATGGTATATCCAGCCCAATACCGATTTAGGGGCTCGATTTATTAATTCAAGGGAATGGAATCTTGGCTTTAACAAGAAAATGGAAAAATTTACCTTAAATTTCAATTATACCAGGGAAAGGTTCAACGAGGTTGTATTGTCCGATGCCACCAAGGGAAATACCTTTTCGATCACCTTTATCTTTTGAAAAATTAAAACATAAAATTTCACTTTTTGGATTTCAACAAACTATATAATAAAAGTATCCGATGTATTGGGTCGGTCGCTTTGGCCAGTACCTTGACCATGTGCAAAACCGAAAAAAAGGAAGCCGAGGCAGCATTGGTTTCGGCCAATCAGTATTGTTATGTGCCCTCAGATTCACTCATCGGCAAACAATTTTTGGATGTGAGTGCCTTGGCAGGAATCGGCAGCATTACAACCGACAAAAACAGGATGAACGATACTTCGGGCATGGTGCTTATTAAAGGAGGCACTTTTGACATGGGAGGGGATGTTCCCTTGAATTCTGGAGGAATGCCTGCGACGGCATTGCCTCAACCCGATGAATTTCCAAAACATAGTGTTCAGGTTTCCGATTTTTATATGGACGAACATGAAGTTACCGTACGCCAGTTTTTGGAATTTGTGGAAGCCACTGGATACAAAACCATAGCGGAATACGATGTGGACTGGGAAGAATTGAAAAAGCAAGTACCTCCGGGTACACCAAAACCCGATGAAGAAATGCTGAAGGCGGGAGCGCTGGTTTTTGAATATGTGCCCAAAGGAACCCCGAAGGACAATTTAGCGAATTGGTGGTCTTTTCAAACTGGAGTGAATTGGAAAAATCCAGATGGCAGCAATCCTGAATTGGAATCTATTTTGGACCTACCCGTAACCCAAGTGTCTTGGTACGATGCCATGGCCTACGCCAAATGGGCCAATAAACGATTACCTACAGAAGCGGAATATGAATATGCCATGCGAGCTGGAGCAAACAACACCATGTACCCTTGGGGCAATGAAGTGGTAAATGATACCGACCAGCGAGGGAACTTTTTACAGGGTGATTTTCCCTATGATAATACGGTCGAAGATGGTTTTGAATCCGTTGCCCCTGTAAAGTCATTTCCGCCAAATGCGTATGGTTTGTACGATATTTCAGGGAACGTTTGGGAATGGACATTGGATTGGTATGGAGCAGACTATTACGATGTGCTCAAAAGCCAAGGGGGAACAGCAGTAAACCCTCAAGGACCGGATGAAACCAGAGAGGTGTATAATCAACAAGCCACAAACAAAGTGGTACGTGGAGGTTCCTTTTTGTGTAACGATGATTGGTGTTCAGGGTTTAGAAACTCCAGAAGAATGCGACTGAGCCCAGATTCTGGAATGCAACACGTTGGTTTTAGATTGGTAAGGGAAGTGCTGTAGGTGCTCATTTAAGTCTGGGTGATTTAAATGATAGATTAGGTTTTTATATAAATAACTTTAAATCCCATGTAAAATGAGTTTTTTTAACCGTTCGACCAAAGCCATGGTGGTAGGAGGGCTCTTTTTGATCATCCCCTTGCTTTTGATATTTATTCTTCTTGGAAAAGCTTGGGCAATTCTTAACCCAATAGTGAGTGGATTAGTAGATTTATTTGGGATACATTCCATTTTTGGGACGGCTACCATTACGGTATTTACGGTGCTGTTTTTTTTATTGATATGTTACCTCGGTGGCCTGCTTTTGAGAAAGGGTTTTGTAAAGGATTGGGGAGAGCATATGCAGGACCAACTTTTTCTGGTCTTGCCCAGCTTGCAAATGTTCAGGTATAAGATCATGGGCGATACTTCATCGCACAAAAACGTAAGCAATTGGAAGCCAATTCTCCTAATAGAAGATTCCTTTTATGATGTTGCCTTTATTACCAAGGAACATGAAAATGGATTCCTTAGCATTTATATTCCCGATGCACCTAAAATGGATGCAGGGCAAGTTCGATTTATACAAAGTACAGCATGTGAATATGTCGAGATTTCAATGAAAGACGCCATGCAAGCATTGAGCTCTTTTGGAAAACAAGCTCCGTCCAAATTAAATTGATTACATCTTATTAAAACCATAAAACACACACCATGAAAAACATCAACCTCGTAAAATTTGTAAGAACCATTGTTCTTTGCCTGTTTTTTTCAGCAATAACTCTAAATGTATCGGCACAAGACCAAGGTAGTGCATCCAGTGCGGATGAATTGGCAAAAAAGCTTCAGAACCCTGTGGCAAGTTTGATCAGTGTTCCCTTTCAAGGAAATTTTGATTTTGGAATCGGTCCATCCGATGGTAGTCGATTCACACTAAATGTACAGCCTGTGATCCCAATGAGTCTTAATGACGATTGGAATTTAATTGCCCGTATGATATTGCCCATTACTTCACAAAATGATGTTTTTGGTTCTAGCGGAAGACAAACAGGTTTGGGAGATGCAACGGTCAGTGCCTTCTTTTCTCCCAAAGAACCGACTTCTGGAGGCTTGATCTGGGGAGTTGGACCCGCTTTATTGATTCCAACGGCAACCGATGATCTGTTGGGAACAGGAAAATTTGGAGTGGGACCCACAGCGGTAGGATTAAAGCAAATTGGAGATGTTACCGTGGGTACATTGATCAACCATATTTGGTCCATCGCTGGAGACGATGACAGGGCAGATGTGAACGCTACTTTTTTTCAACCTTTTATCGCCAAGAATTTCTCAGGGGGATATGCTTTGACTTTGAATACGGAAATAACCCAAAGTTGGGATGCCCATGCCACATCAGGAACCATAAATTTTGTTGGCTCCAAAGTGATTTCAATGGGAAGTCAATTGGCACAAGTAGCTGTAGGTCCCAGAATCCCATATGGAAACGGAAATAGTTCTTCGTGGGGTTTTAGAGCTGTTTTTGTGCTCTTGTTTCCTAAATAAGTTTATTCGAAAGTTAAATAATACTCAAAAAATGGCAGTACCTGCTGAGGGATACGGCCATCTTTAGTGTAAATATTGCTTGTGTGGGTTCCGATATATTCCTCGGCCATATGATCAATGCCCAGATTTTCGAGTTTTATGCTGAACATTTTGCATTGTTGGGTAAAACGTTCGCCAGCATTTCTACCCCAATCCATTTTAATGGCCTTTAAACTTTTAAGATTGTCGATATACTTTTCGAGGTTGTAGAAAGTCATGTTTTCTTGCCATTTTTTTAACGTTTCTTGATGGATGACCAATTCATTGTTTTCATAACTAAATGGGAAATCACAATAGAAAGGTGGGTTGTTCGGGTTGGGTGACCAGGAGCGTGCAAAAGCGACCATTACCTTGCCAAAATAGGTTTTGTCCAAGGCTTCAAACGTGTTTATTCCTGATAACTCTTTAAAAGTTTCACTGTTAGGTCCATATTCACGGACAATGGCCAATGCCCCTGGACTTATGGCGTACACTGTATTGAAAACATCTGGGTGTTTCATGGCTATGTTAATGGCGCCATAACCGCCCATGCTATGTCCAGTAATGCCCCTACTTTCTTTTTTGGATAACGTTCTATAGTTCTCGTCCATATATTTTACAAGGTCCTGTACTGTAAAATCTTCCCAATTTCCAAAAACACCTGAATTGGAATAAAAACTGCCATCGTAGGTAGTTTTTTCATTCGGAACTACCAAAATAAAAGGTCGAATACGTTTGGTTTCAATGGCAAAATCCAAGATGTCTTTCATGTAATCCATAAGGGTATGGTCTCCAAAAAAACCATGAAGAAAATAGATCACAGGATATTTTTGGGTCTCCTTGTCGTAGTTGGGCGGAAGGTATACCGCAACTTCACGTGTTGGATTTTCACCAAATTCATTTACCAAATTTTTCGAATAAATCGAGTCAATAACAACAGTTCCCTTTGTGGTTTGTGCATAGGTCAACTGAATGGCAAAGAAGACCAAGGTTAATTTTACTAGTGCTTTCATCAATTGTGGTTTAGTTGGTTATATCGAGTGGCATTTCCAATAAAATGGAGGACAGGGATTTTCCATGTTTGTCCAGTCGGAGTGAGCGGGTAACGCCGCCTCGCAATGCTTTTTGCATCACAAAATTCATGGCCCCTAAATTCGGGACTTCGTATCGTACCACATTCCCTTGAACAGTTTCTCCTAGAAACTTTTTCACTGCGGCTACGGTTACCAATTTTTCCAATTTCGGATAGTCCTTTTCATCAAAAGCAATAATAGAAATGTTGATGATATCTCCTTTATCGCCGGTTCGTGAGTGTGCTAGATCTTTAAGTTTCATATGTTAGCTTTTAAAGATTTCAACTTGTGGCATAACTTTATCTTTATCCAATAAAATGGATTGAATGGCAATGATTTCCGTTACAGTTTTTGATATTCCACCTCCTGCCGCTGGACCATTGGTGTACAGTGTTTCCATTTCATTGATCAACTTTATTGCCTCATCCTTGGTGGCAGTTTTGGCAGCGACTCGCACACGAACTTCACTAGGGGATGCTAGTTCTTTATTTGATTTGAAAAGACTGTTTACCCCGATCAAGTCAAATAAAACATCCTCAACTTTAATGTTGATGATTTTAAGTCGCTCTTTAAGGATCTCAATGGCCAACTCACCACGTTCAATGGCATAACTGCCTCCATAACTTATTTGGGCATCTGCCATAAACCCATCATGGTATCCCACCGAAACTTTTAATTTTCCGGTCAATGGTTTACCAGTGGCATCTGAAACTTCAATTTTATCCTTTTCCAATTCTTTTAATGTGATATGGGAAAAATCTGCTACTACATCGGGGGTCAAATAGGTTGATGGATCGTGCACCTCGTACAACAATTGCTCTTTGCAGGTTGCTTGGGTTACCATTCCTCCGGCATCATCCAGTTTTGTAATAAAAAAAGAACCGTCTGCTTTGATTTCGGCAATAGGGAAACCGAGATTACCCAAGTTGGGAACAACTTTCGTTGCTCCATCCGCAAAATATCCTCCACAAACCTGTGCGGCACATTCCATTAAATGGCCCAATGCGGTTCCTTTTCCTAAAAGTGGATAGTCGTTTAAAGACCAACCAAATTCATGGATAATGGGGCCTAAAAACAGTGCAGGGTCGGCTACTCTTCCGGTTAGAATAATATCCGCATCTTCTTTTAAAGCAATTAAGATTCCCTCCACACCCACGTAGGCATTGGCAGAAATAATTTGTTCCCCGACAACTGCAATGGAATCCCCACTTTCCAAAAAAGTTTGGCTTTCAAAATCGAGCATCGATTTCACATCATCGCCAAAAACTGCGGCGATTTTTAGGTTGGTAAGACCAAGATTTTGGGCAATTTCCACGGTTTTTTTAGCTGCGGCAATGGGATTGGCCGCACCCATATTACTGATCAGCTTCACATTGTTCGAAGCACAATAAGGTAAGCAGGCTTTCATGCGTTCCTCCAGTAAGGGATCGTAACCCATTGATGGATGTTGCATTTTTTGTAGCTGGGCCAAAGCAATCGTTCTTTCTGCCAAACATTCAAAAACAATATAATCGAGATTACCTTTTTTAATAAGTTCCACAGCAGGGTCTATTCGATCACCCGAATAACCTGCTCCTGATCCTATGCGAATTTTATTTTTCATTTTAAATTGGAATAACTCCCATGATCACAGCAATAAAAGTCATTACCAAAGTGGTCAAAAAAGCATATTTAAAAGTAAACTTTTGATGGTCGGCCAAATCCACTTTAGCCAAACCGATCAATAAAAAGGTGGCTGCGGTCAATGGACTTAAGGGAAACCCTGTTGTCATTTGTCCCATTATGGACGCTTGTCCCATGGTTGCAGGAGCAATGCCAAATTCTGCACCAGTTTGCGCCAATATAGGCAAGAATCCAAAGTAAAACGAATTGGGGTCGAACAAAAAACTCAAAGGCATACTCAATACCGCAAGAATGAGTGGTAGTTTTTTTCCGGCTGAAGTAGGGATAATATTCACAGCACTTTCTGCCATTTGGGCAATCATTCCAGATTCTTTCATGATACCTGTAAAAACCCCGGCCGCCAATAATATGGACGCCATTAAAATGGCAGCTCTCGAGTGATTAAATATCAGGTCTTTCTGTTTTTCCAAATTGGGAAAATTCAACATTAACACCAAAACGGTCCCCATCATAAAAACCAATGCTGGCGGTACCATTCCAGAAATTAAAAAGAAGAGGGCAGCTACAGTTATGGAAACATTCAGCCAAAAGAATTTTGATTTGGACTCGATGCCAGAAACTTCTGCATCAATGTTTTCTTTTGACACATTATTTTCTAAAATATTTAAGCGTTTGGATTCTTTCTTGCCCAAATACCAAGCAATAAAAATGACGAACAATAGACCGAACAATTGCGGAACCATAACAGGGGAATAGATTTCGGCAACACTTAAATTGAGTGCTGAGGCTGCCCGAATGGTTGGACCGCCCCATGGCAGTAAATTCATGGTTCCAGCTGCCAAGGAAACAACACAGGCCAACACCCGTCTGTCCATTTGTAATTTTTCATATAAAGGCAATATTGCAGGAATTACAATAAGAAAGGTAGTGGCGCCAGACCCATCAAAATGGACTGTCATGGCCAACAATGCTGTGCCCACAGCAATCAGGGTAGGGTTGGTGCCGACCCATTTTAAAATAGTATTTATAATCGGATTGAACATTCCCGCATCGGTAAGTATGCCAAAGAACAAAATGGCAAATACAAACATGGCCACTACAGGAGCAATATCTTTAATGCCCTTTAGGGCAAAATCAAAGGTTTCCCATCCAAAGCCAGCCAATAAGGCACCAATGACAGGGACTAAAATCAACGCCCCCATAGCGCTCATCTTTTTGCTGAGAATAAGAACCAAAAGGATTAGTATGATGAGCAGACTGGTTAGGAGCAAGATTACTGGTACTAATTTTATAAATAAATATCAGAGGGATGTTTCCAAGGTCCTCGATAATTTCTTTTTAAAAGGGAAGTGGCTTCAACATCATCCACAATGATTCTTTGTTGGGGATTATACACCAACGGACGTTTCAAATCCATGGCCAAATTGGCCATAATACAGCTGGCGGTAGAAATATGACCCTGTTCCACATCGGCAACAGGCAATGTATCCTGTTCAATTGATGCTATGAGGTCAAGCATATGACCTCTAGTGGCAGGAGCCGTATGCAATTCGATATCTTTTTCTTTTAGATCTTCGGGATATTTTTCCCGCTCGTACACCACTTCTTTTTTTATGGTTTCTCCGTCTCCAACGGGGATGAATTCATATTGATGCACGCTTCCTTTGAAAGTTCCTTTTTCTCCATAAATAAAAAATGCCCAGGGATACTCTGGATCGGGAGGAGTTCCCCAACTACGGTGTTGCCAAATACAATTGAGCTCTTCAAACTCAAAAACAGCATTTTGTGTATCCGAAATATTGGCGATTGAGTCTTTTTGGACATAAATTCCGCCTGTGGAACTTATTTTTTTAGGCCAACCAAGGTCCAACATCCATCGAACTGCATCGAGCATGTGTACGCACATATCGCCCACTATGCCATTTCCATATTCCATAAATGCCCTCCATCGTCTATGGGGTTCGCCAACATAGGGGAGGAGCGGAGCCGGTCCTGACCAGAAATCGTAATCCAAATGATCGGGAATTTCCTGAACTGGCGGATTGGCATTCCAACGCATGTGGTAGTAACAGCACATTTCTACATGCGATATTTTTCCCAACAGACCCGCGTCTATGATGTTTTTCTTTCCTTCAATTAAATGGGGGGTGCTTCTTCTTTGGGTGCCTATTTGTACTTTTTTTCCAAGTTTTCGAGCTGTTGCCAAAATGGATTCTCCTTCCAAAACATCCAAACTAATGGGTTTTTGAAGGTATAAATGGGCACCGGACTCCATGGCTTCGATAGCTTGGAGCGCATGCCAATGGTCTGGTGAACCAATCAAAACAATGTCCAAATCCTTTTCGGACAGCATTTTTCGGTAGTCGTGATATAATCTTGGTTTTTTGCCTGATTGTTGACGTTGGGCAACTAAATTGGCCGCGGTTTCCAAATGGTTTCGGTCTACATCGCACAATGAAACTACTTCCACATTGGCTACTTGAATCAGTTTGAAAAGGTCACTTGTGCCGTACCATCCACAACCAATGAGCCCTACACGCCATTTTTTTTGTGAATAGACCAAATCCAAGCCATAAGCTCCAAAGGTAGACAAGGCCAATACGGCGGTGGAACTTTTTAAAAAGTTTCTACGGTTGATATAAAAACTGTCAGAAGCCATAGGCTATAGGCTCCATTTATTGCCTACATCATCCAACGAAAGACAACCATTGTATCCACCAGGAATCGGGTCGTAATTGAGGACATTTTCGCCAATTTCTTCAGACGAAAAATAAGCCCACAATACTGTCGATTTAAAGGAGCGATAGAAACCTACGGGTTCAGGGTTTCCTACAGTTGTTCCCCAAACACCGCTTCCGAATTGACCTGATGTTTCTTCAGCTTTTTGTAGTGCTTTCACTTGGTCAGCGTCCGAAAGTTTCACAAAATCGGCACCAAAATCACTTTGACAATCGGTATTGAACTTTGCAATTTCGTTGCGCACATGGTTTTGACCTTCTTCGTTGTACAAATTAGCGTAGACTTTGTCAATGAACATATCAACTTTTACATCCAACGCCCCGGGAGTTTCAGTTCTTGGTAAAATCATATCCGCCACTTTAGCAACAAAAGCTGCTTCGCCCAAGGTCAAAAATTGAGGTGTCCAATCGATACGTGTCTCATTTTTACAGGATTGTAAAAGGGATAATAATGATGGACCCACAACGGCTGCGGTGGCCATGCTTCCTGTAAACTTTAATGCTTTTCTCCGGTCCATAATTAGATGTTCATTTTTTTAAGTTCTTCCACAGCATGGTTGGCAGCTCTAGCCGTTAACGCCATATAGGTCAATGATGGATTTACACAAGAGTTTGAGGTCATACAGGCACCATCGGTCACAAAAACATTTTTAACTCCATGAATTTGGTTGGTACTGTTCAAAACCGAAGTTTTTGGGTCACGGCCCATACGAGCGGTACCCATTTCGTGAATTCCATATCCGGGTTCATGTTCGTTGTCGAACCCAAGCACATCCTTAAGGCCTGCTTTTTCCAACATTTCCACGGCATCTTCCTGAATTTGTTTGTTTTGCGCCAATTCGTTTTCCTTGTACTCACAGTCGATGGATAAAGTAGGTTGTCCCCATTTATCGGTTACATCTTTGTTCAAATACACCTTGTTTTCGTGGTAGGGCAAACATTCGGCAAAACCAGTAATAAAGAATTCCCAAGGTCCGGGTTTCATGATGCTATCCTTGTAATCGCCTCCAAATTCTTGTCGGTTGGCAGCTTCACTGTTGCCCATGCGATAGCCACCGCCTTGAAAACCAAAGCCACGTAAAAATTTGTCAGATTTTGAGTTTTCGTCGATATTCCAATAACGGGGAATATAAATTCCGTTTGGTCTTCTACCGCTATAATATTTATCATCAAATCCCTCTACTTTTCCGATGGCACCAACACGATAAGTATGGTCCATTAAGTTGTGGCCCAATTCTCCACTGTCGTTGCCCATACCTTCAGGGAAACGGTTGGAGGTGGAATTCAACAAGATTTGTGTAGTACTTAAGGTAGAAGCATTACAGAATATAATTTTTGCTTTGTATTCGATATCCTCGTTGGTCTCTGCATCGATGATGCGAACTCCAGAGGCTTTGCCAGAACTTTCATCATACATAATGGACTGTACAATGGAGTAGGGCCTAAATGTTAGGTTTCCGGTGGCGTTTGCCGCGGGAAGTGTAACGGCATTACTACTAAAATAAGCACCGTATGGGCATCCTCGACTGCATCTGTTTCGGTATTGACATTGCCCTCTTCCGTTCAAAGGTTCGGTCAAATGCGCAACTCGACCAATGATCATATGTCTGCCCGGGAAATCTTTTTCTATGCGGGCTTTAACGTGTTTTTCAACACAGTTCAACTCCATGGGTGGTAGGAAATGGCTATCTGGCAGCTGCGGCAAGCCCAATGCTTCACCACTGATACCGGCAAATTTCTCCACATAAGTATACCATGGTTCCAAATCTTTATAGCGAATGGGCCAATCCACACCATGTCCATCTTTTGCATTGGCCTCAAAATCCATTTCGCTCCAACGATAGGTCTGCTTGCCCCACAACAAGGAACGACCACCCATTTGATGTCCGCGAATCCAAAGAAAGGGTTTTACCTCGGTATAGGGATTTTCTTCATCGTTGGCAAAAAAATGCTCTGCATCTTTACCAATAAACCCAGAACGAATTGCTTTGTAATGTTTTTGTTGTTCCTCTGGTGTCAAACCTCCGCGGAGTTCCATATCCCAGGGATCCAGATTGGCAGTCTTGTAATCCACAACATGTTCCACCACAGGCCCCCTTTCCAAGACCAACGTTTTCAATCCTTTTTCACAGAGTTCTTTTGCTGCCCAACCACCACTTATTCCAGAGCCAATTACAATGGCATCATAAGTGTGTTTTGGGTCGGCATCAATATTATAATTTGGCATTTTTGGTACAGGTTTAGGTACTAAAGTTTGCAAAATTTCAGCAACTTTAAGCTTTAGATTTGTGATTTTTTATTCTTTTCCCTCTTTGCTCTCATCAAAACTGTACAGATATGGCGCTTTATTGGCCGCTCCGGTATATAGTTTTTCGTGTCTTTTTAAGAAGTCCAAACTGAGCATTTTACGTTGGAATGTTGTCCGTCTGAATTCTTTGTTCAAAATAATCTCATACACCTTTTGCAATTCTTTCATGGTAAATTTTTTGGGCAAAAGATTGGTGCCAATAGGTTTTTTGCCCAAATCGTTTCGAATGGCCTCAATGGCTTTTTGAACAATCTCCTCATGATCGATCATGAGTGGGGGCAATTTGTCGATGGAATGCCAGGCAATGGAATCTGAAAATTTATCAGGTGTCGGTTTTACTTGATTGTAATCGATAAGCGCATAATATCCCACGGTAATAAAACGATCTAGAACCCAATGGTCTGAAGTGATGGGGTATCCCTTTCCTGCGGCAATTTTTTTAAATGGGTAGGAACTGTCTCGATTTTTCTTTCCAAAGGTGTGAAATTGTTCAAGGTGGATTTTATCCAATCCAGTCCTTTCCCTTACGCCGCGTTTTACTGCGTCATATAAGTTTTCATCTCTTCTTATAAACCCACCAGGGAGTGCAAACAGTCCGGAATTTTGATATTCCAAGATTAAAATTTTCAGCTTATCCCCTGTAAAACCAAAGATTACAGTGTCGTATGCAATGTTGGTTATATGTTCTTTTTCTAAAGGTAACATGTTGTAAACATCGCAAAAATTACGGTAAAAAAATATAATAATAAAAAAAAGAAAGTATTATTGTATCAAATTGATACAATAACAACCACTAAAATGAGAATATCTTATTTGATTTTACTGGCCTTTATGGCCACAACAGCAACGTTTGCCCAAAACACCAATGCATTTCCAGTTCAAGTTAAGGTGGAGAATGGCATTATTGAAGGAAATTACAATACCCATACCGGAATCCAAACCTATTTTGGAGTGCCCTTTGCCAAGCCGCCCGTGGGTGAGCTTAGATGGAGGGCGCCACAGCCACTTGTTGACTGGAGCGGAGTGAAGGAGACCAAGGAGTTTGGTCCAAGACCGATGCAAACCATGGTTTTTGGTGACATGAATTCCAGATCTAATGGGGTAAGTGAAGATTGTTTATATCTGAATGTTTGGACTCCTGCTAAAAGGGACACCAAAGGTCTACCGGTATTAGTTTATTTCTACGGAGGTGGAAATGTTGCAGGGGATTCCTCTGAACCTAGATACGATGGTGAGAGCATGGCCAAAAAAGGTATGGTCGTAGTGACCACCAATTACAGGTTGAATATTTTTGGTTATTTGGCACATCCTGAATTATCTGCTGAGGCCTCTTATAAAGCTTCGGGCAATTATGGCGCCTTGGACCAAAACATGGCGTTGCAGTGGGTGCAAAAAAATATTGCGGCTTTTGGGGGTGACCCAAATAAGGTAACCATTGCAGGTGAATCCGCAGGATCTATTGGTACAAGTTTGCAAATGGCTTCCCCAATGTCCAAGGATTTGATCGCGGGTGCCATTGGAGAAAGTGGTGCCGCCATTAATCCGACCATGGCCCCAGTGAGTTTAAAGGAAGGCGAACAAATGGGCGTTGATTTTATGGAAAAGGCTGGAATACCATCCATTGCCGAATTGCGCAAAATGAGCACCCGTGAAATTTATGAAGTGTACAATGCTTCACAACGATTTGGGTTTCCGGTGGTATTGGACGGATATTTTCTTCCAAAATCACTGCCTGAAATATTTGAAGCCAAAGAACAGGCACAAGTTCCTTTATTGTTAGGTTGGAATTCTGCCGAGATTCCTGCGATGGGATTAATGCAAGGAATGCCATTGACCGCCGAGAACTATGAAGCTAAAATTAAAGAGCTGTATCCCGATGATTCCAAAAAGGTTTTTGAGCTATATCCTTATGGTTCGGAAAAAGAACTTTTATATTCTGCCACTGAGTTGGCTTCCGACCGTTTTATTTCCTATAGTACCTGGAAATGGTTCGATTTGCATAGAAAGAACAGTGATCAACCTGTTTACAGGTATTTATATGCCAAACTGAGACCACCATTAAAGGATGCCACCTTGGCTTCTGGCTTGGCTGGTGGAACCGTGGAAAGGGGAGAGGATGCCCCACAAATGCCCCCTGCAGTAGGTGCACCACATGCCTGTGAAATTGAATATGCCATGGGAAATCTTCATTTGGTGCACGACTATGCATGGACAAAGGAGGATTACCAGGTATCCAAGACGATGCAGGAGTACTTTGCCAATTTTATAAAATATGGGAACCCTAATGGTAAAGATTTACCAGATTGGCCCAATGCGGAAGGTAAGGATAAAACCCCTCCCGTAATGGTGTTGGATGTGGAAAGTAAAACGATTGATTCGGACAATGACGATCGTTATCTTTTCTTGGATTCGCAGTACCTAAAAAAGAAGTGATGTGTTTTTTTAACAATTCTAAATGGAGTTGTTGCTTTTTTATAACAAAGAAATCAATACGGGTAAAGTGTTGCAAAGTGGGTTAAACCCAAATAAACATTGGGCTTTTATAATTTTGAATTATCAATTTGACATTTGAAAGGGTTCTCATTTAAATTTTGCAATATTTAATGTTAAAATATTGCTAATTGTAAAATTTTACCTATTATTGTTCCCGATTGAGACAATATGCACGGTCTCAGTCAATCCAAAATAACAAACTAAATAAACTATCTATGAATCAAAACAAAATTCAGATTTTGGCGAGATGGGCTGATTCGTTCAAGACGTTTCAAGCATTCATTTTGTCGATGACAATGATGTTGGTCGGAGGGTCTGCATTGGCGGCGACCCCAGACTCAGATGAGACTCCTGTACCTTTTCAGATTACAATTACAGGTACGGTTGTAGATGCAATGGGTACGCCATTGCCTGGTACCAATGTTATTGTGAAAGGTACCACAAACGGTACGCAAGCGGATTTTGATGGAAATTATTCCATTACTGCTGCTTCCGATGCAACCTTAATCTTTTCTTATGTAGGGTTTAAGACAGTGGAAATTCCGGTAAACGGCAATGCCACTGTAGATGTGACCATGCAAGAAGATGCAGCGGCTTTGGACGAAGTGGTTGTAACAGGTTATGGTACGCAGACTAGAGGGGAACTTACTGGTTCCGTAGCCTCTGTAGATGTTGCCGAAGCCACAAAAACTCCAGTTGTAAATGCTGCTGAAGCATTGCAAGGTAGGGTTTCCGGGGTTACCATTACCAACAACGGTTCGCCAGGTGCTACTCCTGTTGTTCGTATTAGAGGTTATGGTACAGGTAACAGTAATGATCCTTTGTACATTATCGATGGTGTGCAAACCGATGATCCTGGAATCTTGAACTCCATCAACCCAGCAGACATCCAACAGATGAACGTACTTAAGGATGGTGCTGCTGCTATCTATGGTGCTCGTGCATCCAACGGGGTTGTGATCGTAACCACAAAGAGTGGTGGGTACAACTTGGATACAGCAAAAGTTTCTTTGGATATGTACACAGGTTTCTCTACTCCTGCTAAATTACCTGATATGTTGAACACGCAACAACATGGTGAAATGATCTGGCAGAGTATCTTGAATGATGGTGGAACTCCTCAGCACCCACAATATGGTAATGGAGCATCACCTGTTGTTCCTGAGACCATCCAAGGTGTGCCTGTAACCATGGTTGTGCCAAATGGTGGTACAAACTGGTTAGATGAAATTTATAGATCTGCCATAACCCAAAACGTTTCCATGACGTTGGAAAACGGTAATGAAAAATCCAAATTCTTGTTCTCAGCAAGTTATTTGAACCGTCAGGGTATTCAGATTCACACAGGATTTAAGAGAGGTTCTGTTCGCTTGAACTCTGAGTTTAAGGTAGGTGATAGAATCCGTATTGGACAGCATACCAACATTTCTTTTGATAGAAGAAGTGGAGGGGGATCTTGGAACAACTTTGCTTTAAGGATGTCTCCATTGGTGCCTGTGTATGATACAGATGGAAACTTTGGTGGAAACTACAGTAACGATACAGGTCTATCCAACCCAAACAACCCAGTAGCGGAGGCTTACCGTCAAAAAGACAACTTTGCTAAAACCTTTAGAGTTTTTGGTGACGTTTATGCTACCCTTGACATTTTGGAAGGGTTACAGTTCAAAACATCTTTGGGTGGATCCATCAGAGCTTACAATGACAGACGTTTTAGAGCTTTGATTCCAGAATCTTCTGAGCCTATTTCTACAAACACACTTACCGAGGCCGACCAAGATACTTACGAGTGGGTTTGGACCAATACGTTGAGCTATAACAAATCTTTCGGAGACCACAGCATTAATGCTTTGGTAGGTATCGAAGCTTTGGATGTGCATGGAAAAGGAAAAGAAATTTCTAGAACCGATTATTTCTTCGAAACTCCAGATTACTATTTGTTGAGCAATGGTGGTGGAGCTCCAAACGTAGCTTATTCTTACGATAACGCTTCATCTTTGTTCTCAGTTTTCGGAACTGTAAACTATGACTATGATGGTCGTTATTTATTGACAGCAACTGTACGTCGTGATGAATCTTCTAGATTCAAAGGAGACAACAAGAGTGATATCTTCCCATCTGTTAGTGCAGGTTGGGTAGTAAGTAACGAAGGCTTCTGGCCATCCGATTCATTCGTGAGCCGTTTGAAGTTGAAAGGTTCTTGGGGTCAATTGGGTAACCAAACATTGCCTGTGAACAACCCGACCATCAACATCTCCGCTTTGAGTGAGCAATATGCGAACTATGTTTATAGTGGTAGTGGTGGTGCAACCCAAGGAGCTCTTTTGTCCGCAGCAGGTAACCCTAACTTAAAATGGGAAACTTCCGAGACCACCAACTTTGGTGTGGAATTGGGCTTCTTCGACAATAGATTGAACATTGGTGCTGAATACTTTACCATCAAGACAAAAGATTTGATCAACCAAGATGGTAGCTTGTTCAGTTCAACTGCTATCGATGCCACTCCTCCTTACGTTAACCTTGGTTCTATCGAAAACAAAGGTGTAGATGCAACCTTAAGTTATTCAGACCAAACAAGTTCTGGGTTTAGCTATGGAATCGATGTTAATTTCTCCAGCTACAAAAATGAGGTGGTGGATTTGATCAGTGCTTTCCAAACAGGATTTGGAGGATTTAGAACAACAGGAACTGTTACAAGAACTGAGGAAGGTCAACCAATTTCTTCATTCTACGGTAGAGTTGTAGAAGGAATTTTTGCTTCTGAGTCTGAAGTTTCTTCTGCTGCCGATCAAGGATTTGCCACGCCAGCGGACGGTGTGGGTAGATTTAGATATGCAGATTTGAACAACGATGGTGTGATCAACGATGACGATAGAACATATATAGGTTCTCCTCACCCAGATTTCACTTACGGTATTAACCTAACTTTTGGGTATAAAGGATTCGATATGTCAGCTTTCTTCCAAGGATCTCAAGGAAATGAAATCTTCAACAACGAGAAAGTGTACACAGATTTCCCTTCCTTCTTTAACGCAAACAGAAGTGTAAGAGTATTGGATTCTTGGACTCCTGATAACCAAGATGCTTCATTGCCAGCATTGAGCCAGAGTATTACCAACAACGAAGGTCAAGCAAACTCATTCTTCGTGGAAGATGGTTCTTACATGAGATTGAAAAACCTACAGATTGGATATACTTTCAGCGATGATGTTGCTAGTTATATTGGTATGGACAGTGTTCGTTTCTACGTTCAAGGTACCAACCTATTTACTATCACTGGTTATGATGGTGTTGATCCTGAACTACAACCAAGATTTTTGGACAATGGAGCCATTGACAACCTTACAATAGGTGTTTCCGATAACAACTATCCTTTAGCTTCAATTTATTCCTTCGGGGTTAATTTAAAATTTTAAAAAATGAAAAAGAGAGTAATATATTCAACCATACTAGCAGGACTCTTGCTATGGTCCTGTAGTGAAGACTTTACGGAAAAGGCAGCAACAGGAGCACTTTCGGATGAGGCCTTGCAGAATGCACTGGGTGTAGATCTTAAATTGACCGCTGCATACTCCGCCATGGACGGTGAGCGTATCAACCGTCAAGGAGAAGGTGTTGCAGCTGGTGGTGATAACTGGTGGTCCGATGTGGTATCCGATGATGCACACAGAGGTAGTACCGATGGTGATAACACAGCTTTGTTCCAGATAGAGACTTTGGACTGGCAGACAGGTAACAACTGGTTCTTGGGAAGATGGAGCGCCATTTTTGGTGGTGTAAACCGTTGTAATGCCGTTTTGGATTTGATCGGTCAAATTCCAGAAGGTGATTTTACCCAACAAGCAGGTGAGGCCCTTTTCTTAAGAGCTTACTATAATTTTGAGCTTCAAAAGTTTTATGGAAATGTTCCATTCCTTTCTGTTGAGAACTTGCAAAACCAAGAATTCAACCAACCTAACCCAGGTCCAATTTGGGCACAGATTGAGGCTGATTTGACCGAGGCCATTGGAATGTTGGGTTCTGATATTGTAGTTGGTAGAGCAAATTCTTGGGTAGCAAAAGCAATGCTTGGAAAAGCGTTGTTGTACCAAGGTAAGTATGATGCCGCTTTGACCCAATTGAACGATGTGATCAACAACGGACCATACTCCTTGAATGCAGAATTTGTGAACAACTTCAATTTTGCAGGAGAGAACGGACCGGAATCCTTGTTTGCCATTCAGTTTTCTGCGGATACAGGTCGTTCCTTCAATGGTAATGGAGCAGGTACATTGAACTACCCAGGTGGTGGACCGCTAGGTACTTGTTGTGGATTCTACCAGCCAACCCAGGATTTGGTAAATGCTTACCAAACCGATGGCAGTGGATTGCCATTGTTGGATACCTATGCCGATACAGATGTGGCCAGTGATTATGGAATCATCAGTGCAGATCCATTTACACCACATGCTGGACCATTGGATCCAAGATTGGATTATACCGTTTCCCGTAGAGGAATCGATTATAACGGTTTTGGTCTGAATCCAGGTAAAGAGTGGATCAGGGCAACCTTCCAAGATATTTCAGGACCATACCTTCCCAAGAAGAACGTATACCAAGCCGATGAAGTGGATGCCAACCGTGGTACGGGAGGATGGGGCTCCGACTGGTCAGGTATCAACTACAATATCTTGCGATATGCAGATGTATTGTTGATGGCCGCAGAGGCAGCAGTTGAAAAGCCAACCCCAGATTTGGCATTGGCATTGAACTATGTGAACCAAGTTCGTAACAGAGCCAAGAACATGACCTATGTTCAAACCATTGATGGTACAGCTGATGCTGCCAACTATCAGATTGAGCCATACGCTTCTTTTGCTGACCAAACTTTCGCTAGAAAAGCAGTTCGTTTTGAGCGTCGTTTGGAACTTGGAATGGAAGGTCACAGATTGTTCGATTTGAGAAGATGGGGTGTTGCGATGGAAACCATCAATACCTACATCCAAAACGAAGGAGAGGATCTTTACCTTTCTGGATATGATTCCAAGTTTAGTGCTTACCAAGCAAAACACGATCTGTATCCAATCCCAGTTAACGCAATTGACCAAAGTGGTGGTGTTTTAACACAAAACCCTGGTTATTAAGATTAGAGTCTGAGTTAGTTAAATTTTAATTTAGTTGGATAGGTTGCCAATTCATTTTGGCAACCTATTTTTATTATAATAATTTTGTATCCCATTGCAAACCAGTATATTATTTGGGTGTCAATAGTTTTTTTTAAAGATTTTATTTATAAATAATCGGTTAATTTTTGACTAATAAAAGCTTAGTGCTTTGTAGTCATAAAAACTCTTATTACTTTTTATTTTTCAATCAAACCTTACTAAATCATCAGCAACAGTGATTAAAAAATATATAGCAACAGCAGTCGTAATCGCGTCAATTATTTCATGTTCAGAGAAGAAAGAAGACACTTTATTTTCTCAAATTCCATCAAAAAAATCCGGCGTAACATTCAACAATAAAATTATTGAGACCGATAGCTTTAATATTCTGACCAGCGAGTACATTTTTAACGGAGGTGGTGTTGCTGTGGGTGATTTTAACAATGACGATAAACCCGATTTGTTCTTTACCGGTAATCAGGTATCCAATAAGTTATATCTCAATCAAGGTGATTTTAAATTTAAAGATGTTACCGATGCTGCTGGGGTAGCCGCCAGTGACCAATGGAAAACAGGTACGGCAGTTATCGATATCAACAACGATGGTTTATTGGACATTTATGTCTGTACCGCCATGTACGAATCCGATGAGGAAAAGGCAAACATCCTTTTTGTAAACCAAGGGGTAAATGCGGATGGTGTTCCCGTTTTTAAGGAAATGGCCAAAGAATATGGCATTGCGGGCAACTACAACAGCATGAATGCTGCCTTTTTGGATTACAATAAAGATGGATTAATGGATTTGTACGTACTCAACAATGTGGATATCCATGTACTTCCATCCAATTACCGGGAAAAAATCACTGACGGTTCAGCTTTGAGTAACGACCGATTATTCCGCAATAATGGAGACAATACCTTTACCGATGTTACCATGGAAGCAGGTATTACCATTGAGGGCTATGGCCTTGGAATTGCCATTTCTGATTTAAATTATGATGGCTGGCCCGATATTTATGTGAGCAACGATTATTTGAGCAATGATATTCTTTATATCAATAATGGGGACGGCACCTTTACCAATAAAATAGGAGATTATGTAAAGCACCAAAGTAAGTTTTCCATGGGTAACGACATATCGGATTTCAATAATGATGGATATCTAGATATTGTGACCCTCGATATGCTCGGTGAAACCAACAACAGGATTAAAACAACCATCAAAGCCACAAATTATAACGATTACCATATGAATGATAGGTACGGCTTTGAATATCAATACATGCGTAACATGCTTCAAATGGGGCAAGGTCCCGGCGTTCCTTATAGTGAAATTGGTTTGATGGCAGGAGTCTCCAAAACCGATTGGAGCTGGTCTCCATTATTTGTGGATGCAGACAACGATGGCCAAAAGGACCTACTAATTACAAACGGCTTTCCTCGCGATATTACCGACCTCGATTTTGGGGAATTTAATTTTAACGTACAAAGATATTTGAGCACAGCACAAATATTGGATTCAATTCCAGTGGTTAAAATACCAAACTACGCCTATAAAAATGAGGGTAACGGACAATTTAAAGATGTGGGAAAAGAGTGGGGCTTGAGCATTCCATCCTTTTCAAACGGAGCTGTTTTTGCCGATTTGGATGGCGATGGGGATTTGGATTATGTGGTGAGCAACATTAATGATGAGGCATTTATTTTTAAAAACAATCTGGAGCAGGATGCCCGTACCAATAAAAATTACCTACAATTGGATTTGCAAGGTCCAGAGAACAATAGGGCAGGATTGGGCACTAAAGTAGCCGTTCGGTTCAATGATGGCAGTTTCCAATACTATGAGCACCAATTAAATCGCGGATATTTGTCCACGGTACAAAGTGTCGCCCATTTTGGAATCGGGGATGAACAGCATATTGCTTCATTGGAGATTTTATGGCCCGATGGTAAATCACAGATTATAAAAGAAGTTGCAAGCAATCAAAAACTTAAAGTAAGTTATACCGATGCAAGCTTGGCTTCAAATACTGCTTTGACTTTTCCATTGAGTCCTAAGAAAACAGACCCGATCTATCATGAAATATCAGACCAAATTGGGGTGAGTTTTGTGCATAAAGAAGAAGACAAGGCTGATTTTTATGTACAACCGACAATTCCGCATAAGTTGACTCAAAATGGGCCGAAACTGGCCAAAGGGGATATCAATGGTGATGGTTTTGAGGATTTTGTAATCGGTAGCTCAGCAGGACATTCTCCTATCATTTTTTGGCAAGATGCCACAGGAAACTTTACCAGTACAGTTTTGTTTGAGGATGAGAAGAGCAAAGCCCATGAAGAGACCAGTCTAACCCTTTTTGATTTGGACAACGATGGCGATTTGGATATGTACATGGTTTCTGGGAGCAATGAATTTGATTTGGGATCAGAGCTATATCAGGATTATTTGATGATCAATGAGGGCAATGGAAAGTTTACCCGATCAACAGATAAAATGCCGGAGATAAAATCAAGTGGTTCGGTAGTCGAGGCCGCGGATTTTGATGGAGATGGCTTTGTAGATCTATTTGTTGGCGGACGCACACCTTACGCCCAATATCCGAAAGCAGATGATTCCTATTTGCTTAAAAACGAAAATGGGATATTGGTCGATGTTACGGAAAAATACAATAAAGAACTTAGGAACCTGGGGATGATCACAGATGCCAAATGGGCAGATGTTGATAAGGATAATTTAATGGACCTTATCTTGGTGGGAGAATTTATGCCAGTTACCGTATTTCTCAATAAAAAAGATTCTTTTCAAGCTATAGCTGCATCTGGATTGCAGCAGTTATCTGGATGGTGGGAATGTGTTTTGGCCGATGATTTCGATAACGATGGTGATATCGACTTGATAGCAGGAAATCTAGGTTCCAATAATTTTTATCAGCCTTCACAAGACAGACCTGTGACCATGTTGGCAAAGGATTTTGACAATAACGGTGCTATTGATCCCGTAATGTTCTCTTATATCAAAGGTAATTTCGAAAATGGAACATACGAGCCTTATCCAGTTAATTATTGGGGGGATTTGATGTCGCAAAGTCCAATGTTCAGAAAAAAGTTTGACTATTTTAGGGAGTTTGCCAGAACTACCAAAGATGAACTATTTACACCTGAAGAACTTGATGGTGTTATGGAATTGGTGGCGAACCATGATCAAACCAGCTATTTTCAAAATGACGGAAATGGTAATTTCACGCTGGCCGAATTGCCCTGGCAATCCCAATCAGCACCTATAAAATGCATGATAAAGGCAGGGTCCGATAGTGGTGATATTCTTATGATCGGTAATGATTATGGCAATGAAGCTTTCTTTGGAAGATACGATGCGTTCAATGGCGGAATTTTAGTGAGTGACGGAAATGGCGGTTTTGAGTTTAAAAATGCCGAAGAAAGTGGATTCAAGGTATCTGGAGATGGAAAGGATATGATTTTGGTGGAACGAGCAGGTGGAGGTGAGCCCTACATCATAGTTTCTCAAAATAAGGGCAAGCTTTTGGTGTACTCTAAAAGCTAGTTTTCCAACATAAAAAATCAAGAATTAAATTAATGGAGCGTGTTTTCCAAGATCAAAAGATCGGCGGATGATGCGCTCCATTTTTCTGCCAAGTCCTTGGGGATTGAGCTGAAGAAATAGGTGAAAGCACTCAAAATAATATCTTGGTCCCCATCAGCATCAACATCGGCAGCTTTCATTAAAAACCATTTACCATCAGCCTCCAACGGTAAGGTTCTTGTGATAAACTCGAATTCAGGGTTACCCGTATTTTCCAAATAAATAAAAGAATTAACCGGTCGATCAGCATAATCGGGGAAGGTAGAAATCAAGGCAATATCCATATCCCCATCTTGGTCAAAATCTGCAGTTTCGCTTCGCGTGGCACCGTACATGGGATAAAAATAGGATTCCTCAAATTCATTATTCCCATTATTGAGGTAAATACGCATACCGTGATACGGCTTTAATATTTGGGTTTTGTCGGCGTTGTCACCATGAACGGTAATAATGTCTTCATCGCCATCATTGTCTACATCCACCATTTCGAACCAACTTGTACCGTAAATGGGACTAAAACGAACTAGATAATCCCGAGAAAAGGTCAAATTTTCTTTTTGGTATAAAACCATAATGGATTCATCTCCCTGCGCCTTTAAAAAAACAATATCATCATTGCCATCCTTGTCCAAATCCCTAACAATGGTCTTCATGGCACCAGGATTTTGGATCAAAATGCTTTTCTCATATACACTCTGATCATTTTGTTTTAAAAGGGAAAGGGCACCCGTTAAGTTTCCAAATTCACTGATTACAATCTCGGATTTGCCATCCTTGTTAAAATCATGAATCAAAGTATGTACAGGTCGATGTAGTTCCGATGCCAATGTGGATATCGAATCTCCCTGTTTTAAAAAAATGGCGCCTTCTTTTTCTTGGGAAGGATCCAAAATACCAACTGCGGTAATAAAAGTGCCATTTTCCGTATTTGTGGTTGCAGTAACAGGACTGGGAGCTGTATAAAATTGTTCGGTTGTATCATTTTTGAATTGATATTGTTTGATACTTCCATTCAATTCACCGGTAACAATCGATAGGGAAGATTTATTAAAATCCAAAAAAGAGATTGTTGTTCCAGGAATACTGTCCAAAGCAACCTGATTGAATTTAAATTTATCCAAGGGTTGCGTTTCCCGGTTTGGAATCTCGGGGAGTTCTTCGGGTGCATTTTGAATGATATAGGCTTTGAGCAGCTCCCAATCTTCCTCCGAAATGGTAGGTACGGAACTATAAATGCCCTGCTCGATCAATTCATATTGCTCATCAAAGGAATACCCCTTAAAGGGATTGAATTTGGGGTCTCTAATTCCCATTCGAGCCCCCATATCAGGTAAGATGTTTTCGGCCCATAATTCTTTTGTGAGATATTCCGTATTCGGTAGGGTATGGCATCGTGCGCAATGCATTGCATATAATTGTTCTCCTTGGTCTTGCTTGGATTTTGCACAGGATACTACGACCAGGCATAACAGAAAAATGAATAATCTCATTTAAATGGGGTGCGTTTTATCAATTGAGGTCTAAAGTTTGTAAAATTATAGAAATGAACTTGAATGTAATGATCAAACCCTTTTAAAAAGACTCTCCAATCCTAAAATAAAGGCCCCAATCGTCTTTGCCGATCGCCCCATCCAATCCAATGTTGAAATGATCCTCTTTAAAAACAGTGTACCGGTACCCCGCTCCAATTCCGGGGTAGAGTTTACCGTTGAATTCGTCGTTTATGGAGCCAAATATGGTAGCTGCTCCCAAAAAACCCACGAGTCCCATATTTTTGTTGAAGTTTAGACGGTATTCTCCTTGAAGTGCAAAAATCGCATCCCCTCGATATTTTCCGTCCGAATAGCCCCGAATATCTTTACCCCCGATGACCACTTGCCGTTCAAAATTCAACGCGCCAAGACCAAACTCGGCATGCCCACGAAATGCCAGAACATTTTTGTTATTGGAAAAGTCAAAAAACTTGTTATAACTCAGGGAAATAATATTGATATCCTCATCATTGCCCAAAGCCGTAGGAAAGGAATTCCATTGGATATTGGTCAAAGAACCATTGGTAGGATAATAAATTTGATTTCGTTTATCGATGGAGGACTGTACCAAAAATCCCAAGTAATTGTTTTCATTTTTTTCTTCGCTATCCTCAAATTCGGTGTCGGTAATGTTGTAAATGAAACCAAGACCACCGTACCATTTATTTTTTATTCTTCGAAGGGCGGTCAGATTGATAACCGTGATATTGGAGGCGTAATCGGCAAACCCGGGTTGCTCCACTTCAGAAACATATATTTGGGCTCTTTGTGTGCCGTTCATTAGGTAAAAGGTAAGTCGCCAATCGTTTTCCTTTAAAAACCATCTATGAAAGGTTCCGACCAAATAAGAGTCATTGGTGGTGTATATTCCCATAACTCCCGACATGGATTTTGGCGAGATGGTGTCTTTCTCTGATAGTCGATACATCATACTCCCAACAACGCCCATTTGAAGTTCCAATGTTCTACTGTAATTAATGTAGGGGAATACTTTTGCCGTAATTTTTTTATCATTATCCGACGTTTCTTTTTGACCCAAAATCTGCTGACAAAGCATAATGCTAAATCCAAAGAAGCAAATGGAGGTCAATCGAAACTTTGCAAAATGATAATTCATATATCTAGTTTAGTTTAAGAAAGAAACCTCCAGATAAGGCTCCGATAATGGTGGTTGTACTAACACTTACGCCAGTGCTTGGTCCCCCTGGACCAACACCCACGTATAATCCTCCCCATTCAACAGGAAAAAACAAATGTCCTTGCAAAATAATTCCCAATCGTGGGGCCAACAACATTTTAACCCCGCCCTTTGCAGAAAATGCAAATTTGGTCGAGGAACTTAAATCGCGGTCGGTCAGATCACGGTTTTCGTTAGAAGGACTTAATATGGCCAAACCCAAACCACCGCCCAAAAATGGTTTTATGTTATCATTGCCAAAATATTTTAATCCAGTTACTTGGATCAAATCCACGGCAATATCCGACAATCGTTCCTCTCCATTGGTGTAATTGACATCCCGCATTCTTAACTCACTGCCCATTCGTGTATAGGATATTTCAGCGCCAACATATCCCATATCATAGCCGGCCGTAATGTGGTACTGGTCGCTATCTTTTATTTTTAGATAATTTCTTCCGTAGTTAAGTTTGGTGCCAAACTGATAACCATAGCTGGCGGAAACCTCTATACTTTGGGCATAAGTTTGAAAAATTCCTATAGAAAGAAACAGTACTAATACTAGGTTGACAGGATGTTTCATAGGTATGCTTTTGAAGTTTAAAATTCAGTTAACCGCAAATTAGTTCTTCCAAATTGAGTATGAATTAGCTTTTGAGGACATTGGACACTTAAGATTTAGTATTGGAATTAATTCTTCATAAAATGCATGATTAAGCCAAGCGTTGGTATGATTGCCATAGCGATCAAAATATTTTTATGGTAATCCTCTTTTGTAGCATAAGGCGTTTCAATCTTTATATTTCGTTTGGCTGATGGCTAAAAAAGCACACATTATGGTTAAAAGCAAAGGATAATGGCAAATTGCACTTCTGTGCTTCGATTCTATTATTCCTGTGCTTGCACACTGTTTTCAGTCAGTAAACCTGCAAGTTCAATACTATATTTTTCGATAGTCTTGTCGATGTCAACCGGGTCAACAATTTTAAATTGTCCCACCCACTGTAAATTGTCTGCATCTGAATTGTCCAAACTGTAAAGTGCACTTTCAAAGAAATATTGCATTCCAGTATCAACATAGGTAGAATTCCAATTGTATGCCGGATAATAGGAATAATAGGCACCGAACCGTCGATATCGTGGTCCCGGATAATAAACTGCACTTGATGGGGTTTGCGTTACAAATTGTTGGGAATCGACCATGTGTGTGATCACAGCGCCATCGTATCCATCACCTACCAATCGTTCTTTCAAATTCATGATATCACCTTCACTTTGCAAAGGTTTTGCATCAAAATAAGGAATATTATAGGATGCAGTCGCATCAACACCTTTTTCATAAAGTTGTGCGACGAGTCTATCTTCAAAGGACCTTCGGGAAATCTCACTTTTGGATTTGGCAATAACAACGATGTTCTTGTATTCCCTCTTGACATTGCTGTAGTTTTTGGATTTGGTCAAATAACCACTGCTACAGCCATAAAAACCAAATACGGACATTGCAAGGAACAAGGGAAAATGGTTTTTCAAGGTCAACAATAAGGATTTTAATCGTTTCATGGTACTTATCTTTAAATTGCTTTTTCGAAACTCATACCCTAACCCAAAAATATTTACAATCGGCCCCCTCACTTCAACACGGTAACTATTTTGGTCGGTAATTATTTCCATTGTTTGATTGGTTCGCCAAACCTATTGTCCCGATACTTTCGGGATTTTGCATATTTGGAGACTTTCCAAATCGAACCTAATCAATAATAGATTGATCATTTGATCTTTTCGGGGGAAGAAAATTATAAAGATCAGCAGCAAAATGAATTTCCAATTGAAACTCATTTACTACTTACAAGTTAATGAAAAAAGGGGATAAAATCATTTAGGGACACCAATTATGATGTCCCTAAAAAAAATAAAAGTGTAATAATCTGGTAATGAGTAAAATGAACGCAATTTAGTTGATTCTACGCTCCTTAAACCAAAGGTCCTCCAAACTTAAATTCAGGGTAAGGGTGTGAAAATTTTCCTTGACCAAAATGTTTTGAACCTGACCTTTAGATCCATAAGCGTAGGAAAGGTTGAGAATGGAATTTGAGGCTCGGCCCATTGGTAGCCCGATACCTGCTGTAAGGGTGTACCCATCAATTTTCGTATTGTTCAAGGCCAAATAACCATTGTCGTAGTTGAATCCAGCTCTAAATCGCATACGTTCCCAATATTTATAACCTCTTGGGTTTTTTAGGTACTCCAAGCCAAAAGCATATATATCTTGATTGGCATAGGTGCCAATATTTTCAGATTGATTCGTGGTGTCCCAGAAATTCTTTTTGTAGTCTGCAGAAAGGGTCATTGATTCAATAATTCTGGCACTCATCCCAAAACCGATTTCCAAAGGCAACTTAAAACCTGATACATCGTCGGTTTCTTCATCTTCAACATTGATTTCTTCCCCATCCAAAGTTTTGTGCACCGAACGGGTTAAACTACCGGAAAGCGTAACGGGCAATTGTACCGTACTTCCAATTGTAATTTTATCCGTAACATCGAATTGCATGCCCATGCCTAAACGAAATCCACTGTAATTGGTGGTTTCATTCAAGGCAAAGTAGCTTCCACTGATACTAAAAGTTTCAGTTTCCTCAATTTTACCAAAAAGTAAGGTGGCTTTGATTCCTAATCTAAAGGCATCGGACAATCCATATCCAACATTAAAACTTAGGTCGTTCAAACCACCAAGTCCGTTTACGTTACTTTCAAAGGTTTCATTGGATCCTTCAATATTACTTACCAGTCCCAACAACGTATACCCCACATCGGAATAGGGAACCAATGTTACGCCTGCCCCCAATCGGTCCGCTATACGAAAGGCAAATGCCAGATTGGAAAAATTGAGCGTTGTTTTGGATTCGTTGTTCCCCGTATTGCTATAGCTGTTAAATTCACCCACAACGCCCACATCGTAAAAAAAAGAATTCTTGGGAATCAGGGCAAAATTGGAAGGGTTAAGGTTATTTATCTCCGTATCTGTTTTTAATCCGATCCCTGTGTATCCCATTCCATTGGCACGGCCTATACTGGTCTGATTAATGATTCCCAACCCGTACAAGGAATAAGGTGAACTGGTTAAGCCTTCCGATTGTGCGGTGATAACAGATTGCATCAAAAGGGCAAAAAGTAAAGTGATTAAAATCTTATTCATCTTCATCATCATATATTGCGTAGGTTAATTCCAATAGGGCACTGTATTCCGAATTGTCCATTCCATTTAGAATAAATCGGTCCACAGTGGAGATATAGCTGTCCGGCAGTAGGATCAGTGCATCATCGGTTTCCAATTCTGTGGTTAATAGTTCATCCAAATAACCACCAATGGAAAATTCATAGTAGATATCATTGAACTCCTCATTGTCCCGATTTAAAATACCGTACACAGGAGCGGAATCTTGAATCAACAATTGGGAGGTGAGATCGTTGTTTTGATCAACAATAAAAACGGCAAGTGTATCACGTAAGATCAGATTGTCGTCATAAGAGTTCAATGCGGGCCTTATTTTTAAGGTGGCATCCAGAATGGTACCCTGACCATTGAGGTCGTACATGGATTTTAGGTAAGGAAACTGAATACGGGTTGCAATCCCGACCCCTGATTGAATAAAACTTAGGTCATCGGATTCGGAACTGCTTAGATTCAGTTCTTGGTTTACCAGATTCTGTAAATTTTCGGAAGGATTTTCAGCTTTTATTTGATTAAAAAAGGGAATGGGACTGGAGGTCTGGTCCAAGGCAATTTCCAAATAATCGTCCACCCTTTCCAATTCCTCCTCTATACTGTAATATACCCGGATAACACAAGTTGTAGTGGATTTGGAAAAACCGATTACAGAGCCATTATCGTCTTCACCAGGTAAAAGCGCCACCCCTTTAAAATAGTCCTTAAATTGGTCGGAGGTCGTGATCAACTTCTCCTGGAAATTGGTAAAGAATTCCTTGCCGAGATCATCGGATAATTTTATTTCCAACGTATCTGCTGTCCATGGTCTTGGGGCGTAATTGATTACACCTAAGTCCTGGTCTTCATATTGGGCCTTTGTGGTGTTATAAAAATAATCGTCCTCGCCCGTGGTCAAGGCACTTGTCAACCTTTTTACATGAATGTTGTTGGTTTGGAGCGTGTCGTTGTAGTAGTAGTTGTCCGGAACCAAAATCAGGGCAATGCTGTCGTACACAGCTTCATCATCAATGGTGTATTCGTTAGGAAGCATGCCAAAATAGCTGGAAGATTGTACCGCGCCAAAAACAGGGTCGGTATATTTCCCAACCAAAATTCTATTCGCTTCACTCGAAATAATACTGTCGAATTTCATGGTGGAGGTATTAATGGTCAAGGTATCCACCAAAACAACCCTGAGATTGCTGTCCGTAAACGATTCGCCCGCCACAAAATCAGATGCATTATAGTTTTCTGAAGTGCAAGAGGCCAGCACGAAAACAAAAAGGCCAAAAAGCCAGTAAAATGGTCTCATAAATTTAATTTGAAGCAAATGTAAATCGAGAGATACCCCGCTAAAATGCGGATAGACCAACCTCCATACTTTTAAGACCAATTCAAGTTTTTTGACTACGAACCACATAGACGCGTTCGTAGATCAATATGGGGAGTTCATATGTTAAATCAGTGGCTTTATATATTCCCTAACCAGCCCTTTGAATCCAAAATTAACTTTGTCGAAAATTTAAATGACAGCATGAAAAAAGCAGTACTATATTTTAAACCAACAGTTGTTTTTGCACTTTCTGTGCTTTTATTGTCCAGTTGCTCAAGCGACGATGAAGAAGAAATCGGTAACTGGGTGGACAGATCCGAATTTGACGGTACACCAAGGAGTGGTGTTTCGGGATTTGTGATTGACAATATTGGATATATGGGTGTGGGGTATGATGGTGATGATTACCTAAACTCTTTTTGGTCTTATGATATGGAAGGGGATTATTGGTCACAAAAAGCCGATTTTCCCGGTGCAGCTAGAAATGCGGCCGTAGGTTTTCAGGTTGATGGTAAGGGTTACATCGGTTCCGGTTATGACGGTGTTGATGAATTGGGCGATTTTTATGGCTATGATCCATCCACAAATACATGGACGCAAATAGCCTCTTTGCCCGATGGGATCATAAGACGAAGTGCCCTTGCTTTTGGAATAAACGGCTACGGTTATTTCGGTACGGGTTATGATGGTGAAAACGATAAAAAGGACTTTTGGAAATACAATCCTGCAACCGATACTTGGACAGAGTTGGAAGGTTTTGGGGGAAGCAAGAGAAGATCGGCGACCACCTTTGCCATCAATGGTATTGTTTATATGGGAACAGGGGTTTCCAACGGAGTGTACATAGAAGATTTTTGGGCATTCGACCCTAGCACCGAAAGTTGGAGCAAATTGACCGATATCGACGAAGAGGATGATTATGAAGTGGAAAGAAGCAATGCCGTAGGTTTTGAAATGAATGGCTACGGATACATCGCCTGTGGCGAAAGAAATGGAGCGACCAACTCCGTTTGGGAATATGATCCTTCTACCGATACTTGGGAAGAACGGACCGGTTTCGAAGGCTCAACAAGACAAGATGCAATAGCTTTTTCAAATTCTTCAAGGGCCTTTATTGGTATGGGCCGCACAGGGACGCTTTATCTGGATGATATAGATGAGTTTTTCCCTTTTGATGAATATGATGATGAAGATTAATTTTTAACTAGTCAGTTTTAGTTTGTGTTAATTGGGGCTGGAGGTCAAAAACCTTTGGTCCCAATCCAGTTAAAATCAAAGTATGAAAAAGTCCGTTAAAATAGTTGTTTTGGCTGTTGTGGTCGGTCTAGTATTTTTTGCCGTAACACAAATGGCATCAACCCCAAAAAAGGAACCAACAAAATTGGAAAAAGTGGTGATTGCCGTAGATCAAGGTTATGGCTATCAAATTTTTTATGGGGATGAATTGGTGGTGCAGCAAGAATATGTTCCAGCGGTAAACGGTATGCAAACTTTTGCCACACCCGAAGATGCCGAGCAAGTCGCTGATCTGGTCATTTCTAAAATTGAGGAAAGGACGAGCCCAATAGTGACTTTGGAGGAACTTATGGATATGGATATTGTAATTTTGGTGCCTTAAATCGCAACCATGACACTTGATCGAAGGCACATCCGTATCTTTTTCATCCATTTTTTTATTTGGGCGCTGTTTTATGGCTTCTTTTTATACCCTTTCTTTTTTGAGTTTAGAAGAATTCCACCCGACTTGCCAGTTCGATTGGTTTGGATCATTGCCCTATTCTATTTCAATTATTTTGTATTGGTGCCCAAATTGTTATTGGGTAAAAACACCCTTATTTATATAGCAACCTGTCTGGGGATTATATTGGTTTCTGGGGTTGTAATAAATATGGCATTCCCATTTCAGCCGGAAGAAAGGCTGTTCCGGCCCAGAAATGAAAACCACGATTTAGGACGATTTGTGCGGGAACTATTTTCAATGCTCAATTTGAGCGCTCCTATTTTTATCAGTGGTCTGTTGCGAATGTATGTGGAGTGGCGTAAAAATGAGGACCTTAGACAAGTGGTTGAAAAGGAGAAAGTTAGTTCGGAACTTCAGTTTTTAAAAACCCAGTTGAATCCGCACTTCTTGTTCAACTCGTTGAACGCTATTTATTCGCTGTCCGTAAAAAATTCTTCCAATACTTCAGAAGCCATTATCTCCCTTTCTGAATTGATGCGATATATGCTTTATGAGGCAGATAAGGAGAGGGTCCCTTTGGCGAAGGAAATAGACTATATTAAGAATTATGTACAGCTGCAAAGGCTCAGATTGTCTGATTCTGTGAATGTTAAGTTAAAAATTTCGGGAGATGAGCGGGATAAAGAAGTTCCTCCCTTACTTTTCATTTCTTTTATAGAGAATGCCTTTAAATACGGAACGGATTATACGGGAAAAACTTTTGTGAACATCAATATTTCCATCAATCAAAATAACATTGTGCTAAGGGTGGAAAACAAGATTGGTGTACAGCGAAAACAAAATAAAAACTCAGGGGTTGGATTGGAGAACATTAAAAACCGATTGCGATTGCTTTATCCGAACACCCATGAACTGAATATTACGGATAATGGCGAAAACTATATCGTAAACCTTACACTAAACCTATAACAAAACCAAGTGAACCATGAAGTGCATTATTATTGACGACGAGCCCTTGGCCATAGACGTACTGGTGGATTACTGCCAAAAAATGGATTTTATCTCTTTGGAGGGTACTTTTACCAATCCCTTGGAGGCGATCAGTGTGATCAAGGAAAAAAATATCGACCTTATTTTCTGTGATATAGAAATGCCGCAGATCAATGGAATCGATTTTATCAACTCGTTGGACAATACCCCACTTTTTATCTTTACCACGGCCTATTCCCAATATGCGGTGGAAGGTTTTAACTTGAATGCCATCGATTATTTGGTAAAACCCATTCCCTATAACCGATTTATTAAGGCCATTTCTCGAGCCAAAGAAATTTTGGGGTACCGAAAAAGCCCATCCGTCAGTGCACAAATTCCCGAAAGCAATGTGTTTCCATCAATTGGAGAGGCATCCAAATCATCTCCCGGATATATATTTGTGAAAGCTGAATATGAAAGCGTAAAAATCAATTTGGATGATATTGAGTACATCCAAGGCCTTAAAGATTATTTAAAAATTCATATTGCCGGAACCAACAAGGCGATTTTGACCTTGATGAGTTTTAAGGAGATTTTGAACAAGCTTCCGTCCAACCAATTCTTGCGCGTACATAAATCCTTTGTGGTCAATGTGGCCAGTATCAAAACGGTGCAACGAAACCGAATTGTGATCAACGATGTTCGCATTCCCATTGGTGAAAGTTATAGGTCAAGTTTCTTCCCCATGCTCGGTTTATAAAAATTTTTTCTTAGGCTGATTTCCTGTAAAATTAAATCGACGGGAATCCCTATTTCGTAGATCGGATTTCCGCAAACGTCTATCGCTTCCGAATCGCCTACATCTTTATTGGAATTTTGATTCAAAATGTAAAACAATGAAGATTCAGGCAATAGCAGCTATTCTCTTACTGGGCTTCCAAATTAACGCTCAGGAAATGGATTCTTTGGCCACCAAGCAAGTTTGGTCATTGCAAGATTGTATTTCCTACGCTTTGGAGCACAGTATAGATGTTAAACAAGTGGCTTTGGATAAAGATGGAGCAGAGGTAAACCTAACCCAATCCAAATACGCAAAACTTCCAAATTTAAGCAGTAGTGCGTCACAAAACTTTTCTTGGGGTTCCTCGATTGACCCCATTACCAGTGATTTTGTTTCCCAACAGATAAAATCCACCAATTTGGGGTTGAGCACTTCAGTAACCCTTTATAATGGAAATCAATTGAACAATGCCATAAAGCAAAACCGTTTGATGGTGGAGCAAAACGAGTTGTATGTGGAGGAAGCCAAAAACAACATTACGCTCAGTATTTTGGAGGCCTACCTTCAAATTCTTTACAACAAAGAAAGCATTGAGGTGGCACAGAACAACTTGGCCGCATCTAAGCAAGAAGTGGAAAGGGCCAAAGCTCGTTTGGAAGCAGGGACCATCGCCATGATCGATTATACCGATGCCCTTTCCCAAGCCGCGACCAACAAAACCAATCTGATTACAGCCAAAAATAGTTATGCTCAACAGATCATTGTGCTCAAACAATTGTTGGAATTAGATCCCATGGTCGTTTTGGAGATTGAACCTTTGGAAAATCCTTTGTTGGAAGGTCAATCCGTGCCCAATAAAATGATGGTGTACCAAAATGCCATTGGCAAAATGCCAGAAATAAAAGCATCTGAATTGAACACCACAATCAATGAAAAGGATTTGGATATCGCCAAAGGCGGTTTTCTTCCCACTTTATCCTTAACGGGAAGTGTGGGTTCTGGGTACACCAGTACCAACGACCTTACCTTTACCGACCAGTTGGATGTAAACTTCAACCAAAGATTAGGTTTGTCACTTACTGTACCTATTTTTTCAAGATATCAGAACAAGGCCCAAGTGGCCACTGCCAAAATCGGTATTGAGCAATCCAAACTACAATTGCAGTCCGCTAAAAAAGAACTTTATCAAAAAATAGAGACCGCTTGGCAAAATGCCCAGTCGGCACAAGAACAAATTGAAGCTTCCAAAGTGGCAAGTGATGCTGCCGAAGAGTCCTACAAATTGGCACAACGGAAATACGAACTCAATGCGTTGAGCACCACGGATTTGGTCATAAGTCAAAATACCTACACCAACGCACAACTAAATTATTTACAAGCAAAATACTTGGGCATACTGTACAACGAACTGCTCGATTTTTACCAAGGAAACGAAATAAAACTTTAACAAGATGAAAAACAAAAAAATTAAATCCATAGCCATAATTGCTGGAGTTATTTTGGTTGCAGTGATAGGGTATAGCATGATGTCGGGCAAAGCACAGTCCGAAGTAAAGGCAGAAACCCTAAATGCACAAATGGGCGAGGTGACCAACATGGTTACCGCTACAGGAACGGTTGAACCCTTGAACGAAGTGGAAGTAGGTACACAAGTATCAGGTGAAGTAGAAAAAATCTATGTGGATTTCAACAGCAAAGTAAAAAAAGGGCAGTTGTTGGCCGAATTGGATAAGACCAATTTAAAGGCAGCTCTGCTTCAAGCCCAGGCAACCTACAACAATGCCGTAAATGAAAAGGATTATTACCAAAAGATCTACGACCGTCAGAAAGTACTTTTTGAAAATAAAGTGATCAGCACCGCAGATTATGACGAAGCATTGTACAATTTGAACAAATCCAAAAGCACGGTAATTCAGTCTAGTTCCAATTTGACAGAAGCTAAGACCAATTTGGGATACGCAGATATTTATTCCCCAATTGATGGAGTAGTGCTGTCTCGCGAAATTGATGAAGGGCAGACCGTTGCTGCAAGTTTTGAGACACCAACCTTGTTTACCATTGCTAAAGATTTGAAAAAAATGCAGGTGGAAGCCGATGTGGACGAAGCCGATATAGGTGGCGTAGTGGAAGGACAACGCGTTGGGTTTACCGTGGATGCCTACCAAGGTGAAACTTTTGCGGGAACCGTGACCCAAGTTCGTTTGGATCCAACGGTGGAATCAAATGTGGTAACCTACACCGTGGTCATTGAAGCAGAAAACCCAGAATTGAAATTAAAGCCGGGACTTACGGCGACCATTTCCATTTATACCTTGGAGTTGAAAGATGTGTTGACCATTGAAGCCAAGGCGGTCAATTTTCAGCCTAACATGGATCTGTTGATGAAATATTATGAGCAACAGGATTTGGCCATGACACCACCATCCGATAGACCAAAACCACCGAGTGATAATGTTACGGTTGTATGGAGCAAGACTTCATCCGGAATTCAGCCAAAAGATATAAAATTGGGTGCCAGTGACGGAGTTAATGTGCAAGTATTGGACGGTTTGTCCGAAGGAGATGAATTGGTCTACAGCTTAAAGGAAATAAGCAATGCAGAGGCAGATGAGGAGGCCGGTTCAGGAAGTCCGTTTATGCCAAAACCACCGGGACGTAACAACGACAAGAAAAAAGAGAACTAGGAAATCATGGCAAAAACAATCATTAAAATAGACGACCTAAAACGGGAATTCCGAATGGGGGATGAGATTGTTCATGCCCTAAAAGGAGTGTCCTTGGATATTCACGAAGGAGAATTTGTTACCATCATGGGATCCAGTGGTTCAGGAAAAAGTACCATGCTCAACATATTGGGCTGTTTGGATAGCCCCTCTTCAGGGTCTTATCTTATCGATGGTGTGCCTGTAAACAGTTTGAACAGAAACGAACTGGCCACCATCCGAAACGAGAAAATTGGATTCATTTTTCAGGCATACAACCTTTTGCCAAGAACCACTGCGATAGAAAATGTGGAACTGCCCTTGATCTATAACAACAAAATTTCTTCAGAAGAAAGGCATCGTAGAGCCGTTGCAGCTTTGGAAATGGTGGGTTTGGGAGAACGTTTGGATCACACCCCAGCCCAACTTTCTGGTGGACAGCAGCAAAGGGTGGCCATTGCACGTTCCTTGGTAAACGACCCCGTGATTATCTTGGCGGATGAGGCAACGGGAAACTTGGATACCAGAACCTCCTACGAAATTATGTCGCTGTTCCAGGAATTGAACAGAAAGGGGAAAACCATCGCCTTTGTGACACACGAACCGGATATTGCAGAATTCAGTGGAAGGACGGTGATCTTGAAAGATGGGCATATCATCAAGGATGAAATCAATACCGACATTAACGATGCAGCAAGGGAATTGGCAGCATTACCAAAAGAAGACCACGAATGAAAACAAGGATATTAAATCTTATCAAAATCGCATTAAAGGCCATTGTGCTGAACAAAATGCGAACATTGCTCACCATGTTGGGTATAATAATCGGTGTGGCATCGGTAATTGCCATGTTGGCCATCGGCGAAGGTTCCAAACAGAGCATTCGGGACGAAATTTCGAGCATGGGTTCCAATATGATCAATATTAGACCTGGTGCCGATATGCGAGGCGGGGTGCGAATGAATCCAAGCGAAATGCAATCCCTAAAACTAAAAGATTACGAAGCCCTTAAAGAGGAGGCTTCTCTTTTGGCCTACGTTACCCCACAAGTGAGTGGAAGTGGACAATCCATTAATGGAGCCAACAACTGGCCAACTTCCATTTATGGGGTAAATCCGGAATATTTGGATATTAAAATCTGGGATTTGGAAGATGGGAGCATGTTCACCAATGCTGAGGTAAGATCAGCGGCAAAAGTGGCTGTGATTGGACAAACCGTTGCGGAAAACCTGTTTACCAATGGCGAAGACCCAATTGGCAAAATGATTCGCTTCAATAGTATTCCCTTCAAGATAATTGGGGTGCTATCGGAAAAAGGGGAAAGTAATTTTGGTCAAGATCAAGATGATGTGATTTTGGCACCCTATACCACCGTACAAAAACGTATTTTGGCCATTGATTATATCCAATCCATTGTGGCTTCTGCCATCAGCGAGGAAGATGCCCAAGGAGCGGTTGACGAAATATCCACTATATTGCGCAGACAACACGATATTGGTAGCAACGAGAACGATGATTTCAATGTATTTTCTATGGATGAATTGATTTCTACCTTTAGCTCGACAAGTGAAATGTTGACCGTATTATTGGTGGCCATCGCCAGTATTTCCTTATTGATCGGTGGTATCGGAATTATGAACATTATGTATGTATCGGTAAAAGAGCGCACCCGTGAAATTGGTCTCCGCATGTCTGTTGGTGCCAAGGGTTCGGATATTTTATTGCAATTTTTAATTGAAGCTATATTGATCAGTGTAACAGGAGGATTGATAGGTGTTATTCTTGGATTTACAGCCACTTTGTTCATTAAAGGGGTATTGGGCTGGCCAACGATCATCACTTCATATTCTGTGATTGTTTCCTTTTTTGTGTGTGCGGTAACTGGTATTTTCTTCGGATGGTACCCTGCCCGTAAAGCATCTGCATTGGATCCGATAACTGCATTAAGATACGAATAACCTAAACCAAGCATGGGAGCACTTAAAAACAAATGGCGTACAGTTCTTTTCCATGTGATGGTATGGGTGGTCTTGTTCAGTTTCCCCTATATTTTAAGTTACGATACCGATCAGGCCTTTAAACATGTATTGGCATTTTCGTGGATACCTTTGTTTTTATACATGGTAGTTTTTTACCTGAACTATCTCTATTTGGCGGACAAACTGTTCTTTTCAAACCAAAAGGTGGTTTTTATAATCGCCAATGTGGTTTTGGTGATCCTTATGATCAGTATTAGGGAAGGATTAACGGAGTATTTTTTCCCAAGGCCAATTAGGGGAGATGGAGATGGGCCGCCTCGAACCATGATCTACTATGTGCAAACACTTTCCTATTTGGTGCCCATTGTTTGGGCGGTTGCCCTACGTACCATGGAACGTTTGATCAGATCGGAAGTGGAAAAGAAAGAAGCGGCCAATCAACAGTTGAAATCGGATCTGCAACATCTACATTACCAGCTGCAACCACATTTCTTCTTCAATTCTCTGAACAATATTTATGCCTTGGTCGATATTTCGCCTGAAGAGGCCAAAAGTACCATCCATAGTTTGAGCAAATTGATGCGTTACCTGCTTTACGATACGCGTTCAGAATTGGTGCCCCTTGCAATGGAACTTGAATTTTTGGTAAAATACATCGAATTGAGCAAGTTGCGTTTGACGGATAAAACCACGGTGGAATATCATTTTCCAAAGCCTGATCCTACAGTGAAAGTGCCGCCATTACTTTTTATCTCATTGATTGAAAATGCCTTCAAGCATGGGGTATCTGCACAAGAAGAAAGCAAAATCCTGTTCGAGATCACTTACGATAACAAAAAAATCGTATTCAAAGGGGAGAATACCGACTTTCCAAAAACCCACACGGATGAAAGTGGTTCGGGAATCGGATTGCGCAATCTCAAGGACAGATTGGAGCTTTTATATCCGAATAAGCATTATTTTCATACGGAAGTTGAATCTGGACATTTCCACGTTACCGTAGAAATCCCTTTGTGAATTTGATTTATGAACAAGAGTACCTTGAGTTGTATTGCCGTAGATGATGAGCCCATGGCCCTAAAATTGATTGAGGGATATATCACCAAAACTCCCTCATTGGAATTAAAGGGTACTTTTTCCAATGCCATTGATGCCTTGGACAATTTCAACGATAATCCTGTTGACCTCCTTTTTTTGGACATTCAAATGCCAGATCTAAGTGGGATGGAACTCTCCAAAATTGTAAAGGATAAGACCAAGGTCATCTTTACAACGGCATTTGATCATTACGCCTTGGAAGGGTATAAAGTGGATGCTGTGGATTACTTGTTAAAACCATTTGACTATGCCGAGTTTTTATCAGCTGTACAAAAGGCCCACGACCGCATTCACCCACAACAAACAGAATCAGCCAAATCCCAAGATAGCATAGAAAAGGAATTTATTTTTGTAAAGTCGGGATATAAGCAATTAAAAATTGCCTTGGATCAGGTGCTTTATTTTGAAGGATTAAAGGACTATGTGAAAATTTGGATCAAGGATAACCCAAGTCCTATTTTAAGTCTGTTGACCTTAAAATCCCTTGAAAATGAATTGCCATCGGAGCGGTTCATGCGTGTAAACCGTTCTTTCATCGTGGCGCTACCTTATATCGAAGAGGTAGAACGAAATCTTATCTTGATCAACAACAATCAAATTACCGTTTCTGAGCATCACAGGGCAAAATTCCAAGAATACATCGACAAAAATTCTTTTTAAGGCGGTATGTTCATTAAGGATATGAACAAAATCATGTATTGCAACTAAAAGGATCCGTAAATTAGTAATATGACTGACAACCAGCTTCATATTACAAAATCTACAGGGGAGAAAGTCCATTTTTCCATCCATAAGCTCAAGAGATCACTTCAATATAGCGGGGCGAGCGAAGCCATGGTCAACGAGATTTTGGAGCAAGTCCAAGATGAACTCTACCCGGGCATTACCACCAAAGAAATTCATAATAGAGCCTTTGTCCTTTTAAAAAAGAAGAAATCCATTTACGCTTCCAAATACAAACTTAAAAAGGCCATTTATGAACTAGGTCCAACAGGTTTTCCATTCGAACGTTTTGTGGCGGGTATACTGCATTATTCAGGCTATGACGTTCAGGTGGGACAAATGGTACAAGGAACCTGTGTGTCCCATGAAATTGATGTGTTGGCCAGTAAAAATGGCACCTTACATATAATTGAATGCAAGTTCCATGGCGACCAAAGTCTAAAATGCGATGTAAAAGTGCCGCTCTATATCAACTCCAGATATTTAGATGTAAGGGATGTGTTGAAACATCCAAGTCAAACAACTCAAGGCTGGGTTGTGACCAATACCCAGTTTACGGGCGATGCCCTCCAATATGGGAAATGTGCGGGATTATACTTGTTGAGTTGGGATTTTCCTTTGGAAGATGGCCTTAAAGATAGGATAGATCGATTGGGTTTGTACCCAATTACAGTCTCTTTGTTGCTTTCCAATAGGGAAAAGAAATTATTGTTGGACAAAGGGTTGGTTCTTTTCAGAAATTTGGACAAACACCATATGCTGTTGGATGAAATTGGGGTATCCAAAGGTCGCAAAGACCGAATTTTAAAAGAGATGAGATCGTTGTGTAAAAATTAAAGATCATGCAAAAGCTTCAGATTCATTTTTTGGGTGGTTCGGGAACCGTTACGGGTTCCAAATTTTATTTGCATACCGATGAGATCAAGATTTTGGTAGACTGTGGATTTTTCCAAGGAGCCAAGGAACTTCGACAGCAAAATTGGGATCCACTGCCCATTGAGGTTTCCGAAATTGATGTGGTATTGCTTACCCACGGCCATTTGGATCACTGTGGTTATCTTCCCCTTTTGGTCAAACAAGGATTTCGAGGAAAGATTTTGGGGACTGCCCCAACTTTGGAAATCGCCCGAATCATCTTGGAGGATAGTGCCAAGATCCAGGAAGAGGAAGCTGAAAAGGCAAATGAAGAAGGCTACAGTAAGCACCACCCAGCATTGCCACTTTACAACCAAAAAGATGTGGCCTTTTGTCTGAACTTTTTCGAATCTGTCGAAGAAGGTGAAATCAATACCCTATCCGAAAACTGCACAGCAACGTATAATTACAACGGACATATTATTGGATCAACCTATATTGAACTGAACGTATTCGGAAAAATATTCGTCTTTTCGGGTGATGTGGGCAGGCAAGAGGATGAATTGCTTAGACCACCCAAGCAACCTGAGTGGGCCGACTATTTGTTTGTGGAAAGCACTTATGGGGATAGATTACATCCAGATGAAGATGTGGAGAGTATTCTTGATGAATTGGTGGACAAGGCCATCGAAGAAAGAGGCGTATTGATAATTCCATCTTTTGCGGTGGAACGCCTACAATCCCTTATGTATCAATTATGGAAATTATACAAGAGAAACAAAATTCCCAACATTCCCATTTTTGTGGATAGCCCAATGGGAATAAATGTGCTTAAGGTGTTCGAACATTTTTCAGAATGGCATAAACTACCTCCTTCAGAATTCCGCAATATGCAAAATAGGATCACATTGGTGGAGTCCTATGCAGAAACTTGGGAGACCATAGACGACCCCCGCCCTAAAATTGTGATTGCAGGAAGTGGTATGGTTACTGGCGGTAGGGTGTTGACCTATATTCAACAATTGGGAGATTTGGAGTCGACCACCATTCTTTTGGTAGGTTACCAAGCCGAAGAAACCCGAGGCAGAAAATTACTTGATGGAGCCACCGAGCTTAAGATTTTTGGAAAAATCATCCCCATAAATGCGGAGGTGCACCATTTGGAAAGTCTGTCTGCACATGCAGATCAGCAAGAGCTTTTAGAGTGGATGGGAGCCATAAAAAATGTTCCCGAAAAAGTCTTTTTAATTCATGGGGAACCACCTGCCATGGAGGCATACCAACACAAAATCGTAGAAAAGTTCGGTTGGAAATGCCATATTCCCAAATTACATGAGGTTGTAGAGCTGTTTCTTTAAAAGTTTGATTTTCAAAAGCTAAGAAGTGATATAAGTCATAACTTTTAGTTGTGAATCGAAGTACTTTTGAAATGATAAGGTGTAAAAGTCCAGTAAAATGTTACGAGTTATTTTGCCCACCGATTTTTCAGAGAATGCTTACAATGCCATTACCTATGCGGTTAAATTATTGGAGCATTCAACAGCTGTATTTTATGTGATGCATGCCTATTCCCCTCCTGCATATCGAATGGATTATACCTTTGGAAGTCCAGGGCAATTTGGTTTGCCGGATGACCACAGGTACCAAGTAGAGGAGGAATTGGATAAGATCAGAAATCGAATTGAAACGGAATTTCCCAATACCAAACACACCTATTTTACCCATGCAGCGCTTAATACTTTAGAGGATGAAATTGAATCCATGTCTGTAAAAGAGCATGTCGATTTTGTGGTAATGGGTACTCAAGGGGCCACTGGAGCCAAAGAGATTATTTTTGGTTCCAATACCGTTCGGTCCATTGATAAATTAAAAATACCTGTTTTGGCCGTTCCCGCAGCCTTTGCTTATACCACCCCACATAATATGTTGTTCCCTACGGATTATGAGGTGGATTATAATAAGGCCCAATTTCCCTTTTTGCTCAACTTTTCCAAACTCTGGCATTCCAAATTGCACATTTTGCATGTGGCACATCCCGATGGATTAACCGCAGCGCAATCCGACAACAAAACCTTTTTGGAAGGAAAGCTATTGGAACGCAACACTGAGTTTTACGATTTGCCCGACCAAGAATTGCTTGTCGCCATCGATGATTTTTTAAAGGAAAACCCAATGGAAATGTTGGTCATGGTAAAAAATAAACATTCGCTAATCGAAAAATTATTCATGGAACCTGTGATCAAGAACATCGGTTTTCATAGTGAAATCCCTTTTCTGGTTCTCCCATATAACCCATAATCTTATGTGCTATGCTACAAGTTTTGGTCCCTACCGATTTTTCAAATAATTCGTACAATGCCCTTTTTTATGTGGCCAAATTGTTGAAGGACGAGAAATGCCTGATCCATTTGATCCATGTTTGTGAGCCAGATCAAGACTCAAAGCAGGAAGAAGTAAAAGAAGCTTCAGATGCGGAATTGGAGGCCATGGAGCACCGATTGATTTTGGATATCGGTACCAACCATAAACGTACACTCGTAAAAACTTCATTGTGTTCCAATATGAGTAAGGGAGTTGCCGCCTATGCCAAGGATTTTGGGATAGACTTAATGGTAATTGGAAACAAAGGAATAGAAGAGAAGAGCAATATTTTGTTTGGCAACAATGCCATGCAACTGGTTCGTGAGGTTGATCAAATTCCTATTTTGATCGTGCCCCACGAAATTGATTTTAAACCGGTGGAAAAGATTGCCTTTGCCTCCAGTTATGTGCATCCCATTTCGGATGCCAATATTGAAACACTCCATTTTTTTTCCAAAACCGTAGATGCGGCCATAATTCCAATGAGTATAGAAGAAGGTCGGGAAGCACCCGGAAAACAAGGGAACAAGGCGGTATTTTTTGATGGAATTTCCAAGAACAGATCCAAAGAAGTGGTTTTGCCCATTTTTCAGGACAAGGTAAAGACCATTTTGGAGTTTGTAGAGCTTTGGAACATTGGCATTTTGAGCATGGTCTATTATCCACACCACTTCTTTTTGGAATTTATCGGTAATGGAATGGTAAAGGAACTGAACACCAAATTGAGGGTACCCTTTTTAATCTTACCAAAAGGTTAAAGCTGACAATTATCATAGTTTTAATTTGTAATTTGAGGTAAATTCCATGAAAAGGATAATGTCATGGATAAGAGAGTCTTACTTCCGTCCGATTATTCAGAGAATGCGCTGAATGCCATCAGGTATGCCATGGATCTTTATCAAAATGTGCGTTGTGATTTTTATATCCTGCACGTTTTTCAATCCTCTGGGTATACGTTGGAGAGTATGAGGGTGCCCGAAACGGGTGAGCCTTATTTTGAAGCAGCCAAATTAAAAGCGGAACAAGGTATGGACAAGTTGATGGAAATGATAAAACTCCATCCAGAGAACCATAAACATAAATTCCATACCATTATTACTTTTAATAGTTTGACCGAAGCGGTTCGGAATTTGGTCGACCAGAAAGATATCGACCTTATAATAATGGGCACCAAAGGGATAACCGAATCCAAAGCTCGGATTTTTGGGACACATACGGTTCATATTATGGAGCATATTAAAGATTGTCCCGTGATTGCCGTGCCCAATTATTATAGGTTTGAACCGCCCAAAGAGATTGTTTTTCCTACCGATTTTAAAACTGCATTCAAGGAAAAGGAAATCAATCACTTGAAAGAAATAACCAAATTGTATGAAGCAAAGATAAATGTGCTTCATCTCACAAAAGACGATCAACCAATTCTCAATAAAAAACAGGAGACCAATAAGCAATTGTTGCAGGATATTTTACAAGGGGTAGATTTCGAAATCCATTTTGTCCAGGCCAAACATGTAGCCAAGGGCATTGAAGATTTTGTAATCGATAACGGCGGAAATATGGTTGTTTTCATCAACAGAAAACATTTGTTCTTCGGAAGCATATTATCGAACCCCTTGGTAAAGGAAATTGGGTATGACCCGCAAGTACCCATTTTGGAATTAAATGATAATTGATAAAAATGTAGTGATGAAACAGGTTGGTTTATGGTTGGACAAGTTGGAGGCCAACGGAATTGTATTGGAGCAGGGCAAGGAAAAAAAATTCCATATCCTCTCAGAAATTGAATTTTTTAACCCTAAAGGAGGATCACGTTCCAAAACCAAATGGGGTCCCCAAGATGTGGTGCAGGACAGTAAATATTTGGAGAGAGAGAAGCATCAATTAAAAAAATACTTCGATAGAATAGCCAAAGCATTGGAAAATGCAGACCAGATAAACATTTTTGGTCCAGCGGAGGCACCCGAAAAATTGATGGCTGAATTAGAGGAAAACTACCCTAAAATTGGAAATAGGGTATTGACTGTTCAAAAAGCGGACAGTATTTCACAGAACCGATTTAAAGCATTGGTAAAGCAATCCTTCGGAATTGACGACCGTTTCCCAGAAATCGTCTAGGGTTTCGTGGGTTGTTCCCCAATTTAACTAACCGACCAGACCAAGCAAAGCATACAAACTAAATTGTAGTAATAACGCATGGTCATGACGAATCAGGGCAACATAGAAAAATTGCACGAAAATCTGCAGGCATGGAGATCCCACTTGTTATTTGTCTCGGATGAAATGAAGTTTATCGAAAAATTGCTTCATTCCTATCTTTTCGAGCCAAGAACCCCGAAGCAATTCAAACGTTGGGAACAGTTCAATATCGATTTTGAAAAATGTACGGACCTCAAGGATACTTTGGTGCAGAAGATAATGGAAAATGAGAAATGTTTGGGAGGTGTTCTAGAATGTGCCTCCGACAAACACGATGATCATTACAGTGAAAAGTATGAAGTTCTCAAAACTGAAATACTTCAATTTGTTGAAACTTACCAAGACCTGAAAACAGGTATTTACAATTATGCCGGACTGGTACTTAAAAAGAAGAAGCCTTTAGCTAATGTGTAGTGTGGATTTACACTTCATGTTGGATTGCAATCTAATTAATCTATAAAACAAGTAGCAATGTCACTGGTAAAAATGGACAGGAAGAGATTTCCTTGGAACGACAGTTTGATTGATTTTTTCAATCGCGATGCATTTATTGATGATGAGTTTTTCAACTTGGAAAAATTTCATCCATCAATGAACATTAAGGAGCACGACAAAGATTTTCAAATTGAATTTGCGGCTCCCGGTTTTGACAAAAAAGACTTTAACATCACCATGAAAGATGATGTCTTGGAGGTATCCGCAGAAAAAAGCCATGAGGAGACCGAAGAGGAAGAAAACTTTACACGTAGGGAATTCAACTACAATTCCTTTACCCGGAATTTAAAATTACCCAACACGGTAGACCCCTCCAAAGAAATTGCGGCCGTGTACAAAAAAGGGATACTTACCCTTAACGTACCCAAAATGGAAGGTGCCCCAAAAGACAACAAAAGAGTTATCGAGGTATCGTAAACAAAATCAGCGGCAGGTGATCTTGCATCTGCCGCTCAAAAATTAACGTCATGAAAACAAAACCCAGAAAAAGAACCTTTAGGGAATGGTTCAGTGTGGAAGAACTACAACAAGAATCAAAAAAATGGATGTCCGAACTCCAATTTGCCCAAGATGAACAACGATTTTTGAACCAAATGATCAAAGATTATACGTTGGACATTATCGATTCTGAAATGTTCAATAGGGTGCAGCCAGTTGTGGATGGCTTAAATCGATTGGAAAACCATTTGCAAGAATTAATGGATTCGGTAAGGGTACACGAAAATCAATTGTCAACATTGATCGAAGAGAAAATTACCGACAAATTTGAAAGTTCCTATTTGGAATCCCATAATGATTTGGCGATGCTATTGGATGATTATTTTGAGAAATACAAAGATTACAAGACCCAAATGTTTGAGATCATTTCTCAAGTGATGAAGCACAAAAAACAAAAAAGGTTGCTCAATTAAAGTAAGGGACTTAGCAATTTGGCAAAGCCTTCCAATATTTTTTTGATCATAGGTCGTTGCCGATGTTTTTGATAGTCCAAAAGCGCCGTGGACTTAGCGCAGTCTTTTAAGAAATCCGCTTTCATTTGTGCGCACAGATCAGCATCGTAAACAAAAGCCTGTGCTTCATAATTCTGTTGTAGACTTCGGTTATCGAGATTGGCCGTTCCAATACTGGCGATTTCATCATCGCACAGCATAACTTTGCTATGCAGAATGCCATCGGGATATAGGTAAATTTTTATCCCAGATTTAAGGTAGGTGTCAAAATACGCACGAACACACCAATCCACCAATTTTATATCTGTGGTGTCCGACATCAACAACCTGACATCGACCCCGCTTAATGCTGCTGTGGCCAATCCTTGCAGAATGGCATGGTTGGGAATTATGTACGGATTTACAATGTAAAGGTATTTTTCTGCACTGTTGATGATGGAAAAATAGATTTGCTCCATGACATCAAAGTCATCATCGGGGCCACTGGCCACAATTTGCAAATATTTCTCTCCGTCCAACTTCGGATGTAATATAAAACTGGAAATATCAACCTGCTCGCCACTGGCCAAAAACCAGTCGATGATAAAAGTTCGGTTTAAAAAATCGACGGCTTCTCCCTCTACTTTCAAATGGGTATCGTGCCATTTTCCCAAAGAGGGATCACCTTTTAAGTATTTGTCCGAAATGTTGATGCCACCCGTAAATCCAATTTTATTGTCGATGACTATGATTTTTCTGTGGTTTCTATAGTTCAGTGCGCTCAAGAAACGACCGAAGCGAAAGGGTAAAAATTGGGCAGTTTGTACTCCAATGGAATGAAGTCGTTTCAAGTATTTTTTGCTTAGGGAATAACTCCCAATCCCATCGTACAATAATCGAACCGTGACATTTTGCTCAATTTTGCGCTCAAAGATTTCTAGGAGTTTATCCGCCAATACTCCATCTTCAAAAATGTAATATTGCAAATGGATGTGTTCTTGGGCTTCTTCAAGGGCTTCAAAAATACTTTCGAAAGTATTGCGTCCATCTTTTAATAATTCAACCTCGTTTTTACAGGAAACAGGACATTTGGCAGTTTTGTGAATCAGATTGATAATTTTCTCTTTGTTACCATAAATAGGAGGTGTGCATTGTTGGTATTGCAATTCATCCCGAATGCTGAACTCATTTTTCAATGAGAACATTTTGTTCTTCCGTCTGTTCCGTCCGAATAAAATATAAAGCAAAACCCCACCAACGGGAATGGTGAAAATCGCTAAAAGCCACGCCAAAGTTTTACTGGGTCGAACCCCGTTCAACAACAAACTGACCACCATGATTGCTGCAATCAACACATAAAGTGCAATAAGGACAGGAATAAACATGGATTCGGTTAGCATGAAAGGATCAGTTTAAAATAAAATCTACCGCCATTTGCGCATGTAGGTTGGTGGTTGCCAAGGTTGGAATATCCACTTCATTTTCTTTAATGAGCAAGGGCAATTCCGTACATCCTAAAATAATGCCATCCGCTCCACGAGCTTTTAACAAACTGATTTGCTCTTTAAAAAAGGTTTTGGCGTCCTCTGAAAAAATACCCTGCGTCAACTCTTTGGAAACATATTCATGGGCTTGGGGAATAAATTCCTCTGATGGGATGATGGTTTCAATTCCATAGTTCTCTTTCAACTCTTTTGGAATAAAATTTCCTGTCATGGTAGGTCTATTCCCGAGCAATCCCAATTTTTTCAATCTCAATTTTTCGGCCTCCTTGCCAGTGACATCCGCAATATGCAAAATGGGAATTTGAATCTTGGGCTGCACAAAATCGTAGACCATATGTGGTGTGTTGGCACAAATAATAATGGCCTTGGCACCAGCAGCTTGCAATTTTTCGGAAACCGCTAAATATTTCGCATTGATTTTCTCCTTGTTCTGTTCCCGCATCAACTCAATATTAATGCTGTGGATGATCAAGGGTGGGTTGGCTTGTTCCCCAATGACCTTTCCAGCCATTTGGTTGATCAATTTGTAATATTCAATGGTGGAATGCCAAGAAGTACCACCGATCATCCCCAAGGTTTGCATGTTTTCGGTCATAACTTAGGTATTTATCATAATACATATCAATTTACGCAAAATGAGAGCAATAGGATATGACAATGCTCATTTCAATACAATGGGTTTCCGACCACCATTTTGAAACTATTCATTTAACTCAGTATGACTTGGGTTTTCACTAAATTTATGGGCAAAACCAACGAACTAACTTTATAGCATGCGAGCAATTGTTTATGAGAAATTTCAGGGCCCGATTTCACTTCAAAATGTTGCGGACCCAACCCCAAAAGACCATGGTGTTGTGGTTAAAGTAACCGCCACGGGACTGTGCAGAAGTGATTGGCATGGCTGGATGGGGCACGACCCAGATATTGAACTTCCTCATGTGCCTGGTCACGAGTTGGCAGGAACCATTGCTGAGGTTGGGAAGAATGTCCAAAATTTTAAGGTAGGGGATAGGGTCACTGTTCCCTTTGTGTGTGGATGTGGTACCTGTTACGAATGCCATTCTGGAAACCATCAGGTTTGTGACCACCAGACTCAACCCGGATTTACACACTGGGGTTCCTTTGCAGAATATGTGGCGCTGGATCATGCGGATATCAACTTAGTCAAGATTCCAGAAGAAATAAGCGATATTACCGCAGCGATTTTAGGATGTCGATTCATTACCTCCTTTAGGGCCGTAGTAGATCAAGGAAAGGTTCAGGGAGGTCAATTTGTGGCGGTACATGGTTGTGGGGGCGTAGGTCTTTCTGCCATAATGATTGCTAATGCACTCGGTGCTGAGGTGATTGCAGTGGATATTAATAAGGATACTTTACAATTGGCAAAGGATTTAGGAGCATCCAAAATTATAAATGCCTCAAACCATTCCGGTGTGGTAGAAGAAATAAAATCATTGACCAGGGGAGGTGTCCATGTTTCCATTGATGGATTGGGGAGCCAAACCACCTGTTTCAATTCCATCGCCAATTTGCGGAAACGAGGCAAACATATTCAAGTGGGATTAATGACAGATGATCACAAACATCCTAATATCCCGATGGACCAAGTTTTGGCCAACGAGCTTGAAATTTTGGGTAGTCATGGCATGCAGGCTTTTCGATACCCTGCAATGTTGGAAATGATCAAAAGTGGCAAATTACAACCCGAAAAACTCATTGAAAAAACCATTTCATTGGAGCAAGCAGCCCAAGAGTTACCATTGATGAATCAATTCAAAAATAAGGGAGTCACAGTGATCAATTCCTTTTAATTTTCTCAAAAAAATTCAAGAAATCTGTAACAAATGGTTGAAAAAGAATACAAAAGGAACAACAGTTTGTGATTTTTTCAACAAAACAGTTCAAAATCTAACATAAATGTAAAATGAGCACTTTTAAAAGAAGTATCCTTAAATTGAAATTTCCCATTTTGGATTTTAGGTTAATATTAACATAATGCTAAATGGGCTCTACTTATTTTTAAGGAATTTGAATGACTTCAAGAAGAACCAACTCAATATAATCAGATAATAAATCAATCATGAAAAGAAGAAGTTTTGTACAGTACGCAGGTATGGGTGCAGGGGCTATGTTGATGCCTTCGCTTCTGATCGGGAACGAAATTCCGACGGAGGCGTTACTGGAGCCAGGCATGGATGTTGTACTAAAAAAGCAAATGGCAGACGTGGCCTTGAACACCGCCAAATCAATGGGAGCAACCTATGCCGATGCCCGAATAGGTAGGTATTTGAACCAGTATGTATTTACTAGGGAAGAAAAAGTTCAGAATGTAGTGAACACCGAATCTTTCGGTATTGGTATTCGAGTGATCGCCAACGGTACTTGGGGATTCTCATCCACAAACGATGTTACTGAGGACGGAATCAAAAAAGCGACCGAACATGCCGTTGCCATTGCAAAGGCCAATTCCAAAATTCAAAAGGAGCCCGTGAAATTGGCGCCTGTTGAATCTTACGGAGAGGTAGCTTGGAAAACTCCCATCAAAAAGGACTTTAAGGAAGTTCCAATCTCCGAAAAAGTAGATCTTTTGTTGAGTGCGAACGCTGCTGCCGTTGAAAATGGCGCCAACTTCGTGAATTCTTCCCTTTTCATGGTGAACGAGCAAAAATATTTTGCATCCACTGAAGGTTCATATATTGACCAAGATGTGCATAGAATCTGGCCAACGTTCAATGTAACGGCCGTAGATAGGGCTGCTGGTAAATTTAGAACCCGTCAAGCCTTAAGTGCACCAATGGGGATGGGCTACGAATACATGGATGGCCTAGAGTCTGAAAAATTAACAGGTCCAGAGGGCATCAAACTATATAGAAACAGTTACGATATAGTGGAGGATGCCGCCATGGCCGCCAAACAGGCCAAGCAAAAACTTACGGCAAAATCCGTGGAGCCAGGTAAATACGATTTGGTACTTGAGCCAAACCACCTTGGTTTGACCATTCACGAATCTGTGGGGCACCCAACAGAATTGGATAGGGTACTGGGTTACGAAGCCAACTATGCAGGAACCAGTTTTGCCACTTTGGATAAATGGGAATCCAAAAATTTCAACTACGGAAGTGATATTGTAAACATCGTGGCCGATAAAACCCAAGTAGGTTCTTTGGGTGCGGTAGGCTTTGATGATGAAGGTGTACAGACCAAAAAATGGGATTTGATCAGAAACGGAATCTTGGTGAACTATCAGGCAATCCGTGATCAAGTTCAAATGATCGGACAAAACGAATCCCACGGTTGCTGCTATGCTCAGAGTTGGGAAGATGTACAGTTCCAACGTATGCCCAATGTTTCATTGGAGCCAGGAACTGAAAAATACTCATTGCAAGATATGATCAAAGACGTGGAAAAAGGTATCTACATTTTGGGTAGAGGATCCTATTCCATCGACCAGCAGCGATACAACTTCCAATTTGGAGGCACATTGTTCTATGAGATCAAGGATGGTGAAATCGTTGGCATGTTGGAAGACGTAGCATACCAATCCAATACGCAGGAATTCTGGAATTCTTGTGCCAAGATTTGTGACAAGGACGATTACAGATTGTTCGGTTCTTTCTTCGACGGTAAAGGGCAGCCCTCTCAGGTGAGCGCCGTTTCCCACGGAAGTTCCACAGCAAGATTTAACGGAATCAATGTAATCAATACAGGTAGGACCATTTAAGGTTTGTTCAATATTAAAAATTAGACAATGGCTATTTATACAGAAGAAGAAGCAAAAAAGATTTTGGAGAAAGCCTTGAGCTTTTCCAAGGCCGATGCCTGCGAAATAAACCTTGATGGAAGTAATAGTGGAAATATCCGATATGCACGAAATACGGTGTCCACTGCAGGATATAGATCAAGTCAAAGTTTGGTGGTACAATCCAGCTTTGGTAAAAAGGTAGGGACTGCAACCATCGACGAGTTCGATGATGCCTCCTTGGAAAAAGTGGTGCGTAGATCGGAAGAATTGGCACAACTATCTCCAGAAAACCCAGAATATATGGCGCCTTTGGGCCCGCAACAATACGATGAAGCTATTACTTTTAGTGAGGCAACCGCAAACGTAACTCCTGAGTTTAGAGCAGAAGTTGCGAGCAAGAGTATTGTTCCGGCATCAGAAAAGGATGTGACCGCAGCAGGATTCTTGGACGATTCGGCAGGATTTTCTGCCATGATCAACTCCAATGGACTGTTCGCTTACAATAAATCAACGGATGTGGACTTTACCGTAACCATGCGTACCAACGATGGAACAGGTTCGGGTTGGGTAACCCGCGATTTTAACGATATTTCCAAGTTCGATGCTGCAGAAGCAGCCAACACAGCGATTGATAAAGCGGTTTTATCCAAAGAAGCTCGTGCTATCGAACCAGGAAAGTACACCGTGATTTTGGAACCGGCCGCAGCATCAGATTTATTGCGAAATTTGTTCTTTTCCTTTAATGCAAGATCTGCCGATGAAGGACGAAGCTTTATGTCTGCAAAAGACGGAGGTAACAAATTGGGGCAAAAAATCGTTGACGAGCGTGTGAACATTTGGTCAGACCCATTGCACCCAGATGTACCGACTTCTACATGGAACGGTGCAGGTCAACCCCTTAAGAAAACCACTTGGATTGAGAACGGAGTAGTGAAAAACTTGGCGTATGATCGTTATTGGGCTCAGGAAAAAGGCGTAGATCCTGTTCCTTTCCCAAGCAACGCAATTATGGCCGGTGGTGATGAAAGTTTGGAAGATATGATCAAAGGCACTAAAAAGGGAATTTTGGTAACACGTTTTTGGTATATCCGAAGTGTAGATCCACAAACCTTATTGTACACAGGTTTGACACGAGACGGAACTTTCTATATTGAAAACGGAAAAATAAAGTTTCCAGTGAAGAACTTCAGGTTCAACGAGAGTCCGATTATCATGTTGAATAACTTGGAATCTTTGGGCAAGCAAGTGCGCGTAAGTGGAAACCTAATACCTTATATGAAGATTCGTGACTTTACCTTTACGAGTCTCTCCGATGCGGTATAACAGACTGAAATAAAACAAACTGGTGGTCAGCTTTCTTGACCGCCAGTTTTTATTTTGAACTAATGTAGCCTACTTCCTCTATGGCTTTGGATAACGAATTCTTTTTTACCCGTTTGCAATACGAATCAGGCGACTGGGACGTAGATCAACGTATGCCCTCCAATATGCTGAACTCCTTGGTCGAGTACACCACACTTAAAGTGGATACCCAAGAGAAGATCATTTCGTTGGGAAGTGACGATATTTTTAAAAGTCCATTTTGCTATATCTCAGGCCATAAATTGGTACAGTTTACCAAAAAGGAACGGGAGAATTTTGAAAAATATGTTCGCAATGGCGGTTTTGTATTTGCCGACGATTGCAACCACGATATTGATGGTTTGTTTGCCAAATCCTTTGAACGTCAAATGGAGGAGATTTTTGGCGCAGGAGAGCTGAAAAAAATCCCAAACGACCATGAAATCTATACCATTTTCTTTGAATTTGAAGATGGTCCGCCCACCACATCCCAAGAACTCAATGGCTGGGGTGACGATTTGGTGCACGATTACCTAAAAGCCATTGTCATCAATGGAAGAATTGGCGTGCTCTATAGCAATAAAGACTACGGCTGCGAATGGGATTATGACTTTAGAAACAAACGATGGTATAAAATAGACAATACCCGTTTTGCGGTGAATATTGTCCTCTATGCGCTAACCTCATAACAGAACTAACTTGGATAAAGAACTACAAAAAATAGCAAATGAAGTTGAGGGACTTTCAGAAAAACTGAAAGCACTCAAACAAGAAATTGGCAAAGTGATTATAGGTCAGGATGAGACCGTTTCCCAACTGTTGATTACATTTTTGGCAGGTGGACATGCCTTGCTCGAGGGGGTTCCAGGACTTGCCAAAACATTGATGATTCGAACCTTGGCCAATGCCATAGAACTCAAATTCAAACGGATTCAGTTTACACCCGATCTAATGCCCTCGGACATTATTGGAACGGAAATCTTGGAAGAGGACCACACCACGGGCAAGAAATTCTTCAAGTTCAACAAAGGGCCTATTTTCTCCAATATTATTTTGGCAGATGAGATCAACCGTACGCCTCCCAAAACACAGGCAGCTTTGTTAGAGGCCATGCAGGAATTTGAGGTGACCTATGGCGACAAAACCTATCCTTTGGATAAGCCTTTCTTTATTTTGGCCACCCAAAATCCCATTGAGCAATCGGGAACCTTTGTATTGCCCGAAGCACAACAAGACCGTTTCTTGCTCTACATCAAAATTGGATACCCGACCGATGAAGAGGAAATCAAAATTTTAAAAGCCACTACGGGAACCAAAAAAGCCACCCTGAACAAAGTACTTTCAGGGGAAGATATTGTGCGATTGCAGCAATTGGTGCGTGAAGTTTCCATTAGTGACGGACTCATTCAATATGTGAGTGATATCATCCGTGCCACCCGACCTGATACCACCACCGTGGACTTTGTGAAAAAATGGGCGGATTGGGGCGCAGGTCCCCGTGCTGGGCAGGCCATGATTTTGACCGCAAAAGCCAATGCCTTGTTGGAAGGTAGATTGGCCGTTACCCCTGAGGATTTAAAAGCTGTAGCTATTCCTGTATTGCGACACCGTGTGTTAGTGAACTTTAGGGCAGAGGCCGAGGGCATCACTTCGGATGAGGTGACCAGGCACATCTTACAGACCATTCAGGTAAAAGAAAAATAATGGCTGAAAGAGATTACCACGACTTGTTACAACCTGAGGTGATCAATACCGTTTCGGGGCTCTCCCTGATTTCGCGTATTGTGGTCGAGGGCTTTATTTCGGGCTTGCACCGAAGTAAAAGTGTGGGTCCTGGTATGGAGTTCAGTCAATATAGGGGGTACGAGCCTGGCGATGATCTTCGGTTGCTCGATTGGAAAATGTTGGCCCGTTCGGGACGCTACTACATCAAACAATCGGAAGTGGAGAGCTATGTTACCGTTAAATTTATTGTTGATGCCAGTGCTTCCATGGAGCACGAAGAAAATGGCATTTCCAAATTGGAATTTGCTCGGGTGTTGGTGGCTTGTTTGTCACATATGGCCCAAAAACAGGGCGATTCCGTAGGGCTTTTTGCCCTGAACCAAGACGATTTTGTAAGCATCTACCCCAAAGCAGACCAAAAACATTACAATCGCTTGCTGTTGGAGTTGCTCAATATTTCCACCAAAGGAAAATGGCCCGAATTAGCTATTTCCTCTAAAAGAATCCACACCAGCGGTACCAAGGAATTGGTGTTTTTCATCACCGATATGTACGAAGATGTTTCCGAACTCTCCGATTTCGTAAAAAACTTGAAAACAGCCAAAAATGAGGTAGTGGTACTTCAAATTATGGCCAAAAACGAAATGGAGTTCGATTTTAAACGCTCCGTAACCTTTGAGGATTTGGAGACAGGCGCACGCTTAAAAGTGGATGTGAACAAAGCAAAAACACACTATTTAAAAGCCCTTGAACAAAAAATAGAACAGACCCGCGAGCAATTGCATTCCCAAGGCGTCAACTTTCATTTGTTTAGAATGGATGCACATTTGGGAGATGCCCTGCAATTATTTTTAAAAGAAAGAATACGACTCAACTAAATGGTATTTGCGAATCCAACATATCTGTGGGCACTTTTGGGACTTTTGGTTCCCCTTGCTATTCATTTGTGGAGTAAAAAGGAGGCCAAGACCATTAAAATTGGAAGCATACAGTTGTTGGACGAGTCCAATTCAAGGCAATCCAGCAACATTCAATTGAACGAATGGTTATTATTATTGCTTCGAATGGCGATTGTGGCCTTGGTGGTGTTGTTGATGGCTGGCCCGCAATGGCGCATCAAAGGAAACAAAAACGTGGTTACCTATTTAGTAGAACCCTCTCTCTCCCAAGAAAAGGAGTTAAGTGCTATTTTGGATAGTTTGGCTGAAGATTCCCCAGTAATGTTGTTGGATGAAGGTTTCCCAATTTGGGAAGCGGATTTGGAATCGGAAGTAGACCATGCAACCCCCAATTATTGGCAATTGGTGCAAAAAATGGATTCTTTGACTTCGGACAGTATTGTAGTTTTTACCAAAGCCTATGTGCAAGGCGTGCGTTCCAAACGACCCAACACACAAAAAAAGGTGCATTGGGTGGTAATGGAATCGGATGAAATAACCGATGAGCCTTTAATGGCTATCGAGAAAGCTTCAGGAATACAATTGTATTCCAAATCGGGCAATGGCACGCAAACCTTTTTAAAGTCCGAATTGCTAACCGAAAATTATAGCAAAACTACGGAAGGAGATAGTTTGCAAATCAATGTGGAAAGTGGTCCAATAAAAGTTCCGTTGCTTATTCAAGATTCTATTACGGTAAATCTTTTTGTGGAAAACGGTTTTGAAGTAGACCAAAAATATACCGAAGCCGCTTTACGGGCATTGGCGAACTATTTAGAGATTCAAATTGATATCCAGATAAAAGAGGAATTGGATGGCTCGGTTGCCAAAGCCAACCTCAATATTTGGTTGAAAGAGGATAATCCAAATCAATCGGAAGGGAGGTGGTTGGTTTTTGATGAAAATCCATTGGCTAAAAATCTTATTGAATCAGGAAAACAACAAGATTGGTTCGTGCTAACCTCAAGATTGACCTCAAAAAATACGGTAGAGCAACGCTACGCTGAACAATTGCTCCAAGTTTTGGATTTGAATAATGAATTGGAAACGCTATTGGCAAAAGCTGATGATAGGCAAATGGATGTGGCTAAATTCAAACCCAATTATCAAGTGCCCAAAACAAGAAAGGAATTGGCTACTTTAAAAGATATCACCCTTTGGGTGTTTTTGATTTTGGCAATTTTAATGATGGCAGAACGTATCATTTCATATGTGAAAAAACAATAGCCCATGGAACAATTACAACACTTTAAAAGTCGATGGCAGCGCTTCCAATATGTGGAATGTGCACTTTATGCCGTGGGTTTTGGTGGGTTAGTGTATTTGTTGACCAAAAATATTGGCCTTGGATTGGCAGGCTTTACAGTAGCTTTCGGGATTGCTTTGGTGTTGTATAAGCCATGGAAAATTAAAACCGAAAGCGTTATTGCCTATGTGGACGCCCATGTGCCCGAAGCAGGTTTTAGCAGTGGATTGTTGACCTTGCCCACCGACCAATTATCGAATCTTTCCCTATTGCAAAGACATCGCATAGCTGAGCGATTGAAGGATTTGATGCCCAAGTTGATGCCGCCGCACCATCTGCAAAAGGCAGCCTTGATGATGTTCGGTTTGATTTTAATCGGTGCATTGGGTCGTTTTGTGTTTGGTGATGTGAGTAACCTATCGTCAAAAAAAGGAAATGATAAAGAGCAAATTCAATTTGCACCATTGGATAGCATTCAAGAAGGTGTTGAAATTCCTGAATTGACGGAAACTAAAATTTCGGTAGCCTACCCAGGTTATACGGGATTACCAAGTTTAAATACCTCCAATCCCAATATCAAGGCAGTTGAAGGCACTCAAATCACTTGGAATTTAATCTTTGATGGGGATGTGAAGGAGGTAACCATGGACCGTATGGGGGAGTTGATTCGGTTTACAAAAAATGGTGCACAGTATCAATTGAGTCAAACATTACAATCTTCAGGTTTTTACAGCTTCACGTTCAAAGACCTTGAGGGCAATGCCTATGTCACGGATTTATACTCGTTCGAAGTTACCCCCGATAATCCACCTATGATTGAAATTACGGACTTGGATCAGTACAGTTATTTTGACTTTAATGACGACAAGACCATTCCGTTGAACACCCAAATTTTTGATGACTATGGAGTGAACGATGCCTTCATCGTGGCTACGGTGAGCAAAGGGTCGGGCGAATCGGTGAAGTTTAGGGAAGAAACATTGCAATTTGATGGAAGTATTTCCAAAGGAAGTAAACAGCAGCATCTTAAAAAACAATTGGATTTGGCCCAGTTGAAAATGGATCCAGGGGATGAGCTGTATTTTTATGTGGAGGCTCAGGACAACAGAACGCCAACTCCAAATATTGCCCGAAGTGAAACCTATTTTGCAGTGATTCGGGATACTGTAACCGATGAGTTTGCCGTGGAGGGTAATTTGGGTGTAGATCTTATGCCCGATTATTTTAGAAGCCAGCGGCAATTGATCATTGATACCGAGAAACTGATTCAAGAGCGTCCAGATATTTCGGAGTACGATTTTAAATTCCGTAGCAACGAATTGGGCTTCGACCAAAAATCCCTGCGCTTAAAATATGGCCAATTTATGGGCGATGAGACCGAATTACAGGCGGCCCCAGGTCAAGTTTCAGCAGTTGAAGAGGAAACCCATACCGATGAGGATGGGGAGGAAAAGGACGTTTTGGATGGGTATAGCCATAAACACGATAGCGAGAATGAGCACAATCTGGTGGTTGAAAACCCTGAAGAGGATGAGGAGGAAGAGGAAGATCCTTTGCATGAATATTTGCACAATCATTCAGATCCTGAGGAATCCACTTTGTTTGAAAAATCACTTAAAACTCAATTGCGGGATGCCCTCGACATTATGTGGGATGCGGAGCTGTATTTGCGTTTGTACCAACCCGAAAAATCTTTGCCGTACCAATATCAAGCGTTGGAAATTATTCAAACCATAAAAAACAGTGCCCGCATTTATGTGCACCGCATTGGTTTTGATCCACCTCCGATTAAGGAAGAAACAAGGCTTACAGGAGATATTCAAAACATAAAAAATGTGGACAAGAACAAGTCTTTTGAGTATGAAATGTCCTTTGCTGCTACACGAAAAATGGTAGCTAGGCTGGAAGTTTTAATTGATGGTACATCCCAATTTATGGAAAGTGACAATGCCTTGGTGCTTGAAGCTGGCAATGAATTGGCACAAAAAGCAATTTTCGAACCCGTAAAATATTTAAAAGTATTGCAAGGACTTCGCGACTTGGAAAAAACATCTAATAGGACCACTGAAATGTATGTGCAGGTTCAAAAAAACATCTTATCTGTATTGCCAAATGTGGAATCAAATCCTGGAAAAGGGGCAAATTCATTGGATGAAATCAATTTGTTATATCTAAAAGAGTTGGGTAATTATGAGTGATGGATTTGTGCTGTTGAATCTCAATTTATTTTGGCCTGTTCTGATTGGATGCTTGGTTTTATTGGGCTTTTTTGTTTGGAAGGAATGGCCTCAAAAAGGTCAAACTCGGTTTTGGATTAAAATTGGAATTGCCTTTATCGGATTAGTTTCCTTGTTTTTTATTCTATTAAAACCTGCTGCACCCAAAGAAACCACTAGCGGAAGAGCTATTATTCTGACCGAGGGGTACAAAACCCAACAATTGGATAGCCTGAAAAAAGTATTCAAGCGCATAAAAAGTGAGACCTATGTGCAAGGGAAATCTTTATCCATAGCCGAAAATGTGGATTCTCTTTTTTTGGTCGGATATGGACTTCCAGAATACGATGTATGGCTGTTGGAGGGTAAATCCGTTCAATTTTTGGGAGGTGAAAGACTTTCGGGATGGACGCAAATTTCCCATACCGATGAATTGGAATTGGGAGAGGAACTTAAAGTCCGGGGGCAATACCAACAGCCGCAAAAGGAGCATTGGGCTGTGTTAAAAGATAATGGAAGAAATCCTTTGGATTCCATCCAATTTGGAGATACGGAAGAACAATTGATTCAATTTGCCACCCAACCCAAAGCCAGTGGTCATTTTGTGTACCATTTGGAAGAAAAAAATGCTGATGGAGAAGTAGTTGCTTCAGAACCGATACCTTTTGTTGTTGAGGATAGAGAACCGCTCCATATTTTAATCCTGAATACTTTTCCCACCTTTGAAAGCAAGTATCTTAAAAATTATCTCGCCGAAAAAGGGCATCAAGTTTTGGTGCGTTCCCAGTTGACCAAAAACAAATACAAATTCGAATATTTTAATCGGGATCCCCAGCCTATTTATCAATTGTCAAAGCAAGCTTTGGAGGCATTTGACCTGCTTATTTTTGATGTGGAATCCTATGTGAATTTGAGCAGAACGGTATCAACCGCCTTGAAAGAAAGTATGGTGGAAAATGGCTTGGGCATTTTTATCCAACCCAGCGGTAGCTTATTTACTTTATCAAAAAATCAATTGCCCATTGGTTTTAATGCGGATTTCAATACAGATATTTCCCTAGGGAATCCACCACAAGGTTTGCGGAAATATCCTTTTGCATTTCAGCAAGAATTTCCCGTGCAACCGATACAAATGGACTCAACAACCATAGCGGCTTACCTACCTCAAGGAAAAGGAAAAATGGGGACTTCACTTTTACAAAACACCTTTCAATTGGTCTTGGATGGCAAACTAGATCCCTACACTGCTATTTGGACGGAGATTTTGGATGCTTTGGTGCCACAACAAGAAAAGAGTGCTTCTTGGAAAATGGAAACCGATATTCCAAGAGTGGATGAACCTGCTACGTTTTGGGTGCAATCTAGTAAAAGTCCAATGGAAGTTGAAACGGAAACTAAAATCAAAATACCTTTGCTTCAAGACGTCAGCATTCCATCACTTTGGAATGGTATTCAATATCCAAGAAAAGAGGGGTGGAATCAATTTCAAATCCCAGCAGACTCAACAAGCCTATTTTCGTACTATGTTTTTGGGGAAAATGAACGAACAACAGTTTCCCATCAAAATGTTTACGAGCAAAATTTGCGTCGATTTGGACAAAATAAAAGTTCCAATACCATCGTAAGCGCCACATCTAAAAAAATGGAACCTATCTTACCACTTTGGTTTTTTGTGCCCTTTTTGTTGAGTATGGGGTGGTTGTGGTTGGAGCCAAAATTATAAACCAAGATTTGTGAAAAGACCATAATTATAATGAGCGGAATTCCATTTATGGTTGTTCGTTCTGTAATTCCTTTTCGAGCAATTTCGTCAATTGCAGCATATAATTTGATAATAGCTCCAAAACTCCCTTTATGTTCACTGCCCGTTGTTTTACCAAAAAAAGCAATTTGTTGAAATCTTCATCATTTCGCAAGTTGATGTCCTTTAGATGAGCATTTGTCCTTACTACATTTTCGCCAACAATTTGGATGGGAGCAGCAATGCTTAATTTTTCAATTAACGGATTCATTTTCTCTCTGGAAGAGGCTTTTTCGAAATCAATTAATCCTTCATATCTGGGTAAGTAAAAATCGTAAAATTGCATCAGTTTGTTTCGGATTTCATCGTTTGAAATTTTATCCATTCCCGATGCTTTCAACGCATCGTAGGGTCCTCTGTTATAAGTAACACGTAGTCCAAAATCCAGTCGATTAAAGTAATAATCCATTGAATCTTTTATCACTTGGTTAGAAACAATGGCCCTATCAAAAAATGATACGGCATCCAACTCCGTTTTGTTTCGGTAGCCCATAAGGTGATCAGTGAAGAAGATATAATCCTGCAATAAGGCTTGCTCCACTTCTCTTAACATTTCTATTTCAAATGATCGGCGGTTTTTGTTTTCGTTCCAATTATTGATCTGAAGTGCTATTAAAATACCAAGGACAACAAGTACTATTTCACCAATGGCATACTTAAGGTATTTTCCCATTTTACCCTCTACAATTAATTGTTGACGAATATCCCTGAAGAACTTAAACATTGTTATTCGTATCTCCAACTAGTCAAATCAGCACCTTGAGGGGCACTTTCGGCAATACGTTTCATGATTTTGGGCACATACATGGAGTTGTATCGCAACCTACTGATAGCATTGGGTTGATCTGGGTCGCCGTTCCAGCAATGTTCTGCACGGTCGCCATACAATACTTCGCCATCATAATAGGGTTCGGTGGTGCTTTCTAGGAAATCCTCCATTAAATACACGGCATTGTTCAAATAATAGTTGTCCATATCACCACAATAAATGTGTATTTTTCCTTTTAATTTGGGACCCAATTTGTCCCAGTCCCGTTCCATGATATGCTTGAGGTCGTAGTTTTCTTTCCAATATTCGGCCACTTCATGGTCTATATCCCCTGTCATTTTATCCCAAAGCCGAACAGGGTATCCATCCTCGCCTTGAGGGGAATAGGTGGCTTCCCAAATGTCCCATTGCTGGCCTGATCTTGATTTATCGCCCAATACCAATTCCAAATGATTGCCTTGTCGCAAAGTGGATTGAATTTGCCCCAAATAGTTTCTGTGGGAGGGAACTTCCAATTTTTTATGTTCGGAATTGTAGTAGTAGGCATTGTCATCCTCATAAATATTGGTAAGGCAATAGGCCCTGAAATCTATAGGGTCTGGACAAGCTGCAAAGCAGCCGTTGTATTCCTCTGGATATTTTACCTGAACAGCCAAGGCTTCCCAACCCCCTGTTGAGCCACCATAAAGGAATCTTGACCAACCTTCGCCCATGCCTCGAAATTCCTTTTCAATGTGTGGGATAAGTTCGTAGGTAATCGCATCGCCCCAAGGTCCTTGACTGGCTGAATTTACAGCGTATGAATCATCGTAATAGGGGGTGGGGTGTTGAATTTCTATAATAAGGAAACGCGGAAAATCGGGCTCGTTCCAACGTTGGTAAAAGTCGTAAGCTTCCTGTTGTTGGATGATGTTGTAGCCCTCTAAATCAAAACGAGCAGAATAAGTAGGTTCCAAATTCGGGTCTGGCGGAGTGGTTCTAAATCCTCCAAAATCGCTTGGAAAATGACCTTGAAAAACCATGAGAGGGTATTTAGCTTCGGGATGTTCCTCAAATCCTTTTGGCAATAAAATATGAGCACCCAAATACATATCACGCCCATAAAATTCTGATAGTTTTTCAGATTTTAATTTGATGTGCTTGATCCATTCCGTATCTGCTGGTTCTTCAATGGGAGGGATTTCTTGGTCCATGACCACCGAAATATTTTCAACCCCATGTTTACCTACGGATATTTTATAGGGTTTACTGTATAAATTCCCCGGAGATCTGTTCCATTGTTGCCCCTCGCCATTGTCCATGGGCAATTTTACCGTGTGCCCAGTACTTAAATTAAAAGTTTCGTACACATGCAGTAGGGCTTGCACATTGTATTCTCCAGGCGGAACCTCTGAAAGACTAGGGAAGGGATAGCCAAAAACAGTTTCATCAAAAGTTATGGGGGTTCCTGGGGCCATTGCATCCACATTCATCCCAAAAATAAGTTGGGTGCTTAATCCGTCATTGATTTGAAATCGGGGTTCTTTGCTATCATCGGTAGAAAGCATGAGCAGTAAACGGCCATCAATATTTTCGGTACTAACCGATTCATCAAAACTTACATTGATGCTATAGGTTGCATTATTTTTTGTTTGACAGGAAATCAACAAAAAGAAACAATTGAGAAAAAGGAGAAGGTACTTGGTCATTTGGTTAGGTTTTAGATGAAAAAGATACTTCATTTTACCCCATAAACCAAGTTGTAACCTATTAATTGTAAGTGTATTCGTTGGGCTCGATGTGAATAAGTACGTGTCCCAAGTTTGGGATTTCGTTGCGTAGGTAATCTTTTAGTTCATGTGCAATCCAGTGGCCTTTTTCCACCGAAATATTTCCATCCACAATGGCATGAAGGTCTACATGGAATTGCATGCCCGATTTACGGATAAAACATTTTTCGGTGCCCAAAACACCTTCAACTTCCAACGCTTTTATTCGGATTTCGTCAATAAGGTCATCGTATTGGTGCTCGTCCATAATTTCGCCCAGTGCAGGACGAAAAATCAAAAAACTGTTGTAAAGGATAAAAGCAGAAGCAAATAGGGCGGCCCAATCATCTGCAGTTTCGTATCCATCACCAAAAATCAAGGCGATAGAAATTCCGATAAATGCCATTATTGATGTTATCGCATCGCTCCTGTGGTGCCAAGCATCAGCCTTAAGGCTAGTACTGTTGGTCTGCTTACTTTTTCTGATGACGATTTGAAATGAGATCTCTTTCCAAAGGATAATTCCGCCCAAAATATAAAGGGTCCAAGATTCGGGAACTTTATGGGGTGTTTGAATGTGTTGAATGCTTTCGTAAGCAATTATGGTGGCCGAAGTGACCAAGAAAGCCACAACGATAAAAGTGATCAAGGGCTCTATTTTGCCATGTCCGTATGGATGGTTGTCATCTGGCGGTTTTTCGGCATATTTAAAACCCAAAAGCACCAAAAAAGAGGAAAATATATCGGTGGTTGATTCAATGGCGTCGGCAATCAAAGCGTAGGAATTGCCAAAAATTCCCGCCAAACCTTTTATCAAAGCCAGTGCAATGTTGCCCAAAAGGCTAAAGTAAGTGGTTTTTATGGCGGTTTTTTCGTTGCTCATTGCTGCCTTAAAGGTTTTACGAAGGTCGTGATTACAAATGAAACCATGGACAAAAAAATCCCCGGTAATTAAAGGCTGTAACTACCGGGGATTGAAAAAAACAAAACAATTACGTTAGCAATTAACTTTCAGCTACCACGGCTTGGGCAGCGGCCACTCTTGCAATAGGCACTCGATATGGGGAGCAGCTTACATAGTCCATACCTGTTTTGTGGCAGAATCCTACGGAACTTGGCTCTCCACCATGTTCTCCACAGATTCCCACTTTAAGTCCAGGTTTGGTGGCACGTCCACTTTCGGTACCCAATTTTACCAATTGGCCAACTCCTTCTTGGTCCAATACTTCGAATGGGTCCGCTTTTAGGATACCTTTTTCGATATAGATCGGTAAAAACTTACCGGAGTCGTCCCTAGAGTAACCAAAGGTCATTTGGGTAAGGTCGTTGGTACCGAAACTAAAGAAGTCCGCGATTTTGGCAATCTCCCCGGCAACCAATGTTGCTCTTGGAGTTTCGATCATGGTACCTACGGAATACTCCACCGAATCATTGCGTTTTTTGAACAATTGTTCGGCAGTAGTGTCGATGATTTCCTTTTGTTGTATGAATTCCTCAACAGTTCCCACCAAGGGCACCATAATCTCTGGTTTGGTAATGATACCTTCTTTTTTCAAGTTCAATGCAGCTTCCAAAATGGCTTGGGTCTGCATTTCGGTGATTTCAGGATAGGTATTTCCCAAACGACAACCACGGTGGCCCAACATTGGGTTGAACTCTTCCAATTCGGCTACTTTGTTTTTCACAGAGGCTAGCGAAATGTGCAGATCATCTGCCAATTCTTTTTGAGTGGCCAATTGATGAGGTACGAACTCATGTAATGGTGGATCCAATAATCTCACGGTTACAGGAAGCCCGTTCATGGCACGGAAGATGCCTTCAAAGTCGCCACGTTGCATGGGCAATAACTCTTTTAGAGCTTGTTTACGTCCTTTAATGGTGTCTGCCAGAATCATTTCCCGCATGGCTTTTATACGGTCCACTTCAAAGAACATATGCTCGGTACGGGTAAGACCGATACCTTTTGCACCAAAACTTCTTGCGATTTCAGCATCTTTTGGGGTGTCGGCATTGGTACGAACATCCAATCGGGCATAAGTGTCGGCCAAGTTCATCAATTCGGCAAATTCTCCACTCAATTCAGGTTCTTTGGTGGCTACTTTTCCTTCCAAAATATTACCGGTTGAACCGTTGATGGAAATCCAATCGCCTTCATGGTATTCGTGTCCGTCAACTTTTAGGGTTCTTTCCTTATAGTTGATTTTTAATGCTCCTGCACCGGACACACAGCATTTACCGATACCTCTGGCAACTACTGCAGCGTGGGAAGTCATACCCCCTCTAGCGGTAACGATACCTTTGGCAATGTTCATCCCTTCCACATCTTCTGGAGAGGTTTCGATACGCACCAAGATGCTGTTTTTGTATTTTATGGCCTCATCGGCAAAGAACACAATCTGACCTGTTGCGGCACCTGGCGAAGCAGGCAATCCTTGTGCGATCACTTCGGCTTCTTTCAACGCTTTTGGATCAAAGATGGGGTGCAATAGTTCATCCAGTTTGTTGGGCTCTATGCGCATTAGGGCCAATTTCTCATCTATAGATCCTTCTTTGAGCAAATCCATGGCAATTTTTACCATGGCTGCACCGGTACGTTTTCCGTTACGGGTCTGTAGGATCCATAGTTTACCTTGTTGAATTGTAAACTCCATATCTTGCATATCGTGATAATGGGTTTCCAATTTGTTTTGGTATTCAAACAGTTCCTTGTAGATATCGGGCATCAACTCCTCCAAGGATGGATAGTTTTCTTTACGATCTTCTTCGGTTATTTGGGCCAATTCTGCCCAGCGTTGAGATCCCAATAAGGTAATTTGTTGAGGGGTACGAACACCTGCCACAACATCTTCACCTTGGGCATTGATCAAATATTCGCCATTGAACTTGTTCTCTCCTGTACCGGCATCACGGGTAAAGCAAACCCCGGTTCCGGAATCTTCTCCCATATTACCAAACACCATGGCTTGAACGTTTACTGCGGTTCCCCAATCTTCTGGGTAGCCGTGCATTTTTCTGTAGTAAATGGCACGATCACCGTTCCAGCTATCAAAAACAGCCATTATGGCGCCCCAAAGTTGGTCCCATGGGTTGTTGGGGAAGGGTTGACCTGTTCTTTTTTGAACGATATCCTTAAAGTCGTACACCAAATCTTGAAGATCCTGAACGGTAAATTGGGTATCGTGCTCAATTCTTCGTTTGTCCTTCAAATGATCGATGATTTCTTCAAAAGGATCCAAATCGTCCTTGGATTCTGGTTTAAGACCCATGACCACACTACTGTACATTTGGATAAAACGACGGTAAGAGTCCCAAGCAAAACGTTCGTTGCCTGTCATTTTAATGACCCCTTTAACCGATTCATCGTTCAATCCCAAATTCAATACCGTGTCCATCATCCCGGGCATGGATACCCTTGCACCTGAACGTACGGAAATAAGGAGCGGGTTTTCGTCATCTCCAAAAATGGCGCCCATAGTTTTTTCAATGCGGTTGATCGCTTCGCGAACTTCGGGTTCAATTTTTTTGATGACCACATCCTTACCTTCATTATTGTATTGGGTGCAAACTTCTGTGGTTATGGTAAATCCTGGTGGTACTGGAATTCCAATTCGGCTCATCTCGGCCAAGTTGGCGCCCTTACCTCCAAGTAAGTTTTTCATTTCGCGACTTCCATCGGCTTTTTTGTTACCGAAGGAATACACGCTTAACTGATTTTCTGTGAGTGTTTCCATCTTTATATTGATTAAAGAAATTGACTTGTGCTAAAATTGTTATGTAAAATTAGTGGGTATGCCTAGCCCAAAACATGATAAAAGTCAGGTTGAAGTCTCAGGTTCAACGTGTTGTCCGGTCTAGGGATGAATTTGTAAAAAAGATGATTTCAGGGATTGAAAGAAAGACTTGTTTTTTTTGCAAAATTCTTGACCAGGAATATGACAAATCATAAAATTCAAACAAAAAATATTTTTTTATACTTTTAAGTAGTTAAAAATCAAATACATATAATAATCATGACAATTATCATCTTTTGCTAAAATTCGCTGAAAGAACTTTGACCTATCAAAATTTTAGAATTATGCACAATCACACACAACCTCGACCAATGTTCATTTGGAGAACGATATTCTGGATGACATTTCTATTAATACCTTTTGCACTTTCTTCACAAACATTCAAGTTAAGTGGTAATGAAGGAGAAGTTATGGTAACAGGAACTTCAACATTGCACGATTGGGAAGAAATTGCCGAGCAACGATCTGGGTCCATGGCCTTGGATGTTGCCGGGGAGCTTCCAAAAGTAACTTCCTTGAAATTTGTAGTAGAGGCCGAAAGCCTAAAAAGTGGTAAAGGAGGGATGGACAAGAATACCTATAATGCCTTGAACACCGATAAACACAAACAAATTGTTTATCAAATGACATCCATAAAAAGTATCACGCCGGTTACTTCCCCGGAAAATACCTATAAGGTGGTCGCCACAGGAAATTTGACCATTGCTGGCCATACCAACAAGATAGACCTTCCTTTTAACTTAACGGTAAACGGAAACAAAGTAAGCTTGGAAGGAAAATATGGTATGAAACTTACAGCCTTTGGCATAGAACCTCCCAAAGCATTGATGGGCACCATCAAAACCGGTGATGACATTGAGATTCACTACACAACCATTTGGAAATAAAAACAATCAATAAATAAAACTCAACTAAAATTCAATAACAATGAGAAATACTGTGAAATACGGAGTAATGGCCCTTGTTTTCTTTGCTGGCCTTATGGGATATTCCCAAACCCGTAAACTGGATAATTATCGCGAACCTGATAAAAATGGTGTAAACGTTTTTGAAGCGCCAAAAGATACCGTTTCAACTTTTGACGGTGTAAAAGTAAGAGTAGGTGGTTCCTCTACCTTGCAATTCCAAGCTTTGGATCATGAAAACTCCGGTGCTGTAGAATTGATCGAGATCGGTGATAACTTTAACTTGGCAACTGCCAACTTGGATTTGGATGTTGCATTGGCCAAAGGTGTTCGTATGCACTTAAGAACTTATCTATCTTCTAGACACCACCCAGAACCTTATGTAAAAGGTGGTTATTTTCAAGTGGACAACTTGGATTTTATCAGCCCTGGGTTCTTGGAAGAAGCCATGAAGTATTTGACCATTAAAGTAGGTCACATGGAAAACAACTATGGCGATGCCCACTTTAGAAGAACAGACAATGCGCAAGCCATGCACAACCCATTTGTTGGTAACTTGATCATGGATGCGTTCACTACAGAAGTTGGTGGAGAGGTGTACTTCAGAAAAAATGGTTTCATTGCCATGTTCGGTCTTTCCAATGGTAAATTGAACCAAGCGGTTACAGCCCCTGGAACTACAGGCGCCTCTATCTTGGCAAAAGTAGGTTATGATGGTCAAGTAAGCGATGATCTTAGACTTAGACTTACTGGATCTATGTACAGCACCAGCAAATCTGCAAGAACTTATTTGTATGCTGCCGACCGTTCTGGATCTAGATATTACTTGGTTTTGGAACCAGCAGATGCATCTACTTCAGGGAATTTCCGTTCCGGTAGATATAACCCTGGATTCAACAATGAGCTAACTGCCTTTATGTTCAACCCTTTTGTTAAATATAAAGGATTGGAGTTCTTTGGTACTGTTGAATTGGCTTCTGGTAAAACCGATGCAGAAACTGATACAAGAAACGCAACACAATTAGCTGGTGAGTTGATTTACAGATTTGGAGGTAATGAAAACTTTTATTTGGGAACTCGTTACAACACTGTAAAATCTGATGATCCATCCGGTTCTGAAGTTACTATTGACAGATTCCAATTGGGAGGTGGTGTATTCTTGACCAAAAACATTTTGACCAAAATAGAATACGTGAATCAAACCCATGATGGATATGATACCACAAGTATCTTCAACGAAGGTAAATTTAATGGGGTTTTATTGGAAGCCATCATTAGCTTCTAACTAACACAATAGGGTTAAATAACGAAACCTAGGGCCAAAAGCCCTAGGTTTTAAAACGTAAAAAAGTTATCTTTAGATTCATGCTGACCTCATATCCACATATCACAAAATTAATAGGCGTCATCGGTATATTTATGTTGATGTCCTATGGTGTTTCCGATCCTGAAAGACGCACCAAGGTTAGGGTAGCGGGAGATAGCGAAGTGGTGATTTCGGGTACTACTAATGTAAACCAGTTTACCTGTAAGTACAATCTTGAGGAGATGGAATTGCCCATTCGATTGGTGTACGATGACAAAAAAGAGCATATTCTTTTCAATAATGCCAGTTTGCGATTGGCCAACGATTGTTTCGATTGCGGTGGCAGGGCCATCAACAAAGATTTTAAGGAACTGTTACAAACTGAGGCTTATCCTCAGGTAGAAATGAAACTATTGTACGTTGATCCTCCTCAAAAGGAAACTTCCGAAGTGGGAGTGGGAATGGAAATAAAGATTGCTGGGGTTGCCCGCAGGTACAATGCCACTTTAAACTGTAATGTGGACAACAAAATAACCGTGAACGGTATTTTGGAGCTAAAACTCAGTGATTTTAATCTTCAAGCTCCCAAAAAAATGTTGGGTATGATCAAAGTAGATGATGAAATCGTTGTTAGTTTGGCGATTAAAATGAACGAGGTCTAATTTTAAAGATTAATCTTTATTATATAAATCCGTTGTGATCTGAACATCCAACGGATTTTTTGTTTGATGGCCTTTATTGATCCAATTATTGACAATAAAGCAGTATCTTGTGAGGCACTTTAAAATAAAGATTAATTACAAACAAACGCAATGAAACAATATTCATTTAAAAATGTGAAAGCTATATTTTTTACCTTATTTATAGCTTTATTTTCCATCAACCTTAGTGCTCAAGATCATTTTGGAGGACTTGCCCTTTACACCGTTAGGGACGATATGGGAACGGATGCCAAAGCTACCTTGACTAAAGTCGCTGATGCCGGTTATGCTTATGTAGAGGCAGCAGGATACGAAGACGGTAAGTTTTATGGGATGACACCAGCCGACTTTAAAGCGTATTTGGAAAGTCAAGGATTAAAACCAGTAAGTACGCACATGGGGATGGTAACTTTGGAAAATGCAGATCAGTTGATCGCCGATACCAAGGCTGCGGGGTTTGAATATTTTACGATTCCAGTTCCACCTATGGGCATGTTTACTTTTGATCGTGAAACCAGATCTATGGGTATGAAAGGTACTATGGAAGAATTTGCCAATATTTTGACCACTATTGGGAAAAAATGTGAGGCCGCAGGTTTGCAACTGTTGTACCACAACCACGATTTTGAATACAAGAAAAATGAAGATGGTGTGGTTCCAATTGAATATTTATTGGATAACACCGATCCAAAATATGTGAATTTCCAAATGGATTTGTATTGGGTGACCAGAGCTGGGGCCAGTCCTACAGCTTATTTTGAAAAATATCCGGGAAGGTTTAAACTATGGCATGTTAAGGATATGGATGAAGAAGGGAAATTCGCGCCAGTAGGAGAGGGAACCATTGATTTTAAATCCATTTTGGCCAAAAAAGATGCTTCTGGAATGGTAAAGTATTTTGTGGAGCAAGACATGACTTGGGACAAAAAACCTTTGGACGTGATTAAAATCAGTCACAAAGGCTTGGAAGAGATTGGTTTTAAATAAAATAGGGATTTGAATTCGAGCAAGTTGCAAGAAAAGCGATAAGAATTCAAAAAAATATTTTTTACAATCACATACAATTGTATCTTTGCACCCGCAAAGTCGGGGTCGCGTAGCTCAGCTGGATAGAGCATCTGCCTTCTAAGCAGACGGTCGAAGGTTCGAATCCTTCCGCGATCACTTAGAGATTTCAAACAAAGACAAAGCCTTGCATATCTTATTGATTTGCAAGGCTTTAATGTTTTCAGTCCCTTGTTTGATTTGGTTTGATTTTGTATGTTTTGGTTTGTAATTCGGTTAGTAAATTTTTTTCTTCAAAGTGTTAACCGAATAAGCATGTAATTAACTATATTACAATTACTTAGTATTTGACTTTCGTAGGTGATTTTCGTTCAATTTAATACAAAACCTATGAGAACTCGGTCAACATTTTCAATAAGTTTTTGGATAAGCACATCCCGGAGGAGTGACAACACGGCAAAGATTTATGCCCGAATTACCGTGGATTCACAAAGGGCGAACATGAGTCTGAAATATACTATCCCAACAGAAATATGGGACAGTAAAGGGTCGAAGGTTCTGGGGCGAACAAAAGAAGCGCAAGAAATCAATGCTTATCTAATGGAGGTTGAAACAGAACTATTCCAATGCTATCGTGATCTTAAATCCAGAACGCCACATATTACTCCACAGATGGTAAAGGCTCACTATTTTGGAGAAGATGTAAGTGAATTTACTTTAAAGAATTTGTTCGAATATCACAATACGCACAATGAACATAGTCTTTGTAAAGCTACTCTTAGTCATTACAAAACCTGTCAGAAGTACTTATTAGAGTATATCCAGAAGCAATATAAATGTGATGATTTCAGATTATCACAACTTAATCATCAATTTATTGTTGGGTTCGAAACATATCTACGCAAAATGCATCCGATAAATCATCATGGAAACCTTTCAAACAATGGTGCGATGAAGCATATTCAACGCCTACGTAAAATGATTAGAATCTCAGTTGATAATGAATGGATTGATAAGGACCCATTTCAAAAGTTCAAGGTCAGGATGGAAAGAAAGGAAAGGGAGTTCTTGACTTTGTCAGAGCTTCAAAAAGTTCAAGATTAGATTACAGGAATTGAACGGTTACGAATTGTTAAGGACTTATTTATTTTTAGTTGTTATACAGGTATCTCTTATTGTGATATAATGGACTTGTCTGAAGACAATTTGGTATTGGGGATAGATAGAAAATATTGGATAAGTACAAGAAGAATGAAGACCAAAAATAGCTTTAAGCTTCCATTGGTAGGTCCAGCATTATCTATTATTAAACGATATCAATATCATCCTAAACGGGAATCTGAGAAACTGTTCCCTAGAATATCCAATCAAAAATTAAACAGTTATTTAAAGGAAATTGCGGATGCCTGTGACATCAAGAAAAATGTAACCTTCCATGTGGCCAGATATACTTTCGCCACTACTATTACTTTAAGCAATGGGGTTCCTATTGAAACTGTTTCCAAAATATTAGGTCATACAAAATTGGCCACAACTCAAGTTTATGCTCGAGTTTTGGATAAGAAAATTAGTGAAGATATGAGTGGTTTGGAATCTATTCTGGAAACTAAATTTTCTGACTCAAGTTGCGATAAGGAGGATTTGAGAAATTCCAATTTTTAAGTTATTTTGATTAATTGGCAAATTAATTATCCATAGTTGTCTAAGATTTTTTGTCCCAATCTTACCCCAACTTTTGCACTTGGTTCCTGTTTCAATTTTATAGTAATCGGGAAGATAAGCGTTAGGTAAAATTGAAATAGGGTGCAATGACCTATTTCCAATATTTACAGACTTCATTAATCCATCTCATTAACTATGGCTATTCAGGTTTTCTTTGCTTGCAAAGAAAAAATGAAAAGCAAGAGGATAGCGCGCTAAAGCGACGCTATTGATTCATTTTCCTTCGGAAAAGCCTATATAACAAGGAGTTTTTGAATTAATCAAGTAATAACAGTATAAGGTGTTTTTTACTAAAGAAGCCGTTCAGACCAGTAAAATCAACGCATTTTTTATGAAAAAATGGCTTTTTGGAGTTTTCACATTGGGGATCTTCAATACTGTTTACATCATAGGTCTAGTATTTGATGAAATGATCTTTTTCACGGAAAAGAGGGTTCAGCCCAATAAAATCAAGGCGTTTTTCACGGAAAAATGAAAAATTAGAATTGTGATTTAGATAAAACCTGCCTCGCTCAGTAGTATTAGTTAAAGGTAAGATTTGGGGCTTGCAGCACTCCACTTCGTTGCGTTCGCCTTTGATTAGAATATCAATTTGAACCAGGGGACTTTAGGAAAAGTTGTGATCGCAAAAAAGAGAATCAAATACATCGGATTTATTCCAATTTAGGCGTAAGGGTGTATTTTATATTAATATAAATAAATCTGTAGGATTTAAAAAGTAAGTAGTTAACTATATAGGCGACTATATATATATGTGGCAAATCATTTGAATATGAACAATGACTTTATAAAAGCGTTGGGCTATAAAGCCTTAGATAGTCGACTAAAAAGAATAAGTGATAGAATGTCATACGATATAAGAAAGCTTTACAAGGAATTTGATATTGATGTCGAACCCAATTGGTACCTGCTATTTATGCTTTTACAAGAATCAGAAAAGGTCTCGATATCATATATCGCTGAACGCCTGGGTTATGCACATCCATCAGTTGTGGTAATCGTAAAAAGGATGGCGGAAAAAGGTTATTTAGAAGTAGAATCTGATACCAAAGACAAAAGAAAACAGATTATTTCATTATCAGAAAAAGCACATAAGTTGATACCAAAGCTCGAAATACTTTGGGATAGTTGCGAAAATGCAATCTTAAATATGATAGATAATGATTTGAGTATACTTACATACTTAGACAATATAGATTTAGAACTTCAAAAAACTTCATTTCACCACAGATTTAAAAAAGAATATTTAAAAAGAATTCAATAAAAATTATGAAAAAAAACATTTTCCTTACTCTTCTAATTCTTAGTAGTCTAACATCAATGGCTACAGAAACAAAGATAATTGTACGAGCAAAAGCAAAGGATGCTAAGTTCGTTGGTAGTTCTCTTGGAGGAGCTTATATAATAATTACGAACAAAATAAATAACAGAATATTAGCGGAAGGTAAAACGAGTGGTTCTACAGGAAATACAGATTTAATTATGAAAGTTCCTGTAAAAAGAGGGAATTCAATTTCAGATGAGCGCACAGCTAAATTTTTAGCAACAATAGATATAGATGAGCCAACATTCGCACAGATTAAAGTGATTTCACCTTTTAACAACAAACAAGCGCAAAGCATTGTAAGTACTGAACTATGGTTGATTCCTGGAAAGGATATTTTAGGAGATGGCATAGTTCTGGAAATACCAGGATATATTATTGACATATTAAAACCTAGAACCCACAATTATATTTCTTTAAGCTCAATTAAAAATAATCCATTTGAAATAGAAGCCAACATAGTTATGATGTGTGGATGTACCATAAATAAAGGAGGGATTTGGGATTCCGAGAATATTGAAGTTAAGGCAATTGTTAAAAGAAATGACATACATATTAGAGATGTTACAATGTCACTCAAAGAGACAAATCTTTTTAAAGGAAATATAAACATTACTTCTGCAGGACAATATGAACTTATAGTTTATGCCTATGATGCTAAAAGCGGAAATACAGGAGTTGATAAAGTTAACTATGTGATTTATGAATAAGCTAATAGTTTTAATTCTGGGACTATTTATTACTTCATCATGTGGTAAAATCAAGAGCCCAAATAATGAAAACAGTGAACAATCAAAGAATAAAAAAAGTAGTGTAGAAGAAATTATAAATGAAGAACTTACTGAGTTTATAAAATCCCCTGATTACTCTGCGTTATCCGGTTCAATATATGTAAACGGGGAAACCTATCAATTTCATTTCGGAGAATTAACCGATGGAACAAAGCCCAATAATAAAACACTTTATGAAATTGGTTCAATATCTAAAACATATGTTGGATTACTCTTATCTCAAGCTGTCATCGATGGAAAACTTAATTTGGAATCTGATATAAGAGCATATCTTCCAAATGGTAGCAATTATGAGAACCTAAAACTTAAAGATTCACCTGTAACACTCAGAAACTTGGCAACGCATACATCGGGACTGCCTGTGAACTTACATTGCAACAATTTGGATTATCCTGAAAAATTAAACTGTATCAAATCCTATTCAAGAGAAGTGTTCTTTGATAAACTTTTGAAAGTAAAATTAATTGACGATTCTGGTATAAACTATAATTACTCAAATGCGGGAATTAGACTTATTGGGTACATCTTGGAAGAAGTATATAGTGATACCTATCCTAATCTTTTGAAAAAATATGTTTTCTCTAAATCTGGCGAACAAAACACGTTCTATAGACTAGACGAAAATTTAAAATCGAAAATGGCCATGGGAAAGAATAGTAACGGAGAAATTATGCCTGTTGCAAGTGAGTTTTATGCAAGTGATGGAGCATTGAAGTCCAATACAAATTCAATGTTGAATTACATAAAAATGTATATGGAAAGTGAGGAAGCTATTGTGAAACAATCCTTGAGCTTACTCACAGAAAAGAATAATAGGTTGGGAAGAGCTTATGTTTGGAACACTTTTGAGTTTAATATGCCAAATGAAATGTTTTATCATAGCGGAGGAACATTTGGCTTTTCATCATGGATAGCCCTCTACCCTAAAAAGAACATCGGGATATTTCTTGTTACAAATGTTTCAAATTCTAATGCTCAAGAAGAGTTGAATCAAATATCAAACAGAATTATTGACAAAATAAAAGAAACGCTACATAACACGGTTTATAAGTAATAGCGGTTTCAGTATTAAAACGAAAGTATTAACATTAAACAAAGGTTAGTACAAAACCGAAAGTTTGTGAATAAAAATCCGCTACTACTCATACACTAAACCGTTAAAAGTTCAAATAAACGATTACAGACAGATTGCAAATGACCGTAACCAACCAAATAGAAAATTCAAAGCATTGTGAAATATGTGATCTAAGTTCATTCAATCTCCAAGATGGTATAATATGTAGTTTAACTGATAGAAAAGCAGATTTCAACCAAAAGTGTCCAGACATAGAATTGGATAAGAAAATGAAGGAAAAGCTGATAGAAATTAATACTGAATTTCAGGATTCCAAGTATGTGAAAAAATTAGCTGTTGGACATATGATTTTTTATGGCCTAATTGGTCTAGCGGTACTATATTTCTGTTATTACTTAAGTTTTAAATTATTAGAACTTGGAGTTTTTCATACTGGGACAATTGTGATTTTCGCTATAGGTCTTGCAATCCTTGGAATTGGTATTGGATCTTTAAACTATTCTAGACAAAAAAGCAACGTATCATCACCCAAAAAAAACAATCTAGATAAGCTTACTGAATTGTATCATATTAGATACCAGTTTCAATCTAATATTTCTACGGATGTAATGGGAATAAAGGAAACCAAGATTAAGTTAAGGGTAAACGGAGAAACCATTGAAAAAGTAAGTCGATATTAACTCGATTTATTAGCGAAATAAAACACAAAGTTTAAATAAACTATATAAAAGGGCACATCAATTACACTTGAAAATTATCTTAACTTAGTTCCACACTTATATGATAAATGAATCATCCCTATGTTGGCAAAAATTAACTAGATTGAGATAATTCATAAAAATGAATCGTGAAATAATAGATATTAATGATTATACAATCTTATTGGAGGAAGCTTCTACCCTTGATAAATTAATAGATTCATGTTTTTTTGACGAGCCCGTAATAGCTATTGCCTTCTATGGTGCGGGTGATGTTGGTCTAAAAGTGAAATTTGATGGAAAAACCAAAGAATTCCATCAAACAAAAGGAATGGTATTATCATTTTATGCCGATAATACTGTAGCGTTTGAACATCATGTATCAAAGTTAAAACCGCTGCAATGTTTAGTAATCGCAACCGCAATAAGAAACATAAAGAATTTACCTAATGGAGAAGGTCGGTTCTTGGAAAAATTTTTATGTCAATTAGTCCATCCCAAAGACCATTATGGCGAAGGCCCTTCATTTAATATGAGTCCGGAAATGTTTCTATTAGTGGAACAATTTTTCAGTAATACGTACGAAGGAGAAATTAAAATGTTGTTCTATAAAAGTCATATCACAGCCTTACTCTCACATTATTTTGGACAACTGGCGAATCAAGAATCTATAAAAACAAATACCGAACAACTTGAAAAAATTCACCTGGCACAAGAAATTTTAGTGTCCGATTTAGAAAACCCGCCTTCCTTAACAGAACTTGCCCACAGGATTGGAACCAATACCAATAAACTCAAAACAGAATTCAAAGCACAGTTTGGAGTTCCCGTTTTTAAATACTTACAAAACGAACGGTTAAAGAAAGCATACAATTTAATAAAGAACGAGAGAAAGACGATACAAGAAGCTGCTTGGGCAGTGGGTTATGATAGTTTAGGTTCTTTCTCTAATGCTTTTGAAAAAAAATTTGGTTTTAGGCCAAGTCAAGTTTAAAATTCCTTTCGAATAAATTATAATTCTTTTTGAATAAGTTGCTGGCTTACAGCTACTATAGATTTGCTTCATAATTAAAAATCAAAAATTATGGAATCAAACATTTTGGTTATCGGAGGAACAGGTAAAACCGGTCGCCGGGTAGTGGAGCAATTAACTAAAAAAGGAATTAATCCAAGAATTGGTTCAAGAAACGCATCGCCAAGCTTTGATTGGGATAATAAGGATACTTGGGTAAATGCTTTGGAGGGAGTTGAGAAAATGTATGTCACCTATTATCCAGATTTGGCTGTGCCGGGAGCCAAAGAGACCATAGAGAGTTTAACGTACTTAGCTAAAGAATTAGGCGTTAAAAAACTGGTTTTACTTTCTGGAAAAGGTGAGATTGAAGCGGAAGCATGTGAAAAAATTGTGATGGAATCTGGTATAGGTTATACCATAGTTAGGGCTTCTTGGTTTAACCAAAATTGGAGTGAAAGTTTCTTTTTGGAACCAATTCTAACTGGTGAAGTTGCATTACCAATGTCTGATGTCTTAATTCCATTTGTTGATGCTGATGATATTGCCGAGGTTGCTGCAACTGTTTTATTGGATGACAAGTATCATGGTGAGATCATAGAGGTTACAGGTCCAGAATTGATCACTTTCAAGGATGTTGTCGATATCATTTCAAAGACAAGTAATCGAAACTTAAACTTCCATGAAATAACTTTGGATCAGTATGTTGATGGTATGAGGCAAATGAAGATTCCAAATGATGTCGTGTGGTTAATGGAGTACTTATTTAGCCATGTTTTAACCAATCCAAACAACCAACAGGTAGTTAATGATATTGAAAAAGTATTAGGAAGAAAGGCAAAATCATTTTTAGCATATGCAAAGGAAACTGCCAAGACTGGAGTTTGGAATTGAATTCCCAGAGCACAATGTAAGAAAATAATTGGTTGACCGACCCAACCCTAAATTAGTTTGGAACAAAATTCAATAACCAACCCATAGCGTATGATTAAATACATCGATGGTGTTCCAATTTGGGTGCATATAGATTTGACCACACAAAAAAGCGAATAAATGAACAAATTCTTTAGAATATTTAAAAAGGTAGTTTTATATACATTTTCCATTCTATTATTTCTCTCAGTTGCGGGTTACATATACCTCTATGTGCTTCCAAAAGGACCTGAAGTTACAGCAACCCATAAAATTAATGTGGGAATAGACTCTTTTGTAATGCAAGCCTATAAGGATAGTGAGAGAAAATCGATCAAGGTATGGACTTACAAACCTGAAAGTTGGAACGACAAAGACAAAATAGTTTTTGTTATGCACGGTGGTGGGCGAAATGCAGATGACTATCTAAACGCATGGGTTGAATTGGCCAATAAGAACAACCTATTGATAATAGCCCCTGAATTCGAGAATAAGTTTTCAAAATATACAACAAATGACTACCAAGAGGGGAATTTATTTACCTTTTTTGGAACTAAAAACCCAAAAGCTGAATGGGCATACACAGTCGTTGAAAATATATTTGACCACATTAAATCGGTTAATAATATTACAAACGAGCAGTACGATATTTTTGGTCATTCGGCTGGAGCACAATTTGTACACAGAATGGTAATGTTAATGCCCGAATCGAGATTTGGAACAGCTATCGCCGCAAATTCTGGATTTTACAGTCTACCAAACGAGAACCTCGAATTTCCGTATGGTATCAAAAATGTAGAAACAGATTTACAAAAATCTTATAAGAAAAGATTGATTGTTCTTTTGGGAGAACTGGATAATGACCCAAGTTTAGGGACTTTTAGAACAACCGATTTGGCAATGGAACAGGGGGAGCATCGATTGGAACGTGGAACAACTTTTTTTAATGTGAACAAGGAATTAACCAGTAAAAATAATTGGACATTTAATTGGGAATTTGAGACAGTAAAAGAAGTAGGTCACGACTATAAAAAAATGTCTGAAAATGCAATTGGATGGATAAAAGTTCAACCCTAACAATGCTTTACCCCAATTACGGCTGAAAAGGGCGTTGTCCGATCCACTTGGAATCGCAATCCTTCAACCCTTAAGATTTACAGAATTCATCTTATTATGGTCCTTAACTGACGGTTTTACAATACCGTTACAAAATTTCCAATAAACGATGAGTTCTAGTAACGTCATACTTTGATCTTAAATAGCATAAAGGCAATAACTTGTGAGTTCCAAATTAAAGATCTGACATTTTCAATCCTTTGCTAGATGATTGTGGTAACCCTTTTATTATTAGATAAATAAAATGCCTTATGTAAACTTTGCAAATGTTAAATCTTCTAAAAATGTGATAAAGGAGGAGGAATTGTAATCGTTTGATTAGTGTTGAATCAACTCGTACAATTGAGTTTCAAAAGATTTATAAGTTTTATCAAGTATTATTGTCGATAAAGGTGTATTATTAATTACAGGAAATTTTATAATCCATTCGAACTGCCCAGAATTCTATTGCCTCTATAGGCATTCAATTAAGGGTAAAAGGACATATAGAATTTTACAGGGGAGTAAAAAATGGTTTGAAAACAAGTTGGAAACGAATTGAATGAAAGATCGGATAATCAGATCAATTTCAAAGTATATCGAACTAAGCTCAGAGGAGGAAAGTTTGATTGAGACATTTTGGAAGGTAAAAACACTGGAGAAAGGTAATTATCTTCTTAGAAATGGAGAAACTTGTCGGACCGATAATTTTGTTGTCAACGGGGCATTAAAGGCCTTTTACATCAACCCCGATACCGGAAAGGAAGAAATCCTTTATTTAGCCATTGAAAATTGGTGGGCAACGGATATTGAAAGCTTTCAAAATCAAAAACCTTCAATCTACAATATACAGGCCATTGAGAACACCACCCTACTACAGATCAGTCATGGTTCTTTTCAAAAAATGCTGAGGCAGGTTCCTAAACTCGAACGCTTTTTTAGAATCATTCTTGAAAATTATCTTGGGAGTTTACAGAAAAGAATAATATTGAACCATACCCTTAGTGCAGAACAGCGCTATTTGGATTTCCTTAATGATTACCCAGATATTTCAAAGAAAGTTTCTAATTATCTTATTGCCTCCTATTTGGGCGTTACAGCCGAATTTTTAAGTAGAATGCGCAAAAAAATCAAGGAAACTTAACCTACATCAATATTTTTCATTTTCTCTATTTAGAACTTTGCCCCATAATCAAAATTTTAGAAAATGAACAAGGTATTAATCATCAACGCAAGTGTACGAAAGGATAAATCGCACAGTCGAAAACTCACGCAAATTTTTGAGGAAAATTGGAAAAGGAAGAACCCTAAAGATACTTTTACAGCCCGGGAAGTAGGATTGGAGGAAATCCCGCCCATAAATGAAAAATGGATTGCTAGTGCCTTTGTAAAACCATTGGAAAGAACAAAGGAAAATCAATATGGTGTTGCATTGAGTGATACATTGGTCAAGGAATTCAAGGAGCATGACATTTATGTTTTGGGAACACCGATGTATAATTGGTCAATCCCGAGCGGACTAAAATCCTATATTGATCAACTTATGAGGATCAATGAGACTTGGAAATTCCGTTCAGGTGAACCGGACGGGGATTATGTAGGTCTACTGGAGAACAAAAAAATGTTCATTTTGTCAAGTCGTGGCGATACAGGGTATGGAGAAAATGAAAAAAATGGTCACATGAATTTTCAAACCACCTACCTGAAGTTCGTTTTTGGGATTATGGGTATTAAAGATATTAAGATAATCTCTTTGGATAATGAAGAGTTTGGAGGGGCACTGTTTGAGAAATCCAAAAATGAAATCTATCAAAGGATCCAACAAATCTGAAATCCGTTTTTAAATGTTGTATGAATAATGAATATTAATACGTAATACCTTAAGCAAAAGTTGTGACTGCATCGAATAAGTTAACAGGCAGAAATAACCTATGACTGTATGTATAATTAACTGTTGCCAAAGTCAAATTAAACAATACCATATCGAGACGATCGTGTTTTGAAGCACAGTTCCATGATAATAATTAAGACCATTATGAAGTTTAAGAAGTAAGCCGCTGTTACCTATCCATAGTATGAAGAGATCAGATTCTGGTACAGCGGCTCTTGCAGCATTTTTAGTTGAAAGGAAACTTTAAAAGGTTTTGAATTTCTCTAAAGTTTTCCAGTTCTTGTCTCCTTGTGCAATATGTTTGTCTTTCCCCTCATTTTCCCAAACCTTAACAAATTCTCCCTCCACATTTATAGTAAACAGGTACAACTTGTTATCCACTACGCGAAAACTTTTTGGATTTGGGCGGTACTTATAGCCCAGGGAAACGGCGTAGGCACACCAGCCGCCATATTGGGGAACGTACTTTTGGGGATTGGATTGAAACTGCTTTTGTTGGTCTTGGTTAACAAAAAAGTAGGTTAACCCATCATAGGTTGCTTTAAAGTCTTTCTTTCCCATTTGCGCCTTGCCCTGATCGATATAGGACACCGGGCTGTAACCATCCAGTGCTATTGTGCTTTCATCGGTGTTATAACTGTGCGACTGTGCCATGATAGATCCCATACCGATTAACAAAAGTCCTAATGCAAGGATTGTCCATTTTTTTTGAATCGAATTCTTCTTTGTTTTCATATTGTATTGATTTTAAAATTTTATGCCAAGGTAATCTGCCCAAGAGAATCCAACTTTCCCATTATTGAGCCAATGTGCCAAAATTGCTTTTTATCTTTATTTTATTGGGATTCCATAGGGTCGGTATTTTTAGGTTGCCATTGCCAATTAGAAAAGGCTGCGCTCTTGTTCGTCTATGGTGATATCATTAATGCTGGCATAACGTTTTTGCATCAGGCCATTTTCATCAAATTCCCAGTTTTCATTACCATAAGCTCTATACCATTGTCCTGTCTTGTCTTGATATTCATATTCAAAACGCACGGCTATACGGTTATCAGCATGGGCCCAATAGGTTTTCCTTAGTTTGTACTGAAGTTCATTCTTCCATTTGTCCGTTAAAAAATGTCGTATTTCATCCCTTCCGTTTATGAACTGAGATCTATTGCGCCATTCACTGTCCATTGTGTATGCCAATGAGACCTTTTCAGGGTCTTGGCTGTTCCATGCATCTTCTGCCAGCTGTATTTTCATTTTGGCAGTTGCCTCTGTAAAAGGGGGGAGTGGTAATCTCTTTTCCATTATTTCTTTCTATTTTTTAAATTGTTGAAACGATATTTTTGGTACAGTTCGACGAGGTTAATTCCGAATCGAAAGAATGTTAGTTGTAGGTTGAACCAAAGATTTTGCATGAATTATGATTTAGAAGGGTTTACCAGTTTTCCGCCAAATAGCTTTTCATTTTCTTACGGGCACGGCTCAATGCAACCCATACATTAATTTTGTTAATGTCCAATGTCTGACAAATTGCATCCGTACTGCAGCCCTTGATTTTCATTCGTAGTACTTGTTGTTCCCTGCTGCCCAAAAGATTTATGCCAGAATCAAGGACAAGGTGCAGTTCATTTGCATTTAGACAATCGGTAATATCTGAACTGTTGATATCGCTGGAGCTGCCTTCCCATTCGTACCAGGTAGGATATTCAGAAATACTAATTGCCGAATGAAGAATCTTACCTTTATTTGAATAGACCATGCGATAATGGTCCATGATCTTGTGGTTTAGAATTGATGTAAGCCAAACCCGTTCGCTTGAGCGACCTCGGAAGCCTGATGCAGAATTCAGGGCAGCAAGAAAGGTATCCTGAATAATGTCCTCAATGTTGTCTTCAGGTAACTTTCTTCTTGCCATGGCTATTAGATAATCCCTGTGTCGGACCATCCATTGGTCCGGATTAAGTTCAATTTTGTTTTCAATAATGGTTTCCATAGGTCTGTTTGTTGTTTTTGTTTTGATCTTTAGAAATGATTTGTCAATCATTCATTCAGTTTACCGGTTGAGGTATCCATGTTTGTTAGTTTGAGGTATTCTGGGCGTTTTTGAATTAATGTTAGTACCTCTGCACTAGTGGCGACAACCTTGAATTCACCTTTTTGGGCATATTCCATTACACGTTCAATCAATGCATTTCCAACCTCTACCAGATCAAGGTGGTCGCTTATATCCATTCCAATCAGATTTAATTGTTGCCCTCCCTTAAGGGTATATTCAAGAGAGGCTATCTTTCCATTAATATGGAATTGAAAGTAGGTTCTTCCAGCATCGGTTTTAAGGACCAATGGAATACGATTTATATAGGTTTGAGGGTACATTTCCTTGTTTATGACTACGATCAGTGTTTCTTGTTTTCCAATAGATTGACTATCCCTGGATAATGATTTTAAAAGAAGGGGCGTATGGGTTTCGCCCCCTCTTTCCACTAAACCAAATCAAACACTACTCAGATCTTGTTATTCTTAAAATCCTATTTTTTATTCTTCGGCGAGAATTTGTCGGGCATCCAAGACCTCTTGCAATTCGGTGGTAGTGTAGACCTCACTGGCCATCATTGCATAGTTTGTTTGTGCTGCCTGGTCTCCATCCAAGTGAGGGAGTTTTGCTGAAGCAGTGGCATCGCCAACTACCGCGACCTCAAACCCACATTCCAATAGTTCCCGCATATGCGATTCGACACAAAGGTTTCCTGACATTCCCCCTAGAATTACTTTGTCTATTTTCTGTTTACGCAATTGGAGCACCAAATCATTGTTTTCGGGACCGAAGACTTTATGGGGACTGCATATGGTTACCTTGTCCGTATTCATGATATAGGGTTTGTATTGTTCGAGCCAATCGGCACCTGAACCTTCAAAACCGTCCAGGTTCAATTGATCGTCCCTGTCGAACATGTTTATGTTGTGCATCAGTTTTTCCAAGGTGCCCTCAAACTGCCATCCATGGTCATGTTTAAAGTAATAATGGGGTGAAATAAATACATGGATCCCATGTTCGGATCCTAAACGAAACAGGGTTTCTATGTTGTTTATGGTATCATTCTCCATCACACTTTGTCCAACAGCGCCCCATGCTACCCCATTTGGGCTCAAAAAATCATTTTGGGGGTCAACGATTACAATTGAAGTATGACGATCAATTTCGAAACCTGTAATTGGTAGTTGTGCGGTCAGCTTACCCTGCTTTGCATTTTTAGTGGATTTCATAGGTGTATATTTTGGTTATTGAATCAATTTATTCACACCCTAAAATTCAGTTAATGCACTAACCTATTTTATTTGAAATTTGCCAAAATGTCCTAAGGTTGCGGTTTTGATCGTAATTAGGGAAAAAAATGATGGATCAGGAGGTCTTAACAGGTATACGATTGATAGGATTACCAAAAGAGGATCCATGGAATTGTTTTAGGTCGATTTGATGTTGGACGGGAAGGTTTTTGAATGTTCGTATTGTATCACAAATTTCAGCGATAGCGGGGTACGCCCATGTAGTACAAATGGCGCTGTTTATTTATTGGAAGGGTCTTTCGAAAATTGAAGATAGGGAGCTCCCTTCACATGGCGGTCCGGAAATTTTTGATCAGCTTGGTCCAATGGCATATGTGGGTCGACGATGACATCATCCTTTGGCTTCCAATTGGCAGGTGTCAAGACTTGATGGTCAGCATGTAACTTCAGGGCGTCGATGGCCCGTAGGATTTCATCAAAATTTCTTCCTATGGATGTAGGATAGGTAAGGTGGAGCTGGATAGTCTTGTCAGGGTCAATGATAAATACTGAGCGAACCGTTTTTTTATCATTGGCCCCTATTGGAAACATCCCGTACAACCGCGCAATATTTCCATTGGTATCAGCAATGATTGGGAACCGGATTTCCACGTCCATTGATTTTTCAATATCCTTTTTCCAATCAAAATGGGCATCAAGGGTGTCTACACTAAGGGCAATGGCCTTTACGTTCCGTTTCATAAATTCCTGTTCCAATTGCGCTACCATGCCAAGCTCTGTCGTACAGACCGGGGTGTAGTCTTCAGGATGCGAGAAAAGCAGCCCCCATGACCCACTTAGCCAGTTATGGAACCTAAAGTTTCCTTCTGTTGTTACAGCATCAAAATCCGGTGCAATACTACCTATTCCCAATATGATTTATAAATGATTGGTTGTGAGTACAAAATAGAAATATTTCTATAAATTCAGCTATATTTAAACGGTTTATTCAAACATTGCCAACCATGACCTTCCAAATCCGTTCGATACTCGTCGATGATGAACAAAGACATCACGATATTTTAGGGAAAATGCTTACAACCTTCTGTCCCGAAATCGAACTTGTCGGGCATGCTTACTCGGTAGGGGAAGCCGTCTCATTAATAAAGACCGAGCGGCCAGATTTGGTTTTTCTGGACATAGAAATGCCCGATGGGAATGGCTTTAATGTGTTCGATCATTTTGAAGACCCTCCTTTTGAGGTAATTTTTACCACTGCCCATGATCTATATGCAATAAATGCAATAAAATATGCTGCATTGGATTATCTGTTGAAGCCCATCAATATTCAAGAGCTCAAGCAGGCAGTTGCTAGGGCAGGTAAAATATTGACAAAACAGGCTCCTTCCCGTGAAGAGGGGTATCAAGTGCTAAAGGAAAACATCAATCTCGAGGACAAGAGCCAGACCAAAATCGCACTAAGGTCTTCTGAAGGTATTGATTTTATAGAGGCCAATCGTTTGATACGTGTTGAAGCAAACCATGTCTATTCCAATTTTTATTTGGATAATGGGAGGATGATTATGGTTTCCAAACCATTGGGTGAGTTTGAGCCCTTATTGGAATCATTCAATTTTTTTCGAGTTCATAAGTCACATATGGTCAATTTGGGCCATGTGGAAAAGTATGTTAAAGGTAAGGGAGGTTACTTGATCCTTAAGGATGGCTCACATGTGGATGTTTCCGTGAGAAAGAAAGAAGCACTGTTGAAAAGGTTAATGTAAATCATTGGGCATATTTAGGATGACCTTAGTACCCATGGGTTCGTCATCTTTTTTCAGGTCCTCGACCATAATACTGAAGACATCTTCCCCGAATTCCATGTTAAGTAACTCCAGCCTTGCCTCTATATTGGACATGGCCATGGAACGATGTCCATTTTTAGGCTGGGCCCAGGCCACTTCCCTTCCAATACCATTGTCCAAAATGCAACATTGAATCGAGTCATCGGTTTCTAAAATTTCCAATGAAAGTTTGCCTTTTCGAGAAGATTTGCGGAGTCCGTGGATGATCGCATTTTCCAAAAAAGGTTGAATGAGCATTGGGGGTACCATTATGGCTTCAGGGGTATCAACCTCAATTTTTAGCTCAAAATCAAAAACATTGTTGAACCTTGTCCGTTCCAATTTAAGGTAAGTGTCTAAAAATCGGATCTCATTGGAAAGAGTGATATGGGGCAGTAGCGAATTTTCTAGGTTTTGCCGCATAAGGCCTGCAAATTCTGAAAGGTAGTCCATGACTTTTTCCGTTTCGTTCGCTAAAACAAATTCTTGGATGGATGACAGTGAATTAAAAATGAAATGAGGGTTCATTTGGGAAGACAACATTTTCATGCGTGCCCTTAAGGCTTCTTGTTTTTGCGCATTAATGGCGCTCTGATGGAACCGTGAAGCTGAAATAACAGATCGGACTCTTGCCTTTAATATTTCATGATGTATCGGTTTTTTTATATAATCACTGGCTCCAAGATCAAAGCACTTCGCCAAGGTTTCATCCTCTTCCTCTGCACTGATGAAGATTACCGGGAGCATCTTATAGGCTGGATCGGATTTCATTGCCTCCAGTAATTCGAAACCACTGATACCAGGAAGGTTGATGTCTAGAAGTACCAAATCGAAATGCTGTGCCGCCAAACGCTGAAATAGAAATTGCCCCTTTGGAATAAAAGAAATGTCATATCCTTCCTCTCCCAAAACATGTTTGACCAATTCGAGGACCTGTCTGTTGTCATCAACAATAAGAATGGAACTGCCGCTATGCATGCAATGTATTTGTTAAAAATTCATGCAAGGCCCTTTCGTCCCCGGTATAAATGGCATCTTCCAATCTACTCATAGATTCAGGTGGCAAGACCTCTCCAAGTGTCGCTGCCACCTCTACCAGTTTTTCGGTCTCGAAAATAGGCAGCTTTCTTATGGCCTCCAAAGCATGGAATTTATGGTTCAATTGGGCCTCATCTAATTCAGGTGAGCTTTTGAGAAGCTTTTCATCTATGTTTGGTAAAAACTCCTTAAGTAACGCAACAATTTTTGCAATCTGGATAGGTTTGGTTAAATAGGCAGAAAAACCAGCCATTAGAGCTGCATCCTGATGTTCTTTGAAGGCATCTGCCGACAAACCGATCACAGGAATCAAAGGGTTGGATTTTCGTATCAATTTTAAGGTTTCAAAGCCATCCATTTCAGGCATGTGAATATCCATAAAAATGATGTCCGGGACAAAACGTTCTGTCATGACAACACTTTCCTTCCCATTGCTTGCCAGTAATATTTCCGATCCCAGTTCCGAAAACAGGGCCCGTATCATTTCTTGGTTCATGGGGTTGTCCTCTACCACAAGAATTTTACTGTGTTCTGGGACCCTGTAATTGGCAAGAATCGTTTCTGGAAAATTGGATTGCATGGGGGCGGCTAGTTCAAAGGGAATCCTAACTGTAAAACAGGTTCCAACCCCTTCCTTGCTCTCTACGGTAAGTTGTCCACCTAGGATATCGACCAAACTCTTGGTAATGGTCAATCCCAATCCTGTACCTCCGTATTTTCTATCCATTCCCGCATCTGATTGCGTAAACGGTTCAAAAATGCGTTCCAAATCTTCGGTTGGTATGCCAATACCTTCATCCGAGATGGTGAAGACCAGACAATTTTCTATGGCATCAAGTCCAAGTTTTATCTTATTTTGGGAAGGGGTAAACTTAACCGCATTGCCAACAATGTTCATTAAGATCTGTTTAATCTTACCACGGTCCGATTGAATGAAACGAGGTGCTCCTGGTGCGAGATGATATACAATTTTGACTTCTTTGGATTTCGCTAGACTGCTTTGAATGCGATACACCGAAAAGAACAATTGCCTCAAATCCATATCCTCGATCATAAGAGTTGTCTTTCCAGCTTCAATTTTGGAAAGGTCAAGGATATCCCTGATAATTTCTGATAGGGATTCTGCGCTTTGGTATATATTGTTCAAATACCTCCTAAAGGAATTGGTCAGTTCCAAAGATTTACTCTGATTGGTGAGTATTTGTGAAAATCCAACAATGGCATTGAGAGGCGTTCTGATTTCATGGCTCATGTTTGCAAGGAACTGTGATTTTGCCCGGTTGGCATTGTCTGCATCGTTCTTTGCAAAAATCAGATCCCGCTCCGCTTCCTTTCTCATCTCGATTTCATGGCGTAGGTGTTGGGTACGTTCCCTGATTTTTTCTTCAAGCGCATGGTTGAGCTTGGCAAGTTTTTTTTCCGAGGAAGCCAGCTCTTGGTTCAAGGTAATTGCCTTTTCATATAAGATCGAATTGGTAATGGAAATAGCGGCCTGTGAAGCTATGATTCGGAGCACTTCCAATCCACCCTCCGTAAACATCCCCGTAATTTGGCTATTGACCACATAGAGCACCCCAACAAGATCCCCCTGTTTGATGAGTGGCATAAGCAACATCGATCCCGTATTGTCCGTTATCACATCCTTTTCTTTATTGCAATAGCTGGCAAGATTTTCAATGCACAACTCCCTTTTGGTAATAACCACATGCTCCACCAAACCAGTCGGCAAGTATGCACAATCGTCCAGATCACATTCAGTAAATGGAGAGGTGTCTGGCTTTGTAAGATCAATGTAAGCCGTGATAGATAGTTTTGAATTGTTCGAAAGGATAAGGGCACCCTTGTCCGCCCCAGCATTCTCCATCACAATTTGAAGTAAGTTTTGTACTAGACGGTCCTTATTGACCTCCGCTGAAATTGTTTGGGTCGCTTTGATGAGACTTTGAAAGTCAAAACTGTTTCTCTTGCGATAAAGCTCAATGGAATTCGAATGTTCTTCAAGTAGGGAAGATTTGCCATCACGGTAAACTCCCCAAATTGCAAAACTTCGATCAGCTTCATCTTTAAGTGCCTGTCTTAGGAATGAAGTATTGTTTTTTGGCAAGGCTAGGTGCAAAACATGAGTCAGCAGTGCCTTAATTGCAATTTGATTCCCTTTTTCGGTCCATTTTAGAACTTCCTCGATTCTTTGGGTCATATTTTGGTCTGCACCGGACTTGCAGTCCAATAATAATCCAATTATTTGGAATTCGGCCATGAAATTAACGGGCATGATTTTGGTCCACTCCATTAATTGTTCCTGTCTAGAAGCAACTCGGTCGAGTACTTCCTGTTGGTATTGTCCCATCGACATCAATTCACATATGGACAGTACTATTTGATATCGAAAATATTGGGGCTCGATAGTGGCATATTGTAATAAGGGCTCATGAAGGTTATAATAGTGTAGGGCTTTTTGAAACTTGCCCTTAATACAAAGGGCCCACCCCATAAGAATATGAAATGTTGCTTCTGTATTCTTGCAGTTGCAAATTTTCAATAATTCTATAGTTTTTTGATTTGCCTCGGCCGCCGCTTTCGAGTCAAAGCCTTTCAATGTTAATATAACTGTTTTGAAGAGCTGTAATTGGGTCGTAAAGACAACACTATTGTGTATGTTGCCCGATTCCAGGGTCGTATTGCAAAAATGAAGGATATCACCAAGATCAGTACCTGTTAATAGTTGATTACGGATTTTGGCATACTGTAGGTTTTGTGATCCTTGAATATCACCTCTATCAATACATCGCTCAATTTCAATTTCCAATCTTTGGTTAAGTGTTTCATAATTAAATTGCAAGGGACCTAGGACACTATGGTAAACTGAGAGTGTTTTAGAATAAAATTTGTCCGAATCATTCTTTTCCAATAATTGTAGGCCAAGGTTGCCCAATGCCGACCCAATGCCGAAGGAACCAAATCGGGAACACAGTAAAGTTCCCAGATGCACTAGGACAAATGACGTAGAGTCATCGCATCCAAAGGTTAACATTCGATTTCCTAATTTTAGGAGGATCAGCGTGTAAATGTCTTGATTGTTACGCTGGGCCGAGCTACACATATTGACCAGAACTTCTGATATATATCGGTTCCTTGGAGTTGAGGCAAAGGACTTTTCCAGAATTTCTTGTAGGTTGTCGGGTAAGGCCTTGGTGAACTTCCGATATTCAGATTCAATCTCTGTTTTGTCGGGTACCTTGTCCCCAAGTGGTGTTCCAAGTGCTTTCAGTACTTTGGCCCCCTCCATAAAGTTTTCGATATAAAGTGAATAGGCTTCTTGAAACTTTAGGTTCAATAAATGGACCTCAGCTTGCTGTTCCAAAGTCAACGCTTGTTGTAGTGCTTGTTCCGAAAAAGATCTGGCATTTTTCAATTCTCGCATCAGATATGAGGCCTTGGCCAAACCAAACAGCAATTCAAAGGAGTAGGTGTTTAGCTGGTACTTTTCTTGTAAATCTTTAGCAAAACCCAAATATTCCAGCGCAGTGGAGGGGGAGTTGGAATCATTCGCCACTTGACCTGCCCTTAGAATATAATTTAGCGATTTATTGACAGTTTCAAGGTCCAGAAGTTCCCTGGACTGTATCAAATGTTCAACCAATTGGTTTAAATGGATGGTCGCCTCTGGCTTGCCATGATCTAAATAAAACTGTGCAACCGCTAAATGAAGTTGCTCATGGGTTCTTTCAAACCCAGGTATTTTCAAATGAAAAGCGGCCTGTTGGATTCGATTGTGACCAAACGCATAGGAAGTTACTTCTGTATCTAGTCGGGAAAGCTGACCCGCATCGGTCAGCAATTCCAAAAGTAGTTGTACAATCTCTTTTGGAAATTTGCATATTGTAGCTAGTAAGGGGATATTGAAGCGCCCATTGTCGTAGGCCGCAACCTTTAGCAACACTTGGGCCTGATAGGATTGCAACAATAATTGTTCTTCGTGGATGGCCAATACATTATCCGCCATTTCCTGGATTTGGGCGCGCTCGATGTTGAACATCCATCTTTGTTGTACCAAGTCATACCAAAGTACGTTATCCTCTTGGAGTGATTTTATGAAGTGTTTTATGTAATAGGGATTGCCATGTGTTTTTTTGAACACCAATCGGGCAAGTTCTCGAATTTCGTTACCTTCTTCGGATAATGCCTCAGCTACCATCTGGTAAGTGGCCCGCTCACCCAAAGTGTGCAATTTGATTATCGGTGAAGCTTTTTTTACCTTAAATAAAGATTGCTGGAAAATACGAAGGGGGTGTTCATCGGTAAGGCCATCTGGATTATAGGACAGGATGAACATGACCCTGGATATTGGGGCCCATGCCATATATTCCAACAATTTAAGTGAAGAAAGATCACACCACTGTACATCGTCGATGAAAACCACCCTTTTCAAACCTATGCCATCAAGGGTTCGACAGTAACGGGCAAAAAGGTTGACAAAGCGATCACCGGTTTCAAGCGGATCTAATGGCTCGGGTTGAGGCAGGTTTCCTGTGAGTTCTTTTAGATCTGGTATAACTTGGAACAGGGCCGTAAGGTCGGTCCCAAGACCCGATACAAAAACATCCCGCACCTCTGCATGGCTCTTGCCCGATTTAAGTAAAATCCGTTGTGCAATATTATGAAATGCTTGTTGGAATGCCTTGTAAGGTGTTGATTGGCCCTCATCGAAACTCCCCATGGAAAAAAGCGTACTCTTATCAGCAATTTTGGATTCGAAAGTCTTTCCTAGAGCGGTTTTGCCCAATCCAGAAGCTCCTTCCAAAAAAACGATTGCGGAGGCACCATTACATACCTCCTTATATCTATCTTCCAGTTCGTTGAGGGCATCTTGCCTTTCATAGAGCTTATCCGTAAAATTAATGGTGCCGGGATTGAATTTTAGGCTCAATTCGGTTAGGATCCTTGGGTTTTTAGAAGTGAGCTCCAATCTGATCTGCAGTAAATCTTTAAGTATTCCATGTGCAGATTGATATCTTTCGTCGGGATTTTTCTCAACCAATCCTTTGATTATGGAATATATGCCACTTTCCCTCCAAGGGGATTGTATTGCATCCATCCTATAAGTTTCCGTCAAGTGTTTGTGCAGCACTTCCTGTTTGTCCAATGCTTTTATTAAATGTGTGCCGGTGAGCCAATAATGGAGCAGGGTGCCCAAGCCATATAGATCCGACCTTTTGTCTGGTAATTTGTTGCTCCGTTTACTGAATTCTGGTGCCAGAAAATAAAAATCATCCTCCTGATATAAGTTTAAGTCGTTTTTTGAATAGGATTTTTGTAGCAGCCCAATGCCCAAAACAATCAATTCATTATTTGGGCCGAGCATTATTCGGTCATTTCTAAGTACACCAAAACAGCAATCGGCCTGATGTACCGCCATGATAGCCTTGGTCAGTTTAATGGATCTCTCAAGAAATGCATCAAATTCCATTGTATTTGATGGCGCTGCAGGAAAATCCAATCGAGGATATGGAATCTGATAGAATGCTCTTTTGGAACCCAAGGAATTGAAATTTTGTATGGATAGGCACTTAAGGATGTTGGTCTTTGTCATATCGGACCAATTGTCCATCGCCATTTTACCACTGGTTTGATCTTCTACAATTCCCTTGTCTTTGAACAATTGGATCTTTAGGTCAACATCTTTGATTCGTAACTGTATCATGAGGTGCATATTGGATTACAATTTACTCATTTATACGTGATTGACTGACACGTTAAGAAGCCAAACCGTTACGTTAAGAAGATATTTTTAGTCAGTTTGGATTTTCCACCGTCCAAGAATAGGAAGAATCATCCGAAAATGGTGCATTGGTAAGAAAACTATCCGCATTGGGAAACTCTAGCTAGTGGAGTAGAATTTCCACTTTTACTTTTGGCTTGTAACCGATGGGGATCACTGCAGTACCCTGTAGCGGAATCAATTGAACCGAAAACCATCAAGGCAAATGTGTTTCTAATCGAAAAAACGATTGCCGAGATAGGATAGACAACACTTCTATCGATAAAGGACGGAATGACCAAACCTAAAATGTAAGAAATGAAATACGTAACACAAATTGAGGAATACCATTTGCAAAGGCACCAAGTAAAGGGCCACTTGAATAAATGTCCCATAATATTGTTCTTGAGAAGGGACAATAAAGGTGCCGACGAAAGGACGTCGTTGAACCAGCAATATGACTTCATTTTTGCCCTGAGAACAGATCTGGATTTCAAGCCTGCGAATCCGTTGATCCTTGGTATCTATAATGGTACGTTCGGTACGATGGGGCCAAGCATGGAAAATGACACTTTTTGTCAAAGATCAATCCTTGAAACTCCCCTGAGTAATCAACTTGCCCTTTACCTTATTCAGGAACTGTTGCTTTGCAGGAAAGGGGACATGGCCTACCTGGAGAACATGATTGTTTCACTAGGGGACTACTTGGTCAAAAGGCACAACATACAATTAGAGGTCAATACCAATTTAAAAATGGGGTTGAGCCCCTTTCAGGTGCAGCGAATCCAGCGATATGTATTGGAACATATCGATCGGCCTGTACAGATCTCAGAATTGGCAATGGTCGCTGATCTGAGCATACACCATTTTATCAGGGTCTTTAAAAAAACCACGGGGGAGACACCCCATCAGTTTGTGATGAGGCTAAAATTGGAGGAGGCTAAAAAGTTGCTTTTATCTACGGATGAAAGTGTAATTCAGGTCGGGATGGGTGTAGGGTGTGAGAATCCAAGTCATTTTTCTCAATTGTTCAAGTCCAATTTTGGTATACCGCCCTTAAAGTTCAGAAAGGCTTTTCAGGCAAGTTTACAGTTTGCCTCTTAAAAGGGATATCCAATGGATAGCCTTCAATGGGATGGGTTTTTCTTCAATAATAAATTGACAAATAACTTCAATCAAAAAAGACGGACAATGAATTTTAAGATAATAATTTTTAATGCGCTGGCATATCTCCAGAGGCTTTCCCAGTTCAATAATTATAGCTCTGACAAAATTAATGAACAGATTGTTGAAGGGGAGGAGCACTTGGATTTCTCCAACGATAATAAGGGGCTTTTCATATAAGGTCTCAGAAGGACATGAATTGTGAAATAACATGTTCGTCGTTAAAATTTCGATCGGGGGTCAATTCAAGTCAGTACAATTATTAATCAATTTTTAAATCTATTATATTATGAAATCAATGAATTTTCAATTTTTGCCAATTGTTGCATTTATCGCTGGATTAAATTTTGTGCATGCACAGATACCAGATCCAGGTTTTAAAGTGGATGGTACTACTGCCATTGTAATCACCGATCCCCAAAATGACTTTTTGAGCCCTGATGGAGTTACCTGGGGTGTAATCGGTGAAAGTGTGACCAAGAACAGGACAGTTGAAAACCTGGAAACGCTGTTCCAACTGGCAGAGGCCAATGGAATCAAAGTGTTCATTTCTCCTCATTACTATTATGAACACGATCATCGTTGGAAATTTGAGGGTGCACTCGAAAAATTAATGCACGATATCAAGATGTTCGATCGTGGGGACCAACTAAATAAAAAGGGCTTCGAGGGCTCTGGTGCCGATTGGTTACCACGGTATAAAAAATATATTGAAAAGGAGTTCGTAACTGTGGTCGGACCCCACAAAGTTTACGGCCCTGAACAGAACGATCTTAGTCTTCAATTAAGAAAACAGAAAATAGATAAAATCGTTTTGGCAGGAATGTCGGGTAACCTTTGTGTAGAGTCCCATTTAAGGGAACTTCTTGAGGATGGTTTCGAAGTTGCCGTGGTAGTGGATGCCACAGCCTCTGCCGTAGTACCGGGTTATGATGGTAATGTCGCTGCTGAGATCAACTATCGTTTTGTAGCCAGTCATGTCTATACCACAAAGGAATTTGAACAATCTTTTCAAAAATAGTAAGGTCAAAGCCGCCCCTTGGGTATGAATTGCCAAAATAGGGTCGATACCCAATTATTTGTTTTGAAAACTTAGGTTATCCAATGGAATGGGAATGGGACAAAAAAAGCCGATCATTGTTTGATCGGCTTTTTTTATCGCAGGTTACGGATTGAATTTTCCTTAACCCAACAAGGCATCCAACTTTTCCCTTAAAACGGATTCCGATTGTACGCCGACCGTCCTGTCAACGATTTCTGAATCCTTGATAAAAAATAATGCTGGGATGCTTCTGACCTCGAATTTTGAAGCTAGCTCCTGATTTTTGTCCACGTTCACCTTTTGAATCTCGATGGAACCTTCATACTCTTTGGAAAGTTTTTCCACGGTTGGCAATAGTGCCTGACATGGTCCACACCAGTCTGCATAAAAATCCAATAGGATAGGTTTTTCTTGACCGATCAAAGCTTCATAATCATTGTTGTTTTCTACTGTTTTCATCTTCTTCAATTTTAATTGTTTTTATGATCGTACAAAGTTCCCCCATAGTGGATGGTCGCACATAGGATAGGTTTCCTTGGAACTTGACAGTATTTCCCGAATTGTTTTTTGTACCAATAGATTTTTAAATAAAACTTAAGATAAACTTGGGTACATCGTATGGTCTGGAATAGTTATGCGACCAACGTGCTGAAATATAAAAACACGAGCAGGATAAAATCAGACGTATTTATAATGAGAAAAGGGTTTTGGAATATTGAAAAAATGGTAGGACTAACCGCCTTAATAGTGAGTCTATTGACATTGATTGTTTTTGTTTACCAAACCAATCTGCTCCGAAAACAGCAGTATATGTCTGTTTACCCACATTTGAGCCTGATGAATGAAAAATCCGGTACACTACACTATTCCTTTAGCCTATCCAATTACGGAGTTGGACCAGCATTTATTGAATCAGTTAAGATATCTGCATCGAACGATATGGTATATGACGATATCATACATTATGTTGAAAAAACAATGGGCAAACAAGATTCCATTAATTACGCCCATTCCAATCTTTGGGTTGGCCGATTGATCCCTGCAAATGAGAAAATCAATTTGATTCAGCTTATAGATGACACCATGATTAAAGATTGGGGGGTTGTTTCATCTGAAAACATGGCGAAAAACACATTGAATTCCGCAAATAAACTATATCAGATTTTAAATGATAATGAAATGGATATTGAGATTATCTATTCTTCTGTCTATGGCGAGAAATGGAGCATCGGGAACCACTCCAATGTTCCTAAAAAGATAGAGTAATTGTTCATGCTTTGAAATTAACAGCAAATTAAGTGAAACAAATAGTACTAAATGGTACTAACAAATCAATCAAATTGAAAAGCGACATGAAAAAAACATTCTACTTACTATTAGTGGTATTGACAACATCGTTCCAAGTTAAGGGACAAAAACCAATCCTGACCCCAGAAAATAATCCTGCGGACAAAAGCCTTATTAAAGAAGAAACCTATGAAATGGCTTGGTACATGCTCATGGATAGTTCAAAAATTGAAATTGGAAAAGTACGGACCGAAGTCCAAAAGAAGAAAAAGGGAATTTACATTATATCAACTGTGGAAATGCCAAATACTCCTACAACTTGGGTGGACAGTACAATTGTTGGAAGAAGGAAGTTTGAACCCATATACCACTCATCTTTTAATCAACAGCGGGATATGGTGCTCAACTTTTCGGACCCGGTGACCGGATACTACAACGATAAACAGTCAGGTGAAAAAACTGAAATTTCTGAATTGGTGAATGCGCCATACTTTGACAGTAACTTTTATCCCCAATTCATACGATGGCTGCCCTTGAAAACTGGATACAAAGGTTCAATAGCAATTTTTGATTACAATCCGAAATCAGGGACAGGGGTGCTCTCTGCCACTATTAAAAATACAGAACAGTCCTCATTGGAACTCAAAGGAGCAATTAAGGAGGTGTGGAAGGTCACCGTTACCGATGATATTTCCCATAACACCGCAATCAGTACTTATTATATAGAAAGAGAATCCCGTAAAGTATTAAAACAAGAAATTGACCTGGGTGGCCGTAAAATGGTTATGGAACTGGTTGATTGATAATTGTTGGCCAATACGTGTCACACGAAAACTTAGCAAAACAATGAAAAGAATACTAATAAACCTGGCCCTTATTGTAACTATTTCCATAGTATGGATTCTAGCCTGTTTTTTTGGCACCGTAAATGGATGGTGGCACACACCTTTTACCAAAGAAACGGACCCACAATCCTTTGTTGAAGCAGTGGAAGAGGAAATCCAAAAAGAGCATGTGGGTAACTTTGCCATGTCCATTATCAAAAATGGGGAAGTAAAAGAGGAAGTTTTTTATTCGGTCGGAAAACAGGTGGATAGAAATACCATTTTCCAAGTAGCATCCCTGTCCAAATTTGTTTCTGCTACCGGTGTCATGAAACTACATGAAATGGAAAAAATTGATTTGGACACCCCGGTTAGCAAATACTTGTCCAGATGGCAATTGCCTCCAAGTGAATTTGATAATGAACAAGTAACGGTAAGGCGCTTGCTAAGTCATACTGCCGGACTTACGGACGGACTTGGTTATTCGGGATTCGAAACCCCTGATGCCGTACAAACCCTGGAAGCTTCTTTGACAAAAGCTGCTGATGCCGATGAAGGAAGAAGCGGAGAAACTAAAGTTGGTATTGAACCAAATTCGAGTTGGGTATATTCAGGGGGAGGGTTTACACTCTTGCAATTATTGGTGGAGGAAACAAGTGGACAGTCATTTGACACCTTTATGAAAGAAAATGTATTTGCCCCGTTACAGATGACTCAGTCGACCTATAAATGGTCCGATTCACTTGGCGATGATCTTTGTGAGTTTTATAATGCGGATGGCACCAAAGCCCCTCACTTTTTTTATACCTCTTTGGCCGCAACATCACTGTATACCTCCTTAGCGGATTTGGAGAAATTATTTATGCTGTTCGTAAAGGATAAAAAAGGTACTTCGGGCAGACCGCTCGATCAAAGTTCGTTGAGCTTAATGCAAGAACCCCACTGGGAAATGATGGGCGAGGCAATTTACGGTTTGGGCACATTTCTTTATGTGGATGTTGGAAACGATCAATATATAATCGGACATGATGGACAGAGTAACCCTCCCATTAATACGGCACTACGAATTGACCCAGTATCTGGAGATGGAATAATTATATTGGAAACTGGAAATCCGGATTTGGCCACAAGATTGGCAAGTGATTGGGTCTTCCTGAAAACCGGAAAAGTAGATACCCTTTTGTTTACGATGCTGCAAGGGAAAATGTTGAATATGATGGGGATAGGCGTCCTGTCGATTACTGTTTTGGTAATTGCAATAGCATGGTGGCGAAAAAGGAAATTTAAATAAGTGACTAAACAGAATAGCAATTAAAAAAATGGAACTGACGATAGATCAAATAAATAAAATTGAATATCCAGAAGTAGTAAATGTGTGGGAAGCATCTGTTAGAGCAACACATCATTTTTTAAAGGAAGAAGACATTGAATATTTTAAACCACTGATCTTGAATACTTACTTGGATGCAGTTGAATTGAGGGGTATCCGAAATAGTGAGAATAAAATAGTCGGATTTCTTGGTGTTGCGGAACAGAATTTAGAAATGCTGTTTATTCACCCTGATTACAGAGGGAAAAAGATTGGCAAAGCATTACTGGATTACGCTATCACAAAGCTAAATGTCATCAAGGTCGATGTAAACGAACAGAATGAGCAAGCTGTTGGATTTTACAAGCATTGCGGATTTGAAGTAATAGGTCGCTCTGAATTGGATGCTACAGGAAAACCTTATCCGACCTTACATATGGAATTAAAAGATAGGCCACTTCTAACAGTTAAATAGTTGAAAGCGATACCATTAAAAAATGATTAACTAACATGAAAGAAAGGAAGCTTTAAGGAAAACAGACTTTTTTTGTTTTAACCACCCTAATTGTCACACTACTGATATGTTGTACTAACTTGAAAAAGGAACAAAAAAGTGCGGATAGACAACAAAACAAGTGGATTGGTTTTAATTGGGTCGGAGATTCCATAGGTAACCAATACATTGATAAGAGTCATTTACAACAACATATTTATAGATATTGCAATAGCGGTTTATTTATGATATTATAATTATGAACTATCCGAACCTTCGACTATATGGAATACCATGTTTATTAGGTAAGGTTGAACAAACTAAAATGATAAATGAACATAGAATACAGTGATAAAAAAAGACCGACAGTAGACCAAGTAATTGAACTCTACGACAATGCAGGTCTACCAAGACCAACGCATGACAAGGAGAGAATGCAGAAAATGTTTAAAAATTCTAATTTAATTGTAACTGCTTGGGACAACGAATTACTGGTAGGTGTTTCCCGTTCCATTACTGATTGGGTTTGGGCTTGTTATCTATCAGACCTTGCTGTTAGGGAGGAATACAAAGAAATGGGAATTGGAAGAAAACTGATAAGCTTAACAAAAGAAAAAGTGGGCGATCAATCTATGGTATTGCTTCTTTCAGTGCCCACAGCAATGGAATACTACCCAAAGGTTGGGTTCAAAAAACAAGAAAGCAGTTTTATAATAGACCGAGAGCAATGAGAAATTCACCAATAGAAATTTTTGAGGAATGGTTTAAAGAGGAACTTCATTTGACTGAAGTTCGGATTCCAACAGCAGTATGTTTATCGACCCATGGGACCGATGAATTTCCCAATGCCAGATTCGTGTCACTAAAGGAAATAATCAATGACGCCTTCATCATAACTGGGCCATTAAATTCTCTTAAGGGAATCGAGATAGCAAGGGACAACCATGTGGCTTTGACCTTTTGGTGGACCGAGACGGAGCGACAAATAAGGGTACAAGGAATAGCGAGAAAAATATCAGAAAAACTCGCGGATAAATATTTCCATGAAAGGGATTTAAATTCTAAAATAGTTTCTTCGATTTGTGAACAGGGCAAAGAAACCAAGGATAGGAAATTACTTGAACAAGAAATGCAACAAAGGGCTTCCAGTAAAGAAATGGTAGATAGACCCAAAAATTGGGGAGGGTATTCAATTGACCCCGTGCGAATGGAATTCATGGAATTCAGAGAAACGAGATTTCACGACAGAAAGCTATTTGAACTTGAAAATGGGAAGTGGAGAGGAAAACAAATACAACCATAAAAGGCCAAGTAAAACAATCAATTTGCTATTTTAAGAGATTTAATATTTTATGATTAAATTTGTTAGCTACGAAAGTAGATTACACATAGTGGTCTGTAATTCGGTTAGTTACAAATACATTGGCAAGGTAAACCCAGTAAATATCAGGGATGGCTTAAGAGGTTCGAATCCTTCCGCGATCACAAATAAATACTACAAATTAGAAAAAACGCTAAGCTTGCTTAAGCGTTTTTTTGTTTGGAGTATTTTCAGCATGGAGCTCAAAGGATATTTAATCCTTCCGCGATCACAAATATAAAAGCCCCTTTAAAGGGGCTTTTTTGTTTTCGGCACTTTTCGAAAATGGCTCAAAACGTAAATGGTTTTGAAATCTACATTATATTCGAGTCTAAACGTTGATCATGAAAAATTTTTAAGATGGCGGGTAAACCTACTTTTCTTCTAAAGTTTGATTCTAGAGGTTAATCAATCGGTAGTTGTTTGGTGAATATCCCTCTTTGCTCTTAAATAATCTGGAAAAATGTTGTGGGTGTTTAAATCCAAGTTCGTAAGCGATTTCACTTATAGATTTAGATTCATCTTTAATTAAAATTTTAGATACTTCAATTAGTTTTAATTGGATCATGGCCATTGCTGTAGTACCGGTTTGTTTCTTTATAAGATCACCAAAATAATTGGCAGAAAGGGATTGTTCATTGGCAAAATAACTTACGGTGGGGTAACCAAGTTCACGTGAATTTCCATTGTGGAAATACTCGTTCAGCGATTTTTTAAATAGATTAACAACACTGTCATTGGTATTGTCCCTAGTAATAAACTGTCTGTTGTAAAAACGTTTGCAATATTTCAAGAACAGATCGATATTGGCAACGATCAAATCTTTACTATGTTGGTCAATTTCCCTTTCCAATTCAAAATGTATTTTTTCAAACGAGTCGATCACAATTTGGCGTTCTTTGGAGGAAAGATGTAGGGCCTCGCTTACTTCATAAGAGAAGAATGAGTAATTGGAAATAATTTGGGCAAGATTTGTATTGTGTAAAATATCTTCATGAAAAAGAAGTGCATATCCAGAAGGCACATAATCGTCGCCATTTTCAATTTCGACCACTTGCCCTGGACCAATAAACACCAAAGTACCCTCTTGGAAATCATAATATTTTCTGCCGTATTTTAAGATACAGTCCTGATTTTGCTTTAAAAAAACCCCATAAAAGTTAAAACAAAGGGCTTCAATTCCTTTTTGGGATTTCCTTTTAAGTTGGTGAAGGTCCAAAACACTCACTAAAGGATGTTGGCTGTTTTGATTAAAGCGATTGCAATAATCGTTTACCGTTTCTAAATTGATAACCGTGCTCATAGATGTACAATGTAGTCAAAACTAAAAATTGAAACAACATCACAAGAATATAGCCGAAGTCAATCTGTAAAAAAGGTAAGCGATTTGGTGAAATGGGTAAGTGTATAAATTTGTTAACTCCTATATTTGAGGTAAATAACCAACCAACTTATCATGAAAATCAATCAACCCCAAGAAGAGGAAGTGCACTGGTATTGTCTCAACTCCTTCAAGGTTTTCGGTAATAAGGGAATTTTATATTTTTTGATCATGATATCCGCATTGTTGGTTTCAAGTCAAGCTTTTTCTCAAGAAGAGAAAAAACCTTTTCTGGACGATTTTACAGGAACAGCTACGGTGACAAACAATGGCATTTCATTGATTCCATCTTTTTCTTTGGGCGATCCTGCTTTGATTTTTGATCTTAAATTTAAAAAGGGAAGGTTGAGTTTTGAACCCGATATGCGCTTTGCCTTGGAAGGGAAACCATGGACCTTTATTTTTTGGTGGCGGTATAAATTGTTGCAAAAGGAAAAATTTTCTCTAAAAATCGGGGCACATCCCGCGTTAAACTTTAGGACAATTACGATTCAGCGAAATGGACAATCCGAAGAAATATTGGAATCAAGAAGGTATTTGGCCGCTGAGGTGGTACCTACCTATAAAATTTCAAAAAATATTGATGTGGGGCTCTATTATCTGCATGGTCGGGGATTTGACGATGGGGTAAAACAGACCAATTTCTTTGTCCTGACCGCTACATTCAATAATTTGTATTTTACTGATAAATACTACTTAAACATTACTCCTCAGACCTATTTTTTGGCTACGGATGATTTGCAGGGATATTACGCTGCCGCATTTTTGTCGTTGAAACGAAAAGATTTTCCATTGTACTTTGCTTCAACTTTGAACAAGGCTTTGGACACTGAAATTTCGCCAGAGGATGATTTTACATGGAATATTTCCTTGGTGTACAGTTTTCCATAAAGCTTTAATTTTAGGACACAGAATTACTATTGCCATGAACATATTTGAACGATTGACAAGTGGGGAAGAGATTCCAATGAACGACCCCGAATACAGTCAAATTGGAAAAGAGGTAAATAAAACCATTGCCCTTTCCACTAAATTGAACTCCTCAGAAAATGTAGATGAAATCCGAGAGGTTTTAGGTCAAATTATAGGGAAGCCTGTTGATGCGAGTACTACACTGTTTACTCCATTTTATACTAATTACGGTAAAAACATCTCCTTGGGAAAGAACGTATTTATCAACCATGCCTGCAGTTTTTTGGATTTAGGAGGCATTACAATTGAAGATGATGTGATGATAGGTCCAAGGGTAAGTATAACCTCTGAAAACCATCCAACAGAAATTGCGACTAGAAAAAGCATGAGGCCCAGCTCTGTTGTAATTAAGAGGAATGCATGGATTGGCGCTAGTGCAACCATATTACCTGGGGTGACCGTTGGTGAGAACTCAGTTGTGGCCGCAGGAGCATTGGTGAATAAAGATGTGCCAGCTAATAAAGTGGTGGGAGGAGTGCCAGCTAAAATTTTAAAGCATTTGGATGCATAGCATTAAAATGTATTAAAATTGATTGATTTGAATTTCTTAATTTTGTCCCATGCAAACAAAAACAGAAAGATCAGTATCTCCCTTTAATAGCGAATTAAAACTGAAAGGCTTTAATGTTTTTAAAATTGAAGAGGATAGTAGTGCCACTAAAATTTATAGTCGGAAGGATTTTTATAAGATATGCTTGACCACTGGGAAGAGCATTATTAACTATTCCGACAGAAGTTTTGAACAAGAAGGCACCATTCTGTTTTTTGGTAACCCGCACATCCCATATTCTTGGGAAACACTTTCAACCACTTATGTGGGTTATACCTGTTTGTTCTCCGAGGATTTTTTGAACATGTCCGAGCGTACTGATAGTATTTTAAAATCCCCTTTGTTTAGCTTAGGAGGTACTCCGGTATTAAAAATAAGTGAGGATCAGCGCTTGTTCTTGAACGCCATTTTTGATAAAATGATGCAGGAACAGCAAACCGACTATTCTTTTAAGGATGACTTGATTAGGAACTACATTCACTTGATTCTGCACGAGGCTTTGAAAATGCAACCTTCGGAAAACATTACTCAACACCAGAGCGCAGCTTCCCGATTGACCAACGTTTTTTTGGAGTTGTTGGAAAGACAATTCCCTATTGAAACTGCAGACAATCCTTTACAGTTAAGAAGCCCGCAAGACTATGCCGATAATCTTTCGGTTCATGTAAATTACCTGAACAAATCCATAAAGGAGGTAACTGGGAAATCTACATCGACCCATATTTCTGAGCGTATCGTGACAGAGGCCAAAGCACTTTTGCAGCACACCAATTGGAACGTTAGCGAAATTGCATATGCTCTGGGATTCGATTATCCTACATACTTTAACAACTACTTTAAAAGGTTAACAGGCACCACTCCAAAGGCAATTCGATCTTAATATTTGATTTTCTTACTTTTTGATGTGATTATCGTTATCTAGAGGCTTTACTCTGGCCATACCTTTGTACCGTAATTTTTTTACAACAAAGAAATGGGCAACGAGATCACAGATAATACAAACGACATATTTCAGCGATTAAGGAATGGTGAGGCACTTTCCTTTGATGAGCCAGACTTTTATAAGTTGGCCGAAGTGGCTGAGCGTGCCATGGATATTATGGTGGACTTGAACTCATCAAGAACCAATAAGGACATTAGAACGCAATTGAGCAACTTGGTCGGGTATCAAGTGGATGAGAGTACTACCCTTTATACACCATTGAGTTCCAACTATGGTAAAAACATCAAGCTGGGCAAAAACATTTTCATCAACCAAAACTGTCAAATTCTCGATTTGGGAGGAGTTACCATAGATGATCATGTGATGATTGGCCCAAGGGTAAATCTATTATCAGAATCCCATCCCATTGAGCCTGAATCAAGAAAGGTCTTGATCGCAAAACCCATTCACATTAAAAAAAATGCCTGGATCGGTGCTGGTGCCACCATTCTTCCAGGAGTTACGATAGGAGCACATGCGGTGGTTGCCGCAGGCGCCGTGGTATCCAAAGATGTTCCAGCACGCACCGTTGTGGCGGGAATACCTGCCAAAGAAGTAAAATCAATTTAAAAAATGAGAAAAGTGAAAAACAGAATAATTATTTCAATGGCTGCAATGCTTGTATTTGGTATAGCATTCAGTCAAACAAAGTCAAATCAAAAAGTTAGTGAAATGAGTAGAACAGCAGAACAATATACTTTCGAACTTAGTGATCAGGTATCCAGACAAAGTGTAACATTTACAAACCGCTACGGGATTACCCTAGCTGGAGATTTATATGCTCCAAAAAATACCGATAGTGCAAAATTACCAGCCTTGGCCATTAGTGGACCATTTGGTGCGGTAAAAGAACAAGCATCAGGATTGTATGCCAATCAAATGGCACAAAGAGGATTTGTGGTTTTGGCATTCGACCCTTCATACACAGGTGAAAGTGGTGGCGAACCAAGACACGTAGCCTCTCCAGATATCAATACTGAAGATTTTAGTGCAGCCATCGACTTTTTGGGATTGCAAGAAAATGTAGACCGTGAAAAAGTGGGGATCATCGGAATCTGTGGTTTTGGAGGTTTCGCTTTGAACGCAACTGCAGTGGACAAAAGAGTGAAAGCTGTTGCCACAACTAGTATGTATGATATGTCCAGAGTAAATGCCAAAGGTTATTTTGATTCGACCACTCCAGAGCAACGTACTCAAATGTTGGAAAAAATGAGCCAACAACGATGGGTAGATGCTGAAAATGGAACAGCAGCTTTATCTGGAGTTGGGTTGCCATCGATAATTACAGGCGATGAGCCAGAATTTGTACAAGGTTATTTTGACTACTATAAAACAGATAGAGGTTTTCACCCAAGATCTATTAACTCCAACAGTTCTTGGACGGTTACAACACCGATTTCATTAATGAATATGCCAATTATGTCGTATATTAATGAGATTTCTCCAAGACCTGTATTGATCATTGCTGGGGAGAATGCCCACTCCAAATATTTTAGTGAAGATGCCTACGAAGCAGCGAACGAACCTAAAGAATTGTTGATCATTCCAGGGAAAGTACACACCGATCTTTATGATCGTTTGGATGTAATTCCTTTTGATAAGTTGGAAACTTTCTTTTCAGAAAACCTGTAAGGAAAATAAATAGCTGGTGCCATGGTCAAATTTTAGACTGTGGCACTTTTAAGTTGTGTAAAACCTCAAAAATTCAATCTAAAGTGTATGAAAGCAATTTTTGTAACTACGATATTGATCGTATTTGGAATGCTATTTTGGTTTTCAAACAACAGAAAGAAAGCACAACAAGAACAAAACACCATTACTGATATGAAACTTAAAATCTCATTTGGTGATACGGAATTGACCGCCACCTTGTACGATAATCCAACTTCAAGGGATTTGATCTCCATGCTTCCGATTACTACGGAATTGAAAGACTATGCCAGCAATGAAAAAATATTCTATCCTGAAAGAAAATTGACCAAGGATGGCGCACCAGGAGGATACGACCCAAGTAAAGGGGATATTACCTATTATGCTCCTTGGGGCGATGTAGCCATTTTTTATAAGGATTTCAGCTATTCATCAGGTCTCATTGGTTTGGGTAGGATTGAGAACAATGGCATAGAAAAATTGCGATTGGTCGGGAGTCAACCTGTGACTTTTGAGCTGATAGAAGAATGATTGGATCTTGATGAATCAGTCATGTTTGATTCTCTTAATTTTAGATTTGATTTTCATTATCCCCCGCTCTTACCATAGTCGTAACTTGCTGATGTGTTGATTGTTAATGTGATGTTAAATCAATTTAAGATAGGATAAATTGTTTGTCATATCAGATTAAAAAGTCTTTAAAGACTTAAGCACAAATTAAAATCACTAATCTCAAAAGACTTACAAATGAAAAAAACAACATTGGTATTACTTTCATCACTTGTTTTCCTTTTTCTAAGCTGTAAAGAAGCTAAGAAAGAAGTTGAAAAAACAACCGCTATGGTTGAAGAGACCACTACCCAGGAAGTGGATGCCATCTTTCCAAAGGGGCAAAAAGGTCCAGCACAATTTTTTACGGGCGATGCTTACAATTACGGATTGGTACCCATGGATTCCACCTACACCATGCTAGTGGGCAACGTGTATTTTGAACCAGGGGCAAGAAGTAATTGGCATACGCATGCCGCAGGACAGATTTTGATCATTACCGACGGGGAAGGATTTCACCAAATCGAAGGACAACCTAAAGAGATCCTTACCAAAGGAAGTGTGGTAAAATGTCCACCAAATGCAAAGCATTGGCATGGGGCAAGCCCAGGTAAAGCCATGCAGCAATTGTACATAGTGCCCAACACCGAAAAAGGCGTTGTAAACTGGATGGAGGCTGTTACCGATGAACAATACAATGGAAACTAACCATGAAAGCTAACAACAAAAACAACAAATCCAGACGCGAGTTCCTGCAAAAATCAGCTATGGTTGGGGCAGGCGTTACATTGGTGAATCCAATGCAGCTATTTTCACAAGACACAAATAATAAAACAATAAACATGGACCAGAATATTAAAACCAAAGGATACGCAGCAACAGATGATTCGGGAAAATTGAGCCCATTCGAATTTGAGCGCAGACCCGTGGGAGACGACGACATATTAATCGATGTAAAATTTGCCAGTATTTGTCACTCCGACATTCACCAAGAAAAGGGCCACTGGGGACCACAAAAATACCCACAGGTTCCTGGACACGAAATTGTTGGTGTCGTTGCCGCTGTAGGTAAAAACGTGACCAAGTTTAAAGTGGGTGACCGCGCTGGGGTTGGTTGTATGGTGGATAGTTGTATGGAATGCGATAACTGTACCCACGGCGAAGAGCACTATTGCGAAAGGGGACAGACCTTGTTCACTTACGGATATCCTACGGAAGCAGAACCTACGGGAATTTCGCAAGGGGGTTATTCCAATAAAATTGTGGTACGTGATCACTTTGCAGTACATATCCCAGAGCACATCAGTTTTGAAGAAGCTGCACCATTACTTTGTGCAGGGATCACTACCTATTCCCCATTGATGAAAGCCAATTTTAAAATAGGAGATAAAGTGGGTGTTGCCGGTATCGGTGGATTGGGTCATATGGCCATTAAATTGGCAGTGGCCAAAGGCGCTGAGGTGTACGGTTTTACCACATCTGCAGATAAGGCAAAAGATATTTTGTCTTGGGGAGCCAAAGAAGCGGTTGTTGTGGATTCATTGGATAAACTTCAAGCCTACAGAGGGCAAATGGATTATATGATTTCCACGATACCGTATGCTTACGAAATGTCATCTTACATGGATTGTGTAAAGCCTAATGGATTTTTTACCCAAGTTGGGGTGCCAGTGGGAGGACAGTACACTATTAACAATTTCAATATGATGTTCAACAGGGTCAACTACAACAGTTCGTTGATCGGAGGTATTCCCGAAACCCAAGAAGTGGTGCATTTCTGCGCTGATAATGGGGTAGTTCCTCAAATTGAAGTCATCAATGCCAGTCAAATCAATGAAGCTTGGGAAAAAGTGGTGAACAAAGAAGCTCGTTATCGTTATGTAATCGATGCGGCCACCTTTTAATTGAATTAAAACTTAAAATATAAATCATGAAAATCTATAAAAACGGACAAATCCCATCTATGAAAGGGCCAGATGCTTGGTTCACTGGAGATGTGATTGTAGACCCATTGTATCAAAATGTTGAAAATGTAACTAAAGGCGCTGCAGCCTTGGTCACCTTTGCTCCTGGCGCAAGAACCGCTTGGCATACCCACCCAGCAGGTCAGACCTTGATCGTGCAATCAGGATTGGGTTGGATTCAAAAAGAAGGTGGACCCATAGAGGAAATTCGTCCCGGGGACATCGTGTATTTCGAACCAAATGAAAAACACTGGCACGGGGCTTCAGCAAATAAAGCCATGAGTCATATCGCTATTCAAGAAGAAGTGAATGGTGAGGTGGTAACTTGGATGGAAAAAGTATCCGATGAACAATATTCAAAATAAGGAGATGCCACATTTTCAAATTAACCTGCTCGAGGGAAAATCCGAAGAGCAGAAAAAAGAGCTGGTTGCCGAAGTAATCAAGGCAGCCCAAAAAGTTGTGGGTATGGGAGACGATTCTTATTCCGTTTCACTAGAAGAGTTTAGTGCCGAGGAATGGAAAAACGAAGTATACCCCAATAAAATTATGGCAAACGAGGATATCTTGGTCAAAAAGCCAGGGTATACCATGTAGATTTCACTTGTTCCAATTCTTTGGACACAAGCCAAAAATAAAATTGAAAAAGAAAATTAGACTTTGGGCAACGGGGAAACTCGATTGCCCAAAGTTTTTAAAAGAAGAAAATGATGAGCACAATATCAAAAACCCTAACAACGGAAGAGATTGAACAAATCGGAAAGAACGATGATTTTCATATTTCCGTTTTGCATGAAGATGGGGAAACTTACGGAACTTTAACTTGGATTTGGTCAGTGGAGGTAGAGGGCAAACTCTATGTGCGTGCCTACAACGGAGTAAACTCTAGGTGGTACAAATCTGCCCTAAAGCAAAAACAAGGTAAAATTAAAGCTGCGGGCATGGAGCGAAAAGTTCGCTTTGAACCTGTTAACGGTCCCTTGAATGAGAAAATCGACCAAGCCTATCGCGACAATTACAGTTCTAGTCCATATTTGGAATCTATGATCAGCGATAGGGCCAAAGCCGCCACAATGAATGTTGTTGCATTGGCTTAAAGCTATTTTTATGAAGTTCAATTTAATTTTTGGGATGAGATTTAATTTTTAAGTGTTATATTAACACTTTAAATTAATTGATCAAACTATCGCATCATGTTGAAACTCAAATCCAATCTTGTACTGTTGGGCCTTTTTTTGATGGCCACTTCCATTTTTGGTCAAGACGTATTCATTTCCAATACCGAGAACAGAAATTTCACCAGTTTAAATGGGAAATGGAAATTTGTTTTGGATCCTTTTCAAACTGGGGGAATGGGAGGAATGCCCGTTTATAAAAATTATCAGCCAAAGGATAAATCCGATAGGGTGGAGTATGGGTTCGATAATGGAAAGAACCTTTGGGTGCCCGGTAGCTGGAACATTCAATATCCAGAGCTTACCTATTTTGAAGGGAATGTTTGGTACAGAAAAACTTTTGATAAACCAGATAAGACCGAGGGCAAACGTTACTTTGTGCACATAGGGGCTGCAAACTATAAAACCACGGTTTCTTTTAATGGCGAAATTCTAGGTCATCATGAGGGTGGCTTTACCCCATTTTCTTTCGAGATAACCGATTTATTAAAGGAGAAGGACAACTTTTTAATTATTGGGGTAGACAACGCCCGAGCGGCCGATAATATTCCATCAAAAGTTTCGGATTGGTTCAACCACGGAGGAATCACCCGCGATGTCAAACTGATTGAGGTGCCTTCGACCTTTATCAATAATTATTTTCTTTCGCTGGATAAATCAACACTCAACCAAAAAAACAAAACCCTTAAAGGTAAGTTGGAGCTTACAGGGGGAAATAGACCCAAAACAGCCCGAATCCTTATTCCAGAATTAAAATTGAATCAGGAATTCGATGTTTCTATTGATGGCACTACTGAATTTTCAATCAACACTAAAGGATTGGAACTATGGTCACCGAAAAATCCAAAACTATATGAAGTCACTTTAGTGGCAGGAAAGGATACCATCAGTGATCAGATTGGATTTAGAACCATTGAAGCGATTGGAAAACAACTAGTGTTGAATGGCGAGCCCATATTTTTAAAAGGTATCTGTTTGCACGATGAAAATCCATTGCGTAAAGACCGAGCAAATTCCATCGAAGACGCCCAGTTATTGTTGGGATGGGCACAAGAACTGGGCTGTAACTTTTTGCGATTGGCGCATTATCCGCATCAAGAAAAAATTGTGAGGTTGGCCGATAAGTTGGGGATTCTACTTTGGGAAGAATTGCCTTTGTATTGGGGAATTCAATGGGATAACCCAGAAGTATTGGAAAAAGCCAAGAAGCAGTATGCCGAAATGATCAACCGTGATTATAATCGTGCCAGCACCATTATTTGGTCCATTGCCAACGAAACTGCTTCCATTCCAGACCGAAATGCCTTTTTGGGAGATTTGGCCGATTATATCAGAACCATGGATGATACCCGATTGTTATCCGCAGCAATCAAAAAAGATCAAGAATTGGATGGGCATCCCGATAGTGTGTACACTTACAACGATCCATTGATTGAAAAACTGGACATCATCAGTTTAAACGAATATTTGGGATGGTATGGAGGAGCGCCGGAAGAAACTAGAGGTAAATCCTTTGAATTTGGTTTTGAAAAGCCCGTGATCGTGAGTGAATTTGGGGGTGGAGCCTTGCAAGGTTATTATGCCGATAAACAATCCAGATGGAGCGAGGAATTTCAAGAGCATCTGTACAAGGAAAGCTTGGCCATGTTTGATAAGATAGATGGACTTTCAGGAATGGCTCCTTGGATTCTTGTAGATTTTATGTCGCCTCTGCGTCAATTGCCAGATGTGCAAGATGGTTGGAACCGTAAAGGACTCATTTCCGAAAAAGGTCAGAAGAAGAAAGCCTTTTTTGTCCTGCAGGATTATTACAAAAAGAAATAACCACTTATTAAAGTGATCACAAAAAAAATGGCAATTGAAAAATTGCCATTTTTTATATTCAAAGTTGAGTTAGTTATTATTTGAAAAGTCGTTGGGCGAAAATCGTCAAATAGTCTCTCCAGTTGTTCCAAGTATGTCCACCTTTGGTTCCCACAAATTCGTATTTCATGCCGAGGTTGTCCATTTTGGCTCTAAAATCCTGATTTCCTTTTAGGATCATATCCATATCATCCTCACCAATGGCCATCCAGTACAATTTATAACCGTTATCCATTTGTTGTTTTAATTTTTCATCTTGGTTTTCGTATATGGTTGAGGTCACATTTCCCATACGAACTCCCAATGCCGAGGAGAAAAGTCCGATATAATCAAAAGTATCAGGATAGTTCAAGGAAATATTGGCCGTATGAAATCCACCCATGGACAATCCTGCAATGGCTCTGCCCGCTTTTGAATCTTTGGTACGGTAATTATCTTTGATAAAAGTCATCACATCACCAAAAGTTTCCTCGAACTTACCATCCATGGTATTGGGTAACATAAAAGTGATTTTAGGGAATCCTCTACTGCCATTCCCTGGGGACGCCTGTTGAAAAACGTTTCCATTGGTCATGACCACGATCATCGGTTCCGCTTTTCCTTGCGCAATAAGGTTGTCCATTATTTGGGCGGCTCTACCAGAACCTAACCAAGCTTCTTCATCACCACCAACCCCATGCAATAAATAAAGCACCGGATAATCTTCGGTGCTGTATTCATATCCGTTAGGTGTATAGACCGCCATTCTTCGTTTTTTGTCGTTCCCTGGAGAATCGTACCAGCGGTAGGCCACAGTACCGTGGGGCACATCCTGTACTTTGTACATATCGGCTTTACCACCTTCCACCAAGAAGATGTTGGAAAGGTTGCTCACATCCCTGATCGCATAGGAGTTGGAAGGGTCCAATGTACGAACACTGTCCACCGAAAAATTGTAGCGGTAAAGTTCAGAAGGCAGAACAGGGGTTGTAAAAGTCCAAAGGCCTCCCTCGCCTTTTTCCATTTGGTAGGTAATGGGTGCAAAGGCATTATCTCCATCCAGACTACCCGATACACTTACCGATTGGGCCAAAGGTGCCTTTAAACGAAAGGTTACGGTTTTGTCTGTGTTGATTTCTGGAGAAACTAACGAAGGTTCATTAAAAAGATCTTGTTGTGCATATGTGGTAAAAGCCATAAGGCCCAAACCCAAGATCATAAGTGCATTTTTCATGGTTGTTTATTTATAATGATTTTCAATGTTATGGTTTGTGAGAATGGAGAGCATTAAATGAACTGCCGTGGAATTAATTTGTATTTCAATTGAAAAACGAACAATACTTACGATTGCCCTTTTCATAAAACCGATTAAAACTAATTAAGATCTCGGAATACTGTCCTCTTTATTTGATACCAGTTTTACCTAATTGGATACCTTTTTTACTGAAAATAAAAAGTTTCATAACAGTACAGAACAGAATAGTTACAATCTAACATTAAGTTAACATTGTACGTAATCCATTGCCTATATGGCAAAAAATGCGGTCTCGAATTCTGATTTTACTATTGAAGTCGGTTCGAATTTGATTATTAATTAACTAAAACAAACTATGAAGACTAAACAAACACTTTGGTTGATGGTTCTTCTTTGCTCAATTCTCTGTGGCTTTACTGCCAATGCACAACAGAGAATTACCGTGAGGGGAACTGTTACAGATGCCGAAACGGGTCAGCCCTTGCCGGGGGTTACCGTTCTTGAACGAGGCACTACAAACGGTACAAGTGCGGATTTTGATGGAAACTATTCCATTGAGGTCTATTCGAATGCAGTATTAACTTTTTCGTCTGTTGGTTATGCTGCCCAAAACATTTCAGTAAACGGAAGATCACAAATCAACATTAGTATGGCTATTGATAGCCAACAATTGGATGAGGTTGTGATCGTTGGTTACGGTACCCAGACCAGTAGAAAGGTTACCGGTGCTGTACAACAAATTGATTCTGAAGAACTGGCCGATATTCCAGTACCTCAGGTTACCCAAAAACTTCAGGGTAGATTGGTTGGGGTGCAGATCAATCAAACAACTGGTAAACCTGGTCAAGGAATTCAAGTAAGGGTTCGTGGTCAGGCCTCCATTTTGGCGGGCAGTGACCCACTTTATGTTGTGGATGGATTCCCGATCGTTGGGGACATCAGCTCCATTAACCCTGATGAAATTGAAAGTATTTCTGTTTTAAAGGATGCGGCTTCTACCTCTCTTTATGGATCAAGAGCTGCCAACGGTGTGGTTTTGATTACGACCAAATCGGGTAAAACAGAACAAGGTGGATTTTCCATAAGTTACTATGGAGGTGTGCAGGCAGTTCCTCAAAAAGGACGTCCAGACCTAATGAACGGTACAGAGTTCGCCCAGTTTAAAAAGGAATCTTTTGAAGATTTGGGTCTTCCAGTTCCAGAACCATTCCAAAATCCAGAACAATATGGAGAAGGTTACAACTGGTACGATGCCATGTTTAGAACCGCTCCAATTCAAAGTTTGAACATTAACTGGAATGCAAGAGGAGAGCGTTCTTCTGTTGCTATCGTAGCAGGGGTGTTCAATCAAGAAGGGGTAATGGTTAATTCAGATTTTAAAAGATATTCTTTAAGAGCTAATTCTTCCTTTAAATTGAATGATCAATTGAACATGGGAGTTTCTGTTGCGCCTACGTACTCAATCGATAACTTACCGAGTTCCGATGGTGCATTTTACGCCACAAACGTAAACGCTGGTATTCCTGGTGGATTGGTTACCAATGCCATGCAAACCTGGCCAATTTTACCTTATAAGAACGAGGATGGTTCCTTGCCATTGACCGCATGGATTCCAGGTATTAGTGCATTTCCAACGCCAAACTGGTATCGCGCGGCTAAGGAAATTACCAATGAGACCAAATCGCTCAGAGTGTTGGGTAATTTATTTTTGGAGTATCAACCCATAGAGGGATTACGATTAAAAACATCCATCAATGGGGATTTTGGAAATTCATCTTTCTTTAATTATAGTCCGTCAACATCATCAACAACATTTGCGGCATTGCCTCCGGCAATTCCTACTTCCATCAGAAGAGAAAGCAAATATTTAAGTTGGTTGAACGAGAATACGGCAACGTATGCCAAATCATTTGGAGATCATAGTTTCGAATTGCTGGCAGGTATGTCTTTCCAGAAATATGAGGCGGATAATTCTCAGTTGTTTCTTTCTAACTTCCCAGATGATAGGGTAAGAACCATTCAATCTGCTTTGAACATTGATCGTACAAGATCGTTCAACAACATCAATGAGTGGAGCTTGACATCATTCTTCTCAAGATTGAACTATGATTACCAAGGAAAATATTTGATAACGTTCGCATTGAGACGTGATGGGTCTTCACGATTTGGTTCCAACAACCGTTGGGGTAACTTCCCATCGGTATCCGCAGGTTGGGTATTCTCCGATGAGTCATTTATGGAAAACACAGATTGGTTAACCTTTGGTAAGGTAAGAGCCAGTTATGGTATTATCGGTAACAACAATATTGGTAACTACACCCAGTATGCATTGGTAGACAACTCCTTGAACGCTGTTTTTGGAAATACCATCGCGAGTGGTGCTGCCGTAACCACATTGGGTAACTCTAATTTGGGTTGGGAAAGAACCAAACAAATTGACCTTGGTCTTGATTTGAGATTCTTCGATGACCGTGTAGAGTTCATTTATGATTACTACAAAAAGAACACTACCGATTTATTGTTCAATGTGGACATCCCTGAAGAATCTGGATTTACCAACTTTAACGACAATGTTGGTGAGCTTGAATTCTGGGGTCATGAATTTGCAATAGTGAGCAGAAACATTGCCAAGGAGAACTTTACTTGGAACACCAACTTCAACATAGCTTTCAACCGAAACAAGGTAGTTTCCCTTGCAGAAGGTGTTGACAGAATTTTTGCTGGAGGTGGATATGCTGCCATTACCCGCCCGGGTGAGCCATTGGGCCAGTTCTGGGGATTGATTCATGATGGGGTGTATGACAACCAACAAGAATTCGATAGCTCCCCAAAAGCCGTTGAATCTCAAGTGGGTACCATAAAATTCCAGGATGTGAACGGTGATGGAGTGATTACCTATGGTAACGAAAATGACGATAGAACCGTAATCGGTAATCCATTTCCTGATTATATTTTCGGTTTGACCAACGATTTCAGATTTGGTAATTGGGATGCCAGTGTTGTAATTTCTGGTTCTGTTGGAAACGATATCGCCGTAACCAACGATCAAGGTACAACCAACTTGGATGGTGTTTTCAATGTGTTGAGAGATGTAAAGGATCGTTGGAGATCTCCAGAAAATCCAGGTAGTGGACGCTATGGTAAAACCACAGGAGCCACTTTCATGGAAAGAGACTGGTTCAGTTCAAGATTTATCGAAGATGGCAGTTACCTAACTGTTAAGAACATTTCTTTAGGGTATAGCTTCCCAGTTCAGCCAACCTCTTTCTTAAAAAAGGCAAGACTTTATGCTTCAGTTCAGCAGGCATTTGTCTTAACAGGTTACAGAGGGGTTAACCCAGAGATTAGTACTACAACCCAAGGACAGCAGGCAAATGCCTTGGCATTGGGTTATGATTGGGGTGCATATCCTGTTCCGAGAACATACACTTTAGGCTTCAATCTTTCATTCTAAAAATATTGTCATGAGAAAAATAATAGGAATAATAACATTGATAGCGGCGGGGAGCCTAACCTCATGTTCCGAGGACTTTTTGCAGCTTCCGCCAGAAGATTCGTTGAGTCAAACAATATTCTATCAAACGCAAAGCGATTTTGAGCAAGCCATAAATGCCACTTATGGTCCCTTGCGTGATCTTTATAATTTTGGAGGAAACAGTCAAGGTGCTTGGGGTATGGGTGAAATGACTTCTGATAACACCTACTACAAATACAACCCAAACTATAGAGCGGTACAAGATGGTGAATCCATTGCAGATTTTTATGTGAACGATGGTAATGGAACGATCAGTATTAAGTACACTACCAATTATTTGATCATTGCCAGAGCCAATCAAATTTTGGCCTTGATTGATGAAGTTGAGTTCGATGACAATGCTGTAAAGGATAACGTTAAAGGTCAAGCCTTGTACCTGAGAGCATTGGCGTATTTCGATTTGGTGCAATATTATGGCGCAGTGCCATTGCACTTGGTGCCAACAACTGGTCGTGAAGATGCAGCTTTGCCACTTACCCCAGCAGCTGAAGTTTATACCCAAATCATGAATGATGTTGGTGAAGCAATTAGTTTGTTGCCTGTAAAGTCGGCACAAGAAGCTGGAAGAGCAACACGTGGTTCTGCCCAAATGTTGTTGGCCAATGTGTACATGGTTCAGGAAAATTGGGCCAGTGCAGAATCTACCTTAACAAGTTTGGTAGGTTCAGGTGAGTATGATCTATTGGGTAATTACGCCAATGTTTTCGATTTGAACAACAAGAATAGCGTTGAATCTATTTTCGAAGTACAATTCTTGGAAGGAACCGAAGGATTTGCCAGTACATTCCCCTATGATTGGATGCCTGAGCCGGTAACTGCAGAGCAGGTAGCCCAGATTACGGGAGTACCAAATTCACAAGCATCAAACCAACAAGGTTTTAACATTCCAACTCCGGATTTATTGGAAAGCTATGAAGATGGTGATTTGAGAGAGACAGTTTCCATTGATAGTATTGATACTGATGGAACCTATTACCCATATATCAAAAAATTCTGGACGCCACATTCAAATCCTGGAATTACAGGGGTAAACTGGCCAGTGTACCGTTATGCCGAAGCTTTGTTGTTCATGGCTGAAGCGGTTAACGAACAAGGTAGACCGGGTGATGCAGAGCAATACATCAATGCGGTGCGTTCACGTGCTGGACTTACAGGAATTACTGGAGTGGACCAAGCAACCATGCGACAAGCCATTATGGATGAGCGTAGAGTTGAGTTGGCTTTCGAAAATAAGCGTTGGTTGGATTTGGTTCGTACAGGTACCGCCCAAACCGTAATGAGCGCTTTTGGAGCTAGGGTAAAAGCAAATCCTCAGGATTATTATTTCCCAGAAGGATTTGGACCACCAGCGGCGGCATTTACAAACATTTACGAACTCTTCCCATTGCCTGCTGGTGAGGCATTGTTGAACCCTAACTTTTAAAATGCCCAAAGTTTGAGTTTCGAGTTAGTTTTGATTCATCTTTCCCGGTATGCGTGCAATACCGGGAAAGTGTTTTTTAGATACTTTCCTTTTAAATGAACAATAACACATCCTAAGGACCCATAAATATGAAAACACAAACCATCATAAATAAGGCATTTTTATTGCTGTTGACGTCCGCTATGATTTTAGGATGTGACTCAAAAACAGCACAAGAACAAATAGATGTAGCAGCCTTAAAAGAGGGCTTTAAAAATCCACCGAATGAAGCAAGACCAAGAGTTTGGTGGCATTGGATGAACGGAAACGTTACCCAAGAAGGAATTAAAAAAGATTTGGAATGGATGGAACGTACAGGCATTGGTGGGTTCCACAATTTCGATGCAGGTTTGGCAACACCTGAGGTCACGGAAAAGAAACTTGTTTTCATGACTCAGGATTGGAAAGAAGCCTTTAAACTTACAACAGACCTTGCCATAGAAAAAGGCATGGAAATGACCATCGCAGGATCTCCGGGATGGAGCGAAACAGGAGGCCCATGGGTACCTGTGGAAGATGGTATGAAAAAATATGTGTGGACCGAAACAAGGGTCCAAGGCGGACAAACCTTTAACGGGAAACTTCCCCGACCCGCCGATAATATTGGAAACTTTCAAGATGTACCCACAGAAGCAGGTGGAGTACTGGGAGGATTTATTGGAGAAAGACCAACATACTACAACGATGCCCAGGTATTTGCCTATCGGATTCCCGAAGGCGAAAAAACACTACAACAACTTCAACCCAAAGTAACTTCCTCTGGCGGACAATTTTCATTGGAACAATTAACGGATGGAAATCTGCACCAATCAACCTATTTACCACCTAAAGAAATAGGAGAAAAGACTTGGATTCAATATGAATTTAAGGAACCTGTAAGCTTTAGGGCATTGTCCATTGTTGGGGCATCACCGGCCGCCATGAGCGAATTTCAAGGAAATCCCAACAATCGAATATTGCAAAACAGCGATAATGGGGTTGATTTTAAGGACGTCTTGATTGTCCCTGGATCAACAGTACCCCAAAATACAGTTGGCTTTGCATCGTCAACTGCAAAATATTGGAGATTGACTTGGGAAACATTGCCTCCCTCCGTAAATCCATTTATGGCCATGATTGGAATTCCAGTTTCTACTGAACCAGTAGGCGTGGAGGTGGCCGAGTTTCAATTGTACACCAGTGACCGCATCGACAAGTTTGAAGATAAAGCTGGATTTAGCCCATGGAAAGAAGATACGCCTTCTTTTATGGCGGCTGAAGCAATGGTTACCACTTCCGAAAATGTTGTTGATCTAACAACTCAAATGGATGCAGATGGGAATCTTTCTTGGAATGCCCCCGAAGGCGAATGGGTCGTTGTTCGGATGGGATATTCTCCTACGGGCCGTCAAAATCATCCAGCCTCTCCAGAAGCTACTGGTCTTGAAGTGGATAAGTTGGACGAAAAAGCCGTTAGAAAATACATTAATCACTATTTAGATTTATATCAGGATGCCACAGGTGGGCAAATGGGAACAACAGGATTGGGTTCCATTATTTTAGACAGTTACGAAGCTGGTTTAATGACATGGACCCACGATTTCCCGGAAGAGTTTCAAAAAAGAAGAGGGTATGCCATAGCACCATGGCTGCCAGTGCTCACAGGAAGAGTGGTGAACAGCGTAGCGGATAGCGAACGCTTTTTGTGGGATTTCCGCAAGACAATCGGAGAAATGATTGTGGAAAACCACTATGAAATCATAGGCGAAGAATTGCACAAAAGAGGCATGAAACGCTACACCGAATCGCACGAGGGCAGACGAATCTTTTTGGCAGATGGAATGGACGTAAAACGCAAATCCGACATTCCAATGAGCGCCATGTGGACACCGGGCAGTTTTGGTGGAGGAACAGATGAAGAAGTGCGAAGCGAAGCAGATATCAGGGAATCGGCTTCAGTGGCACATATTTATGGGCAACCCTATGTAGCGGCAGAATCCATGACTTCCATTGGGAAATCCTTTGTACATACCCCAGAAAAATTGAAGCGCACGGCTGATCTTGAAATGGCATCCGGTTTAAATCGATTTGTAATCCATACTTCGGTACATCAACCATTGGACGATAAAATGCCTGGGTTCTCTTTAGGGCCATTTGGTCAGTATTTTACACGACAAGAAACTTGGTCTGGAGCAGGAGCAAAGGCTTGGATTACTTATTTGGCTCGTAGCTGCTATATGTTGCAACAAGGTACTGCAGTTGCAGATGCATTGGTATACTATGGTGAAAATTCAAACCTAACTTGGGAGTTTCGGGATGAATTACCGAACATTCCTGGGTATTCCTACGATTTTGTGAATGCTTCCGCCTTAAAAGATGCCTTTTCCGTGCAAGATGGAAAATTGGTTTCTCAAGGAGGTACTTCGTACCAACTTTTGGTCTTGCATAAAAGTGCCAAAGAAATGACCCTATCCACCCTTAAAAAATTAAATGAATTGGTTCAGGCTGGAGCAAAGGTAACGGGAACCAAACCAGAAAGGTCACCAAGTTTGGCCGACGACCAAGAAGAATTTAAAGCATTGGTAGATCAATTATGGTCCAGTGAAAATGTAATGGATGGAAACCCAGCGGAGGTATTAAATGCAATGGGAGTTGTTCCAGATATGAAAGTTGAAAAATCCCAAGAAGAGGTGCTGTTTGTCCATCGCAATTTGGGCAATTTGGATATGTATTGGGTGGACAGTCGTAGCGAAGAAAACAATGTCGCAGAGCTTAGTTTTAGGATTACAGGAAAAGCACCAAAAATTTGGCATCCTCAAACAGGGGAGGTGATCGATATTTCTTGGAGGGTAGAAAATAGTAGAACCATCATCCCTGTTGATTTTGCCCCGTGGGAAGCATTTTTCATTGTATTTGAAGAGGAGACCAGCGAAACGGAACACTTGGTTCCAAAACCCATTGAAACAGAAGTACTAACCGTTTCAGGACCTTGGGAGGTCAATTTTCAAGAGAATAGGGGAGCTCCTAAATCAGCAACTTTTGAAACTTTGTCTTCTTGGACCGAAAGTGAGGATGCAGACATCAAATATTTCTCAGGAACAGCAACCTATTCCAACGCTTTTCAAATAAATGATATGCCAGCATCGGGCAAAATGATTCTGGATTTGGGAGAAGTTAAAGATGTTGCCGAAGTTTCATTGAACGGCAAAAATTTGGGAACACTTTGGAAAACACCTTTTGTTATTGATGTTTCCGAGGCAATTCAAACAGGAGAAAATAAATTGGAAATAAAAGTTACCAATGTTTGGGCCAACCGATTGATCGGTGATGCCCAACCAGGCGTTCAAGATAAAATAACCTATACCACCATGCCCTTTTATAGGGGGGAGGAACCACTTTTACCGTCAGGTTTGTTAAGTGAGGTCAAAATCTTGCATCAAGAGTAGGTATGGCGTAAATTGATTTTGTAAACTATCAACCATTAGTATGAAAAACGTTCGAATTATAAGCTATACGATTTTAGGTATAGTTTTGCTTGTCCAAACCACGTTTGCACAAGAAGTAATTGAGATAAAAAGTATCCCAGCGCCGGAAGATATGGTTTGGGAAAAATCCGAGCAAATTATTCCAACTCCCAATGGCGATGAAAATATTGTAGCCAATGTTTCGGTACCGACCTTAACGGTCTATTTGCCTTCCAAGGAAAAAGCAAATGGGACTGCTATGGTCATCGCTCCTGGAGGTGGATTTCATATGTTGGCCATCGACAACGAAGGGACAGAAGTAGCCAAATGGTGTGTGGAGCATGGTATTGCCGCCTTTGTTTTAAAATATAGATTGGTGCCTACATCTGGTGACCCAGTTGCTGAATTCAGACAAAAAATCAGCACCATGGGCAGTGAAGAAATGGACAAATTAATTACCCCATTGGTAAAATTGTCCAAAGCAGATGGATTGGCAGCCATCAAATATGTTCGTGAAAATGCGTCGGAATATAACGTACAGCCCAACAAAATTGGAATAATAGGTTTTTCGGCGGGCGGAAGTGTTGCAGGGGCAGCAGCTTATGAATACACCTCTGCAGCAGACCGTCCAGATTTTGCCGCACCTATTTATCCTGCTTTGCAGGTGGTGGACACTTCTAGCTTACCCGATAATCCAATGCCCATGTTTATTGCGGTAACAGGAGATGACTTTTTTGGATTTCAATCCCTGAGCATTGACGCTTTTCAACAATGGAACAATGCGAAGCAGCCAGTGGAACTTCATATGTATGAAAAAGGAGGACACGGTTTTGGCATGAGAAAACAAGGGCTTCCATCCGATCAATGGATCAACGCCTTTGGTTCATGGTTGGATCAACACGACTTTATCGAATTCAAATTATAAAAAAAGACAAACCATAAAAATGAACACAAGAAGAAATTTTATTAGGACAGTTGGGGCATCATCGGCCTTAATGTTCCTTCCGGGTACCATGTTGCCATTCGGATATAAAGGTTGGGATATTCCCGAAGAATGGGTGGAAGCCGAAATCTCAAAAGGAAAAATAAAGGGAATGCGTTCCGCAGGCGTGAACATTTTTAAAGGCATTCCGTATGCTGGAAAAGTATCTGGAGACCGAAGATTTCGTCGACCAGGTCCTTTAGCAGCTTGGACAGGAGTTCGCGATACCTACGAATTGGGACCACCTGCCATTCAAGGACCACGAAGAGGGGAACCAGCACCAGCCGAAGACTGTTTATTTTTGAATGTTTGGACTCCTGCCAATGACGGTAAAAAACGTCCGGTAATGTTTTATAGCCACGGTGGAGGATTTGTCATCGGTTCAGGAGGTTCAGGAGGTCAGGATGGAGCCAATTTGGCTCGTAATTTTGATGTGGTCGTTGTGCAGACAAACCACCGTTTGGGAATGCTCGGTTTTATGTATTTGGATGAATTGGGAGGTGCTGAGTATGCTGGCTCAGGAAACATGGGACTTTTGGACATTACTGAGGGTTTAAAATGGGTGAATGAAAATATTCATGTATTTGGTGGTGACCCGAATAACGTGATGATTTTTGGTGAATCAGGAGGAGGAGCAAAAACCTCTTGTTTGTATGCCATGCCAGAAGCTTCGCCTTACTTTAATAAAGCATCCATAGAGAGTGGCCCAGGAGTGCGTATGATGACCAAGGATATGGCCGCCAAAAATACCGAATTGGTGCTCAACGAATTTGGATTCACAAAAAACAATTGGAAAAAATTGTTGGAAGTACCAACAGATGAAATCTTGAAGGTGCAGGCAAAAATTCCATTTGTGCCACCCTTTCAAGAAAAGAAAAACACAGGTGGTTTAACTGAACCTGCTGTAGGCGGATTTGGCCCAGTTGTGGACGGTATTGTACTGCCCAATCATCCTTTTGATCCAACTGCACCCAATATTTCTAAGGATAAACCTTTAATGGTAGGCTGGAACGAGGATGAATACACCTTTTTCGCTTGGGAAAGAAAGGACACAGAATTTGCTACCCTCGATTTTGATGGATTAAAATCCAGATTGGAACCTCAGTTTGGAACAGATACGCCAAAAGTGATTGAAGCATACAAAAAGGCAAGACCAGAGGCATCGCCCGCTGATATTTTTGTAGCCGTTTCATCCATTGTGATGATGGGCTTGGGTTCTGTTGAAATTGCACAACGTAAAGCCAAAGAAGATGGAGCACCCGTGTACTTGTACAATTTTGGATATAAATCAGAAAAGTTGATTCCAGGTACGGATTATCCGATGGGAACACCGCACGCGATGGATATTTCGTTCAAGTTCAATAACGAACAACCACCAAAAGATGGTGAGCCGGACCGTCCAAGCTTTTTTGGAGGAGGAAGACCTGAACGCTTTACGGCTTCGCACAATATGGCTGCCTATTGGACTGGATTTGCCAAAACGGGTGTGCCACATGCCGAAGATTTACCAAAATGGCCTGAGTATGATTTAAATTCCAGACCTACAATGCGCATAGATGCTAAATGCGAAGTGATTGATGATAGATTTTCACAAGAACTTGCCATGTGGAGGGAAATTGGAAGATTACCATAAAAACAAGGATTGAACATAACACTAAAACAAGCTAATTATAACATGAGAAACTTTCTAACACTACTAATTTTAATGTCCACGTTGGCCTTGACCGCACAGCGTAGACCTAATACAGAACCGGAGTGGACGGCGACTTGGATTACTTTAGGGGATTCAGATGCCGAGGCAGCCGGAATGTATTTGTTCCGTAAATCTTTCAATCTGGATGCAAAACCAGGTTCATTTCCAATTCGGATTTCTGCCGATAACCGCTATAAATTGTACGTGAATGGAAACCTTGTTTCTGTTGGACCCAACTGGGGAGATATCAAACATTGGAATTACCAATCCATGGATATCGCTTCCAACCTAAAACAAGGGCAAAACACCATTGCCGTTAAAGTTTGGAATGAAGCGGATTTGCGAGCCGTGGCACAATTTTCTTTTAAAACGGCATTGATCCTCCAAGGACAAACGGAGCAGGCCAAAATAGTGGATACCAATAAAAGTTGGAAGGTTACGGAAGACAAATCTTATACCCCTTTAAAACAATATATCCGCGGATATTATGCTGCAGGGGCAGGCGATTTTATCGATATGAACAAGGCCGTTGGCAATTGGAATGCACAAGATTTTGATGATAGTTCTTGGGAAACTGCAGATACGGTTTTTGAAGCGGTACAGCAAGGCTTTGGATTTAGACAACAAGAAGGCTGGAACTTGGTACCATCCATCTTGCCAGAAATGGAATTGACCAATGAGCGTTTGGCTACCGTAAGAAAAACGGAAGGGGTTAAAGTCCCATCATCTTTTCCCGCTAAACCAACCGATATAAAAATCGATGCAAATTCCAATATCAAAATCTTATTGGATCAAGAACATTTGACCAATGCCTATTTGAGTTTGTTGTTCAGTGGTGGAAAGAATAGTGTGATCACCGTTCAATATGCAGAAGGACTTTACGATAGCGAAGGTGCCAAAGGCAATCGTAACGATATTGAAGGCAAGACCATGACAGGAAGAAGGGACAGTATCATTTCCAACGGTAAGGCCAATCAAGAATATACTTCACTTACGTATAGAACGTACCGATATGTTGAATTGGGTGTACAGACCAAAAGCGAGCCATTGGTAATTAACGATATTTACGGAACATTCACGGGATACCCTTTCCAAATGAAAGCCAATCTTTTTTCTGATAGCGAAGAGCTATCCGATATGATGGAAATAGGATGGAGAACTGCTCGTCTTTGCGCTGTGGATACTTATATGGATTGTCCATATTACGAAAGATTGCAGTATGTAGGGGATACTCGAATCCAACATTTTGTCTCGTTTTATAACTCTGGGGATGACCGTTTGATCAAAAACGCCATCAATTTAATTGATTTTTCAAGACAGCCCAATGGTTATACCTTAAGTAGATATCCAGATAGACAAGATCAGGTGATTCCGACCTATTCATTATGGTATGTGAGCATGCTTTACGATTATATGATGTATGGGAGCGATACTGATTTTATAGCTGAAAAGTTGATGGGATCCCGTCAAGTGTTGAACTATTTTATCACCTACTTGGATGATGATGGTTCTCTGAAAAATGTTCCTGGATGGAACTACACCGATTGGGTTCCTGAGTGGAACTTTGGAATGGCACCAATGGCCGAAGATGGTTCTTCGGCAGCTTTGGATCTTCAAATGTTGCATGCCTTGCAATCTGGAATCGCTTTGGAAGAAGAATTGGGAAAACCTGAATTTGTGACCCTTTACAAAACCATGGCCGATCAGTTGACCGAGACCGTCAAAAGAAAGTATTGGGATGATTCCAAGCAATTGTTTGCTGACACTCCGGCCAAAGACAAATTTTCGCAACATGCCAATACTTTAGCGATTTTGGCCAATATAGTGGATGAAGACACGAAAAAGGCCATCGGAAAATCGTTGTTGGAAGACAAAACGTTGGCACCTACATCCATTTATTTTAGCTACTATTTGCATTTGGCTTTGAATGAAGCCGGTTATGGTGATCAATATTTGGAGTGGTTGGATGTTTGGAGAAAGAATATGGAGTTAGGATTGACCACTTGGGGAGAAACTTCACAAGTAGAAACCACTCGTTCCGATTGCCACGCTTGGGGATCTAGCCCGAACATTGAATTTTTCAGAATTCTTTTGGGGATAGAAAGTGCTTCACCCAACTTTAAAACAGTACGGATTGCTCCAAATTTAGGGGACATCAAAAAGATTGGGGGAGAAATGCCACACCCAGCAGGGATGATTTCCGTAGACTATAAAATGTCCGGTAAAAAGTTACAAGCAACCATCAACCTGCCAAGTGGAGTTGATGGGGAGTTTGTGTGGAACGGGCAGGTAAATGCTTTAAAGGCAGGCGAAAACAAAATTAACCTGTAACTTTAATTCATTAACAAACTAAACAAACTGATATGTTCCGTATTCCCTTTATTAAAAAAGGCTGGCTATTTTTTCTGGCCTTAGTCTTTACATTTTGTACAGTACAGGCCCAACAAAATTTTGGAGGATTAGCACTGTACACGTTGCGAGATAATATGAATACCGATGTAGCTACCACGCTTCAGGAAGTTGCCGATACGGGTTATGGGTATGTAGAGGCCGCGGGATATGCCGAAGGTAAATTTTATGGCATGGCCCCCGCAGATTTTAAAGCATTGCTCAAATCCAAAGGATTGGAACCCATGAGTACGCATCAAAGGGTTGTGGACATGGATGAAACCGATGCCATGGTGGCAGCAGTTAAAGAAGCTGGATTCAAATATTTTGTGGTGCCATCGCCACCAAGGAGTTTGGTGGAAGTAGATCGTGAAACCCGTACCATGAAGATGAAAGGTTCATTGGATGACTTTGCAGATTTCTTGACCGAATTAGGGAAGAAATGCGAAAAAGAGGGTATTCAGTTGCTGTATCATAATCATGACATGGAACTTAAAGTAGATGAAAATGGTGACAAACCATTGGATTATCTTTTGGAGCATACCGACCCAAAATATGTGAATTTTCAAATGGACCTATTTTGGATGACCCGTGCCAATGCCGATCCGGTTGCCTATTTTGAAAAATATCCAGGGCGCTTTAAAAGTTGGCATGTAAAGGATATGGACCAACAAGATAGATTTGCACCCGTGGGTCAAGGTAAAATAGATTTCAAAAGAATTTTGGACAATAAGGAAGCATCGGGAATGCAACACTTCTTTGTGGAGCAAGACCGTGTTTTTGATGGTTTGGAGCCTTTGGAAGCCATTAAAATCAGCCACAAAGGATTAAAGGAATTCGGTTTTGATAAAGCCTCGGAGTAATTTTATTTGAGGAAAATCCAAACCAATCTAAGATTATAAAAGGAAAAAGGTCATGTCCATTTGGGCATGACCTTTTTACCAACCAACCACAATATAGTTTTATCATCATGAAGATGGGATTCGCTCAAATCCCGTCAACTATATTGTCCAAAACAAATTTTTAGGCTGTCAAAGCTTCTTTTAGTGCTTTTGCAGCTGCTGCAGGGTCTTCTGCACCATAAATGGCACCTCCAGCTACAGCAACAACAGCACCTGATTTTTTCACACGATCAATGCTGTCAAGAGAAACACCACCTGCAATGGATACGGGAACACCTGCACTTGTGGCTTCATCGATCAATACCTGAATAGAATAACCTGGTTTTGCCTGCTCATCCAAACCAGCGTGCAATTCCACAAATTCCACTCCAAGTTTAGAAACTTCTTGGGCGCGTTTCACACGATCGGCAACACCAATGGTATCAACCACAACCCCTCTGTTGTATTCTTTAGCTTTGCTAACCGCACCTGCAATGGTAGCATCATCAACAGCACCCAAAATGGTAATGTAATCCGCTCCAGCCTTAAAGGCCATTTCAGCTTCCAAAGCACCAGCATCGGCAGTTTTAAAATCAGCAAATACTTTTTTATCAGGGAAAGCCTCTTTCATTGCAGTGATAACACTTAGTCCTTCACTTTTAATAAGTGGGGTTCCCAATTCAATAATATCAATATAAGGTGCCACTTTGGTTGCCAATGCAATAGCGTCTTCCGTGGTCAATAAATCGATTGCTACTTGTAGTTTAGCCATAATCTATAAAATTTAAAATGTAATTTTTGTTGTTTGTTTTTACTCCATGTTCGCGTGTCGCTTCCAAAGCTCATCGTGGGTTACACCAGAACGTTTCCATAAATGTTGAATGATCGCATCGAACACCAATAGAAAGGACTGTTCGAACAAGCTACCCGCATATTGTTGCGATGCGGTACTGTTTTTATCCTGTTTTCCAGCAGCAGGAATAGTCATAGTGTAATTGGAAATTTGGGCCAATGGCGCATTTGGATTTGTGGTAAAACATGCAATTTGCGCTCCACTATCTTTTGCGGTTTGGGCTGCTTTCACAATGTTTCCCGTTGTACCCGAACCCGATGCCGCTATCAGCAAATCGCCCTCTCCAATAGCAGGTGCAATGGTTTCGCCCACCACATATACCGAATAGCCAAGGTGCATTAAGCGCATGGCGGCAGCTTTGATCATAAATCCCGTTCTACCAGCTCCCAACAAGAAAATATGTTGGGCCTCATCAATGGCGTTCACGATTTTTGGCAATTGATCATAAGGAAGATGTTGGGCAATCTGTTGGTGCTCTTCCAAAATCATTTGCAGTGCCTCATGAATGGCTGCAGCCTTGGTCGAAACTTCTAAATAATCCATAAGCTATTGGTTCTAATCTTCTTTTTCGTAGTCAGGGTACAAAATTAGAGGGTGTTAGGGGAGTGGTTTGTACACAATTGGATAGATGTGTGGTATTATTTGCCCATTTATATTGTAGTTATGGTGGTATTTGCCACTTTTGTGGTACATTTTGGAAATAAGGCAAAGTTAACGTAGATGAAAAGGAGCAAATGATGTTAAGCAATAAGGTAATATACATTCGAGATTTGGCAAATTGTCCACCTTCCTATCTCGATGATCCAGCGCGAAAGGAATTTTTTGAAATCGTTTGGTTGCACAATGAAGAGGCATTGCATGTGCCCCAACATGCCTTTCAAACGTTGAAAGGAGATTGGATTTATTTGATACCTCCTTATCGTGTGCACCAATTAAACAAAGCTGGTAAAAAAGGGGTACTTATTTCGTTTAAACGAGAATTGTTGGAAGGAGATTTAAAGGAATTTTTATTGGATGTATTCCGTATGTTCAACATTCAAGGGGAGTTTTCCTGCCTACAGGTAAACCAACAGACATCTGAAGGATTATCCTCCGTTTTTGACCTTTTGGTGGAGGAATATGAAAAAGAAGGAGAACAATTGATCATGCTCAAGGCACTTCTCAAGGTGTTTTTGCTCAAATTGATTCAGCTAAAAGAAGAGCATTTTACCAAGCAGGATATCAACGAAAAGCGAATCTATGAGTTTATGTTGTTGTTGGAAACGAACTATGTGGAAGAACGCACTGCGGAATATTATGCAAGCAACTTGGGAATAAGTGCCAAACGACTCAATCAAATATTAAAGGATAAACTGAACAAAACGGCCATGCAGTTGATCCATGATCGTATTTTGCTGGAAGCCAAAAGACAGATTATCCACAGTGAAAATACCATTAAGGAAATAGCTTTCAATCTCGGGTTTAAAGACCGTTCCTACTTTAGCAGGTTCTTTAAACAACATTCTGGGCAAACCGCTCAAGAATTCCAAAAGGACGTAAAAAACCATGTTCGGGAATACGACAATACCTTAATTAATTAGGGTGTCGAAAAGGTATATCAGAACAGTCAAGAACAGTTTTTTGGAAAGTATGGCATAATATTGGAGACTAAAGCGTCATAACAAATCGAAAACTCGCGAAGGGTTATTACGAAAATTAAATTACACAATCACTATTAAACAATTACAACGAATGAGAAAACTGTCATTTATTCTAGCATTGGTTCTTGCGGGAGCCACTGTACAAGCACAATCCACATGGAAATCGGATGGAGCGCACTCCAAGGTAGGATTCAGTATTACCCACTTAATGATTTCTGAAGTTGAGGGTAGCTTCGGCGAATTCGATATTACTGCGACTGCGGGAGATGATTTTGATAATGCTTCTTTTGAAGTGGATATTAAAGTTGCCAGTATCGATACTGACAATGGAAACAGGGACAATCACCTAAAGAGCCCTGACTTTTTTGATGCAGAGAAATTTCCATCCATCACTTTTAAAAGCAGCAAATTTGAAAAAACCGGGGATAAAACCTTTAAGGTGACCGGAGACCTTTCCATGCACGGCGTAACCAAGACCGTGACTTTGGAGGGAAAAGTAAATGGAATTATTACAGATCAGCGTAGCCAAAAACTTAAGGCTGGTTTAAAGTTGACCGGTACTGTTAATCGTTTGGAGTTCGGTGTTGGCGGAGATACCCCAACTTTGGGAGACGATGTAGAATTGACCGTAAATCTTGAGATGGCTCAACAATAGGTTGGTGGAGCTATTTTTTTGAAAGGCTAGGCAATTGGTTGAGTTACTGTTTTTGTCTAGCCTTTTTGTTTTTCCTGAATCAAATAGGCACAACGTCGCGCTCCGGCCAAAATGTGGTCCACTCTTTCCACTTTTGTATCGGGACCTAAAATGGTTTGAAAGGTGCTGAGTTCGGTACTACAAAAACCTTGGCATAAAGTCGCTGCGGCACAAATAGGGCAGTGGTTTTCAATTAAGAGGTAATCCCCATTTTCATTTTCTTCAAACTGGGCCATATAACCTTCGTTTTTACGTAGATCGGCCAATTTTTGAACCTTTTCCTTTAAAGAATCCGTTTCAGCAATGGTTTTACGATAGTTCTGTAAATTATCCTGCCCCGTTGAGCTGATAATTTGCGTTAGGATATCTTCCCCTAAATTCTCCTTTATTTTATTGATCAAACGCAGCGTCAGTTCCGAATGGGAATCTGGGAATTTGGCATGTCCTTTTTGGGTCAAAGTCCAAAACTGTTGCGGACGTCCCCTTCCTAAAGCCCTACTTTCTGATTTTACCAAACCATCGTTGGAGAGTTTCAACAATTGAAAACGGGCACCTTCAGTGGTTACACCAAGCGTTTGAGCCAATTCCTTCAAGGTCTTTTCCCCCTCGTTCTTTAGAATCCAAATAGCCCTTTCATTTTCTGGAATAATATTATTCATAATAAACAAAGTAATTATTTGGTTTATTATACAAATGTAATATCTTTGTACTGTATTTAAAAAATATTTAATTCAAATCTACATATTATGAGTTACAAATTACCAGAATTACCGTACGCGTATGATGCACTAACCCCTTATATTGATGCTGCTACCATGGAAATCCACCACACCAAGCATCACCAAGGATACGTAACCAAACTAAACGCTGCTTTGGAAGAAGCAAAGCTGGAAGACTCTGATTTGGAAAGCCTTTTTGCCAAAATCTCAAAATTGTCAAGCGGGATCAGAAACAACGGAGGTGGACATTACAACCACAGCTTGTTCTGGAGTATTCTTACGCCAAACGGCACTGAAATCCCTTCAACGCTTTCAGAAGCTATCGATGGCGCATTTGGTTCCTTGGAAGAGTTTAAAACAAGTTTTTCCAATGCTGCAGCAACAAGATTCGGATCAGGTTGGGCTTGGTTGATCGTTGATGCTGATGGAAACCTAAAGGTTACTTCAACACCAAACCAAGACAACCCATTGATGGACACTGCTCCAGACCAAGGCACCCCAATTTTGGGCTTGGATGTTTGGGAACACGCGTATTACCTAAATTATCAAAACAAAAGACCAGATTACATCGATGCATTCTGGAATATTGTGAACTGGAAAGAGGTGGAGAAACGTTACCTAGCGGCTAAATCGTAACGGTTTTAATACCTAAAGTGAATCCGGAATGGTGAATGCTGTTCCGGATTTAATTTTTCACTGAATTTATCGAACCACGAACAATGCTATAGAACAAATGAAGGTTTTGGTTTTTAACGGCACCATGTCCAATAAAAGTAATACGGCCAATCATATTGCGGATTACTTTCAATCTACGTTAACAGGAATGGGAATTGAGGTAGAGCTATTTAATATAGTGGAGCACGATATTCCATTTTTTACGGAGGATTGTGAAAAAGTGCCTGATACTGTTTTAAAAATGGTGGAGTTGTTTCGCAGTTGTGACAAGCATATTTGGCTGAGTCCCCTCTACCATGGCGGTATGGTCGGTGCCATGAAGAATTGTTTGGATTGGTTGATCATTAGTGCCAAGGAGCTGCATCCTTACCTTTCACACAATAAAGTGGGATTGGTATCCTGGGCCTTCGGAGGAAATGCCGCTACAGGAATCGACAATATGCGTGCTATAGCGAATACGTTGCGCGCATGGACGTTGCCTTACAGTATCCCAGTTGTAATGCAAGGTTTATATGAAGAAAATGGGAAACAAATTGCTATTGAATATCAAGAAAAGTTTGAAAGGATGATTGCCCAACTGGTGGCACCTGTTTAAATTAATGATGTTAGAAATGTGAAAGCCCCTTTTAAGGGGCTTTTTTGTTTTCGGCACTTTTCGAAAATGGCTCAAAACGTAAATGGTTTTGAAATCTACATTATATTCGAGTCTAAGCGTTGATTAGGAAAAATTTTTAGAGGGGAAAAGGTTGCCATTTTATTGAACTTTCGCTCTTAAGCAAGTTCATTGATTCTACAGCGTTTACTTTTACCGAACACTTATATAGTTTACCTTTTAAATCTTTTTTTATTCCAAGGACGTTGCTCGGTTTCTCAAAACTGATTAGCTACTATTCACTCCCTTTACAGAAAACCGAATTTTTGATTAATGGAAATTTCCTACATTTAAACAAATCATATAACCAACCAATGACTAAAACCGACCTATTCAGGGCCATCATTAAAACTTTTGGGATTTATTGTTTTATTGAAGCTCTCTTTCGTTTGATTCCAAATATTTCATTTTCAGGTGGTTTTTACTCCTTTAGTTTAATTGTAAGTACGGTTTACTTGTTAATTACTGGATTTATAGCTTTCCTTTTATTGTTTGGAACGGACAGGATAATAAAATTGTTTCGCCTTGAAAAAGGCTTTGATTCCAACAATATTGATGCCTCCCATTTAAACGAAGAGGGGCTTTTAAAACTTGGGTTGATTTTAATTGGACTGTTGATGATTGTAGACAACATTGCCCAATTTTTAAACTACTGTTATTTGCTATTCAAAAAGCAGATTTCGGCAAATGGACTTGATGAAATTGATGGCATGATGCTCGACCAACAATTGGATTATAATTGGTGGGTGATTTCTGGATTAAACGTTTTAATAGGGTTTATACTATTAACCAACTATAAAAGGATTTCGAGCTTTTTTACCGCTAAGGAAATTAAGCTTGGAGATTCTGAAGAATAAGCGGCAATTAGATTTAATAAGTGATAGAAATGAAAACTATAATATCCAAAATATTTTTTATTATATGTGTCTCGGTTTATGGTCAGGATAGCGATTGTGAAAAATTTAAAACAGGGTCATTTGAAATGTATGATCCACAAACCGGTATCAACTATGTCACTAGAAATGATTCTACTCAAATAGAATACTTGCCAAAGCTTGGTGTAAAAGTTTCATTAAATGTTAGGTGGATTGATGATTGTTCACTTGAACTTACATTTAAAGAGGTCCTTGAGAATCCAAAGGATATTCCAATTCAAGAATTCACGTTAATATCTGAAATAATTGAAACTCAGAATGACTATTACATTATGACATCCAAAGCTACTGATATGGATTTGACTTTAACTCGGAAGTATACAAAAGTGGAATAAAAAAATAACTTAATTATCAAAAAGTTCAAATAAACGATTACAATAACAAATAATATTCTAGATGAAAAGAAGCAAAATAGTATTGGTACATATAGGCATATTTGTAAGCTACCCTTAAAACCGAACTGTTTAAAAGTAGAATAATAATCTTAATTTTAAACAGCATTATGAGGAAGAGCAAATTTTCACCAACACAGATCGCAAAGATTTTAAAGGAGTTCGACAATGG
>NZ_BSQF01000005.1 GCF_030268205.1 Allomuricauda sp. NBRC 101325
TGGGATATTTATCCCCCAAACAATATCTGGAGCTTAATTCCTTGAGCGGTACCGCTCAAGGAATTAAAAACGATAACTTTGATGAAGTTTTAGAAAAATGAGCAGTTCTATCTAGGGGGAGCTTACAGAAGGTATAATCACTCAGGCTCCTCGGAAGTACCCTGGGAAGATTTCAAAATCATGATTTTGGAAAGTATTCGAAGAAATCATTTGAACAATGCGGAACTTGGGGAAATTATGGATGAAATATCAACTAGATTAAAAACCTTGTGAAAGTACGGACAATTGTTCCAACAAAAAATGAATTCGATCAAACCGCTCATGGAATTTGACAAAAACGAGATTCTTCAAAATACCGCGAAATATATCAATACACTTTCAAAAGGGCTTAACACCGTAGATCTCATTCCGTTTCATACAATTGAATTTGCATCTGTCGAATTCCGAAATATTGAATCTCTCAAACCAATTCTTAAAGAGAAGGTCAAAAAATATAACCCCTTAATTTATACCATTGAATTAATCGACATTACAGTACTACCACAGATACTTAAAAATTTCGAAGAATTCAGTGCTAAAAACAAGGAAAGGACAAAAAACGTGGACCGCGTAAATGTATCAAGGTATAATAAAACCCATTCTAAATACCTTTATGTTGGCATTTGTACTTCTTCGGACTTTTACACTAGAATCGAAAACCACTTAGGGACCAGAAAAAATAGAGTTTACAGCATGCACCTTTCCAAATGGGATAGGGATTTGGATTACAATATCAAGCTAATGACATACAAGATTTCATCTTTTAATAAAAAAAAGGTTGATAGAATATTGGTCGAGTTAATTGAGCAACAAATTTGGGATAAACTACAACCGGTTTTTGGTAAAAGAAGTGGGCTTTAAAGTCTGCAAAACTTTTTTAAATACTTTAGAGAAATTTTCTGTCACTCTGTTTTCACAAAACAAGTATACTGTGCTTAAAATAACTTCATCGTATATGCAAATAAAATGGACATTACCAATTAATTATACCTAATCCAAATTTAGGAAAGACCACTAGGTTTAGTATTTTTAATCTTCCAAAAATCGAGTTAATGATAAATTTGAATAAGCTTCAATTCGGAAATTATTTGGATTGTGCAGCAACTACAAGAATGGACCCTCGGGTTCTGGAAGCAATGAAACCTTTCTTTTGCGACTATTTTGGCAATGCATCCAGTAATCATGCTTTTGGTCAAAAAGCAAATCAGCAAATTCAATACGCAAGGGAACAAGTAGCGGCCTTAATTAATGCAAGTTCCGATGAAATAATCTTCACCTCTGGCTCAACAGAAGCCATTAATTTAGGTATCAAAGGTTTTGTTGAGAGTAATTCCCAAAACGGGAATCATATTATTACAGTAAGCACGGAACATAAAGCTGTCTTGGCTTCCTGTGAATATTTAGAAACCAAGGGCTATGAGGTAACTTATCTAGATGTCGATAAGAATGGTCAAATCGACATAAAATCGTTTGAAAATGCAATCAAGGATAATACAATTTTAGTAGTTGTTATGTATGTCAACAACGAGATTGGAGTTATACAGCCAATAAATGAAATAGGAAGAATAACGCACGAACGTGAGATAGCATTTTTATGTGATGCAACCCAAGCAATCGGAAAGGTCGAAATCAATGTAGAAGATGACCGTATCGATATGTTGTCTTTCAGTGGACACAAGTTTAACGGTCCTAAGGGAATAGGTGTATTATACAAAAAGAAAGGAGTTGAATTGACACCTCAAATCCATGGGGGCACTCAAGAAAATGGGATGAGGGCCGGAACCTATAACACTCCACTAATTGTTGGACTTGGGAAAGCTTGTGAAATAATTCTGCATGAATATAATACAGTACACAAGCATATTACTGAACTTACCAATTATTTCGAAGCATCCATAGCAGGAATCGGAAAATTGATAGTACCTAATACTAAAAACCATTTTCCAGGTATTATGACCGTAGAAGTTCCAGGACTACCCTCAGATATATTTGTTGCAAACAACGGAATGGTTACAGTCGCGAACGGTTCGGCTTGTCAAGATGAAATAATTACTGAATCACATGTCATAAGGTCCCTTGACAAGGATAAAAAGTGGACCAATAATACAATCAGGATATCCTTCGACAGATTTACCACTAAAGAGGAAATAGATCATTTGGTTTCGGCTATTTCCTCATTTCTTCATTTGGATAAAGTTTGATGATAAAAGCACCGTCAAAATACTCATTGGAAATACATATTCTAAGTTTTTTTCATAAAACTAACGAGCTATGTAAAGAAAGGAAAAACCTGTTTATTGTTAAATTCCTCATCAATCTTAACTCCTTCAGGCGGATTATGCCATTCACAATTTATGGAGGCAAAATAAGGTCTCCACAATCGTTTTTGAGATCGTTTGATTATCTCTTTATAATTTGAATCTTCAATTAATTTTCGTTTGTCTTCTAGACGAAAATAATTCTGGACAATAAAATCAATTCCTAAAACCACATCCATTGGAGGATGAGAGATTCTTGGCGCCGGTAACACAACAAGGCCCTCATAGGTAGCCATTTTACCTTCCATTAAATTTCCCCCAAAAGCAATGTGGTATTCAGGATGTATAAACTGTGGTATCCCATCATTGCCACTTGAAATATGTTTATCTAAATGCCATGAAGCATATAATTCTTTTAGATCTTCATCGTAAGCACTTATCTCAATATCGAAAACATCCAAAGAATTAAGTGGATTATAATATGTGCTATCATCAGTATACTTTCCATTTATATTTATACTGAAAATCAACGTGAAGAAATTTATATTATTAGGGATAGCACCACCCATCTTTTCTTCAATGGTTTTGAACTTTAAATTAACACATTCATATGCCCAGTTCTCATCCCTAGATAATCTTACTCGATTTGAAGCATCATAAAGTGACCTTACATCATCTACCAAACCATTATCCTCCAAGAGACGAGCCAAGGTCAACAAATCAGCAGCCAATAGTTCATTAGTGTCTGGTTGGTCTAACATTTGGAAATTTCTTTTTCAAAAATTCTAATTTACTTTCTTCGGAAGGAGCCACCTTTGTCCAAGCTGGGAGGTTAGTCGGAACAAGGGCCTCATCAAAGCTGATATATCTCTTGTCTTGCCAGGGAAATAAATTGTCTTGACCTGAAACCAAAATGCCATCAATGGTATCGATTGCTTTTCCACTTCCTTTACAAATGGTCCAAAATTGTTCACTCTTGGATTTTTCCAATTTTTCCAACGGGACAAGTTTAAAACCTGTTACTTGTGTCAATATTTCTACTCTTTCTGAGGCTTTGAGAGCTCTTAGAGACAATTTCACTTCTAATCCATACCACCAATCCTCTACAGAGCTCATCCACCAACGCTCCCAGCCCTCATAGAACACTCCCTTATATTTTGCCTTTTCACTAATAACCTCCAAAAGCAAGTTCCAATCACCTGATTTCCCTTTATCGACTCCCAGTCTTGCGGCAAGAAGAGATTCAGAAATGAGTACGCCTTCTTTCTTCAAAATATTGCGTATGATGAATTTGGAAAAGGTATGGGTTGAATCATCGGATAATGCACGTTCAACTTCACCAACAAATCTAAGATCTTCCTTTTCCATAGAATGATCAAGGATAATGGAAACTTCAGGCTTTACCTTGTTAATTCTTTCGTAGCCATGGGCAAGAGCTATGAGTTTATTTCGGAAGGGAATATATCTCTGTGGAGTAAGATTTTCCTTTTCAACTATTAGATCAAAAAGGTTTTCATTGGTCTTATCAAAGAAACTTTCAATATTTTTTGTTGCCGACAATAGGACAATAGGAATGTCCCTAATTTGTCCAGATTTGGAAAGGTTTCGAATTTCTTGGGCCAAAGTAGAACCTTTATAATAAGAAAACCTATTACTTTCAGGACTTTTGACCTCTTCTAGGTTAAGATCTATTATAAGCCCGTCATACTCCTTAAAACCATCAGAAACAATTCGTTCACGTTCCTTTTCCCATTCTCCCAACGGGTTCTTGAAATTTATTTCGATTTCATCCTTTAAGGACAATCCTGTGATGATACCATCTGCATCTTGGTTATCATCAATATAGAGATAGTTAATAGCCATACTGTTTTAATTCTTCTTTGGTAGCTTTTGGTACATCGATTCGAAAACAGGTAGCAAATTCAGATTCCGGATCAATCAATGCAATTTCCCCTTTATAGGCACTTACTATATCCCTAACGATTTTAAGCCCAAGACCAGTCCCCGTTAAGCGATCTTCAATAGATCCATCAAAACCAACTGGGATCGAGGTTGTAAAGAATGCATTGAAAATCCTATCAACATTTTCTTCCGGTATTCCATCACCGTTGTCTGAAAATTCCATATAAATTTTACCTTCCTCTTCCCCTGTTACGATTTTCAACTTTCCTTGGACGCCTTGTCTTTTTATAGCTTTTTTGGCATTGGTATATAAATTGTATAAAATAGAGTTCCATTCTGAAATGTGCATGCTAGTGGTATAAAGATCATAGCCATAACTCTCTATTTCCATTACAAAATTTTGCTTCAATAAATCTTCTTGGATTGTATTATAAAACATTTTTACCACTTCTGAAATCAAAATTGGCTTGACTTCACGACTGGTATTCTCTGAAATAGTGGCATTGAAATAAGAAGTGTATGAGGTAAAGTTCGCAAAAGCCCTCTCCAAATTTTGCAAAATAGAAAGAGTTTCCTCATTATTTTGACCAAGTTCTGAAAGTTTACTGATATAACCATTAATCGTTGGAGTGAATTGAATTATTTCATGTGTAAATTCGCCTATGGTCAATCCCAGGGAAGCCAGAATCCTTAACATTGCTAATTCCTCCAATAGCAATGCATATTTTTTTCTGATGCTTACGACTTTATCCCTGATTTCCTTCCTTACTTGGTCTGTTTTAAGATTGGAGTCCAATTGCTCCAGTTCTTCCTTGATACTTGTTTCATTATCCAATACAGTGTAACTTGTTGACGAACCTGCCTTTTGGTTACGGAGTAATGTAACTTCTTCCATAATCCTATGACGGGCTGTCAAAAGTCCTTTTTTCAGAAAATCGGTTAATTCTATAAACGCATTGGTGTCCAGTAGTCCTTCCCTGCTTGCCGTTTCTTGGAAATATTCACCTTCTCTATCAATAATTTCAACAAAACCAAATAGATTGTTGGTCCCAAAAGGTATATTGGTCAAACCAGATTCCGCAGCATACCTGATATCCAAATTAAGCCAATCATCTTCTGGCTCTCCATAAGGAAGCACTCTAAATCCATTACGATAGAGGCGAATTCCTCCGGCTGTCTTGGCTTGTTTTAGAATATTGGACAGCTCTAGTTTGGTAACCCCTTGATAATAATCCGTACGGTTATAAATAAAATAATAGGCTTTAAAATTTACATTCTTGATAACTTGGTAGTTATTTGTATTGTTTGAGTGAAGTACTGGAATAATTTCCCCTTTAAGACCAAGGCTTTCACTCGTCACAGATACAGTGCCTTTACCATTGGAATCCACGGACCCTTCGATTTCCGCTAGACGTTTATTAAACAGAAGTTTTTGTGGACTAGCAATGTTGATCGTTTGGCCTCCATCGGTCCGCTTAAATTTAACATTAAAAGATTTATCTTCTTGATTGGCTATACTGTGATTTCGTCCTTCGAGCGATAGATAATTTGGTTGAAACAACTCCGAAACATATCGATAAATGCGTTCAATTCCTTTGTCAGACCATGTTTCCCGAAGATTTTCCACAATCAGTTTTGTGCCTTCAGGTTTTATCTTTGAAACTTCTTCAACCTCGTTGTGAATCTTGGTCAAATCCATGTTAATCTGATAAGCCTCCCAATCAATGGTCAATTTAATAGCCCTCTCTGATTTGAGGTTTTGGGTTATTATCACAAGTTTTCTTCCCAATCGTTGGGTTGCAAATCGACCAATTCCTTTTCTTCCAGCCCTTGCGCGATGAAATCTCGGAGAAGTGGGTTCATGGATTTTGTCGGTAGAGGATATGGTCATGAATCCTGATTTAAGTTGATTAAGGGTCATTCCCAATCCATCATCGTCAATTTCCAAGGAACCTCCTTTTTGATGGGCGTTTATAAAATTCACTTCAACATTTCTGGCATCGGCGTCGTATGAATTCTTAACCAGTTCTGAAACAGCAGTTTCTGATTTACCGACAAGTTCTTTCCCTAAACGATCAATCAGCCCGGCGTCAACGGAAAAAGTTATGTCATCCAATTTTCGTGATTCTTCCATAGTTATCCTTTAAATGAAACAACTTGCACATCCACTTCCCTCGGCATTTAAAATTTCATCTTTCCAAGTATCCTGGGTCCGTATCCTTTTCTTTAGTCGTTCCATTCTTAAATAATGTTCTTTCTTAATATCAGAGACACGATCAGGCTTCATGAGCTGGGAAAGAGGTTCCTCCATCCAAGTATAACCATCCTTTTCATACTCCATCGCTTTATTGAACAAATCGGGATGTTGTTCCAACAACCAGACCCACTCTATTTTCTGTTGATAGAAACAGAAGTAGCACCCTGACCGACTTCTTGAATAAGTACCCTTTTTGATTTCCCCATCAATTTCCACTTCATATACAATGGGGTTATAATATTTGGGAACTCCAACACCTGATTCCTCTAAAATGTTAAATATATCATCCAAAACGAGAACTTCGTCATTTTCGATAAGGGGAAAATTCTCTAGGCGGCCAACCGGATAATTTGTGGTCTTAAGAAAAAGGAAAACCATGTTGTTAAAAGCCTTGACATCCACATTCAGAAGGGCATTCAACTTTCGTTTTTCGCTAAATTGTGGAGAAAGCGGCTTCTTCACATAATAAAGAGCATCAATCAACTTCCCTCCACTTAATACCTTTTCATAATATTTCTCAACTTCTAAAATTTTATCATTTGCAAGCACTTTTTTTATCACATCGGAACTCCAAATATTCTTCCTAAATGGAAAAATTGTTTGGATATTTTCCTTTTTAGATATAAATCCTTCCCTATCCTCATCTCCTCTAATTGCCACATAGGAAATCGTTGGGATGTTCCCTACTTGGGTCTCGAAAGGTTCCAATTTCATTCTGTGTGTACACCAACGTGAGGTCGGGGAAGGAAGGTAACCTCCCAGAGTCGCCAAAAAATGATCAAAAGGGTTTTCAATAGGGGAGTTTTTACTATGTTCCGATTCATACATCCTAATATCCTTTCCAAGAACAGAATTTAATTTGCGAATAAGCTGATAAGTTTCAACGAGCTCCTTACCTGTATCACAAGTGTAATACTCAATGTCAAGATTAGGGTATTTTCTGCGCATATAAATTGCCAAAGCAGCACTGTCTTTACCCCCAGAAATTCCAATCAAGTGATTAACCATTTGTCTTTTCATTTATTAATAATTCATTCGACAGTAATTCAATCAACAGTTGTTTTTTACTGTTATGATCCATGGTGTTCAGAGTTCTTTCCATCTCTCTTTTTTTAAACGAGAAGTCTTTTGAATAGACATTGGAAACAACCAATTTATCCTCCAACACTTCTCCGGATTTACCATATAAGCGAAAAGAGTATAGTTTGCTATTTTTTGAATTTTCATTGAATTGATGGATTTCAGATGCTTTTATCAACCTATGGGCAATATCCTCAAGAGTGTTCAAAAGTATTGACTCCTCCTCATCTTGAAGTTCATCGATGCCTTTTCCAATCACAACATCAGCCAGTGACTTTATCCAATTTTCTCTATTGTCAAGTGGAGATATCAGGCGTTGATAAAACACTTTTGCAAATTTTCCCAATTTAATTGGATCAACGTATTCCAGCTTTTCAAGAATCTCCATTTTGTAATCCGGAAAGATATCATACGTACAAAAAAAAGCAGTCAATAACACCTTCTCTATTCTATCCAATAATTCCCCATACACAGATTGAATCTCGCGCAAGGCAACCTGTAACTGCTCCGTATAACTCTCCAACACGGCCACATCAGAACCTATAGAAATGGAATTAAATCCTAATGCCTCTGGAAACCTAGTAAATAAGGCATCTTCTGGGTCCGACGCAAGATTTATTGCATTTCTGAGTCGGATAGCCTTATCAGAAATCTTTGATGTATTTCTGGAATAACCATTCAAAGCTCTTTGAAACCTAAGAAAGTTGCTAAAAATAGAAAGAAAGGTGGACTCCGTTCCATTACTCTCTTGTGAACTCAACCCCGTTAACCTTTTATAGCTTTCCAAAAGATTGACACGAATTCCAGAAACATCATAGCTCTTAACAAAAAAATTCTCTGGTTTTCGATGAATCAAATCAAAAGTATCTTCCTGAAGATACGGAATATAACTTCCATCGATATAAAATAAAGCATATTCTTCGCGATTTGCTATTAAGAATATTGGTATCCAAAAATCGATAAAGCCCTGCTTGAGTTTATAAGGAGGGGAAGACAATAAGCCATAAAGTTCTTGAAGATTACGTTTATTGTCCCTAGCATTCAAAATAAATTCCATACATGAATTCCACAATCCATACAAAATTGAATCTTGTGGGGGCTGTGACAATTCATAATAACCGAGTTCCTTATTCGCCTTATGTATTTTGGTTTGTTTCAAAAGACTTATATATATAGCCTTTTGAGGCGGAAACATTTTTTCAGGAAAACCAAGATCCATTACTTCTTCATTTTCCAAAATCATCCTAATAAGAGATTTTCTAGCCGCATTAATCGGACTACTTAAAAACTCCTTATTGATTAGTTCATTGATAAGCCTAGGCGTTTCCGGGTATATCTCATAACAAATGTTGGTCAACCATTCGAACAATCTTTTTTTGTTCGGTATCTGTTCGATCCCACCCCTATAAATCCATGTATTTTCAGTTGTACCAAAAAGGTGGTTCACAGTAAGATTATGAAGCTCTTTTAAATGAAATTCTCTTTCTAAATTCAACAATTGAAGAGCATTAGCGTCCAATTGATTTCGCTCTATAAGTAAATCGAATTGTTTTATAGTAAATATTTCTTTTTTAATCGCCTCCAAATTTTTGTAAATCACAAAAATATTGCTAGCATTTCCTCGAGATAGTGAAAGGATTTCCTCTTCTTTAATGTTTTCAAACACCAAATTAATGAACCCATCAACCGAGCCTTTAGCCTCTTCTGTACCCTTGAAGGTTTTAAAAACGCGATATTCAAAAAATCTAGGGGTCCCTGTTTCAAAAGAATATTTTTTGACCATCAACATAGGTAGCTCAACCAATGCAAAGATTTCCTCTGAAACTGAAAAGTCTGGATTTATCTCTTTAGCGACAGCAATAAGCTCCTGTTCCAAATCAATATCCGTACCATCCAAAAAGTTGATTTTATTGCTGTGTTTATAAAACCTTATAATTCCAGATTTTTCCAGGACCTCTAGAATTTCACTTACATCAGCCTCTTTGGTAAGTAAAAAATAGTTGACTAAAAAATCCTTATCCAAACAGCCCCCCGCTTTTGAAAATATATTCACAAGACCAATGGTCTTGATTACGTCAGAAGCCAAACCATAGTTTTCATCGAAGTTCAACTCTGCTCTTTCCAACGCATTAAACGTTGTTCTCCATTGCGGTCTATGAGGGTTTTCAGGGCTTTCTATAGTTGAAGGCATTGTATTCACTAAGTAGTTGAACACCTCTGGTACCGTATAGAAATCGGGTTGTAAATTCTGAATCGAATAGTTAGACTGATCGGTCAAAAAAGAAAATAGAGAACGTTCGTTCTGCCCATATCTTTGTAGGGAATACACCAATAAATGAACGGACAGCCAATCCATAGGGTAAAGCACTTTGCTTAGGCCGTCTATTGTAGAGGGGTTAAAACTGACCAGCTTTGATTTCTGTATCAAACTTGTAAGTTGGGAAAGCCTTGGTTGAAGTTTGATTTTAACCTCAAACTGTTCCAGTTTTTTTCCCGCAAAATAAATCAGTTGCTCCACAGGCTCGTTAAACATTAAGTCAACAAATCTACCTTTAACTTTTTCCCATTCAAGCTTATCACGATTGTTAAGCTTGCTTCCATAACTGGCAAAACTTTGGTGCAATGAAATAATGAAATAAGTTTCAAAAGCATCATCGTTTGCCCATTCAGAAATTTGTTGTACTAAATACAGTTCATCGGCAGCACTATGTTTAGATGCATGCTCCAGGAATTTGCCAAATTCATCTATTACGAGAACCAATCCTCTTCGCTTCTTCAGCGAGGCTATCCTTCTCTTTTCCAATCCCTCCAAAATATTTGGCTTAGCACTACCTTTTAAGCCCAATTCCATTCCAAGAGCATCGGACAATGAAGTATTTTGACCTATTATTTTTATAAAATCATAACCATCAACCTCTTTATTTGGAAGAGGTCCGAAAAACAACTGCTCCCCATGCAGATTTCTCTCCATTGCCCATAAAAAAGTTGACTTTCCGGTTCCATAGTTACCTATTAAACTAAAAGACTTGTTGGCAACATAGTTATGTAAAAATATACGTTCAAAGATTTCTTTTGAATTTGGGGTGACGATATAATCAATCTCCTTGGAGGCATCCCTAAGTATATTGGTGGAAATATTGTTAAAGGTTGATCCCATAGTAGTTTTCCAGTAAATTAATTTTATAGTTTTCTGGTAGATTCTTAATTTGGAGTTGCCTCACTCCTGCATCGTCTTTGAAAACGAATTCTGGATATTTATTGCACAAATCTTCCAAAATACCTTCGAGGCCCTCGTTTGACAAACACAAATAATAGCCAAGTGTTCTTCTTATGGAATCAAAATTTATTGCATTTTCTCCATTAAATTCCCCCAACAAACAATAGGCAAATACCTCCACAGATAAATTTTCCTGAATCCTCTTGTTGATTCTATAGACCTCTTCCTTCCTTTCATTCTTTCTACCTGTGTTAACCACTAAATCAAGACTCAATAAAGGAGCATTGTAATCGTCTTCAAAAGTCTTTGTGTTTTTTGGAGGAGAGATATAGGTCTTAAGGAATACCTTATAATCAGAAGATAATGTATTTATAGTTGACGGCTTTCGCCCAGATAGGGTCAATTGTCTATTTAAAAAAGTAACAATCTGTGATTCAGAAAATTCCAAACTGGCCTTATTCGCAAAATAATCAGCAAAAACTGATTTATAAATGGAAGCATAACCAGTATGACATAAAGAATATTGTAGGAGCCAAAGTGAACCTTCATGCTCAAGAAAACGATCGTAGCGGTTTTCCAAGAACAATAATTTTGCTAATTCACTAATTTCATTGTCCGAATCTATCATACCAAATGCCCTAAGCCAATGTTGAATAGAGCGAACCATATTCTTCCCTACCCCAAGGGCAGAGATTGCCTCATTCTTTTTGAAAATTGATGCATCATTCTGACTATCAAGCAATTGCATCCCTTTAAGCAACCACTGTTCCTTACAATGAAAGGTATCGTGACCTGAAAATTTAAGCATAAAACAAATAACTTTTCGGTATGCAAGATAGTTAAATGGAGAGATTCCTCCATAAAGGAATGCAATTATTTTACCAACAACTTATTTAGACCACAAAATTATACATGTATTTGATTTTCAGCTTTTTATAAAAATATTTAACATTTAGTCTTATAATTCGTTCAAGTATATATTGTAAACCATCTAAGATTGCATTAGTAAACTTTCGATGCAGATAAGGAAATTATCCGTTATATAACCATAACAACAATAATTCTATATTTTCTACTCAAATATTCTAATATCATTTCCCCTTCATTAGACATACCAATTCAAAGACTAATCTCCAACACCCTGCATCATTTCTTCCATTCCTCCAAAATTGAGTATAAAGGTGGAGTAATAATGATCAAATAGGTCCTTTAAATATTGTCCGAGGTCCACGTGTTCCAACTCATCTTTACCTTCTATTCTTTGTTTTATCTCATACCCCCTATTCTTGCTAATAGTGTACAAGAATAGTGTATGGAAATACACGGAGGAATAATACTTTCTGTTGGCGATTTCCAATTGCTGTTGGTTGGGATGTTTATACTTGGCAATAAAGTTTTTTAACACAGAGCTATCCATGTTCACAAAAATCTTTTTCAAGGTATCCCCTTCTGCCTCGGGCACCATTACCGTATTGTAATCCATATCCAATGACGTTGCAGTTCCCACATTTTCCCATGAAACTCGATCCTTGAGGTCCTCATTAGGCGCTTTATAGGCAAAAACCAATTGAGGTAGACCCAAAGGTTCATTATCTTCATCTTTTTTTGGTTTATTGTCCTTTGGTCCTTCTTTTTTGGCAATCTTGACCCAAAACAGTTCTGACAGATTCCCGTTTGGGGATGTCAGATCTGCTTTTATCTGAACACTGTCCCCTACCTTTAAATCATCTTTTGGGTTCAATGATATTCTAATAGTACCTTTATTTGGGCTACTTTTTACCACATTGAAAATTTCAGTTATTCCCTTGGGCTGTCCGGGACCTGTACCACCTTCACCTTCGTTGGGTTTGATATTCAACACAGTAATTTTCAAATCACCAGGTTCCTCTATCCGATCGAAGTAATCGTTCTCAACATTAGTAGAGAACTTTATGGTCTTTTCTCCATTCAAAGGAATTTTCGCCACCTCTGATTCTCCATCATTAATCCCGCTTATCTTAAAAAAAGAAGGGAATCTCTGTGGTAAGAAAGGGGTATCCTCCTTTTTCTGGGGAGAAGGTTTTCTCTCTCCTTCCTTTTTCTTATTCGATTTCGTATCAAGTTTAAACGTTTGGCTCAACAATTTGGCCAGTTCAGAATCCAAGGGGAGGTTCTTGGTAAAGTTCTTGAGCAACTCATTGGTATTGGAAGTAGTATCAATATCGACGGCCTGTTTTCTAATCTTCTCAATATCCGCCAACCTTCCATCTTTTCGACTCAATTGGGCCGCCAAATAACTTCTTAGATATTGGGTCTCTTCCCCATCTTTTAACCTATCCCTAGAAGCCATGAACAATTCCTTCCTGAAATTGTATTTCATTTCGGTACAATCCACGTGTATCAACAAATGGTGCTTTAAGAGATTGAGTTTTAAGGACCGTGTTATAAATTCGAAAGTATAGCTTCCATGTGTTTGTCCATTAAGAGAGAACATGACCGCCATCGAATTTTTGAAATATCGATCCTGGATGATGGCTTTGGTTCTTTTTAAATCATAATCCTTTACCCTAGGCTTAAAAACGAAACAGGACACCTTCATTTTACCAAAAGTATTTTCCTCATCGAATGTCTCTGAAAACTTATCGTCTAGATACTCTGCTGCTTCATTGTTCAGACGCCGTTTTAATCCAAACAAGTCATTCTCAAGAACCTTGTTGTTTGGATATCTTTCGGCAGTATCGACTGTTAAAATGGGTAAAGCTGGATCAAAAAGGAATTCATTTATACTTTGGTTCAAATCCTGTGCAAAACCAGAATACCCTTTGGGAAATTGGTACGAGTATAATTTTACAATTGTTCCTGTTTCAAAATTCCTATTGGACAAACCAAGATCAAGATTCTCAATAGGAAAAGAAGGGATTTGATTATCGATCAAAAGATATTCGTACCAAGTTTCCTTTGTGTGATCTGATTCTTTCTTTGGATGCTCTCGTACCAATGTAAATCCAAACGCTCCTTTACCATCATACCTTTTTGATGCTATCAATTGATATCTTTTTTTACCACAAAAAACAATAGCTCCGCTTCCACCCATATTATACTTTCCTTGCACAAAATGAATATCATTTTTATTCCCTCTTAAAAGGGACAAAAAAGTCTCTTCAAATTTCTCAGGATGTTGACCTTCTCCATTATCATAAATGATTACCGATGTTGGATATTGGTTTCTTTGATTTCTCGGACCTCGACCATCCGCAATAATTTGAATGTTTGCTGCCTGTTGTTTCCGAAAAGAAGGTAAATCCCAGTTGTTATTGGGAAAGAACCTATTTATTGCATTATCCATGGATTTAGGAGCGGCCATTGATCTTGGGTCTATTTCTGCTTTATAACATTCCTTGGTCAAGATGGCATCAATGGCATTTGTAACTTTCTCGATCAAAGCAGCAATAGGGTTTGATTGCTGATTTTTAACTACACCGTAATTACTTTGATTATCACCTAGAGGCTTCCAGTTAGTGTCGTCAAATATTTTTGGGTTTTGGGAAATTACAGATAAAAGCCCTTCTTCATCTTTTGCATTGAAAATTGAGAAAAATAAATCTTTGTGCACTTAAATTCAAGTTTTAGTTTCTGGGGAACCGACTTCTCATCCAAGGTAAATCCCTCAATATACTCGGTAATCCCATTTAAAAAATAGTTGGTGGTAGAATTCTAAAAATAAGGCATTTGGCTTAAGTGAAGAAACCAATACAAAAAAACCAACAAACTATTCCCGTTTTTACACAAAACCCCTAGTTTTAATATGGTTTCCCCTCAATCATTTTTGCCCTATTCATTTGAAATATTCAATTCATATTGATAAAAAACACGAGCAATATCATTAAAGAACCTTAGAACTGTTTTAATTTTAGATTCATGTTTAACAAACTCCCTTTAACAATTGAAGTTTTCGCATATCTATAATTTAAATGCTCAATGAACTCAAACCTCTCTTATATGTTTCGAACCCATATTCGATTCCAAAGAAGTTTGTAATATTGCCAATCTTTTGATTGATTGATTGATTGGAATGATAAGCAAACCCAAATTAACCCGACCTACACAACATAAAACCTTAGTCAAAATCTCGACGGAAACCAATCCATATTATGTCATAACAGGAGGCCCTGGTGTTGGCAAGACCACTTTGTTGCATGAGTTAAAGCAAAGAGGTTTTATGGTCGTTCCCGAAATTGCTCGCGAACTCATCAAGGAGCAACAGGCGATTGATGGTGATGCGCTTCCTTGGAAAAACAAAAACACATACCGGGACCTTATGTTTGATAGATCCATCGAAAGTTTTGAAAAGATCATGGATGAAAAGCATGTATCCGGACCCATATTTTTGACCGCGGCTTTTTGGATGCCATTGGCTATGCCCATCTCATGGGACTTCGCATTGATAACCACATGAAGGTTATGGCAGAAACTTGGCGATACAACGACCAAGTCCTTATTTTACCACCATGGAAAGAAATCTATCAAACAGATGAACAGCGAAAACAAGACTGAAATGAGGCTGTATTTACCTATAACAAAATCATCCAGACCTATCGCAGCCATCAATACGACCTAATTGAAGTTCCCAAAGCAACTGTAAAGGAAAGGGCGGATTTCATTTTGAATCATATCCAGAACTCCTGATTTTCTTAAACCTAAAATTTAATTACTCTGTTATTGATTGGGATTACTCAATCCAATTTCTCATGAAAATTGTGGTGTTGTGTAGCCGTGAAATAGTCCCTAAATATTTGATTCACTGTTTGGCCTTCCGTGATTCCTCGAATTCCCAAAAAAGGAAATACTTCAATGATTGCCTTGGAAATAGCACGTATTGACCGGGAAGCCTCATGATGTATTTCATTGACAAAATCAATCGGTACAGATAGTCCAATCTCAATTCTATATTCAAGCTGTTTTGCAAATATCATAACTTGATAATTCGCGCCGATCAAAATATCTTGAAGTCTATTTAACAAGGCATTTGACTTCTTAAACATTTGTGCCTCCTTCAAAAAGTGATCCGCCATCCCCAAATAATTGACCCATAAGGTCAAATCTGCAAATACCGAGAATGGAATTTTAAAGATGGGCTGAGGCAGATAAAATTCATCATATACGAAACTGTACTTGCTATCCACCCATTTGGATCGCACCGCAAAAGAATCGGTAACAGTAGCTCTTAATCCCATGGCATTCCAATCCCGTATAAGTTCGACATCTTTCTTTCGGAGTACAAAGGATCGCATCAAAGGTGTGCCATCCTCTAAAAGGATATCCTCGCCCCCTTCTTGAATCTTCGCGTTCAAGGTGAAATGTGTCAGATAGGGTGCTCCTGTGGCATACTTCCAATGTCCGTTGATCACATAGCCATCGTCCATTTTTTCTGCAGTCCCAAATGCACCTCCACTCCCTCCAAAACGAACCGCTTTTTCGGATTTTAAAAAAATCTGGTCCGCAACATCTTTCTTTAAGTTCCCAATAAAGAAATTGGCTCCACTACACAAGGTCACAGTCCAGCCCAAACTACCATCACATTGGGCAAGTGAATGTAAGGTTTTCAAGCCCTCGGTCAAGGACATCTCTAATCCACCATATTCTTGAGGCACCCAAAGATTCCACAAATTTTCTGTGTCAATCCAATCCAGGACTTCTTTTGAAAACTCCTTTTTCCCAAAACAAAGTTGTTGTATGTTATTCAATGGATCCATTCAATTCCCTTTCTATGATTTTAGACCATTTGACATAACCCGAGATAGCCACGGCGAACAGAAATGCGGTCAATCCCGCATAGATGTATAGTTCTTTATAAATCAAGAGGGGAACAGAAATCAAGTTGCTAATATTCAAGTAGATCCAGTTCTCAATCTTACGTTTGGCCATCAACCACATCCCTGCCCAGGCAAAAGCAACGACCATGGCATCCCAATAGGGGACGTCGGAATCCGTATGTTGTCCCAACCAATAGGCCATAATAAGAAAGCATCCCATAACAATGCTTACCGCAATCCCATGGTCCTTACTATCGGAATAGGAAATGGGGGATTCTTGCTTTTGCATCCCCATTTTCCAATAGAACCAACCATAGATGCTCATGACCAAATAATAGAGATTAAGTAAAATGTCGGCATATAACCGTGACTGGTACAGCACCCAAATACTGATCAATATGGCAATGATTCCAAAAAGGTAATTATGCACTTTGTTCTGACGAGCCATGAGTACTTGAACAACCCCAAAAGCGGCCCCTACCCATTGCAAAACAACTAATTGTGAAAATATTTCCATTGGTTGGATTTCTCTATTGGTTTAAAAGACATAGGAATCCCATAATGGAACAACAGCCAGAAAATGACTATTCCAAAATCCCTACGCCAGCATTATCTGGATCAGGTGCGAAGCAACATGCTTCCGGGTATGATCTCAGCCCTAAAGGGCACCCCATAGATAAACCAAAGGTAGGAATAAAGTACGGAATCGGAATACGAACATATCAAAAATACCGATCAGATTTCGTCACTGACAATAGTTTCACTTTTTATCTTCCAACTTAAATTAAGGAATCCCTTATTTTTAATAATTCTTTTCTAGATTTAATGATAACATGAACGAAACTTCAGAACATACTTTGGAATTTGCATTGGACCCTTTTTTTGATCATTCATTGGATTGCCTTTGTATTGCCAGTTTTGAAGGGTACTTCTTAAAAGTGAATCCTGCCTTCAAAAAATTACTAGGGTATACCGAAAAAGAACTGAAGTCAAAACCAATTGCAGAATTCATCCATCCCATTGATCGGCCCCTTACCGCCAAGGAACGCGCCAAACTATTAAACAACGTTCCTTTGGTCAATTTTGAAAATCGGTATATTGGTAAAAGTGGAGAAATTGTTTGGCTACATTGGACCTCCATTTCTTTGCCCGAAATGGGATTGGTTTATGCCATTGCCAAAAATGTCACCTATAAAAAGAAATTGGAAAGTGATAGGGCATTGCATATTCAGCGATTATCCGTAATCAACGAAGAGCTTAAAAAACAAAATTATGCTACGGCACATGATTTAAGAGCTCCTTTGAATAACCTGATGTCCTTGGTAGCTTTAATAGACCATACCAAAATAAATGACATAGATAACCGTGAAATCATACAATTGATCCAGCAGTCCGCACTTGGTCTTGAAACCACCTTAAACGCCTATCTTGATTCCTACAAAGATACAGATTCATCCAAGAGACAACTTTCCCAAGTAGTCTTCCAATCGGTAATACAAAATATCCAAAGTGCCATAGGTAGCTTGATCAACGCTTCCAAAACTAAGTTTGAATTGGATTTTAAAGGCTTGGAACAAGTAATATTCAACCCCCATTTCATGGAAAGCATACTCCTCAACTTGATTACCAATTCCATCAAGTATGCCAAACCCGGAATAACTCCTATTATTTCTATAAATACTGCTATAAAAGATGGGGTCAAAACTTTGGTCTATAGAGACAATGGAATTGGATTTGACATGGAAAAAGTCGGTCATTTAATATTCAATTTGAATGAAACTTTTCATGATAACAAGGACAGTAAGGGTGTTGGTCTATATTTGGTGTACAATCAGGTGACGAGCATGGGCGGATCCATTACCGTCGATAGCCAGGTGAATATGGGCACCACATTTACCATTCGGTTTGCCCGTTGAAAAAGTGTGCACCAAGGTAGGCACCACGAAATCACAATGCTAAGCAGTTTGAAAAATGGATGCTACCTGATGGTGTACCTTAAGATAGTATTGTTCCAATTCCATTTCAGAAATCCCCAACGGCTTGGGCAGTCCTTTTTTAATATCAGGCCTTGGAAACTGCACTTTTCGGTCCTTCCCATCCGCAAAGACCACAAATTCTCCCTGTTTCAACCGAAAGAACACTTCCGCCCTGCGTTTGGACACCTCCTTTTCCCCTTCCGTGATACGACGTTCCAGGTTCAGCCCTGAACTCTTGCTCACACTTCGAGTCGGAATCTTGACCAGCTCGAAAAAGCGTTCATAGTATCTTGCTGTATCCGGGTCATTCACCTTCCCAAAGAACTGATATGAAAGATTAGAAAGGATTGCCTTGCTGGCCTTCTCCCCGTACATCATATCGTTTTGGATCTTGTCCTGTAGCACATACACACTGACAATATCATAGCTCCGCAAGGTGGCCGGTATCCGGTGCATGTTCAACAACCGTAAGGTAGATGCTTCCTCCAACAACATAAAGGAAGGTTGACGATTCCGTTGGGACATCTGTTTAGATATCGTATGGATGATGGTGGCAATTACGGGAGATAATGAAGCATCTTTTTGGGGATTGTTCACCAAGGCAATGACGGAAGGGTTGTTTTCATTATTGATATCCAAGGGTATCTCATCTGCTGAAAGCACCATAAAAATCTTCCGTGTACTGATCTTTTTGATGGCATTGGCCAGGGTACTGAGTACCCCAGCCGTCTGTCGTTCTGACCCTATGCCACTGATAAAGGCATCGGCCATGGCCCTTGAGGTAATGTTTCCGCTAAGAAATTTTATCAGGCTTTTGGTGGACAACTGTTGGAACAAAGCCATCAGATGGGGCAACGTACAATAATGTGGGTAATCCTTTTTTAGTCGCCATATGAGTCCACTGATCAAACCTTCTGCCGCATCCTTAAAAAATCGTGAGGTACTGTTCTCATCCGAGTCCCGATGTTCCATCAGGTTTTCCAAAAGAACTCTAGACACTTCATGCACACTTTCTTCATCTGGGAGGTATCGTGGGGCTATGGGATTCACTCGATGATATATCGGACCAAAGGAAACGATCCGAAACGGAATCTTTTCATTTTTCCATAAGGGATAGGCCATTTCCGTAATCTCAAAATCCTTGTAATCGTGGATGATCCCTGAAAAATTCTCATTTTGAAAATGCCTCAAAAAATTATAGATGACACTTTCAGTCTTTCCACTGCCCGCAGAAGCCATTACGGACACCCCCCTTCGGATGTTTCCCAAAACCAAAGGCTTGCCCCGTACCTTCATTTTCACCTCAAAAACTTTGGAGGGTTTCTTTTCTTCCTTGAAATGGTCCACCAGAGCATAGATCACAACATGGACAAAAAACAACGGCAACCAAAAAGTCAATGACCCCTTTATAAAATCATCCCATCCCCAAAGTAAACCATTGGCCAGGGCCAAAAGAACTATTCCCAAAACCCAAATCACAAAGCCAAACTTGAGATACCTATTCATTAAAACCGAAATCCCTCCCCCAACCAAAAGGCAACCTATTATTCCAATCCATCCTAAATTTTCCATATAGCTAGTTTTAAATTCCGATCGATCCTGATTCCATGGCCTTTCCGATGCCTTTTTTGAGTTGTATCATCGCTTTATAGGCCAACTGCGCTTTATTGGTGGGGATGCTAGGCACTTTGATTCCCGCCTTGAACAACAATTGTTTGGCAGCCTGTTTCTCGGTTGTTGGTAATCCCAAAAGGGCCGTAAAGAATTGCTTGGGATTTTTATCCAACAAGTTTCGGGCATGGTAGGTCTCCACAAAGTTCCTGCGGTACCCGAATTGTTTGTCAAAGCTCTTCTCAGCTGCCCGGTAGAATCTGTCCCGATCAAACCCCTGTTTGACCTTCTCCCCATTCAAGATGGTTTCCGAAGTACGGAATTTAGATCCAGGGGATAGGCTATGTGAATTGGTCACGTCCTTTCGGCTGACTATGATGTGGATATGGCTCTGGTGGCCTTCCTTGGCCATTCCTGGAACGATGCGTTTACCATTCTGTTTATGGGGCGCTTCTAGTTCCAATGCTCGGATCTTTTCTTGGATTTTAACAATATCACCGTTCTCCCTACCCTGTTTAATGGCCCTGATCTGATGTTGTAGTTCCAAAATTTTACTTGCAATGGGTTGGTTTTCCTTCACTGCTTTATCTTTTTCAGTATAGACCCTTTCCCGCTCAAGCTTCGCGAAATACAGTACATCCTTTACTGAAACTTCCTTGTCCCGATAAAAAGAAGCCGCATAGGTCTTCATCAGTTCCCGAGTGTACTGTTTCAGTTTTTCAGGCTCATTTCCGATATGCTTGAGCTCGGCTTGGGAAGGACTGACCATGATGGAATAGAACTTGGGATCCCGTTTCGAAAGTTTGGCCGTATTGGCATCGATCTCGGCAATGACCCTATGGGCATCGATGTCATTTTCCGTTTGGTTGAAAAAAAGTTCTTGCTCATCCACAGCTTTCCCTTCGTTCTCCTTTTCCAAATATTTGACAAAATCACTGGCACTGCCGTGATAGTTATCTCCCAAGTGTTGTCTTGTGATGGCGATGTACATGCTTATAGATTTTTGAGTTTGGTGCGGTATTGTTCAATGGCCCCTGGTTTGAGGTCCAGTTTGAGGTGGTCCTTTCCAAAGCGGTTCTTGGTCACGGAAACATGCTTCAGCACATGCCCAAAATCCTCCTTCAGATCTTCCAATTGTTCCTTCAAGCGCTCATGTACAATTTTGGGGACCGTGGTCTCCTTGTCCAAGAGTTCAGGATTGGTGGGGGCATTGATCTCGGTAAGCTGCTTTTCAAAAAATTCAAAGTCCCCTTCCCATTCGTCCCCCTCCTCGGGGTCCAGTTCCTGTTGAAAGAGAGCCTGCATCATACTAACGGTGGGCAGGGTCTGTTCCTTTTCGATGCTTCGCATGATGGCCACCATGGCATTGAAGCGTCGCTTTATGAACAATTTCATACTGGCTATGGTCTCCCCAAAATGTTGGTCCGGGGAGATCCCATGTCGCTCAAAAAACTCCATCATGGCCAACAGGGTCATGGATTGGGATTTGCCAAATAGCTTGGAAAACCGTCTAAATTTTAACAATACCGGTTCCTTGATACTCAAGCTCTTGAACCGTTCATTTTTGCTTACATTTTCCATAATTCCGTGAAAAATCCCTTGATTTTATTGGGCTCAAGGCTGTTTTCCGTGAAAACCACCTTTGCCCATTTTACTTGTATACATCTTAGCCCCCATAAACAGGGCCTTGCGGAGCAACCATGATCGGTAGCGCTGCGCCAGCACGCTATCCTCTTGCTTCTCCTTTTTGTGCGCAAGCACAAAAATTATCGCACAACATGGTTTAAAAACCAGTTGCATTTTCATGTAAAAGTCAAATCAAATGGCGTACGGACTTTAGGAAAGTCAAATCAAATTGCCGTACTTTTTAATTGCTGTACAACAGCGATTTAAATATATAAAAACCAATCCATTAGATGCCGAAAAACCCAATCATAATGATTGGGTTGTATTGTTGGTAAAAAGGGTTCAAAAGCCGTATGTTTCATACGTTCTGGCTTCATTTATTCCAGACCGTACAAGCTGTGATCAAATCCTTCGGGATAGTCTCTTGGGTCATAAGGTATTTCCTCTTTCATTTCGGGTCCAAATGTTGTTGTTTCTGTTTTCATTGTTCAAAGATTTATAGGATTCCGTTATCGGCAAAACTGTAATAGCGACCATCGGGCGCCAGGATGATATGGTCCAATACCTTGACATCAAAAAGCTGGGCAGCCTGTTGTATCTTTTTGGTCAATAGTTTGTCCTGCTCACTTGCCTTTAACTGGCCGGACGGATGGTTATGTGATAAAATGATTCCGACGGACAAGGTTTTTAGAACAATGGCAAAGAGAATGCGCATATCCACCAAGGTCCCAGTGATCCCACCAATGGATAAGGGATAGATTCCTTTGACCTTGTTGGATTGGTTGAGCAAAAGAATCTTGAAGCATTCGTTCAATCCAATGGTGTCGGTATCCCAATTTTTGAAGAGCAATTGTGCCACATCGTTTGAATTGGTGATGGAGTTCGATTGCAGGGTACTGAGTTTTTCCCTATAGCTGATCTGTATTTCATTGACTTGATGTTCCATGATCATTTCATTTTAGAATCAAAAAAGAAAGGGGCACCAAAATGATCTTTTGGTTACCCCAATCCCATTAATCATTGTTACCTCCCAACAAAAGGATTTCACTGGCCACGATCTCGGTCACATACTTCTTATTGCCCTCTTTATCTTCATAGGAACGGGAGGTCAATTTCCCTTCAATGGCAACCTCTTTGCCCTTGGTCACAAATCCTTCGATGATGTCAGCGAGTTTCCCCCAACCGATCACCGTATGCCATTCGGTGTTGGTCACCCGTTCCCCTTCGGAGTTCTTGTAGTTCTCATTGGTGGCCATGGTGAACCGTGCCACACGTTTCCCTTTGTCAAGGTCTGTAATGGTGGGGTCTTGTCCCACGTTTCCGATCAACTGCACTTTGTTTCTTAATGTACTCATGATATAAAGTTTTTAAAGGTCTGCCGTCTTCCTTTATGGATACATCAGCAAACAGGGTTAAAAATTTCCCCTCTCTTTTTTTGGTTTTTGCTTCCCAAATTTTAAGGGGCGTTTGTTTGCTTCTTACGTGCGTAGCACAATAAAAGAAGGGGGTTCTGTCAGGGCTTTTGGGCAGAAATCGGGAGGCTCCGCGACGTAGCAAAACCTTTAGGTTTTCAAGGAAGTGGAAACCCTATTTATGGACAAAACCTGTCTTGGCCTTGACAGGTTCAATGAGGGCCCTTAGGAATTCCATATGACCCATTGACAATTGAGCGAACGGGAAGTTGAGCGAGTGCAGGCGATGGTGTCCTGATGGGAAGTCCTTGGGCACTGCCCTGTTTTTCGATGCACCGAAAAACAACCAGGGCTTCTTTTATTATGGACCCCTTAAAATTTGAATGGCGGACGAACGGATTGTAGCCTTCCACCGCAAAGCCCCAAGAAGGGTTTGCAAAGGAAGGGTACACCAAAAATCCGTTAGGACGACTTCCTTATTGGCCAAAAGAACTTGTGCCTTTCTATGACTTGCTTTTTTAATCTGCTTGAAACAACTCCCCCTGATCGGTTTCATTTGAATAGGAGTGGTCAACATACCAAGCAATCCATGAATGCATTATCTTTGGTAATCATGAGCGCGGAATACATCAAAATCTTTACTGATGAATTGGTCACTTTGGAAACAAGTGGTGGTTTTTTACATACGGGTATCATCCAATCCTCAAAGAACAATTTTGACCATTTTGAACACTTTTCCGCAGAAATCCAAGAACTACACGAAATCGTGATCACTTTGAAAGAAAAAGGAAAAGACCGATGGGATTTCCCAATTAAAATCAAGGACATCATTTCTATAGTAAGAGTAGAGTGAACCCCTACAAATTCAGGTGCCGATTTTAGATATTGCTTCTTAAACGGAATAAACAGTGACGAATGGAACGGCTTTATGCCGTCCCTTGTCCGAGAAAATTAGGCGAGCTTAACTTTCGGGAATATTGGAATATATAATTTCATCCTTATAACCTGACTATTTCAATAGTGGATTAGATACTATGACACTGGACGGATTCTATTTTACAAGGTGCACTATAATACACTTTTACATATGTTTATTAGTATTCAAAGTAGTATTTCATTAAAATAGGCGTTATAATGCACTTTTAATTGTTTTAATTATAAAATACCTTATCTTTACATTAAAAAGAGCAATATAATGCACTCTGAAAAGTTAGGAAAGACTATAAAAACCCGAAGGGAAATACTTGCCATCACTCAAAGAGACTTGGCGGAACTTTCAGGTATGGGACTACGTACGCTGAAAGCCATTGAAAATGGAAGGTCGAACCCAACCCTTGAAACGTTGAACAAGCTCATGGACGTACTTGGCTTGGAATTGAGCATTGATGTGCGAAAACCTAAATTCTGATAAATGAGGATTGCAGAAGTCTATAGAAACGGAGAACGCACCGGATTGCTTACTGAGCATGCAGCCAATAATTATGAGTTTACCTATGATGATAACTGGTTCCTGGATGATGGCAAACCAGCCATAAGTTTGACTTTGCCCAAAACAAAAAAGACCCACCATTCCCAGCACCTGTTTCCCTTCTTTTTCAATATGCTTTCTGAGGGTGTCAACAAACAACTACAATGCCGACAGTTACGAATAGATGAAAGGGACAGTTTCGGCCTATTAATGGCCACAGCAAAGCATGATACCATAGGTGCCATAACCGTAGAATTGATCCATAGCGAAAAATTATGAGTATCCCTAAAATAGCATACTGCCCAGGAACTTTGGCCGAAGGTTTCACGACCTATAGCCAGAATTGCCTCAACCGTGTTTTCGAAGGGAGAAAAGTAAGTTATATCCTACCCTATGACCCTCCCTCGGAAAGTGAGGAGGTGGCAGAGAAGTTCCAGGAAAACCGCAAACGGATTTCCATTTCCGGGGTCCAGGAAAAACTCTCGATGGTCCTTGAAAAAAATAAACTGCGTTTGACAGAGGAAGGGGAACAGGGCACATACATCCTGAAACCTATCCCCAGGGACCTCAAAAAGGTTGACCAGATACCGGCCAATGAACATTTGACCATGCAGATTGCCCGGCAGGTTTATGGGATACACACGGCCGAGAACGCATTGCTGTTTTTCAGAAATGGTGAACCTGCGTACATAACGAAACGGTTTGATGTTAAAACGGATGGCACCAAACTGGGTTTGGAGGATTTTGCCTCATTGGCAGGTAAGACTTCCGAAATGGACGGTGTTGAATACAAATACAATTACAACTACGAAGAAATCGGCGAGTTGATCAAAAAATATGTTCCGGCATATAGGGTCGAGTTGGAGAAATTTTTCCAATTGGTGGTTTTCAATTATCTCTTCTCCAACGGGGATGCCCATTTGAAAAACTTTTCGTTGCTCGAAACCCCGAATGGTGATTACACCCTTAGCCCCTCCTATGATTTGATCAATACCAGAATCCACGTAAATGACACGGATTTTGCCTTGGACGGCGGATTGTTCAAGGATGTTTTTGAATCGGAAGAAGTCAGGACCAATGGACGGGTCGGTTTAGATGATTTCCAAGAATTCGGAAAAAGATTGGGTATCATGGAGCCACGTATGGTTCGACTTTTGAAGCCTTTCCAACAACATCAAGACCTTGTGGAAACATTGATTCAACGATCTTTCCTAAATCAGGAAACCAAGGATTTCTATCTTAAAGAATATGTGTTTCGATGTGGGCAGCTCAACAAAACGTAAGGGTAGTCAATGGTGAATTGACATGTTATTTATTTAGGTACACCCAAAACAGGTGAAGGGGAAGGGTTTTGTATTTAAAGTTTCATGGTAAAGGAGATTGCTGAAAGCAATTCTCCATATCATTTGTCCCAAGAACCATAGTTTCGAACTTCCCAATGGATTGGAAAGAAACCCTACAAAAAATAATGTCGCAAATGTTGTCAATATTTGCGACATTTTTTAGGAAGTAACACAATACAATTTCTTGACATAATGTAAAATCACATACTAGATTAATTACATTGAAATGGTATCAAGCATTACTATCTGTTGGAAACTTCCTCAATAGAACGATAAATTTCCAATCTTTAAAGTTGAACTCATATTTTCCAAAAACCTTATCTGAATTCCTCACTTCCATTGGACAAATAACAATGCTAATCATCTAAGTCTAAACTTACCCTCCAGCATTTCTTTCGACCTCTTTGGTCTTAAAACGAACCAAAAGATTATCGATATCCTCACTTATCTTGGACTCCACTACCCTGGCGTAAATTTGTGTAGTGGAAAGTTTGGTATGTCCTAGGAGTTTGGATACCGTTTCAATGGGGACATTATTGGAGAGCATCACTGTAGTTGCAAAAGTATGTCTGGCCACATGGAAGGTCAGGTTTTTATCAATACCACATGCATTGGCAATTTCCTTTAGATAGGCATTGGTCTTTTGGTTCGAACTGATGGGCAAAAGTCCTTCATTCGGCCCTCCCAACTCATATTTTTCCAAAATCTCACGCGCCTGAGGTATCAACGGAACCTTGACGGGTTTGTCGGTCTTCTCACGTTTGGTACTTATCCATTGATTTCCATCGATTCCCTTAACAATATTATCCTTGGTGAGTTCCTTTACATCCACATAGGACAGCCCGGTATAACATGCAAAGACAAAACAGTCCCGTATCTTCTCCAAACGTTCATTCTTAAGCTCGTAGCATTCCAAGTGTTGCAGTTCCTCTTCATCCAAAAATGCTCTATCATATCTGTTATACTTCAACTGGAACTGATTGAAGGGATTCCTTTCCATCCATTCCAATTTTACGGCAAGGTTCAACATCTTCTTGAATCTTTCCAGATGTTTCATGACACCGTTGTTCCCCAAGGAGAGTTTCTTATCCGAGCCTTTGTAATTTCTAAGATAGTGCTCGAATTCCGTGACAAAGGCATAGTTCAATTGCTTGAGATAAACATCGCCAACCTTTCTTTCCTTTGATAAAAACCTGTCAAGGTACCGAGCAGTGGTATAGTAGTTTTTCATGGTACCATATTTTAAGACAACGGACATCCTTTCATTGTGATAGGAGACAAGATCCCTAAGCGTCTTGTTCTTATCGTCCTCACCAAGATAATGTGACTTGATAGCCTCTGCGGTAATTACCCGGTTCTCTTGCAAAAGTTCTTTATGGCACACCAACAATGCTCCGTACACGCTGTCCATGTAAGAATTCAATTCCCTGATTGGCTGGGAACTTCCCTTGACCCGGTTTCTGGCATTGTCCCAATTCTTTGAGGCCACATTACGTTTTAGACTGATCTCTGAGCGTTTTCCGTCCACGGTAATACGGACATAAATGGATAATTGATTTGGAACGCTCCTTGATTTTCTGGTAAAGAAGACTACCGCGAAAGTGTTTTTTGCTTTCATGTTAAAATGACTTTTGTTAAACAATAATTGTTCATCGAAAGTCAAATCGTGCCCAAAAGCTCTTTAAAGATAGGACAATTTAAATAAAAGGTTGTACACCTAATTGCACACCTAATTGCACACCTACTATTTGGTTTCAAATGATATCAAATAAATGCACAAAACGAAAAAAGCACTGAAAATCAATTGATTAACAGTGCTTTTATTTTTATCTATTGCTAGATTCGTCGGGGTGGCAGGATTCGAACCTGCGACCTCCTGCTCCCAAAGCAGGCGCGATAACCGGGCTACGCTACACCCCGAATATTTTGGAAAAAGCGGAGAGACTGGGACTCGAACCCAGGCAGCACTTACGCGCTGACAGATTAGCAATCTGCTCCGTTACCACTCCGGCACCTCTCCTAATTCTTTTTATGAACGTGCACTCTGAAAATGCGGATGCAAATGTACCCTTTCAGATGTTAGATCGCAACTATTTTTTGATTTTTTTCTTGCAATTAATTCAATGTACTTGCTATTCAGGATATTCCACCCTTAAGTGATAGATATTTGTCAGTTTAAGTTTGAGGACTTTCTTTACCATCTCTATTTCTTTAAGGGTAATATTGGCATTTAAAAACTGATTGGCCTGCATTTGCCCCTTAACGATCTTCTCCACAAACTCATCGATTACAATAAAAGTCGGATTCTTTAAACTCTTGGAAGCCGCCTCTACCGCATCCGACATCATCAAAATTGCCGTTTCCCTAGAAAATGGAATTGGCCCCGGATATTTAAAGTTTTCAGCATCAACTTCTGGGTCCAACTCTTGTTGCTTTTTAAAAAAGTAATACACTGTGGTTGTTCCGTGATGCGTTCGAATAAAATCTATGATACGATCTGGAATCTTATTTTTTCGCGCTATTTCAATCCCGTTGATTACGTGATCAATAATGATCTTTGCACTTTCTTTGGGTGGAAGATCATCATGTGGGTTCACATTGGTAATCTGGTTTTCGGTAAAATAGGTTGGATTCTCCATCTTTCCGATATCATGGTACAGCGCTCCTACTCTAACCAACATGGCATTGGCACCAATTTCGTTTGCCGCGGCTTCGGCTAAATTGGCCACCTGCAACGAATGATGGAACGTTCCTGGTGCCTTATCAGAAAGTTCTTTGAGCAATTTTGAATTGGTATCGGACAATTCCAACAAGGATACATCAGAAACAAGCCCGAACACCTTTTCAAACATATAGATCAGGGGTTGGGCAAAAAGGGTCAGTAAACCATTGATCACAAAAACACCGAACAACTCCCATTCAATGTTATCCAAGTTTCCCTCATGAATGGCATGGAAAGCAAAATAACCTATAATATAGATCAAGGTAATCTGTCCAACCGAAATAAAGAGATTGGCCCTTTTATACAATTCAGAGGCCGTTAAAATGGTTACGATACCCGCTATGATCTGTAAAAAGATATACTCAAAGCTATTGGGTACCACAAAACCCAATATCAGCACCGTGAGTACATGTACAAACAATCCCAACCGGGCATCGAAAAAGTTTTTGAGCACCAACGGGAGAATGCACAAGGGCACTACATAAATGTAACTTTCGTAATGCTTTACCATTAAGGTGGTGGCCAATACCATCAACAGGATATTGAAAAAGATAAAAGTGACCTTGTTGTTGTTATGGAAAATTTCATCACGGTATCTTTTCAAGAACAAAAACAACATGATCAAGACCAATGCCACTAAAATCAAATAGCCCAAAAGGATAAAGTAATAGTTGCTGCCCATCCAAAGTTCCGATTCGTATTCGTCCCTAAGCGAGTTCAAAATTTTAAAATCCTCCGCCTCCACAATATTTCCTTTGGAAATGATCAGCTTGCCCTGTGCAACTTCACCACGTGTATATGAAATTTTGGAAAGCTGGTCGTTCAGTGCACTCTCCGTAAGGGTTTCGTTAAAAAATAAATTGGGGGCCAAACTGTTCTGAATCACGGAACCAAGTGCTGTAGCTCCTAAAATATTCGCTTGAGATAGTGTTTCGGTCACCTTAAGCTTGGCTTTTTCCAAATCCAAAAAATAGGAAGGAGATAGCGGCTGGGCCTCGTTGTTCTTTACAATTGCAATGGCCTTGGATTGTGGTAATTCCTGAAAAACACCATCTGTATACACCACATCCACAACCGTTTGTGCAAGGTTAAAAAGCTCTGAACGTTGTTGCGGACTATAAGCGCTGGTCTGCAAAATGCTGTTCAATGCCTCTCCAACAACCTTCCGTACATTGACTACAACAGATGCGTCAAAAGTGTAGTAATCAGTTTTATTGGTGCGGATGGAAGTTTGCTCCTGCTCGATTTCCTCCTGAGTTTTTTTGATGGAAAAGTCGATTGGGGCATATAAATTCTCGTACTGCCAGGGCTTTCCCTTTTGAAACTCATATTTAAACTTTCCCTCTTTCGGAAAGAAGAAAACGATCAGGGCCACGGTAACCACGTACAGGAAGTATTTATAAACCAGTGATTGGTGTTTGTAGACGTTGTCCAATGTTTTTCCCATACAGTTAAAGTATTGACCTCAAAAATAGAAAATATATATAAGAAGCGGGTTGCCGATTTCCCCTACCGCTTTGCATTTAAATTTAGTATTTTCGCAAGAGTTAAAATGCACATATGAAAAAAGTCGTAATTGTTTCTGCTGCCAGAACTCCCATTGGTAGCTTTATGGGATCACTATCCACGGTTCCAGCACCTAAATTGGGGGCAGTTGCCATAAAAGGCGCCTTAGATAAAATTGGACTTAAACCCGAATTGGTCGAAGAAGTATTGATGGGCAATGTTGTTCAGGCCGGAACAGGTCAAGCACCAGCAAGACAGGCTGCGATTTATGCAGGAATTCCAAATTCTGTGCCCTGTACCACTGTGAACAAGGTGTGTTCTTCAGGTATGAAAACAATTATGCAAGCCGCACAATCCATTGCGCTTGGAGAAAACTCCATCGTAGTGGCAGGAGGAATGGAAAATATGAGTTTGATTCCACATTATGCCTACATGCGTGCCGGCACCAAATTTGGACCGACCACTTTAGTGGATGGTATGCAAAAAGATGGTCTGGTTGATGCCTACGATCAAAATGCCATGGGCGTTTGCGCCGATGCCTGTGCCACAAAATATGAATTCAGCCGTGAGGATCAAGATACTTTCGCCGTTCAATCCTATAAAAGATCGGCAGAAGCATGGAAGGCTGGCAAGTTTGCTAATGAAGTTGTTCCCGTAGAGGTACCCCAACGAAGAGGGGAACCTATTATAGTGAGTGAAGATGAGGAATTCAAGAATGTGAATTTGGAAAAAGTTCCGTCCCTTCGTCCCGCATTTACCAAAGAGGGAACGGTTACCGCCGCCAATGCTTCTACGATAAATGATGGAGCTGCCGCTGTGGTGTTGATGAGTGAAGAAAAAGCCAAGGAATTGGGCATAAAACCTCTTGCGACCATTAAAGGTTATGCGGATGCAGCCCACGAACCTGAATGGTTCACAACGGCACCTGCCAAAGCGTTGCCAAAAGCTTTGGATAGAGCTGGAGTATCCATCGACGCTATCGATTATTTTGAATTTAATGAAGCCTTCTCCGTAGTGGGGTTGGCCAATATGAAAATTCTTGGATTAAACGATTCCAATGTGAATGTAAATGGTGGAGCCGTTTCTTTGGGACATCCACTGGGTTGTTCTGGCGCCAGAATTACCATTACTTTATTGAACGTGTTGGAACAAAACAATGCCAAACTTGGGGCCGCTGCCATTTGTAACGGTGGTGGTGGAGCTTCTGCAATAGTTTTGGAAAGAAATTAGTGATTCAATCTGTACTTTAAATGCAATATGGAATTTGTCCTCTAAGTATTGTTCCTATTCGAACCAATCCCGATGGATGTTCCGAAATGACTTCCCAGCTCCAATATGGGGAACATTTTAAAATTTTGGAAAGTCGAAAAAAATGGAGTCGTATTCGGGTCGCTTACGACAAGTTTGAAGGTTGGGTACCCAACAATCAAATTACGGAAGTTCCTGAGCATATTTATGAGAATTTGGATGCCTTGGTGCACTCTAAAATTTGTTCCGACATCATTTCACACATCTACACTGAAGATGGTATGTTAATGCCTATTTTATTAGGTTCTATGGTACATGCACCGGACTTATTGGGACATAGCTTCGAAGGAAGTGTTCAAGAGGGGCAAAATACCAAAGAGGGATTGATTGATACCGCCATATTGTATTTAAAAGCGCCTTTTCTTGGAGGTGGAAAAACTCCTTTTGGCATTGATTGCTCTGGATTTACCCAAATGGTTTACAAGATCAATGGGTATGTTCTAGGTCGAACTGCAGGGGAACAATCCAAACAAGGGGAAGCTTTGAGCTTTATTGAGGAAAGTGAACCTGGAGACCTTGCTTTTTTTGATAATAATGAAGGGGTGATTGATCATGTGGGCATTATTTTAAAGGACAATTATATTATCCACGTGAACGGTCATGTTCGAATCGACCGAATAGACCATACCGGAATTTTCAATACCGATGAAAAGTTGTACACCCATCAACTTCGGGTAATCAAAAAGATCATATAAAAAAAGCCTCAACAATGTTGAGGCTTTTTATTTGGTTAAGGAGTTTCTTATTCTCCCAAAAGCTTTTTAATTCTCATGAAGTTTTCGGTATCACCCAAAGCTCCATAAATGTTTTTCAACTGGGTCAATACACCTTCGTTATCAGGATTTGTTTTCAATGCATCTTCCAAAACGGCTGCACCTTCTCTAAACAAGCTATCCTTTTTGTTCTTAAGCTCATCATATTTTGCAATATCCGCTTTAGAAGTACCAAGTGCATTCATCTCGTCGATATAGCTGTTTCCTTCGTTTACATAGGTAGTAGAAAGGTTCAAAAGAGCATTGATGTAACCAGGATCTACTGCCAATGCTTTTTTGTATGCATCTCTTGCAGCCTCCAAATTACCTTGCTCCATATTGATTACCCCGATGTTGTACAACAAGTCTGGGTTGTCAGGAGCCATTTCTGAAGCCTTGCCCATCAATTCAACAAATTTGTCCTTGTCTCCCATGGCATAGTAAAGGTTTGCTTCACCCAATACCAAGTTCACATCACTTGGATCTACCGCTCTTGCATCTGCGTATGCAGCAAGGGCTTTCTCATTATCCCCCATTTGCTGATAAATCATAGCGATATTCTTAACGATCTCTGGTCTTTTGGAAGGGCTTACTTCTTCTTTTGGGTCTTTGTGGGTACCTGCTTTTACGTAAAGATCACGTGTAGCTTTGTCCATAGTAACGGTTTCTCCAGTAGCAACATCAACAGCAGTGTAAGAAACAGAGCTACCATCGTATTTAATATCCTTAAGCTCTTCGTAGTATTTTAATGCTGGTGCATATTCTTGGGCATTTACAGCACTACTTGCCGCATAGTAAAGGTAGATGGTGTCCATTGGGCTCAACTTGTAGCTCATGTACAACTTTTCAGCTGCTTCCATAAACTTTTTATCGTTGTTGTCCTGAACCGCAGAGTTAACCAAGTCAGCAGTCATAGCAGACATTTGTTCTTTGGCCACTCCAGCATACTTTACTTTACCGCTAGCCTCTTCAATGGAAACCACTTTTTGAAAAGCCTCTACTGCAGGTTCAAAAGCTGAAGCATCACCTTTTTTGGCCAAATCGTAGTTTGCATTTCCCAATACGGCATAATATTGAGCCTGTGTTCTCTCATCCGCACTGCCAATGGTAGATGATGCACCTTCTAAAGCTGCCTTGGCTGCCGCCGCGTCACCTTTTTTCAATGCCTTTTCCGCCTCTTTGATCTCATCCTTCTGGGCAAAACCCATCACGGAAACACCTAGGGCAAGTACTAATAAAACTTTATTTTTCATGTGTTAAAAGTAAATTATTGATTTAGTGTATTTCGATTTATTAATTATTCTTCGGTCTGGTTATTATCAATTGCCGTGCCATCTTCCCCTTTTACCTCAATGTCCATAATGTCGGTTTCACCTACTGGATCATCCTCCTTCATTACTTTGGCCACTGCAGCAATGGAATCTCCATCCCTTAGGTTGATCAGTCGAACCCCTTGAGTGGCCCTACCCATGACCCTAAGGTCTTCTACGCTCATTCGAATGGCAATCCCCGATTTATTGATGATCATAAGATCATCGGTATCGGTCACGTTCTTGATCGCAACCAAACCACCGGTCTTTTCGGTAATGGAAATGGTTTTCACACCTTTTCCGCCCCTATTAGTTACGCGGTAATCCTCTAAGTTGGATCTTTTACCATACCCATTTTCTGAAACAACCAAAATATCGTCTTCAAAATTGTGTACGGAAACCATACCGATCACTTCATCTTTATCATTGGCCAAAGAGATACCACGTACCCCTGAAGCACTACGACCCATTGGCCTGGTCTTGGATTCCTCAAAGCGAATGGCTTTACCTGATTTCAAACCAAGGAAAATCTGACTAGCTCCCGTAGTCAATTTGGCTTCCAAAAGCTCATCACCATCTTTTACGGTAATGGCATTGATACCATTTTGACGTGGTCTGGAATACTGCTCCAATGAAGTTTTCTTCACTGTACCTTTTTTGGTGGCCATGATCACGTAATGTGTGTTCACATAATCCTCATCTTTCAAATCTTGGGTACAGATAAAGGCCTTTACCTTATCGTCCGACTCAATATTGATCAAGTTTTGGATCGCCCTACCTTTTGAAGTACGGCTTCCTTCTGGAATTTCGTAAACGCGCATCCAGAAACATTTTCCATTTTGGGTAAAGAACAACATGTATTGGTGGTTGGTACCCACGAACAAATGCTCCAAGAAATCCTCATTTCGGGTAGAGGAAGCTTTTTGACCTACACCTCCCCTATTCTGGGTCTTGTATTCGGACAGCGGTGTTCTTTTGATGTATCCAGCGTGTGAAATGGTAATTACTACCTGCTCATCCGGAATCATATCCTCAATGCTCAAATCACCACCTGCGTAGTTGATTTCAGATCTTCTATCATCACCATATTTATCCTTCACTTCCAACAACTCATCTTTGATGATCTGCATTCTACGTTCTTTCTTGTCGAGAATGTCTTTCAAATCTTCGATGGTCTTTAAAAGTTCAGCATGCTCTTCACGAAGTTTGTCCTGCTCCAGTCCGGTAAGTTGACGCAAACGCATCTCTACAATGGCCTTCGCTTGGATTTCGGTCAACTTGAAGCGCTCCATCAAATTGTTTCGCGCTTCATCCACATTGGCAGATGCCCTGATGATGGCAATTACCTCATCGATATTGTCCGAAGCAATGATCAGTCCTTCAAGGATGTGCGCACGATCTTCAGCTTTTTTAAGCTCAAATTTGGTTCTGCGAACCACAACGTCGTGCCTGTGCTCCACAAAATGGTGGATGATTTCCTTCAGGTTCAACAACTGTGGTCTTCCATTGACCAAAGCAATATTGTTAACACTGAAAGAGGACTGCAAAGCAGTGTATTTGTATAGGGTGTTCAATACGATATTCGGAATGGCGTCACGTTTCAAAATATAAACGATACGCATACCATTTCTATCGGACTCATCCCTGATCGAGGCAATACCTTCAATTTTCTTATCGTTGACCAAATCGGCTGTCTTTTTGATCATATCCGCCTTGTTCACTTGATATGGAATCTCGGTAACTACGATGCATTCCCTTCCCTGAACTTCTTCAAAGGAGGCTTTGGCACGCATTACCACACGGCCACGACCAGTGTGGAAAGCTTCCTTAACACCCTCATAGCCATAAATGATTCCTCCTGTTGGAAAATCAGGGGCCTTAATATGCGAGATAAGCTCTTCAATTTCGATGTCTGAATTGTCGATATAGGCAACGGTTCCGTCCACCACTTCGGATAAGTTGTGGGGCGGCATATTGGTTGCCATACCAACTGCGATACCCGATGCCCCGTTCACCAATAAATTGGGAACACGGGTTGGTAATACAGTGGGTTCTTCCAAGGTATCATCAAAGTTCAGTTGATGATCTACGGTATCCTTATCGATATCTGCCAACATTTCGTCGGCAATTTTGCGCATTTTCGCCTCTGTATAACGCATTGCCGCAGGGCTATCCCCATCCACGGAGCCAAAGTTACCTTGGCCATCGACGAGCATATACCTCAAACTCCATTCTTGGGCCATACGCACCATGGTATCATACACCGATGAATCTCCATGAGGGTGGTATTTACCCAAAACTTCCCCAACAATACGGGCTGATTTTTTATGTGAACCGGTGGACCTTACTCCCAGCTCGTGCATTCCGAAAAGTACTCTTCGGTGTACAGGTTTTAGTCCATCACGAACATCTGGCAGGGCACGTGACACAATGACCGACATTGAGTAATCAATGTAGGCAGATTTCATCTCATCCTCAATGTTGATCGGAATTAACTTTTCTCCTTCCGCCATGCTTATTTGTTATTAATTTTTGTGGTTAAATTATCATGGCAATATACAGAAAATAGCAGCCTTTATAATGGTTTGACCGTGTTTTATTAAAAAAATTATCAACATTGCCGACAAACTCCCGAACAGGATAATAAAGCTTTGTTAAATCGGTAAAAAAACCATCATATTTCCGACATTTACCAATACTTTATCGAATAAGGGTACGGTATTTGACCACCATAACAATACTTTTATTAATTTTAATTGCTGAAAAGGAAACGTATGGACGATAATTTTTCCCCAAGAGTAAAAGACGTTATAGCATACAGTAAAGAAGAGGCCCTAAGATTGGGCCACGATTTTATTGGCACGGAACACCTTATGCTGGGTCTTTTGAGAGATGGAAATGGCAAGGCCATTAATATATTGGACGCACTCGACGTTGATTTGGAACACCTGCGCAGAAAAGTGGAGATTCTAAGTCCGGCAAACCCAAATACCGGTTCGATTCAGAAAGACAAGAAAAACTTGCACTTGACTCGACAAGCAGAACGCGCCCTGAAAACTACATTTTTGGAAGCCAAGCTTTTTCAGAGCTCTTCCATCAATACTGCACATCTATTGCTTTGCATATTGAGAAACGAAAACGACCCCACAACTAAGTTGTTACATAAACTTAAAGTGGACTACGATAACGTGAAGGAGCAGTTCAAATCCATGATCACAAGCGATGATGATTATATAGATTCCCCACAAGCGGAATCTTTCCCTGGCGATTCGGATGATGTGGGAGATGACAAAGAAAGTACCTTTGGCGGAAGCGGTGCAGCTCAAAAAGGAGCCAAAAAATCCAAGACCCCTGTTTTGGACAACTTTGGCCGTGACCTGACCAAATTGGCCGAGGAAAATAGATTGGACCCTGTTGTTGGTAGAGAAAAAGAGATTGAAAGGGTATCCCAGATTTTAAGCCGTAGAAAAAAGAACAACCCCTTGTTGATTGGTGAGCCCGGTGTGGGTAAAAGTGCCATCGCCGAAGGATTGGCACTACGCATCATCAACAAAAAAGTATCTCGCATATTATACAACAAGCGAGTTGTGACCCTTGACTTGGCTTCTTTGGTGGCAGGTACAAAATACCGTGGCCAGTTCGAAGAGCGAATGAAAGCGGTAATGAACGAGCTTGAAAAGAATGACGATATCATCTTGTTCATTGACGAGATTCACACGATTGTGGGTGCCGGTGGAGCCACTGGAAGCTTGGATGCCTCCAACATGTTCAAACCTGCATTGGCAAGAGGTGAAATTCAGTGTATAGGTGCAACTACCCTTGATGAATACCGACAGTACATTGAAAAAGATGGTGCTTTGGAACGTCGTTTCCAAAAAGTAATGGTGGAACCGACCACTGTGGAAGAGACCATCGAAATTTTGATGAACATAAAGGGCAAGTACGAAGAACACCACAACGTAAACTATACCGATGAGGCCATCGTTGCCTGTGTGAAATTGACCAACCGTTACATGACGGACCGATTTTTACCGGACAAGGCCATTGATGCGTTGGATGAAGCAGGTTCAAGAGTCCACATCGTAAACATGGATGTTCCTAAACAGATCTTGGAATTGGAAAGCCAGTTGGAAGATGTTCGAGAACTAAAAAATAGCGTTGTTAAAAAACAGAAATACGAGGAGGCCGCCAAACTTCGTGACGACGAAAAGCGCCTGGAAAAAGAATTGGCAGTAGCTCAAGAACGCTGGGAAGAAGAAAGTAAACTGCACAGAGAAACCGTATCCGAGGATAACGTGGCCGATGTAGTTTCGATGATGAGCGGAATCCCAGTAAACCGTATAGCGCAAACCGAAAGCAACAAATTGGCCGAATTGCCCAACCTCATCAAAGGTTTTGTAATCGGACAAGATGAAGCAGTTGCCAAAGTGGCCAAGGCCATTCAACGTAACCGTGCCGGATTAAAAGATCCTAACAAACCGATTGGTTCCTTCATATTTTTAGGTCAAACAGGAGTTGGTAAAACCCAGTTGGCTAAAATTTTGGCCAAGGAACTTTTTGATTCTGAAGATGCCCTTATCCGAATCGATATGAGCGAATACATGGAAAAATTCGCCATTTCCAGATTGGTGGGAGCGCCTCCAGGATACGTAGGTTATGAAGAAGGTGGTCAATTGACTGAAAAGGTTCGCCGCAAGCCCTACTCCGTTGTGTTATTGGACGAGGTTGAAAAAGCGCACCCAGACGTGTTCAACATGTTATTACAAGTGCTGGATGATGGCTTCTTGACCGATAGTTTGGGTCGTAAGATTGATTTTAGAAATACGATCATCATCATGACCTCAAATATTGGAGCCAGACAATTGAAAGATTTTGGACAAGGAGTTGGTTTCGGAACCGCCGCCAAACAGGCTCAGGCCGACACCCATCAAAAAGGAGTGATAGAAAGTGCTTTGAAAAAGGCTTTCGCTCCTGAATTCTTGAACAGAATTGACGATGTAGTGGTCTTCAATCCTTTGGAAAGAGAAGACATCCATAAAATCATTGATATTGAGTTGAACAAATTGTTCAACCGTATCAAGGAAATCGGATACGACCTTAGCCTTTCGGATAAAGCCAAGGATTACATTGCGGATAAAGGCTTTGACAAGCAATATGGTGCCCGTCCTTTAAAAAGAGCTATCCAAAAGTATATTGAGGATACATTGGCAGAAGAGATCGTGAATTCCAAATTGGAAGAAGGCGATAGTATTTTTATGGATTTGGATGAAGCCAAAGATGAGCTTACCATCACAATTGAAAAAATGGAAAAATCCTCCGAAGCGGAAAAATAAAAACGTAATGCACTGAAATAGAAAAGCTGACACTAGTCAGCTTTTTTTATGCATAAATGTACCGTACACACGATAATTTAGCAGTTAATCTATTATTTTTCCACTCACTGACCAATCCCAGTAATTTCGTTAACGAGACACTATAATTACACTTGGGGATGAAATCAACTTCGACAAAGAAAACTGTCGTTGTGCGTGAGTACAATTTGGATATTGGGACCGTTCAGGTTTATGACGATTATATGGTTGCTTCGTTTGATGAAGGTGCCACCGTTACATTAGAAAGAACATACCAAGTTATCGGCATTTCAGAGATACATTTTAGAGACAAGGATTTTGGGTATATCAGCCTAAGAAAAAATTCCTATGCCATAGACCCGACCGTCTACAATTATGTAAGGGGGTTGAAACACCTAAAGGCATTCGCCATTGTTTCCAAGAAGGAAATTGACATGCACAATTTCAAGATTGAGAAGATGTTCTATAAAAAACCCATGGAATTCTTTATTGAATACGATAACGCATTGGCCTGGGTAAAAAAGAAACTTAGCAATAGTAGAAAATCTAAATCTTAGTTATTTTCTTGCGTGGCCTGTTCTGGTTGTCGAAACAATTCCGAATACGCATTTCCTATATTTTCAATAATATTTGAAGCCTTGGTCGCTTCATATCCTAATGTTGATGCGGCAAGGTCGCCTGCCAAACCATGCAGGTAAACGCCAAAAATGGTCGCTTCCAAAGAGGGATATCCCTGTGCCATTAATCCTGTGATCATTCCAGTGAGTACATCGCCACTCCCTGCTGTGGCCATTCCCGGATTTCCTGTGGTGTTCACATAGCCTTTATCCTTTAAAACAGTGATGGTATGCGCTCCTTTAATTAACACCACCACTTTATACTTCGAGGAAAAAGCTTTGGTTTTTTCTAATTTATCAAAGTCTGAATCCCATTTTCCAATTAAACGCTCCAATTCTTTTGGGTGAGGCGTCAATACCGATAGCTCTGGAACATCCTTCAACATCTCTGGGTGTTGTGATAAAATATTCAATCCATCGGCATCAATTACCATAGGTAAGGAAACGCTTTTCAATAAGGCACCAAAAGCGGAAACTGTTTTTTCATTCAAGCCAATGCCAATACCTGCTCCAATGACCGTAGGTTGAAAAGGCAACTGAATTTGGCTAATGTTTTCTTCATCCGCATCAGTCAACACCATAACTTCAGGTACAGCGGTTTGAAGTGAATGATACCCGCATTTTGGCACATAAACCGTAACCAATCCACTGCCCACACTTAAACAAGCATTACTGGCCAACTGAACCGCACCAATTTTACCATAACCCCCTCCAACAATCAATGAATGACCATAAGTGCCTTTATGTGAAAATTTCAGTCTTGGACGATACATAGGCAAGACCTCTGGGCGACCTATTAATTCAAAATCGGTTTGAGTGTTGGAAAGATATTCTTGATCCAGACCAATATCCAAAACCTCCCATTGATTCACATAAATTCCTGTATTCGGCAAAAAGAAGACCAGTTTCGGCACTTGAAACGTCAACACATAGCTCGAATGAATCACATGAGAAGCATGCCACGGTTCCCTATCCATGGGCAATCCTGAAGGTATATCAACAGAGAGCACAAAAGCTTGCGAAGCATTGATATGTTGAATCAACTTACCCAACCAAGGTGATGGTGGTCTGTTCAATCCAATTCCAAAAATGGCATCTACGATAATATCATTAGGGGATAGTTCGGGCATCTCGCTGGATTCATTAATGAAATCTGGCCAAACTTCAACTTCCTTAAGTCGGTTTAAATTCAACAAGAAATCTTCCGAACGGGTATCACTATAATTGACCACATAAACTTTGGTGGAGTAGCCATGTTCGTGCAGCATGCGCGCCAAGACCATTCCATCACCACCATTGTTCCCTATCCCACAAAACAATACAATATTGACCTGTGTGCCCCTTAACCTCGAATGTACCCACTCAAAAAGCTGGGATGCAGCCCTTTCCATAAGCGCTTCGCTCGAAATCTGCTCTTTTTTAATTGTGGATTTATCAGCTTCATAGATTTGTTGGGCGGAAAATATTTTCATTCGTCAATAAAAATTGAGGATTTGTGTGAATTTGGCAAAAAATCTCATCAACGATTTGATGAAGTAATCAAAAGTACTACATTTATCCCCTCATTAGATACTAATGCAAGTAAAACAAACGGATATTAAATTGGGTTGGATGAACACTTCTTCATCTATCTTCACCATTACCATTACCACCCCTTTGGGGTAAGTCTGCTATATATAATTCCGTCCGTTTTTTCATTTTATTACTACATCTTACAATAACATTTCATCATGAAAGTCTTAAAATTTGGGGGCACTTCTGTGGCCAATCCAGAAAATATAAATAAGGTCAAATCCATTCTTGGCAACCAAGTCAAAGAAAAAATCGCCGTTGTGGTCTCTGCTTTTGGTGGCGTTACCGACCTTTTGCTCACTGCCTCCCAATTGGCATCACAGCAAGATTTAAACTATAAAAACAGTCTAGCCGAAATTGAGGAAAGGCACATTTCTGCCATAAAGGAGTTGATTCCCGTCACTTCGCAAAGCGGCGTGTTGAGCAAGGTAAAAAGCGAACTCAACACCTTGGAAACCTTATTGGAGGGTGCCTTTTTAATTGGGGAATTGACTCCCAAACTTTCTGATAAAATCGTTAGCTACGGGGAATTGTTATCCTCCTACATCATCAGTGAATTTTTGAAAGCTGAAGGTTTGGATGTCGATTTCAAAGACAGTCGGGAATTGATCGTTACTGATAATAATTTTGGTAAGGCCAATGTAGACTTCAAAAAGACCAATACCCTTTGTGAAGCTTTCTTTGCCAGCAATCCAAACCAAATTACCATACTTCCGGGATTTGTGGCTTCAAGTAGCACAGGAAACTCCACTACTTTAGGCCGTGGCGGTTCCGACTATACTGCCGCCATTATTGCTGGTGCAGTGAATGCCGACATTTTGGAAATTTGGACCGATGTGAGCGGAATGTACACTGCCAATCCTAAACTGGTAAAGCAAGCCAAATGTGTGGCCAACATCAGCTACGAAGAAGCGATGGAACTTTCCCACTTTGGAGCAAAGGTGTTGTATCCACCAACCATTCAACCTGTTTTGGGAAAAGAAATCCCGATTGCCATAAAAAATACCTTCGACCCAGAAAGTCCAGGCACCTTGATTGCCAAAAACAATAATGGCAATGGCAAAACTGTTCGTGGAATTAGTCACGTTGGTAATATCAGTTTACTTTCTTTGGAGGGTCCTGGTATGATTGGAATTCCGGGAATCTCCAAACGCTTTTTTGAAACCCTTTCGGTCAAGAATATCAGTATTGTGTTGATTACCCAAGCATCTTCCGAACATTCCATTTGTGTGGGTATTGCCGATGAAGATGTGGATATGGCTGCCGAAGCCGTGAACGAAACTTTTGAATACGAGATTTCCACCAAAAAGATAAAGCCCGTTATACTTGAGAAAGATTTGACCATTATTGCCCTGGTAGGCGATAATATGAAAAGTCACCAAGGATTGAGCGGTAAAATGTTCAGTACCCTTGGAAAAAACAATGTGAACATTCGTGCTATTGCCCAGGGTGCTTCGGAGCGAAATATTTCTGCCGTCATCAAAAAGGACGATGTAAAAAAAGCGCTCAATTCACTACATGAAACTTTCTTTGAGGAGAACATCAAACAGTTGAACCTTTTCGTGATGGGCGTTGGAAATGTAGGTTCGAAATTCTTGGACCAAATCCAACAACAAAAGAAATATTTGAAAGAAGAGCTAAAGCTCAATGTTCGCGTCATCGGAATCAGTAATTCCAGAAAAATGGCTTTCGATGAAAATGGCATCTCCTTAAAAGAATGGGAATCTATTTTGGGCAATGGTGAAGCTGCCGACAAACAGGCGTTTTTTGAGCGCATCAAATCCCTGAACTACCGTAATAGCATTTTTGTGGACAATACCGCTAGTGCCGAGGTTTCTGACAGTTACCCCGACTACCTTAAAAACAGTATTTCGGTGGTAACCTGTAATAAAATTGCTTGCTCTTCAAATTTTGAACACTACAAAAACTTGAAGCACTTGGCCAAGCAATACAATTCACCTTTCTTGTTTGAAACTAATGTGGGTGCAGGATTGCCCATTATTGATACGCTTAAGCACCTGATTGCCTCTGGAGATAAAATCAGAAAAATACAGGCCGTACTTTCTGGAAGTTTGAACTTTGTGTTCAACACTTTTAATGACTCGGTTACTTTTCATGATGTAGTGAAACAGGCACAGGAACAAGGGTACACAGAACCTGACCCGACCATTGATTTGAGTGGGGTCGACGTAATGCGAAAGATTCTCATTTTGGCAAGGGAAAGTGGACACCAATTGGATATCGACGATATTGAAAATGAACCGTTCTTGCCCAAGGAAAGTTTGGAAACCAACTCCAACGAAGCCTTTTTCGAATCGTTGAAAAAGTATGAAGCAGACTTTCAAAAAATGTATAAGGATGCTGCCGACAAGGATTGTAAATTGAAATATGTAGCCCAATTTGAAGATGGGAAGGCTAAAGTTGGATTGCAACAAATTCCTAAAGGACACGATTTTTACAATTTGGAAGGCAGCGACAACATCGTATTGTTTTTCACTGACCGCTACGTGAACCAACCTTTGATCATAAAAGGTGCTGGCGCAGGTGCAGATGTAACGGCTTCGGGTATCTTTGCTGATATCGTTCGAATCGGAAATTTTTAAGCTATGGAAGAAATCAAAGTATTTTGCCCTGCCACCATTGCAAACGTCTCTTGTGGATTTGATGTACTTGGCTTGGCCTTGGACTCGGTTGGCGATGAGATGACCGTTCGAAAGACCTCGGAAAAAGGCATTCGAATTACTAAAATCCTCGGACAGGACCTTCCTTTGGAAACCGAAAACAATGTGGCCGGAGTGGCAGGTTTGGCCCTTTTGGAAAAAAGTGCTTACGACGGTGGTTTCGAGATTGAAATCAACAAACTCATAAAACCCGGTAGTGGTATTGGTAGCAGTGCAGCAAGTTCCACGGGAGCTGTTTGGGCCATGAACGAACTGTTGGGCAAACCCTTTTCCAATTTGGAACTGGTACAATTTGCCATGCAAGGTGAAAAATTGGCCAGTGATGTAGCTCATGCCGACAATGTGGCTCCTGCCATTTATGGCGGGTTCACTTTAGTAAGAAGTTACGAGCCGCTCGATATTATTCCCATTCCAACACCATCGGAATTGTACGCAACGGTGATTCACCCACAGATTGAGGTAAAAACTTCTGATTCCCGCAAAATTTTGAAGACCACCATTACCTTGAAACAAGGGATTCAACAATGGGGTAATCTAGGTGGTTTGGTAGCTGGACTTTTCAAAAACGACTACGAACTTATCGGACGTTCCTTGGAGGACCATATTGTGGAACCCATCCGCTCTATTCTGATTCCAGCTTTTGATGATATCAAAGCAAATGCACTCAAAGCAGGAGCACTCGGAAGTGGCATTTCAGGGTCTGGACCATCCATTTTTGCCCTGAGCAAAGGGGAAGAAACGGCCAAAAAAGTGGCAGAGTCCATGAAAGAAACCTATCAAAATATCGGTGTGGATTTCGATATCCACATTTCCAAAGTCAATAGCCAAGGCGTAAAGAAAATTGCTTAACCATGAAATTTTACAGTTTAAACAATCAAAATATACAAGCTTCCTTCAAAGAGGCGGTCATTGCTGGAATCGCTCCCGACAAAGGGCTTTATTTTCCAGAAGAGATTACTCCACTACCAGCAGATTTCTTTGAAAACATTGAGAAGTTGTCCCATCACGAAATTGCTTTTCAAGCCATTCATCAATTTGTGAATGAGGACATCTCAGATGAAGCCTTAAAAAAAATCATTGCCAACACTCTTGATTTCGAATTTCCCGTGGTGGAGATTGAAGAAAATGTAGGCACTTTGGAACTTTTTCATGGTCCTACCATGGCCTTTAAAGATGTGGGCGCCCGTTTTATGGCAAACTGCTTGGGCTATTTTTCCCAAGGAGAAAAACAAGACGTTACTGTTTTGGTGGCAACTTCTGGGGATACTGGCGGTGCGGTTGCGAATGGTTTTTTAGGAGTTGATGGTGTAAAAGTGGTTATCCTCTACCCTAGCGGCAAGGTGAGTGAAATTCAAGAAAAACAATTGACAACACTTGGGCAAAATATTGAAGCCATGGAAGTGTCTGGCACCTTTGACGATTGCCAGCGCATGGTAAAAACTGCCTTTTTGGATACCAGCATTACCGACCACAAAAAATTGACTTCGGCCAATAGTATCAATGTGGCGCGATGGTTGCCCCAATTGTTCTACTTTTTGTTCGCCTACCAACAGGCAAAATCAAAAGGGAAAGAGATTGTTTTCTCTGTTCCGTCTGGAAACTTTGGTAATATTTGTGCAGGAATGGTCGCCCAAAAATTGGGCATGCCCGTAAAACATTTTGTGGCATCCACCAATGTGAACGATGTGGTTCCTCAATTCATGGAAAAAGGAGTTTACGAACCTGTGCCATCCAAAGCAACCATTTCCAATGCCATGGATGTTGGTGACCCAAGTAATTTTGTTCGAATTCGCCATTTGTACCAAAATAATTTGGAGCAACTTCGGGAGAACCTTTCCTCCTATTCTTTTTCAGATGAAGCAACCAGAGCCATCATGAAAGAGGTGCATGCCAAAACAGGTTATGTTATGGATCCTCACGGAGCAGTTGGATACCTCGGACTCAAAGAATATCAAAAATCAAATCCAGATACCTTCGGTATTTTCTTGGAAACTGCACATCCCGTAAAATTTTTGGATGTGGTGGAAGAGACTTTGAATGTAAGTCCAACCATCCCACCTCAAATCCTAAAAGTGATGGACAAGAAGAAAAAATCGCATGTAATTGCTACCTACGAGGAGTTAAAAAAATACCTACTCGAAAATTAATCCAGCGTTGGCAATTTAAACGCATCCAATGGACTGGGTTGTTTCATCATGGCTTCAATCGCTTCGGCTGATCTTGGAGCCATGCCCGATAGGTTTACAGGACCATTGTCGGTAATAAGGATATCGTCTTCAATACGAACGGCTATGCCCCACCATTTTTTATCACAATCGCTACCCTCTGGAATATAAATCCCAGGCTCCACAGTAATCACTTGATTGGATTTAAATGCTTGATAGGTACCTGCATCGTGCACATCCAACCCTAAATAATGGGAAGTACCATGTGGAAAATAGGTTCTGGCCTCCTTGGCATCTTTAATGATTCCCAATTCCATCAATCTGTTGGAAACCACCTCCAATGCTGCATTGTGTGGATCACGGAAAGATGCTCCCACTACGCTGGCCTTGATTCCAGCTTCTTGCGCATCATACACAATATCGTAAATCGCCTTTTGTTCTGGAGAAAACTTTCCGTTGGCCGGAATAGTACGGGTAACATCTGCAGTGTATCCATGATATTCTGCACCTAAATCCATCAGCACCAAATCGTCCCCAACTTGCGTTTTGTTGTTCTCCACATAATGCAGGATACAACCATTGTTTCCACCTCCTACGATGGATGGGTACCCCTCATACTCGGCGCCGTAAATTTTGTACACATATTCGTGTACGCCCTGAATTTCAGTTTCGGACATGTTGGTGTGCATCGCTTTCATCACTTCGATTTGACCCACGCATGAAATTTCAACTGCTTTCTTCAAAAGTTTGATTTCTTCTGGAGTTTTATCCTGACGTAATTCTGCCATCACTTTGGGCAAAATACTGGAGTCCAAATTGGATGAACGTTGCACCACCAAGACCTTATTTTTGATTTCATCACGGATTTCATCATTGTTGGCATCCACAAAATCATTCAACAATTCATCATCCTTTAATTCCGGATATCGGTTTTGGGAACGCTCAATAGCTTTAACTATGTCATCACTATTTTTGGCCGTTGCCTCTGCAATTTGTTGGTACAATTGATTACGAACTGGATTATAATCCGCAGGATAATTCGCTTTTATTTTGAATGTCTTAATCAAATCGAACAAATCTGCTGTTCCCGATTTATCGCGATAATCATTCTGAAAATCCACAAAAGAAACATTATCAAAAGATTTAAAATCTAATGGGAAATTTGCAAACTCACTTCCATTAAAAGCCATATCAAAGCCCAGCTTCCCTTTTACACCCTCAACACCCAATCTCTTTCCAGTCCACTGTTCCGCTCTAGCATCTCTTTCCTGCACATAGAAAATTTCATCAAAAGAATTTCCAGAAGCATCGGTCTGTGGCTCGGAAAATATGACCAGTACCGCATTAGGCTCTTTGTAACCCGTTAAATAATAAAAGTTCGGATCTTGGTGATAGAGGTAATCCACATCGTTGGCACGGTTACGCTCGGCATTGGCAAAAAGAACCACGGCTGTGTTGGGTGGCAACTTTTCACGAACGGCATCTCTTCGTGCTTTATGGAAATCGGAAGGTAAATAATCGGTCGGGGTATTTTGGGAAATGACCCCTCCAAAATTAAGGGCGGTCAATAGCAAGCTTAGTATAATTCGGCGCATATCAATAGTTTGGGTCAAAATACGAAAAAAGACAATGAATCGCTTTCTAATTATTTCAATTTTATAGAAATGATAAGAGGTTAAAACAAGGGTATCCTCAATTAATTCTATAAATTAGCCACCGCAAATATCAAAAGGAATGAAAAATACCGCACTTACCCCGACCCACGAAGCATTAGGAGCCAAAATGGTACCTTTTGCAGGTTACAATATGCCTGTTTCTTATGAAGGCGTTAATGCAGAGCACGAAACAGTTCGTAAGGGTGTTGGTGTTTTTGATGTGTCGCATATGGGTGAATTTTTAATTGAAGGACCAAATGCGTTGGCTTTGATTCAAAAAGTGACCTCGAATGATGCCTCAAAGCTTGAAATTGGAAAGGCACAATACAGCTGCATGCCAAATGAAAATGGAGGTATCGTGGACGATCTTATTGTGTATCAAATAAAAGAGGAAACCTATTTGTTGGTAGTAAATGCTTCCAATATTGATAAGGATTGGAACCATATTTCCAAATATAACGAGGCTATTGGAGCAGAAATGCGCAATATTTCTGATGATTATTCCCTTTTGGCCATTCAAGGACCTAAAGCGGTTGAGGCCATGCAATCCTTGACTTCAGTTAACCTAGCCGATATTAAATTCTACAACTTTGTTGTAGCTGATTTTGCAGGAATCGATTACGTTATTATTTCTGCAACAGGATATACAGGTTCTGGTGGATTTGAAATCTATTGCAAGAACTCAGAAGTTCAACAGGTTTGGGATAAAGTTTTTGAAGCGGGTGCCGATTTCGGTATCAAACCGATTGGATTGGCTGCCCGTGACACCCTACGTTTGGAAATGGGCTATTGTTTGTATGGAAATGATATCGACGATACCACTTCCCCTTTCGAAGCAGGTTTGGGATGGATCACCAAATTCACTAAGGATTTTGTGAACAGTGAAGCATTGGCCAAAGAAAAAGAAGAAGGTCCAAAAAGAAAGTTGGTGGCATTCCAATTGGAGGAACGTGGTATTCCAAGACATGGCTATTCCATTGTGGATGCGGATGGCAACGAAATCGGAAAAGTAACCTCTGGCACGATGTCCCCATCCCTTTCCAAAGGAATTGGATTGGGTTATGTGACCACCGAGTTCTCCAAAGTGGACACCCCTATTTTCATTCAAATTCGAATTAACAAAGTTCCCGCAACCGTGGTGAAACTTCCATTTTATAAAAACAGCTAGATAGCATTTGGATAAAAAAAAGATATTGATATTAGGAGCTAGTGGATTTGTTGGCCATGCCATATACAAAGAACTATGCTCCTATTTTGATACTTACGGAACCTACTATTCCAATCGTTCCTTTGCCAATAACCAGCAATTTTTACGGTACGATGTAGCGGAGGATGATATTTTTCAAGTCCTGGAAAAGGTGCGTCCAGATATTATTGTTTCCTCATTAAGAGGTGACTTCGCAGCACAGATTCAGGCCCATCAACACCTGATGGAATATTTGATGAAGACGGAAACCAAACTGTACTTTATCTCATCGGCCAATGTGTTTGATGCATACAGCAAATTTCCTTCCTATGAATTCGACAAAACCTTGTCCCTAAGTGTCTATGGTCGACTCAAAATAAAGATCGAGAACATGATGATGCGCCTACCCAAGGAAAAAACTGCCATTCTTCGGGTACCCATGGTTTTTGGAAATGCATCACCCAGAGTTCGGGAAATCAAAGAAAATATTGAAAACAACGAACCTATCGAAATATTCCCGAACCTCATCATCAATGTAACCAACGACGATCGATTGACCCAACAAATCCACTACCTCATCAACCGAAACAAAACGGGGATTTACCATTTGGGAAGCAGTGATTTGATCCATCACGAGGAATTTATCAAAGAGATCATAGATCGTATGGGAAGCTTTAATCCCATTTATAAAAGGGTCTATACCACCAACGAAGACCGTTATTTGGCGGCATTGCCCAAGGATAATATTTTGCCCAAAAACCTACATTTTAGCTGTCAGGAAATCATTGAGCACCATTTACCGGTATAAGTCATTTAGAAATCCAATTTCACTTAAAAATCACGCTTGACAAGGGTGCTTTTTTTGCTAAATTTGCCCTCAGCCATAATTTAATAATTGATATGGGAAGAGCATTTGAATTTAGAAAAGCACGGAAAATGAAACGTTGGGCCGCGATGTCCAAAGCGTTTACTAGAATTGGAAAAGATATTGTAATGGCAGTGAAGGAAGGTGGCCCTGACCCCGATGCCAATTCCAAATTGCGTGCTGTGATTCAGAATGCTAAGTCGGTTAACATGCCAAAAGACAATATCGAAAGGGCCATTAAAAGAGCCTCCGATAAAAGTCAAGGCGACTATAAAGAAGTACTTTTTGAAGGCTACGCTCCCCACGGCATTGCTATTTTGATTGAAACTGCAACGGACAACAACACGCGAACCGTGGCCAACATTAGAAGTTATTTTAATAAATGTAACGGTAGTCTGGGCACTTCGGGCTCGGTAGAATTTATGTTCGACCACACATGTAACTTTACCATTAATGGCGAGGGACTTGACCCGGAAGAACTGGAATTGGAAATGATCGATTTTGGGGCTGAAGAAGTTTTCTTGGATGAAGACGGTATTCATATTTATGCGCCATTTGAGAATTTTGGTGGCATTCAAAAAGAATTGGAATCCAGGGAAATTGAAATTATCTCATCTGGCTTCGAGCGCATTCCACAAGTGACCAAAGCACTTAATGAAGAAGAGATTGCCGACGTGGAGAAACTGTTGGAAAAAATAGAAGAGGACGATGATGTACAGAACGTATATCACACCATGCAGGAATAATATTTATGCAACAAAATAAAAAAGGGGCAAGATCAAATCTTGCCCCTTTTTCTTTATCCCAATATTTCCTAAGAAATACTTTGCGTCAACTTTAGCATTTTATCCGCCAAATCTGCAATGGCAGCTGCATATCTTTCATCCCATTCTTCCAAACGCTCGGTAGAGCTGGAGGAAATCTCATATTCCAATCCAGGAAGTATCCATGAGGCATAACCGCTAAATGGATCCGTAGATGCATATAAGGATTTGTACCATGAACCAAAATACATTCCTTTTTCATCGATAAAGCTCTTTTCCAAAGCCAACAATTGTTTATTGATGTCCTTAATGTCGTTCTTGGACAATTTTCCACTGGCCAAAGCTGATTGAATCGCACTGTTCAATCCTTCTGCATTTTTTTCCAAAACAGTAATGGATTGCTCCACTTTATCAAAGCCGGCAAAACCTTCGTCATACTTTTTGATTTTTTCAACGGCATTTGCAAAATGACCTTTTAAATCTGTTGCATAGCGTTCCACATCATAAGGAATCACTTCGGCATTGGCCATCCTCAACGTCATCAACCCTGTCCACTGTTCAATGGTGCCTCCCATTTTAAATTCGGGATCCACGAACTTTTCATAAAAATTGAAACTATCGTAGTTGGTGTGGTATAGGCTCGGTCCACCTGCTCCACCGCTCAATGAGGGAACCCCAACGTGCATGTAAAAAGCAATATGGTCGGAACCACCTCCCAAATTTCCAATGCTAGGTTCTTCCTTTTCTCCTCTCCATTGATCATAAAGGGTTTTATCGGTATATGGATAATCGACTTTTTTGGCCATTTCAGTTACCAAATTTTTCAAACTTGGAGCAGACGAAGCACCAAAGTTTTTACCGGAAACACCACCATCAAAATTTAGATAGGCAACTGCTTTGGCTCCAAGCTCATCACGCATTTGCTCCACCCATTCCGAAGAGCCGATTACTCCATGCTCCTCCGCATCCCAATGGGCAATAAGGATAGACCTTTTGGGTCCATTTCCATTTTTCACCAATTCCCCAATGGTTTCACTCAACGACAACAACATGGCAGTTCCACTATTCGGGTCCGTAGCTCCAAAAGCCCATGCATCGTAATGACATCCCAAAATGATCCACTCATCTGGATAGGTTGTTCCCTTGAAGGTTCCCACCACATTGTTGATACGAACAAAATCCTTCGGCTGATCAACTTTTAAACGAACGGTCAACTCTTCTCCACCTTCCAATCTATAGGTGTATGGTAGACCGCCTTGCCATCCACTTGGAACAACGGCACCCTTCATTTTTCCGATGATTTCCTTTGCCGAACCGTAGGATAACGGCAAAACAGGAATGGTGTGCAGTGAAGTTTCCGAAGGATCCAATCGTTTTATCTTTTTCTTTCCATCCAAAGGCAAAGAAGGCTCAAAAGGGGTCAATGGATCGCCCTCATAATCCGTAGTTAAAATAGAACCACGTTGAATGGCACTTTCGTTAAAGTTGTACCCTTCAGGATACACCAAACCTTTGGTATAACCACTGTCGGCAGGATCGGTATAAATAATCAGACCAGCAGCGCCAAATTGTTCGGCAAACTTGGCCTTGAAGCCCCTAAAGTTTTGTCCGTAGCGAGCAATTACAATTTTTCCTTTAATGTCCACACCCATTTCCACCAATCTCTCGAAATCTTCTTTGGTTCCGTAATTGGCATACACAATGGTAGAAGTTACATCCCCGCTCCCAGAATAGGCGTTCCATCCTTTTTCCAAGGTTGGGTCGGATGAAAATCTATCTTCCTTTAAAATATCTTCCTTTTGGTTCAATGGCATTCGATGTGGCGTTACCAGTTCCACCACCGAACTGCCCCCAGTAGAGGTCATATAAATATCATACGGATATTTTTCCACCTTCATTCCCGCATTTTCCATTACGGAAACCATATAATCGGCCACTTCTTCGTTGGCCTTGGTTCCAGAAACGTGTGGTTTGGCCGTTAAAGTTTTAAGGTGCTCCTTAAATTTTGGAAAATCAACAGTTTTTAGGAAAGTGGATTCCACAGCTTCCTGTTCCGTTTTTGAGGTTGAGCTGTATCCTTTCCATTCTTGGGCGGACACCATGGAGGTAGACATCAACCCTGCAATGGCGAATACCCGAATGCAATTCTTTCTTGAGTTTTCAAGCTTCATAATTTGAGTTAGTTTTGGTTGCTCAAATATAACTTTAATAAACTTCAAAAAGGTTACCTCAACACTAAGGGAGTCAAGAACTAATAAAAAAGGGCAAGTTTTACACCTGCCCTTGTATACATCAATATTGTTTTGAAATTATTATCCAGTTATTCCGCATTTATTTCTGGGACAAAAATTTAATTTCATCGGAATATTTGGTTTCCATTTTAATGGATTCAACCTCTAAAATCAAAATTTCGCCCTTTTTGGCATTGTATGGTTTCCAGTTGGGCAATCCTTTTCCATTTGGATCTCCCGATTTGGCAAAATTGACCCAGTAACTGGACATTTGATCTTCAAAAGCCCGCTCTTGGGTTGTCCAAGGACGCTTCCATTGATCTAAAGTGTGAAGCGCAAATGGTACTTCGGAGGTATGGAATGCGCCATAATTTGGAAAATCGGGCTTATCAGTTGGCACATGCTGAAACTCATAGATCCAAGTTTTTTTTGAATTGAATTGCGCCAATTTATGGGCTGGCACTCCTGCGAAATCCAAAAGCGCCAATTTTTCTTGCTCCTTGTGCGCTTCTTCATTGCTCTTTGCTTTAAAAAGTGATTGAAAGGTCTCAAAACGGTTGGCAAACCTATCCTGTCCTAATTGGTTGAAGCTTTCCTGGGTTACATTAGGTGGGGTTAAAAAACTACCGTCTCCAGTAACCCAACCAGTTAAAATTGGGACTTGATTTTGTTTTCCACTTTCAAAGTGTGCTGCAAGGTCTTTTGGTAAAAAGTATCCTTCTGAAACTACCCCAAATCGACCAGCGTTTGGTTGGTTTCCCAATTTCAAAACACTATCGGCTGATAAATTTCTTAACTCTGCTAAATTTTTAACTCCTGCCAATTGCATGAAAGTTTCACCTTGCTGTTCCGCATCTTCAAGATTTTGCATTAAACGTCCAGATAAAATACCTCCACTTTGTGCGATTGCCTTTTGGAAATACCCATTGGCCAAGGGGGAGGCAATATGTGCATTTACACTAAATGAACCTGCTGATTGACCCGCAATGGTTACGTTGTTCGGATCACCACCAAATGCTTCAATGTTATTTTTGACCCACTTCAATGCTTGCAATTGGTCCATTAACCCATAATTTCCTGAGGCATAATGTCCAGATTCTGCACTCAACTCAGGATGTGCCATAAAGCCAAACACCCCGACCCGATAGTTGAAACTGACAAATACAACGCCCTGCTCGGCCATATCCTGCCCATCGTAAATATCACAATTGGCAGAACCACTGCTAAAACCACCGCCATAGATCCAGACAAAAACAGGCAGTTTTTCATTTTTGTTTTTCGCTGGCGTCCAAACATTCAAGTAAAGGCAATCCTCACTCAAAGGTTCAGGCTTGGCAATAAATTCCTCGGTCCAAGAGTAAAATGGCTGAGGGGTATTTTGAATGGGGCTTGGCCCAAAATCCACACACTCTTTCACTCCTCCCCAAGACGCAACTGGTTGCGGAGCCTTCCATCTAAGCTCTCCAATTGGAGGTTGTGCAAAAGGAATTCCTTTAAAAATTCGGACATCATTGTTTTCATACCCCTTTACCTTTCCATCTTGGGTACTTACAATATTTTGAGCCAAAATTGATAATGGAAATAGGGCTATCAAGAATAATAGCCCCCTGACCAATTTTACATTACGCATATTGATTCTCTTTTATATTTTATTTTTCAAATTTGGATGCATCCAAATTGAAGAAACGAACAGCATTGTTAAAGAAAATATCTCTTTTTTGTTCTTCAGAAAGGTAATTGGCGCTTTCTATCACTTGAATTGAGGTTTCAAACAATTCGGGCCACATCATAAAATCGGTTCCGTATAAGATTCTTTTTCCGAACCCTGCCTGCAACAATCTTTTAAGGTAGTCATGAATTTCCTCCAAGGGGTACGACCAGATAAATCCAGCCAAATCTACATACACATAGGCATTGGCTCCCATTAAGGCAATCATTTGATCAGCCATTGGATATCCTGCATGCATTACCCAAATTTTCAACTTAGGATGTCTGGCTAACATATCTTCCAACAAGAAAGGTTGACCCAAAGAAGCTCTATACGCGGGTCTGGTAATATTGATGGTTCCGTTACCCCCGGTGCCCATGTGAATCCCTACTGGAATACCCAATTCTTCTGCCACACCAAAATATTCGTCCAACGACATATCACTTGGCGACATCCCTTGGTATTGAGGGGCTACTTCTCCCATTACTTTGTAAAATCCTGAGGAAAGTGAATCGCGAAATTGCTCTACGGTCATTTGGTCTGCATTGCTGATACCCAACGACGGGATGATTTTATCCGGGGCAGCTTTGTGCCATCTGTGTATCACCTTGGCATCACCACTCACTACCATGGTAATGTTCAACTCTTCATTGGCCCTAAGAATGGCGGCATCCATTTCGGCATCGCTTCGTGCAGGTTGTAATGGATTAATGCAATCGGTGCTCATAAATGCTGGTGGATCTTGGTTGGGATCACCTCCCGGCATGTCTTTTAAGAACCATGGACACATTGGAGAACCGTTGGGATTACCTCCCATGGCATGCACGTGTACATCGATAATGGGTTTTCGTTTTTTGGTTTCTTGTGCATTTGTTGTAAAGACCAAGCATCCAGACAATAGGAAAAATGCCAAGGATTGTTTTACAACTTGGTTGATAGATAGTTTCATAAAAAAGTTTGTTTAGTAATAAGATTTCAATTTAGGGGTTTTATTCAAAACAAAATCAACAATTATGTTAAGCGGCGGGAATATTCAGGCATTCAACAGTTTCCCACGGGTTGAATACAAAGTAAACTCTTATCAAACATTTTGATGAATTGGAATTTATCCCAGCATAAATATTAAAAATCAAAAATCCTTCTTAATTCATCTGTGTAGAGAATGTATTTTTTAATTTGGCTGTGCAAAAAAACCAACACTATAATTATGATGAATCAAGTAACATATCTCTTATTGAATTCTCGTATTTATATTGGAAATTATAAGTGCCACATTTGATTAATGAAGGTGAAAAAGGAATCCTATTGTCCCTATTGCAGTGCATTGCAAACCCCGTTTGAGAGCAATAACTTCTGTTCGATACATGGGCACACCAACGATAAGATTTTTGGAAATGTTTTTTACATTAAAACCCAACAGCTCCTTTCCGAAAACCATAGATCTAGAATTTCGATTAGAGGGGTTCTTAATGGGTATCAGCATTATTATTTGAACAATAGGGACCTATTATTGGGCCGACATAAATTTGTATTGTTTGAGGATGATCAAGTGTTTTCCACAAAAATTGATTCTCCTTACCCAACAGAAGCCGTAATTGTGTCGTACGGTCAAGAAGATCTAAATGCGATCATCAACAGCTTCTCAAGTTCCTTTGATGATATGTTGAACGGGATGCCTGCCAAAGAATCCATTTGGGATATAAAATTGTTCGACAGCACCTACGACATGAGTAAGGAAATGTCGATTGCGATGCATGATCTTGCCAAGGCCATCCAATTGAATGTAAAGGATGAGATGTTTTATGAAGAAATGCGGTATACCATAATGGAGACTGCATTAAGACATTTATTGACCACCGAAAAAAAATTATTACAGCTCTCCATTAAAAAGGAATCGACAAAAATTGAGCATTATAGGCGATTGCTGAGATCGAAGGATTATATCCTCTCCCACTTGGGCAAGAAGTTGTCCTTGGATGAAATTAGCAACGAAGCTTCCATGTCTCCCTATCATTATATACGCAGTTTTAAAGGGGCTTTTAAACTTACGCCGATGCAATTTGTGGTTCAGGAACGGCTAGCGTTGGCCAAAGATTTAATCCAGCATACGGATATGCCCATTTCCCAAATTCTTATTGAGGCCGGATATGACAATCCAAGCTCGTTCTCTAGGGCTTTTAAAAACAAATACGGGATTACGCCACTTTCCTATCGCGCTGCATAGGTATCCAACACTTTTTTGTTGATTGTTACAAGGAATTTTTAGGTTTCCAATTATTGCAGCTAAAATTTTTCAAAAAATAATTTTTATCCACTTCAAAAAACAAAGTCTTAAATAGTCGGATTTAAATAGCCAAATGATGCACAATCGCAATAGCTCAATATTGGTAGATTGCGCCCGTTTTTATGTCAATTTTTTAATTGAACATATCGTTTCATAATTGATCGGAACATTCCAGAACGTTGCATAGTAATTAGATGTGATCACAGGAATTGTTCGCCAAAAATGCTCAGTGTGTGTTGATTTTTTTCATAATCGCCAAAAGGGGTGCAATGGCAGTTGCACCCCTTATTTTTTTATCTATAAAGTTTGATTAGAAACTGTATTCTGGAATCTTACCCTTTACCCCTTTGTAGAAATCGTGTATTTTTTCAAAATCACTGGCAGGGTCATCTGAAGTAAAAAAAGGTTTTCCAATTTTGATTTCTTTCTTACCGAAATCAAAAGCGACCATCACAATAGGCACATTTGCCTTTTGGGCAATGTGATAAAATCCCGTTTTTAATTTGTCCACTTTTTTTCTTGTTCCTTCGGGTGCGAGAGCAAACCTGAACACTTTTCGTTCGTTAAAAATTTGGACGACGGCATCCACCGTGTTGGAGTTTTTGCTTCGATCTACAGGAGCACCTCCGGTCCAACGAAAAAACCATCCGAACGGTGGTTTGAACAAGCTCTTTTTTCCAATATAATTGATTTCTTGTTTGATGACCTTTCGAATCAAAAGTCCAAGGAAAAAATCCAACCAATGTGTATGGGGCACCACAATTACCACACACTTGTCCAAATTAGGAAAGGTGCCATTGAGTTTCCACCCCAACAGTTTGTAATAAATGAATCTGGCGATTTGTTGCATCTTGGTACTATGGTCATCCCAAAGGGATGCGTTTTCCTAGATTTTTTGGTACATCTCCAAAAGTCTTTCTGGAGTAATGGTATTTCTCCAATCTTTGCCCAATGCGTTTTCCCAAAGGGGTTCTAGACTAAGGGAAACCCCTATCATCACATCAAAATCGTCTTGGGTTAGGCTTGCGCAAATACCTTTTGGCAATTGAATGCCATGTTTCTCCATCATTTGGTTAAAAAGAGCAACACCTTCTGGGTAAAATTCTCCCAAATGCTGAAACACCAAACAATTTCCAATTCCATGTTTCACTCCTAAAAGATAAGAAAGTCCATAACTCATCGCATGGGCAATCCCCACTTGGGAATAGGCAATGCTCATTCCGCCATGCCAAGAAGCCATCATCAATTTATCCCGTGAATCACTTTCATCAATATCCCCAAGAAAAACCTCTTTACAGAGCTCCATGGATTTTTCCCCATAACTCTGGCTAAAGGCATTCAAATAGGTTCCCGTTAACGATTCCACACAATGAATAAAACAATCCATCCCCGTGTAGAACCATTGTTCTTTAGGAACGGTTTTGGTAAAATCTGGATCCAGCAACACTTGGTCGAATGGCGTATAATCCGAGTTGATGCCCAACTTTTTCTCAGGACCCAACAAAACCGTAGTTCGAGACACCTCAGCGCCTGTCCCACTTATGGTAGGGATGCCAACGTGATAAAGGGCAGGTTTTCCTACCAAATCCCATCCTTGGTAATCCTTTGCCAGTCCTTTATTGTTTAACATAATGGAAACGGCCTTGGCCAAATCCAAAAGTGTACCTCCCCCAATTCCGATAACTCCAGAAGGTAATTCGTTATATTTTTCACGTATCTGGGCCACCAAAGCATCCACTTGGGCTGTTTTGGGTTCCTCATCTGCCGAAATAAAAATAATCTCGTCGTTGAACATGGTGGGAACCGTGGAAACAAATTCCCCGTTCTCGAAAAAATCGTCCACCAAAAAGATAAATGGTGCCTCGGAACTTCTGCGCTTGGGCAATAAAATTTCACCCAATTGGGAAAAACATCCCGAACCAAAAATAACTCTTGGTACCATGGGGAAATTTCGAAATTGGGTTTTCATATCTGGTATTATCTGATTATTCTTCAAATTACGATCTATCTTCATTAGTTGTCCAAATACTTCAAAATATCTTTAAGGCTGTTGAGTTTTAAATGGTTGTTCACCATTTCATCCTCTGCAACCATTTCGTGGGCCCAAGTGGTGTGAAAAGGCACATGTACAGCCTGGGCACCTATATTTATAATGGGCAATACATCCGATTTGAGGGAATTGCCTATCATTAAAAATTCGCTTACATCAATGTTCAAATGCTCCAACAAATTGCTGTAATTGTTTTCCTGTTTATCGCTCAATACCTCCACATGATGAAAGTATCGGGAAAGACCTGATTTTTCCAATTTTCGTTCTTGGTCCAACAGATCACCTTTGGTAAGGACGATCAAACGGTATTTGCCCATCAATTTTGAAAGCACTTCCTCTACTCCGTCCAACAACTCCACCGGGTGTGAAATCATCCTTTTGCCCAAGTCCAAAATTTCTGCAATGGTGTTTTGCGAAACTTGGTTATTGGACAAATCCAAAGCTGACTCGATCATAGAAAGCATAAAACCTTTAATGCCATAACCATAGATATCAAGATTGGCCATTTCCATTTTGAACAACTCTTGGTCAATTTTGTTCTTGGTCTCATAAGCATCCAAAAGTTCGGCAAATTTTTCCTCCGTATCGCGAAAATAGGTTTCGTTTACCCAAAGGGTATCGTCGGCATCAAAACCAATTACTTTTATGTTCGAAAAATCTACTTCCATACTTTTCTTGCGCGATCTAAATCTTCTGGTGTGTCAATTTCTATTCCAGTGACATGGGTTTCCACCATTTTTATCTTTTTACCATATTCCAAAAAACGGATGGCTTCAATTTTCTCCTTGGCTTCCAAAGTCAACATGGGCAATCGCTGAAAATCCATCAGTGCCCTTTTTCTGAAAGCATAAATTCCCTTGTGTTTGTAATAGGTTGCCTCAACCTCCTTATCTCGGGGATAAGGAATCGGGGAACGCGAAAAATACAGTGCAAAATTTTGGTTGTCCACAATAACTTTCACCGTATTCGGGTTTGAAATTTCGTCCCAGTCGGTAATGGGCGTCATTAAAGACGCCAAATCGATTTCCTTTTCAGTATCCTCCTTGAATACCTTAATAATCTTCTGTAGGCTCTCGGCATCAATAAAAGGTTCGTCGCCCTGTACATTGATCACAATATCCACCTCCATATCCTCCACCGCTTCAGCAATTCTGTCACTTCCACTTTCATGCTTGTTCTTGCTCATGATCACCTTCCCGTTAATTTCAGAAATCACATCCGAAATAATTGGACTATCGGTCACCACATAAACTTCATCGAACAATCCTGTGTTAACAGCAGCTTCGTAGGTTCTTACAATTACCGGTTTCCCCCCTAGATCTTGCATCAATTTTGCTGGAAATCTAGAGGCTTGGTATCGAGCCGGAATCATGGAGATTATTTTCACTATTTCTAATTTGAGTTTTAATTATGTTTTGGGTCGCAATTTTCTATATATCCTAAAGATAAATACCAAAATAACGATCACTAATATCGCAGCGATCGGGGGCACTAAAATGGATGCCGTGGATACTGCCACGGCCGCACCTGTTTCCACGGTGGACACCAATGGGTTTGCCAGTCCACCCGTAGTGGCCGAAGAGGTTAATCTTCCTGCTGCATTGGCACCTTTTATGGCCGTTGCCGTTCCACCTCCTGCAATAATGGCCAAAGACCAGGTTACCACAGGGTCCAAATCGGCCACGGTTGAAACCATAACCGCGGTTCCTGCAATTCCGGCCAAAGGTATCGCCAAGCTATCCAGGGCATTATCCACCCAAGGAATAAAATAAGCGAAAATCTCCACCAAAGTGGCTACGCCCAATGCCACCAAAGCGGCCAAACTACCGATCCATTGCCAGCTATCGTTGAGTTCCCAAATACCCAGATAGGCCGACAAACTAAGGGCAAAAAGTGGCAGGAATACTCGAAAGCCCACAGAGGCAGCCAGTCCAATTCCTAAAAATATGCTGATTATAGTATTTGGTTCAATGTTCATGGTTAGTCTAAAGTAAGTTTTTCCTAGTCAAGAAAAAAATCATCTTTGAAACCTATTAAATAGAGTTGTTTTTTGGCTCGGGTAACCGCCGTGTACAACCATCGTAAATAGTCCTTACTTACACCGTTTGGCAAATAAGGCTGTTCCACAAAAACGGTATCCCATTGCCCACCTTGTGATTTATGACAAGTTATGGCATAGGAAAACTTTACCTGCAATGCATTGAAGAACCTATTGTTTTTAACGCCTAAGAATTTTCGGTAGTTGGATTTTTCATGCTCGTAATCCTTCATTACCTCTTGGTACAATCGGTTGCCATCTTCATAGGACAGGGATGGGGATTCTGCATTTATCGTATCCAACAAAAGAACCGTTTCAAATGGCTTTTGATTGGGATAGTCCACCATCTTTACTTTTACCTCCGCAAAAGTGAATCCATACAATTCTTTAATGGCAAAAAGTTCCAAGATCTCGATAATATCTCCGTTGGCAATAAACCCAGCTTCGGAAGTGGCCTTCAACCAGAAATAGTTGTTCTTTACCACCATCATAAAATCGCCTACGGCAATTTCGTTTTCCAGAAAAAGAATGCGTTCCCTAATATTTTGGTTGTAGAGATTGGCCCTTTTGTTGGAACGGACGATAATGGCGGTTTCCTCCTTTCCATTTTCTGAATAGGATGAATCAATGGCTTCTTGGATCTCATTGCCATCTACCAATCGAACGATATCCTTATAATGCGCCAAATCGAATTTAAAATCATCAAAAAACTCAGATTGCAGTTGTTCCCTTAATAAGGTAGCATTATGGAGTATACCAGAATTTTCTCTTTGACGCATTACTTCGTCGAGTTCCAAATATTCGATTTCCTTATCATAATTTAAGGAAAGACGGTTTTCATCCAACGCTGGGCTCAATTCCAATTTTACGGGGGGCAACTGCGCGGTGTCCCCAATCAATATCAATCTGCAATTATGACCAGAGTGCACATAAAACATTAGATCATCCAATAAGGAACCGTTCTCGAAGAGTTTGGAATCGGCCGGGGTATCGGGAATCATGGAAGCTTCATCCACTATAAATATGGTATTGCGATGCTTGTTCGGGGCCAAAACAAATTGAATACCTCCACCCGATTGCTTTTTGGGAAAATAGATCTTTTTATGGATGGTAAATGCTTTGTTACCTGAATAAACCGACATAACTTTTGCCGCTCTACCCGTTGGTGCCATTAAAATGGCACTCATTTTCATTTTCCACAAATTATTTACCAAAGTAGCGATCAAGGTGGTTTTCCCGGTTCCAGCGAATCCTTTCAGCAAGAAAACCTGATCCTTTTTACCATCTAAAACAAAGCTAGCCAACTTTTTAAGTGCCAAACCTTGCTTTTGAGTAGGTAAATGGGGGAATTTTTCGGTTAAAATTTTTAGAAATTCAGGTGTGTTAAAATCCTTCATGAGCCTTAAATATAGTGCGGTTTTTTAAAGCAAAAAGTTTCCTGATTAAAAAAAAATTGTAGATTTGTCAGTAACCACTAAATTAACTTTGAAAGACTGTATCAGATATGTTAAATTTAATTCTTATTGTTGTTTTAATATGCCTTGTGACCGTAGGGCTAGTATTCTTGATTGATAGGTTGTTACCTCAAAAAATCAAACCAGTTTTGGTAATTCTTTTTGGACTTTTGAGCATTTACCTAGGTTACATGATATATGAATCCATCAATGCCCCAATCGAATTCAACAAAGTTAGAAGAGAAAGATTTGCTCAAGTAATTTCTAAACTTAAAGACATTCGAAATTCACAAGAAGCATATAAGACCGTTAACGGTAAATATGCCAACGATTTTCAAAGCCTAGTTCAATTTATCGACACAGGCAGTTACACCATTACCACACAACGTGATTCATCTTTCATGAGGTATGACAAAGCGTATCAAATTGATATGCAACAAGATACCATCATCATTGACACCTTGGGTACGGTTAGTGTTAAAGATTCCCTTTTTGGAGCCGACACTCGTTACAAAACCATGATGGATGTTCCTTACGCTCAAAATAACGAGAAGTTTGAGATGAAAGCTGAAATTATTGACAAGAGCGGTTTTAAAGCTCCTGTTTTTGAAGCAAAAGTGAAAAAAGATGTTGTGCTTTTTGATCAACCAACTGACTTGTTGGAGAAAGAAAAATCACACCAAAGTGTTGAGGAAGTTAACGGTGCCGAGATTAAAGTTGGCTCGTTGACCGATGTTAGTACCAATGGAAACTGGCCCCCTATTTACGATAGGAAAAACAACTAACTATAGCACAAATAGTAAAAAATACTACCTATAGGAAACTGTCCATTCAAGCTGGCTTGAATGGACTTTCTTTTTGTGTGTCGGACACGATCACCAATAAAATATTGGCCTTCGAAAAAGTTCGGTTCAACACACCCTCTACGCCATACCTATTATTAAAGGAACTCAAGGCCAAACTTAGTGACCAAGGAGACATAGGGCGAAACTTCTCTGAAGTAATGGTCATCCATAAAAACAATATGTTCAGTTTGGTGCCCAAACCACTTTTTAATGAGGAAGAGCTTCCAAACTATTTAAAGTTCAATGCCAAAATAATGGCGAACGATCTTATCGCTTATGATGAGATCCCCAACCAGGAATTGGTAAACGTTTATATACCCTATACCAATATCAACAATTACATTTTTGAGCTTTTTGGGGAATTTGAATTCAAGCATAGTGGCACGGTATTGATTTCAACCTTGTTGAACCAAAATCGAATGGGTACCGAACCTGTTTGTTATGTTCAAGTTTCGGACAAGGAAATGGAAATGATGGTCATTGCTGATAAAAAATTGTTGTTCTACAATCAATTTGAGTTCAAGACCAAGGAGGATTTTCTCTACTACTTATTGTTCAGCATGGAACAGTTGAATGTGGATTTGGAAAAAGTACAATTAAAATTGTTCGGAGCAGTTTCCGAGGGAGATCCTATTTACGAGCTGTGCTATACATATGTAAAACACGTTTCTGTTTTTGTACCCAGCAATCCTAGTTTTCCCATTGATGAGTTGGAAAACGAAAGCATTGACTTCTCTATTTTAAGTGCATTATAAATGCGGATTATTTCTGGAACATATAAAGGAAAGCGACTGACCGCTCCAAAAAAATTGCCCGTTCGCCCCACGACGGATATGGCAAAGGAGTCACTTTTCAATATATTGAATAACCGTTTTTATTTTGACGAATTAAAAGTGCTCGACCTTTTTGCTGGTACCGGCAATATCAGTTATGAATTTGCATCTAGAGGTGTTGAGGACATTACTGCTGTGGATGCCTTTCCAGGTTGTATTCAGTTCATTTCTAAAACAGCAAAAGAATTGGACTTTTCTATTGATGCCATTAAGGCGGATGTTTTCAAATATTTGGAACGATGTTCCGAAAAGTTCGACCTTATTTTTGCCGACCCGCCGTACGCATTTGAGACCGAAGAATTTTTAAAGATTGCCAATTTGGTTTTTGAGCAAGATTTATTGCTCGAAGATGGAGTTTTAGTCATTGAACATTCAGACCAAACTGACTTATCAGAACACTCAAAATTTTCGGAACAAAGAAAATACGGTAGCAGTATTTTTAGCTTCTTTGAAATAAAATAAAAGCAGGCCATAAGCCGGATTCTGTATACCCTTATCATTTATCTAGGCCTTTAGTTGCCCAAAGGCTCGAACCGCCTACCCTCCAACTCGGGCGTGCAGCCCTCAAACATTGGTTTACATGACGTTTCACCACATAGAGTTTCCCTGGTTTCACTACAGCCGAACTGTACTTGCTTTCTGTTGCACTTGTCCTCGCCTTTCGACGGACGGGCGTTACCCGCTATGCTGCACTATGGTGTCCGGACTTTCCTCTTCGAACCTGCATTCACAAGCTCGCAGCGATAAGGTGGCCTGCTGGCCGCAAAGGTAATCCTAATTGTTAATAAAAAAAGACTTTACTGGCTGCTATCACATCGCTTTACCCGCTCCTATTTTTATATTTGTATTTATTCAATGGCAGCAACTTTGGAACCTTTTGTAGTATCGGCGAGGAAATACCGCCCCCAGACATTTAAAGATGTTGTGGGACAGGAGGCTATTACCAATACATTGCTCAATGCCATCGATAACAACCACTTAGCGCAAGCTTTACTTTTTTGCGGCCCTAGAGGGGTGGGAAAGACTACTTGCGCCCGAATTTTGGCAAAACAAATCAACCAAGATGGCTCGGAACGGGAAGATGAGGATTTTGCATTCAACATTTTTGAATTGGATGCCGCTTCCAACAATTCCGTGGACGATATTCGAAGCTTAATCGATCAGGTTCGCATTCCACCACAAGTTGGAAAATATAAGGTGTATATCATCGACGAGGTGCATATGCTCTCCCAGTCGGCTTTCAATGCTTTTTTGAAGACCTTGGAAGAACCACCAAAGCATGCCATTTTCATTTTAGCAACCACTGAAAAGCATAAAATCATCCCCACCATACTTTCAAGGTGCCAGATTTTTGATTTTAAGCGAATCACAGTAAAAGATGCGACCGAATATTTAAAATATATTGCCGAGCAACAAGATATTGAAGCTGAAGAAAGTGCCCTGCACATTATTGCCCAAAAAGCAGATGGTGCCATGCGGGATGCGTTGTCTATTTTTGACCGCGTAGTAAGTTTTTCAGGCAAACAATTAACGCGCAAATCCGTAACGGAAAACCTCAATGTTCTTGATTACGATATTTACTTTTCGGCCACCGACCTGATTCTTGAGAACAACATTCCTGAACTTTTGGTGCTTTTCAACAAAACGCTATCGTTAGGTTTTGATGGACATCATTTTATCACAGGCTTGGCTTCGCATTTTAGGGATTTGATGGTTTGTCAACATCCAGATACTTTAAGTTTATTGGAAGTTGGAGAAGATGTGGCCAAACATTATCAGGAACAGGCAAAAAAAGCCTCCACAGCCTTTTTATTGCAAGCCTTGGATATGGCCAACGATTGTGATTTAAAGTACAAATCCAGTAAAAATCAACGGCTGCTCGTTGAACTTACCCTTATGAAATTAGCCTCCATCACTTTCGATGGAGAAAAAAAAAACGCTGATTTTATAATTCCAGCTTCTTATTTTAAGAACAAACCAAAGGCTACCAATGGGCAGGCCACTTCAATTCCAGCACAAGAAGCACCTGCCAAGCAGGTTGAAGCACCCATTATATCCGAAAAACAAGAAACTGTTGAAACAGTCCCAGAACCGCAACCTCAAAAGGAATTAGTAAGTGAGCCAAAACCCAGTTATGAACCCAAAAAGATTCAGTTAAAAGGCACTGAAAAACGTGTATCTGGACTTTCATTGTCCAGCATCAAGGTAAAAAAAGCCCATGTGAACACCAAGATTGTTGACAAAGACGAAGCGAATTTACCCAAAGACCCATTTGACGAAGCTACGATGCAACAGCATTGGGACGACAGGGTACATTTATTGGAAAATCAGGGGCGTAAAATCTTGGCGAGTAATTTTCAAACGGATGTGCCCAAGCTTAAAAATGAGAACACCATCTGGATTGAGCTACCGAACAATACCATGAAAAAGGAAATTGAACGGGAGCAAAGTCTGATGATGGATTACCTCAAAGAAAAGCTTAACAACTACTCCATCAACTTGTTTATCACGGTAAATGAAGAAGTAGCCAAAAAGTTTGCCTTTACACCTGCTGAGAAATATGAAAAGCTTCGGGAGAAAAACCCGAATATCGATTTACTTCGAAAAGAATTCGACCTAGACTTTTGATTTATTCACAAAGCGGGTTCGCAAACCAAGAATCAGCATAACCACTGCAGCAATCAAAGAGCCCAAAGATTCTCTTCCCTCTTCAATATTTACGGTTTTCATGCCATGATCTAACTGTACCCCTTCATAGGTTTCGGGCCAGTACACCACAAAAAGCACCAAAAAGAAAATAGTCAGGATAAAATAAACAACTGGCTTTAGTTTTTTCATCAAAAACAAAACAGAGGCAACAGCTGCGGCCAAATAAATTAAAATCCAATTGAGCGCATCAGGATCGTTGTATTGTACCGCTATGGCATAACCAAACAAAAGTGTAAAAACAATGGCGAAGATTTTGAAAAATGTTTCCATAATTTAGGTTGTTACATGGTTTTTTAGAATTTCATATACTTCCGTTGAAAGCAATTCTGATTGAGACAGTTTATCCGAATTGTTAGTGATTAACACTGGCCAATCATCTTTATCTTCAGGGATTCTTCCATGAGATCCTTTTATCAATTCAGCCTTTAAAGGGATGATGTCCAATACGGTTCTGAATCCCAATTTCTTTTTGAGGAGCTTCCAAACCACTTTGAGCATGGTAAGTTTATCCGCAGGATCGGTCAACATTTCAACGGGATCATACCCTGGTTTTTTATGAATGTCCACCATTCTGGCATAATCAGGTGCCACGGCATCATCTTCCCAAAAATAATAGGTGAACCAGCTATTCTTATCAGCAACCAATACAAAGTCCCCTGCTCGCTCATGAGCTAAATGGTCTTTGTCCAATTCGTTTTTTGGAATCACTCGTTCAACCCCAGGAATCGTTTTCAGGTATGCAAACAGCTTATCACTTTCAGCAGAATCTTTTAGATACACATGGGCAATTTGATGGTCAGCAACAGCAAAAGCCTTGCTTGCCCCTGCATCCAAAAGTTCTAGACCACGTTCAATTCGAATGTCCAAATAGCCCTCTTTGCGTAAATAACGGTTGATGTGGATAGGATTTGAAACATCCGTGATGCCATATTCGGACAATAGGACCACGTTTGCCGATTGCGCTTCGTAGTATTCCATCAAATCCTTTACAACGGCATCTATCTCGTTTAAATCTTTTTGTATGATATTAAAATCAAGGCCATAACGCTGAATGTTATAATCCAAATGAGGTAAATAGACCAAAGTCAAGGTAGGATTGTTTTCCTTATCCATTTCCACAGTGGCATCTGCAATCCATTTGCTCGATTTAATGGAAGTATTGGGGCCCCAAAAATTGAACAATGGGAAAGTCCCCAACTTCTCTTGCAGCTTGTCGCGCAAGTCTGAAGGATAGGTATAGATATCTGGAATCTTTCTGCCATCAGCCAAATAGTTAGGTCTTGGAGTGGCACTAAAATCCACAGTGCTGTACATATTGTACCACCAAAACATATTGGCACAGGTAAAGTTTTGGTCCTTTTGCTTGAGCTCGTCCCAGATTTTATCGGATTGCACCAAAGGATTGCCCTGTCTCCAGAACTTTACCTCCAATTCATCCTTAAAATACCAGCCATTGGCCACAATTCCATGCTCAGAAGGCCATTTTCCAGTTAGGTAAGTACTTTGTACCGAACAGGTCACTGCAGGCAATACAGGTTGAACAACACTTCCCTTTCCCCTTTCCAAAAAAGATTTAATAAATGGGGTGTGCTCCCCAATCAATCTTTGGGTCAATCCTACAACATTGATAACAACAGTCTTCTTCATTACAATCTGGATTTCATCCAATTCAATTCCCTTGCAATGGATTCGGTAATGGGAACTTTTAGTTTTTCAGGCAACACATCCCAAGTATAGGTTTCCACTTCAATATGGCTGCTCACAAAATTATTCTTCAAAAAATCCAACACCTTTTCTATTTGATCTTGGGTAGATTGCAGCAAGCCATAATCCTTTAAAAAGATAGGCACATGAAAATGGGAACGCAATTCATCAAATGGCGCTTTTTTCTCCAAAATCATAGGAAGATCATTATAAGTGACCACCTTTCCATTCACTTTTTCGGTCACTTGGTGCAAGTAAATGGGCTCATTAAATTGAGCCAAGGTACTCCACAACTCATCCACTTTGTCTTCGTTAAAAAGAATTTTGAGTGCCGCACTCACTTGAATTTTCCCAACTTTTATACCAGCATGCTTTAACTGATTAAAAGTTAAAGTTGGTTCTTCGTAGGCTAATGCGAAATGACAAACGTCATAGCAAACGGTAATATATTTTTTTAGTAAGGCCTCGGATTCCTTCTTGTTGAATTCCAATTCCCCAAATATTTTAATGGCTTCCGGAATTAAATAGGTATCATAAAAATCGAGTACCTCTTGGGTGTTCTCCAAAAAGCCGTCGGGTTCGGGTTCTATGTCCAAATGCATATAACGGCCCGATTTTTTTTCGGTTTGATACAATTCCAATGCTACCTGAACCATATTTGTCGCCCCTATTTGGAAAGCTTTATCCTTTTCCTCATTCGTTTTGAACCAATGTTTATAGGAAACTGGGGATGTGGAAATTCCGCACTCCAAATCTTTGGGAGCTAAAAAATCCAATTGCTTGAAAAGTCTTAAAGTATATTTCAATCTTTTATCAGTAGTCCAATCGGGAACATGGACTTGATCTTTTACCGGTTCTCCATGGAAGTTCCCATAGGGAAATCCGTTCATGGTAAACACATAGCAATCAATCTCTGCAAGCCAATCTTTGAATTCCTGCAATTGCTCATCAGTGACTTCTTCACTTGCGGCATTGCTCAAACGCAGTCCCAGACCAAAAGTTTCGTTCGGGGATACATCGTTTTTAATTGAGGGGAGATTTTGTTTGAGGCTTGTATAGGTTTCTTCCCAATCACCTCCTGCGTGAATGTTGGTGCAATAGGTTAAGTGGTAATCTTTTATTCTCATAAGGAGTTCTGCGGTTTGTACATAAAGCTACGGGCTGCTTCCTCCATTACTTTGTAATCTATGGTATGTACGTCTGTTTTTTTACCAATTTCAGGAATGAGCGTTATGGTAAGTTCTCCGCCCAAGTGCTCCCTGAATTCTTCAATTCCTTTGAGGAGTTCTTGAATTTCAGCGTCAGTTTCTAAAGGCAAATCCAAGTCAAAGCCAACCTTTTTTAGTACTGATAGAATCCTTTCCAAATCCCCATTGAAAACACCAATCAAATTGGCATAGACCATATCCATGGCCATTCCGATAGCTACCGCCTCTCCATGACGCACTTTATATTGGGTCATGTATTCCAATTTATGGGCCGACCAATGTCCGAAATCCAACGGTCTGGAAGAGCCTTTTTCAAAAGGGTCACCTCCTTTAGAGATATGTTCCATGTGCAATTCGGCACAACGGTGGATCAAATAGGCCATAGGCTCCATTTCACGATTGGCAAGTGCCTCTGCATTAGCTTCAATATATTCGAAAAAGGTTTTGTCCTTGATCAATGCAACTTTAACAGCTTCAGCAATTCCTGCTACCCAATCCCGTTGCTCCAGGGTCTTCAAGAATTCCAAATCGTTGATGATGGCATAGGGTATGGCGAAAGTGCCCAAAAAGTTCTTCTTTCCGAAAGCGTTTACGCTATTCTTCACTCCAACCGCGGCATCATTTTGTGACAATACGGTTGTTGGAATCCGAATCAACTGTACCCCTCTATGAGCAATGGTCGCTGCGTATCCCACCATATCAACCACAGCCCCTCCACCAATGGCCACTACAAATGAATGTCGGCAAATGGCATTGTTGTTGATGCCTTCCAAGCATTTATCAACGCTCTTTTGGTCTTTTTTACTAGCTTCTCCACCTGGCACCACAATCAATTCCGTGAATTGAATTTGATGCTTAAAGTGATTGCAATAGGCGTGTATGTGTTCTTCAAGCCCTGAATGGGCATCAAAAACACCCTGATCCACCACAAAAAGACATTTGATAGGTTCGTTCGGGCGATAAGCTTCCAGCACATTTTTAAACAAAGGGTTTTCCAATGCAAATAAATGCTGGGTAAAAAGAAGTTGATATGTGTACCGTACGTTAAATTCTTGTTGAATCGTAGGCAATGTACTTATGTCCATATGCTATGTAACTGCAAATTGTTTTGCCAAAAAAATCGATAATGGCAATAATAAAAGTATTAAAAGTCCAACCAAAATATTGGAATAGGCCACCGCAATGGCTGCATCCAATAAAATTATGGACAATACTCCAGCTTTCACTGCTTTTTTGATATTGTTGGGCATATTTTCCTTGTATGCGGTAACCAATGGCCTAAATACCATCAAAGCGAAAAGCAATAAAAACACCAAGTATGTTAGGTTGGATGCTGCATAAACCATATGCAAAGCTCCAATTCCAATCAATACTATCACATATAACAATCCTGCAAGTAAAATATTGCCCTTGTTTTTACCGTGAACCTCTCCTCTACTGATCATGGTCACTGCAAAAATAAACACGATGGGAATCAGCACATAGGGCCAATTTTCAAAACCATCAAATAGAGTTATTCCCATTAATAGGTTCAATCCACGGCAAATTCCCATATTTAGTGGCCCAAAAAAAGAATGATGTTTTGCATACTTGTCATACGAAAGAATGGCAAGCGCCAATAGCACAGCAACATATCCACTGAGGGTATTGGCCAAAAAAGCCAACCCAATTCCAATGATCAATAAAAGAAAACCGAAAAAGCTTGCTTTACCTAAAGGTACCACACCACTTGGGATGGGTCTTTCAGGACGTTCTACTTTGTCAATTTCGATATCAAAAACATCATTGAGCACTACACCACCTGCATATAAAAAAACAGATGCAAGAATCAAAAGGAATGCTTGCCCTGGAACATTCATTGGAAATTCAAAGGTTGATAAGCCTAAAAATAATCCTGAAATGGACATTCCTGCAATAATATCGGCTGCGGCGGTAGGCAAGTTCGCAGGCCTACACAGCTGAAGATATGCCTTTAAACGTGGCCCCATTAAACGATTTTGTTGTCCTCTACTTTGGGCTCTTGGCCTCTAAGAACACTATTGTCATTATAGAGTTTACGTTGGTCGATGGCCTCAGGGGTCAACCAGTGCTCCTCTTTCATTTTTCCTGATCTACCGAAGAAATCCAACGCATTTTGGTAACATGTTTTTACCACATCTTCGCGTGGAATACCATTCTGCAACATCAAATTGGCTGTTTTTGGCACGGCCAAAGGGTCACTTACACCCCAATCGGCAGAACTGTCCACAATAATATTGTTGCTTCCGAATTTTCGAACCACTTCTACCATACGTTGATTTCCCATTTTAGTTTTTGGGTAGATGGTAAAGGCAGCGATGAATCCACGATCCAAAACATCTTTCACGGTTTCTTCATTGTTATGGTCGATAACCACCATTCCAGGGTCGATACCGTGTTCCAAGCAAACTTCCATACTGGTTATGGTCCCTGCTTTTTTGTCACGGTGTGGCGTGTGTACTTGAACCATCATGTTAAAAGCTTTGGCCAATTCCAATTGCTCCCTAAAGAAACGGTCTTCGGCCTTGGTTTGATCATCGTAACCAATTTCACCAATGGCAACCACATTTTCTTTGTGTAGATAAAGAGGCAACAATTCCATTACTTCTTCGGCTAAAGGAACATTGTTGGCTTCTTTTGAATTCAATCCAATGGTACAATAATGTTGGATACCGAATTGGGATGCCCTAAAAGGCTCCCAACCCACAAGACTACTAAAGTAGTCCTGAAACGAACCCACCTGAGTTCTAGCTTGTCCAAGCCAAAAAGATGGTTCTATAACGGCAACAACACCCGCTGCGGCCATGGCCTCATAATCATCCGTAGTTCTTGAGGTCATGTGAACGTGTGGATCTATGATCATTAATTTATCATCCATGATACTATAAATTTTTCCAGGTTAAATCACCCTGCGCTACTTTGGGTAGGTGGGTGTCATGTTTTTTGAGTAATTCTTTAGCTTCATTCAGGTTGGAATGAAAACAAACCAATGTTCCTGCCTTTTGTTCCCTTATATTTTCACTTTGCAAAATTCGTTCGATATCATTTACCAAATTCCCTTTTACAAAATTGGAAACGGGTCTCCAGAACATGGGATCAATTTCTCTTGAGGCTGCCCATCTTTCGTGCGCATAATCGGAAATGATACGCGTTAAATCTGCATTGGCCATTTTCTCGATTTCAGGAATTTGCTTCAGGTCTTGCATCATAAATGCTGACTTGAGGTACATCTGATTCCATTCATGGCTGGTAAAATAGCGTGATGGATATGGATTATGCTGTGAAATGGCATTAAACACCGTGGCAATATTCGTCCGCAAGGCTTCAACGGCCGCAAACTTGAAATGTTCTGGTTCTGGCAACAGGATCAAAAACTTCAAAAAAGTTACCAACTCGGTTTTATCGGCTACTTGAATCAATTGTTGAACAGATTGCAAAAATTCTTCACTTGCCTCCAAAGCAGCAACCAGAATAAAAATTCTAGCCATCTCCAAGGTTGAAGCATTTTGCACTTCCAAATAGGACTTCCATTCAAAATCAGAAGCACCAAAATTGTTAATGGGTTTGTCTTGAATTTTGGAAGCACAAAGGCTATAGGTAATGTATAAATCCTTTTTGCTTTTGGTATCCAGGATTTTTTCCACCGCACCTATCAACCATTGGTATTCGGCCTCGGATAGGTTTAATTGTAATATATCGGAGAGATACGCTTTAGAGGTTTGGACCATAAGAATAGACTAGAATCTGTTGGTTTCACAAATATAACGAGGGATGGGGGAATTTATTTAATCCTATCAAATTATCTTTGCCATAAAGATTAGAATGATGCTAGGCCTAAAATTACCGACCGACCCGAGATGGGTAAACATTGTAGAAAAGAATATCGAAGAAATCTTGACGGATCATGCGTATTGCGAGCAAAAAGCCGCCAGTACGGCCATTTCGTTGATCATTGGTTTCCCAGAAAAATCGGAATTGGTAAAGGAAATGACCGCCTTGGCACGTGAAGAAATGGGGCATTTTCATATGGTGCACGACAGAATCTTGAAAAGAGGCTGGGTATTGGGACGTGAGCGCAAAGATGAATACGTTATCGAATTGATGAAATTCTTCCCAAAAGGAGGAAGTCGTGATACGCATTTGGTGCACAAACTTTTGTACGCTGCCCTAATCGAGGCTAGAAGCTGCGAAAGATTTCGTTTACTTTCCGAAGAAATCAACGACGAAGAACTATCTGAGTTTTACCGCAATCTCATGGTTAGTGAAGCCAACCATTACACTATGTTCCTCAAATTTGCCCGCAAGTATGGCAACAAAGAGGTAGTGGATAAAAAATGGCAAGACCTTTTGGACTACGAAGCCGAATTGATGAAAAATCTGGGCAAAAAAGAAACCATGCACGGTTAGGTGCATGGCTTTCTTTACGATTTCAATTTATCTTGATAATAAAAATACAGCTCGAACTGGGAGCGTAGTTCGGCTACGTTCTTGGGACGCTTTTTATATGCATTGTCCTGTTTGGCCGAGAACACTCGAGCCTTTAAGTTATCCCTCCAAGAAATTTCGAAGGTATCCAACAACTCCTGACGAATATCCGGGTCATAAATTGGGCATCCCACCTCAACCCTAAAATCAAGGTTACGGGTCATCCAATCTGCTGAGGAAATATAGATTTTTGGGTCGCCATCATTTCCAAAAATGAACAATCTTGGGTGTTCCAAGAACTTATCGACCACACTAATGGCTTCTATATTTTCGCTCATGCCCTCAACGCCAGGAATCAAGCAGTTGATTCCACGAACGATCATCTGAATCTTAACTCCTGCCCTACTTGCCTCATACAATTTATCCACCATGTCGTAAGAAGTGAGACTGTTCATCTTTATTTTGATGTAGGCTTCCTTCCCTAATTTGGCATTTCTAATCTCCTTTTCAATCAACTTTATAAATGTTGACCTCGTGTAATGTGGGGAGACTATAAGATGCTTGTATTTATTGATCTTGTAGTTGGTTTCAAAGAATTCGAATACTTTGCTCATATCCTTTAAAATCCCTTCATGGGCCGTGAACAAGGTATAATCGGTATATATTTTTGCGGTGGACTCGTTAAAGTTCCCCGTACTGATAAATCCATAACGCTTCAGTCCTTCTTCCTCTTCACGTTCGATCATGCAGATTTTACTATGCACTTTCAAACCAGGCACACCAAAAATCAGGTTTACCCCTTCTGCCTGCAAGTAGTTGGCATATTCGATGTTGTTTTGTTCATCAAATCGAGCCTGTAACTCAATTTGAACGGTTACCTGTTTCCCATTTTTGGCAGCATTTACCAAAGCATGTGCAATTTGGCTATCATTGGCCAAACGATAAATGGTAATTTTAATGGTACGCACCAAGGGATCTAAAGCGGCTTCCCTTAAAAATTTGGTCACATAGCTGAACGTATGGTAAGGTGCATAGATCATATAATCTTTATGTGCGATCATGTTCAGTAAACTTCCTTGCATACTGAACCCTTTCACAGGTAGCGGATCAATTTTATCGTACATGAGATCAAACCTGCCCAAGCTTGGGAATCCCATATAATCCCGTCTATTGTGGTATCTACCTCCTGGAATGACACTATCGGTATCGGTAATGTCCATTTTATCTTTAAGGAATTGCAGCGTGTCTTTGTGGATTCCCTTGTCGTACACAAAACGAACGGGATCACTGATTTTTCTATGTTCAACGCTGGAAGAGATTTTCTCGATAAAACTTTTACTCAGGTCATTGTCAATGTCCAATTCGGCATCACGGGTAATCTTGATCATGTGTGCCGAAATGGATTCAAAATCGAACATGGTAAACACGCTGTCCAAGCAAAATCGAATCAAATCATCCAATATAATGATGTAATCCTTGCCATCTTCTTTGGGCAATACCACGAAGCGATCTATTCCTTTTGGAATTTCGATAAGGGCATATCTATTATGCTTTCCACTAGCAACACCATTTTTCATGACAATTTTCACGGCGAGGTAGGCAGCAGTATCCTTAAGCAAAGGAAATTCGGCAAGATCGTTCAAAATGATGGTCATCAATTCCTGATTTACCTTTTTGAAAAAGTAATCCCGGATAAACTCAGCTTGACTTTCGCTTACTTCCGTTTCCTTAATGATGAAAATATTCTCTTGACGAAGTTCCCTGTCAATCTCCTTAAAAATTTCAAGGCTTCGGGTTTGTTGTGCAATTACAATTTTGGTGATTTCTTCCAATAAATCTTGGGCCTTTTCACCACCCAAAACGCTTTTTCCCGATTTTCCAGCCTCCACAATTCGTTTTACGGTAGCATAGCGCACCTTAAAAAACTCATCCAAATTGTTACTGAAAATTCCTAAAAAGCGAAGTCGGTCTATCAGTGGAACGTTTTTGTCCCTACTTTCTTGAAGCACTCTTGCATTAAAGTGCAACCAACTGATTTCCCGATTTATATATTCATTTTTTGTTTTAACCATCTATTATTTCAAGTGTTTTGGAAAGACTGTTTGTTTAGTGGTTCCTGTAGCAATTTTGGACCAATCGTCCACATTAAAAGTAATATGAACCAGTCCAGCCGTGGGAACGTTTTCAATATACTGATCTCCCCATGTATTTGCAAGTGAAGTGAAGGCATAATTATGTCCAAAAATGGCAACAATGTCAAGACCGTTGTCCAATTGTTCCACAAAATTTTGAACGCTCCCTCCAGAAAAATCATACAATTGTTCGTTGACCCTAAAATTGGTCATGTCAAAGTTTAGGGTTCGCGTAAAGATCATGCTGGTATGCAAAGCCCGGTTTGCAGGGCTGGAGAAAGCAAAGTTAATTTGTGGAGCATGCAATTTGAAGGTGTTGGCCACTTTATGCGCATCCTTGATTCCCCGTTCCAGTAAAGGTCTGTCCTTGTCGGAAACATCATAATCCCAAGAGGATTTGCCGTGTCGCATTAAAATGAGCTGTTTCATAACCAAAAAATTAAGGTGCCAAACGTTCTATTTTCCAATCATAATCTTCTTGCAAGGTATATCGGATACGGTCGTGCAACCGGTTGGGTCTCCCTTGCCAAAATTCCATGGAAACCGGACGCACCAAATAACCACCCCAATGCGGTGGGCGCTCCACTTCTTTGTTTTCGTATTTTTCTTCCAATTTTTTCAACTCCGCTTCCAGATATTCCCGTGATGGAACTACTTCACTTTGGTTGGATACCACCGCACCCAATTGACTACCATGGGGTCTGGATTCGAAATATCCATCGGAAAGATTCTCGGCTATTTTTTCCGCTTTACCCTTTATGATGATCTGACGTTCCATATTGGGCCAAAAAAAGGACAAACAAAGTGATGGATTGGCTTCAATGGCCCTTCCTTTTTCACTGTGATAATTGGTGTAGAAAATAAAACCCTCAAAGGTAAATTTCTTCATCAACACTACCCTACTCTTCGGAAATCCGTCCAAACCAATGGTCGAAACCGTCACGGCATTGGGTTCATCCACCCCATCGGAAGCTTCTACTTCATAGAACCATTTTTGGAATTGTTCCATCGGATTCTCCTTTATGGAGGCCTCCGTCAATTCACTTTTCTCGTACGATTTCCTGTAGTTGCCAAGGTCTTTTTGCATCCTGTGAAGTTCGTTAAAAAACAAAACTCGGCAAAGGAACCCCTTTGGAATTTTTCAACCCTTTTTACAATTGAAATGTCTTGCCGTCATCACCCAATTCCACATTGGCGAAAACTTCTTGTGCCTCTTCTTTAAAAAGTTCGATGGATTTGTAACGGGTGGAATAATGACCCAAAATCAATTGTTTGGCATTGGCCTGCTTGGCAATTTGGGCAGCTTGTTTGGCGGTAGAGTGTTTGGTTTTGGCACACAACTGGGATTCGGAATCCAAAAAAGTAGATTCATGGTAAATGGTGTCAACCGATTTTAGTTGGGGCACAATGCTTTCCTTATACATCGTGTCACTGCAAAAGGCATAGCTTTTGGGTTCGGGCGGGTCCAAAGTCAACAATTTGTTAGGAACTACATCACCATTATTGGCCAAACCATCCTTGCCGTCCTTAATGTTTTGATATTGACTCCTATCGACACCGTATTTTTTTGCAGCATCTGCATCCAATGTTCGGGGCGCCTCCTTTTCTTTGAAAAGAAAACCATTGGTGTAAACCCGATGATCCAGAGGAATGGTTTCCACCGTTACTTTATCATCTTCAAAAATCAATTCAGGGGATTTGGATTCCAATTCATGAAAAAGCAATGGGTAGTTGGTCCATGAGTCACCCAATTTTAAAAACAGGGTAACGGCTTCCTTTATTCCCTTTGGGCCATAAATATGGAGTTCTTTATCCCTACCCAATAATCTAAAGGTGGAGATTAGGCCTGGTAGTCCAAAAAAGTGATCACCATGTAAGTGCGAAATAAAAATATGGTTGATTCTCGAAAATTTGACCTTATACTTCCGCAGCTGCACTTGGGTTCCCTCTCCACAATCAATCAAAAACAAGTGATTTTTAATTTCAAGTACTTGTGAGGTCGGGTTGGTAAATGTTCTAGGTGTAGCGGCGTAGCAACCGAGTATGGTCAGTTTCACAAATTGTAAATTAAAAATGGAAAGTTAAAAAACATTCCTTATTTATTTAAAAATTCAGTTTTGACAATTTAACAATAGAAGTTCAGACTCAATATTCAAGTTCAACCAAACTCAATTTCAATTTTACACTGACAACTTTTAAATTCCGAGGTCGCGTTCTATTTCTTCCATTTCAATAAGGTCGTTGGCCTCTTGTAAAGTTGGCACCAAACTTATTTCATCGGGTATATCATCATAACTTACTTTGTCCGTTACCAAAACAAAAGATTTTCCTGACCCTTTATGATTGTTGGACAAATCCAAAAATTCCAAAAGATCATTGGACTTTAGGTTATTGAATGAAAATAGGTTGACAACTATGTTGTCGTGTTTAATTTTGGGGTAAGCCTTGTTCAAATTTTCCAAAAATGTGGAAAGTGAAGTTTTCTCTTGGAAAACTATTGTGGTAGTTCCGTCTTTGTCGAGAATCATCTTACTTAATTTTAGAAGCCAATAAATATAGTACTGCCATACGAACCGCCACTCCATTTTCCACTTGGTGAAGTATTATGGATTGGTCGGAATCGGCAACGTCACTTGTGATTTCCACCCCTCGGTTAATTGGCCCTGGGTGCATGATCACAATTTCTTTGTCCAAACTGTTCAACAGCTGTTTGTTCACCCCAAATTGTTGGGTGTACTCCCTTGTGGAAGGGAAGTAACTAATGTCCATGCGTTCGTTCTGCACACGAAGCATATTGGCCACGTCGCACCATTGCAGTGCTTTTCGCAGGTCGGTTTCCACGGTTACTCCCAAAGATTCAATGTGTTTTGGAATAAGTGTTTTGGGCCCACAGACCTTTACGTTGGCTCCTTGTAATTTTAGGGCAAAAATATTGGATAAAGCTACTCTTGAGTGTAAAATATCACCAACGATCACCACATTTTTCCCTCCTACATCACCTAATTTTTCACGGATGGAAAAAGAATCCAACAATGCTTGTGTGGGGTGCTCATGCGCGCCATCACCCGCATTTACTATGGAGGCCTTTACGTGTTTGGAAAGGAAAATACCCGCTCCCGGGTTTGGGTGTCGCATCACCACCATATCCACTTTCATGGATAGGATATTGTTTACGGTATCGATGAGGGTTTCCCCTTTTTTCACGGAGGATTGTCCCGCTGAAAAGTTGACCACATCTGCCGAAAGCCGTTTCTCGGCCAACTCGAAAGAAAGTTTGGTTCGGGTACTATTCTCAAAAAAAATGTTCGCAATGGTAATATCCCTAAGGGTTGGAACTTTTTTAATGGAACGGTTGATGACTTCCTTAAAATGGTCGGCGGTTTCAAAAATAAGCGATATATCCTTTTTGTTCAGATATTTGATCCCTAACAAGTGATTTACACTTAACTCGCTCATTCTATTCTATTTGCTTATTAAATATACTTTATCTTCCCCATCATTCTCTTCCCACATCACCTTTACTTTTTCGTTGTTGATGGCATCCACCTGCCGTCCCCTATAATTGGGCTGAATGGGCAAATGGCGACTGAATCTTCTATCGATCAAGGTTAACAATTCTATGCTGCTTGGTCTTCCGAAGGACTGTATTGCGGTTAATGCGGCTCTAATACTTCTACCTGTATAGAGCACATCATCAATGAACACCACTTTTTTATCCTCTACCAAAAAGTTCATTTGGGTAGAATTGGCTTTTAAAATCTCTCCACGACCAAAATCATCCCTAAAAAAAGTGATGTCGAGGAATCCGAGATTGATGTCCTTTACCTTGTATTCCGATTTGAGAATTTTTGCTAGCCTTTCCGCCAAAAAAACACCTCTGGGCTGAATTCCGATGAGTGCAGTGTCTTTAAAATCAAGATGGTTTTCCATCAGTTGACAGGCCAACCGGTGCAGTATGATGTTGATTTCTTTGGAAGTAAGCAGTACTTTTTGACTCATATGCGATGTGACCGACTCTGTTGATTACAAAAGTAAGGAATTCTTTAAAATGAGAATATATAAAAAAAGCCCCGACTGTTTCCAGCGGGGCTTCATATTATTGAAAAGACCGATTACTTTTTCTTGGAATCGGCTTCCATTTTATCCTTCAAGGCTTGCAACTGAGCGTTGGCATCACCTAGTGTTGGAGCAGCTTCGTCTGTAGAAGCAGCTCTTTTCTTGGCAGCTTTTACATTTCTGTCTTCTTGCTCTCTAAAGATTGCAGTGTGGCTGGCCACAACTCTCTTGAAATCTTTGTTGAACTCGATGATCTTGAATTCTGCTTCTTCACCTTTAACAAGTTTCTTACCGTCTTCTTTTTCCAAGTGACGTGCTGGAACAAATCCAACGATGTCCTCGTTAAAGTCGATAGTAGCTCCCTTGTCTACGATCTCGGAGATAGATGCAGTGTGAACGGTACCTTCTGCGAAGTCCTCAGAGTATTTATCCCAAGGGTTCTCGGTAGTTTGCTTGTGACCAAGGCTCAACTTACGTCCATCAACATCCAATTCCAATACTTCAACCTCCAAAGTGTCACCTACGGCAACAAACTCAGATGGGTGTTTGATTTTCTTGGTCCAAGAAAGATCGGAGATATAGATCAAACCGTCGATACCTTCTTCCAACTCTACGAATACACCAAAGTTGGTAAAGTTTCTAACGATTCCTTTGTGTTTAGATCCAACAGGATATTTAGCAGTGATATCGGTCCATGGGTCTGGAGTCAATTGCTTGATACCCAAACTCATCTTACGATCATCTCTATCCAAAGTCAAAACAACAGCTTCAACCTCGTCACCTACGTTTACAAAGTCTTGAGCTGATCTTAAGTGGGTAGACCAAGACATTTCAGAAACGTGGATCAAACCTTCAACACCTTCAGCAACTTCGATAAATGCACCGTAATCAGCGATCACAACTACTTTACCTTTTACTTTGTCACCTACTTTGATCTCATCACCTAGGGCATCCCATGGGTGTTTCTCCAACTGCTTAAGACCCAATTGAATTCTTGATTTGTTATCATCGAAATCAAGGATAACAACGTTCAATTTCTGATCAAGCTCTACAACTTCGTTCGGGTGGTTGATACGGCTCCAAGAAAGGTCGGTAATGTGGATCAAACCATCTACACCTCCAAGGTCGATAAATACCCCGTAAGAAGTGATGTTTTTAACTACACCTTCCAATACTTGTCCTTTTTCCAACTGACCGATGATCTCTTTTTTCTGCTCTTCGATGTCAGCTTCGATCAACGCTTTGTGGGAAACAACTACGTTCTTGAACTCGTGGTTGATCTTAACAACCTTGAATTCCATGTTTTTCCCTACGTACTGATCGTAGTCACGGATTGGTTTCACATCGATTTGAGAACCTGGCAAAAACGCTTCGATACCGAATACGTCTACGATCATACCACCTTTGGTACGACATTTTACGAAACCTTGAACGATTTCTTCTTTGTCGTGGGCAGCATTTACGCGATCCCATGCTTTGATGGTTCTTGCTTTACGGTGAGACAATACCAATTGACCAGTCTTGTCTTCACGGATATCTATAAGTACCTCAACTTTGTCACCTACCTTAAGGTCTGGGTTGTAACGGAACTCGTTCAACGAGATCACACCTTCAGATTTGGCGTTGATGTCGATGATGGCCTCACGGTCTGTCATGTGTACAACAGTACCTTCCACAACTTCCTCATCGGCAGTGTCCACAAAGTTTTCCTCTACTAGAGCCTCGAATTCTTGAAGCTTGTTGTCGTCAACACGCTCAATTCCTTCTTTGTACTTATCCCAATCAAAATTGTCAAGAAATTCTTGAGGATCTTGTTTAGGTTGTTCTGTTTTTACTTCTGTTGCTGCGGCAGTTTCTTCTACCTCAACGTTTTGTTTTTCTTCAGCCATTTTTTGCTGATATTAATTTGTATTTCACGTTTTACAAGAGTTGAACAATTACCGTGAAAGGGTTTTTAAATTTTGTCTCAATTTCCTTTTCGCTCTTGCTGCCTTGTTAAAAAGGAGTGCAAAAATACAATTAATTTATTGATTCACAAAGCATCGCGACCAAGCTTTCGCACAAAAAAAGTATAACCATTATTTAATAGTATAATTTCAGGGTATTGGTTACCTTGAAGCTACAATTCATTAACTATAAATTTTATTATTATGAGCGTAAAATCAAAGTACCAACCCGTGTTGGATCTGGGCGAAAAATTGGAAGTGAAAAACGGCGATGTGGTTGTTGAGGGCGACATCTTGAAGATAAAAGGGATGACCAAAACCCAATATGAGAAAAACCTATTGTGGGACAAGATCAAGGAAATTGGTGGCGAGAAGCCTTCTGACATTAAAGCCAATATTACCGTGGAAGATGATTCCGTTTATGCCATCCACACCGTAAAAAGTGGGGAATCGTTGAGCAAGATCGCCAAACATTATTACGGCGACCCGATGAAGTACACCAAAATTTTTGAAGCGAACACCGATCAATTGAAGAATCCTGATCTGATCCATCCCGATCAAGTGTTGAAGATTCCTAATTTGTAAGCAACAGTTACATCGAGATGTTACCCTGAGCTGATTCCTGAGCGCTCGCCTGCGGCAGGCAGGAAGTCGAAGGAGCTGTCGAGAACTCAATCACATCTCGACTGCGCTCGATGTGACAATAAAATAAGGCGCCCTTTGGGCGTCTTTTTTGTTTAAATAATTAAAACCTAAACTTAAGTTAGTCATGTAGATTTAAGACTTGTTTTCGGTAAGATTTTGTTGACTATCTTTAGTGTATCACTAATTATCAATGGATTAGTCAACAAAACCACCAACCAACCTCACATGATCAAATTCTTTAGGAAAATCCGTCAACGCTTACTATCCGAAAACAAATTCAGCAAATATTTGGTCTATGCCATTGGAGAAGTCATATTGGTCGTCATCGGGATTTTGATTGCTCTACAGATCAATAATTGGAATGAAAAGCGCAAATCCCAAATTGTGGAGGACAATTTTTTCGAGGATGTTCTTCTGGATTTAAAAAAGGATCAAGACCGACTTGAATACTATGCATTGTTTTATACCAAAAGGGCCGAGTATTTGGATACACTTTTGACCTATTTGAGGAACCCACAAAAAACCATGGGTATCGACAAATTTCAGCAATATGTGGAACCTTTATATTATACGGCAACATCCACAAGCTATTCCACTTCTTTTGAATCGGCCAAGGCATCGGGCATATTCAACGATATCAAAGCCAAAGACCTCCTCAAGGAACTATCTCAATACTACAGTGATTTTGCCTTGATGGCGAATAATTTCGCCTCCATAACCCGATATGTGGAAAATAAATTTGAGCCCATCATGTACAACTTTCCAGAAGGGAACATGAACCAAAACACTGGAAATTTGGTCATAAACGAAGAGAACACCCTGGCATTTTACAATAAACTCGCCTCCATAAAAGACAATCGAAATATTCCAATTGACTATGAAATCATATTACGAACCCCACGAATGGAAAACTATATTATCGGGGATATGGGGAGGACATCCAATGCCATTGGAAAAATAAAAGCGAGGCAGGAAAAGCTACAAGTGCTCACTCGCAAAATTGAAGAACGTGATTAAATTCTTTAGAAACATCCGTAAAACACTGCTCAACGAAGGAAAAACAAGCAAATATCTTAAATACGCAGTTGGCGAAATCATACTTGTGGTCATTGGTATTTTGATTGCCCTTCACATCAACAATTGGAACGAAAACCGAAAAATCCAAAAAGAACAGCACAGTCATCCTGACCCCATATTATTTGTTTTAGGCATTTAGATCCATCAATTGGAAACAGGGTTACATCAACCCAACTTGTACATCCATCAATTGCTCCTGGTTTACTTTTTAAAAAAGAAGAAACTTCAAGTTTTGGTAACCCAAAACCGGAGAGAATAATGCACAAAACAACTACCGAGCAACAAAAAATCATAAAATTACTGGCTGTCTGTATAACCAATAGAGTCCCTCACTCCATTCGTACAGAAATGGAACAAATTATCGGAATTCATAAAGCTGGAATTTCCGTTGACGTAATTACAAATGCAAATACAGCATATGGCAAAATCTTGAAAAATGAGGGGTTAACCGTTATTGATGATTATCCCAAGTACAAAATTGATTTTGGGTTTATCAGAAGAATTAGAAAGCATATTAAGAAAAATCGGTACAACATTCTTCATGCTTTTGAGACAAAGGGAATTTCAAATAGTGCTTTTGCCTGCATTGGTCTACCCATCAAAGTTATTGCAGATAGAGGTTCTGCTGGAGTGTATTGGCATGACCCCACCGCCTGGTTATCAGTTTTAAATCCACGAGTGAATAAGATAGTTTGCATATCAAATTTTGTTGAAGAACAGATAAGCAATCAACTGATCAACAAAAAGAAAACCGTTTCCGTTTACAAAGGACAAAAAATAGAATGGTTCAAAAACATAGAAAAAAGTCCAATTTTAGATAAGGAATGTTTTTGGGTCGCCTGTTCTGCTCGTTATGACAAAGTAAAAGGCGTTGATTATTTTTTTAGCGCAGCTGCACATATTCCGCAGAAATATCCAATCCGGTTTGTTGTTTTTGGAAATAAAACTTCCGATAAAAAGGCCATCAAAAAATTAAAAAAATGTCCCAACAACCAAATTATTACAAGCTTGGGAAGTCGCAACGATGCATTAAATATTGTGGCAAGTGCTGATATTTCAGTTCAACCTTCGTTAAGTGAAGGCCTGTCTAGAAGTATTATGGAATCAATGTGTCTAAAAAAACCGGTTATAGCTACGAGAGTTGGAGGGAATCCTGAATTAATTACCCATGAGAAAACAGGTTTATTGATCAGTCCAAGAAATCCAAAAGAAATTGCAGATGCGATCATCAGACTTTATTTGGACAAAAAATTATATTCAAAAATAGCTGAAAATGCCTTTTTAACTATGAAATCTGATTTTTCAGTTTCCAAAACAATCGAAAATACCATTAAGTGCTATGAAAATTATGTGTGCAAATTTTATTGATTTTTAACCTTTAAAGTTCCCTACATTTTGAAAAACATTCTTCCATTTCTAATTTGGACCATCTTGTCGGGGTCTTGTTCAAGCGTACGAAAAGCTACCACGAATGAAGCCCTTCTTGATCTGAATGAAAAGGAGCTGCAAAAATTTATCGGAACCTATCAGAATAAACCTCTTAACGGTGAAGCCGAATTTTACGCGCTATGGTCCACTTTAAATTTTAAATCAGATGACCATGAAAATTGGTCAGATTTTCAAGTCAATTTGAAACTAAATTCACAAAATCAACTTTATGCAGAACTGGTGGATGATGACCAGATTCTGGATTCTAAATTGTTGAAAGGACGCTTGGAAAGAAACTTCTTTAGGATAAATAATCAAACAAAAACTGATTTCAGTTATGTTTTGTTATGGGTTTTGGCAGATTCATCTGTAAAATTCGGGCTAAATACAAATAATGACCTAGTTGTGATAAGTGCAAGTGGTGGAGCAGCATTTTTGGTATTCTTTCCTGTGTTTGCCGCCGACACGCCATTCGTTGAAACCATATATAAACATGTGGAATAAAATTTTAGCGTTCCACCATCAATACTTTATTCCTCTTTTATAATCTCTATCCTTTAGATTTTTGTTTTAAACACCTTATTCGTTAATTGAAAAAGTAGAAAATAACTTTGCGAGTATGGGTTATGGCGAATTAGGTTTAATAGTAGACAATAACTTTATCCCTAATGATTTAATTTACATTTAAAACTGTTACTTTACATATACAACCGTTGTACGCAAGCTGAAAATGGATACCACAAAAGACGAAAAATATTGGAAAGATTACACGGAATTCATTAATGAAGTGGAAAAGCTGACTGAATTAAGTCCAGCGGAATTACTGTCTCGATATAAAATGCTGATTGAGGAATTGAATGACGCTGACGAAGATTATTATTTGGAATGGAAATATGAATTGGGCTATGATTTGTGGACAAGACAAAAAATTCAAAAAGTAATTGACCACAAACTAATTTCAGAGAATGTTCTTTTAAAAAATTTTAAGGAACAAATCGAGAAAATGGATTTGGAATTGAAAAAGCATATTCTGAATTCTGACCGAAATGACTGGTGGAATAATATTGAATTAAAATTTGAACGGAAATAAAAGTGAGCAGTAAAAAAATGAATTACTTCAAACGAAATTGGAATGAAACCCGTGGAGACCAATATGACAGTTGGGGTAAATCAATTTGGTTTTTCGAGACGGACAATAATGGAGAAGTTTTAAGACAAATGGAGGTTTATGAAAATGGGAAAACCTTAAGATATGATAACCAAAATATTGAAGATGAATTTGGAATGCTTGCCGACCAAAATCTTGATTTGACCGAATTTAATGAGTTTACAATAGAAAAAGAAGAGTTTGAAAATAAATGGAAATAAAAGCCAGCGTACAACATTGGCTATAATTCATTGTGGTTTTGTGCCACACCAAAATAAAAGTATAAATCAAACGGCTGGATTTCGGCGGAATAATCCTGCGGATGATTCCACAACGAAATCATAGCCGAGACCGTTGGGGAAAAATGCCTGCGGCCGCTCGGCCAGTACCGCAAGCGGCACCTCTCCCCGAGCTATTTTCCCCCAAAGGCCACGCAGTACGACTGCTTATTCGCTATATTTATCCGAAACAAACCAAAATTGACCAGCGCGCCGCAATGGAAAAACGGGCACTTTTCCCAACTTGCGGCTATAGCGAATAAGCGTCTAATGGCTCCAGGTAGCTTTTGCGAGCAAGCTCGCAACGCTACTCGCCATAGCCGCGTGGCCTTTGCCACCAATTATGAAAAAACTACTTCCGATAATATTGTTGTTTTGTTTCAGCTTGACTTTTTCTCAAGAAATTAAATTGGTTGAAAACAAAAAATATGAAGGTGCTATTTTCTCAAAATCATACACGGATGAATTTTCAAATTTCCCACCAATCGAAAAAAGATTCACACCGACTGAAACAGAAATCGCTGAATTGGAAAACCAACTAAAAAAACAAATAAAACGGATAAATAAAAACAAACCAAATCAAGGAAAACACTACGGACCTATAATCCATCGGAATTTAAAAAAATACGTCCGACAATATATCGGATTTATTGACAATGAGGGACAAAAATTTATTTACGTCAACTTTTTATGGGATGGTTATAGTCTTTTGGATTTTATTCGTGGTTTTGAAAAACCTGATGTCTCTTGGAAAACTGAATGGCAAATGTGGTTTGATGGAGGAAGTATATATTGGAACATTAAATATGTTATTGACAAAAAGGAATTTGTTGATTTTAGTGTAAATGGAATTGCTTAAAAAAATAACTGGTGGCAACAATGTATAACCGCAATTACGACGGATTCGACTACCCTTCGACTGCGCTCAGGGCAGGCTTCAGAAAATCCTCGCGGATTTTCAGTTCGGTGTACACTTGCAAAGTTGAGTGCTAAACCTCGCAACTACTCATAGCCGAGAACCGTTGCTTCACAAAATCACCCCTCCTTCGCAATCACTCGTTTCGCAAATTCGTAAATGCGTTCAAATTGTTCCTCAATGCCCATATCGCTATTGTCAAACTCAATGGCATCTTTGGCTCTTGTTAAGGGCGAAATAGTTCGGGTAGAATCAATTCGGTCACGTTCCTGAACATTAAAGAGTACTTCATCATAGGAGACCTCCTCCCCTTTTTCCAACAATTCTTTGTATCTACGTGCAGCACGGGTTTCGGGTGAAGCGGTCATAAACAATTTTAGTTCCGCATCTGGGAAAACAACGGTACCAATATCGCGGCCGTCCATTACAATGCCCTTTCCTTTGCCCATTTGCTGTTGCATCTGCACCAGCTTTTCGCGCACCTCTTTAATGGCCGCCACAGTGCTTACTTGTCCCGATACTTTCATGGAACGGATATCATGCTCCACATTTTCACCGTTCAGGTACATTTCGGAACGTCCCATCTCCCCAGTGGGTACAAACTTGAGTTCGAGAGATGGTAACTTTTCTATCAAAGCTTCAGCATCCAACTCTCCTTTTCCATTGATCAACGCTTCGTTTAAAGCAAAAAGGGTAACGGCGCGGTACATCGCGCCGGTATCCACATAAATATAATTGAGTGCTGTCGCCAATCGCTTGGCAATGGTGCTTTTCCCCGTGGAGGAAAACCCATCAATGGCTATCGTAATTTTTCCCATGCCTTAAAAATAGGTAGAATTAAGGGTATTTTGGTATGACAACCGTCAGGGAATTAAAGCGTCTTGGCATTTTTCACCTTTTGCTTGGTAATGGCCAAGTCGATTACCTCACTCATATCGGTCACATAATGGAACGTCAATCCTTTTAGGTAATCTTCCTTAATTTCCTCAATATCCTTTCTATTTTCCTCACACAGAATAATTTCCTTGATACGGGCACGTTTGGCCGCCAAGATCTTTTCCTTGATTCCTCCAACCGGCAACACCTTACCTCGAAGGGTAATCTCACCCGTCATAGCCAAGCTTTTCTTTACCTTTTTCTGGGTAAACAAACTCACCAACGAAGTCAACATGGTAATCCCTGCACTTGGGCCGTCTTTTGGAGTGGCACCTTCGGGCACGTGAATGTGCACGTTGTATTTGTCAAAAATATCCGGATTAAGACCAAAAGTATCGGCATTCGATTTAATATACTCCATGGCAATGGTAGCCGATTCTTTCATCACCTTACCCAAGTTTCCGGTAATGTTGAGCATGCCCTTTCCTTTGGAAAGAATGGATTCTATGAACAGAATATCGCCTCCCACGCTGGTCCAAGCCAATCCTGTGACCACACCGGCCACTTCATTGTGCTCATACTTATCACGTTCCAATCGAGCAGGTCCCAGAATCTTTTCAATATCCTCGTTGGTCACTTTTAGGTTGTACTCCTCCTCCATTGCAATGGATTTGGCCGCAAATCGAACCACTTTGGCTATTTGTTTTTCCAGACCACGAACCCCGGATTCACGGGTGTAGCCTTCTACGATTTTCTCCAATTGAGGTTTCCCAATTTTCAAATCTTTGGTGGAAAGTCCGTGCTCTTCCAACTGCTTGGGCAACAGGTGACGTTTGGCAATTTCCACCTTTTCCTCGATGGTATAGCCCGTAACATTGATGATCTCCATTCTGTCGCGCAATGCAGGTTGAATGGTTGACAGATTATTCGCCGTAGCAATAAACATCACTTTAGACAAATCGTAGCCCATTTCCAAGAAATTATCATGGAATTCAGCATTCTGTTCTGGATCCAGTACCTCCAACATGGCCGAAGATGGATCCCCTTGATGGCTGTTGGATAGTTTATCGATTTCATCCAAAATGAAAACTGGATTGGATGTCCCCGCTTTTTTCAAACTTTGAATGATTCGACCGGGCATGGCACCGATATAGGTTTTACGGTGTCCACGGATTTCCGCTTCGTCGCGAAGTCCACCCAAGGACATGCGCACGTATTCCCTGCCCAATGCTTCAGCCACAGATTTACCCAACGATGTTTTACCAACCCCAGGAGGGCCGTACAAACAAAGGATGGGCGATTTCATATCGTTACGGAGCTTCAACACCGCTAAATATTCTATAATTCGGCGTTTTACATCTTCCAGTCCATAATGATCTCGATCTAGAATCTGTTGTGCGCGTTTTAGGTCAAATTTATCTTTGGAATACTCTTCCCAAGGCAAATCCAACATCAGATCCAAATAGTTGCGTTGAATGGAATATTCGGCCACCTGCGGGTTCATGCGCTGCATTTTGGCCAATTCCTTTTCGAAATGATCCTTAACTTTTTTGCTCCATTTTTTCTTTTTGGCCTTTTCGCCCATTTCATCCACCTCTTCCTCATACGACAGACCGCCCAATTCTTCTTGGATGGTCTTCATCTGCTGGTGAAGGAAATATTCACGTTGCTGTTGGTCCATATCGCTACGCACCTTGCTCTGAATATCGTTGCGCAGTTCCAACTTTTGAAGTTCCATATTCATGTACTTCAAGGTGGCCAAAGCCCTTTCCTGAAGGTTTGGAATCTCCAACAATTGTTGTTTCTCTGCAACGGAAAGGTTCATATTGGAGGATACAAAATTGATCAAGAACGAATTGCTCTGAATGTTTTTGATGGCAAAAGTGGCCTCACTTGGAATATTAGGGTTGTCCTTAATGATCTTGAAAGCCAATTCCTTGATGGAATCGATAATGGCCTCAAACTCCTCATCATTGGGTACTGGACGCTCTTCTTTGGCTTCCCTGACCTTGGCGGTCATGTACGGCTTTTCGGTGATAATACTCTCAATTTGAAAGCGCTTTTTCCCTTGAATGATCACCGTAGTGTTACCATCGGGCATTTGAAGCACACGTAAAATGCGTGCCACCGTTCCCACCACATTGATATCTTCTACCCCAGGGTTTTCGGTCTGCTCGTCTTTTTGAGCCACCACCCCAATGGTCTTGTTGCCATTATTGGCATCCTTGATCAAGTTGATGGACTTATCCCTGCCGGCCGTAATTGGAATCACAACCCCGGGAAACAAAACGGTATTGCGCAATGGAAGCACCGGTAACACTTCCGGAAGCGCTTCATTGTTCATCTGTTCCTCATCCTCAGGGGTCAACAAAGGAATTAATTCCGCGTCCTCGTCCAATCCTTGAAGTTCTATATTGTCAAATTTGGTAATTTTCATCTCTCCCATTATATCTTTACGGTCATTTTGTCATAATTCACAAAATACCTTCTTTTTCAAAATAAGCAAACACCACCGCAACACCTTATAAATCAGCATTTACACGCTGCAAAAGTATTTTGGTCATCTAGTATTGGGCAATTCCTGTGCCATTAAAAATCAAATTTTAACAAAAAAGTGTAACAATTGGTAAATTGGTTCATCTATAAGACAAACCATTCATTTTTTGAGCCACCAAAATGAACATATTGACACGCTGCTGAAATCGTGCATGCAGGGAAAACAAAGTGCACAATTGGAGATTTACAATCGCTATTACAAGGCTATGTACAACACGGCTTTTAGGATTGTAAAAGATTCAGCTGAGGCAGAGGATGTGATGCAAGAATCGTTCTTGAGCGCATTCACCAAACTGCACACATTTAAAGGAGACGTCGCCTTTGGAGCTTGGTTAAAGCGGATCGTGATCAATAACAGTATTTATCAGTACAAAAAACAGCAAAAAACAAGAGCTGTTGATCTGGATGATGTAATGTACAAGGTCGAAGATAATGATGCGGTTGCTTCGGACCATAATGGTTATACAGAACTGAAGGCTCAAAAAGTAATGGAGACCATGAAAAGTTTGAAAGACAATTACAGAGTTTCTTTGACCTTACATTTGATCGAAGGATACGATTATGATGAGATCAGTGAAATCATGAACATTAGCTATGCTAATTGCAGAACCACAATTTCGAGGGCAAAAGAAAGCCTAAGAAAAAAGTTGACCTTAAATGTTTAGTTATGAAGAAGGATAGTTTAGAAAATTTGTTTGATAGGTTACAGGGCGAGTTCGATGTGGAAGAACCACAATTGGGACACCAACAACGGTTCTTGGATAAATTGAACCAGTCGCAAGGCACCATTGCCCTGCCCAATAAAGGAAGAAATTGGTGGAAGTCGCTTTCCATAGCCGCTTCGGTGGCCTTGGTGGCCGTTTTAGGATATCAAGTTTTGGCACCACGACCCAGTATTGAGCAACAGGTTGTGGAAATGGCCCCCGAAATTTCCGAAAGCCAGTTCTACTTTGCCAACCTTATTGAACAACAGGTAAAATTGTTGGAGGACGAAAAGTCTCCAGAAACCGCAAAGTTGGTGGATGACACCTTGGCACAATTGCACCGCTTGGAAAATGACTATAAAGGCATGGAGGAAGACTTGGTAAACGGTGGCGACAGCAAAATGATCATGAGTGCCATGATCACCAATTTCCAAACCCGAATCGAATTATTAAAAGAAGTTTTGAGCCAAATAGAAAATATTAAAAATTTAAAATCCCAAAATGATGAAAGCTTTACAATTTAAGTACATCCTTTTCGCCTTGGCTTTGATTCCGATAGCCATAAATGCAAATCCAATCAAGGACAAGCTCAACGGCAAGTACACCAAAGAAAAAACCATTAAAAAAGAGTTCGATGTGAATTCTGATGCGCTCCTTAAAGTGAGCAACAGCTATGGTAACCTTAACCTTACCTCTTGGAACGAAGACCGAGTGGTAATAGAGGTTCAAATAAAAACCAACGGTAACGACGAAGACAGGGTTCAAGAACGTTTGGACGAAATCAACATAGATTTTGAGAACAGTTCCAGTATGGTTTCGGCCAGAACCGATTTTGGCGACAGAAACAACAATGGATGGGACTGGAGTTGGGGCAAGCGCAAGAGCGTAAGCGTGCAGGTCAACTACACCATCAAATTACCTGTAAAGAACAGTGTAAATCTCAACAACGACTACGGAAACATTTACTTGGACCGTATTGATGGCCATGCAAAAATTCAGTGTGATTACGGTAAAATGGACATCGGGGAACTACATGGGCGCAACAACGAATTGAAATTCGATTATACTTCCCGCTCTACTTTTGAGTACATCAACAGTGCAGAAATTGTAGCCGACTACTCTGGTTTTACCATTTCAAAGGCCGGTAGCTTAACAATCAAAGCAGATTACACCAATGGAGTAATAGAGCAAATGGAGAATTTGGAATATTCCAGCGATTATGGTTCCATTGAAGCCAAAGAGGTAAAAAATGTGACCGGAAACGGGGATTACATCGGTGTAAAATTGGGTACGGTTCATGGCAACGTGGCCATCAACTCCGATTATGGTTCCATCAAGATAGATCGCTTGGCACCAGATGCCGGTAATGTGGAAATTAGAACCGATTATACGGGCATTAAAATCGGATACGACCCTGGTTATAACTTTGATTTTGAAATCAACACCGAATATGCAGGTGTAAGCGGAAAGGACGATTTCGAAATCAACATCAGCAGGGAGAAAACCGGGGAAAAATATTACAAAGGCTACTATGGAAAGCCTAACTCTGGCAACACGGTAAGTATTACCAGTGACTACGGAGGCATTTCATTCTTTCAAAATTAACATCAATTCAAAAAACAATTTAAACACAAAAACATGAAAAAATTTATCACACTAGGATTGGCATTATGCACGGTTGCAATTTCCAGTGCTCAATGGGGCAAAAAAGTAAAAGGGAATGGCGATGTGGTTACCATTGAACGTTCCGTGGGCGATTACGATGCTGTATCCTTGGCCGGTTGGTTCGATGTGGAAATCGTATCGGGCAAGGAAGGTAAATTGACCCTAAAAGGAGAATCCAACCTATTGGAGTACATCGAAACTGAAGTGAAAAATGGCAAATTGGTCATTAAAACTGAAAATGGTGTGAACCTAAAGCCTTCAAATTGGAACAGTAGTATTATTATCACCGTTCCTGTTGAATCCATTGATGCCGTAAGTTTGGCAGGTTCTGGGGATATTGTTGGCAAAACCACCATTACATCCAACAACTTTAGTACCAATCTTGCTGGATCGGGCGACATTACCCTCCAAGTAGATGCAAAGAGTATCGATGCTTCCCTTGCAGGTTCTGGCGACATCAACCTTTCAGGAAAGACAACAGATTTTGAAGTATCCATCGCCGGTTCTGGTGACATTAAAGCTTATGAATTGGAGGCTGAAAATGTAAAAGCATCCATTAGCGGTTCTGCCGATATTAGAGTAACTGCCAACCAATCCATTGAAGCCAGAGTTTCTGGTTCAGGGGACATTCATTATCGTGGCAATCCAACTAAAATCAATACCAAATCCTCCGGTTCCGGAGATATCACCAAAGGGTAACCTTAGGGAGTTTACCAACAATCAAAAAACGAAAAAATGCCCTGATCATCTCAGGGCATTTTTTTATTTTTTATCTGGATTTACCTTGTTGACCCGTATCAACAAAAAGATACCCATTAAAAAGAAGATAGCCAAGAAGATGGTACTGTTGCGCATACTTCCAGTGAACTGGGCCACAACACCATATAAAAATGTTCCAATAATGATTCCGATTTTTTCGGCCACATCATAAAAACTAAAAAAGGACGTAGTATCGGTGGTTTCGGGCAAAAATTTGGAGTATGTGGAACGGGAAAGTGCCTGTATACCCCCCATAACCACACCAACAAGGGCTGCCGCAATAAAAAAGTCAGTAGGGGTCTGCAGAAAATAAGCATAGACACAAAGAACCGCCCAAAACAGGTTTACCCAAATCAGGGTTTTAATGTTTCCATTGATTTTGGAGAGATAAGCCGTAAGATATGAGCCACCAATAGCAATCAATTGTATGATCAAAATACTGGCAATCAAACCAATTTGACGAAATTCATCCGAACCCCAATCTATTTCTTCCTCACCAAAGAAAGTCGCAATGAGCATGATGGTCTGAACGGCCATACTGTACACAAAGAAGGCTCCCAAATAGCGTTTCAATCGGGTATTTTCTCCCAACTGATGCCACACCAGTTTCAACTCCTTGAATCCATTTAGGACGATATGATGTCGTGCACCCTCTCTTTTATACCCTTTTGGGAGATGCTTAAAAGTGTATTGACTGAACAAGGCCCACCATAGTCCGACCATGATGAAGCTGTATTTCATCATCATGACCTCAACAGGTTGCCCGTTGATTTCTTCAATCCCCATGGACTCTTTCACCACTGGCGACAAAAATAGGATCATGCAAAGGTTGATGCCCAACAATAATACACTTCCTATATAACCCAAGGAGAATCCCTTGGCACTGATGTTATCTTGCTGTTCGGGATAGGCAATATCTGGCAAATAGGAATTATTAATGGCAAAACTGACCCAAAAACCGACCAGTCCGAAGAAGTAACAAAGGAGTCCAAAATAAATATTCTCTAAAGAGAACCAGTAGAGCCCAATACAGGATATCGCTCCCAAATAGCAGAAAAACTTAAGGAACATTCGCTTATTGCCCAAATAATCGGCTACACCGGATACCAATGGAGTTACTATGGCAATAAAAACAAAGGCCAAGGAAGTTACGTAGCTGATCAAGGGAGCACGAGCAATTTCACCACCGAACATGGCCACCTTTTCCACTCCTGCAGCACGAAAAAGCGCCCCATAAAAAATCGGAAAAATAGCAGATGAAATCACCAAGCTGTACACCGAATTGGCCCAATCGTAAAAAGCCCATGCATTCAATAATTTTTTACTGCCCTTCGCTGCCAATACCTGTACCATATTTTCTGCTATAAAAAAAATGTCATTTTGAAGGCAAAGAAAATCTCTTAAATAAATTGAGATTCCCTAAATGCTCAAAATGACATTTCAAATGAGTTTTTTATTAATTGAATGAGGTTACCCCAAATTTTTTGGCCTCCGCCTTTGCATCTGGAGCCCATGCAGTCAAATTTGCAATTCTGGTCTCGTTGGAAGGGTGTGTGCTCAAAAATTCTGGTGGAGCCTGTCCGCCAGCCGCTTTCATACGTTTCCAAAGTTCGGCAGCCTCATCCGGATTATACCCAGCTATGGCCATAATCTGCAATCCAATTTTATCTGCTTCGGTTTCGTGGCTTCTGCTAAAAGGCAACATTACACCAATGCTTGAACCAACACCATAAGCTTGGTTGAACAAGCCCCTGGTCTGCTCATCCTGAATGGCAACATTTCCTGCTACTGCTCCTATCTGTTGGATGGTACCTGCACTCATACGTTGAGCACCATGGTCTGCCAAAGCGTGGGCCACTTCGTGTCCCATAACCACGGCGATTCCGGTTTCATTTTGGGCAATGGGCAATATTCCTGTATAAAAAACTATTTTTCCACCTGGCATACACCAAGCATTAACCGTTTCATCCTGTACGAGATTATATTCCCATTGGTAATCTTTTAAATAACCCGGATAACCGTTAGCTGTCAACCAACGCTCCGCTGCAGATGCTATTCGCTGTCCAACTTTAGTGATCATTTGGGCATCCGAAGTTCCTTTTACGACCTTGTTCTCTTCCAAAAATTGATCGTATTGGGCAAAAGCCGTTGGAAACATTTGGCTGTTCGAATAAAAATTAAGGGTACTCTTTCCTGTAAAGGGATTGGTCTTACAGGATATAACAGCAACAAAAATTGCTGCCGAAAGAAATAATCTTTTCATAGTCATGTCAATGTTTTTGTAATCGAAAATTACAAAAATTATTTTCCGAATATGTGCAACTCTGTGAAATCCTTGCTGATTTCAATGGAGTTGTTACCGTTCAATTTGATATCCTTTAGGTTAACATCCTCATTATCGACCTCTACCTCTCCAATTTTAAATGGAAGGCCATGGAAGGACATTTTGATTTTCTCGTAAGGTGTAATAAAGTTACCATCCTTAAATTGTTGAATGATCAATTCATTTTGCTTACCTGTCAATCTGAACTTGCGCAAACTGAACCTTCCTTTTTTATAATCGTATCCGTCCTGTTGATCTTCATAGACCTCGGAGTTCTCGGTTCCTTCCTTAAAGTAGACATCGATGTACAATTCCGTAATTTCCTTTTCCCCTACATATTGCTGGATGGGATATTTTGGAATCATGGCACCTTCTTTTACAAATAAGGGCACACGATGTATTTCTGCAGGCACCCATCTTTCGATATTTCCAGCCAACAACTCATCGGTCCAGTAGCTATACCAATTTCCTTTAGGAAAATACATTCTTCGTCCTTGTGCATTTGGCTCTTGAACCGGACACACCAACATTTTTTCTCCGAAGATAAATTCATCAGTTCTAAAATGGGTCTGTGTATCTTCTTGATCATAGAACACCAAGGATTGAAGCATCGGCAATCCATCTTTGATGTATTTATAGAACATGGTATAGAGATACGGCAACAATTGGTACCGTAATTCAATAAATTCCTTTACAATATTGGTGATCTCATCCCCGAACGACCAAGGTTCTTGATCTCCGTGATCCCCACTGGAGTGGACCCTGCAGAATGGGTGGAAAACCGCCAATTGAATCCAACGGGCGAAAAGTTCGCCATTGGGCTGCTCGGCAAATCCTCCAATATCGGATCCAACAAAGGAATATCCACTCATACACATACGCTGCATCTGTACGTTGGCAATCCATAAATGCTCCCAAGTGGCCACGTTATCCCCTGTCCATGTGGCACAATATCGTTGCGTACCGGAATAAGCCGCACGGGTTAGTACAAAAGGTCTTTTTGGGAAAGTGAATTTTTTCACTCCTTCGTAAGTGGCACGAACCATCTGCATACCGTACACATTGTGCGCTTTTCTATGGCTGCATGGGTGTCCATCGTAATCGTGGCGTACATCCAAATTGGCCGTTTTGGTCGGAACCTCCATAACCGCTGGTTCGTTCATATCGTTCCAAACGCCTGCAACGCCCATTTCGGCAATCATCTCTTTATACAGTTCGGCCCACCATTCCCTAACATCTGGATTGGTAAAATCTGGGAACTTACATTCTCCCGGCCATACTTTTCCTTTAAAATGTGGTCCATCTGCCCTGCGGCAAAAGAACCCATTGTCCATGGCCTGTTGATACACCCAATAATCGGGGTCTATTTTGATTCCAGGATCTATCATGGTAATAACCTTGAATCCATCCTCCCCCAAATCCTCGATCATTTTCTTCGGATTGGGAAAATATCGGTTATTCCAGGTAAAGCATCTAAAACCTTCCATGTAATCGATATCCAAATAAATGGCATCACAGGGAATATTGTTTTCCCTAAACCCGGAAGCGATATCAAACACTTTTTTTTCGGGATAGTAACTCCATTTGGATTGATGAAAACCCAATGCCCATAACGGCGGAAGTTCTGGAACACCCGTTAAATCGGTGTAACTTTCCACTACCTTGCTCATTTGCGGACCAAAGAAAAAGTAATAGTTCATTTCTCCACCATCGGCCCAAAAACTGGTCACATTGCGCTTTTCGTTCGCAAAATCAAAATAGGTACTGAACGAGTTATCGAAAAATATCCCATAGGCCAGACTTTCTTTGAGTCCTACAAAAAATGGAATGGATTTATAAAGTGGTTCTTGGTCTTTTCCGTAAGCATAGGAATCGGTAACCCAATTGTTCACTCTTTTCCCTTTCAGGTTGGTGTGAGAGGCTTTATCACCCATTCCGTAGTAACTTTCCCCGGAATGGCTCACTTTGCTCATCTTTACCACATTGCCCCCATAGTCAAAGTTTTCTTCCCAATGGAAACCCAATTCATCTTCGCTCAAAATCACATCATCCAAATTGGCGATCTGCACTTTGAGGTTGGACTTGTTCACGTATATTTTGAGCTTTGCAGTGGTAACCACATACTCTGGAATCTCATCGTAAACCTTTAGTTTATTGTAACCAAGGTTAACGTCTTCGTTCAAAGCATAGGAAAAATCCGGTTCAAATACCAATTCGGTGGCATACCGGAATCTCACTACACTATCGCGCAAGATGGTCAGTTGTAAGATCACCCCGTTCTCGGTGGTGAAATACATTTTTTCGTTCTCTTGCCTAAAGTCTACTATATGGTTGGGGAACAGATTCCCTCTTTTTTCTATTTCAGTATTCGTAATCATACTTAATCAGTTGAGAATCACAAAAGAAATACAAAAGCCTGAATAATGAAACATATGTTATGAAAAGCAATTAACTACAACGTTATCGTGCGTGTTATTTGTACACAACAACGCCCAAAGGAGGTAGGGTCATTACTACGGATTGGTCATATCCGTTCCATGCAGTTTTGGAAGGCTTCATGGTTTTCTTACCGATTCCGCTTCCGGCATAGCTTTTATCATCGCTATTGAATACCAATTTTAAAGTTGATGTTTTGGGCACCCCTACCCTATAATTCTCTCTGGGAACGGGTGTAAAATTACAGGCAATGATCAAATCGTCCTTGGGGTCGTTCCCCTTTCTGATGTAGCTTATCACCGTATTTTGTGTATCGTTGTATTCAATCCATTCAAAACCTTCTTGGCTGAATTGTTTTTCGTAAAGTGCCGGATTGGCTTTGTATAATTTGTTCAGATCCTTGATGGTCTGCTGTATTCCTGAATGAAAATCGTACTGAGTCAAGTGCCAGTCCAAACTTTCTAGGAAATTCCATTCCGAAGATTGTCCAAATTCACCTCCCATAAACAACAAATTACCCCCGGGATGCGTGAACATATATCCAAATAACAACCTTAAATTGGCAAAACGTTGCCATTCGTCCCCAGGCATTCGGTACAACAAAGAATTTTTTCCATAAACCACCTCATCATGAGAAAAAGGCAACATAAAGTTTTCGGTAAAGGCATAGGTCATGCTAAACGTAATATCACTTAGGTCGTATGATCTGTAAATCGGTTCCTTTTTAAAGAATTCCAGAGTATCGTGCATCCAGCCCATCATCCATTTCATGCCAAAGCCCAATCCTCCGTAATGCACGGGTTTGGTAACCCCAGTAAAGGCAGTTGATTCTTCGGCAATGGTCTGTACTCCCCTAAAACTGGCATACACTTCTTGATTCATTTCTCGCAAAAAGGACATGGCTTCCAAGTTTTCATTATTGCCATACATATTGGGTTCCCATTCACCATCTTCCCGTGAATAATCCAAATACAACATGGAGGCCACTGCATCCACACGAAGACCATCCACATGGAACTGATCCAACCAATAAATGGCATTACTGATCAAAAAGGCACGAACCTCGTTTCGGCCATAATTAAAAATGAGACTTTTCCAATCGGGATGGTACCCTCTTCGTCTATCGGGATGCTCATAGAGGTGCGAGCCATCAAAAAAGCCAAGACCGTGGGCGTCCTCAGGAAAGTGGGACGGCACCCAATCCAAGATCACACCGATTCCTTTTTGGTGCAGTCTATCCACCAACACTTTAAAGTCTTCTGGTTTCCCAAAACGGGAAGTTGGGGCAAAATAGCCTGTAATTTGATATCCCCATGAAGGGTCGAACGGAAATTCCATGACCGGCATAAACTCTACGTGGGTAAAGCCCATTTCCTCTACATAATCGGCCAGCTCATCCGCCAATTCCAGATAGGTCAAAAATTCCCAGCCGTTTTTCTTCTTCCAAGATCCCAAATGCACCTCATACACCGAATAGGGTTTATCCAATCCGTTAATGGTTTCACGGGTATCCATCCAAGCTTCATCTTTCCATTTGTGGTTGTCCTCCCAAACCAAAGAAGCAGTGTTGGGCGGTTGTTCACAAAATCGAGCAAAAGGGTCGGCCTTTTCTGTCCAAATATTGTTATTATGGGAATGTATTTTGTATTTGTACTTGGTTCCCTTATCCACACTTGGAATAAAACCTTCCCAAATTCCACTGCTGTCCCAACGCACGTTCAGTTTGTGTTCCGAATCGTTCCAATAATTAAAATCGCCAATAACGCTTACCGATTTTGCCGAAGGTGCCCAAACTGCAAAGTAGGTGCCCTTTACCCCATCTACTTCGGTAAGATGTGAGCCCAATTTATTGTAGAGCCGAAAATGTTTTCCCGCTTTAAAAAGGTCAATATCAAAATCAGTGAAAAAACTATGCGGAACTACCTTGGACATAACTGAGGAATTTGTTTCTTACAATAATACACATCTTTAATTAAGAATCCGATATTGATTTGGGCTTTTGCCGACGAAAACCATTAATTTTAAAAATTGGAACGCTTTTTGATTTTCATCCAAAACAGTGAAAACAAAAACAAATCAAAAATCCAAAATCATGAATAAATTTAGTACAATTTTAGGCGCTGCCGTAGTTTTATTTTTAACCGCTTGTGAAGGCCCAGAGGGGCCTCGTGGATTCGATGGCGACCCAGGTTTACCCGGTGCAGATGGTATCCAAGGCCAAGTGGTTGAAGTGGAAGGAGTAAACTTCGGATACGACGCCGATGCCAACCTTTTTAGCACACTGATCAATTTCTCCGATATTACCGATTTTGAGGTTTTTGAATCCGATGCCGTTTTGGTGTACCGATGGACAGGCTCTGTTACACTGAATGATGGAAGCTCTGCAGATCTTTGGAGTCAGATTCCACAAAACTACTTTTTGGATGAAGGAACTATCCAATATGTGTTTGAGCACACTTTTGTAGATCTTGAATTGTTTATTGATGGAAATTTCGACCTTTCTTTCTTGAGCACCGATTTTACCGATGACCAAATTTTCAGGATTGTATTTGTTCCCAGTGAATATGCAGAGGCCAATAATTTGGATACCGCAAATTTTGACAGTGTAATGTCATCCTTGAATATTAGCGAAGGACAGGTCATGAAATTGAACATTGACTAAGTTCAAATAAAATTTGAGAAAAGTCCCGTTGTTTTCAATGGGACTTTTTTTGTGCGTATTTTTGAAAGGAACCATTCAATTTATCGTCTACTTATAAAAAGTCGAAACATGGGAAAAAGATTGCTATTGATTGCACTTATAGTTTTTGTTGGCTGTAAGGGCAATTCTCAAAAAAAAGAAAACAAGAATACAACCCAAAAAGAATCTGCTTACAAAGTAAACAAGACCGATGCCGAGTGGAAGTCTGAGTTATCAGCAATGGAGTATCAGGTACTAAGAAAAGCGGCAACGGAGCGCGCATTTTCAAGTCCTCTTTTAAAAATCAAAGAAAAAGGCACCTATGTTTGTGCGGCATGCGGCACACCTGTTTTTAGAAGTGAATACAAATTCGAATCGGGCAGTGGATGGCCAAGTTTTGACCGTGAAATCGAAGGCAACGTAGCTTTTGATGTGGATTACGATATTGGTGTTGCACGAACCGAGGAGCATTGTGCTACCTGTGGAGGGCATTTGGGCCACGTTTTCAACGATGGACCGAGAAACACTACAGGAGAAAGACATTGCATTAATGGTGTTGCACTCAAATTTGTAGCAGACAACAATTAAAACCAATCCCAATTTTCGATGGACAAAAAATACGGTGTAGCAAAAACAGAAGCCGAGTGGAAAGAACAACTTTCACCCGAAGAATATTATGTGCTGCGACAAAAAGGAACGGAAAGACCCCACACGGGTGAGTTCGACCTTCATTTTGAAAATGGCGACTACCACTGCAAAGCCTGTAATGCCAAGTTGTTCGAAAGTGAACATAAATTTCATAGCGGTTGCGGCTGGCCTTCTTTTGACGAAGCCGTAGAGGGTGCCATTGAGTACATCCGAGATACCACACACGGCATGATCAGAACCGAGACCGTCTGTGCCAATTGCGGAAGCCATTTGGGCCATGTTTTTAACGATGGGCCAAGAGAAACAACGGGTATGAGATACTGCATCAATTCGGTAAGCATCGATTTTGATCCTGAAACCTAATGGACTTTCCCGAAAACTATCTTTCCAACGTCAAATTTGAATTTCGGCGATACAAAACCATGGGAGATGCAACTTTTGATCAATTATCGGAGGAGGATATGCATTGGAAATACGCTGAAACCGATAATTCCATAGCCATTATTGTTAAACATATAGCCGGCAATATGCTGAGTCGATGGACCGATTTTTTAACTGAAGATGGCGAAAAATCCTGGCGAAACAGAGAATCGGAATTTGTCGATTCCCTAATCTCCAAAGAAGAAATTTTGACCTATTGGGAAAAGGGCTGGAACTGTCTATTTACTGCCTTGGACAGCATCAACACCTCGAATTTTGATTCAAAAATCAAAATTCGAGGGGAAGAGCATACTATAGTGGAAGCCATCAATCGACAATTGGCGCACTACCCCAATCATGTGGGACAAATAGCCTATATCGGAAAGATGATAAAAGGCAATGACTGGATTTCTTTATCCATACCCAAAGGAGGCTCCGACGCCTTTAATAAAAGCATGTTCAAATCGAAATAATACAGATTTCACAAACTCGTTCATTTTTGAATTTTTCAACTTGGGAAATGGAGTTTGATTTCCGTACTTTTGCACCTGCCTAGCATAAAGCTATGCTTCGAATCTAACTATTAAAATAAAAATCTAATGAGCAAGTTCGATATAATTGTTTTGGGAAGTGGACCAGGTGGATATGTAACCGCTATCAGGGCCTCCCAATTGGGTTTTAAAACCGCTATTATTGAAAAAGAAAGTTTAGGTGGTGTGTGTTTGAACTGGGGATGCATCCCGACCAAAGCACTTCTAAAATCTGCTCAGGTTTTTGAATATTTGAAGCATGCCGAGGATTATGGATTGAGTGCCGATAATGTGAATTACGATTTTGGTGCCGTGGTAAAAAGAAGCCGTGGCGTTGCCGAAGGAATGAGCAAAGGTGTTCAATTCTTGATGAAGAAAAACAAGATTGAGGTCATCAATGGTTTTGGTAAAGTAAAATCAGGAAAAAAAGTTGCCGTAACTTCAGAAAGTGGCGAAACCACTGAATATTCCGCTGACCACATTATTATAGCGACCGGTGCACGTAGCCGCGAATTACCAAGCCTTCCACAAGATGGCAAAAAAGTGATTGGTTACCGTCAAGCGATGTCCTTGGAGAAACAACCCAAGAAAATGATCGTTGTGGGAAGTGGTGCCATCGGAATCGAATTTGCTTATTTCTACAACTCCATGGGTACCGAAGTGACCGTTGTGGAGTACCTACCGAATATTGTTCCTGTTGAAGACGAAGATGTGTCCAAGCAATTGGAACGTAGCTTCAAAAAAATGGGGGTAAAAATCAAGACTTCTGCTGAAGTTACCCACGTTGACACTTCTGGTGAAGGCGTAAAAGCCACCGTAAAAACCGCCAAGGGCGAAGAGGTTCTGGAAGCAGACGTGGTGTTGTCCGCAGTTGGAATCAAAACCAATATTGAAAACATCGGATTGGAAGATGTTGGAATTGCGGTCGACCGTGATAAAATTTTGGTAAACGATTACTACCAAACCAACATTCCTGGATATTATGCCATCGGTGATGTAACACCAGGTCAAGCTTTGGCCCACGTTGCCTCTGCCGAAGGAATCCTATGTGTCGAAAAAATTGCTGGTATGCACGTAGAGGCCTTGGATTATGGAAATATCCCAGGTTGTACGTACTGCATCCCAGAAGTTGCCTCTGTTGGTTTGACCGAAAAACAGGCCAAAGAAAAAGGATACGAGCTCAAAATCGGTAAATTCCCTTTCTCTGCCAGTGGAAAAGCCAAAGCAGCTGGAAACCCTGATGGTTTTGTAAAAGTGATTTTTGATGCCAAATACGGTGAGTGGTTAGGTTGCCATATGATCGGTGTTGGTGTTACCGATATGATCGCTGAGGCAGTTGTTGCCAGAAAACTGGAAACCACTGGGCACGAAATCCTAAAAGCTGTACACCCACACCCAACCATGAGTGAGGCTGTGATGGAAGCTGTTGCGGATGCCTACGATGAAGTTATCCACCTTTAATCGCAAACATGCTTAAAATTTTTAGGGCCACCGCCATTTTAGAGGGCATTTCCTATTTGCTGTTGTTTGGCATGAGCATGCCATTAAAACATTGGGCAGATATTGCCGAACCCAACCAAGTTGTGGGTATGGCACATGGAATTTTGTTTATCCTATATGTGGTTGTGGCCGTAGTTTTTTGCTGGGAGCGCAAATGGAGCCTTAAAAGGTTCTTTATACTTTTTATTGCGTCCCTCCTACCTTTCGGGACGTTTTATGCCGATAAAAAATATTTGAAGGAGTTAGCTTAGAAAACTCTGAATGGCCAAATCATAGCTTTGGAGTCCAAATCCAAGGATGACCCCTTTGGCCCCCGGAGAAATATAGGATACATGGCGATATTCCTCTCTTTTGTGGGTATTGGAAATATGTACTTCAATCACTGGAGTCGTAACCGCTTTTACCGCATCGCCAATACCAACCGAAGTATGGGTATAAGCGGCAGCATTCAAAATAATACCATCAAAACTGAACCCAACTTCTTGAATTTTGCCAATCAGCTCTCCTTCAATGTTGGACTGAAAATATGCAAGTTCAACTTGTGGAAATTTTTTCTGTAAGGTTTTAAAATAGTCTTCAAAAGTGGTACTTCCGTACACTTCGGGTTCTCTCTTGCCCAACAAGTTCAGATTTGGGCCATTGATGATCATTAGTTTCATGTAACCAAAAATACAATAAAAAGAAAAGGACGGAGTATTTCCGTCCTTTTACCTATAAAATCTTATGTATACTAATTGAATGCAAATTGCATCCCAAAGCCAAAAGCTCCAATGGCATTGTCGCCTTCACTTAGGACAATGGCAGGCCGCCAATCAAAATTTACGACAAATGGTACTCCGTTTACCTTAAAATCCAAACCTAAGTGTGGACGCAGTGCAAATGCATTATCGACATCTTTCACAAAAATTATACTCGGACCCGCACCTGCGTACCAACGAAGTCCTCTTGCTCCCACTATTCCCTTGTGATAGGAATACAAAAAGGTAACCATGGTGGCATTGTCCTCAAAAAGAAAATCTGCCTGACCTACATGGTTGTCCGAGAAAAAATATTTTCCGGACGCTCCATAAAAAGTAGCTTCATCAAACAGGTCGATGCCCAACCCCAAGGCAGCCTTATAACTGGTTTGAGCTTTCAATCCCATAGATCCCAGCATTGCAAATGCCACAACAAAAAGTAATTTTTTCATTTTAAAAGTATTAATTGGTTAAGTATTCATGGTTCAACTGTTCGATTTGGGGCTATAAACAGTCTTGTAATCTTTTAAAAAAGGAACAAAAGTCCCAAGGCAACCATGGAGAAACTAGTTCCATCATTGCTTATAGTAATGTAAGAAGCATTTAATTCCGTGTTACCTGTAATATTATATCCAATACTGGGTCTCAGATAAAAACCGCCATCAAAAAATTCGGTAAATCCAAAGGCATAACCTAGATCGGCTCCCAATTTAAACTCATAGGTTGGGTACATTCTGATAGCTCCTGCCACTGGAATAAATTGGAAATCTTCATAATTGGCAACAACAGCACCATCCAAATAGGAAGCTGTATCGCCAAAGGCATGAATATAACCACTAGCCAAACCTAAATCGAAAAGCTCGGAAACTCCCCAATGGTGTGCCAAATCCAAACCTAGTGCAAAGCTTGATGCATCTGAATAGTCACCTACTGGAAGACCTGCTAGTACACCTGCTTTAAAGCTACTTCTGTCCACTTGTTGGGCCGTGGCGGAAAATCCAAAGGCCATAATTGCCAATACTGCTAATAAAATCTGTTTCTTCATTGTTAAAGTTTTACTAATGCCTAACGTTATCGGTTTGGTATTAGTGTGCAGGCTGAACTAAAATTCTTACAAAACACAACTATCAAAGAACTTGGTATTTGTTTGGTCGTGAAAATATTTCTTTCAGCCCATTTTCGATTCAACCGTTTGACGAATGTGGGTTTTGAATTGACCAATGCCCCTTTACGGTTTATTTTTACTTTATTTTTGTATTTATCTTTATCCAATGAACTGGTCACAGGCAATAATCGATTATGGCAACTACCTTAAAATTGAACGTGGCCTGTCCAAGAACTCCATAGTCAATTATACCTTGGACCTTCAAAAATTGGTGCAATTCCTCAACGACCATCAGATTGAGGAAAAGCCCATTAAAATTGACCGTGAAACAGTTCAACAGTTTATTTATGACATTGCCAAAACGGTAAATCCACGCACGCAGGCACGAATTATTTCTGGATTGAAAGGCTTTTTCAACTATTTGGTATTTGAGGATTACCGGGAAGACAATCCCATGGATTTGATCGAGACACCCAAAATCGGCCGAAAACTTCCGGATACGCTTTCGGTGGACGAAATCAATGATTTGATCAAGACCATTGACCTTTCCAAACCCGAAGGGGAACGGAACAGGGCCATCTTGGAAACTTTATATGGATGCGGACTCCGTGTCTCGGAATTGGTAGACTTAAAATTATCCGACCTTTTTTTTGATGAAGATTTTATCAAGGTTACCGGAAAGGGAAGCAAGCAAAGGTTTGTACCTATTAGTGATATCAATAAAAAATACATCAACATTTACAGAAAAGAGGTTCGTGTACATCTTCCGATTCAAAAGGAACATGAGGATTTTGTTTTTTTGAACAGAAGGGGAAAACAATTGACGCGTGCCATGATTTTCACCATAATTAAGCGCTTGGCTGAACAAATAGGATTGAAAAAGAACATCAGTCCCCACACCTTTAGGCATTCGTTTGCCACCCATCTTTTAGAAAATGGTGCCGACCTTAGGGCCATTCAACAAATGTTGGGACATGAAAGCATTACCACCACGGAAGTGTACATGCATGTGAACCGAAAACACCTTACGGACGTTCTCGAAAAATATCATCCCCGACAGATTGAAGATTAAAATTTTACTCGAGTTCCCAATTCGACCCTCGTTTTAACATCTTCCAAACCTAAACTATGAAAGTCGTAGGTGCCTAAAGGTTGTACCAATTTAATTCCCATCATCATATTGGGTCGGATATCCTTTTCAAGGCCTAAAAATACCTCTTGTCTCGGTACTGGATTTGGGTATCCTCTACCTTGGTTGTACAAATCCCATTCTTGTTGGTACCCTCCAATAAGACTTGTGGTTTCGTTGATTCCCTGCTTAATTCGCGCCTCCAATTTAAGTCTGTCCGCACCCCATCTTCGGTAGTGTTCGCCACCAACTCCTATTTCGGTGTTTTCCCAAATTTTACCATTGATTCGGAACCATCCATAGTGGTCCAAATCATTAAATTTTGGGTAGGTAAATCCTTCTATATAAAAAAAGGAGTCTTTCTGGGGTTCTTGAAAACCTGCGACTTGGCTATAGCTTATTTGCCCCAATAGCACTAGTAGTGCGATATGGAAATTGTGTGGCTTGAACATGGTAAGTGTTTGACAATGAAGTTACCATGTTTAATCTATCCACCACCTATATTAGTGAAACTTTAACCTTTAGATCAATCTTGTTTGAGGGTATCCCGCTCTACCCGATTTTGCTTTTTAAAGGGTCGAATGATCAATCTGGCTTCACGGTCGAATCGAATATAATTGTACACCCAATTGATAAAAACCACTACCCTATTTCTAAATCCAATCAAAAAATAAAGGTGTACGAACATCCAAACAAACCAGGCAAAAACACCTTGGTATCTAATATTCGGCATATCGACCACGGCTTTGTTTCTACCTACAGTGGCCATACTTCCCTTATCTCGATATTTAAAGGGTTTCATAGGTTCCCCATCCAACAACCGAACTAGGTTTTCCCCTAAATTTCTTCCTTGTTGAATGGCGGGTTGTGCCATCATTGGGTGCCCTTTCGGATAGGCTTCGGTCTCCATTTGTGCCACATCACCTAAAGCAAAAACTCCATCAACACCCTGTACTTGGTTAAATTGGTCCACCTTTAATCGATTGCCTCTGGCCAACAAGTTTTCAGCATCCAATCCTTTAACACCAACCGCCTGTACTCCAGCCGCCCATACTAAGGTCGCCGCCTCAAAAACAGTATCACAATCGGTGGTAACAACTTTTCCATCGTAATTGGTTACCCGAATATTTTTCCAAACATTTACGCCGAGCTTTTCCAAGAAGCCTTCTGCCTTTTCAGATGCCTGTTCGCTCATCGCGGGTAAAATCCGATCCCCACTTTGAATTAAATTGATTTGTGCCCGTCGGGTATCCAAGTCAGGATAATCCTTGGGCAGGATCCCTTTTTTAATTTCTGCCAAAGCACCTGCCAATTCGACTCCGGTTGGGCCACCTCCAACAATCACAAAATTCATTAGGGCTTCACGTTCGTGTAAATTATCGGTAAGAAGGGCTTGTTCAAAATTCTCCAAAATCAAACTTCGCAAATTCAAGGCCTGTGGAATGGTCTTCATGGCCATACCATTATTTTCAATTCCCTTATTTCCGAAGTAATTGGTTTCAGACCCTGTGGCGACCACCAGATAGTCATAGGACATCTCCCCGATATTGGTTTTGATGTTTTTCTTATCCGTATCCACTTCTTTCACATTGGCCAACCTAAAGTAAAAATTGGGATAACCCTGCAACACCTTACGGATTGGATAGGCGATGGAATCCGGTTCTAGCCCACCAGTGGAAACCTGATACAATAAAGGCTGAAAATTATGGTAGTTATGCTTGTCCAGAAGGACTACTTGCGCATCTTGATTGCTTAATTTTTTAGCTAGGGCAATGCCCCCGAAGCCACCACCGATGATCACAATTCGGGGATAACTTGACTGTGGAATATTCATGCTTGACATGCCAACAAATTTACGTATTCCCGTGCAGGGCATAACATGTTAGGTAGGGTTTTTTAGTATCTTTAGCGCCTAACTCAATAAAACTCCATACAATGAAAAAAATTCTCCCATTGGGTGCCCTTTTGGTATTAGGAGCATCCACGATGGTAGCTCAAAAAAAAGAGGCCGATGTGATCAAGGCATTGGATGCCCGAACTGAAAAATATGACGGTATCGCCCATGAAATTTGGGACTTGGCCGAAATGGGCTACCAAGAAGAAAAAAGTTCTGCACTCTTACAACAAACCTTGGCCGATGCCGGGTTTACCATTAAAACGGGTATTGCTGGAATTCCAACTGCCTTTATGGCCGAATACGGTTCCGGGTATCCTGTGATTGGTATTTTGGGCGAATATGATGCCCTTCCAGGTCTATCACAACAAGCTGTTCCAGAAAAGCAACCCGCAGGAGGAGCTGCAGGTCATGCTTGTGGCCACCATTTGTTTGGTACAGCTTCGACTGCCGCTGCCATTTCTGTAAAAGAGTGGTTGGCCAACAACAAAATTGAAGGTACCATCCGTTTTTACGGTTGTCCTGCCGAAGAAGGTGGTTCTGGAAAAGTATATATGGTTCGCGAAGGTGTTTTTGATGATGTGGATATTGCGCTTCATTGGCATGCCGGGGCTGCCAACGGTGCAAGTGCAGGTGCTGCCTTGGCAAACAAATCTGCTAAATTTAGATTCCATGGAATTTCCGCCCACGCAGCAGCCGCTCCACAAATGGGACGTTCTGCCCTTGATGGTGTAGAGGCCATGAATGCTATGGTGAACATGATGAGAGAACACGTTCCAGAAGATGCGAGAATTCACTATGTAATCACAGATGGTGGTAAAGCGCCAAACGTGGTTCCAGATTTCGCCGAAGTTTATTATTATGCAAGACATGGTTCAAGAGACGTGGTTATGGACGTTTTCGACAGAATCGTAAAAGCTGCTGAAGGTGCCGCATTGGGTACAGGTACCACTATGGATTATGAAATGATCGGTGGAACCCACGAGCTTTTGCCCAACTTGACCATTCAGCGCATGATGCATGAAAACTTGACCAAAGTAGGTGGTGTAACATACACTCCTGAAGAAAAAGCGTTTGCCGAAAAAATCTCAAAAACTTTGGGAAAAGAAACATTGGACATTGCAACCGCAGAAAACGTTCAACCTTTTAAAGAAGAAGCCCGTGCTTTTGGATCTACCGACGTAGGGGACGTAAGTTTTACTGTTCCTACCGCTGGTTTGGGAACTGCTACTTGGGTTCCTGGAACTCCTGCACATAGCTGGCAAGCTGTTGCTGCTGGTGGTATGAGCATCGGAACCAAAGGGATGATGGTCGCTGCAAAAACCTTGACTTTGACTGCAATGGACATTTTTAAAAATCCTAAAGTGGTTGAAGCTGCCAAAGCTGAGTTGATCGAAAGACGTGGCAAGGACTTTAAATATGTTCCTATGCTTGGAAACAGACCGCCAGCATTGGATTACAGAAAATAAAAGACTTGGTTTTGTAACAAACAACGCTTTATTCATACTTATCAATAAATAAAGCAACCCTTACCAACCTTTAGTGAACAAAGAACTGGAACATCGTTTTGTGACGGAACTTGAGGACAATCAGAACATTGTCCACAAGGTGTGCAGCCTGTACACCAATGACAAGGATTCCCACAACGATCTGTTCCAGGAAATCACGATACAACTTTGGAAAGCATACCCAAAGTTTCGGGGCGATGCCAAATTTAGTACTTGGATGTACCGCGTAGCGCTGAACACAGCGATTACGTTGTACCGAAAATCCAAGAAAAGTGTCAAGACGCAGGATTACGATTCGGTAGTACACAAGATCAAGGCCAATGATTACGATGATACGGAAGAAAGGCAATTAAAATTGATGTACGATGCGATCAAACAATTGGGCGATATTGACAAAGCATTGGTATTCCTTTATCTGGAAGACAAAGATTATTCCGAAATAGCCGAAACTTTGGGGATTTCCGAAGTAAATGCTAGGGTTAAGTTGAGCAGGGTAAAAACAAAATTAAAAACCATCTTAAACCCTTAAGGTATGGATGAATTGGAGCTCTTAAAAAAGGACTGGCAAAAAAGGGAAGCTCATCTTCCCAAATTGTCCTACGACCAAATATATAAGATGATTTGGAAGAAATCCTCCTCGATCATCAAGTGGATATTTTATATAAGTATTCTCGAATTTGTGTTTTGGGCAGGCATCAATATTGGTTTTAACAGTCCTGAAACCATGGAAGAGCTCAAGGCCATGCACATCCATAAAGTAATCATGGTGTTAAACATTATCAACTACATCATTATCCTATATTTCATCTACAAATTTTACATCAATTACAAGAAGATTTCATTTACCGATTCGTCCAAAAAACTGATGAAGACCATTTTGGGTGTAAAACGCACCGTGACCCAGTATGTTTGGTTCAACCTGATCATATTCACTACTTTTTTGATCATCAATATGTATGGTGTTTTGATCTATGGCGAGGAAGGCAAAAAAATCGTGGAAGCCGCCTCGCAAGATGGCGATGCCTTTGTGTTATGGGCGATGGTCATCGGAATTTCGATTGTGTTTACGGCCGCAATTCTTTTCTTGATCTGGCTGTTCTACAAACTTCTTTACGGAATCTTACTTAAAAGACTTCGGGAAAATTACAATGAACTTAAAAAATTGGAAGTTTAATCGCCTTTGTAGCTGAACCTTCTTTTTTGGTTTTCCTCTTCGTAAGCCAACAAATCTGCTTGGGAAATCACTTTTAAGAAAGATGGATGCTGTTCGATGGCATATTCCAACTTTTCCAAGATTGCATCGATGGACTCATTGTCATAATCAATTTCCAACGGTGTTTTGATTTGCATGGACTGAAGAATCCCCTTCTTTTTAACCCGCAATCCCTTTTTATCGAATGAACGACGGAAACCGTCAATCACAACAGGGACTACTACAGGTTTGTATTTTTTTATGATGTGTGCCGTACCTTTTCGCAAAGGTTTCCATGGCGTAGTGGTACCCTGTGGAAAAGTAATTACCCAACCATCGTTCAACGCACGGCCAATATTGGAAATATCACTGAATTTTACCTGTCGGTTCACATCCTGACCGCCTGCCCGCCAAGTTCTTTCAATACTGATTGAACCCGCATAGGCCAAAATCTTGGTCAGCAAACTCTTTTTCATGGTCTCTTTGGCCGCCACATAATAAATGTTCAATTTCGGATTCCAGAGATAGCCCAAATTTTTAATGTTATCGTCCCTTCCCTTTAAACTGGCATTGAATACATGGAACATGGCCACCACATCGGCAAAATAAGTCTGGTGATTACTTACAAACAATACATTGGTATCGGGCAAATCACGAATTATTTGCGACCCCTCGATTTCCAAAGTGTTGAAACTTTTATATCGCTGATGGGTCATCATACCCGCGATACGAATCAACCAACGTTTTAAAAATAAAATATGTCCAAAAGGATTTTTCTTGAACAGACCCATGAATTGGCTTGTTTGATACTGCAAATTTACAAAAACACCGTTAAAGCACTTGCCGTAAAAGCTCTTTGATTTCACTCAACATCATGGCTGTAGCGCCCCAAACGGTATAACCATTTAATCTATAAGCAGGTACATCAATATTTTTGGCGTAAGATGTGGTCAAATTTTCTTCAATATGGTTGGAATCATCCATAAAATCACTCAAAAATACCTCAACCAACTGCTCCACTTCACTTTCCTGAAGCACAAAAGGTTGTGGAGAAGGATAGATTCCCATAAAGGGCTGCACCAAAAAATTGCTGGGCGGAATATACACCTCACTCAATGTTTTGATCACCTCAACACCTGATGGCGGCACCCCAACTTCCTCCTGGGTCTCCCGTAGGGCAGTTTCCAAAAGGTCTCTGTCCATTTTTTCTTCCTTTCCTCCAGGAAATCCAATTTGGTTCGAATGCACCCCTTCGTAGGTCTTGCGTAAAATCAACAATAACTTGGTCTGCAATTTCTGATCAGGAAAAAACAAGGCCATTACCCCTGCCCTTTTGGGGTTGGCATCGCGAACTTTATTTCGCTTCATCCACTCAATTCGCAATTGAGGGGACATTTTATAATGTGATTCCTCCCCGGGAAGTGGGAGATTTTTTAATTTTAGAGCTAGTTGACAAAATTCATTAAAATCCATGCTGTTGAAACAATCGGCTTTTATCTCAAGTTTATTTCTATTTCTAATCATCTCCTGCGGAGAATCCCCTAAAAAAAGTACCGACAAAGTTCAGGAAAATATCGCAAAAACCGATACGGTTTCCCAAAGTACCTTGGATTCAACAGTTGTAGCAACTGAAACAAATGAAGAAGAGCAACCCTTTGAGCTTACCGAGGAAAATGCAATTGATTTCTTTTTTGACTATGCAAAGACCTTAAAGAAAAACAAGGTAAAGCTGAACACTACCATGGGAAGTTTTACTATTGAGCTATACGATAACGTACCTTACCACAAGGCTAATTTTATCTTTTTGGCAAGACAAAAATATTTTGACAGCACCCAATTTCATAGAGTGGTCAAAAATTTTATTATCCAAGGTGGAAATTCAGACGATAAACGTACGGCCCAAAAACGTTCCAAAATTGGGCGTTATCTATTGCCGCCCGATACCCGAAAAGGCCATAAACACCATCGCGGCACCATTTCCATGCCCAGTAGCGAAAGGGACAATCCACATAAATTGGCATCGCCCTACGAGTTCTTTATTGTGGTTACCGACCCTGGAAGTTATCACTTGGATGGATCCTATACGCCCTTTGGTCGTGTGATCGAAGGAATGGACGTGGTGGACAAAATCAACAACGTTCCTGTGGGCGATGGAGATTGGCCTTGGAAAAGTGTTTATATTCTTACGGCTGAAGTGTTATAGGTAAACTAAAAAAATATAAATTAGTTTGCACGATTTAACAACTCACTCAAAATGATCAAAACTCAAGATTTCATCTACGAAGGCGATGGAAAAACCTACCAAGGGGTACTCGCTTTTGATGACAGCCACACAAAAAAACGACCCGCGATAATGGTATCCCATACGTGGTCGGGACAATCGCAATTTGAAGCGGACAAAGCCATTGCATTGGCGGAACTTGGTTACCTAGGTGTTGCCATTGATGTTTATGGTAAAGGAAAAAGAGCAAAGGATGCCACAGAAGCCGAAGCGCTGATGATGGAATTGCAGGAAGACCGTCAAGAATTGCTCAACCGTCTTCTTCTAGCCTTAAATGCCATTAAAAAACACGAGCTTGCCGATACTGCCAATATTGGAATCATAGGCTTTTGTTTTGGTGGAAAATGCGCATTGGATTTAGCACGTTCAGGAGTGGACATTAAAGCTTCGGTGTGTTTCCACGGTATTTTTGACCCACCTGGATTGGAGCAAGAGGAAGAAGTGGATATAAAAGCCAAAATCTTGGTGCTCCATGGTTGGGAAGACCCTTTTGCCTTTCCAAAAGACATTGCAGCATTGGGGTACGAACTTACCGAGCGTAATGCCATTTGGGAAATTGATGTGTTTGGACACACGGGCCACGCCTTTACCAATCCGAATGCCAATGCACCCGACGATGGCATGATGTACAATCCATTGGCCACTGACCGCTCTTGGCTTAGAATGTCAAACTTTTTTGAAGAGGTTTTTGCCGACTAACATTCGTAACGGCAGGCTTTCCTTTTCTTCACTCGACGCTTCAACAGCGTTTTCTGTTACCCTTTTTCTTTCATAAATGGAAATAAGGGCAGCTATGATTATGAGGTTTTTGAAAATATACTGACCCACCAAACTCAAACCAAATGCACCTTGTGCAAATACTTGGTCTGGAAAGAAAAACAAGGGTGTAAAGGTCAAGATCATGTGAACCAAAGCAGCCATGATCGCATACCTTCGAAACAGACCCAAAACCAAAAGAATCCCCAAGCCGACTTCCCAAACCGCCAATAAAAACAAGGCCACATCATCGGCCATAAGGCCAAACGTAAGTTGATGTATGGTATTTTTGGCCAAATCTTCGGCTGGACTTAAATGTGGGATAAACTTTAAGGCCCCAAACCATAGGTACACTAGACCTATGGCTATGGAAATCAATTGGTTTTTGAGGTTTTGTTTCATTATTTACGCGTTTTAACTTTTAAACTCGTCCATTAATTCAGGATCTACCTTTACTTTTTTGTTTGAAAAACGATAGGATACTCCCACATTGATCAAATAATCCGCGAAGGCTGCATCCCCATTTCTAGGATTGCCAGTCAGTTCTTCGGTCTGTTTATCGGTAACACTTTGCGGACGATCTCTGCGAACGGCAAATGGTACATTCAAGTTTAAACTGAAATTATCTTTCATGAATGCAATCCCTGGATCAATGGACACTACGTTTCCTGGTCTTCTGAATCCTTCATTTCCACCAATCAAATCTTTAACGGGCACTCCTTCATAGCGGGCTCCCAAAGATGTGGAAATGGTGTTGGACAACATCAAACTGGCTCCTGCCCTAACCGAAAATTGGTCTGGCACGGCCATAATGGCCTCATTCTGTAAAATTGGACTCAAGGTTTCACGAAACGTACGGGTTCCGTTGGTCTCCCTTGGGTTGATCAAATAAAATCCACCTCCATAGGCAAATAGTTTTTCGGCAATTTTCTGATAGAATTGAAAATCAACAGTGATACCAAAACCACCATCTCCTGGTTGAATACTTTGATCAACAGGGCGAACCTGAGGACTTCCATCTGGCCCCACATTGTAAAAAATGTCCGAGGCATTGTAGTTTCCAGTGGGTAATTTAAGTCCCAAACCCACTGCAATATTTCCATTCTGATGTTTTTCCAAGTCCAACAGCCAGTAGCCTACTCCTACCCGAATATCGGCCAATCCTCTTGAAAAGGTCATGTTTCGTTCCTCACGACCATGCTCATATAAAGAGGAACGGGTATTGATCACCGTTGGAATAGTGATACTTGTGTACAATCTTTCTGTGATTCCGTAAGTCAAAAAGAAATCCCATGAATGTGAATGGTTGATCACCTCAGAACCATTTGCAACGCGATCTGGTTCTTCTTCGGTACCCCTAAAATGACGGAACGATTTAAAATAGCGGTAATTGGTTCCAATTTGAATGTCGCCTGGACCCAATAAATTGTTTTCCAACGTATTTCCCACACATGAAGAAAAATGACGAATGGCCACACAGCCCTGTGCCTTAGCTGAATGGATACCTACAAATGAGGTAATAATACATAGTGAAATGATTAGTGTTTTTGTTTTTTTCATTAGGCTTAGTTGATTGATTGTTGCCAAAACCCTGATTAAAAGGGCAATGGCAATATTGTTTGTTTTGTTCAAAGCCAAAATAGACTTATCCCAGACTCAGAAAGGCTAACGGAAGGGTAAAAAACATTAACAAAGGGTTAACAACCTTAATCAAGCATTAACCAATGCTGATCAAAGCATAATGTAAGAGAAAATCAATCTTTTGAACGATAAATATCGGGCAAGCGCAAATCGAACTTTACGGCAACGAGCCTTAAGGAAATTACCACCAAAATGGCGGCGATATAGGCATAGCTTTCATTTATGGGCAATTGAACCAGTAAAAAATAACTTGCCCCTCCCAAAATACAAGCCGAAGCATATATTTCTTTCCTAAAAATAACAGGGATTTCATTACAGAGAATATCCCGTATCACACCACCAAAACAGGCCGTCATGGTGCCCAAAAAGATGCACATAATGGGCAAAAGTTCTGCTTCCAAGCCTTTTTCAATACCGACCATGGTGTATAATCCAATCCCGATGGTATCGAACAGAAACAAGGATTTTCGAAGATATTTGAGCTTGTTCACAAAGATGATGGCAAACACCACCGAAATCAAAATGGTGATCACATAGGTTAGATCCTGCATCCATCCTACCGGCGTATTTCCGATGAGCAGATCTCGCAAGGTGCCCCCACCAATGGCCGTAACAAATGCAATAATGAGAACCCCGAACAAATCCAATCGTTTTTCCATAGCGACCAAAACCCCCGAAATGGCAAAGGCCACTGTTCCCAAAATATCTATGGTTTGATACAGCATGATTACATTTTTTGGGTGTAGTAGTTATAATCCTTGATCACCACGTCCACAAATTCTATGGGTTTCATTGTGGTTTGAATTCCCGTGACTTCTTTGATGCGATTATCCAAGGAAACAATAATATTGTGGTTCCCATTTAGTTTGGCACTATCGAACAACTCTTTTATGGTCTGAATTTCCCTATCTTTAAACACCGTGACCTGTGAAAATGTAGGTTGATAGTCTTCTGGCAAATCTCGAAGTAAAGTATCATGAAGAGAAACCCGTTTCTTTTCACTGATTACCGTAGTTCCCGCTGCAATATCCCCAAGTCGTTGTCCCTTGCCCCGCAATAATATGGTCAATACGGCACCACCTCCAGAGGTCAAAGTCACATCGATAATTCGAAGTGCCCAGCGCACAAAATAGTTCGCAAAATTGGGTTTGGAACCATCCAATTTTACCACACGAAGCGACATGGCACCCTTGCCTACGGTTTTTCCGTTCATCAAGGTTTCAAACAAAAGATAATAGAGAAAAGCAGGAATGGAAAGTATCAAATAAAATGCCCATTGATCTTCAAATTCAATGTCCAAAGAGGCCAAAAAAACAAAGACCAAAATGGTATAGACCCCTATTATAAAACTATCGATGATATAGGCCAACATACGCTCGCCCAAATTGGAGGTGTTTTGATGTATGGTTATATTTTGGGCCGTTTCTATTTGAAATTGTTCCATATTTTAGTTTCTTTACTTACAAACTAACCATTTAATGCGAGAGGCCGCTTTTGTAAAGCAAAATAAGGATAAATGGGCCGCTTTTGAAAATGCCCTGAACAATAAAGGACTACTTCATCCGGATAAGCTTTCGGATCTGTACATTGAGATCACCGACCACCTCAGTTACGCCAAAACCTTTTATCCCAATAGCAACACACAATTTTATTTGAATTCGCTGGCCTCACAAGCGCACCAAAAAATCTATAAAACCAAACGGGAATCCAAGAACCGTATTGTCCATTTTTGGAAAACAGAATTTCCCCTAATGTTCTCCCAACATCATCGTGAATTGTTGATTGCATTTTTGGTCTTTGCCTTTTTTGCAACCGTGGGTGCATTTTCTGCAGCCAACGAAGGGGATTTTGTCCGTTCCATTTTGGGAAATGGATATGTGAACATGACTTTGGAGAATATTGAAAAAGGAGATCCCATGGCCGTTTACAAGCAACAAGGAGCCTTTAATATGTTTTTGGGCATTACCATCAACAATATTAAGGTCGCGGTGTATGCTTTTTCGTTCGGAATATTTTTAGGGATCGGCACCTTAATGGTGTTGTTGCAAAATGGGATCATGTTGGGCAGTTTTCAGTACTTTTTTTATGAGAAGGGGCTTCTCTGGGAATCGGCCCGGACCATTTGGATCCATGGTACCATTGAAATTTCCGTGATCATTATTGCAGGTTGTGCAGGACTTGTTTTGGCCAATGGCATTCTTTTCCCAGGCACCTACACCCGATTGGAATCTTTTAAAAGAGGGGTCAAGAACGGACTGAAAATTATGGTGAGTACCGTGCCCTTTTTTATTATCGCAGGCTTTTTGGAAGGATTTGTGACCCGACACACCGAAATGCCCGATTGGCTGGCAATTTTTATCATTACGGCCTCGTTAAGCCTTATCATATATTATTACATTTTGTACCCATACCAAATCAAAAGAAAAACAGCTTATGCAAACACCACAGAGCTATATTGAGTTTAAAAAGCAACGTGAATTGGGGGAAATTCTCTCTGACACGTTTGGATTTATACGCAACCAATTCAAACCCTTTTTTGGAACCATTCTTAAAATTGTAGGCCCATATATTTTGGTAATGTTGATTGCCATGGGTTTTTATATGTACAGTGTTGGGGATATTTTTAGTGTGGCCACTGTTTACAATTCAGTTCCCGATATGTCTCCGATCATAATGATAGCGGCCGTTTTGGTGCTAATGTTCAGTTCCATTGCCGCTTACGTTTTGGCACAAGGGACCGTGCTGTATTACATTAAATCCTATATCGCCAATAATGGGGTTGCCAATTACGAAGAAGTGCACAAAGAAGTGTACCGATCCTTTTGGTCCTTGATAGGGTTGGGCATTTTGGTCGGTTTATCGGTTTTTGTAGGGATGTTGTTCTGTTTTATCCCGGGCATTTATTTGGCCGTTCCACTTTCCATATCTTTTGCCACACTGGTCTTTCTAAAGAAAGATGTAATGGAGTCTTACAATTACAGCTTTACCTTGATCAAGGAAAATTGGTGGATCACCTTTGCAACCCTATTGGTTATTTACATTATTGTGGTTGTTGCCTCCTATGCCTTTAGCTTGCCCACCGTAATTTACATGTGGATCAAGATGGGTATTTTTTCTGGGGAAATGGATGCCGAAAACTTTAACCTCTTCAATGACCCAGTGTATTTGATCCTGAACGTGTTCAGTACCTTGATTCAATTTTTAATGAATATCATCCTTTTGGTTTCAACTGCATTTATATTTTTTAACCTCAACGAAAAGAAAAACTTTACGGGTACCTTTGAACGAATCGACAACTTGGGGAAATCTTCAGAGGATTAAATGCTACGAACATTGCTTTTAGGAATTTTACTTTTTTGTGCAACTTCCATTTTTGCGCAACAGGATTCCATTGTGCAATATGACACATCAACCATTGAACCCCTAAAAGTCAGTGAAGATGATTTAAGTGCCTACCGGAACAACGAGGATTTCAATTATGAAATGGTGGAGCAAGAATCCACTTGGTTTGATGATGTGAAAAATTGGTTCTACAATATTTTCCAACAGCTTTTTGAATGGATTTTTGGAGTGGAAAAAGCAACCAGTTTTTTGGCCACCTTCCTGCAGATACTCCCCTATTTGTTATTGGCATTGTTTCTCTATCTGGTCATTCGGTTTTTTGTTAACACCCATGCACGTTCGGTGCTTCTGAACAAGAAGAATCCCAATACGGTATCGCTTTCCGAAGAAGAACGCATCATCAAAACCGAGGATATTGAACAACTCATCAAAGATGCTTTGGCAATCAACGATTATCGGTTGGCCATTCGATATTACTATTTGCTCATTCTAAAGCAGTTATCGGAACGAAATTTAATTGATTGGCAGCGGCAAAAAACCAACGACGATTATATCGGGGAACTTTCCAATCCCGAATTAAAAAACACCTTTGGCAGGGCCACCTTTTTGTACGATTACATTTGGTACGGAGCGTTCGCCATTGACCAAGAACGGTACGCCCAAGTGGAGCAGGTATTTGTAACCCTAAAAAAAACGATCAACGGAAATGTTTAAAAAGGGTTGGGTTTACATAGTGATTGCATTTTTGACCCTTCTGGGCATATTTGCTTTGGAATACAACAAAACCAAAGACATCAATTGGTTCCCCTCCTATGTTTCCCACCATAAAATACCCTATGGCACCCTTGTTTTTAATGATTTGATGGAAAAACTTTTTCCCAATTCAATTGAGCAGGTACAGCAACCACCCTTCGAATTTTTAATGCGCAACGACGAAATTGAAGGCACCTACCTTTTCGTGAACGAATCCGTGGCTTTTGAAGAAGCAGAGCTGAATACCCTTTTGGATTGGGTGGATACGGGAAATACGCTATTTGTGGCATCCGAATCGTTTGACCAAACATTGTTGGACACCTTACATCTGGATTTGAAAAGTCTGTACAATACCAGCAAACTAGACCCAACCTTTTACCATCAATTGGTCAACCCCAATTTGAGCAACACTCCCATTGCTTTTAAACAAGATTATTATGCAGAAACCTTTGGGGAAATAGATACATTACAAACAGTGGTAATAGGTGAAGTTTACGTGGAATCCGATAGTACGGAAACCATTTCCAAACATTTCAATATCATAAGACAACCGTTTGGCAGTGGCGAAATCATCCTATCCAGTTTTCCTAAGGCATTTACCAATTACTTTATCCTAAAGGATAACAATCGGGAGTATACAGCAGGGGTTTTGTCCTACCTAAATAGAACTGATACCATTTACATGGATAACTTTCACAAGTCAGGAAAATCGTTCTACACTTCCCCCATGTATCTTTTTTTGAATACCAAAGAATTAAAATGGGCCTATTACCTCATTCTTATTGGAGCATTGGTCTATGTTATTTTTGAAGGCAAGCGAAAGCAACGGGCCATTCCTATTGTGGAACCAGTGAAAAACCAAACTTTGGCCTTTACCCGCACCATTGCAGACATGTATTTTGAGAATGGGGAACAAAAACTGATTACAGAACACAAGATTGCGTATTTTTTGGACTATATCCGCACCAAGTTGCATTTGCCCACGCAAGAATGGGACGAAACCTTTTTCAACAATCTGGCATCGCGAAGCAATATGGAATTAGAGGACGTAAAAGCTCTTTTCAGCCTGATGGAAAGATTGCAGGCCAAAGAAAAAATTACCAATGAAGAATTGGAAAAACTGAACAAAAATATAGAAGCATTTAAAGCAAAAGCTGATGGAAAATAACGACTTGAACTTTGATAACAGGGTACCTTTGGAAGAATTGCGTACCACGGTAGACCAAATAAAAAAGGAACTCGCCACCGTGATCGTTGGGCAACATCAATTTATTGAGCTGTTGATCGTCTCCATTTTGGCCGACGGTCACGCTTTAATAGAAGGTGTTCCAGGAATTGCAAAAACCGTTACTGCCAAATTGTTTGCCAAGACCCTTAAAACAGGTTTTAGCCGAATTCAGTTTACGCCCGACCTAATGCCCAGTGATATTTTGGGAACTTCAGTATTCAATTCAAAAACAACCGAGTTCGAGTTTAAAAAAGGCCCTATTTTTTCCAATATTATCCTGATTGACGAAATTAACCGGGCTCCCGCCAAAACACAGGCTGCCTTGTTCGAGACCATGGAAGAGCGTCAGGCGACCATCGATGGCACCACATATCCCATGGGACAACCTTTTATGGTATTGGCCACCCAAAACCCGATTGAACAAGAGGGAACCTATGCGCTTCCGGAGGCACAATTGGACCGTTTTCTATTTAAAATAAAAGTGGATTACCCTTCTGTTGAGGAAGAAGTTCAGATCCTACAAACCCATCACGAACGCAAGGCGGAAAAACCGCAAGACCATATTAAAGCAGTTTTGACTCCTAAAAAGCTTATGGAATTCAAGAAGAACATCCATGAAGTCATCGTAGAAGGAAAGATCATGGATTACATCGCCAAGATCATCTCCCAAACACGAAACCATCCACATTTATATTTGGGTGCATCGCCCAGGGCCTCGATTGCCACCTTAACAGCTGCCAAAGCATTTGCCGCTATCTCTGGCCGTGATTTTGTAATTCCGGAAGATGTGAAAAAAGCCTTGGTGCCCGTACTCAACCATAGGGTAATTTTGACCCCAGAACGCGAAATGGAGGGCATGACCACCGAGAATGTGGTTTCCATGATCATGGAATCTGTTGAAATCCCAAGGTAACTATGCAGTTTTTAAGGTCATTTTACATACACACTAAATTTTTCTGGTACATCGCCATTCTGGCGGCCAGTTTTGTTTTTTCCTATTGGGTTCCCGTTATTTACCCAATAGCCTGGATTCTGGTGTATGTGTTGCTGGCCTTTTTCTTTATGGATGTTTATCTTTTGTATGCTTCCCAAAATGCCATTGCTGCAAGTAGAGAATTGCCACAAAAATTATCAAATAGTGATGATAATGTGCTATCTGTACAATTGACATCCAAATACGCTTTTCCCGCTGAAGTGGTCATTATTGATGAGCTACCGGTGCAGTTTCAAAAAAGGGATTTTGAGTATAAAACCCGATTATTGAAAAATGAAAATCATTTGTACCAATATTCCGTTCGACCTGTAGAGCGTGGAGAATATGTTTTTGGCAACTTGAATATTTTTGCTTCCTCTCCTATTGGAATAGTTAAAAGAAGGTTTGTTTTCCAAAAGGACCAAATAGTTCCTGTGTATCCTTCCATTATTCAAATGCAGCAGTATGATTTTTTGGCATCGAGCAACCGATTGACAGAATTTGGTTTGAAGAAGATTCGTCGCATTGGCCATACCCAAGAGTTTGAACAGATCAAGGAATACATAAAAGGGGATGATATGCGGACCATCAATTGGAAAGCAACGGCCAAGAAAAGCCAGCTCATGGTGAACCAATACCAAGATGAGCGTTCCCAACCCATTTATTCCATTATCGATACGGGAAGGGTAATGAAAATGCCTTTTAACGAGCTAAGTCTATTGGATTATGCCATAAATGCCACCTTAGCTTTTTCGAATGTGGCTCTCAAGCGAAACGATAAAACCGGAATGATAGCGTTTTCCAAAAAAATTGAGTCGTTTGTTCCTGCCGTTCAAAAAATCACGCACCTTAACACTATTTTGGAAAGTCTTTACAACATCAATACCCGTTTTTTGGATTCGGATTTTGGATTGTTGTATGCGCATATCAAACGAAAAGTCAACCAACGTAGCTTGTTGATGCTTTATACCAACTTTGAACACATTTCCGCCCTAAAAAGGCAATTGCCCTACATTTCGGCCATTGCCAAAAAACATGTCTTGGTGGTTATTTTCTTTGAAAATTCAGAATTGGAATCCTTAATTTCAACTGATGCCGAGAACCTTCAGGCGATTTACCACAAAACCATTGCTGAAAAGTTTTCTTTGGAAAAGCGATTGATGCAAAAGGAACTTCAAAAACATGGTATCCATACCATTTTGACCAAGCCCGAAAACTTGACCATCAATACCATCAACAAATACTTGGAAATAAAGGCTCGCGGTCTTATTTAAATTCCACGTTGCGCGAAAGACTCAGCGTATTTAAACTGGGCGGCGTTTCGTACAACCCAATTTCGATAGGATTCAAATCGACTGGTTGAATTTCGTATACTTCGGAATATCTACCCCGCAATCGTCTATGGCTATCCTTTTTGGCAAAAAGTTCAATGGCCAAACCAACGGTAACCCCGCCTAAAATGGTCGCTGCCAAATCTTCATTGTCCCAACTATTACTTGGATTGGAGGCATCAACGGCCTCTTTGGCAACCCCTACAATGGCACTACTCGCCACGGCACCTACAAAGGTCCAAACACGGTTCCCTTTTGAGGCTTGTTTGGCTATTCCAGCTCCAGCTAGTCCAAATAGACTGCCGCCAATAAAATGAAGGGTTTTATCATGTTCCAACTGCGCATAAGTGCTAGTAGCCAGAACAAAAAATAAAAGAGTGGCTATACGTGTTCTCATCTGCGGGTAAAAATATTGATTATCAGTAAAAACAACACTGCCGTTTAACTAATAGTCCTGCATTTCATCCCGAGCTACATGGAATTCGGCCATCATATCGGCAACAATCTGCGCCGCAGGCTTAATTTCATGGATCAAACCTGAAACTTGACCTATCTCCAATTCACCATCTTCCGTGTTTCCTTCGAACATTCCTTTTTTAGCTCTTCCCCTACCTAAAAGCTGAATCAAATCCTCTTTAGAAGCTCCTTTGGCGTAGGCAGCTTGTACTTCCTCATAAAATTTATTCTTGAGTAAACGAACAGGTGCCAATTCTTTTAGGGTTAGATGTGTATCCCCCTCTTGGGCTTTTACCACCCATTCTTTAAAGATACCATGTGAAGATGCTTCCGGAGTTGCCACAAATCGGCTCCCCACTTGAACGCCGTCGGCGCCCAACACCATCGCGGCCAACATGGCTCTTCCAGTAGCGATTCCACCGGCAGCAATCAAAGGAACAGTGATTTTTTCCTTTACAGATGGAATTAAAACCATGGTCGTGGTTTCATCCCTCCCGTTGTGACCTCCTGCCTCAAATCCCTCGGCAACTACAGCATCTACACCAGCTTCTTGAGCTTTTAGGGCAAACTTTACACTACTCACGACATGGACCACCGTAATACCATGATCTTGAAGATAACTAGTCCAAGTTTTGGGATTTCCAGCGGAGGTAAACACTATCTTCACTCCTTGGTCCACGATGATCTGCATCAGCTTTTCAATTTCGGGGTACAGCATGGGAACATTTACCCCAAAAGGTTTATCAGTGGCTTTTTTACACTTGATAATGTGTTCTTCCAGTACTTCAGGGTACATACTACCGGACCCTATAAGCCCTAGTCCACCTGCATTGGACACAGCAGAGGCCAAACGCCAACCACTGGCCCAGACCATGCCGCCTTGAATAATGGGATATTTTATTCCAAAAAGTTGAGTGATTTTATTTCGCATGAAGATTCAATTCAAGATATCAGCAAAATAATCAAATTTATAAGGATTAGACTATGAAATCACTCCAGACCCCACCAACTCATCATCAATATACCAAGCTACAAACTGTCCTTCGGTAATGGCGGATTGTTTTTCTTTGAAATCCACATACAAACCGTTTTCTACCTTGTATAGTGTGGCAGGTTGTAAAGGTTGACGGTATCGAATTCGTGCCATCACTTCCAAAGTTTCATCTGCTTTTAAAGCTAAATCAGGACGCACCCAATGCTCTTCATCCGCTTTCACAAACAAGGTATTGCGCAATAGTCCAGGATGGGTTTTTCCTTGGCCCGTATAGATAATATTTTGATCTACATCGGTGTCGATAACGAACAACGGTTCTTTGGTTCCACCTACATTAAGGCCTTTTCGTTGCCCTATGGTAAAGTAATGGGCCCCTTGATGCTCCCCAACAACCTTCCCATCTTCCAATGCGTACACGGGTTTCTCCGCCTGAAAGGCCAATTTTTCCTTTGGAGTGTGAAATTCTGGAACCTCGACAGCAAATTGCGAAGCCGTACTGGGCACCTCAACAATTACCCCTTTTTTAGGTTTCAATTTCTGCTGTAAAAATTCGGGCAAATGTACCTTGCCCACAAAGCACAAACCTTGGGAATCTTTTTTATCGGCCGTGATCAAATCGTTTTCCGCTGCTATTTTTCGCACCTCAGGTTTCAACAGTTCCCCAATGGGAAATAAGGTTTTGGACAATTGTTCTTGCGACAACTGGCATAAAAAATAGGATTGGTCCTTATTCGGATCCTTTCCCGCCAACAGTTGATAGGTTTCGGTCCCATCATCATTCAAGATAGTTCCCTTACGGCAATAATGTCCTGTGGCCACATAATCTGCCCCAAGTTGCAAAGCAATCTTTAAAAAGACGTCGAACTTGATTTCACGATTGCAAAGCACATCGGGATTGGGGGTTCTCCCCCTTTCGTATTCATTGAACATATAGTCCACGATACGCTCCTTGTATTCTGCACTTAAATCCACCGTTTGAAATGGTATGCCCAACTTCTCGGCAACGATCAAAGCATCATTACTATCTTCCAACCAAGGGCATTCTTCGGAAATGGTCACAGAATCGTCGTGCCAGTTCTTCATAAACAGGCCAATTACCTCATAACCCTGCTCTTTGAGCAAGTATGCCGCCACACTGGAATCCACTCCACCTGAAAGTCCAACCACTACCTTTTTCATTGCATTTATTTAAGGGTACAAAAATACAAAAAGGGTCTAATTAAACCGATTTTTCCTCATTGTCGATTTGCAACGAACATACTTTCAATTATTTAGGTAAAATTTAATTTTGTTAAAGTTTTAAACGAAAATGTTAAACATTATTGTTTTCATTTTGTTTAACGATAACTTGTAATAATTAAACAATATAAGAAGCACATGAAAACTTTTAACACAATTACTCGACTGACTTTATTGTTTTTATTCGTTGCATTTACTTCATGCTCCGACGACGATAATGGAGGCAATATGCCTCCGGAAAATGATTTAAACATTGTAGAAACGGCACAAGCCACTGCTGAACTGAGTAGTTTGGTGAGCGCCTTGCAAAAAGCGGATGAAAGTCCAAACAATAATTTGGTTACCGCATTGAGTGCTGACGGTTCTTTTACCGTCTTTGCTCCTACCAATGCCGCATTTGATGATCTTTTTGACCAATTGGATGGATTTGACTCGCTGGACGATTTCAATACTACACAACTACAGGACTTATTGGCTGTAATACTGACCTATCACGTGGTGGGTTCGGAAACTTTCTCTTCAGACCTTAGTAATGGACAAAGTATTACCACACTTCAAGGTTCAGATGTAACCATATCTACAGAGGGTGGGGTTTTTATCAGTGATGCCACCTCTGTTGCTGCCCAAGTAACCACGGCTGACGTGGAAGCCTCAAATGGTGTGGTTCACATTATTGACAAAGTTTTATTACCTCAGGCCATTATTGATGAAATAGGCGATATTTTGTTAAAGCCTATTACGGATTTGGTCATGGGCAATGAAAATTTGGAGAATCTGTTAGCTGCACTATTGGCTGCCGATGGAGACTTGCCAGCAGTATTAAGAGGCGATGGTCCATTTACCGTATTGGCTCCTACCGATGAAGCTTTTGAAACCTTTTTGGATGGAGCAGCGTTAGCTGATGTACCAACCGATGTACTTACTAATGTTTTACTGAACCATGTTATTCCTGCTGAAGTTTATGCTGCCGATTTAGTGGACCTTGGTGCAGGATATACCAATACATTGGCTGTTGGTGCCGGGGATAGAAATATGAGCATATTTTTTGGTGCTTCTTCGGGTGTGACCTTCAATGGGGTTTCCACCGTTACAACTCCCGATGTAAAAGCCTTAAATGGAGTCGTGCATATTGTTGATGCCGTAATTGGATTGCCCAATATTGTGGATCATGCTGTGGCCAACCCAGATTTTTCATCATTGGTAGCTGCGTTGACCGATGGTGGAAATACCACTTTTACTGATTTACTTTCCAATGAGGAAGAGGACTTTACGGTATTTGCTCCTGGCAATGATGCATTCACTGCATTCTTGAATCCAAATGGAAATGATATCAATGCCATTTTAGCCAACCATGTGGTAGTTGGAGCCGCTGCGTTCTCATCAGATTTGACCAATTCTTATATGAACACGGCTGCTGAATATGATACGGATGAAAATCTTAGTTTATATGTCAATACGGATGATGGCGTAACGCTAAACGGAACAAGTAATGTAGTTACTGCTGATGTGGTCGCTACCAATGGGGTGATTCATGCTGTAGATGCAGTGATTGATTTGCCAACCGTTGTAACTTTTGCAGTCGCAGATCCCAATTTCTCCACTTTAGTTCAAGCATTGACGGAATTGACCCCTAGTACTGATTTTGTAGGCATACTTTCCTCTCAAGATGGAGCTGGCAGTGATCCATTTACTGTATTTGCACCAACAAACGATGCCTTCGCAGCATTGCCAAATATTCCTGGAGAGGCCGATTTGACCCCTATTCTACAGCATCACGTAGTTGCTGGATCCAATGTACGTTCTGGTGACCTCACGGATGGCATAACTGCCACTACTTTGGAGGGAGATGACATAACCATCAACCTACCAGGAACAGGAGATAATATTGCCGATGTTACCGATGGTTCAGGAAATACAGATATTGGGATTATTGCTGTGGATGTACAGGCCATTAATGGTGTAATCCACGTATTGGATGGCGTACTTATTCCCGATACCACAAATTAAAAAACACCTGAGCTTTTGATTGATAGATTGCATTTTTAATCATAAAAGCCTCCTTTGCAAATTGCTGAGGGGGCTTTTTATTTTTGCTAGGTTACCGTTCATCGATGACACATCAAAACCGAGATATTTTGCCCACAAAAAGTACGGGTTACACAACTATTAATTTTTTCACTCAACGCAATGCTGCATCTTTGGAGTCCCAAATCTTATCAAACTAGACCTATAAAAAAACTCCCCCAATCGCCTTGGGGGAGTTTTTATTTTTAAAGGATTTAAAGAATTATCTTCTTCCTGTTTTCTTTTGCTCTTCGGCCTGCTCCATTATCTCGCGCATTTTACGCTGGAACTTGTTTTCCTTTTTAGGTTTCTTTTTGTTCTCCTGAATCTGGGCGTGTATTTTATCCTCATCCAAAATGTAGTTTTTGATAGCCAACATAATAAAGATGGTAATCAAGTTTGAGATAAAGTAGTACAAACTCAACCCACTTGCATAGTTGTTAAAGAAGAACAACATCATTACAGGAGAGAGGTACATTATAAATTTCATGTTCGGCATTCCTGGCTGTTGCTGCATCTGCATGCTCTGGCCAGTGGTCATCTGCATGTAGAAGAAAATGGCAACCGAAGCCAAAATCGGGAACAAACTCACGTGGTCGCCATAAAATGGAATAGTGAACGGTAGTTCAAAAACTGTGTCGTAAGATGATAGGTCATTTGCCCATAAAAACGGCTTTTGTCTCAATGCAAAAGAAGTCGGGAAAAACATGAACAAGGAGTAGAAAATAGGCAACTGCAACAAGGCGGGCACGCAACCACTCATAGGGCTCACTCCTGCTTTGTTGTAGACCTTCATGGTCTCTTGTTGTTTTTTCATGGCGTTATCCTTGAACTTCTCGTTGATTTCTGAAATCTCAGGTTTCAACACCTTCATCTTGGCTTGCGACAAGTACGATTTATAGGTCACTGGCGACAAGGCCAAACGTACCAAAATCGTCATGATGATAATGGCAATACCATAAGGCAAGAACGAACTTAAGAACGTATAGAACGGTGTAAAAATGTAACGGTTGATCCAACCGAAAATTCCCCAACCAAAAGGAATGGAATCCGCCAGACCCAATTCTTTATAATTGTCCAATACCTTAACATCGGTAGGACCATAATACCAGTGCATATTTTGGGAAATCTCCCCTCCTTGCAATTGTAAAGGGGCACGAGTACTGTATTCTTTAGTAAAAAGGATGTCCTTACTTTCTTCCTCTACCAAGTTTTTGGAACTCAATTCCGCAGTTTCAAAATGGTCATCAGTGGCCAAAATGGAACTAAAGAAATGCTGACGGTAGGATAACCATTTTACATCTACTTCAGACTCTTCATCCACTTCACTGGTTTCAGAAAGCTTGCTGATGCTTCCATCATCATGGTTATAAGTCAAACGGGTGTAACGGTTTTCGTAACGCACACTTTTATCGTGACGGATACCTTTCATATCCCACTCCAAAGTAAGCGGCTTGCTGCTGTTGATCACGCCGTTCAATCCTTGGGAACGCACCGTGAAATCCACCAAATACTCACTTGGTTTGATTTCGTAACGGTACTCCAAAAATTGATTGTTGGCCACTTTAGCTTTCATGGAAAGCACTTTATTGTCTCCACTAGTGGTCATGGACGGCTCAAAATATAGATCGGCCGTGTTCAATACACGATTGTCCGAAGTGGAAAAAGTCAACCCAAAATTGGCATTCCCATCTTTTACCAAATAAACAGGAATAGAATCATGGGTAACATAATCCTTCATTTTAGCTTCAACAATCTGTCCTCCCTTATTGGCAATCTCTAGGTAGAGCACCTCATTTTCCAATTTGGTAGTCCCATCAGTTGCTTGGGTAAAACCAAAGGCACCAATGGTGCTCTTGTAATTGGCAACCGCTGTGGAATCGCTAAGATTGATGGTTTCCACTTCCTTGATTGGTGCTTTTTCAGACTCTTGATCGGCTTGGACAGCCATGGCCTCAATCTTCTCCTGCTCCGCTTTTTGAGCTTCCAGCTCTTCTGGTGTGGGTTGATTTTGGAAAAACATGAATACAAGTATTCCAAAAATCAATACAAATCCAATTATGGATTTGACGTCCAGCTTCTTTTCTTCCATGAAAATTATTTAGTCGAATTCTTTTTATCGATAATTCAGTGGGCAAATATATGCCCAAAACCGCCTTTTATGCCAAACTGGCATTGTTTTGTTTCTGCTTTTGGGTCAAAACTGCCTTTACAAAACCTACAAACAATGGATGTGGGTTGGCCACAGTACTCTTGTATTCTGGATGGTACTGCACCCCAACAAACCAAGGATGGGCTGGTACTTCAACTACTTCTACCAATCCAGTTTTAGGATTAAAACCTGATGGTACAAGCCCTGCTTCTTCCAGTTGTTGCTTGTATTCGTTGTTAAACTCGTAACGGTGTCTGTGACGTTCGGCGATATCGGTTGAACCATACACCTGCTCCACCAAACTGCCTTCTTTTAAATGACAGTCCCAAGAACCCAAACGCATGGTACCTCCCATATCCTTTATGGATTTTTGCTCTTCCATCAAACTAATGACAGGGTAAGGGGTGTTCTTGTCCATTTCGGTAGAATTGGCACCTTCCAAACCTAGAATGTTGCGAGCATATTCGATAACGGCCATCTGCATGCCCAAACATATTCCCAAGAACGGAATATCGTTTTCCCTGGCATATTGCACGGCTTTTACCTTTCCTTCAATACCTCGTTCCCCAAAACCAGGAGCCACAAGAATACCATCCAAGCCCATTAACTTTTTATCGACGTTATTCACCGTTAAATGTTCGGAGTGAATGGACCGTACCTCAACCTCTACCTCATTGGCAGCTCCTGCATGGATAAAGGCTTCTTGAATGGATTTATAGGAATCTGGAAGCTCCACATATTTACCGATCAATCCGATAACCACTTTGTTCTTCGGATTTTTATGGCGTTGTAAAAACTCTTTCCATTGATCCAGGTTAGGCTCTGTGGTATTTGGCAAAGCCAATTTTTCCAATGCAACGGTATCCAAACCTTCTTCCTGCATCAAAATTGGCACATCGTAAATAGTGGATGCATCAATGGATTGAATCACGGCTTCTTTCCTCACATTACAGAACAAGGCCAATTTTTGTTTGATGTCCTCTGAAATCTGATGCTCGGTTCTACACACCAAAATATCCGCCTTGATTCCACTTTCCATCAACGTTTTAACGGAGTGCTGGGTCGGCTTGGTTTTCAACTCCCCTGCGGCAGATAAAAATGGCACCAAAGTAAGGTGGATCACAATTCCGTTGTGCTCGCCCAATTCCCAAAGCAACTGGCGGACGGATTCTATATAAGGTAGTGACTCAATGTCACCCACTGTACCACCGATTTCGGTAATCACGATATCATAATCGCCACTCTTACCCAAAATCTGGATACGCTCCTTAATTTCGTTGGTAATGTGAGGTACAACCTGAACCGTTTTTCCCAAAAATTCACCTCTACGCTCTTTTTCAATAACACTTTGGTAAATACGGCCAGTGGTAACGTTGTTGGCCTGCGAAGTTCGTACGTTCAAAAAACGTTCGTAGTGTCCCAAATCCAAGTCGGTTTCTGCACCATCATCGGTCACATAACATTCCCCGTGTTCGTAAGGATTCAGTGTTCCTGGATCTACATTTATGTAGGGATCTAATTTTTGAATGGTGGTACGGTATCCCCTGGCTTGCAGTAGTTTGGCCAAGGATGCGGCGATAATTCCTTTACCTAAAGATGATGTTACGCCTCCCGTAACGAAAATGTACTTGGTCTCTGACATATTGCTCTTTCTATTACGGGGTGTAAAGGTACAAATTGCCGTTTAGAAATCAGGAGGATTTCTTAGGAAATTCTTTTTGAAGTCTTCTTATCATGGGTTCCAGACTGTTATCCTTTATCGTGAGCATAATATCCAAGAAGTTGCCCAACTTGCCTTCTGGGAATCCCTTTTGCTTGAACCAAACTAAATATGGGAGTGGTAAATCTACCAGATATCGCCCTTCATATTTACCGAAAGGCATTCGGTAATGGGCCAGTTCCACTAATTGTTTTGAATCGGGTCTTATTTCCATTTATAAGTCTAAAATACTATCTTTCCAAGAACAAATCCGAAAAATGAGACGTAGAAATTTTATAGCCACAGCCGCCATTGGTTCTGCTGGATTGGCTTCCGCATCGGCAATGACCAGCAGTCAGAGCCCTTCCAAGGAATTTAAACTGAAGAACAACATTAACCACAGTGTGTGCGAATGGTGCTTTAACGATATCCCCTTTGAAGAGTTTTTACAGACCCTGAACGAACTTGGGGTAAAGGCCATTGATTTGGTCGGTCCTGATAAATGGCCACTATTGAAAAAATACGATATTCATTGCTCTATGTGCAATGGGGCAGAGATTGGACTTGACAAAGGCTGGAACAATCCAAAATACCACGAACAGCTCATAAAAAATTATTCTGAAATGATTCCGAAAGTGGCCGAAGCCGGTTACACCAACCTGATTTGCTTTAGTGGGAACCGAAATGGCATGAATGATTATGTAGGATTGCAAAACTGTGTGGACGGACTTTCGCAAATTATGCCCTTGGCCGAAAAGCATGGTGTTGTACTTCAAATGGAATTGTTCAACCAAGTGAACCACCCCGATTATATGTGCGACAGCTCTATTTGGGGCGTGGAGCTTTGCAAACATTTGGGCAGCGACAACTTTAAGTTGTTGTTCGACATCTACCACATGCAGATCCAAGAAGGGGATATTATCCGAAGCATTCAAAATTACCACCCTTATTTTGGGCATTACCATACCGCTGGTGTCCCAGGTCGACATGAAATCGATGAAACCCAAGAATTGTACTATCCTGCCATAATTAAAGCGATTCACGCCACTGGATTTAAAGGATATGTGGCACAAGAATTTATAGTGACTTGGGAGGATAAAATTGCAGCGCTGAAAGACGGATTTATGCGATGTGATATTTAATCACACACCTACAACTTGACTAAACAACAATGAACAGAAGAGCATTTATTCAAAATACGGCGATGGCTTCCAGTGCCACCCTTTTATTTGGATTGGGGTCTTGTTCGCCCACTTCAAAAGGATTGGACAGCATCGGTATCCAATTGTTCTCCCTTCCAAAATTATTGGACAACGATTTAGAGGCATCTTTGGAAATGTTGACCCAAATGGGCTACAAAGAAATTGAGATCTACGGTCCCTACCCTTTTAGTGCAACAGCCGCTCATGAACGCTGGAAAGCCGTGACCCCAAGTTTAGGTTTTACGGGGAGTGGATTTTTCGGTAAAACCGCAGAAGAATTTGGAAGCATGCTAAAAAACCACGGTTTAAAGGCCACTTCTGGACATGTCGACTTGGTAAGTCTACAAACCAAAATGCCCGAAATTGGAAAAGCGGTTCGCACCCTTGGATTGGATTGCTTTGGTATTTCTGCAATTCCAGGAGATTTAAGAACAAGCTTGGACGATTACAAACGAATGGCCGATACCTTTAACGCCATCGGTAAAAATGCCAAAGAGGAAGGTTTCAAATTTATTTACCACAATCACGGTTATGGCCTTCAAGAAATGGATGGCCAGATTCCATTGCATATTATTTTGGACAACACCGACCCTGATCTGGTCTTTTTTGAAATGGATATTTATTGGACCACTGCTGGTGGTGCAGACCCAATTGCGTATTTGGAAAAATACAAAGGTCGTTACAAGGCTATGCACTTAAAAGACATGAAAGAGATTACCACTTTTAAAGGAGATGGTGGCTCATCGGACCAATGGATAGAATTATTTCCGTTGATGACATCGGTTGGAAAGGGAGCCATGGACATTCCCGCTATTGTGGAAGCTGGTCAAAAATCGGGCGTAGAACACTTTTTTGTGGAGCAGGATGTAGTTGAAAACCCTAAGGTTGCCCTAAAGGAAAGTATTGATTATTTAAAAACGCTTTGATCCAAAATTAATCTATGGCAAAACCTAGAATATTTATTAGTTCTACTTTTTATGACTTAAAATATATAAGAACTGAGATTGACCAATTTGTTGAAAGTTTAGGTTATCAACCTATTAGAAATGAAGAAGGGGACATTCCATATGGAAAAGAGGAAGCATTGGAGGAATACTGCTACAAGGAAATACAGAACATTGATATACTTGTCTCTGTTATTGGTGGTCGATTTGGAACAGAATCAAAATCAAAAGACCTATCAATATCAAATCTAGAATTAAAAATTGCGTTGCAAGAAAATAAACAAGTATATATTTTTATTGAGAAGAATGTTCTGGCAGAATTTGAAACTTTCATGCTTAACAAGAATGAAAAAATTAATTATAAGCATGTTGATGATGAACGAATCTACCATTTTATTGAGGATATAAAATCATTACCCAATAATAATAACATAAAAGGTTTCGAAACCAACTCAGATATTATTGGTTATTTGAAGGAGCAATTTGCCGGATTATTTCAAAGGTTTTTACAAAATCAATCCAGAATAAAGGAAGTTAGTTTAATTAACAAACTTGATTCAACAGCCAAAACCCTCAATCAACTAGTAACTTTTCTTAGTAAGGAAAATCAAGAAAGTAATGAGGAAATAAATAGAATTTTAATGATTAACCATCCTTTGGTTGAAGAGATTAAAGATTATCTCCAAATTGAATATCTCTTTTACATTCAAGAATTGCTTGACCTTGATAGCCTTCTTAAAGCTAGAGGATTTCATGCAATAAATGCAGATGATGATTTCTGGAAATGGGAAAATACAAGAAGAAACAAAGTTCAAAAAATATCAATTTCAAGGGAAGTATTTGATGAAGAGTCAAAACTAAAGTTTTTCAAAAAATCAGATTGGAAAAAAAATTACGTCCTATTCGATGAAGAGGAGGAAGCTGAGGATGATGATGATTTGCCATTCTAATTAGATTAATCAACCTTGTTTCTCAATATCAAAACAACTTTTTTCAAAGCCGTCACCACTTCCTGAAATTCAACTCGGGAAAAGGTATCTTCTTCCACATAAAATAACATCTCCACGGCCAAATCCAGCCATTTGGCCAAAGTTTCTGGTGTGCCGTATTGGTCTTCGATTATTTTGGACAATTCATCCATTTGATTTTTGTTCAACATAGAATAGTACGATATATAGGTCTATAAATCTAATTAAAATATGTGACTTTAGACCTATGACTAAAATTCGAGATGAAAAATATCTGAAAGACCTTGGTAAAAGAATTAAGGAAATCAGAACCCAAAAAAACATCTCAACCTATGATTTATCCTACGAATCAAACATTTCAAGAAGTCAAATAAATTCAATTGAAAAAGGAGATATCAATACTTCCATTTGCACATTAAAAGCAATTGCTGACGCACTAACAATACAGGTAAAAGATCTAGTAGATTTTTAAAAAATAATAATCGTAGTTTTAATAACTATACACCAACCAACCTCACCATGTTAGCATTTTTTAGAAGAATTAGGCAACAATTACTTTCCGAGAATAAATTCAGTAAATATTTGCTTTATGCTTTTGGCGAAATTATTTTGGTGGTCATTGGGATTTTGATTGCGCTACAAATCAATAACTGGAACGAGGAACGAAAAAATACCCAACTCGAAAAAAATTATCTGATTTCCATCTCGACAGATTTGGAAAATTTAAGCTTAAACACACAGCGAATTTACGTTGACCAATTTGATGAAAAAATTGAAAATCTACTTTTCGCCAAAAAATATATTGAGGAACCCTTTGCCATTGTTGACACCCTTCAATTTATAAACACCATCTCTAAAGGAGCCGCATCATTCAGTGGTTTTTATTTGGTAGATGATGAGGCATATCAAGAATTGGTAAGCACTGGTAATTTACGTTTGATAAGTAATGATAGCTTACGAAAAGATTTATCCGGGTTCTATACCGATATGAAAGTTCAAGCTGAATTATCCAAAAGGTACAATACGGAATATGGTAATTTTATCAATGCCATTCGACCTTTTAACAATGATAATCCCAGCTTTGTCAATACGTATGACATTCATGAATTTTTGGAGGAGTTGAAAACGAAAAAGTTTCGCCAATTGGTCGATCACGAACTCACCTATGGCTATCGAACCAGGCGAATGGCCAAAAATGTTGTTGAAAATGCGCAAAAACTGAAAGAGAGGGTTGAAGAAGAAATTAAATGACAAGATTCAAGTTCAAATTCAAGTTCAAACCCAAGTTTTAAGTTCAAGTTTAAACTCAAATCTAACTTTCTTCTTTTAGGGCATTTGCAATTTTCTGGTTCCATTCCAATTGCTTTTCCCGATTTCTGGAAAAATTGGTTTCCCAATCGTAGCGTTCTTGGTACTCCTGCAACTCCTCTAAAATATCTTTGTAGATCTTCCTGATTTCGGCCTTTACATCATCAGAAAAGGATGTTCTTTCCAATTTATTGCGCATTTTACGGGCGAAGAGCTCCGAAATATCAAAATGCAATTGCTCGTGCGACAACGTATTTTCATTGCATTCTTTGGGTTTGTACCAAGACTCATTCGGATAGAAATAGGCATTGACCTCAAAATCGAGTTTTACCTCATGGTGCAATAGATTGGCCGAATACGAATAACTGATACCACTTGCTGTTGTTGCAGCAGGTCCCGCTCCCACGGGCACCTTACCTTTAAAATCGTTCCAAGTAAGGCGTTTCATCTCGCCCCATGCCACTCCTTCCTCAATTTCTTGTGCAAATCCAACAAAACTGAGAAAAAACAGGCATGCTATGGCGGTTATTTTACCCAATGAAAATCAATTATTCTTTCAATATCGGGGTGCAAACTAAAATGCACAGGACAGGTTCTGGCAGTGTGTTCCAATATTTTACGGTTCTTTTCCGAAACTTCGGCAGGCATTTCCAATTTCACTTCAATTTTGGAAATCCGTCTGGGATTTGCCTCCATGTGTTTGGTCACTTCGGCAGTGGAGCCCACCAAATCAACACCAAGGTCACGAGCTTTAATGCCCATCATGGTCATCATACAATTGGCCAATCCGTTGGCTACGGTATCGGTTGGAGAAAATGCCTCTCCTTTCCCGTTGTTATCCAATGGGGCATCGGTTATAAATTCACTACCTGAGCGCAAATGCACGTTGGTGGTCCGTAAATTTCCGTTATAAGTTACTTTTGATGTTGCCATCCTGTTTTACCTCTTTAATTTGAAGATCTTCGTATTGCATAATGTACGCCGCACGGTTAAAATACCCTGATGTCCAATCCCTGAAATAATCAAAACTGTTTCCAGAATAATCGGTCTGACCAATAATTGCGCTGGTTTCAAAAAGATTGTTCTTATGGGCCAACTTCAACAACACATCCATGGTCACATCGAATCCACGAATCGCATAGCGATCAGGCTGATTCCCCTTGAACTTTTTGGCATAGGCTTTCGCAAAGGCATCGTTGCCCACCGACCTATAAAAAGATGGATAGGTAAATTTAAGATTGGACAAGTGTGTATTGGAAACGGCATCATCCTCAAAAGCGCTATTGTAGCTTGTAGTGAACATGCGCACCTTTGTAGCCTTTGCGTCGACAGCAGCTCCGACCACAGGTGTGTTGGCCGAGTTTAAAATAGAGGTTACGCTGGCCACCATATTCGGTTGTTCGGTTTCCAAAAACACCCAGTTCTCCTTCTGATCGGAAAGCTTGATCAAAAACTCATCCAATTTCAATGATTTGTTCTCAACTATCTTTGCAATCTGAGCCCCTGGAAACTTACTTAAAATAGAATCGTGCGCAGCTCTGTGGGTTGAATCCGCAATAATGATGATGTTTTCATCCGTGTGGATTTTTTCCATATAGGCCAACATCTTCTCTCTTAACACCTCATCTTTAGGAACTGAATAGTACACATTGCCATGACTTAATTGGCTATCTGAGGAAATGGGTGCAATCACTGGAATATTTTTAGCAGACGCCTGAACGGCCACTTCATCCAACGCGCCAGACGATAACGGGCCAATTATGGCATTAACACCATTCAAATTTTCCCTGAACAATATTTCTTTGACTTTGGCCTGATTCAATTCAGTGTCATACGTCTTAACATCAACAGAAACTCCCATTTGTTTAATGGAATCCAATGCTACCAAAGCTCCTGTATAGAACCCAAGGCTCAAAGCCAAATCACGACGGGTCTTAATTTGGGCCTCCGCATTTTCTGCATCGGATGGATTTACACGGTCCAAACGGAAAGGCAACATAAATACCAATTTTGGTCTGTTCTCCACATTGATGCTATCCACCAAATTAATTTTATCGATCACCAAGGCGTTTTTCACTTCCAATCCTTCCTCTTTTTCCTTGGGAAGTTTCAGAACCATCCCAGCTTTCAATCCATTTTCAAGGTCCGGGTTCAGTTTGTAAAGCTCATCACGGGTAATCTTTAGGTTTTGGGTAATCCTGAAAATATTTTGCTTGGGCTTTACTTCATAAAAAATGAAATTATCGGTATTTACCTCTCCAGAAGTTTCCCGTTTCTTTGGCAAACGAATCACCATTCCTTCTTTTAGACCACCAACCTGCATGATTTCAGGATTCAATTTCACAATTGAATCCGATGGAATACCATACTCGCGACCTAAACTATAAAGGGTCATTTTAGGTGGAACCGTATATGAAGTGAAAAGTTCGATTTTTTGTTTTTTTAAACTATCACCTTTAGGTCTGGGCAATTTCAGCTCTTGTCCAGCAGCCAAATAATTGTTGTTTTTATCCAAATCTGGATTCAACACCAAAAGACTATCAATGGTAATTCCATATTTATGGGCAACACTCCAACGGGTTTCTTTGGGCTGTACGGTATAAATCTCAAAATCGATATCCTTATCCTCGTTGGGATCTACTTCTGGATATTCTGGAATTTGGAGTACCATCCCTTTTTGCAAGGATTCAGAATACAATTGGGTGTTGTATCTTTTTAATTGCTCCTCGGTAATATTGTACTCTTTGGTGATACCGAACATGGTTTCACGCTTTTTTACCCTATGGCGACTAAACCCTATGGGTTTAACTTCCTCTTTTTTCTCTTCTTGGGCTTCTTTTTTTTCTGGAATCACAGCCCCATTTAAAGGAATGATCAAAATGGTGTTCACCTTTACATCGGCTGCACTTTTGATTTCCTTGTTGGCCTGTAAAATGCTGTAAGGGGTTACCCGATATTTTTGGGAAATACTTTGTAAAGTCTCCCCTTCTTTTACAGCGTGAGTTTCATAGTTCTGTGCGGAAACTGGAATTGCAGCCAAAAAAATGACCGCAAAAACCAGTTGTAAAATTTGTTTTTTCATTCCCATTCTATAGTTGCCGGTGGTTTTGAGCTTATGTCGTACACTACTCTATTAACGCCTTTAACCTTGTTTATTATATCATTAGATGTCTTTTGCAGGAATTCATAAGGCAAATTTACCCAATCGGCGGTCATACCATCGGTACTTTCCACTGCTCGAAGTGCCACGCACTTTTCATAGGTTCGTTCATCTCCCATAACTCCTACACTATCTACGGGCAAAAGCATGGCTCCGGCCTGCCAAACCTTGTCATAAAGTCCCCATTTTTTCAAACCTTCAATAAAAATGGCATCAACTTCTTGTAAAATGGCCACTTTTTCTGCGGTAATATCCCCCAAAATTCGGATACCCAATCCAGGTCCTGGAAATGGGTGACGACCTAAAATTTCTGGCGACATTCCCATGCTAGCGCCTACTCTTCTCACCTCATCCTTGAACAGCATTTTTAAGGGCTCCACAATTTTCAACTTCATATAATCTGGCAAACCACCCACGTTATGGTGACTTTTGATCACTGCGGATGGCCCGCCACTTGCCGAAACCGATTCGATACGGTCCGGGTAAATGGTTCCTTGCGCCAACCACTTTGCATTCTCCACTTTGTGTGATTCATCATCAAATACTTCGATAAACACACGACCGATAATTTTTCTTTTTCCTTCAGGATCCGATTCGCCTTTTAGGGCATCCAAAAAGCGTGCCGAAGCATCCACTCCCTTTACATTGAGCCCCATATGTTTGTATTGGTCCAATACACTTTCGAACTCATTTTTCCGCAACAAACCGTTATTTACAAAGATGCAATACAAGTGGTCGCCAATGGCTTTGTGCAATAACATGGCTGCCACACTGGAGTCAACACCTCCAGATAATCCCAAGATTACCTTTTCATCCCCGATTTCCTGTTTCAACTCCTCAACGGTAGTTTCCACAAAGGCATCAGGGGTCCAATCTTGTTTTAGACCTGCGATGTTCACTAAAAAGTTTTCCAATAATTTGGCCCCATCGGTGGTGTGGTATACTTCAGGGTGAAATTGGATTCCATAGGTTGTTTCTCCATCAATTTTATAGGCTGCATTGGCCACATCGTGGGTACTTGCCAATCGAATTCCCCCTTCGGGCAATTCCTTAATAGTATCGGAATGGCTCATCCATACTTGGCTTCCTTCACTTAATCCTTCAAGAAAATCCTCGCCATCCTTCACAAAAGACAAGTTGGCCCTACCATATTCCCTTGTAGCGGAAGGGGCTACATTTCCCCCGTTAAAATGGGATAGGTACTGTGCACCATAACAAATGCCCAAAAGCGGCATTTTTCCTTTGATTTCGGACAAATCGGGGTGTGGCGCCGTTTCCGAACGCACCGATGAAGGTGAGCCCGAAAGAATCACAGCCTTGTATTCCGAAAGGTCCTCGGGAAGTTTGTTAAAGGGTTTAATTTCTGAGTAAATGTTAAGTTCCCTCACGCGTCTCGCGATCAATTGGGTGTACTGGGAACCAAAGTCTAGAATGAGTACGTTGTTATGCATGGGCAAAAATAGCAATTTGCTTTAGTTGCAAAAGTATCTTTTAAAGGTTATTTATGACAACTTTCTTAACAATCCATATCCCTTAAACCAGAATAGATTAAGGGATAAAGGAAAAAAAATCCTGAACTATCCTTAGTGAAAACATAACACTATCTAGTTTTTTTCTTAATTCTTTTCATCATTTCTTTGCGGTTTCAATAAACGTTGACCATGATAAAGGGATTTATTTTTGATTTGGACGGTGTGATCACCGATACGGCCGAGCTACATTATGAGGCTTGGAAAAATTTATCGGATGAGATGGGTTGGTTTTTCGACCGTGAGCTGAATGAAAAACTTCGTGGTATTTCCCGAATGGATTCCATTAAAGTAATCATGGACCACAATAAGGTTTCTTTGGACCAGGCCACTGTTGAAGAATTGGCAACCAAAAAGAACGACATCTACGTTGAAAGTCTTAATACCATGACCGAGGAGGATTATCTTCCGGGAGCCAAGGAACTTTTGACCCATTTACGCGCAGAAGGTTTTAATGTTGCTTTGGGTAGCGCCAGTAAAAATGCCATTACCGTATTGAAACAACTTAAGGCCACCCACTTTTTCGATGTAATTGGCGATGGCAATAGTGTTGAAAAAAGTAAACCCGCCCCTGATATTTTTCTTTACGCAGCCGAAAAAATGAGATTGCCGGCTAATAACTGTATCGTTTTTGAAGATGCAGAAAAGGGAATCGACGCAGCCAAGGCTGGAGGATTTTACAGTGTGGGCATTGGTCCAGATGAAAGGGTTGGCCATGCCGACCTTAGGTTCGAAACCATGAAACAAGCCACTCTTTTTGAAGTGAAATCTTTTTTCTCAGATTTGTTCTAAGATAAATCACTATCTCTTTTTACAGCCCTAAACGCTTCTTTTTCATAAAGTTGAGGCAAAATTTATATTTTTAAGATTTAAATCAGCCTCAATGAAGACCCAAAGCCAAATTTTGGTAATCCTTTTTTGTTTTCTAGCCTCATTTGTGAATGCACAAAATGACAAAAAACTGGATAGCCTCTCGAACATTTATCGCTCTCTAAACAACGATACCACTAAAGTCCGAATATTGGGAGATTTGTACAATGCCACACTTTATAATGATGTGGAAAAAGCAAAAACCTTTGCACTGGAACGAATTTCACTTTCAAAAAAATTGGATTTTGAGGATGGTCTGGCGGCAGGGTATTATGATTTGGGTGGTTATTATAAAAATACCTTCACAAATGATTCTGCCCGATTTTACTTCAACAAAGCCCTTGAGATTTACAAAAAGCATGATAATGTAAAAAAAATCGTATCGATCAACTACTCCAATGCCATTTTGGAGATGGAAGTGGGCAATTATGACAAAGCATTGGACATTACCAATTCCAATATTGAAAAACGAAAAGCATTGAATGATACCCTTGGTCTGGCCATAGAATATGTTTTTAGAAGTGGGATAAATGAAAATAAGGGCAGATTTAAACTTGCTTATGAAGATATATTGTCCGCTTTAAAACTATATGACCAACTGGACGAACCCATTCGAAAAGCGGATGCCTTCAATAGCTTGGGATCGCTCGAAGCAATTTCAAAAAATCATGAAAACTCAATTGCATACGGAAAACAGGCCTTGGAAATATATAAGGAGCATAATGACAAACTTTTTGAAGCACTCACTTCAAATGCCATAGGACAAAGTTATATCACTCTGGAAAAAACAGAAGAGGCAAAACCCTATTTGACCAATAGCATCGCCTTGAGCAAAGAAATGAAAGCCTTGGTTTTGGAAGGAGCGGCAACCCGCAACCTTGGCAGGGTCTATATGGCCGAGGGGAACACTTCTGAAGGACTCTCACTTTTGGAAAAAGCCATTGAAATCCACCGGGCGTCGGGAAGGCCCATTGCGCTAATACGGTCTTTGGCCTATGCTTCTGATGCATATAACAACATAGAGCGACCAAACGATGCCATGGCCCACCTAAATGAAGCCATCGGGATGATAGCGTCCGAGGATCAGACCAGCCAATGGCACAATCTTTATGAAGGCAGGTCCAAGTCTTGGGAAATTTTAGGAAACTACAAAAACGCCCTCGAGGACCATAAAATGTTTCAATTGTTGAAAGACAGTGTATTCAACAAGGAAAAAGTACAGCAGATAGAGGAACTGAAGACCATTTACGAAACGGAAAAAAAGGAACAGCAAATTGCGCTACAAGAAAAAGAAATCACTGTTTTGGAACAAGATGCAAAAATAAGCAACCTTCAAAAACTACTTTTAGTGGGATTATTGTTATTGTCCTTAATAGGGATTTATGGCATACGCCAGAAATTAAAACGCAACAATCTTGAAAAAGAAATGGTGGATGCCGAACTGGCCTTTAAAAAGAAAGAATTAACCACCCACGCCCTGCATTTGGCCAAAAAGAATGAAGTCCTAGAAGATTTGAAACAGAAAGCGGAACATTTAAAAGAGAGTGAGACTTCCAAAGGCGGATACCAACAGCTCATCCGTACTATAAATTTTGACCTTCAAGATGATAACAATTGGAAAAACTTTTCCCGATATTTTGAAGAAGTCCATAAAGATTTCAATAGCAATGTTAAGGATAGGTTCCCAGATGTGACCTCAAATGAACTTCGTTTGTTGGCCCTATTAAAAATGAATTTGTCTTCGAAGGAGATTGCCAATATCCTGAACATTTCGCAGGAAGGCATTAAAAAAGCACGCTACCGACTTCGTAAAAAGTTGAACATTTCCTCAGAAGATTCTTTACAGGATATAGTGGTATCCCTTTAAATACCATACTTCACAATAACATCCGACTTTTATCCCCTTATTTTTTTGAGGATGTCCACCTTTTGTCCACCACCTAAATTTTAAGGGAGTTTCACATCCCTCTAAGTTTGTTCTGTCGTGAATTCGACCTTCGTTTTGTGGTCTTGTTCGGTAAGGGCTGCAGACCTGTTCCGGGCAAGTCGCACAAAACAAAAATGTTCAACCACAAAACAAGAAAGATGAAATCAATACGTAAATCATGTGAAAAGGTTCTTCTATGGACTTTTCTATTATTGGCCTTTTCATGCAGCAAAGAAGAAACACCGGATTTGGGAGAAGTGGATGTGTTGCCTCCAGAAATTCCCTTGGAAGAATTTGAGACTGATGCCGGTGAAATTGGCATCAGCATCAGTGGTAGGGAAATTGCAAAAAAAGGATACACCCCTTTCTCCGCCCTACTAAATTTTGAAAACACAAATGCCATAAACGATACCGTAATCAGCTTTGATGCCTTGAACAATCTGGCGAACCTCTCCCTTAAAAATGAACAATTGGATTCTGATAGGGAAAGTGAGCTTAAGGAAGGTGTGGCTGTAGAAGTAACCATTTTGGATGAAGATGCCAATGTACTGGCGACCCAAAATTTTACGAAACTTTCCTTTGCATCAAGCCCGTCAGAAAGAGCCATTAATGCTGACCAGCTTGATGATCTATTTTCCTCGGTTTCTTTACGGGATGACCTTAAATATTATATGCAGGTCGTGAACAACAACAATTCGGTTTTTGGGGTTCCCAGTTCCCAAAATTATACCAACACTTCAAATTTGGCCACTATGGTGGTGTTCCGTGAAGATTTGGACTATTCGCAAAATGCCGCATTTTCCATGGAAAACAACACAACCTACTTTTTCAAAAAAATACCTGGAAATGAAGATTACTATTCGATAGGAGTACATAACAACAACGACCTACATTATTTTTACATGATCAACTCCGAACTCCGCATTCAAAGTAAGGCCAATCTTGTACAAAATGGCATAAACACACCTGTGGAAGATTATCCCAATTATTGGTTCCGTATCCTTAAAGAAGGCCCAGGACTTTTCAAGATCGTACCCAATGGAGCTGATTTTCCATTGATCAGATCGGGACAAAAATTTATTCAGGCCAGTAGCGAAGATCCCACTGACCCTATTTACTTTAGAATTCTTTTGTTTGATATTGATTGGGATATACAGGCGATTGATTCTAAAATAATGTCCCCCATAATGCCTCCTTCCACTACCAATAGTGCTTATAATAGCACCTTACGTAATTGTAGCAGTGGAAGCTTAACCCAGACCGTCGGCGAAAGCACCACTATAACAACAACTCAATCGGCTGGTTGGGAAGAAAGTATGTCCGTTTCCACCTCTAATTCGGGCAGTATATCCGTAACAATCTCCCATGAAGCTGAGACGAAGTTTTTTGGCACTGGTGGAAAAACATCGGGATCCATAACTGGAAGTTACGAGTATACCAAAACACAAACCGAAACAAATACCCGATCGGGAAGCCTGAGTACCGAAAAATCGGTCCAAGTATCGGTTTCAAGACAAATTGGTGTTCCTCCTGGCACTGCTATAGCCGTTGCTGATGTGTACCAGCAATACACAAATATTAAAGTTCCCTTTGTACAACGTTTTAGAATTTCGGGAAAATATCAGGAAAACAACAATGACCTCACAGGACAAGAAATCCTCACCCAATTCGCCTTTAACAGTTTTACAGGGGTGGTAACTGATGTACAAGCTGATTTTATTGAAGTAACTGTCCGTGGAACCACGACCATAGATCGAATTATTGAAACCACAACGGAAACCAGGGATATAAAAGATGCCTGTAACTGATTTACAAAAGAGGATAAAAGCAAAAAGCCCCGGGAACCACTCCGGGGCTTTTTTATAAAATCAAAACCAACCTAAACATATGAGTTAACCAACTCAATATATTTACTTTTTCATAGCAATTTTCATTAATAGAACAATCGAGAAAGGGAATACCCTACCTCAACTTTTAATTTTTTTCAAAAAAAATTTAGTAAACCCTTATCGGAATTAATGGGTCAGGACTACAAACTCAGCCTCAAAGGGGTGTAAATGTTCTAAAAGGGCCGGAATTAGATCTTCACCCATTTCCAAATACATTTCAGAAAAATTCAATTGTCTTTCTTGTAACGATCGGTTGGGGAACAATTCGTTTTGTAATTCGGTCAATCGAATGACGTGGTCTTTCAATTTTCGCTTTTGGGCAGTCAACAGCCTTTTTTCCAAGGCGTCAAGACCTTTTTTCTGTTTAATCTCCTGCGCTTTTACCGCTCCCAAAAAACTTTCATCGGTTTGTTCGGCCAACTCGTACATATGTTGAAATTGCTCTTCCAGCAGTTTTTTCTGGGGCGTAAAATCAATATCGATATTGGATATATCCCGAATCTTTTTATTGATCAAGGAGTGTTGTTTCATAAAAAGATGACGCAATTCCAAATCCATCTTTTTAACTTTTTCAGCCTGCTTTTTAGTAATCAACAAAGCTGAATTTCGCAACATCAACATCGGAAATGTAACACCCAATTCCTCAAAATAGGCTTTCAATTCCAACCAATAGGCCAATTCACCCCCTCCGCCAATGTAACATAGGTTGGGCAAAATAACTTCTTGATAGAGCGGTCGTGCCACCACGTTTGGAGAAAATCGTTCTGGAAACTTTTGCAGTTCCTCCAATAGCTCTTGCTTGGAAAAATCAAGATGTGTATTTACCACATGATATTTACCATGTTTCTCAATGATCCGTTCACGAAGTCCATCTTTCAAATAGAAGTAATTGATTTCCCTAGGATTTACCTGAATGGTATAATCCGAAGACGCTTGGGTCAATCCTTCAATTGATTTAGATACGGTTTGGAAAGGCGTATGCTCAAAAATATCTATCTCTGCAAAGGGAACCAATAATTTCTTCAAGGCGGCATCATCTCCATCCACAATGACCAAACCTTGGTCTGCAAAAAGGGCATTGGCCAAATAGCGAGTGGCACTTGCCAAATCTGAATGCTCCAAATAGGCTTTTTTGAAGAGTTCCTTCAACCTGTTCGAAATCCCCAAATTGCCCAATTCAGCAGCAAAAATATCAAAAACCTCATCCAAACCTTCTGTACTCAAGTGCCCTACAGCTCCATAAGCCTTTCGGTTCCACTTTACTTTTTTACCATGAAGATTGAAGTAGTTGATCTCATCAAAATCGTGATCTTCAGTAGCCATCCAATAAATTGGAACAAAGTGTTGTTTGGGATATTTCTCCTGCAGCTCCTTAGCCAAATTGATAGTGGTCACAATTTTATACAAAAAATAAAGGGGACCTGTAAACAAATTCAATTGATGACCCGTAACCACCGTGAACGTATTTTCATTGGCCAAAGCACCGATATGGGCTTGGGTACTTTCGGAAACCTCAAAACCTTCGTATTGTTTTGTTAAGGAATTGACCAATACCTTTCGGTGTTCCTTTGGAAAGTTGGCTTGCTTCTCTTTGATCTGCTCTTCAAAGTTTTCCAATACAGGAAATCTATTGTAAAACGGTTGCAACGCTTCGGTTTGATCTAGATAATCGCAAATAAGTTTGGAAAAATAACCGGTTTCCTTAAAGGGTATACATTCTACATCCATTAAAACTGATAATGAGGTGTTCAAAGATAAGGGTCTTCTTTATTTCAGTTGCTAAAAATAAGTTAATTGAATTTTTCGCATTTATTGTTCCCGCTAAGCCATAAAATTAGGCATCTACTTCAATTTATTAGTAGATTTGGAGCTACTAATTAACCCAAACATGACCAAATTTTTATTTTCACTAGTACTTTTATTTTCAATTTCCGTTTCTGCCCAACTTAAATCCCCATCCGAATTTTTAGGATACGAATTGGGCTCCCAATTTACACGTCACCACGAAGTGGTGGATTATTACGAATATTTGGCCAAACAAGAGCCAGATAGGGTAAAATTGACCGTGTATGGAAAAACCAACGAGCGTAGACCTTTGATCATGGCCTATGTGTCGTCAGCGCAAAATATTGCCAATCTGGAGAGCATTCGTCAAGAACATTTAAAAAGCACCGAAGGAGGTGGCAGTTCCGATAAGGCCATTGTTTGGTTAAGCTATAATGTTCACGGAAACGAAAGTGTGAGCACCGAGGCTTCCATGCAAACCATATATGAACTTTTGACCAATAAGAGCTCCTATTTGGAAAACACAGTGGTGATCATGGATCCATGTATCAACCCCGATGGTCGTGACCGGTACAGCAACTGGTACAATCAATATAAAAATACTCCATACCAAGTAGACCCAAATAGTAAAGAGCACTTTGAAGGCTGGTGGGGCGGAAGAAGCAACCACTATATGTTCGATTTGAACCGCGACTGGGCTTGGTTGACCCAGGTGGAAAGTCAGCAACGTTTAAAGCAATTCAACAAATGGATGCCTCATGTGCATGTGGATTTTCATGAACAAGGGGTAAACAATCCATACTATTTTGCTCCAGCAGCTGAACCGTACCACGAAGTGATCACCGATTTCCAACGTGATTTTCAGGTAACCTTAGGTAGAAACCACGCCAAATATTTTGATGCCAATGGTTGGTTCTATTTTACTAAAGAAGTATTCGACCTTTTATATCCAAGTTATGGCGACACCTACCCAATTTACAATGGGGCTATCGGTATGACCTACGAGCAAGGTGGTGGCGGAAGAGCTGGTTTAGGTATCATTACAGGAAATGGTGATACCCTAACACTCAAGGATAGGATCGCGCATCACTTTACCACTGGAATCTCAACGGTTGAAGTGTCCTCCCAAAATGTGGATAAATTGAACAGTGAGTTCAAAAAATTCTATTCCAACAAAAACTTCGCTTATAAAAGTTATGTATTGAAAGGGGACGAAGACAAATTGAACGCCCTTAAATCTTTGTTGGACAAACATGAAATTGAATACGGAGACCTTTCAAACGGATCCTACAAAGGGTACGATTACAGCTCTGGAAAAAGTGGTAGCGTTTCCATACAAAACAATGGAATGGTGGTTTCGGTTAATCAACCAAAAGGAACATTGGTTACCGTTCTGTTCGAGCCAAGTGCCAAACTTTCCGATTCATTGACCTATGACATTACCGCTTGGTCCCTACCCTACGCCTACGGTTTGGATGCGATTGCGTCTACAAGTACAGTAGCTGGACAACAAGTTTCTAAAAGTGCCAATTCCACCAACATCGCCCCAAGTAGCTATGCCTACCTAACAGATTGGAACAGCATGAACGATGCTCAATTCTTGGCAGAGCTATTAAAAGAAGGTATCCGTGTTCGCAAGGCCGACCATCCTTTTTCAATAGAAGGAAAATCCTTTGCCCGTGGAACTTTGATCATTACCAAAGGTGACAATGAGTTTAAAAAAGATTTTACCCAAACGCTTCAGGCCATTGCCAAGAAATACGATAAAAACATTACCCCAACAAGTACAGGGTTTGTAGATGCTGGAAAAGATTTTGGTTCCTCTTCCATCCAAATGATTGAAAAACCAAAAATTGCTGTTTTATCCGGAGGACCGACTTCAACTTTACGTTTTGGGGAAATTTGGCATTTCTTCGAGCAGCAATTGCATTACCCAATTACGGTTTTGGATGACGATTATATCAATAGGGTGGATTTAAAAGACTACAATGTTTTGATTTTGCCCGATGGTCGTTATGGGAACCATTTTAACGAGGACCAACTTTCAAAAATCAAGGATTGGGTTAGAAGTGGTGGTAAACTTGTTGCCATGGGCGGTTCTATAAACGCCATTGATGGAGACAAAGGATTTGGCATCAAAAGAAACGAAATGGAAAAGGATTCAGGCAAAAACTCCCCACAACCCTATGAAGATTGGGAAAGAGAAAGTATAAAAGGTGCAATCACTGGAGCTATTTTTAAGGCCAAGGTGGACAACACCAATCCACTTGCATACGGTTATGGCAAGGATTATTTTACCTTAAAGCTTGGCAGCAGTAGCTACGCCTACCTAAATAATGGAAATGCGGTTTACTTGGAAAAGGATGCCAAACCCTTCTCAGGTTTTGCAGGAAGTAAAGCCCAAAAAGAAATATCAGAATCCCTGATCTTTGGATTGGAAAACTATGGTCGTGGTCAAGTAGTCTATATGGTGGACAATCCATTGTTCCGTGGTTTTTGGGAAAACGGAAAACTGTTTTTTGCCAATGCCCTATTTATGGTGGACTAAAAAGCTCACTCAGCAAGGTTAAACAAAGTAAACCAACCAGTTAAGATTTAATTGGTTGGTTTTTTTGTGTCCAAAATTTTGTATATTTAGTAAAAGGATCAAAAGAAAATTGCGGATATGAAACCTATTAACCCTACAATTAAAAAACCTCACCTGTTTTGGAACACTTTATTTATTTGTGCTACCCTAATGTTTTTCGGCACAAATCAATCGTTGGCATTTCAGGATGAGAACGGAATAGACTTTAATGAGTACCGTGGAGAAGTTGTGGATGCCGACTCCAACAAAGCATTGGTATTTGCCACACTGACCGTTGAGGGCACCAACATTAGTACCATTTCCAACACGGAAGGAAATTTTTCACTTAAAATCCCCAAGAACATCAACAGTGCCAATGTGATTGTTTCATTTTTGGGATACAAGACGATATCTGTTCCAATTGCCTCAATGAAGGCAGAAGGAAATAAGTTGGCATTAACCGTTTCTGTAACCCAACTGTCCGAAATCAACATCAATGCCCCGAAAGATGCCAAGGCATTGGTAAAGGTTACCATGGCAAAAAGGGATGACAACTACTTCAACGATCCGTCCTTAATGACTGCATTTTACAGGGAAACCATTAAAAAGCGACGTAAAAATGTATCCTTGGCCGAGGCAGTGGTCAATATTTACAAAACTCCCTATACATCCACCAAGGACGATGCTGTGGAATTGTACAAAGCACGCAAAAGTACCGATTACACCAAATTGGACACCGTTGCCCTTAAGCTTCAAGGCGGGCCCTATAATACTCTTTATGTGGATATCATGAAATATCCCGAATACATTTTCTCCAGTGAGACCATCGATGACTACAAATTTACTTTTGACCGTTCCACAAGAATCAATGATAAATTGATCTATGTGATCCGATTCAACCAATTGGAACATATTTTGGAACCGTTATATAAAGGTGAACTGTATATCGATGTGGAAAACAACACCCTTACCAATGCTACCTTTACCCTTAACATTATCGACCGTGAAAAAGCGGCCAAACTTTTTGTAAGGAGAAAACCTGCAAAAGTGAATGTTTGGCCTACCGAAGTTTCCTATCGTGTGGATTATCGCGAGAAAAATGGAAAATGGTACTACGGATACAGCAATGTTTACATGGAATTTAAAGTGGATTGGGAAGGAAAATTGTTCAACTCCACCTATAGCATGAATGCCGAAATGGCGATTACCGATTGGGAAATGAATGCCACTGGCGAAACACCAAAATATAAGGAGCGCATTAAAAGATCAATTATTCTGAGTGATGAGGCCACAGGATTTTCCGACCCGAGTTTCTGGGGGGAATACAACATAATAGAACCAGAGCAATCCATTGAATCGGCCATTAAAAAAATACAAAGACAACTACGTCGCACTGAGCGAAATAGTGATTAAATCTAGTTTTTGTTTAAAATTTTATGGATTTTTACCTTCGTTTTGAAATAATCCCATTCAATGTCCAAACGAAGAAGCTTTCTTAAGTCTGTTACTGCCCTAGGAACGGTATCATTATTGCCTCAAATTGGTTTAGCTTCAACCAAAAACGCAGTGCAACCTCCTAAAATTAAGCCTAGTAAAATTAAACAAGGTGATACTATCGGATTGGTGGCCCCAGGTTTTGCCATTAAAACGGAAGCACTCTATCTGGCTTTGGACACCTTGGATAAAATGGGCTATAATACACACCATACCCAAAGAATTCTAGGCAATTATGGATACTTCAGCAATACGGATGAAGAACGTGCAAAGGACATTAACGAAATGTTCGCCAATCCAGAAATTGATGTGATCTTATGTGCAAGAGGGGGTTACGGCTCCACTAGAATTTTGGATATGTTGGATTATGAAGTGATCAGAAACAATCCAAAGCCTTTTATAGGTTTCAGTGATATAACTGCCATTATTAACACCATTTACCAAAAAACGGGTTTAGTGGCCTTTCATGGTCCGATGGGAAGTACCATAGATGATGAGTACAGCCAAATGTACCTTCATAAAATCTTGATGGATTTGGAAGAACCCCTTCAACTGAAGAATGCCATTTTGAGCGACCCCAAATTATATCGCAATAGCGAATATTATCGATATACCATTTCCTATGGATCCTGTCAAGGTGAAATGGTCGGTGGAAGTTTAACACTGGTCACGGCAATGATCGGCACTCCTTATGAAATTGATTTTACGGATAAAATCGTTTTTTTGGAGGAAGTTGAAGAAGCCCCCTATCGCATTGATCGTATGTTGACGCAATTGGTACAAAACCAATCGTTCCAAAAAGCCAAGGGAATTGTCTTTGGTGTCTTTAAGGGTTGTGATCGCCAAAAAGTAAGTGAAAATTTTATATTGAAGGAAGTCATCATGGACCGAATAGCTCCCTTGGGCATTCCTGCCGCCTACGGACTGAGTTTTGGCCATGTAACCAACAACCTTACCCTTCCCATAGGCGTGGAAGCTTATTTTGATGCCACAAAAAAACGGCTCAGATTATTGGAATCGGCCGTTTCTTAATTTTTATTTTTTGAATTCCTGTAGGGTTTTAATGATGATCCCAACACAATCCAACAATTGTTCTTTGTTCATTACCAAGGGCGGTGCAAAACGAATGATGTTTCCGTGGGTAGGCTTAGCCAAAAGACCATTCTCCTTTAAGGCCATACAAATATCCCAAGCCGTTGAACTATCCTCTGTGTCATTGATCAGAATGGCATTCAACAAACCTTTACCTCGAACTTTAACCACCAAATCGCAGGTAGGAATAAATTTGTTCAACTCTTCGCGGAACAACTCCCCTAATTCTTGGGCATTTTGAGCCAAGTTTTCCTCCTTTACCACTTCCAAAGCGGCCATGGCAACAGCAGCGGCGACCGGATTACCACCAAAGGTGCTTCCGTGACTGCCTGGCGTGATCACATCCATAATGGCATCATTGGCAAAAACGGCAGAAACAGGATACACCCCACCTGAAATGGCTTTGCCCAAAATCAAAATATCGGGTTTTACCTCTTCATGGTCCACAGCCAACATTTTACCTGTCCGTGCGATTCCTGTTTGTACTTCATCCGCAATGAACAATACGTTGTATTTTTCACACAGTGCTTTGGCTTCTTTCAAATACCCCTCGGATGGCACATATACCCCTGCCTCACCTTGAATGGGTTCCACTAAAAACCCTGCAACATGTGGATTGCTTTCGAGTGCTTTTTCCAAAGCCACCAAATTATCATATTCAATTTTGATGAATCCCTCGGTAAAGGGTCCATAATTTTCCTTGGCCACAGGGTCGTTGGAAAAGGAAATAATGGTTGTGGTCCTTCCGTGGAAATTATTTTCACAAACGATAATCTGTGCCCGATTTTCTGGAATGCCCTTTTTCTGATAGGCCCATCTTCTACAAATCTTCAATGCAGTTTCAACAGCCTCAGCCCCCGTATTCATGGGCAATAGCTTATCAAAACCAAAGGTTTCCGTAGCATATTGCTCATAGTTACCCAACATGTCATTGTAAAAAGCTCTAGAGGTCAAGGTCAAGGTTTTGGCCTGTTCCACCATGGCCCCAACAATTTTTGGGTGACAATGTCCCTGGTTTACCGCGGAATAGGCAGAAAGAAAATCGTAATATTTCTTTCCTTCCACATCCCAGACATAAACGCCTTCTCCCCTACTCAAAACCACAGGCAGTGGATGGTAGTTGTGCGCTCCATACTTGTTTTCCAAATCAATCGCTTGCTGCGATGTTAAATGCTCTAAAACAGCCATTTAAATATTTTTTAAAATTATTAAAACAACCATTCCTACAATACCTTTATTCTTTCGAGGACTCGAAAAAGCAGCGTGGGAGAGAAATCATCCCTGAAGAGCCTGCAAATTACAAATTATTGTGAAACATTTTTCTATCATTATGTTGAGAAAACAAAAAGTTTAGGGGCAATTTAAGAGCCTTGTTTCTGTGTAATTACAAAAAGAACTTACTTTTGCCACATGCGAAAAAAGAACAGGCGACAAACATTTGAAAATGTTGAAGTAATCGATGCCGGTGCCAAGGGAAAAACTGTGGCCAAGGCACCCGACGGACGTGTAATTTTTCTTTCCAATGCGGTACCTGGAGATGTTGTGGATGTAATGACGACAAAAAAAAGGACAGCTTACTTTGAAGGGATAGCCACGGATTTCCACACCCTTTCCGATAAAAGAACCGAGCCCGTTTGCGAACATTTTGGTGTCTGTGGTGGATGCAAATGGCAAAATATGGGCTATGAGCACCAACTGTATTTTAAACAACGGGAAGTTGAAAACAACCTAAAACGCATCGGTCATTTGGAATTGCCTGAAACCATGCCCATTTTAGGTTCCAAAAAACAATATTTCTATAGGAATAAAATGGAGTTTTCATTCTCCAGTAGCAGATGGCTCACACAAGATGAAATTAATTCCGATGCGGATATCAACGATAAAAACGCCCTCGGATTTCATATCCCGGGAATGTGGGACAAGATTTTGGACATTAAAAAATGTCATTTACAACAAGATCCATCCAATGCCATTCGGTTGGCCGTAAAAGATTTTGCTATCAACAACGGACTGACTTTTTTCAATCCAAGAAAACAAGAAGGTCTATTGCGTACCCTGATGATCAGAACTGCTTCTACGGGAGAGATCATGGTGCTGATTCAGTTTTTTGAGGATGAACTGGAAAAAAGAGAGCTTCTTTTACATTATTTAACGGCTGAATTTCCTGAAATCACTTCGTTACTATTTGTGATCAACTCCAAACAAAACGATACCATTTACGATCAAGAAATTATCTGTTTTGCTGGTCGAGATCATATTTTTGAGGAAATGGAAGGTTTGCAATTTAAGATCAATGCAAAATCCTTTTACCAAACAAATTCGGAACAAGCCTACGAACTGTACAAGGTAACCCGAGATTTCGCAGGTCTTTCTGGCAATGAATTGGTGTACGACCTCTACACAGGGACAGGTACCATAGCCCAGTTCATTTCAAAAAAAGCAAAAAAGGTAGTTGGGGTCGAATCGGTTCCTGAAGCCATTGAAGACGCCAAGGCCAATGCCGTTCACAATAAAATTGACAATGTGGAATTTTATGTGGGTGACATGAAAAATGTGTTCAATGCCGAATTTATTGCACAACATGGTCAACCCGATATTATTATTACCGACCCACCAAGGGATGGTATGCACAAAGATGTGGTAGAGCAGTTGTTGCGTGTGGCGCCACCCAAAATAGTTTATGTAAGCTGCAACAGTGCAACCCAAGCCAGGGATTTGGCCCTTATGAAAGAACAATACCAAGTAAGCAAGGTGCAACCTGTGGACATGTTCCCACAAACCCACCACGTTGAAAATGTTGTACTTTTGGAAAAACGGTTATAACGCTTACATTCAAAAATTATAAATAACCTACATGAAAAAATTAATCCCCATCCTACTGATTGCCTTGGTAATCTCGTATGTATCCTCTTGTGAAAAAGACGATATCTGTGTTGATGGTGACACACCCTATTTGGTAATTGGTTTTTATAATATTGAGGACACCGCTTCTTTCAAAAGAGTTACATCGTTACGAGTACGGGGAATCGATAATGACAGTATTTTGGACAATGATTCTTTCAATGACAGGGCAACCTCTCCGGATTCCATTTTGGTCCCCCTTCGCACCAATACTACAAATACCTTGTATGAGTTCATTTATAACTCTGCGGCCAATAGTGATACAGGATTGGAAACAGGAAATATAGATACCTTGAGCATATCGTACAGCACCCGAGAGGCATTTGTATCTAGGGCATGTGGGTTTGTGATGAATTATGATGGTGTAAACATTGCCTTGCCAGAAAGTGCATCAAACTGGATTCAAGATATAAGTGTTGTGCAATCAACCGTAGAAAATACCAACAATATCCATGTCAAAATATTTCATTAGAATTTTTTTGGGCCTGTTGCCCTTTTTGGGACTGGCACAAAGCGAACCCATCGACCTGCAACAAAAAGACACGGTGGAGTACAAAGATCCTTATGGGCTTCGAGTTGGAGTAGACCTGAGCAAACTTGTACTATCCTTTATTGATGAGGATTATACAGGTCTGGAGTTGGTCGGGGACTACCGATTGACACGAAAGTTGTATTTGGCCGCAGAAATCGGGAACGAAACCAAAGAGCAGTCCGAATACTTGGGCAATACCCTGTTGTACAATTTTGAAACTTCGGGAAGTTATATCAAAGCAGGGGTAGATGTGAACACCTACACCAATTGGTACGGGATGAACAATGCGATTACGATTGGAGGTCGCTATGCCGTCGCTGGCTTTAGTCAAACGCTTGGCGAATACAGCATTTTTGAAACTGAACGTTTTTTTAATCCAGGCTTTGCTGCGGGGTCAGAACCTAATCGCGAATTTAGTGGACTTTCGGCCTCTTGGTTGGAGTTTGTAGTGGGTATAAAAGCCGAATTGTTTGCGAATATTTTTATTGGAATGAGTGCACGTTTGGGTTTTTTGGTGACCAATACCGAGGACGAACATTTTCCGAACTTATGGATCCCCGGGTTTAACAAGGTTACGGATGGAAGCAATTTTGGGGTAAGTTACAATTACTCCATATCCTATTTTTTACCCTTGTACAAAAAATCCAGAAACAAAAAACCAGCAGCATCCAACGAGCAATAATATGGAACCCACGCGTATCGATTATATAGAATTTAAATCTACCGACCTATCCAAGACCAAAGCATTTTATAATGCATCCTTTGGTTGGCATTTTACGGATTATGGTCCAGAGTATTGTTCATTTTCCGAAAGTGGTGTAGCAGGAGGATTTGAACTTACATCTAAAGCAATTACCAATGGAGTACTGGTTGTGCTTTATCATACAGACCTGTTGAACATCAAAGCAAAAATTACCGAAGCTGGAGGCGAAATCGTGAAGGATGTTTTTTCCTTCCCAGGTGGAAGACGGTTTCATTTTAAAGACCCATCAGGAAATGAATTGGCCGTTTGGTCCGATATATAAAAAAAGCCCCTACGATTGTCGGGGCTTTTTCATTTACAATTTGGTTGAGTTAGTTAGTTGTGTTTTTAAAACACGTGCCAAAATAATCAATAATACCTTAGCCACCTATTACATTCAAAAACAAAACCCAACCTTTTTGTTGTATCCACAACTAATTGGTAAGGTATTTTCCCTTCTTACTACCCTCGTAGATTTCAAAGCACACCAAACGGGCTTCCAACTTACCATTAAATGTTTTTATTTTCCTGCTCGGTTTCAGCCCTACATACTTTAGGGCCTCCAAATTGGAAGTGATCATCCAAGCATTGGTTCCAGGGTAATTTTGTTTAAGGGTATCCCCAATTTTGGTATAAAATTCCTCAATTTCAATAGGCAAGCGTTCGCCATAAGGTGGATTAAAGACCATGTGCAATTTACCATCCACAGGCTTTTCCGTTCGGAAGAAATCATTTCTATCCACTGTTATATATTCGGCAAGGTTGGCATGCTCCACATTCTCTTGGGTCTTACGTACTGCGGAGGGCGCTTTATCCCATCCAATAATTTTATGATGGAACTCGCGAACCTTTTTAAAACTGGCATCCACAATTTTATCGTGCAGCTCGGCATCATAATCCTTCCAGTGCATAAAAGCATAGGATTCCCTATTGATGTTTACCGGAATGTTACAGGCAATCATGGCCGCTTCCACCAAAAAGGTGCCACTACCACACATGGGATCCAAAAAATCGGATTGACCATCCCAACCGCTGTGCAACAATAATCCCGCTGCCAAAACCTCATTAATCGGTGCGATATTTGTTAAAATCCGATAACCTCTTTGGTGCAGGGAATTCCCGGAACTGTCCAATGAAACGGTACAGTTATTTTTATAAATATGGATGTTGATTCGAACATCTGGATCTTGTGTTTTCACATTGGGCCTTTCCCGAACAACATACCTGAACTTATCCACAATGGCATCCTTTGTCTTTAAGGACACAAACATGGAATTATCAAAAACCGGAGAATTTACTACACTGTCAATGGCAAAGGTTTTCTCCACATCAAAAATGTCGGGCCAATCCAAATCATAAATATGTTTGTAAAGGTCCTTCTCGTTGAACACCTTAAACGTTTTTATGGGTTTGAACACTTTTAAAGCCGTTCTAAGGCAAAGATTTGCCTTGTACATAAAGCCCAAATCGCCTTCAAAAGTTACATTTCTAACGCCTTCCTCTACAAAGCCTGCACCCAGATTACGAAGTTCTTTGGCCAAAATTGGCTCAAATCCATATAGGGTCTTGGCCATCATCTTAAAATTTCCTGCCATTGTGGTGTAATTTCTTTCGGCAAAAATAGACTATTTTTGCTCCCTTGATTTATCGCATGAACTTTCCATCCAGTATCATCTATATTATTCCCATTTTGGCCGTTTGGTCTGGATTTGCATTTGTATGGTTTACAAAACCCAAGCATGGAGATACTATAAAATTACTTTTGGCATTTAGTGGAGCCTTCTTGCTGTCTTTGACCTTTTTTGAGCTTCTTCCCGATGTTTATGAAGGCCACGATCCTAAAAGTATCGCTTTGTATATTTTAGGTGGAATTCTGCTACAAGTTTTTTTGGAGTTCTTTTCGAAAGGTGCGGAACATGGGCATATGCATGTGCATTTGGAGGAAAACAAATTTCCGACCCTCCTATTTTTAAGTCTATGCATTCATGCCTTGGTTGAAGGTGTACCCATTCATGAAAACGATTCAATACTCTACGCAATCATTATCCATAAGATTCCGATTGCCATTATTTTGAGCATCTTTTTGATTAACTCAACGCTCAAACTTTCGACCACCCTATTATTTATCGGGGCATTTTCTTTGATGACGCCTCTCGGAAGTTACTTTTCCACAACCTCCCTAATTGCGGATTACGGGTATTTGTTAACCGCTGTTTCGATTGGCGTATTTTTTCATATTTCAACGATTATCCTTTTTGAAAGTGCCCAAGGACATGCTTTCAATCTAAGAAAATTGGTTGTGATCATTTTAGGTATTGGGATGGCTTATCTGATCTAATCAATTTCGAAAAAAATAATGGATTTGATCTCTGCCAAAAACATTATAGAACAACTTATCCATACCATACACTTATAAAAATCTCTTTATTCCTAAAATATTGAGATTGAATTGATTAAGGAATTTTCTTACTTTTTTCGATGAACGGTTTTCCATCTGGAGCAAAAATGCTTTATTTTAAACCAACTAAACCGACCTCATGAAATATTCAAAATTCCCTGCCCTATTAGTGGCATGTATTACCATTTTGTACGCTTGTTCTTCCGATTCCGAAGACCCAACTCCAGAACCAGTTCCCGATACCATAGCACCAGAAGTGGAATTTACCATTCCAGGAAACACTACGGGTGGATCTTCAAGCACTGAAACTCCAGTTATAAGTAATCAACTTGTAGTAAATGTAGATGCGAAAGATGCAGGTGGCATTGCTAAAGTTGAAGCTTTTATCAACGATCAAAAAGTTGGAGAGGACACTGCTGCTCCCTATCAAATAACCATAGACGTGTCGAGTTATGCATCCAAAAATGCATCGACTGGCAAGTTTACCGACTACACTTTAAAAATTACAGTTACGGATACATCTGGAAACGAAACTTCCCAAGAACAGATAATCCATATCGATAATGAACTTCCCACTATATCGGAAGTTACATTGACAGAGGGACAAGTCATTGCTGGCGATACCAATGCGATTACATTTTTGGTCAACGATAATGAAGGAATCAATGCCGTTAGTGCCTATTTAAACGACTCCCTTTTGGAAGAATTCACTGGGGAAATGTATGAGCTCAATATCAATACCCTGAGCTTAACCGATGGTGAGAATAACCTTAGGATTGAAGCGATTGACCTTGCCAACAATATTGCCACATACAATGTGGCTTTCATTGCAGACAATACAGGTCCGGTCATTGATTTAAATTCCATCGAAGCCAATCAAGTTTTGGATGAATCCATCCTACTGTCAACTTCTTTAACGGATGAATACTCGACAGTTACCAATATTCAAATCTTGCTTACTGATATTGAAATACTGACCGACGCCGTTGAATTTACTGCAGGAACTGAAGGTACGGTAGAAATGAACTTTGACCCGAACCAGTTTGCAACGGGGGAGCAAACGTTCATAATAACTGCCACAGATGCCCTATTAAATTCTACCACACTCGAAGTGCCCATTTCAATTCTTAGAAAATTATTGACCATAAATGTGCCTGAAAACTTCAATAACCCTGACGCGGCCAGGTTGTTTGTTTTTGCCTCTACCATGGATGGTGAATTAATAGCTATTGAAAGAATTTATAACGAAACCACAACCGTCACTTTGCACACTTCAGAAGAAACTTCGGGCGATTTTGAATATATGCTCACGTTTGCGGAATATATTAGTGGCTCTGTTGGTAATTCAACTGAATTAACAACCATGCAAAATATTAAACCTTCTGTACTTCCAGTATTAAACTTAAGCACCTTTTACCGCTATAAGCCTTATTGGCAGACCAATCAATATCAGGCGGCTGGATTTGACCCTGATGATGCAGAAAATCTACGAATGGAAGGTCTTGACTACAATGGAGGGTTTTCATCAGAAGGAAGTACTCCTAAATCTGGGGTTTTTCTTCAACAACGTGAAAATGTAAATAGTGCCCTTAGACCTAATTCCATATATCTTTCTTTAGAAAATTTGACATTAAACCAACATTCATTTGCTGTTTTGGATTGGAATGTGCCATCAGATTTAATTATAACTCCTGAGTTATTTACCACTGAAGGAATAGAACGACGTTTATATCAACCCGTAATGAACGGTGAAGCATTTGAAAGTACTACCATGCATATTTATGGGTACTTTACCCAAGACGATTTTAATAACAATATTTATCACAAAACATATGGCTATGGCTATGGTTATTTACCCACTGAAGGAATTCCATATTTTTTAAATACAACATTTTCCAATCACTTATATAATATAAGAATTAACGATTATTTTACTGAAAGGACCGGTGAACCAGATGCCACCTTCACACCAGTGGATTGGAGTATAGATTATAGTTTTGCCAATAATCAATTTGAACTTTTACAAACTGGAGTTGGCCATTCAATTGGCAAGGTATTTATCGACTCAGAATCTCCTGAAATAATAAATGGTCTGAACATTACTTACCGTTGGAGTTTATTATTTGATAGTCAGTCAATGACACAAGTTAAACTTCCACAAATCCCAGAGGAATTACAAACATGGGGATTTTATTCAATCTATACGGATAGTAATTTGCAAGTGCAGCAAGTTGAAATCAAGGGTTATGAGGGAATATCCGATTATGATACATACCTAAATGAAATCATACAAGATCATAAATTTCCGTACACCATTTCCCCAAAAATGGAATCCAAATTTAAATCTTCTGGTCAAGGGTACTATTACAATACTCCTAATTTTTTATTTGATTAAAATTAAATAATGGCATAGATCAACAACCAATGACAAATTGCGCCACCTAGAACAAAAAAATGCCATATAAGATGATTATATGGTATTTTTTTTACCGCATAGAATAAGATACCAATGGTATAAAAAGCGCCGCCCAATGAAAGATAAAGTAGGCCAGACTCCGACATATGTTTTAACAGATAGGATAAATCAATAACTATTAGCCAACCCATTACTCCGTATAATACCAAAGAGAAAACTTCGAACCTACCTGTAAAGAAAATTTTGAGGACTGTTCCAAATAAAGCAATGCCCCAAACCGCATAAAACAAAATCCAACCTTTTGAAGGCAACAGTACCGTTAAGCAAATTGGTGTATAGGTACCTGCTATAAGATAATAGATACTTATATGATCTAATACTCTCAGTCTTTTCTTCAATTTAGGGTTTTCCACGGCATGGTATATCGTTGATGCCGCAAACAAAACCATTAAAGAGATGGAATAAACCAAGACACTATTTTTTAAATAGGGAATTGTTTGTAATTCGTATTGAAAAAGTAGAAAAGCACCAATAGCGGCCAATAAAATTCCCAATGCATGGGAATAGGCATTTAATTTTTCTTCGAGAAGTACCGAATCGGTCTGAGTATTCAAAGGCATCTGATATTGGGGTAATACGTATAGCAAAGATACCACCAAAAAACAAAAAAGCCCGATACGTTAAGTATCGGGCTTTGAGGAAGGCGGCGACCTACTCTCCCACCTGGTGTGGCAGTACCATCGGCGCAAACGGGCTTAACTTCCCTGTTCGGAATGGAAAGGGGTGTGCCCCGTCGCCATGGCCACCTAGA
>NZ_BSQF01000006.1 GCF_030268205.1 Allomuricauda sp. NBRC 101325
AGGATCAAACTCTTCATTGTATTTCCTTGAATGTCTTCCGACACCCGGAAACCCAGAGTCCCCGCATCAAAATGGTTCTTAATTCTCTTTACGCTGTCGTTACAATATGTATATGAACTTCTTTGTTCTAAAACCGAGTCTCAATTTCATTAAATCAATCCTCTCTCGGCTTTGACCGCACAACCTTGTTGGTTAAGCGGCTGCAAATGTACAACTGTTTTTTTAACCGGCAAGCTTTTTTTGAAAAAAAATTTTCAAGCTATTTCTTGACCTCAAAACAATCATTTTACAAGAACTTTTCCTTCGAACACCTCGGTGTTTTTCGGGCTGCAAATGTAAAACGCTTTTTTTGATTACACAATGCTTTTTTTGATATTTTTTTTCAAGCCTTTCCGACTTATCAAAACAGTATGTCAATGAGCTTTTGAACTTGTCCGAAAACAAACCCTTTGTTGTTTTTCGGGCTGCAAATGTAACACCCTTTCCACAATATGCAAGAGTTTTTTTTGCCTTTGCTGAAGATTTATATTCAACTCACTGAAAACAAAGCCTATAAAAATACAACTTTTTTTAAAACCTCAAAACAACCATGCCTTTCTTATTACATCAAGCCATAAAAGGACATAAAATCCACCTTATTACATGTAGAATATTCCTGTATATATATAATGTAGGTATTGTAGCATCTATACAAGATATTATCTTTGTCCTCTCGAAAGTAGAATTTAGAAGTTTAAACCACATGATAAAGATCACACTACCGGATGGTGCTGTAAAAGAAGTTGAAAAGGGAACCACTCCCATGGACGTTGCTAAAGGTATTAGTGAAGGCTTGGCCAGAAACGTTATTTCCGCCAAATTCAATGATACCGTTGTGGAAACAGTGACCCCATTAACCAGTGATGGCAACCTTACCTTATATACTTGGAACAATGATGAAGGTAAAAAGGCTTTTTGGCACTCTACCTCCCACGTGGTGGCCCAAGCATTGGAAGAGTTATATCCAGGCATAAAGCTTACCATTGGGCCAGCCATTGATAATGGTTTTTATTACGATGTGGATTTTGGGGAGCAAAGCATTTCCGATAAGGACTTTCCTAAAATTGAACAGAAGGCATTGGAAATTGCCAGAGGGAAACACGATTATAAAATGCGGAGTGTATCCAAAGCGGATGCATTACAATATTATAAGGACCAAGGCAACGAATATAAAATTGAGCTTATTGAGAACCTTGAGGATGGCACCATCACTTTTTGTGACCACAGCACCTTTACCGACCTATGTCGTGGAGGACATATTCCCAATACAGGTATCATTAAAGCGATTAAACTATTAAGTGTTGCCGGTGCCTATTGGAGAGGCGATGAAAAGAATCCCCAATTGACCCGTGTTTATGGAATATCATTCCCTAAGCAAAAAGAACTTACCGACTACCTTCATTTGCTAGAAGAAGCCAAAAAACGGGATCACCGAAAATTGGGCAAGGAATTGGAACTTTTCACTTTTAGTCAAAAAGTTGGTCAAGGTTTACCTTTATGGTTACCTAAAGGAGCAGCGCTTCGTGAACGTTTGGAGCAGTTCTTAAAGAAAGCCCAAAAGAAAGCAGGTTATGAAATGGTAGTGACTCCACATATTGGTCAAAAGGAACTTTATGTGACTTCGGGCCATTATGCCAAATATGGCGAGGATAGTTTTCAACCCATTCGTACCCCAAAAGAAGATGAGGAGTTCTTATTGAAACCTATGAACTGTCCGCATCACTGTGAAATTTACAATAGCCAACCGTTTAGTTATAAAGATCTACCTAAACGATATGCTGAATTTGGTACCGTATATAGATATGAGCAAAGTGGAGAATTGCATGGTTTAACTCGAGTAAGAGGATTTACCCAAGATGATGCCCACATTTTCTGTACCACGGAACAGCTGAACGATGAGTTTAAAAATGTGATCGACCTTACCTTATATGTATTGAATTCTTTGGGCTTCAATAATTTTACCGCTCAAGTATCGGTAAGAGACCTTGAAAATCCAGAAAAATATATTGGTAATACCGAGGATTGGGAGAAAGCGGAACAAGCCATCATCAGTGCAGCAGAGGAAAAAGGATTGAACTATGTGGTTGAAAGTGGCGAAGCTGCTTTTTATGGCCCTAAGTTGGACTTTATGGTAAAGGATGCCTTGGGAAGAAACTGGCAGTTGGGCACCATTCAGGTAGATTACAACCTGCCGAAACGTTTTGACCTATCCTATAAAGGTAGTGATAACGAGCTGCACAGACCGGTAATGATCCACCGTGCACCTTTCGGAAGTATGGAGCGTTTTGTGGCGTTATTGCTGGAACACACGGGCGGAAACTTCCCATTATGGCTGATTCCGGTGCAGGCTATCGTACTGCCCGTCAGTGAGAAACATGAAAAATATGCGGAAAAAGTTTTGAATTCACTGGAAAATCACGAAATTCGCGCGCTCATTGATAAAAGGAATGAAACCGTAGGAAAGAAAATCCGCGAGGCCGAACTCAAGAAAATCCCTTTTATGATCATCGTAGGGGAGCAAGAGGAAGAGTCTGGAACACTTTCCATTAGGAGACACGGGGGAGACGATTTAGGCGGATTGAGCATTGAGACGTTTTCTGACTTGGTATCTACTGAAATAAATAGTACCTTAAAGTCGTTCTAAAAAATTAAGTTTAATTAAAAAGTTTAAGTCATAGCAATACGAAGAAGATTTAGGCCCCAGCCTAGGAGGGAAAATAAAAACCCTCACAACATCAATGAGAATATTAAAGCCCGGGAAGTACGTCTTGTCGGCGATAATGTTGAAATGGGTGTTTACCCAATTTCAAAAGCGAGAGAACTTGCCAACGAGTTGGAGTTGGATTTGGTTGAAATTTCACCAAATGCAGAACCACCGGTTTGTAAGATCATCGATTACAAAAAGTTTCTTTACGAGCAAAAGAAACGCGACAAGGCCCTTAAGGCCAAAGCAACCAAGGTTGTTGTAAAAGAAATACGTTTTGGACCACAAACGGATGACCACGATTACGATTTTAAAAAGCGTCACGCGGAAAAATTCTTAAAAGAAGGTGCCAAATTAAAAGCCTATGTGTTCTTTAAAGGACGTTCCATCGTTTATAAGGACCAAGGCGAAATATTATTGTTGAAGCTTGCCCAAGAACTAGAAGAACTTGGTAAAGTGGAACAAATGCCGAAATTGGAAGGTAAGCGTATGACCATGTTCATTGCGCCAAAAACCAATAAGAAGTAAAAAAAACTGAACTTAGTTCAGCAATAATAAGCGGAGTTAAATACTAGGAAAATGCCTAAGATGAAAACAAAATCCAGTGCCAAGAAGCGTTTTAAGCTTACAGGTTCTGGTAAAATCAAAAGAAAGCACGCTTTCAAGAGTCACATTTTGACCAAGAAATCTAAAAAGCGTAAGCTTAAGTTGACGCATTCCACATTGGTACACGAGTCCGATGTGAATAGCATCAAAGAACAATTACGTTTAAAATAATTGTTCAACAGGTACATTATTTAATAACCATGGAGTCGGGCCTATAAAAGAGTTGAGTTCAAAGTTTTAAGTTTTAAAAAAGCATTTAGCACTCACAACTTAAAACCTAACATTTCTTGACCGCCTGCTACAAAAAAATGAATCATTATGCCAAGATCAGTAAATTCAGTTGCTTCAAGAGCTAGAAGAAAAAAAGTGATGAAGCAAGCCAAAGGTTACTTTGGAAGACGTAAAAACGTTTGGACAGTAGCCAAAAATGCGGTTGAAAAAGCAATGCTTTATGCTTACCGCGATAGACGTAACAAAAAACGTACTTTCCGCGCTTTGTGGATTACCCGTATCAATGCAGGTGCCAGAATTCACGGAATGTCTTACTCTCAATTTATGGGTAAAGTAAAAGCCAACGGAATCGAATTGAACAGAAAAGTTCTTGCCGATTTGGCCATGAACCACCCAGATGCCTTCAAGGCTATCGTTGAAAGAGTAAAATAAAAAATCAATATAAACTTACCCCGCTTATTAAGATCCCGCCTTGTGCGGGATCTTTTATTTTATATAAGTTCTCGACTATCTGCCCCTCCCGCAGGCGGGCGCTCGAACCGACACAATTCCAATTATTGCCCAAAAGCAGTGATGACCAACTTTCTTCCCGAGGCATAATTTCGGTGTTCGCACAAATAAATACCCTGCCAAATACCCATGTTCAATCTTCCGTTTGTTATGGGAATCTGAACGGATGCTCCCATTAACGAAGCTTTAATATGAGCAGGCATATCATCAGGTCCTTCATAATTGTGTACATAATAAGGCATATTCTCAGGTACCATTTTATTGATATGACTTTCAAAATCGGTACGTACCGTTGGGTCTGCATTTTCATTGATGGTTAAACTTGCAGAAGTATGCTTGATGAAAACCTGAAGAAATCCAATATTAATCTTTTTGAGATTCGGAATGGCATCCAAAATAGAATCCGTAATCAAATGAAATCCTCTTTTAAAGGGTCGTAATTGTATTTCTTCTTGAAAAAACTGCATGTCTCCTATTTAGCTTAAGCTGCTAAATTAATGCAAACTTTACCCATTGTCCATTCCCAGTTGCTTGAATTACGGTAACTTTGCAGCTTAATTTTTTTATATGGACCTATCGCAGATTAAAATGGTGGTAACCGATATGGACGGTACACTACTCAATTCCAACCACGAAGTAAGCCCTCGCTTTTTCGAAATCTACGAAGAACTCAAAAAAAAGAACATCGCTTTTGTTGCCGCCAGTGGAAGACAATACCACAGCATGGTCGACAAGTTGGAGTCCATTAAAAATGAAATTCTTGTTATTGCCGAGAACGGCGCTTTGATCAAGAAACAAGGAGAAACCTTATTGACCACACCCATCAATAAAAATGAGGTTGGTCGTATTTTGGAAACCGTGAAACCTTTGGAACATGTACATCCAGTTCTTTGCTGCGAAAACAACGCTTTTGTTGGTGGCGATTCGGATGAGTTTATTGAAATGCTACGTGAATATTATTCCGAGTTTCAAATCGTGTCCGACCAAAAACAAGTAGATGAAGAAGTTTTAAAAATTGCCATTTACCATTTTAAGAGTTCGGAAATATACATTTACCCCTCTGTAAAACATTTGGAAGGTGATCTAAAGGTCAAGGTTTCCGGTGCTAACTGGGTAGATGTTTCCGATATGAATGCCCACAAAGGTTATGCCCTTAAAAAGGTTATGGATAAATACCAACTTGCTTCACACGAGATAATGGTTTTTGGAGATTACAACAACGATTTGGAAATGTTGGAACTATCCGATTTTAGTTTTGCTATGGCCAATGCCCACCCCAATGTGCTAAAAACTGCAAAATACAGAACGAGTAGCAATAACGATTTTGGTGTGGAGCGCATTTTGGAGAAATTGCTTTAAGATTTTCATTTAACAAACTTCGCGATTGTTGCTAGTTCAAAATTTGTACCTTAATAGGGCAATTCACTAAACAACTACAACATGGCACCTTTAAAAAAAGACGATATTAAACAGGAGGTCTTTGACCTTTATGATGATTACGCGCACAACAAAATTGATCGTAGGGAATTTATGGAAAAGCTTTCGGTGTATGCCGTAGGCGGAATTACCATCGCTTCCCTCCTTAGTTTTATGATGCCCGATTACAAGACCACCCTTGAGGTTTCCCCAAATGACCCTAGTCTGGATTCCAAATTCATTACCTACAATTCTCCTAAAGGAGGTGGAGAAATCAAAGGATTATTATCCAAACCAAAAGAAAGCACCGGAAAATTGGGAGGTGTAATCGTTGTCCATGAAAACCGAGGGCTAAATCCATATATTGAGGATGTAGGTCGAAGAGCTGCTTTGGCAGGTTTCATTTCATTGGCGCCCGATGCGCTAACTCCACTTGGAGGTTACCCTGGCAACGATGATGATGGAAGGGAACTTCAAAGACAACGTGACAGAAATGAAATGTTGGAAGATTTTATTGCTGCCTACGAATATTTGAAAAACCACGAGGACTGCAATGGAAAAGTGGGAGTTGTTGGATTCTGTTTTGGGGGATGGATTTCGAATATGATGGCCGTAAAAGTCCCAGACCTTGCCGCTGCCGTTCCTTTTTATGGAGGGCAACCAGCTGATGAGGAAGTAGCTCAAATAAATGCTCCACTCCTACTCCATTATGCTGGATTGGACGAAAGAGTGAATGCAGGTTGGCCTGCTTACGAAGCCAAACTACAGGAACTGGACAAAAAATACGAGGCACATGTGTATCCTGAGGTCAATCACGGATTCCACAACAATACCACTCCCCGATACGATAAAACTTCAGCGGATTTAGCTTGGGAGCGTACGGTTCAATTTTTCAAGGATAATTTGAGTTAGGTTTTTTTCACAACGAACCTAAGGAAACAGATAACAACCTTAAGTATGCCGATTTCAATTAAAAATTCTGGAATCGGCATACAACTTTCGCACTGCCAACATTCAAAAAATCTCTATTTCTTCCGCCATTTGGTTTGGGTTAAATCTCGTCCATCAACCCAAAAGGGCTTTCTGTAAATCCAAATAGGGTAACTGTCAATTCTAGCTAGGTTAATATAATAGGTATATCGAACTTGATTACAAGTTTGGTCATATACACTCATGAAAAATTCCCTTATTCTCCTTTGTTTCCTTTTTGGACTATTTGGATTCGGACAAGAACCGGATTATTACTTTGTAAAGGCAGAAAATGGGTTAAATGTGCGTGCCGAAAGTGATCTTTCCTCAGAAAAAATAGCAAAAATCCCATTTGGAATTATTGTAGAAAAGGTAGCTGACACCGACGTAGAACTTACCATTATTGATGCAGGCAACCAAATCATGGGAAAATGGGTCAAAATCAAATTCAACAATTATATATATCTGGTTTCGGATGAAACTAAACCTTTTGAAAGAGAAGGCTATGTTTTTGATGGATTTTTGCAGCAAATGGATAACAAAAATGCCATTGGTATCACAAAAATTGATAGTATAAGGTATGCCCAGTTGGCAAAACAAGCGCCAAAAAGAACATATAATCCAAAAAAAATTGGCAATCTGGACTCCATTAAAACCATCCTAAAAGATCGTATAGAATGGGTATGGGATGAAGATTACCTTGATTCCATAAAAAGTATTAAAACGGCAAATGGTCAAAAACTGCTCTTCAACCAAGAAACAATATTTGAAATTGGATTTGACGAGGATAACTCCGGGTATTACCCAACAGAGGGCATTCTAGTTTTAACTGAAAATCTTAGAGAAGCTACTTTTTCTATCAGAACAGGTGGATATGATTTAATTGCTGGCAACCCCCGATATATAGTTCCATCTCCTAAAGGCACTTTTCGGTTAAATGGCATGTACAATGGGGCTGAATGCATCTCTTACTTTATTGAAAAAAAAGAAAAAGGACAGTATAAGTACTTTACTGAATTTGGTAATACTTTTCATGCTTGCAATTTCAAAGAATTTTATTGGCTCAACGAAAATGAGTTCATTTATAAATTGCATGACTACACCACTGATTCAAAAAACAGAAAATTTTTCAAGGGCTATATAAAAACTTTGAATTTGACCCATATTTCTGAAGCCGAGGCTATGGCATTGTACGAAACTGGAGTTGAAAAAGGAACTATTTTTCTAGTAAACCAGGACGGAAAGAAAATTAAAAGCTTCGAAATATATTTCGAAGCTTTTAAGAATGAATTATCGGGTGTTGAGGAAATCACAGAACATAAACTGGACAATGTAGAAAAAATAGTACGGGTTGATATATGGTACTGTGCATGCGAATGTAGCGTTGACAGCTATTATTGGTTAGTAACTACCAAAGGAAATTGGATCGAGCTTCCAAAGATTGAACGTAACGAACAAGAAACAACTTGGGATCATACTTTTCAAGAATATTCCTTTAAAAAAGAGAACACCATCGAGCTGATAGAGTTTGAGGAAAAAATTACGGAATACAATCCAAGTGGGGAGTTTGAATCGGAAAGGATCAATGAAAAAAAAATAAAGGAGCTCATTTGGGATGGTGAAAGGATAGAATAGAAAGAGCCCTAAAATGAATAAAAGTTTAGTCACATTTCTATTCATCTAACCTAAACAATTGAATAAAATTTATCGGCTAGTTTTAATATTAACTATCTGAAATAGGCAAAAAATAAACTACCATATAGAAGAATATGAAGTCTTCATCATGCAATTTGATGCCTTGCTCAACACTTATTTTAATTAATAACCACATGAAAACCAATCTTATAACTCAAAACCTACTTATAATCAGCTGCTTGGCTTTTATTAGTTGTAATGCCCAACAGGTAAACACTGGTAAAGACAAATTAGAACCGATTGCTGTTGATTCAGTTGCTTATGAGATAGTCAAGGATTCTATTTACTGCAAATTAATGAACGGAGGAGTGGATAAACTTTACTTTTTTAAAGTAAAACACCCCAACAGCATGGTGGAAGGGAAAATCAATCGTTTTTTTGTTGAGTTGGACTGCGATAATTATGTAGTTGGTAAAGACATTGTATTTGATCCTAAATGGAGTTATAATGAAGGTATTGAAAAAAATAAAGACTCCTTAAGAAAAAGATGTACTACTTCAGATGAATACCCATGGTATGGAGGTATTCTCGATTACAGCGTCAAGGTAAACGAAAGAAATATGTTGTCCGTGGTTGCCAGGTGGCAGTTCTATAGATCTCCTAAATCCGATGACGTTAAATATAATTTTGATTTAAGATCGGGCAATCATATAAAAATTAATGAAATTTTTAAAGACGAAGAGGAATTTCTTAAATTTTTAGACCAATACACTATAAAAAAGATACAGCGATTCTTAAAAGAGCTGGAGAAAGAAAACTTTGCTGGATCAGGAATCGAAAATGCCGAAGAAGTTTGGAATGAGTATCGCGAAGCCGCTTATATCCCTACTTGGTATTTTCATAAAATGGATGGTAAATTCGGTATTTACTTTGATGGTTTTTACTATCAGGGAGATTTAGCATCCGAAATTGCAGCCAATAACTTTTTTATTTCTTTTGAAGAGTTAAAACCTTATTTGACAGAAGCATTTAAAAATCTAATAGGTTTATAAGTTTGTTTACCGATATGGTGGTAAGGCAAAAAAACAAAAAAAGAATAATAATACTGGGCTTCATCATAGGCTGGTCCGTTGTATTATTCGAGGCCAATTTGAGCCATTCCGACACAGCTACCATTGGGGACGAATTTGGTTTTGACATTCCGGATAAGAAACTGTTTATTTTAAGATCAATCGTGTTCAGTTCAATAGGTGCATTTCATGGTTGGTGCCTCTATATGGTCTTTGAGCTAATCAAAACCTATTTTTTAAAGAAAAAAAGCAACATCGAAGAATAATGATATTGTAAAGACTTCAAAAAGTTTTTTTAATAAAAACCGGATTAAGTCTTCTGCTTCTTTTTCCGAGCCGCAGGAAACAAAACATTGTTCAAAATCAAACGATACCCTGGAGAGGTTGGGTGTAAATCCAATTCTGTTTTAGGGTCTCCCACCCTATGTTGGTAATCTTCGGGGTCGTGACCTCCATAAAAAGTAAAAAAGCCTTTTCCTTTTATGCCGTGAATGTATCGAGCCTCCCCATTGATTTTGTTTTCGCCCATGACCATCACGGTGGGTTTTATTTCCTCTCGAGTGAAAGAAGTGGTCTGGCCCATAAATCCTTTTACCAAACTCGTATGGTTTTGGGTCAACATGGTAGGCACTGGGTCCCATTTGGCCGAAAATTCCATTAAGGAAAAATAATCGGATTCCTTTTGCACATTAAACCGTTTGTTGGTCATGTCGATGGATGAAAACTCATAACGCAATGGGTTCCGTTCCAACGTAAAATTGGTAAAGGCAAAAGTGTTGCTGAAGTCCAATTTCGATTGATAATTTGGGTCGGACGGGTCGCCATCGAACATAGGTTCGCAAATATCCACGTTTTCAGCCGCCAAAGCGATATCGAAACTATCGGTTGCCGAACACATCGCAAACATGAATCCACCCCCGACAACATAATTTCTAATTTTAAGGGCAACATCCCTTTTTTCCTCGGACACTTTCGAATAACCTAATTTCTGGGCCAAGGCCTCTGCTTCTGCTTTGGCTTCAATGTACCAAGGTGCAGCACGGTAATGTCCATAAAATCGCCCGTATTGTCCCGTAAAATCTTCGTGATGCAGGTGCAACCAATCGTACAGCGCCAATTTATCTCCAATAACCTCTTCATCGTAAACGGTTGTATAGGGAATTTCGGCATAGGTGAGCACCATGGTCACAGCATCGTCCCACGGTGGGTTACCTTTTGGTGAATACACCGCAATTTTTGGAGCCTTTTCCAAAACAACGGCATCTTGGTTTTGTGATGGACTGCTGATGTCTTCCAAAATTTGTTCCGCCTGTCCATCGGAAAGCACTTCAAAAGAAACCCCACGAATTTGACATTCTTTGCGAATGGCATCTCCATCGGGCAACATAAAAGAACCGCCTCGATAATTGAGCAACCATTGCACTTTTTGTTGTTTGGTAAGCACCCAATAGGTAATCCCGTAAGCTTTTAAATGGTTTTTCTGTCCATCGGCATCCATAGGGATTAGAATGACGGAGGCAGAAGTTTTAATAAAAAAAAATAATAGAAAGATAAAAGTGAGATTTCTCGCGTCTGCTCGAAATGACACCTTGGAAAGATTAATTTTAAAACGGTACGTCGTTATCATCTGGGCCATCGTCACTGTTCATTGCGCTGCCAAATGCTTCATCCGTACTTGGGAATCTTGGCGTTGCAAAGGGATTTTCTTCGTCCGCATTCATCTTCGATTGGAATTCGAATGGGGAATCAAAGTCATCCAAGTTATCAAATTTACCCAGAGCACCCACAAATTTTAACCTAATATTTTCTAAACCACCGTTTCTGTGCTTTGCCACAATAAACTCCGCTTGACCTTGGGTAGGGGTGCGCTCCTCATCGTCCCACTCGTCAATTTTATAATATTCGGGCCTGTAAATAAAGGAAACGATATCCGCATCCTGCTCAATCGCTCCAGATTCCCTAAGGTCGGAAAGTATAGGTCTTTTACTTCCTCCACGGGTCTCTACCGCCCTCGATAGCTGCGAAAGTGCGATTACGGGCACATCCAATTCCTTGGCCAATGCCTTAAGGTTTCGGGAAATGGTCGAAATTTCCTGTTCACGGTTTCCCCCACCTTTTTGACTGCCTCCTGCGGTCATCAACTGCAAGTAGTCAATAATGATGAGTCGAATTTTATGTTGAGATGCCAAACGACGTGCTTTGGCACGAAGGTCAAAAATGGACAATGATGGCGTATCATCAATAAACAACGGGGCCTTTTCCAAGGCCTTTACCTTTACGTTCAATTGCTCCCATTCGTGTTTTTCCAATTTTCCTGTCCTTAACTTTTCAGAAGAAAGTCCAGTTTCGGAAGAAATCAAACGAGTAATCAACTGCACGGACGACATCTCCAAAGAAAAGAAAGCCACAGCTGTATTCGAGTTCACAGCAATGTTCCTGGCCATGGAAAGCGTTAGGGCCGTTTTACCCATACCAGGTCTAGCCGCCACAATGATCAAATCACTGGGCTGCCAACCCGAGGTAAGTTTGTCCAACTTATCAAAACCAGATGGAATTCCGCTCAACCCTTCTTTGTTCGAAATTTCCTCGATTTTCTTTTTGGCCTGAATCACCAAGTTTTGAGCGGTTTCGGCGGAACGTTTTAAGTTTCCTTGGGTAACCTCGTACAATTTTGCTTCCGCATTGTCCAAAAGGTCAAAAACATCGGTAGCATCGCCGTAAGCCTCCTCAATGATCTCGCTTGATATTTTGATAAGGCTTCGTTGGATATATTTTTGGAGAATAATTCTCGCGTGAAACTCAATGTGGGCCGAGGAAGCCACTTTTTGAGTCAATTTAATCAGGTAAAAGTCACCACCAACCGCTTCTAAGTGCCCATCCTTCTTTAATTGGGACGAAACCGTTAATAAATCCACTGGTTCGGAGGTTTCAAACAATTTAAAGATGGCCTCATAGATGTACTTATGGGCTTCTTTATAGAAAACATCGGCGTGGAGTATATCGATAACCTCATCGACCCCTTTTTTGTCAATCATCATCGCTCCTAAAACAACCTCCTCTAAATCAACAGCTTGCGGAGGAATTTTTCCTCTCTCAAGATTGATTAGGGCGGATTTATCTATACGATGTCCGACAATGGGGCTAGGTTTATCCATGGTTGCGAATGTAGCTAATTAACTTTTAGTTAACTTAAAGATTGATGTGGTGGATTTCAACAGGTACTCAACAATTTAATTGTTGATAACTTTAAAATCCAGTTAATAACTTAAAAAAAATAATAGATCTAACCTAATAAAAATGGTCAGCCCTTGAAAAACAGGAATTATTCGTTGAAGACACCCATATTCGAGTACTTATCCATACGGCTTTTCACCAAATCTTTTGGTGATAACTTTTTAAGCTCTTCGTAATGCGAAGAAATTTTGTTTTTTACCGTTTCAAAAGTTTTCTCGCGATTGGCATGGGCACCGCCAAGGGGTTCTTTTACAATCTCGTCCACCAATTTCTGTTTCTTCATATCGGTGGCGGTCAATTTAAGTGCATCCGCGGCTTGTTCTTTAAATTCCCAGCTTCTCCAGAGGATGGAAGAACAGGATTCTGGTGAGATCACAGAGTACCATGTGTTTTCCAACATTAGTACCTTATCTCCTACTCCAATACCCAATGCACCTCCAGAAGCACCTTCTCCTATGATCACTACAATAATAGGAACTTGAAGACGGGTCATTTCCAAAATATTACGGGCAATGGCTTCACCTTGGCCTCTTTCTTCGGCCTCGATACCTGGATAAGCTCCGGGCGTATCGATAAAGCAAACTACTGGGATTCCGAATTTCTCGGCAGATTTCATCAACCTTAAAGCTTTACGGTAACCTTCAGGGTTGGCCATACCAAAGTTACGGTATTGACGGGTTTTGGTGTTGTACCCTTTTTGTTGACCAATGAACATATAGCTTTGGTCTCCAATTTTTCCAAGTCCACCTACCATGGCCTTGTCGTCCTTTACATTTCTATCGCCGTGAAGCTCCAAAAATGTATCCCCGCAAATGGCATTGATGTAATCCATGGTGTATGGACGGTTGGGGTGTCTGGACAATTGCACCCGCTGCCATGCGGTTAAATTCTTATAGATATCCTTTCGGGTTTCGTCAAGTTTCTTTTCAATCTGCGTGCAGGTTTCGCTAACGTCTACATCACTTTCTTCCCCAATAATCATACATTTTTGAAGTTGGTCTTCAAGTTCTTTGATCGGGAGTTCAAATTCTAGATATTCCATGGGAAATTTAAATTTTCTTGAAAAACAATGGGGACAAATATAAAACTTTATGGGCAACCATTGCTAATTGTACAATACGTTTAACTTCAACAATATAAGTTGTTTTTTGCGATTTATCGCTTGGCTTTCATCAGCATATATACTGCAAAAACACCAAATATAAGGTTCGGAATCACCACTGCCAAAAGTGGGGAAAAACCCGATTGCTCTGCCAAGGTTCCAAATACCTTATCAAAGAAAATATAGACGAAAGCCACACCAATTCCAAAGGCCAAATTAAGCCCCATTCCCCCCCTTCGTTTTACGGAAGATACCGCAACGGCTATTACGGTAAGAATGAATGCCGCAATGGGCAAAGCCCAACGTTTGTACTTTACCAACACGTATGCATTTATATTGGATGCCCCTTTTCGTCTTTGATCCTCGATAAAATCGTTCAACTCAAAAAGGTTCTTGGTTTCGGCCACATAGGAAACTGGGGTAAGATCATCTATCTCAAATGCGAAAATAGTGTCCAACCTACTTTTGGTCTCGATGTATTCTGTGGTATCCCTAACCTCTCTTTTTTCGTAACGGGTCAACCGATAAACACTATCAGCTGGTATCCAGCGAATGTTGTTGGCCGATATTTTATACTCCAACTGCCCAATGGAATCAAAATGTTCATAGGTGAAATTATATCCAATCTGGCGATTGGGGTCAAAACTGCTTACATAAATGTAATCGGTCTCGTTCAATTGGTTGAAAATGTTCTCGGTGATACGATCACGTTTTCCCTTTTTAAAGTATTTGTATTCAAACTCGTTGAAACCGATACTGGCATGGGGCACAATGAACATCCCCATCATAAATATAAGGATGGCCACTAAGGTCGCACCTATAAAATAAGGACGTAAAAACCGAGAATAGGAAACCCCAGAACTCAAAATGGCCACCACTTCGGTGTTACTGGCCAGCTTTGAGGTAAAGAATATTATGGATAGAAAAAGGAAAATGGGCAACAACAGGTTTCCGATCACCAAGGTAAAGTTTCCGTAGAATACGATCACTTCGGACAATGGAGCTTCGTTGTCTATGATCTTCCCGATTTTTTCAGCCAGATTGGCCATGATTCCGATGGGAACAAATAGCATAAGCATCCCCAAAAAGGTAACCAGGTAACGCTTTAAAATGTATCTATCCAGTATGGTGAGCATTATAGCCTTTTATCCATTTGTTGAACCATCTTGTTTTTCCACTCGTAAAAATCTCCCGCTAAAATACGTTCTCTAGCCGTACGCGTCAACCATAAATAAAATCCGAGGTTGTGAATGGTAGCGATTTGCTTGCCCAAATATTCGTTGGCAGCAAACAAATGACGCAGATACGCTTTGGAATATTCGGTATCCACAAAAGTGATACCCATTTCATCAATGGGCGAAAAATCGTTCTCCCATTTTTTATTTTTAATGTTGATGGTACCGTGGGCCGTAAACAACATTCCGTTTCTTGCATTTCGGGTCGGCATCACACAATCGAACATATCAATTCCCAATGCGATGTTCTCCAAAATGTTGATGGGCGTTCCCACCCCCATTAAATATCTTGGCTTGTCTTCTGGTAGAATATCACATACGATCTCTGTCATTTCATACATTTCCTCTGCCGGCTCTCCCACCGAAAGTCCACCAATGGCATTTCCCTCAGCGCCTACCGATGCAATGTATTCCGCCGATTGTTTTCTTAAATCCTTATAGGTGGATCCTTGTACAATGGGAAAGAAACTTTGGGAATATCCATAATTGAACGGAAGTTTTTCCAAATGATTGATACACCTATCCAACCATCTGTGCGTAAGGTGCATGGAGCGCTTGGCATATTGGTAATCGCAAGGGTATGGCGTACATTCATCAAAAGCCATGATGATATCGGCCCCGATGGTCCTTTGGATCTCCATTACGTTTTCAGGCGTGAACACATGGTGTGACCCATCAATATGGGATTTGAACTTTACGCCTTCCTCTTTGATCTTTCTATTTCCCGATAAAGAATACACTTGGTATCCCCCACTATCGGTCAAAATATTACGGTCCCAACCCATAAATTTGTGCAATCCACCAGCCTCTTCAAGTATGCCTGTACTGGGTCGTAGATACAAATGATAGGTGTTCCCTAAAATAATATCAGGATTTATTTCATCTTTTAATTCACGCTGGTGCACCCCTTTTACGGAGGCCACAGTGCCCACGGGCATAAATATAGGCGTCTGAATTTCGCCATGGTCCGTGGTCATGATTCCAGCCCGAGCCTTGCTTTGCTTGTCTTTTTGTACTAATGTAAAATCCAAAAGTGTATTTTAAGTCCGCAAATATAACCAACTCCTTTTCGGTAAACCTTAACAAAAAAATAAAGTTTCTGTGTATAAAATGTTTAATAAATGTATTTTATACACTTGTTTAGGAACTTAATTGCGATTACCTTTGAAAACTAATTTAAAAAAGATGCCGAACACACAAGAATTACAAGACCTGGTTTTTCAGGTGAGAAGGGACATTTTACGAATGGTCCACAAAGTAAATTCTGGTCACCCAGGGGGGTCTTTGGGATGTACCGAATTTTTAGTTACGCTGTACAACGAAATCATGGATTTGAAAGAAGGATTTGACATGGACGGAATTGGGGAAGACCTTTTCTTCCTTTCCAACGGTCACATCTCTCCCGTCTTTTATAGCGTTTTGGCCCGTAGAGGATATTTCCCTGTAGAGGAACTAAACACCTTTCGATTGATCGATTCCAGACTACAAGGTCACCCTACCACCCATGAGGGACTTCCAGGTGTTCGTGTGGCATCAGGTTCATTGGGACAAGGAATGTCCGTTGCCATTGGAGCCGCTTTGGCCAAAAAATTGAACGGAGACGATCATTTGGTATTTAGTCTTCATGGAGATGGTGAATTACAAGAAGGTCAAAACTGGGAAGCCATTATGTATGCCGCTGGTAACAAAGTGGATAATTTAATCGCTACTGTTGACCGTAATGGTCAACAAATCGATGGTCCTACCGAAAAAGTACTTCCATTGGGAGATGTTGCTGAAAAATTCAAAGTGTTTGGATGGGACGTTTTGGAAATTGAAAATGGAAACGACCTTGAACAGGTTATTGCTGGTTTAAATGAAGCCAAGAGCAGAACTGGAAAAGGTAAACCAGTTTGTGTGGTAATGACCACCGAAATGGGTAACGGTGTTGATTTTATGATGCACACCCACGCATGGCACGGTAAAGCGCCAAGTGACGAGCAATTGGCAACCGCATTGGACCAAAACCCAGAGACTTTAGGCGATTATTAATTCAGAAACAGAAACAATGACCAAATATACAGATCAAGGAAAACAAGATACCCGTAGCGGATATGGTGCGGGAATGACTGAGCTAGGGAGAACCAACCCAAACGTTGTTGCATTATGTGCCGACTTGGTAGGATCTCTTAAGATTGAAACTTTTATTGAGGAAAGCCCTGAGCGTTTCTTTCAAACTGGAATCGCTGAAGCGAACATGATGGGTATTGCCGCTGGTTTGACCATTGGTGGAAAAATTCCATTCGCTTCCACCTTTGCCAACTTTGCAACAGGACGTGTGTACGATCAAATTCGTCAGTCTATCGCTTATTCGGACAAAAACGTAAAAATATGTGCTTCCCACGCAGGTTTAACACTTGGTGAAGATGGCGCGACCCACCAGATTTTGGAAGATATCGGCTTGATGAAAATGCTTCCGGGCATGACCGTAATCAACCCATGTGATTTTAACCAGACCAAAGCGGCTACCATTGCCATTGCTGAGCACCATGGTCCAGTTTACCTTCGTTTTGGTAGACCGAAAGTGGCCAACTTCACACCAGTGGACCAAAAATTCGAAATTGGTAAAGCTGTGATGTTGAATGAAGGTACCGACGTGACCATTATCGCAACAGGACATTTGGTATGGGAAGCTTTGATCGCTGCCGAACGTTTGGAGAACCAAGGTATTTCTTCTGAAGTGATCAATATACACACCATTAAACCTTTGGATGAAGAAGCTATTTTGGCCTCTGTGAAGAAAACAGGATGTGTGGTTACTGCGGAAGAGCACAATTATTTGGGTGGACTAGGAGAAAGTGTTTCCGGTGTATTGGCATCGCACTTCCCTGCCCCTCAAGAATTTGTGGCTACCAAGGATACTTTTGGAGAAAGTGGTACCCCGGAACAATTGATGGAGAAGTACGGATTAAACAATAAAGCCATAGAAGAAGCCGTTTTAAAAGTGTTGAAACGTAAATAGTTTCAGTACCTCTTCGGAGGTATTTTAACCCTAAAACAACACTTATGAAAAAAACGCTTCTCGTGGTGGCTTTTGCCTTTTTTGGCGCCACTGCATTTGCACAGAGCGGTTCAGGCTTTGGATTAAAGGCTGGATTATCCTACAACAAGAATGGTGATCTTATCAATTCCGTCGGCGATGGCGGTGCTGATATTATAGAAGGTGCCAAAGGTAAAACCGGATACCACATTGGGGTATTCGGAAAACTTGATTTCTCCACTATTTATCTACGACCCGAATTGGTGTATTCCAAAACAAAGAGTGAGTACGATGTGGATGGGGATTCCCAAGATTACGATGTATCCAAATTGGACATGCCCGTTTTATTGGGTTTGAAGGTCATTGGTCCATTGCACGTATTTGCAGGTCCTGCATTCCAATATACCCTAAGCAACAAATTAGGGGATTTGGATGTAGAGGATGTTGAAAACGACTTTACCGTTGGCTTAAATGCCGGGGTTGGCGTAAATCTTGGTCGACTTGGTCTTGACGTTCGTTACGAAAGAGGTTTTTCCAAGAATGAAGCTGAATTTATTGGCGAGAATATTACCGATGTTTCAGGCCGTGTAGATTCTAGACCATCACAAGTAATTTTTGCATTATCGCTCATGCTATAATCAAAAAGTAGTTCCATAAAAAAAGCCCCGACTTGGTGTCGGGGCTTTTTTGTTTATATGCTTTTTAGTTTACCTTCGGGTCAAGGTAATCCGGAATACCATCGTTATTGGCATCAGGATAAGGGAAAATGATATTCCCATTACTATCCGTTATTTCACTGTGCGTGGATACCCCATCGCCATCATCGTCAGGGTCTCTAAAATTAGCCAATACGGAGGTGGTTTCATCATCGGCATCTGTATTGTCATCATACATATAGCCATTGCCATTTAAATCTTCGTCTATGGAAGGGATACCATCATTGTCGTTGTCCGTATCTTCCACGTACAAGCCCAATTCTATCTTAAACAATAATGGCGAATATGCCCCTGCTTGTCCTGCTGAGCTATTAAAGTAAGCAAGACCAGAAGGCATTACAATGATTCCCAAACCACTGTTGGAGATCTCGGAAGTACCATCCGCATTTTCCACCACTTGATCTGCAGTTCCAGCGGAAAATTTAGATACCCCATTGGCATATCCCCTAACCGTAAAAGGCAGTTCTTGCCAAATAAAATCTTGACTTTCATCGAACAATGTACCGTCCAAAAGGGATCCTTGATATTTTACCAAGGTAGAATCCGCGTATGTTGGGCTTCCACCCTCTCCTTTTCTAACTTCGATATAATACAAAGTATGTGGAATATCTTCCTCGCCGGCACTTAAGCCCAAAAAACTGGAAGAAACATTAATGGAAACACTTTCGGCATCTTCCATCAATGATCTTTTATCCGCATTTACCCCTGCAATGGTATCGATTACTATTTTATAATCGAACCCATCGGGCATAGTTTCGGGAGCAAAATCCTCGTAATTATAAAAGTGGGTATTTAAGAACTCTCGTATTGCTTCATCATCTTCAGGCGCTACATCGCTCAATAAACTTGGTGGTATGGTAATAACCCCGTTATCGTCCTTTTTACAAGACATAAAAGTTATTCCAAATACCAATAATACAATTAATCCGTACCTCATCCAGTTTGTTATTTAGGCGCGCAAGATACAATTTTCCATTATTTTTGCTTTGTCCGTTAACAAAGATTTGCGAAGACCATGCGAATAGACAAATACCTCTGGTGCACTCGATATTTTAAAACCCGTAATCTGGCCTCCAACGCTGTTAAAAAAGGTCAGGTAAGGGTAAATGAAAGTGTTGTGAAGCCATCCAGAGAGGTTTATCCTATGGACAAGATCGTGCTTAGGAAGGATCAAATCGATTATCGACTTACGGTTTTGGACCTTCCAGAAAGTCGTGTTGGGGCCAAATTGGTGGATATTTACAGAAAGGACACTACACCCAAAGAGGCGTTCGAGCATAATGAATTACTCCAGCATGCCAAAAAACATTACCGACAAAAAGGGCTTGGACGTCCCACAAAAAAAGACCGAAGGGATATTGACGATTTTTTGGATGAAGCTGAATAATCTGTTTTATATCTTTGAAACAATTTCCATAACATGATGAACCGCATTCTTAACCACGATCAGATCCAACATATTGCCAAGCGCATCGCCTACCAAATTTATGAAACCAATGTAGAGGAAAACGAAATTGTGGTAGCGGGCATCAATGGTGGCGGAATGGATTTTGCCAAAAAAATAGTGGATATCCTCAAAAAAATCACGGATGCCGAAATTATTTTGTGCAGGGTGGAAATGGACAAGAGCAATCCGTTGGAGAGCGGTGTAAAAACGTCCTTAAATACCGAAGAATACGAAAACAAATCAATTGTGTTGATTGATGATGTGCTCAACTCTGGCACCACCTTGATCTATGGCACGCATCATTTTTTAAAAACCCCCATAAAACAACTCAAAACGGCTGTATTGGTAAACCGAAACCATAAAAGATATCCCATTAAAGCCGATTTTAAGGGCATTTCGCTTTCCACTTCGCTGAACGAGCACATTAAGGTGGTTTTCGAAAGCAAGAACAATGCGGTTTACCTAGAGTAGACTTCGAATTTCGGCTACTACGGTTTCCGGAGAACCACTCCCATTTAAGGTATATTTTGCTTGGGCGTAAAAAGGGAGTCTTTCAAAAAGATGCTTCCCTATAAATTCCGGTAGATCTTCGTCGGGGATATTTTTAACCAAGGGACGATGCTCCTTTTCTTTTGAAATTCTTTGGACCAATTGGGGAATGGTCATTCCCAAATACACGGAGTAATCCGATTTTTCCAGAATCATTTCGATATTGTTTGCATAACAAGGAGTGCCTCCTCCGGTTGACAAGACCAAAGAATCATCCTTTTCCAGCACCTCCAAAAGCATTTGATGCTCTAGTTTTCGAAAAAAGATTTCCCCTTTTTCAGAAAAAATGGTTTTAATGGATTTTTTTTCCGCCTCTTCAATGTAATCGTCCAAGTCGATAAATTGAACCCCTAATTGACTGGCTAACAACTTTCCAACGGTGGACTTTCCGCTCGCCATATATCCCATTAAAACTATTTTCATGCGGATGAAATTTAATCGATTTCAAAAAAACACAAATTTATCATTAATTCATCTTGTAAAATAGATAATTGATGTTATATTTGCACCCGCTTAGCCAAACAGCTAGGCGGTTAAATTTTGACCTGGTAGCTCAGTTGGTAGAGCATTTCACTTTTAATGAAAGGGTCCCGGGTTCGAGCCCCGGCCAGGTCACAAGAAAAAGCCTTCAAATATAATTTGAAGGCTTTTGTTTTTTACGAATTATTTTTCAATCCTAATTAAGCCACTGCTTCTTCGTGGCGGTTACGTTCTTTGACCAATTTCTCGATCAAATCAGGTACTTTTTCAAATGCTGCGGCCAATCCATGGGTTTTTCCAGCTTCCAAGAATGAGATTTCCTCTCCTTTGGTCACTAAAAATCCGATAGGTTCAATACCGATACCAGCTCCAGCGCCTGCACCTTCCCCTTTTCGGTTTTTTCCTTCGATGCCTTCGCCTCCTCCAGAACCAAAGCCCATACCAACTTTAATTACCGGCACACACTTAAATTCACCCAACTCAAAGGGTTCTCCAACAATCGTTTCTGTTTTGGTCTCAGACTTGATAAAGTCAGTTACCTTGTTCATCAGTTCTTCAAAATGTAAATCCATGACCTTAATTTTTACTAGTTAAACAATGATTTCAACATCCTATAAGGTCTGTTCCGAATATCCAGCACCAGTCTATTTCTGTCTTCAAAATTGATATGTAAGGAAGCCACAAACTGGTTGAGCAACACAAAAACAGGATACATTTTTGCGTTGGCCACATAATCCCCCGTGTCCATATCCAAATCAAATTGTCTTACCTCGAACGACTTCAACAATTGAAGCATTTTTTTAAAACTCACTTTCCGTTTACGTTTGGCTTTGTTTTTTTCGGATCGTTTCTTTTGATTGATGGACCTTGTTAATGGGTAAAAACAGCGTTCATAAAAAAGGACCTTTAAACGCACCCTTAAAAGTTCTTTCTCGTCGGGTTCAAAACTCGCCTTTGCCAAGCCCTTCAACCGCGCAAAATACATGTTTGCATCGGTATCGATAAAAACCTGTATTGGAATAAAAAGTAGCCAAAGGACCAGGAGTACAACTAACAATATTACGGCAGAAAGTATCATTAGCTTTTTGTTGCAAAGGAAATAGCCACATCCCACATAAACAATGACATCCGTCAGCACAACATGTTAAAAAACAAAAAGTTAATAACTTTTAATCCCAGACAGAGATAATGACGGAACTCATGTTACAAATCAGTTTTTATTGGTAATTTGATGTCACTATTTTCCAATCCGATGAAATATTACATAGTAATCGTTTGTTTGTGTGCCCTGCTTTTTTCCTGCAAGGACGATAAAGAGAAAACTTTCCCAACCAAAATGCCCTTAACGGAATCGGTGTATGCTTCGGCCACCATTCAACCCGATAGTTTGTACCAAGCCTATTCGAAAGTATTGGGTATTCTGGACAAAGTTTGGGTGGAGGAAGGAGATACGGTTAAACGAGGAGATCCTATTCTTCAAATCACCAACACTTCTCCTGAGCTCAATGTTCAAAACGCACAATTGGCGTTAAGACTGGCCAGAGAAAATTATGAAGGTCGAGCTGCGGTTTTGACCAGCATCCAAGATGAAATCAGAGCGGCAAAACTGAAATTGAACAACGACTCCATCAACTACTTCCGCCAAAAAAACCTTTGGGACCAAAACATTGGATCCAAAGTAGAATACGATGCCAAACAACTGGCCTTTGAACTTTCACAAAGCAACCTGAACCTGCTCCAAAGCAAATACACCCAAACCAAAAATGAACTGGAAACCCAGCTCAAACAATCCGAAAACAATTATAAATCCTCTTTGACCAATTCTGGAGACTTTACCATTACCAGTAAAATCAACGGAACAGTCTATGCCATTTATAAAAATCCAGGGGAAATTGTAAATACCCAAGAACCGGTTGCTGCCTTGGGCAAGGCCGACAAATTTATCATTGAACTTTTGGTAGATGAAGTGGATATCGTAAAACTCAAAATCGGACAGCAAGTTTTCTTGACCCTTGATTCCTATAACTCACAAGTTTTTGAAGCCACTTTGGATAAAATTTATCCCAGAAAAGATGAGCGCTCCCAGACCTTTTTGGTTGAAGCATTATTTAATGACCCACCTAGTATTTTGTACCCAGGATTGTCTGGGGAGGGAAATATTGTGGTGTCCAAAAAAGAAGAAACCCTTACCATTCCAAAAGAATATCTTATTGGCGATTCTAAAGTTTTGACAGACGATGGCGAAACAACAATTACCCTTGGACTACAAAATTTGGATATGGTAGAGGTACTGGAAGGATTGGATGAAAACACGGCCATTTATAAACCTGAGCCATGATCAACTGGAATGTGATATTGGGCATTGCCAAAACCCATTTGCTGACCAAAATGAAATCAACGGTCACAGCAACCTTAGGGGTGACTTTTGGTATTGGGGCTTATATTACTTTAGTAAGCTTTATGACGGGTCTCAATGCCATGTTGGATGATTTGGTCTTGAACCAAACGCCACATATTCACATGTACAACGAAATAAGGCCTTCCCCTACCCAACCGATTTCACAGTATCAGGGATTATCGAAAGCCTTTAATGTGGTGCATTCCATCAAACCCAAACAAAACCAACAAAAAATCCATAATGCCTTGCCCATTTTAGGCTATCTCAAAAAGCATCCCAATGTTCGGGGTGCTACACCTCAACTTCGGGCTCAAATTTTTTATTTATCGGGCTCCATAGAATTGGGCGGCAATCTTATCGGCGTTGATATAATGGAAGAAGCGCGATTGTCAAACATTCAAGATAATATTGTGGAAGGCTCGCCCCAAGCCCTTAAAAATAATACCAATGGCATTTTATTAGGTGCAGGACTTGCCAAAAAAATGTCACTTTCGATTGGAGACAGGGTCCAAATAAGCACCGTAGAAGGAAATATTTTCCCTTTAAAAATTGTAGGTATTTATCAAAGTGGTATCGCGGAAATTGATAATGTACAGAGCTTTGCCAATCTAAACACCGTACAGCGTATTTTGGGTGAAGCAGAAAACTTTGTAACCGACATCAATATTAAATTATTGAACATTGCCGAGTCTGAGCCCATGGCCCGAAGTTTGGAAAAACAGTTCAACATAAAGGCGGTGGACATCAACGAGGCCAATGCCCAATTTGAAACAGGATCCAACATTCGAAACTTGATCACCTATGCCGTTTCCATAACACTTTTGATCGTGGCGGGCTTCGGCATCTACAACATCTTAAATATGTTGATCTATGAAAAAATGAAGGATATCGCCATTTTGAAAGCAACAGGTTTTTCTGGGAAAGATGTGCAGTACATTTTTATGGCACAAGCGATGATCATTGGTTTGTTTGGTGGTCTCCTTGGATTATTGATTGGGTTCGGACTATCGCACCTTATCGACAATACCCCTTTTGAAACCGAAGCACTTCCTACCATAACAACCTATCCCGTGAACTTTAATCCCAATTTTTATGTTATTGGGATAGCCTTTGCACTGATCTCCACCTTTATTGCTGGGTATTTACCCTCCAACAAAGCCAAAAAAATAGACCCTGTTAAAATTATTAGAGGCACCTAACACCACCATGGACTTAGTTTTAGAAGCCAAACATATCAACAAGCATTTTCACAAGCCCAAGGATTTCCATGTGCTTAAAGACATTTCCTTTGGAGTTAAAAAAGGGGAATTTGCTTCCATTATGGGGAAGTCAGGTTCTGGAAAATCCACTTTGCTCTATATCCTCTCCACCATGGACACCGATTATACGGGGGAACTTTACCTCAACAATCAATTGGTTACTGGAAAATCACATCGAGAACTTTCACGTATCCGCAACAAGAACATTGGGTTTGTGTTTCAGTTTCATTACCTGCTTTCTGAATTCAGTGTGATTGAAAATGTGATGTTACCTGCCAAAAAGCTGGCCGAGAAAAGCTATGTAGAAATTGAACGCAATGCCCAACAAAAATTGGAAATGCTCAACATTGGACATTTGGCACATCAAAAAGCATCTAGAATATCTGGAGGCGAAAAACAACGTGTTGCCATTGCGCGAGCCTTGATCAACGACCCCACCATTTTAATGGGCGATGAACCCACGGGCAACTTGGACAGTCACAACTCAGAAAACGTGTTCAACATTTTTAAAAAACTAAAAGAAGAACAAGGATTATCCCTTTTAGTGGTTACCCACGATGAGGATTTTGCCAATCGCACGGACCGCATCATTCAAATGGAAGATGGAATCATTATGAACCATTTGGTGAACAGTTGAGAAAAATCAGTTAAAACCAGTTGGAATAGTCTTAAATTTATAAGATTAAATACAAGATCATGTTGAACTCAGAAAAAATAGGCAACGAATTTTATCAAAGCCTTGGAAAGTTGTTCTATGCAGTGGCCATGTCTGATGAGGAAGTGAGGCCCGCAGAGGTTACCCGATTGCGAAAATACGTTCGCCAATACTGGTTGGATGTTGATGGTTTCGAAGATGAATTCAATACAGATGCGGCTTATCAGATAGAAATTGTTTTTGATTGGTTACAAGAGGAGGAGAAAGATGCCGAACACTATTTTGATGAGTTCAAAGAATTCTATTTGGAACATGCCGATAAATTCACGGATAAATTAAAGGCATTGATCCTTGAAACCTCTGAATCCATTGCTTCTTCTTTTGCGGGAAAAAATAGGGCCGAAATGTTGGCCATTTTCAAGTTGAAACAACTTTTCAACCACTAAAATGTCCATTGCACCTTATATAGATCACACCAATTTAAAGGCAACTGCTACTCCCAGCGACATTGAAAAATTATCCTCGGAAGCGTTGACGTATGATTTTTATGCGGTATGCGTAAACGGTTGTTATGTTTCTTTGGCCAAGGAGGCCTTACAAGATAGTGAAGTGAAAATTGCAGCTGTTATTGGATTCCCCCTAGGTGCCATGTCCACCGAAGCCAAAATTTTTGAGGCCAAGGATTGTGTACAAAATGGTGCAGATGAAATTGATATGGTCATTAATGTAGGATGGTTGAAGGCAAAAAAATTTGATGCCGTTCGCGACGAAATAAAAGCCATTAAAAAAGCTATTGGCGATACCATTTTAAAAGTGATCATAGAAACCTGTTATCTCACTGATGAAGAAAAAGAGATCGCTTGCGAACTTTCGGTGGAAGCCAATGCTGACTTTGTAAAAACCTCAACGGGTTTTGGAACGGGAGGTGCCACATTGGAAGATGTTCAACTCATGAAACGAATTGTAGGTGACAAAGCAAAAATAAAAGCATCTGGTGGAATTAAAGACAAAGCAACCGCTCTCCGATATATTGAACTTGGTGTGAGTCGCATTGGAACTTCTTCTGGGCCTACTTTATTATAAAACAAAACGATGAGCACACACATTGAAGCCAAAAAAGGGGAAATTGCAGAAACAGTCTTAATGCCTGGAGATCCATTGCGTGCCAAATGGATTGCCGAAACCTACTTGGAAAACCCTGTTTGCTACAATAAGATTCGAGGTATGTTGGGCTACACTGGCACGTATAAAGGAAAACGCGTCTCCGTGCAAGGCAGTGGCATGGGCATGCCTTCGTCCATGATTTATTTTCATGAATTGATCAATGAGTATGATGTGAAAAATATCATTCGAGTGGGTTCCGCAGGGTCCTATCAAAAAGATGTCAAATTGAACGATGTGGTGTTGGCCATGTCCGCCTCAACCACTTCGGGCATCAATAATTCCAGGTTCATCAATTCCGATTATTCCCCCACTGCAGATTTCGGGCTTTTTATAAAAGCTGTAAACTATGCCCAGCAAAACAACATTCCTTTAAAGGCGGGAAACGTGCTTTCTTCAGACGAGTTTTATAGCGATGATCCAGAAGAATACAAACTTTGGGCTCAATATGGTGTACTCTGTGTAGAGATGGAAACGGCTGGACTTTATACGATCGCTGCCAAATTCAATGTGCGCGCCCTTACCATTTTAACCATTTCAGATTCTTTAGTAACCCATGAGAGTTTATCGGCACATGCCCGAGAAACCACCTTTAGTGATATGGTTAAAATTGCCCTAGCGGCTGCTTTGGATTAAACTTTTGTTTCTGTTACCAATGAAGTGGGCAACTCAAAAACCTCCAGAGAAAAGTAGGGTAAGGCGGCCAACAAATGGTCGAAAATATCCGCCATAACATACTCATAGTTTTCCCAACGTTTATCGGAACTGAAAGCATAAATTTCCAAAGGAATCCCTTGGGTAGTAGGTTCCAATTGTCGTACCATCAATGTCATTTTTTTATTGATGGCGGAATGACTTTCCAAATAATTGGTCACGTACTTTCGAAACACACCAAAATTCGTCAGGTTTCTTCCATTGATCAATAACGACTTATCAATTTTGTTATCAGAATTGTAGGTGTTGATTTGTTCTGACCTTGTATCCATATAAGATTTGATCAACTGGATTTTGTTCAAAGCTTTAATGTCATCGGGCGTCAAGAATTTGATGCTCTGTTGACGAATGATCAAGGCTCTTTTTATGCGGCGACCACCCGAATCCTGCATTCCCCTCCAATTTTTGAACGAATCGGAAATAAGTGCATAGGTTGGGATAGTGGTAATGGTCTTATCAAAATTCTGCACCTTTACCGTGGCCAAAGAGATCTCGATGACATCCCCATCGGCGCCATATTTTTCAAAAGTGATCCAATCCCCGATACGTACCATATCGTTTATGGTCACTTGAATACTGGCCACCAATCCTAATATAGTATCCTTGAAAATCAACAGCACAACCGCCGAAGCTGCTCCCAATGCCGTAACAAATTTCCATACCGTGGTTTCTGTGATGATGGCAAAAATGGTAAAGATTCCGATAACCCAAGCGAATATCATAAATACCTGAACATAGCTATCAATGGGCTTGTCCTTGAATCGAGGGAGCGTTTTTAAATAGCCATTGATACTTTGGAAAACCTTTCGGAAAATGACCAAAACCAAGAGCACAAAAAGAATGCTCATAATTTTTATGGCCACCCCTTCAGCATACTCGAAATCGGTAAATGCGACTGGAATGAATTTTAAAAAAATCAACATGGGAAGTACATGTGCCAAATAGCGGGGCACTCGGTACATTACCAAAAAATTATCGAAGTTGTTTCGTGAGCTTCTTGCCAATTTGATAGAGGCAGCCCTCAAAATTTTCCAGAGCAGGTAATCCAATAAAATCACCAAGATCAACATCCCCACCAGCAAAATCAACAGGTTGAGATATGAGGCCCATTCCTCGCCCATTCCCGCTTCCAAGAGTCGGTTGTACAACAATCGACCCAACTCCTTATCCATAAAATTCAACACTGAAAACATGGGCGCAAAATTACAGTTTATAATTCAGCATAAAGCTAAAATTATCTTAGATCGCACGCTTAATGGAATCCTGCAATAAATTGATGGCTCGCTCCGATGGTTCCACTTCGTAAGTAGCCTGTAAACGGTCTATTTCCCTTCGGATCCCGTTCAAAAATTTTGCTTCGGTAATATTACCTTCTTTGTGGTTGGCAAGGGCCAAATACCATTTGAAATAAGAAAAAGAAACGAAATTTTTCACGAATTGGGCTTCCCGGTCAATAAGGTTGAACCTTCGAATGACTTTCTTCACTTTTTGGTATTCCCCAAGATGAATCAAGGTCTCAACATAGGTTCTAAAGAATTTGTTCCAATTGTGCTCCAAGATATCCTTTTCATACATTTCCAATCGATTCTCGGCATATTGCTTGGAATTTAGGTACTGATCGTTATCGTTATAGCATTTCATCAAAGATGAAATAAAAAGCGTTCGATTGTATTTATTGGACATTTGACGAGCGAAGGGTCGAGCTTCAATCAACAATTTTAGGGCTTCTTTAGATCTTCCCAATTTGAGCAAATTGAACGAATAATTGTTCAGGTACATAATGTAATCGTTCCCCTGTTCGGTTATGGACAACTTGCCATAATATAGGGCCAGATCATACTGGTGCATTTTCATGAGGATAAGCTGCTTGTTCCCGTAATAATTGAGCAGTAATTTCTTGGAATAATAGGAGCCATCTTCCAATTTGGGTTCCAATTCCTTGTAATACCCCAAGACTTCCTCTAATGCATCATTTTTTAATAATGCCACATAACTCATTAAAATTAGGGTCTGGTATTTATTGTAACCATCTAAACCTTGATCTGTCCAAAGTCGGGTAAGCCAAGAAATCCACTTGATGGAGTTTTGGGAGATTTTTAAATTGTGGTAGTCGGTAACGATATCAACCGTTGCTTGCGTCATTCGGTTGCTTACCTCTTTACAACGGGCATAATCATCGTGGTAGTCGTGCACAAATTTGTGAATAAGCTCGTAATCGTTCAAGCGTACACGTACCAGCAAAAACATGAGGTAATTTTTTACGACCTCATAAAAACGGATAAAATGAAAATGGTGTGGCTCGTATTGTTTGATGAGCTGCAACAGTTCCTTTTCCTCATCTGAAGAAATGGTGTCGGTTTTAATACGAATATCGAAGTAGTTGAGCCGCTCATAGTATTGATCGGTGCAAAATCCATCCAATCGACTTTGCATCCAGTTCATTAAATGGGAATACTTACGCTTATCTATTTTGGGGTCGTAGTCCAATTGGAGGTCTTTGCTACAGACATTTTGGTAAAGCGTTTCAAAAATACCCGCTCGTTCCTCATCTTGAAATTGCTTTATGCTATTGAGCAAAATAATTTCATGGGGCAATAAAGAATCCGCATAGGTCTGAAATTTTTTAAGCTTCATATTTCAATCGCTTTGTTTGTTCAATTTCCAGAATGCGGATTCTTTAAAACGAGGGTTTTACATGACCAACCCACCATCCACACTTAGGACAATTCCGTTTATAAAACTCGCTTCATCTGACGATAAGAATACATAGGCATTGGCAATATCTTCGGGAGTTCCCATTCGGCCGAGTGGTGTTTTTTCCTCAAGACCTTGAATTACCTTTTCTGGAATGGTACCCACCATTTCGGTAGCAATAAATCCAGGGGCAACAGCATTCACACAAATTCCTTTTCGGCCCAATTCACGCGCCCAAACCTTCGTCATTCCAATGACACCTGATTTTGTAGCCACATAATTGGTTTGTCCAAAATTGCCGTACAGCCCCACAATGGATGCAGCATTAATAATTCTACCGCTCCCCTGCTCCACCATATGTTCCGATACGGCTTGGGTACAATTAAAAACTCCAGTCAGGTTTACATCGATGACCATTTTCCATTGTTCTGGGGTCATTTTCTTTAAAGTGGCATCCCGAGTGATTCCTGCATTGTTGATCAATATATCAATACGACCATGGTTGTCGATGATTTCCTTAACGGCAGCGTCTACAGATTCACGATCTACCGTATTTACCTCCTGAAAATGAAAAGGCATACCTTTATAGGTATTGAACAAATCTCCTGCTGCTTTGGCATCAATATCCCAACAAATCACGGTTGCTCCTTCTTCCAAAAACCGTTTAACCGTTGCTTTACCAATTCCTTTGGCCCCACCAGTTACGATGGCCACTTTATTTTTTAGTCGTTCCATGTTTTAAATTTTGGATAAAGCTAACGCTATTGGTCAATAGCAAAGTTAGATAAATCGCATTTTAAAATAGTGACTTTTATACCTTATATTTTTTATATAATTGATTTTTAATTATTTATATAATTTTTTAAATATATTGACTTTTTAATTTTTAATCCAAAATGTTAGCCTATTGGATAGAATATTAGGTAAAAAAGTTCTAAATTTTATCCAAATTACCATAAAAATTGAATATTACCTTAAAAAAGTCCACACCTACTATTTAATTATCCCTTGACTCTTTCTCAACAAAATCAATCATATTTAAATGCGATATTCATATTATATCGTCTTATTATTTAATGATTACTCATTTTATAACAACCTAAGATACCAATCTCAAATTATGACTAACGCTTACCAAATTACCACCTTAATTGTCCTTATTGGATTTATGTCCCTACTATTTTATTTGGTATACAAGTCAAGAGCATCGTCAGATAGTTTAGAGGTGTACGCTTTGGGGAATAAATCCTTTTCATCCATATCGGTTGCCTTATCATTGGCCGCATCCATTACCAGTGCAGCCACCTTTATTATAAATCCAGGTTTTATTGCACTTTATGGTTTAAGTGCCTTTATAGCATTTGGGGTGGTCATGCCCTTTGCCATTTATGCGGCCCTTATCATTTTTATAAAGCGTTTTCGAAAATATGGCATGGATGTAAAGTCCATATCCATTGCAGATTGGGTAGGTAAGCGATACGACTCTCGTTTTCTTAAGATCCTATTCGGGTTATTAAGTATGTTATTGATCACTTTTATTGTTTTGATTTGCGTTGGGATGACCAAGGTGGTATCGAAGGCATTGAACGCCAATGAGCTTTCCATACTTATTATTATAGTGGCCGTTGTGTTCACTTATATGATGATTGGCGGAGCCAACACCATGGTCTACACCAATTCGGTGCAAGCTATTTTAATGATTGTCGTTGCAGTGCTCCTTTTGGGTTCTGGAGCTTACCTACTTTTTAAAACTGGGGATGATGGTTTTATTAACCGTTTGAACGAAATTGACCCTTCACTAACACAAACATTCAACAAACAAAGTCCGTTGTTTCGGGATTTCTTCGAAGTAGTGGTCTGCAACACCATAGTAGGTATTGCCATAGTTTGTCAACCACATATCTTGACCAAATCCCTATTGATCAAAAAAGATTCACAGGTCAATAAGTTCCTTTTATATACGGTGCTTGTGCTATTGCTGTTCTTCTCTGTGGTTTTTGTGGGCATCTATGCCCGAATAAGCTTCCCTGATCTGATGTACAATGGAGCCAAGCTGAACATGGATGGAATTGTTTCAGCCTACGTACTGTACCGATTCCCAGTTTATGTGGGCATTGTGGTGATTTTGGGCCTTTTGGCCGCTGGCCTTTCCACTTTGGAGGGATTGATCCAATCCATACCTACTACCATCACCAACGATTTTGTAATGCCGTTGACCAAAATGGCGAACCTAAAAGCAGCTCCGATGAAGATCAACAAAGTGTTGACGGTAATTGTTGGAGTGATTGCCATTTTGTTGTCTTATGATCAATTAGTGAACCCAAGTTTGAGCGTGGGAATTTTTGCCCAAAACGGGGTGTATGCCTTTTTCTCGGCAGCCTTTGTACCCGTGTTCTTTGGCATTTTTACAAAAACCCAAAACAAATGGATTCCTATAGCGGCCTCTCTAGTGGCCATTACCACACACTTTAGTGTGTATTATTTGGAACTGACACCTTATATGGAAGGTATGGCAGTAAAAAACCCAGCCATTGCCTCTGCGCTTGCTCTGATTTCATCAACCATCACGGGATTGGTCATTTACGCCATAAAACCCATGAACAAAAAAGTACAAGAATATGCCAGCGCCTAAATTCATTCAGAAGTCATGGAGGTGGACCCTTAGTGCCATACTCGCATTGACTTTTACACAAAATAGTATGGGACAAGATATTGCATCCAAGAAAATACATCTTCCAGATCAAAAATTGGAAATCCATTACCTGCAAGCAGGTCAAGGAAAAACCAAATGGGTTTTGATTCATGGATTGGGCAGTTACGCCAAGGCCTACACTAAAATATTATCCAACCTACCAGGACATATAGAAGCTTATGCTTTGGACCTCCCTGGATTTGGAGAAACAGCACTGGATGGGACAACCATTTCCATGGAAAACTATGCCGCGGTTGTGGATGAATTCATTAAAGAACTTGGTTTACAACATGTGGTTTTGGCAGGGCACTCCATGGGAGGGCAAGTTGCAATGACGGCTGCCATAAATCAACCCAAATGGTTAAAAAGCCTCATACTTTTTGCTCCAGCAGGTATCGAACAGTTTACAGCAAAAGACCACGCATGGTTCGAGGCCGTTGCCACCGAATCATTATATCTGAATTTGACCGACGAACAAATCCGTCAAAATTTCAATGTGAATTTCTACGGCATGCAACTCCCGCAAGATGCAGAGTTCATGTACCAAGACCGTATAAAAATCAAAGAGGATTCTGAGGGTTATAAAACCTATTGCTCCACCACGGTTGCGAGCATCAAAGCCATGCTTTCGGGTCCTGTTTACGACCAAATAGGTCAAATTAAAGTGCCTACACTGGTGCTTTTCGGAAAGAATGATCTTTTGATTCCCAATAAAATTCTACATCCTGATCTAACCATTTCCCAATTAATGGAAACGCTTCAAAACGACTATCCAACAACAACAAACAAACTATTGGACGAAGCGGGACATTTTATCATCTGGGACCAGTCGGATAAGGTTGTGGAAGAAATTCAAAATTTCACAGATGCACACAAATAATTAATAACTAAACTAAACAAACAATGAAACTTTTACAGACACTATTAGTATTGTTCATGGGCGTTACAGGACTATTTGCCCAAGATGTTGCTGTAAGCGGTACCGTTACTGATGAGGATGGAAATCCTCTTGAAGGCGCAAGCGTATATGTGGCGGAGATCAGTGTTGGTACCACAACAGATGCCAGTGGACATTACGAATTACTATTAAAACAAGGAAAACACATCGTCCAATTTTCATACATCGGGTTCTCACCCGTTGCCAGACCCATTACCTTAGGGGCATCGGGCATGACCATTGATGTGAGTTTACAGGCCAGCATGAGCTTGGATGAAGTAGTCATCGTTTCAGGATCCAAAAAAGCTGAAAAAATTACTAGCTCACCTGCAACAGTTGTGACCATTTCACCAAGACAGATCAATGAATATGCTGGTAATCCAGCAGAATTGTTGGCCAGAAAAAAAGGGATTGACTACTTCAGAGCTGGTATTGCGACCCCAGCGTTCAACATTAGAGGTTTTAACTCCAACTTTAATTCAAAAAACCTTCAGGTGGCTGATGGTAGAATTTCCAGTCTAATTGCCACAGGTCTTCCAATGGGGCCATTGACAACCACTGTAAAGGAAGATATTGAACAAATCGAGGTGGTTTTGGGACCGAATGCAACGCTTTATGGACCCAACGCCCATAATGGATTGCTAAATACGATCACCAAAGACCCAAGAAGATACGAAGGCACCACCATCGCCACCAATTTAGGTGTAAACAGCGATGGAAATGGGTACTATTCAGGAAGACTTCGTTTTGCCAAAAAATTGAGTGACAAGTGGGCTTTCAAAGCTACTGGAGAATACACCAAGGCAACTGAATTTATTTATGCGGATTCTGTTTATATCGATAGGGATTTGGATGGCATCAAAGAAGGATATCCAGAATACGATTTGGACAACGACGTAAAGTTTTTCAAAACGGAAGCCAGCGCCTATTATTCACCTACAGAAGGCACAGACCTTATCGCAACTTACGGACACAGTAACAGCACTTATCTTTCCCCGACCAATGTGGGAAGAAACCAAATTATTGATTGGAGAATCAGCTTCTATCAATTGCGCTTTAAGACCCGTAATTTCTTTGCTCAGGCCTATTATACCACCAGTAAAACGGATGACACTTATTCCATCGACGAAAGAACCAAGCAATACTATCGTGGTATCGACGCTGGTCTTTCGGAAGAAGAAGCATCGGGCGATTTTTCCTATGCCAGTGCCGCTAAATTTGTAGATGATTCCAAACGTTGGAATGCAGAAGTTCAGTATTCAAACACCCTTTTTGATGATAAATTGGAATTTGTAACAGGGCTTCAATGGCAATTGGATATGGCCAACAGTAAAGGCTCCTATCTATTGGATGAAGGAGGCGATATAGAAGTAAACCAACTTGGGGGTTACCTTCACTTGGATTACGACTTTGGAAGCGGGTTCCGAGGTATTGCAGCAACCCGTATCGATAACCACGAAATTTATGGTACCAATGTGATTCCAAAACTTGGGGTACTTAAAGAGTTTGATAAAGGAACACTTCGTTTCACATACGGTCAAGGTATTGCCGCCCCGACCATTCTTAACATGTACGGAAACCTATTCTCTGGGTTGATCTTGGGTAACTCTGATGGTTTCACCCTTACCGATGGAACAGTGGTTCCTGCTCAAGGAGTTGAAAAAGTGGATACCTATGAAGTTGGATATCGTGGCTCTTTGACACCAAAACTATATGGAGATTTTAATGCCTACTATAACATAAACAAAGATTTCTTGAGTCCTGTTACCGTAATTGGTGTTGCAACTCATAGAGGAGATACTCCCATTGAGGAAGTTCAATCTGGATATGCCTTCTACAATGGTTTGGTTGCCACTTACATCAACTTTGGACGCGTAAATACCTATGGTGCCGATTTCTCTTTGACCTATAGCATTTCACCTAAATGGAGCGCAACAGCAAACTATTCCTATTTCGATTATTCATTTGATGAAAATGATTCTGACAATGATTTTAACAATGATGGCAATGTTGACTTTTTAGACTTCTTGATCAATTCACCTACCAATAAAATTGGAGCAGGAATCAATTATAGTGGAGATAAATTCTTTGGAGGAATGTTTGGAAGATGGGTTGAGGAATACAATTATTTCTCAAGCTATCAAATTGCCTCTGAGACTTTGCCAGGGTACACCTATAGAGGAACCCCGATTGTTGAAAATGCAAGAAGCACTGATTCATTCAACTATGGTCCATTGGGAGGTTTTGTAACCTTCGACCTCAACTTTGGATACCACTTTAATAAAAACTTTACGCTTTCGTTTGCGGCTACCAACCTGTTCAATACAGAAATGAGAGAGTTCACTGCAGCTCCCCCAACTGGCGGCTTATACGTATTGGAAGCAAAATTGAACTTGGATTAACAAACAGTCAAATAGCATAGATGAAAAATGCAAAGATTATAGCCTCGGGAATGTATGTTCCCGAGGACATATATACCAATGCCTATTTTAACGAGATCCTTGGTGAAGATGTAGACACCTGGTTACGGGAAAATGTGGAAATTTATGAGCGAAGATGGTGCAAAGAAGGCGAGTCTACAGCTGATTTATGTGAAAAAGCAGCCAATTCCGCACTTAAAAATGCAGGAATGAAAGCTTCTGAGCTCGACCTTCTCATCATAGCCACCGACACACCCGAATACATCTCCCCTTCCACTGCCTCGGTGGTACAACATCGAATCGGAGCGGTAAATGCAGGAACTTTTGACCTGAATTCGGCATGTGCAGGTTTTGTGACCGCCACCGAAACTGCTGCTCACTACATTAAAAGTGGGGGACTGAAAAAAATCATGGTGATCGGGGCCTATGGCATGAGCAAATATTTGGACAAAACGGATAAAAAAACGGTTACCCTTTTTGCCGATGGAGCGGGGGCTGTCATTATGACCTCAACCGAAGAAAAAAACAAGGGACACCAAACAGGAAAATTAATTTCCAAAGGGGAATATGCCGACTGGATGGGGATTTATGCAGGAGGAACCAAACACCCTTCCACGCACAATGTGATTGACCACAAAGACCATCAACTCAAGTTTGTAAAGAAGTTTCCACCCGAACTCAATCCGCAAATGTGGAGCATGTTGGCGAATCATTTGGCTGAAAATATGGGGATTGCCATTTCAGAAGTGGACCAATTTTTAATTACCCAAATCAACATCAATGCCATTCGGGAGACCTTAAAACTTCTTGGCGCGCCAGAAGAAAAGGCATATACGGTTATGCACCATTACGGTTATACAGGATCAGCCTGTATTCCCATGGCGCTCCACAAGGCATGGGAAAATCAAAAAATCAAAGAAGGCGACACCTTATTTTTTATTGGCTCAGGTGGTGGATTGGCCTTTGCTGCAAATGCTTTTATACTGTAACTTTAAAGTATTATGATCAACACCTTTGATTGGTTTAATAAATGGTCGGGCTACACCCCGAATAAAGTAGCTTTAAAGGATGCCGAATCGGGTAAGACCCTTACCTATGCACAAATCAATAATGCTGCGAACAGTATTGCACATTATCTAAAAGATAAACATCAACTTGGCAAAGGAGACCGAATTGCCATTATTGCCGAAAACGAATTAACCCAAGTTTTGCTATTTGGAGCGGCACAAAAAACGGGGATTATATTGGTGCCCATCAATTATAGGTTGGCTCCAGCAGAGGTAGAATATTTATTGAATGATTCTGCTTCTTCATTAGTGCTGTATGATGAAAACTGTTATGATGTCCATGCCTTAAAACATAAGGCGGAATATGAACCTATTGCTCCATTTATTCATTTTGTTGAGGATGAAGCCCCTGATTATTCGGTGAAATTGCATGAAGAGGATCCAATCTTTATTTTATATACCAGTGGAACCACCGGGTTTCCAAAAGGAACCTTGTACACCCACAAAATGTTGTTTTGGAACAGCATCAATACCGCACTTAGTTTGGTAATCAGCAGTGCCACCAAAACGCTGAACTGTATGCCCCTCTTCCACACAGGAGGATGGAATGTACTTTTAGCGCCTGTGCTGCATCATGGAGGCACCATCATCATGTTCAAAAAGTTTGATGCTGAAAAAATATTGAATTCCATTGTCTCGGAAAAACTGGATCTTTTTATGGGCGTTCCCACCATGCTTAAAATGATTGCCGAACTCCCACAATTTGATGCCACAGATATAAGCTTTCTCAACTACATTATCGTTGGAGGGGAAAGTATGCCCGTGCCCTTGATTCGAAAATACCACGATAAAGAGGTGCCCATTCGACAAGGTTATGGTTTAACAGAAGTTGGCCCTAACCTGACGTCCTTACACCAAAGCATGGCTGAAAAAAAGCAGGGATCCATTGGAAAGCCCAATTTTTATGTTCAAGTGCGTGTCGTGGATGACGAGGGCAAAGAACTGCCACGAAACGAACCCGGAGAACTTTGGATTACAGGCCCGATGGTCACCCCTGGGTATTGGCAAAATCCAGAGGCCACACAAAACAGTATTGAAAACGGCTGGTTTAAAACCGGTGATGTGGCCATTATGGATGAAGAGGGCTTTATTTTTATTGTTGATCGCAAAAAACACATGTACATCAGTGGTGGGGAAAATGTGTACCCCGTGGAAGTAGAACGTGTACTTTTACAGCACGAGTCCATAAACGAAGCCGTTGTCTTTGGGATTCCCCATGAAAAATGGGGTGAATGTGGAGCCGCCTTGATTGTGAAAGGTGCAGAAATATCAGAAGAAGAAATAAAAGCCTATTGCTTGGAAAATTTGGCCAAGTTCAAAGTGCCTTCCGAAATACATTTTATCGATTCCGTACCTAAAGGCGATACGGGTAAAATTGACCGAAAGAACATGAAGAAAAACTTTATGGCCGAAAGAAATTTGATTTAAAATTTTTGCTCAAATTTTAATCTCATTCGATAGTTCAATCGAAAAAAAGGGCGGTAACCAAATGGCACCGCCCTTTTTACATTTTATATTGTCTTATTGAATTTGCAATTGGGAAACTTGCGCTCCCTGGGCATCAACCCCATTGTAATCGTTTACCATTTCCATCAAAGCGTTAAAAAACGCTGTATCGCAATTGGCTGCAAAGGCTGCTGGTTCTTGAAATTTTTCTCGAAACTCATAGCCGCCATCCAAAAATTTGGCCATCACTTCTTCATTGTCCCCAAACAAGGTTTTAAGGTTGGTACCCCAAATATTTCTTGGGTTTTTGTCCTCATCTGTCTGAACCAATATTTCAAAATTGTTGGTCATAAAATTATAATGATCCTCACCTCCATTGAACCATGATTCAGAAACTGGTTTGTAAATAAATCCGTTTTGGGTACGGTAATATCTTTTGTAGATTTTAATCTTACCATCGGTCACTTGCTCCAAAATAAAACGCTGTGGCAACAAATCAATCTTTTTACCCGAATAAGTGTCCACATAGGTAATCCTTTTGAACCTTTTACCATTCTCTAGAGCAATACTTACTACATCTTTCTCTTTATACGTCTCAATGGATTTATTCTTGATTTTCTTCCCACTTGCATATTGTTTAAAGGTTTTTTCATCAATAGTGCTCAAACCTGACTGGAAACGATGGGGATTGCAGTAATCTATATAAATATAGGTATCAATGGACTTTCCGCTTTTTAGGGTAAGGGTACCCTTTTCATAGCCAGAACAAGTATAACTTTCTTGTCCTGTTACCAAACTGTTGGTTAAAATGGTCACAAACAGTACGACCATCGTGTTAAATGTGTTAAGTTTCATGGGGTTATAATTTGGTTATTTCAACTTATATAACCGAAAAACAGGGCATTTCGTATACTTTAACCCCATAAAACCTACTCTTTCAGCATGTTTCAACCCTAATTAATTACTTTCTACCCAAGGCTTTCAAGATTTTTTGAAAAATCTCAGAGTTTTCATACACCCCACTGAAATTATCAGCCTGTGGTCCATAAGCAAACAATGGCACCATAATTCCGGTATGGTCTACCGTTAAAAAATCACCTTGCACCGTTCCCTCTTCCAAACTTCCCCCAACTATTCCGAATCCAGAGGTTTCGTGATCGGCAGTGATTACAACCAAGGTATTTCTATGGGCATCGGCAAACTTTAAAGCCTCGGCAATGGCATTATCAAAGTCCAACATTTCTTGAACAATATCCTTTGTGCTGTTCGAATGTCCTCCGTTGTCAATTTGCGCACCTTCGACCAGCAAGAAAAAGGGCTCATTAGAATTCCCTAAAACTTCCAAACTTTTTTGAATGGCAGTTGGAAAAACTCTCCCCCTGTCATTTTCCATGGTTGGGGCTTTGTTGTCGCCCAAATAAATGGCGGTGGGTTTTTGATAGTCCTCGAAAGATTCCAATGTTTTTTCAGTAAAGACTTTATCAATGGTACCTTTTTCGTTTTTACCTCCCGCAATGAAAAAATCCAATTGACTTTTATTCAGATCCTCAACCAATCCCGGAGTATCATCACGTTCTACTCTATGGGCATAAAACGAGGAGGGCGTAGCGCCAAATATCGCATCGGTGGTTACTATTGCCGTATGGAATCCACTACCCCCCAACACATCGACCAAATTGGTCATAGGTTTGCCTTCTGAATCTACTCCAATAGCCCGGTTATTTGTTTTATTACCAGTGGCCATTGCGGAAGCACCTGCTGCAGAATCGGTGATCAAATCATCGGCAGAAGCCGTATTTACCAGACCAATGTTTTTTAATCCCGTAACCGTAAGATTTCCGCGATTGGCAATCATGGCCGAAGAGATCTGTGCCAACCCATTGCCATCCCCTATCATTAAAATGATATTCTTCGGAGTTGACTTCTCGTCGTATGAAAACTTTGGTGCATAGACTTCATTTTTTTGCTCCAAATGAAATGTGTTTGCATCCAATTTGTCCAAGTATTGTTTTGCCAAGGCGGGATGATCCGTGTTGATATAGTCCACACCCATTTTACCCAATCTCGCCCAAGCTGTTTTGGTATCGGGAGTGGCCCAAAAACGAAAGGGTTTTCCAGCAGCTTTTGCCTTTTCGATGGCATTTGTAACCGCTTCTAAGTCTGGAGCTGTCATTCTTCCGTAGCCATTCCAAACGGAATAATTTTTAAAGCTTACGCTAACCAAGGCCACTTTAGTCAGGTCTATTTGGCTCAGTTCTTCCAAATTTTGATGGTCGAACCAAATAAAATCGGGATATCTTTTATAATCTGCTGGTTTTGGTCTATTGCCTGAAATCACAAACTTTACCTTACCACTTTCAATCAAAGTTGGATAACCTTCAATTACCTCAACCAATTTTTCAAGAGTGACATAGGCTTCCGATTTTAGGTCGATGAGCAGTTGCACTTCTCTCAGTTTTCCGTCAGCTTCGAGACTCTTTAACCTATCCAAATACAATTTTTTAAAGGTATAATCGGGATTGATTTCTTTTTCAGCGTGGGTCACATAAAGTTCGTTGTCCTTTAAAAACAAATCTGCTTCGATGGAAGATGCTCCATTGCTATAAGCGAACCAAAAGGGCAGCTCTTGAACATAATCGTTATGGGAATGGATTTTATAGATGGTCTGACCATAAGAAAGCTGCAAGGCAAAAAAACAGATCAAACCTGCAACCATCAATTGTAATACTCTTTTTCTCATCATTTTTGGTTTAATGCCTGGAACATTTTATGATAGATCTGGTTGTTTTCATAGATTCCTTGAAAAATTTCCGCGCCTTTACCAGCTGCAAATACGGGAATAAGTTCCCCGCTGTGTTGATCGGTATTGAAATATACAGCTACTTTTTCGGGCACTTCATTTTTTTCTCCGGTACTTTCATCAGTTTCATAATATTTACCAATACTGGCGCCTCCGGTTTCATGGTCTGCTGTAACCACTAATAATGTGTTTGGGTGCGCTTCCACATAATCCAAAACAACGCCAAGGGTTTTGTCAAAATCGGCCACTTCGGAAATCATCATTTCAGCATTTTTGGCATGACCGCCCCAGTCAATGTAGGAACCTTCCACCATCATAAAAAATGGTTTGCCTTTTTGACCAAAATAATCCAATGCAGTTTGGGTCGCTTCAATTAAATAATCTCCCCTACCTTCAATTTTGGATGGGATTCCATCATCGGCCAAGATATAGGCATTCCTTTTTTTCAATGAAGTTTCGGACAGTTCAACGGTATCCAATTTATAATTGGCTTCTTCCAAAGCCATAAACAAATCCTTGCCATCTTCCCGTTGGTTGAAGAATTTTTTTCCTCCGCCTGCAAAAAAATCAACTTCGGAATTGACCAATTGTTCCGCAATGTCCTCATGTAAATCCCTATCGACCACATGGGCGTAGAAACTTGCAGGAGTGGCATGGGTAATGGAAGTAAGACTGATCAGCCCCGTTTGATAACCCTTTTCTTGAAGATTTTCCAAAATGGTTTCCTGCGGAATACTATCTACCGAAACACCGATGGCCCTTTTATAGGTTTTTTCACCAATGGCAAATGCAGTGGCACCGGCTGCAGAATCCGTGATTTCATATTTGAGGTCTGAAGTTTTGTGCAACCCGATACTTTTAAACCTAGAATAATTGGGAAGTGAATCGCCGAAATAATAAGCCGTTGAGACTTGGGGCACTCCCATACCATCCCCAATCATAAAAATGATACTTAGGGGTTCTTCATTTTTTAAATCAACCTGATCTTGATTTTCTGTTTTTGATGAGCAAGCAGTTAAGGCCATCAAAATTACACAGCCAAGCTGTTTACGTAATTTTTTCATTTGTTCCATGCTATTCTATTGTTCTAAAAATGTAAACGGCAAGGAAAAGACCTTGCCGTTTGTGCTAAAAAACCACACTATAATCAATAGCCTTCATTCTGTTCCAAATATCCTTCTACGTTAGATGCTCCATCAATGGCATCCTGAGGAATCGGGAACAATCTATGATAAACGTTGTCATCTGTTTTTTCGGTCCAAGCATCTTCGTAGTGACCAAAACGGATTTGATCTCCTCTTCTAAATCCTTCCCAATACAATTCAAATCCACGCTCACGGAACAATATTTCCAAATCAATCGCTCCTAAAGCTTCTGGAGTTTGTGCTGGACGGGCTGTTCTTGAGGTTCTTACCGTATTCACATCGGCAAGGGCACCTGCGTTATCCCCAGAGCGCAATTTTGCTTCGGCACGCATTAAATATATCTCTGCCAAACGCATCATTACCAAATCCACGCTGGAATAGTTGTTACCATTGGGTGATGTATGGCTAAACTGGTATTTGGAAACACGGTACCCATTTCGGTGCAATCTACCTTCATTGGTAAAGTCAACTTGCAAAGTATGGTTCACGTAATCTACATCTTTATCAGGTCCGTTACCTTTGGTTTGTATTACTGGATAAATTCTGTAACCTTCATCACAGGTATAAAAAGAACCGTTTTCATCTTTTCTTGGCCCCCAAATTACCCCTCGGATAACACCTCTATTGATTTCAAACTCTTCCGCTGAGATACAGTAATAATGATCTTCATCATTATCTGGAGTAACTCCGGTCAAATCTTGAAGTTCGGCAGGAATCTGTTGGTTTTCCATAAAGAAACGGGCATCCATTTCCGCTGGATCTGCACCTCCGTAGGCATCTTCCCAAATTTGATAAAAATCAGAAGTCATGGCCGGACCATCTGTACCATCTGCACTTGGGAATTCTGGTCTCGGGAACCAAGAACCAGCCAAAGACCAATAGGCCCATCGACTATGCTCATTATTCATTACCCCGCGTTGATCCAAGGCAAAAATCAACTCTGGATTATCATGATTTTCATCATTGAACAATTCAAAATACTCTGGGGACAAAGAAAAGTTACCTGAATTGATAATGTTGTCGGTATACTCGATTACCCTATCCATATCCTCTGCGGTAAAGTTCGGCGTACCATATGGATCACGATATACGGCGGCATTCAAGTTCAATCGAGCCAAAAAGCCCCAAACTGCAGATTGTGTGATTCTCCCAGGTCCTCTACTCGTATTGATCACATCAACCACAGACAAAAATTCACTTTCGATATAGTCAATGGCATCCTGACCTCTCAAGATTTCAGAAATCTCGTCTGAAGATTCTTTTTTGAACACCAATCCCCAGCTATCCAAGGTCAACATGTTCATATAAGCGCGAAGTGCGATCATTTCGTAAAGCGCTCCCTCGGCTTCCGTATTTCCCCCTTCAGCCAAAGGTCTCAAAACCTCAATAGCAGACAAGGTTCTTGAAATGTTCTTGGTCACTTCGTTCCATGAACTTCCTACCAAATCGTTGCTTGGCGAAATGTCATGGCTATGTGCTTCAAGAAATTTACCTCCGTCATACCAGTCAGTTCCTCCTCGATAGGGCAAAATAGCCTCATCGGATGGAATCAATTGCATTCCGTAGTAATTGGTGTGCCTCCAGACCCATGCAATTTGCCCATAAGCAGGTGCAATGGCTCCACTTACGGCTTCCGCTTGGCCACTTCCTTCCAAGGATTCGTCAATAACTTCTTCTTCCAAATCGGTGCAACTAAAGTTGGAAAACAATCCAATTCCCAATAGTGCGATTATTATTTTGTGCTTCATTTTTGAAGTGTTTTGTAGATTAGAATGATACGTTTAAGCCAAAAACAAGGGTTCTTGATTTGGGATAATTGAAGTAATCGATACCAAACGTTTGAATACCGTCAATGGTTAAGTTGGAGTTGATTTCTGGATCAAAACCACTGTAGTCTGTGATTACGAACAAGTTTTGACCTGTTACTGAAAAACGAATGGCATTTACCAGACCATCAAGTCCAATGACCTCTGGTCTTAAATTATAACCCAAAGTTGCGTTGTTCAATCTTAAGAAATCCCCGTCTTCCAAATATCTTGTCGATACGTTGTTGGAGTTTGTGATATCCTCATTTTGAAATTCCGTAGCCAATGAAGTGGTGTTGAAATTGGATGCCAATAAACCTTTGGTAAACAAGGACATTGCCGTATGGTTGTACACTTTGTTTCCTGACACACCATTAAAGTTCAACCCAAGATCAAAGTTTTTGTATTGGAAGTTCAGGTAGAAAGCATAAATAAGCTTTGGCAATGCAGTACCCACAACTTTTCTGTCCTCAGATAAAATACTAAGACCATCGTCGCCAATTCCTAAAAATTCTTGCATGTAGTAAGAACCAATGGATTCCCCATTTAAGTTACCATTGATGGTTGCATCGGTTTGACCCGCTCCTTGGGCAGCTCCCGTGGTAAGAACCTTGTAAGGTGAATTGTTGACCTCATTATCGGTATAGGCCAAATTACCCCCAATGTTATAGGTAAACTCCTTAGTGTAATCACTTCGGTAATCTAAAGAAAATTCGAACCCGCTGTTCTTGATTTCCATGTCTGGAATATTGGTCCAGTATTTATCTGTTGGTTGAATGGGATCCGCTGGGGTAACCTCTAACAAAATATTTTCTGACACCTTATTGAAATACTCCAAAGTACCCGATAAACGGTTGTCGAACAATCCGAAATCCAATCCAATGTTGGTCTGTTGGGACACTTCCCATTGGATATCAGGATTTGCCAAACGGGTAAAAATGGTTCCATATGGGTAATCTTCCAAGCTGTTTTCCGTGCCATTGATTGGGTAAGAATCGTTATTGTCCTTACTATCGGTATAGCTCAACTTGGTAATTTTGGATGGAATTTCTTGGTTACCAGTCTTACCCCAACTTGCTCTTAACTTTAGGTTGTTGATGGTGGTATTGGAACTCAAAAAATCTTCGTTCATAATATTCCAACCCAAAGCCACAGATGGGAAATATCCATATTTATTGTTGCCTCCAAATTTTGAAGAACCATCGGCCCTCATCGTAGCGGTCAACATATACCTGTTATCGTAGGTGTAGTTGGCCCTTCCGAAGAAAGATTGCAGCTCGTTCTTGGTGGCATAGGTGTACATATAGGTTTGGGTATTGTCCCCACTGATCTGATCTTGATATTTGGGTTCGATACCATTATCTGAAAAACCTTCCGTTTGAAAACTTTTTTGGCTTACAAAAGTCTCTTGATAAGTATGTCCTGCCAAAAGGGTTACATTATGTTTCCCTGTTTCAAATTGGTAGGTAAGCGTATTTTCCACAAGGGTATTCTTGTTGGAAGTACTTATCGTGTTCAAAGAACCATAAATGTAGTCTTCCAAAAGGGAATAAGGAATGTATTGCACATCTCTATCGGTAGCGGAATAATCTATACCCAAATTCAACTTATAGGTCAATCCGTCAATAATTTCATAGGATGGGGAAATGTTGGCCAAAATCCTATGGTTGATGGCCTCATCACTAAATAGACGCTCACGTGTTAATGGATTTAGTCTATTTTCCAACAAAGTTGGCTCTCCATTGGTGTAAAGGGGAGTAGTAGGATTTAACTGCAACATATCGCCCACAATGGCTCGGTTGTCCGCTCTGGTGTTCTCTGTCCTACTAGCTGTCATGTTGAAAGCTACCTGCAACCGATCGTTCAACGCTTTCTGTGTCAAGTTTAACCTACCGGAATAACGCTTAAGGTCGTTGCCTCTTAAAATACCCTCTTGATTGTTCACACCAAGTGAAGTGTAGTATGAAAATTTATCTGCCGCTCCGTTCATGGAGAAGTTGATGTTTTTGGAAAAAGCTGTTCTTGTCAACTCATCCTGCCAATCGGTGTTGGCACCACCATCATCCAAGTTGCCTCCTGCAGCAACCACTTGTTGACGGAACTCATCGGCACTAAATACATCTACCTTATTGGCCAAAGTGGAAAATCCTGAAGTAACGCTCAAATCCATTTGGGTTCTTCCAGATTTTCCTTTTTTGGTAGTGATTACGATCACACCGTTAGCAGCTCTGGAACCATAAATGGCCGCTGCGGATGCATCCTTCAATACATCGATGCTCTCAATATCCTGTGGATTGATAAAGTTCAATGGGTTTGTCGGCACACCTGTGCTGGTATTGTCCAAAGCAAAACCATCGATTACATACAAAGGCGTGGTGCCTGAACGTAAACTACCAACACCGCGGATGATCACATCTTGGTCGGCACCTGGTTCGCCACTCGCACTCGTAATGTTTACACCGGCAACCTTACCTTGCAAAAGTTGACCTGGATTCATTACGATACCTTTATTAAAATCCTCGCTTGCAACGGAAGCAATGGAACCGGTAACATCAGTTTTTCTTTGGGTACCGTACCCCACAACCACCACATCTTCCAACATGGTAGCATCTGGATTCAGCTGTACGTTAACGGTAGAACGTCCATCTACTGGAACTTCCATGGCCAAATAGCCCAAATAGGAAATTTTAAGGACGGCATCGGACTGCACCTCAATGGAATAGTTACCATCAAAATCGGTAATGGTTCCATTTCCAGTGGAGGTATCCAAAACAGAAGCACCTGCTAAGGGAATTCCATTTTCATCAGTCACTTTACCTGTAACAGTTAGGTAAACCACTTCCACTACCCTTTTTGGGACTTCGGGCTTAACATCAATCGAGATGGTCTGATTGATCCTCTTAAAGGTCAGATTGGCATCTTTTGCCATTAATTCCAAAACAGAACGAAGTGACACGCTTTTATAGGCAATATCATAGGTTTTCTTAAGCCTTTTCACTTGCCTGTCGTACACAAACTTAAATTCTGTTTGTTGTTCAATTTGCTGAAGTACTTCGACCACGGTAGCATGGTCTACATTGAGATCCACATTGTAACTCTCCAGTTTTTGTCCCCTTACATCGGCGGCCAATACTGGATTTAACAGTGCCAATACAATAAGAAAGCAAAATGTGTTGAATGTCAACTTGATTAATTGTTTAATAGTTAGTGAATTCATAATTTCACATCATGTTTAATTGGTTATAAGAATTTGTAATCATTTAACTTGTTCGACAGCCTGTTTCCGCTCGCCAAAGTGTAATGGGCTGTCTTTTTTATGGGTTGATTTTATGTCATAGGCATCTTGTTGATTTAAGCTAGTTAGTCAGTGCATATTCCTTTTAACAGAATTGTTTTATCGTTCAAAAACTGGTATTTCAGGCCCTTTTTGGTAAACACGATACTTTCCATGACTTCCGTTAGGTTCTGATTGATGAATGTCGCCGTGATGTGACAATTTCCAATTTGTTTATTTTCCATCTGAAATGATACCCCATACCATTTCTCAAGCCTTTCCAATACTTGGTTCAGGTCTGTATCCTCAAAATGAAGGATGCCATCTTTCCAATGCAAGGCATAGGAAATATCAACCTGTTGTTTGGTCATGTTTTTGCTGGACTTATTAAAAACACCTTGTTCGTTGGGCAATAAGTACACCTCATTTTCCTGTGATGCCACTTTCACCATTCCTGTGGCAACGGTAACTGCTATCTCATCATTTTCAGGATAGGTGTTCACATTAAAGGAAGTACCCAAAACCGTGGTTTCAACCTCTCCCGATTTTATGATGAAAGGTTTTTCAGGTTTTTTTGTCACATCAAAAAAAGCTTCCCCAGTGAGTTCCACAATTCTTTCGTCTCCATCAAACTTGCTGGGATACTTTAAACTACTTCCTGCATTTAATCGAATTTGTGATCCGTCCGATAAGGTAATGTTCAATTTTTGCCCCCATTCGGTGGTCTTTGTAATTTCAACAATGGGTTCTGATGGGATTTCCTGTTTGGTAGATAGAAAAGTTGCATATCCAATCCCTATCAACAACGCAATGGAAGCAGCAACTTTTGTCCATCGCAGCACAGGATTGGATTTTTTGACATGCTGTATGCTACCCAATATGCTTCGGGCAATTTTTGCCTTTTGCCTATCGCTCTTAAATAAGGTTGTACTATTCTTTCTTAAAAGACTGCTGTCAAAATTTTCCAAAAGGGATTCTTCCTTTTTGGAAATGGTACCATTCAGGTACTTTTCCATCAATCCTTTAATTTCATTTTCGGTCATGCTATGCGTATTTCACATACAAGTACCCGAAGTAACAGGGTACAAACACACGAAAATTTGGTTTTAATGATTACTTAAACTTGGAAGTGACCCGATAACCTTGAGGTAAAATTAAAGGGGTCTAAAAAAACAATGACTTAACAGTGGACAAATCCCGTCTAAGCTTTCGCAGAGCAAAAGTTATTTGGTTTTCCACCGAACGTTGGGAGATGTTCAATAGCTCGGCAATTTCCTTGTTGCTCACTTGATTGATCCTACTCATCGTAAAAATTTCCCGGCATCTTTTGGGGAGATCATCAAGAGCCCTATTTATTCGGTGCGATAAATCGATAACATCTTCGTTCAATTCAATTTCAGAAGAAACACCCACCGAATTGGCGGCATCGATTTGGGCATTGTTGAATTTAAGATCTCGAAGTGTATTGTAACATTTATACCTGATGGCCCTAAATAGGTAGGATTTCACATTTTGAACCTCCACTGCTTCCCTTCTTTGCCAAAAATCCATCCAAACCTCTTGAACCGTATCCTTAGCCAAGGCATCATTCATTAATATGGAACCAGCATAGGTGTACATAGGCTCCCAAAGCAGTTCGAAAAGGGAATTGAATGCATTCCTGTCCGATTTTACTATTAATCTGGCGAGCCTATCTAGAGTAGCTTCATTTTTTTGGGGGCACTCTTGCATAGATGACAAATTTCAGCAAAATAAGAGTGGATGGGCATTACGATATTGTAAAGTTTATGTAGTGAAATTTATACTTTAGTTCCAGGAAAAATGGTCATGTGCCATTCCCTTTTAAGCAAAAAAATTATATTTGCACACTCAAAATCCAATAGGCCCACGTGGTGGAATTGGTAGACACGCTACCTTGAGGGGGTAGTGTTCGTAAGGACGTGCTGGTTCGACTCCAGTCGTGGGCACTAAAACGCAATCTGTAACGGATTGCGTTTTTTGTTTGATACCAATACCCAGCTTTCCATTTATTTCTATCACAATTGTTTAAGAACCTCTTCAGAGTTTAAAAAATATCACAAAAAGATAGGATGGCATCTTTAAAATTGTAAATTTGTTTAACGTTTGTATTAAAAAGATGAACAACGTAAAAACATCGTTCAGTATTAGGGATATGGAGAACCTTTCTGGAATAAAGGCCCATACCATTCGTATTTGGGAAAAAAGATACGATCTATTCAGTCCAGAAAGAACCGATACGAATATCCGCACCTATAACCTCATTAGTTTACAAAAGCTGCTGAATGTTACCTTATTATACAACAACGGTTTTAAAATATCCAAAATAGCCAAGTTGGAGGAAGGTAAAATTCCTGCCTTGGTCAAGGAGATCATGTCCCAAAAATCGGAAAAAAGCCATGCCCTGAATTCCTTTAAGTTGGCCATGATCAATTTTGACCAATCCCTTTTCCTAAAAACCTATAACGGTTTGATCGTGGACAAAAGTTTTACTCAAATATTCAATGAAGTGTTTATTCCTCTATTGGATGAATTGGGAATGCTCTGGCAGACCAATACCATAAGTCCGGCCCATGAACATTTTATTTCCAATTTGATTAAACAAAAGATTTATATCCATACAGAACAACTTCAATTGGAAGAGCCGACAATTCAGGATGAAGTCTTCGTCCTATTTCTACCGGATAACGAAATCCATGAACTTGGACTTTTATATATCAACTATCAATTGGCATCTAAAGGTTACAAAACCATTTATCTGGGACAGACCATGCCCATAGAAAGTTTGGAAGACCTTATAAGGTTTTACAATAATATCCGATTCGTTTCCTATTTTACGGTTTCTCCGACTAAAACGGATTTGGTCGATTACTTTATAAGGTTCAAGGAATTATTGGACAAATCGCCAAACTCCAAACTGTATGCCTTGGGACATCAGATCCAAGAAATCGGAGAAATGCAATTGCCAGACCACATAGAAACGTTCAAAAGCATTGAACATTTCTTAAAAGCCATTTAAACAATTCCATGAAAAAAGCTATTGTTATCGGTTCTGGTTTCTCTTCGCTCTCCGCCGCTTGTTATTTGGCACAATCAGGATTTGAGGTAGAAATTTTCGAAAAGAATTCAACCGTTGGCGGTAGGGCCAGACAATTGGTAAAAGATGGATTTACTTTTGATATAGGCCCAAGTTGGTACTGGATGCCCGATATCTTTGATAAGTTCTTTGCAGATTTTGGTAAAAAAACCTCAGATTATTACCAGTTGGACAAGTTAAATCCTGCCTACAAAATCTTTTTTGATGATGATACCATTACCATTGGGGATTGCATGGATTCCATTTGTGATGAATTTGAACGTATAGAATCTGGAAGTAGCAAACATCTACGGAATTTTATAGGGCAAGCACAGGAAAACTATGACATTGCCATTAACAAAGTGGTATTACGCCCAGGACTCTCTCCTTTTGAGCTTGTAACCAAAGAGACCATTTTAAAGGTTGACCAATTTTTTAAAACGATCAGTCAAGAAGTACGCAAACGCTTTAAAAACCCCAAGCTGGTTTCCACATTGGAGTTTCCAGTACTGTTTTTAGGGGCCAAACCGAGCAATACTCCTTCTTTTTACAACTTTATGAACTTTGCCGATTTCGGTCTGGGCACCTGGCATCCTAAAGGTGGCATGTACGAAATTATCAAGGCCATGAAAAGTTTGGCAGAAGAACTTGGGGTTATAATCCATACAAATAGTCCGGCAACCAATATCTTGGTTTCTGACGGACAGGTTTTGGGAATCCGTTCCAATGGCAAAAACCATATTGCCGATTATGTGATCAGTGGTGCCGATTATCATCATTCCGAAACTTTGTTGGATAAAAAGTACAGACAATATTCTGAATCCTATTGGAATAAGAGAACCTACGCTCCTTCCTCCTTGTTATTTTATATCGGCTTCGATAAAAAATTACAGAACATAGAACACCACAATCTTTTTTTCGATACAGATTTTGAAGTTCACGCCCAAGAAATTTATGATGAACCAAAGTGGCCTAGCGACCCTTTGTTCTATGTTAACTTTCCATCCAAAACCGATGCCAGCATGGCAATAGATGGGCAGGAGACTGGATTTTTCTTGGTTCCCATTGCCCCAGGGTTAGAGGATACCCCCGAATTACGGGAGCAATATTTTGATATTGTGATAGATAGATTTGAACGACTGACCGACCAACAAATCAAAAAATCTATTATATTCAAGGAAAGTTTCTGTGTAAACGACTTTGTTGAACAGTACAATTCTTACAAAGGCAATGCCTATGGTATGGCCAACACGTTGAAACAGACTGCTTTTTTACGACCTAACCTCAAAAGTAGTAAGGTAAAAAACTTGTTTTTTACCGGTCAGCTAACAGTGCCGGGGCCTGGAGTGCCCCCTTCCTTAATTTCAGGAAAATTGGTAGCTGATTTAATCACCAAAACCATTAACAAATGAAAACTATTTTTGATGATGTCTCTTACAATTGCAGTAAAATTGTAACCCAAAAGTACAGCACTTCTTTTTCCCTGGCCACTCAAATGTTGGCACCTTCCATTAGGGCCGACATATACAACATTTATGGCTTTGTCCGTTTTGCGGATGAAATCGTGGACACCTTCCATGATTACGATAAAACCACTCTTTTTGATGATTTTGAAAAGGACATGAACTTGGCCATCCACAACAAGATCAGCTTGAATCCCATTCTAAATGCTTTTCAACATACCTATCACAAATACGATATTCCATATCATTTAGTAGAGGCGTTCATGAAGAGCATGCGGATGGATCTTACCAAAAAGAAGTACCTAACTTTCGAGGAATACCGTGAATATATTTATGGATCAGCCGATGTGGTTGGACTTATGTGCCTTTGTGTTTTTGTAAAGGGCGACAAAGAAAAATATGAGGAATTGAAAGAATCTGCCATGGCCCTGGGTTCAGCTTTCCAAAAAGTGAACTTTTTACGGGACCTAAAGGCCGATTTTGAAGATTTGAATAGAACTTATTTCCCTAATACCAACCTTTTGGAGCTGGACGAAGTGTCCAAAAAACGAATCGTTGATGAAATTAAGGCCGATTTTGCCTTGGGCTATTCCGGCATTGTTAAGTTACCTGAACAAGCCAAATTTGGAGTGTATACGGCCTATCGCTATTACAAAAAACTATTGCACAAGCTTCAGGCCACGCCACCTCTTGAAATTAAAAATGCGAGGATAAGGGTGCCCAACTACCAGAAAATTGGATTGTTGGCCCAATCTTATGTGAACTATAAACTACAAATGGTACAATGATCATAGCAATTTGGATTCTGATATTTTTAGCGACCTTTTGCTTTATGGAATTTATGGCGTGGTTTACGCATAAATATGTGATGCACGGATTTTTATGGACTTTGCATCGTGATCACCATAAAAAAGACCATGATTCGTGGTTTGAGCGCAACGATGCCTTTTTTATTTTTTATGCCATAGTGAGCATGGTCCTCTTTTATTTGGGCAGCTATACCTCTTTTTGGTATGGATGGCCCCTAGGATTTGGCATTTTAGCTTACGGAATTGCTTATTTTATGGTCCACGATATTTTTATCCATCAACGATTTAAGATATTTCGAAATGCCAATAACAGGTACGCCAAAGCCGTACGAAGAGCACACAAAATGCATCACAAGCATTTAGGCAAAGAAGATGGGGAGTGCTTTGGAATGCTAGTGGTTCCCTTTAAATATTTTAAGAACAATTAATTTATTCAGCCAACAGCTCATCCAACAATTCACGGGTTGCAGTGGAGTTCCAATCTACGGCTCCTTTTTCATCCACTACTATTTTACCATCCTTACTGATTACATAGGATGCTGGAATGGTAGAACTATCCATTTCCGAAGGTGTTGGAGATGACTGAAAATAAACTGGGAGCACATAGCCCTTTTTCTTGATAAAAGCCTCCACTTTTTCCCTTTCATCATTGGCCACAAAGGCGAAAACCACTTTATCCTGATAATCTTTGTACAAATCGGCAAAGCTTGGAAGCTCAGCCACACATGGAGGGCACCAAGTGGCCCAAATATTTACCACAACCACTTTTCCTTGGGTCGATGCAAATGAAAATTGCTTGCCATCCAAATCCACCAAATCCCAACGGTAATTCTCCAGCGTGACTTGTTCATCTCTATCCACCTCATCGGCGCTCATCACAAACATCTTGATCTTGTTTACGATAACACGAGCATGAAAGCCCACGGGGGTAAATAAAATCAAGAGAATGGCCAATATCCAAATGCCATTACTAATTTGTTCCTTTGTGATTTTCATTTTGAATTATTGAGCTATTAATTCATCCAGTAATTTGTAGACCTTGTTCGAGCTCCAATCTGAAATACCTTCTTTATGGATGACCACATTCCCAGATTTATCAATTAAATAAGAAGCTGGCACCACACTGGAATCCAACGGCATTTTTTCGCCAATGATTAAATAGGTCACTGGAAAGGTAAACTCATGTTCTGCCATAAAAGCTTCAACCGGAGCTTGTTCTTCATTAGTGATGATATAAAAGTCCATCTGTCCTTTATACCTATTATAAAGCTCTTGTATGCTCGTCAATTCCGCTTCAGAAGGTAGTCGCCAAGAGGCCCAAAAGTTTACAAAAACCACCCTTCCTTTTGATTTTTCAAAATTGAAAAAGTTCCAATCGGCATCTTTCAATTTCCAATCATAATCATTGATCTGTTGTCGTTCCGAGGCTTCAATCACAGGTGGGGAAAAAGAAAAAATTCGATTCAACAACAACTTTCCGTAATAGCCGATCGGCGTTACAAAAAAGGAAAGCACAAAGAGCATCAATATAATATTGATTACCGACTTTTTACTGATTTTCATCTATTGGGGGTTTCGTATAAATTAAAAACTCCTGACAGCTTTTACCCTATCAGGAGTTCCTACAAATTATTTAGATACAATTATGCATTCTCTTTCTTGATCAAGTTCAATGCTGAACCTTCATTAAACCAAGCAATCTGAGCATTGTTGTACGAATGGTTGGCAATGATGGTATCTTTGCTTCCATCGGCATGTACAACCTCAATGGTCAATGGTTTATCTGGAGCGAACTGGTCAATGTCCAAGAAGTTGAAGGTATCATCCTCTTGAATCAAATCGTAATCGCTCTCATTGGCGAAAGTCAAGGCCAACATTCCTTGTTTTTTCAAGTTGGTTTCGTGGATCCTTGCGAAAGATTTTACCAAAACAGCGGCAACACCCAAGTGACGAGGCTGCATGGCAGCGTGCTCCCTAGAAGAACCCTCTCCGTAGTTATGGTCACCCACAACCAAAGTTTTGATTCCTGCCTTTTTGTATTCACGTTGCGTATCTGGAACACCACCATACTCACCTGTCAATTGATTTTTAACAAAGTTGGTCTTTTGGTTATAGGCATTTACCGCTCCAATCAACGTATTGTTGGCGATATTGTCCAAATGACCTCTGTAACGCAACCATGGCCCAGCCATAGAAATGTGATCTGTTGTACATTTTCCAAATGCTTTGATCAACAATTTCATGCCTTGCAAGCTAGCAGGGGTAATAGGCAAAAACGGGTCTAAAAGCTGTAAACGCTCAGAATCAGGAGCAACGATTACATTAACGCTACTTCCATCTGCCAAAGGCTCCACATATCCGTTCTCTTTTACTTCGAATCCTTTTGGTGGCAATTCCCATCCTGTTGGTTCATCCAACATTACTTCTTCACCATCCTCATTGATCAGTTTATCAGTTAATGGGTTGAAGTCCAAACGACCAGCAATCGCAATCGCAGCGGTCATTTCTGGAGAGGCTACAAATGCGTGTGTGTTCGGGTTACCATCGGCACGCTTGGCGAAGTTACGGTTGAAGGAATGCACGATACTGTTCTTAGGTGCATTCTTTGGATCTTCGTAACGACCCCACTGACCGATACATGGTCCACAAGCGTTAGTAAAGATCTTGGCATCCAATTTTTCAAAGATTTCAAGAATTCCGTCACGCTCTGTTGTATATCTTACCTGCTCAGAACCTGGGTTGATTCCGAATTCGGCTTTGGTTTTCAATTTTTTATCTAAGGCTTGTTGTGCAATGGAAGATGCTCTTGACAAATCTTCATACGAAGAGTTGGTACAAGAACCGATCAATCCCCACTCTACTGCCAAAGGCCAATCGTTTGCCAAAGCTTTTTCGGTCATAGTACCTACTTCGGTAGCCAAATCTGGAGTAAAAGGTCCATTTAGCATTGGCAACAATTCTGTCAAGTTGATTTCGATTACTTGATCAAAATATTGCTCTGGATTGGCATAAACTTCTGGATCTGCAGTTAAATGCTCTTTTACTGCGTTTGCAGCATCGGCAACATCAGATCTATCGGTAGCTCTCAAGTAGCGCTCCATAGACTCATCGTATCCGAAAGTGGAAGTTGTAGCTCCAATTTCAGCACCCATGTTACAAATGGTACCTTTTCCAGTACAGGACATGGAAGTGGCTCCTGGGCCAAAATATTCTACGATAGCTCCTGTTCCTCCTTTTACGGTAAGGATTTCAGCAACTTTTAGGATTACATCTTTTGGTGCGGTCCAACCAGAAAGTTTTCCTGTTAATTTTACACCGATCAATTTTGGGAATTTCAACTCCCAAGCCATTCCTGCCATAACATCAACGGCATCAGCACCACCAACACCAATGGCTACCATTCCCAATCCACCTGCATTAACGGTATGGGAATCGGTACCGATCATCATACCTCCTGGGAAGGCATAATTTTCAAGCACTACTTGGTGAATAATCCCAGCTCCCGGTTCCCAAAATCCGATTCCATATTTATTGGAAACCGAACCCAAGAAATCAAAAACTTCCTTACTGGTTTCATTGGCATGTTTCAAATCCACTGCAGCACCTTGTTTTGCTTGGATCAAGTGATCACAGTGTACTGTTGTTGGAACAGCTACTTTATCTTTTCCTGCTTGCATAAACTGAAGCAATGCCATCTGGGCGGTTGCATCTTGACAAGCGATTCTATCTGGAGCAAAATCAACATAATCTTTACCGCGGGCAAACTTGGTTGTAGGTGTACCATCCCAAAGGTGGGAATACAATATTTTTTCAGCTAAAGTCAACGGTTTTCCAACCAATTCCCGGGCTTTGTCCACACGTTCCCCCATGGAAGCGTAGACACCCTTAATCATGTCTATATCAAATGCCATTCTATTAAATGAATTTTAAGATTTTAGTAATTCGGTAAATTTACTAAAATGCTAAGTATTTTGGAATTAGAATTAAACTAAATAATGTTAGAGGAATCGTTATTTATAACAATTCTGATATTATTTTGTCTTCGGTAATACCCTCGGCCTCGGCCTTGTAATTTTTGAGGATTCGATGGCGAAGTATACCAACGGCCACTGCTTTAACGTCCTCTATGTCTGGAGAAAACTTGCCACGAATGGCTGCATGCGCCTTGGCGGCCAACACCAAATTCTGGGAAGCCCTTGGTCCTGCCCCCCAATCCAAGTAGTTATTTACGTAATCGGATGAACCTTCCATGCCCGGTCGGGTACTGTGAACCAAACGAACCGTATAGTCCACAACATTGTCCGCAACAGGAATTCTACGCACCAAATGTTGTACTTCGATGATCTCTTCGGCGCTGAACAAGGTATTGATCTTCACCTCATCATCGGTTGTGGTGGATTTTACCACTTGAATTTCTTCCGCAATGGAAGGATATTTTAACTCGATAGCGAACATAAATCGGTCCAACTGTGCTTCTGGAAGCGGATAGGTCCCCTCCTGCTCAATCGGGTTTTGGGTGGCCAAAACAAAGTATGGCTTGTTGAGTTTGTATTGTTTTCCAGCAATGGTAACCGCTCTTTCCTGCATGGCTTCCAACAAGGCAGCCTGTGTTTTTGGAGGTGTACGGTTGATCTCATCCGCAAGAATGATGTTTCCAAAAACAGGACCCATAATAAATTTGAAGTTGCGGTCCTTGTCCAAAACCTCACTGCCCAAAATATCACTCGGCATTAAATCGGGTGTAAACTGAATGCGTTTAAAATCTAACCCCAAGGTCTGGGCAATAGTATTGACCATTAAGGTCTTTGCCAAACCCGGAACACCGATCAAAAGGGAGTGCCCTCCTGTATAAATGGACAACAGGATTTGTTCAATTACCTGTTCTTGGCCCACAATGACCTTGGCAATTTCCTTTTTAAGTTCTTGGTGTTTTTTTACTAGATTTTCAACTGCTGTTACGTCCGACATTCGATTATTGCTTTACCCAGTTGTTTGCAAAATCGCAGCTTCTGTTGTACTCGTTCACGTGGATATAAGTGTCCTCAATATGCTCGTCCATCCATTCCTTGATGGCCTTAAACTGCTTTTCACGCAAGGCCAATTCTTGGATTTTGAGGTAATCTTTTGCAAAATCTGCCTTATGCTCGTCGTAACGGTTGGAGATCTTCATGATCTTTAACTTAGGGGCACCACCTCTTGGATCATCCTCGCGAATAGGTCTGGAAATTTCTCCGTCCTTTAAGTTTCGTACCTGGTTGTACAAAGTTGGATCCATTTTGGTCAATTCAAAACGGGAATCGAAGTTGATAGGGTTTCTCAAAAGACCACCATCAAACTTGGTTTCCTTTTCATCGGAAAAGTTGAATGCTGCATCAGCAAAGGTATATTTGCCATCCAATACATGCTGACGAATACTATCCAATTCGGTCATTGCCTTATCAATGGCACTTTGTGGAATTTCTGGAATCATTAAAATGTGACGGATATCCCGTTCCTGACCTCTGATTTTCTCCACAAAAATAATATGGTATCCAAAAATGGTTTCGAAAGGTTCTGAAACCTCGCCTTCCCTTAAACTGAAGGCCACATCTTTAAATTCCTTCACAAAACCAGTTTCTTTGGTAATGCTGTAAAAACCTCCATTGGGTCTTGATCCAGGATCTTGGGAGTGAAGAATCGCCTTTACTCGGAAATTCCCATCGTTCTCCACTACATCCTGTCTAATTTCCTTTAGGGCATTGATTACCTTTTGCTTTTCTTCCTCAGGTGCTTCTGGCTGTTTTACGATTTGTGCAATCTCCAATTCTGCTCCAAAAACAGGTCTTTCGTCCTCAGGAATTTTATAAAAGAACTGACGCACTTCTTCTGGGGTCACCTCAATCTCTTTCACAATTTTGCTTTGCATTTGCTCGGAAAGCATACGCAATTTGTTGATTTCAAAAAGCTCTTCGCGGAAACTTTCCATATCGGGCTTTTTATAGTAGCGCAACATTTTCTCCACACTACCAATTTGTTGGGTCAACTGCTGAATCTGTGCATCGCTTTGTGCGTTAACCTGATCATCGCTTACCAACAAACTATCTTGTACGGCTTGGTGTGCGTACAATCGGTCTTCCATTAATTTGCCCAACAAACCACAACGGGTAATATCTTCTGTGGATGCCCCTTGGTTTTTTAGATCGATCAATGTTTTATCGATATCGGATTCCAAGATCACGTAATCGCCGATCACGGCCGCAATACCATCCAACTTTACTCTGTTCGCACTGGCAATCGTGTCTTTTGATGCCAAGGCCTGATCTGTTTCCTGTGCTTGGGTGGTCATGGCCAATCCCATAAACGCAAGGGCTAAAAATCCGTTAGTTCTTATTTTCATAAACCTCAAATTCTTTCTTCTTAATAGCTTCATCTATTATTTCGGTTTCCAATTTTTTAACGTAGTTCAATCGTCTACGGTTCAATATCAATTGTTTGATATCCGGCTCCACATATTCAAAAGGTGCTGTATCGTTGACTTCCAACACATTGGTCACCATGCCCAAATATACCTCTAAGGAGTCTTGCAACTCAAAAAATTGTGATTTTTTTAAGTTCGCCTCCTCATTTAAGTTAGTCAATGGTGGAATCTCTTCAATAACCCGTGTGGCACTTACCCAAATTGAATCGTTGAAATGTATTTTTTTGAACTGCACCGCAATGGAGTCCAAATAGGTTTTATCGGAATCGTTCCAATTTCTGATCTTGTTCTTTACCCCTTCCAAATCCAAAAACTGATTGGACATTCCCACAAATCGCAATTGCACCAACTTTTCACTCAACTTAAAGTTTTCCATTTCGCGCTCATAAAAATCACGAAGTTGGCTCTTGGTCACAGCGGTATCTTGCGCTTGCAACACCAAGGCCTCGATATAGGCACGGGTATACAAGTCGGCCCTATAGTTGGACACCAATCTATCGAACTCGGCCAGTTTTTCCTCTGGTAAATTGATCTTGGATTTGGACAACAACAATTGTTTGGAGGCCCAATTATTGATATAATTGGTTACGAACAAAGCACTGTCTTGAGCGGACATATCATCCTGCACCAATCGTGCAATATCCTCTTTATATAGATATTTTTCACCTACCCTGGCCACTGGTTGGCCCTCTTCCTCTTTATTGAAAAAATCCCCACAGGAGGAAAGTAGCAAGCCACTTAGTAAAAAGAGAATGATTAGGCTATTTTTTTGGAGCTTAAGCATTTCGCAAAAATAACAATTAGAATTTCCCCAACAAGAAGGTTTCAATTTCATTAACAGATTTTTTATCCAAGGCAACTGGGCAGAAATTGTTACTTTAGTGCCAAACCCTTACCTGTGAAGTATACTACCGAAATAGTAGTTGATATACCAAGAGACGAATTCGTTAAAAAAATGGGGAACACCGAAAACTTCAAACACTGGCAACGGGGGTTGATTTCTTATGAAATGCTATCCAAAAATCCAGGAAAAGAGGGTGCCCAATTAAAATTGGTCTACAAAATGGGGAACCGGGAAATTACCATGGTCGAAACCATTTTTAAAAGTAACTTGCCGCACGAAATGCATTCCAGCTATGACACCAAAGGTGTCCAGAACATTCAGAAGAATTTTTTCAAGGATGAGGATGGCAAGACCCGTTGGGTTTCTGAATCTGAATTTCAATTTTCGGGTCTTGGAATGAAGTTAATGGGATTTTTGATGCCCGGTGCATTTAAAAAACAAAGTTTAAAATACATGGAGGATTTTAAGGCCTTCGCAGAGGATGGAATTTCCGTAACCAATTCATAAAACATGGAAAAAGTATTGGACAGAAAAATTAAGATCATTTGGGATTTTAGAGGGCCAGGAGCCGCAAAAATAGCCGAACATTACAAAAAACATTTGGAGGAATTTGTAATGATCGAGGAACTCAAGTTCGACCTTTCCGGCGTTGAGCATTTTGGCCCCACGCACAGTATTGCCTTTTTGGTAGTGGCCGAGTTCGAGTTAAAAGAGATCAGGGAAATCTTAAAACCGCACCGCGGACAGGTCTACACTGGAAACATCTAGTTAGATTCAAAAAAATGGGACATTACCTTTGGTAACCAACCCAAGGCAACATCCCACTTTCCGGGCCCATGGCCCATATAAATCAAGAAACCTCAACCAACCATTTCTGGTTGTTCATTCCAATTTTCATTGGCCAAGAGGACTTGGTCAAAATCTACTCCTTCAATGGGCACAAGTTGTTCACTTGCTGCATCCCATTCTATTCTACGACCCAATTTCCATGACAAGCCTGCCATGTGGGCCGAAATGGCCTCATCAAAACCTTCATTGATTCCGCAACTAACCTTTCCGCCATTCTTGATCACGCTCAACCATTCGCGCATGTGCAAGAAGGTTGAATCTACCCGAACCCCGTTAATATAGGTCCACATCAGCCCTTTATCTGCAAAATATTGCGAAGTGGCAGAGGAAACCGCATCAGTTGAGCTGGCTGCTGGATCGTATTGGTAAATGGGCACATTGGGTTTCATTTTTTCCACTTCCAACATTTCGGCATAACGGGTTGAAGCACCATCGGGCCAAACTGTTAATCTATTACCAAGCTCCATGGTGGCATCGTGTCCCATTAAAATGGTAGGTCGGTTAAACCCGTTCCCCAAAGTTGCGCTGTAACAAAAGGTCATCCCCTTTTCCTTTCCATTGGCTTGACTACTTCCTGTGCTGAAATCTGGAAATTCCATATTCACTTGGATCACATCGGGAACATTTCTTCCATCATTGTGGGTGTACACTCCACCAGAAGCACTCACTGAAGAGGGAATCCCCATATTGAGCACACAATTCAAACGATCGTAATCGTGGGTCAACAAATCCCCGGATAATCCGGAACCATATGCCCACCATTTACGCCATCTGAAAAAGTGGTTTTTATTGAATGGCACCTTTGGTGCAGAACCTAAAAATTGTTCCCAATCGATGGTATCAGGACTTGCCTTTGCGTGGATATCGTAGTTCCATGCCCCATTGTCATCATTTCGGTTCGTGTTGGTTTGAACAAGCGATACATGGCCCAAGGTTCCTTTTTCCACAATATCCCTCGCCGTACTAAAACTTAAGGTTTGTCTATGCTGGTGTCCCACGGCAAATACCGCATTCGATTTTGCAGCAGCTTCACGCAATAGATAGGTTTCACTTACCGTATGGGTCATGGGTTTTTCAACGTAGACGTGCACTCCATGGTTCAAAGCTTCAATGGACATGGGTGCATGCCAGTGATCGGGAGTTGCAATTACCACGGCATCCACATCCCCACTTTGAATCATTTCTTGGTGGGTAAGGTATCTTTTGATTTGATTATCATCCGTAGAAAATGCCTTGATAAAATTTTCAGCCCTTACATCGAACACATCACAAATACCGACCAATTTTACGTTGAGCTTTTCTAGCGACATAAAATCTTCCAAAGCTTTGTGTTCTGGATTTTCCAAATTGGCCAAGCGCTGCTCTTCCAACCATTCCGGGGTGGCATAACCCAAAGCACGGGTCAATTGTTCACCACGGATGCCAAATCCTATTACCCCAATTCGCACTGGGTCACCGCCAATGCCGGGAACCGCCGGTGGCAATGATGGTGTAATATTCAGTTGTTCCAATATTTCTTCTCTACTACTTCTGGACCCTGCAACTTTAGAAGCTCCGGCCCACCAAACTGCCCCAAGTATGGGAAGTCCTCCCAATCCTATTAAAAGGTCTCTTCTTGTCCACTTCATGTTTCTTGAATTTTGAGTTTATTTTTTCTTAAGTAGTCGAGTCCAAAATACCTTCCAGTAGGCAATTGATAGATCACAAGACAGGCAACGAGTTCAATCAAATTCTTATTGACCAGCCAATAACTTCCTTCCACATTCATTTGGGTCAATCCTGGGAATGGAGGATGCGCCATAAAGTATAACGCCAATAATCCAATACCCACAATGGCGCCCAAGCGTTCAAAAATCCCTAAAATAAAGGTTATCCCAACCACCATTAGGGCAACAATATTCAATGTGTTGATCAGTCCAATATTCACATTGCCCAATAAAAAGGAGAAAAACCAATCGAAAGGACCCTGTGCGGTAGCGAGGTACCCAAAAGAGGTCCAGTCGGGGTTGTACATCTTTACAACGCCCTCAAATAAAAAATGCCACCCAATAAGAATACGGAGCAGGGTAACACTTATGTTTAACTTTTTTAGATTTTGTTCCATAATTGCAGATTAATAGTTGTATTCCAATACCCGATTTGCAGCACACCCATATGGGTTGAAACAAACAAAGGTCAAGAGTTCTTAAAATTCTGAATAAAAGTATCAAAAGGCACATTCGAAAACCATGACCAATGTCATGTAATCAGATTATTCCTACCATATAAAATACGAAACATCAAAGGGTTAAACAGGTTGATTTTCCAACTTTCCCGATTATGGAATCCCCAAGGAGGGTTTTGAATTTTACCAAATCCTCGACCACGGGCAAGACTTTTTTTGAATATGATTTTTATTTCTTCATACTTTTTTTACCTGCCTTTTTTTTATGATGTTCGTCAAACCAAACCAGACCCTATAAGCGCCAGTGAGGCAAATTGCATCAGACATCGACTACCTTAAACAACGTTTCCCCAACGGTGTCATCAACGCGTACCAAAAAGGCCATACCCTTTGCAACATTCATACTAAAGTTGAAACCTTTCGCTGGCTTTTAAAGGGTACTTTCGATTATTTTACGGCCGTAGAGGCGCCAGAAAACGAGGTTTTGGTCTGCCAGATTTCTGAACCCATGAGCACGCTGGGACTCAATGGTCTCAACGAACGGAAACGCTATACCTATAAAATTGTGATTGCCTCCGAGGAAGCCATATTTTTTGAAGTCCCCATTCAAAATGTATTGGATTGCTTATTTGAGGATGCCAAAAATGATTTGCTTTCCAAAATATGCAGCTCTCTTTACCATCAGCTTAGGCATGCCCTTTTAAAACAAACGGACTTGCTGCAAGCAGCACGCTACAAACCTTTACGTAAAGACCGAGAATTTTATGTAAGTCCGGAAGCGGAAAAGTCCGAAGTGGTATCCTTGATGCGTCGTTCCCCGTTTTTGGATCATTTTGAGGAAAAACACCTTTCCCAAATTGCGGCCATTGCGGAACGAAGGGAATACGAGCCAGACGAAGTCCTTTACATTCAAGATCGGTTGACCAATGGATTGTTCATTTTGATTCATGGCGAGGTCGACATCAAGCGCATTGAAGGGAATATCGAAATCCACCAAAGGGCCATCAACAATTCTGGTTTTATTTTTGGATGGTCGTGCACAATGAGCGAAAAGGATATTTGCTCCGCGGTCACCACCCAAAAAACATCGCTCTATTTTATCCATCAAAAAGATTTATTGTCCCTTTTACATAAGGACAAACTATTTGCCCAAAGCTTTTTTATGCGGTTGCTATGGTTAATGGGCAATCAAATCAATGCAGCATTTGTGCGTTATGTCGGACTTTTAGGAAAACACAATTTGCAAGCGGTTTTTCAATTGATCGAGAACAACAAATCCCGACTGGCACTTTCATCCCCCCTGCATCAGGTTGCCCATTTACTTTCCAATACCAACACCAAGCAATTGGCCTACAATGCACTTTCCCAACTAGTGGGCAATGGCTCCCATTTGGAACGGCATATTGCCTCCTTAAGTTTGGAATTGTTGCAAGAGGACATGCAGGAGTTGAAGTTTGCCAAAGGCCTTCAATACATTTATGAAACCGTTGCCGAACAAGGAAAGAAAGACCCCGAAATCATCCGAAAAGCCTGTGCGGAGGCCACTTGCCAAGTATTCGATAACGCCCAGTACCATATTGAAGGCTGGGAAAACTTGCCTGAAAAGAGTGGTTGTATATTTATATACAATCACCTCTACAACCATTCCTATTATACCCTGAACAACAAATTTCAAATCACCTTGGACTCCCATTTTATCAGTGCCAAGATTTTGAATGAAAAATACGGTTCCCCAGGAATTCGAACCGTTCGAATAGGCCGTGGTCAGGAATATGGGCATCAGAACTATTACAACAAATTGGGATACATAAATGTATATACCAAAGAGTCGGAAACGGTAGACAAACAAAGTAAAAAAGAAACCCGGAGCATATTTTACCAAACGGCTTCGGACTGCTTAAAAAGTGGGCAGAATTTAGTGATCAGCCCCGAAGGCACTTCGTATTCGACCGAAGAATCTCCAGGTCCGTTTAAAATGGGAGTGTTTAAATTGGCCTTGACAGCAGAACCAGAACCTTTTATTGTTCCCTTGGTTTTAGCGAATTTCGATAAAAGAATTTCCAACGGGCCGCTGTATTGTAAAATCCTACCTCCTTTTAAATTGAGTGAAACTTTGCCCAACAAGGATATGGATTCGTTGGCCAAGTTTGTGAGATACTACCAAGAATCCTATAAAAATTATGTGGACCTAGCCAGAAAACGGGCAGAAGAACTGCTCATGGCACCTGTGTCCACAATTTCGGAAGAGCCACCTGAAATTTGGTGCAATGAAATCAAGCGATTGAAACGCCGCGTGGCCACCTTAAAGGAAAAAGAAGATCTTATTATTTTTTACGGGAGTTCATCGGTACGGCTTTGGGTAAGCATGAAAAAGGATTTAGAGCCTTTCAATGTAATGAACCTTGGATTTGGAGGTTCTACTTTTGCTTGGTGCATCCATTATTTTGATGAAATTTTTGAAGGAGCAGCTCCGAGCAAAATTGTACTCTACGCAGGAGAAAACGATTTGCATCAAGGTAAAACACCACAAGAGGTCTTGAACGATTGCAACAAATTGGTCGGCCTCATTCAAAACAAATATCCAGGAGTACCTTTGGCCTTCATCAGTCTAAAACCCAGTATTGAACGTGAGGCAATGATTCCATTGATCATTGAAACCAATATTTTACTCTCCAAATATGTGATCGGGGAATTAAATGCGCAATTTATTAATGTGTTCGGACAGATGATCACAGCAGACAACCGTCCCAAACCCGAACTCTACATGTCCGACGGATTGCACTTGAACAAAAAAGGATACGCCATTTGGAGCGAAGTGATCAAAACCGCTTTGCTTTCCGTAGAAAATCCTGTTGAACAAGATAGTATCAATCTTTTGCAAGACCGCTAGGCTGGCTCGCCGTACAAATCGTAATCGGTGGCATCCACTATTTTAATGTTGACAAAATCGCCGGTCTTCACATAAAATTTTGTGGCATCTATCAACACTTCGTTGTCCACATCGGGGGAATCGAACTCGGAACGACCCACAAAATGATTGCCCTCTTTTCTATCGATGATACAACGGAAAGTCTCCCCAATTTTCTCTTGGTTCAGTTCCCAAGAAATTTGGGATTGAATCTCCATAATGGCATTGGCACGCTCCTGTTTTACCTCTTCGGGAACGTCATCCTCGAGATTGTAGGCATGGGTATTTTCCTCATGACTGTAGGTAAAACATCCCAAACGCTCAAAACGCATTTCTTTTACCCAATCCTTTAAAATCTGGAAATCTTCTTCGGTTTCCCCTGGATACCCAACAATCAAAGTAGTTCGGATGGCCATTTCGGGAACTGCTGCTCTAAATTCTTGTAACAACTTGGTGGTTTTGGCCTGGGTAGTTCCGCGACGCATACTTTTAAGTATTGCATCCGAAATATGCTGTAATGGAATGTCGATATAATTACAGATCTTGGGCTCGTTGCGCATCACTTCCAACACATCCATCGGGAAGCCTGTTGGGAATGCATAGTGCAAACGAATCCATTCAATGCCCTCCACTTTTACCAATGCCTGAAGCAATTCGGCCAAGTTTCGTTTTTTATACAGATCAAGACCATAATAGGTAAGGTCCTGAGCAATCAAAATCAATTCCTTTACCCCTTTGGCCGCCAATTTTTCAGCTTCTTGCACCAAATCTTCAATCGGGGTACTCTTGTGTTTTCCCCGCATCAATGGGATGGCACAGAAAGAACAAGGACGATCACAACCCTCGGCGATTTTTAAATAGGCATAGTTTTTTGGGGTTGTCGTCAAACGCTCCCCAATCAGCTCATGCTTGTAATCCGCTCCAAGTGCTTTCAATAAATTGGGCAGGTCACTGGTTCCAAAATATTCATCCACATTAGGAATCTCCTTTTCCAAATCCGGTTTATAGCGCTCACTCAAACATCCGGTCACAAAAACCTTGTCCACATCACCCGCTTCCTTTTTCTGAACGTACTCCAATATGGTGTTGACGCTTTCCTCCTTTGCATTGGCAATAAATCCGCAGGTGTTGATCACCACGACATTGCCTTCCTCTTCATGCACCACCTCTTTGTTGTTGGCTCGCAATTGCCCCATCAACACTTCGGAATCGTAGACATTTTTGCTACAACCCAAGGTTACCACATTGATTTTGTTCTTCTTTAAGGATTTTGTCCGCATAGCTGCTATAATTGGGGTGCAAAAATACAACAACACAGCGCATTACGTCGATTTGCATGCATATTTTTCATGCCTGAACGTTAAACTTATAGCTCAAAGTGGAGTCAAAAAGCTAAAACACAGCACCATGAAACATCTTTTCATTCTAATTCTATTGGGTTTATGCATCAATTTAGGCTGTTCTTCCAATAATGAGATTGTGGATTTTGTTCCAGAGCCCGAGGAAAGTACTTTGTATTTTCCGCCAATCGGTAGCTCGGAATGGGAAACCATTTCCACTTCGGATTTAAGTTGGGATGCTGCTGCTGAATCGGAACTCTATGATTTCTTGGACGAAAAAGGTACGGATGGATTCATCATTTTGAAAGATGGAAAAATTGTGGTGGAATGGTATTTTGGGGATTTTACAGCCAGTGACAACCATTCTTGGAATTCTGCTGGAAAAACATTGACAGCCATGACCGTAGGCATTGCCCAAACGGAAGGCTTTTTATCCATTGAAGATTCCTCACAAGATTATTTGGGCGAAGGTTGGTCCATGCTGAGTCCAGAGCAGGAAGCCAATATTAAAATTCGTCATCACCTAACGATGACCACGGGATTGGATTATACGGTGGACGATCCGTTTTGTTATGATCAAGAATGCCTTTTATATAAAAATGAACCTGGCACCTATTGGTATTACCACAATGCGGCTTACACGATTTTGGATCAAGTTGTCACCAATGCGACTGGAACGGATTTTAAGCAATATTCATATCAAAACATTCGGGACAAAATTGGCATGCAGGGCAATTGGATTAAAGTGGGGTATAACAATTTATTTTTTAGCAATACCCGAAGCATGGCCCGTTTTGGATTGCTATGTTTAAACCAAGGCACTTGGGACACTGTTGAAGTGTTATCCGACAAGAGTTATTTTACCGAAATGACCAACACCTCCCAAAACCTGAATCCCTCCTATGGCTATTTATGGTGGTTGAATGGAAAAAGTGGCTTTAAAGTGCCTGGTTCGGAAGCTAATTTTCAAGGGGAGTTGATTCCCAATGCTCCAAGCGAATTGATTGCAGGACTCGGTGCCTTTGACCAAAAATTATATTTGGTACCCAGTGAGAAATTGGTCGTTGTTCGGTTGGGCGATGATGCTGGTGAAAGCCAATTGGCCTCCTCCAGTTTTGACAACCTACTTTGGGAAAAACTAAACAACTACATGAACTAATCCCGATACCCCTCCGGAATTTTACGGGCATGGGTCAAATCCTCAAAAGCTTTTCCAATACGTAACAACTCTGCTTCTGAAAATGGTTTACCAACAAAAGTCAACCCTTTGGGTTGGCCAGTTGGCATATAACCCATTGGAATGGTAAGTGCAGGGTATTCTGCAACAGCAGCATAACCCGCATGGTAATTGTTAATGCTCAAAACGGCATCCAGTTGTTTTTCTTCCATAATCTTGAAGAACGCTCTCCCCGATTCCATCAAATTTTTCTTGATGATTTCAAATTGTTCGGCTGTAGTGGTATCGGCCAAAATACCATCAAAACTACCTTGACCATAAGGAATTCGAACCAAAGAATCCTGTTTGTTGAATTCCACTACATCAGCCACAGAAGCCACTTTAACCACATCTCTATTTTTCACTTGTGATTCAATGTAGGCAGGCAAATCTGCTCTCATATCCAAGTTCAACAAGGTTGTAAATCCATCCAATTGCACATCTTCGGGTTCAAACTCGATGATTTGGGCCCCAGCATTACGCAAAATTTCCACATGGGCAGCATACAACGAATCCCTTTCCAAAAGATTCTTCATTACACCCAATCGGATTTCATTAAGGTTCACAGGATTTTCCAAAGCAGATGCAACATCAGCCTCCGGAGCGACGGATTTAAAATCGGCTTCATCCTTGCCCAACATAGCATCCAACAAAATGGCATTATCGGTCACATTTTTGGTCATGGGGCCAGGTGTATCCAAAGTGCTCGAAATCGGGACAATACCCGTTCTGCTCAACAATCCAATAGTTGGTTTCAACCCCACAATGGAACTACTACTGGATGGCGATAAAATACTGCCCGAAGTTTCTGTTCCCACAGCACCCACTGCATAGTTTGCTGCGGTTGACGTTCCGCTTCCCGCGCTGGAACCTCCTGTATCAAAAACTCTTCTTCCGTAGGGATTCAAAGTTTGTCCACCCACAGCACTCTGACCATTGGGACAACCTTGGCAAATAAAATTGGCCCATTCACTAAGGTTTACTTTCCCTAAAATCAAGGCGCCTTTTTCTTTTAAGCGCCCTACAATAAAGGCATCATCGGTTTGATTTTCCCTTAAGGCAATGGCACCTGCCGTGGTGTGCATTTCAGCAGTTCCCACATTATCTTTTAACAAAATGGGCATACCATAAATTAAATGGTGTGCACCTCTACTTTTGTCCAATGCTCTTGCTTCTTCCAACACATTTGGATTCAAAGCGATTACTGTATTAAGGGTAGAATTGTTCGGAAGTTCGTATTGGTAGATTCTATGCAAATAGAACAACACCAAATCTTCATACGTAAAGGTTCCTGCTTCAATTTGGTTTTGAATGGAAGGAATATCCTGTTCCAAAACCAAAGGTTTCATTTTTTCGTACTGCTCATTTGTGAATTTGGACACCTCATCATACAAAGGCAAAAACACCTCATTTTTATCCAATACCTTACTTTGAATGAACTTATATCGCATTCTTCTGCTCTCATTTTCGGCATTTGCAGCTACTTCAGCAGAATCGTTATAAGGAGTCCAAAGCACAACTTCTTCCTTGGGTGCTGTTTCTTTTTGTTTACAGGAAACAAATGCCAATAACACCGCAGCGCACAAAATAAATTTAGTCATGAGGTTATTTATAGTTTGAAAAACGAATCGACAAATTCGAACTTATTGAATACCTGTAGGTCTTCTATCCCCTCGCCAACACCAATGTATTTTACCGGAATTTGAAATTGATCGGAAATTCCAATGACCACACCCCCTTTGGCGGTACCATCCAATTTGGTCACGGCCAAACTGGTCACTTCGGTAGCTTTAGTAAATTGCTTGGCTTGTTCAAAGGCATTTTGTCCTGTGGAACCATCCAACACCAAAAGCACCTCATGGGGAGCATCGGGCACCACTTTTTGCATTACCCGCTTTACTTTGGAAAGCTCGTTCATCAGGTTGACTTTATTATGCAATCGTCCTGCGGTATCGACCAACACCACATCGGCATTTTCAGCAACCGCTGAATTTAAGGTATCAAAGGCCACGGAAGCAGGGTCGCTTCCCATTTTTTGTTTTATGATGGGCACATCAACACGATTGGCCCAAACTTCCAACTGGTCGATGGCAGCCGCTCGGAACGTATCCGCAGCACCCAAAACCACTTTAAAGCCTTTATTCTTGAATTGATGGGCCAATTTTCCAATGGTGGTGGTCTTACCCACTCCATTTACTCCGACCACCATGATCACATATGGTTTTTTGTCGGATGGCACTGTTATTTCTGAAGCCTCTCCAGAATTTGTCTCCGAAAGTAAGGCTGCTATCTCTTCCCTAAGAATGCCATTAAGCTCATCGGTGCCCATATATTTATCTCGGGAAACGCGTTCTTCGATGCGCTCAATGATTTTCAAGGTGGTATTTACCCCAACATCAGAAGTTACCAATACCTCTTCCAAGTTATCCAACACCTCATCATCTACTTTGGATTTCCCAGCAACGGCCTTGCCCAACTTACCAAAAAAGCTACTTTTCGACTTTTCAAGACCTTTGTCCAAGGTCTCTTTTTTCTCCTTGGAAAATATATTTTTGAATAAGCTCATCTTGTGTTCTTTGCTAATGGTCAAAGATAGGAAAGTAAGGGGAGTTTTGTTAATACAATATGCCCTTGTGGTGCAATTGGGAAGTTTTTAATTTCATCAAGTAAAGCCAAAGTAAATTATGGACATAAAAAAAGCCGCTTTAAAAGCGGCTTTCTATATATCTAAGGATGGTTACCTTATTATTTGTTCAACCAGTCGTTTACCAACTCAGGGGCCATTACCGACTCAACGAAGGTATATGCACCAGTTTTTGGAGACTTCACCATTTTAATGGCCTTGGTCAATCTTTTGGATGATGACTGAAGTGATGCTACTGTTTTCTTTGCCATGGCTTATGTTTTTATATCCTTTCTTTAGAAAAGACTAATTACTTAATTTCTTTGTGAACGGTCATACGCTTAAGAATTGGATTGAATTTTTTGATTTCCATCCTATCTGGCGTGTTTTTCTTGTTCTTGGTGGTAATATACCTAGAAGTACCTGGCATACCAGACTCTTTGTGTTCTGTACACTCTAAAATTACCTGAATCCTATTTCCTTTCTTTGCCATTGTATTGTACTTATAATGCTTTTACAACTTACTTTTTGGAGTTGATTTCCTTCAAGACAGCAGAGATTCCTTTCTTGTCAATGATTTTTAATCCTTTTGAAGAAACGTTCAAGGTTACCCAACGATCTTCTTCTTGGACATAAAACTTCTTTTTAGAAATGTTCGAATCGAACCTTCTCTTGGTCTTATTGATAGAAAAGGAAACGTTATTTCCAAACATCACCTTTTTTCCTGTAACTTCACAAACTTTAGACATCTCCCTAACTTTTGAGTGATTTTAATGAGGCTGCAAATTTATATCTTTTTACTGGGACGTACAAAATTCTTTTTCAGAAATTTAAAATTTCTTTATACAATAGCTCAAAAGCCTTGTTTACAGACTTTCTAACCACCCTTTCCCGAGACCTTCCCATACTGAATTTCTGGGCATAAGTGCCATTTGGGGTACTTATGCCTATATATACAGTCCCCACATCGGCATCTGAATCGCCTTTGGTTGGACCTGCATTTCCTGTGGTTGCAATCGCGAAATCGGAACCTAGCTTTGATTTTACATTTTCTGCCATAGACACAGCAACCTCTTCACTGACCACGGAATGCTTTTCAATCAACTCTTCAGGAACTCCCAGGAGATTAATTTTTACTTCGGTGGCATAGCAGACCACACTTCCTTTAAAATAGTTGGATGCACCCGGTACCGAAGTTACCGCTTGGGCTATACTTCCGCCCGTAAAACTTTCTGCTGTGGCCAAAGTCAGCTTCTTTTGCGCCAGCATATTCCCTACCTGCACCTCAATTTCGCCATTTTCTTCTTCACCATATATAATGTCACCTATAATTTGGTAGAGCTTTTTAATTTCAGATTCAATGGCATTTTCAAGGGTCTGCTTATCTTTTCCTGTGGATGAGAGTCGTAACTTAACCCGAGAAAAATTGGGCAAATAGGCCAGTTTGATATTGGAAGGCAAATTATTTTCCCAATCTTCGAGCTTATCCGCAAGGGCACTTTCACCCATTCCATAGGTAAGAACAGTCCTGTGCACAATATGTGGACGGTCAAATTCTTCCACAATCTTGGGCAAAACGAGTTCCTTTATCAGGTTTTTCATTTCATAGGGCACCCCGGGCAAGGAAACAAAAACGGTATCACCTTTTTTCATCCACATTCCAGGTGCAGTTCCGAAAGCATTGTGCAACACCGTTGCCCTAGATGGTACCATGGCCTGTTCCTTGTTCAAATCAGAAATCGGTGTATTGATGTGCTTTTTGAACAGCTCTTGAATGTGTTCCCAAACGGCAGCGTCCGAAACCAATTCATCATCCAAAAATTGACAAAGGGTTTTTTTAGTGATATCATCTTTGGTTGGACCAAGCCCACCTGTAATGATGACCACCGAAGAACGGCTTCCCGCCTCTTCCAATGCCTGAAGAATATGCTCCTGATTATCCTGAACCGAAGTAATCTGATACACGGCAACCCCAATTTCGTTCAAGGCTTTGGAAATAAAGGCCGAATTGGAGTCTATGATCTGCCCAATGAGAATTTCATCCCCAATGGTAATGATTTCGGCTTGCATGCTATAGATCGAAGTCCTTTTTAAGTTCGGCGACCACTTGAAGGATATCTTTTTTAAGTTCAGGGAATTTTTGTTCAATTTCCCCCAAACTGCCTTCCATTTTCCCTAAAGTTTCAATGTCCAAGGCCATGGCGCGGGTCTGTTCCATTCCAAGGATGTCTACATTGGGTTTTATTTTGTGGGCCAATTTATATATGTTCTCGTAGTCTTTCCCGTTGATGGCTTTTTCAAGTCCTTCCATATCTTCGGGAACTTCTTCCAAAAAAACAGAAATTACAGAAACGATGAAATCGTCATCTCCTTCTGCCATTTCATTGATTTTATCGAGGTTGTAAATCATTATCGTACATTAATTTCAAAATTCTTCTCTCCTTCCAACGCACCTACAAGGTAATCATTTGGGCTTACTTTACCAACACCTGCCGGGGTACCCGTAAAGATGATATCGCCTTTCTTCAACATAAAATAAGTGGAAATATGCGCAATGATTTCATCTATCTTCCACAACATTAAAGAAGTGTTTCCATCTTGAACCGCTTCGCCATTTTTTGAAAGTGAAAAGTTGATGTTGTTCAAATCTGCAAACTTTGTTTTGGGCAACCATTGGCCCACTACCGCAGCACCATCAAATCCTTTGGCTTTTTCCCATGGGAGCCCTTTTTCCTTTAATTTGGATTGCAGGTCACGTGCTGTGAAATCGATACCCAGACCAATTTCATCATAATATTTATGGGCAAATTCTTGGGCAATGTGCTTACCCACTTTTTTGATTTTTACCAAAACCTCTACTTCATAATGCACATCATTGGAAAATTCTGGGATATAAAAATCCTGTTCCTTTGGCAATATGGCCGAGTCCGGCTTAATAAACACCACAGGTTCACTTGGGCGCTCGTTGTTCAACTCATTGATATGGTCCACATAATTGCGACCTATACAAATCAGCTTCATACTATTTCGGGGGTTATGTTGTTCTCGTTAAAACTTGTTGTTGAGTTTACTCAATTTAATCTGGGTCAGCACTTTTTTGGTGTAAAGTGGAAAATCGGCATTTAAAATCCAACCAAAATAACCGGGTTCTTTTTCCATGACCTCGTCCACTGTTTTTCCTTTGTGCTTTCCAAAGGCAAAAATGGGATTTTCATTTTCATCAATCCCAATAAAACCTGCAAAATCCAAACTTTGTTTTCGTGTGGTAAACTCTGAAAGCTTTTTAATATTGTTCTCCAACTCAGGATATCGCTCCAATTGAGCCAACAATACCTCATAAGTGGCCAACGTATCCGCCTCGGCACTATGGGCATCTTCCAAACTTTTGTCGCAATAAAATTGGTAGGCCGCCTCCAGGGTGCGTTTTTCCATTTTATGGAAAATGGTCTGCACATCCACCGACACCATACTCTTCATATCAAAATCCACATCGGCACGCAACATTTCTTCTGCCAAAAGCGGAATATCGAATCTATCAGAATTAAAACCTCCCAAATCGCTATCCCGAATCATGGCATAAATTTCTTTGGAAAGCTGTTTGAAAGTAGGTTCGTTCGCCACTTTTTCATCAGAAATTCCGTGAATGGCCTCCGATTCTGCTGGAATGGGCATTTCTGGGTTTACCAACCAAGTTTTGCTTTCCTTATTTCCATTGGGGTACACCTTTAATATGGAAATTTCCACGATTCGGTCTGTCGCCACATTGGTACCTGTGGTCTCCAAATCGAAAAAGCATATTGGTTTTGTAAGTTGTAATTGCATGTGGGATTTTTAGCTCCATTTAGGAGTTTGGGCTCCTAAATTAAGAATACTTATTAGTTAAACCGACCTTTCTTTTAGATTTCCCTGTTAACATCCCATGCTTCAAGGTAATCGGCCACTGTTTTCACAAACATTCCACCCAAGGCACCGTTCACCACTCTATGGTCGTAACTGTGGGATAAATACATTTTGCTTCGGATACCTATATATTCACCTTGGTCCGTTTCGATAACGGACGGAATTTTTCTAATCGCGCCCAAGGCCAAAATCCCAACTTGTGGCTGGTTGATGATGGGCGTTCCAAAAACACTTCCAAAAGACCCTACGTTGGTCACGGTGTAGGTACCTTCTTTAATTTCGTCGGGTTTTAATTGATTGTTTCGGGCTCTGTTGGCCAAATCGTTGACCGTTTTTGCCATGCCCACCAAATTCAATTGGTCAGCATTTTTAATCACGGGAACAATCAAGTTGCCATCGGGCAAGGCTGCTGCCATTCCCAAATTAATATGTTTCTTTTTGATCACATTATCCCCATCCAAGGAAATGTTCATCATTGGATATTTTTTCAGGGCATGCGCCACAGCTTCCATAAAAATGGGCGTAAAGGTCAATTTTTCACCTTCACGTTTTTCGAAAGCATTTTTCACCTTGTTTCTCCAGTTTACAACGTTGGTCACATCCACCTCCACAAAACTTTGCACATGGGCCGAAGTATTGATACTTTCCATCATGTGATGGGCAATCAATTTACCCATGCGACTCAAAGGAATAATCTCATCGCCCTCGCCTACCTTAATAGGAGTTGCTTTGGGTTGAGGCGTTTCTTTTGGGGCTGCTGTCTCTACCTTTTCAGTTCTCACCTCTTGTACAACAGGAGCCTCAACTTTAACTTGACCTCCGTTGGATGAACGGCTTTCAAGGTACGCCATGATATCATTTTTGGTCACTCGACCTTCTTTGCCTGTGCCTGCGATGGCTTCCAATTCATCCATGGAAACCCCTTCTTCCTTGGCTATATTTTTAACCAAAGGGGAATAAAAACGATCTGAGTTAGAATAATCAGGTGTCGCTACGGAAACCGCTTCCTTAACTCCAGCCATTTGCGTTTCCAATTCTGCCACAGCAACTGGTTCTGGTTCGGAAACTACAATGGTTTCTCCTCCACTCGAAGCCGTATCTATATCTCCATCAACTTGAATAACGGCAACTACTTGACCTACCTTTACCACATCGTCCACATCAAAGCGCTTTTCCAAAAGCACGCCTTCCACTTCACTGGGCACTTCCGAATCTACTTTGTCCGTGGCAATTTCAAAAACAGCCTCGTCCATTTCAATGGTGTCCCCTACTTCTTTTAACCAAGTGGTTAAAGTTGCTTCGGCAACACTCTCTCCCATTTGCGGTAATTTCAATTCAAATTTTGACATATTCGTATTTATCAAAGTGTTTTTGAGTTGTATTTTACAAAAATACCAAAGATATTGACTTTATTTTGATTTTTATTCACTAATTAGCTTTGATGGAATTTTCAAAGGGCACCCTGTTCACGATACTTCTTCCCAAAGTCACCTCATCGGCATATTCCAATTCATCCCCTACGGCAATTCCTCTTGCAATGGTCGAAGTGGCAACATTCAATCCTTCCAACTGTCTAAAAATATAGAAATTGGTGGTATCCCCTTCCATTGTGGAACTCAACGCAAAAATCAATTCTTTTATATGACCTTCCCTTACTTTACTGATCAAGGGAACGATATTCAAATCTTGCGGCCCTACGCCTTCCATGGGCGAAATCTTTCCTCCCAACACATGGTACAATCCATTGTACTGGGAAGTATTTTCAATGGCCATCACATCTCGGATATCCTCCACTACACAAACTAAAGTCTCATCCCTTTTGGGGTTGGCGCAAATTTCACACAGTTCGGTATCCGAAATATTGAAACAATTTTTACAAAAGTTTACTTCGGTCCGAAGCTTCAACAGAGCATTGGCCAACAGTTCCGTTTGTTCTTCTGGCTGCTTGAGCAAATGAAGCACCAAACGCAAAGCCGTCCGTTTGCCAATTCCTGGCAATTGGGACACTTCGTACACTGCGTTTTCCAAAAGTTTCGATGAAAATTCCATAGCATCAAATCTCCTACAAAATTACGATTTTAGCGTTACCAATTTACTTTCTTACTTTGCAATTCAAATTCCACATATGTCCGCAACACAAATTCTATTGCTTATTGGCGCCTATTTCTTGGTGTTGATATTGATTTCATACTTCACTGGAAAAAACGATTCGAACGCCGATTTTTTTAAAGCGGGCAAACAATCCCCTTGGTATGTTGTGGCTTTTGGTATGGTCGGTGCCTCGTTATCTGGGGTAACCTTTATTTCGGTACCGGGTTGGGTCGGAGATAGCCAACTTACCTATATGCAGGTGGTTATCGGTTATTTGTTCGGATATTTTGTGGTGGCCTTTGTGCTTTTGCCCTTGTACTACCGTTTGAATTTGACCTCTATTTACGAATACTTGAATGAACGTTTTGGAGTGGTCAGCCATAAAACGGGAGCCTTTTTCTTTTTCATTTCCCGTGTTCTTGGCGCAGCCTTTCGATTGTATTTGGTAGCCATTGTTTTGCAGCAATTTGTGTTCGACGATTTAGGGGTACGATTTGAAATTACGGTGGTTATTTCGATTTTATTGATTTGGATTTACACCAATCGAGGAGGAATCAAAACCATTGTTTGGACGGATACCTTACAGACTTTGTTTATGATTTTGGCCGTGATTTTGTCCATAATAATGATCAATCAAGAATTGGGTTGGAGTTTTGGGGAATTTTTGGCTTCGGATGAATTTAAAAATTACAATGCCTTTTTAGTGACCGATGACTTCTTAGCCAGAAATTATTTTATAAAATCCTTTGTCGGCGGTATGTTCGTGACCATTTGTATGACAGGATTGGATCAAGATATGATGCAAAAGAACCTTACTTGCAAGTCGCTAAAAGATGCACAAAAGAATATGGTGTGGTTCAGTTTTGTATTGGTCGGGGTTACTTTCTTGTTTATGCTGTTAGGAATTTTACTATTTGTTTTTGCGCAGCGAAACAACATCGGAATGCCCTTAATGGATGGTTCGCCAAAAACGGATCTTTTGTTTCCAGAAATCGCATTGAACGGCGGACTTGGGCTAGCGTTATCCATTACCTTTATGTTAGGGTTGATTGCCGCAGCTTACAGCAGTGCCGATAGTGCCTTGACTTCTTTGACCACTTCCTTTTGCGTAGACTTTTTGAACGTGCAGCAAAAAGAGGAGAAAGCACAAAAAAAGATTCGAAAACAAACCCATATTGCCATGAGTGTTATGTTGGTCATCGTAATTATTGCCTTTAAATATATATTGAGCAGTAACGTGATCGACAGTTTGTTGACGGTGGCAGGATACACCTATGGACCATTGTTGGGTCTTTTTGCCTTCGGAATTTTCACCAAACACAAAATAAAGGACAGCTATGTTTGGATTGTTGCTGTTCTCTCGGTGGTTACCATCATTTTAGTGGCCAATATTCCTGCCGATTATTTAGGAGGTTACCAAGTAGGTTATGAACTGCTACCGTTGAATGGTCTGCTCACTTTTATTGGACTTTGGTTGATTCGCAAAAAGGAAGTCGTACCTAGTATTGATCAGTAGCCAACAACACTAAAGTACAGGCAACTTCTACTTCAATACCTTCTTTTTCAAGAATTTGGTAAAATTCAGGGTTTTCGGTTCCAGGGTTGAAAATTACCCGTTTTGGACGTAAATTCACGATGGATTGATAGTATTCTTCTTGATTTTTTGGATTTAAATACAAAGTAACCGTATCAATATTTTGAAAATCAACCAAGTTGTCTTTAATTTGTATATTCGATACAGTTCCCCCACGTATCCCAAATGCGGTTGTTTCAATATTTTTGTCAACCAACCTACGAATTGCTAGGTTACTGTATCTTACCGGGTTAGTAGAAGCCCCAAAGACAAGTGTTTTGCTCATTTGTTAAATTTTATGTTAAAACCCTGTTTGGGTTTGTTAATTATTGTGTTAAACTCGTATATGGACGATAAGGTTTTATCTTAAAATCCGTCTATTTGCAAAAATAATATTGTCATTGGTAAGACTGTATTTTTTATAGTTAATGGTTAGTGTTTAGTATAGCTTATCAATGTATCAACCCCGGTATTTTTACCGGGGTTTCTTCTTTTTATACCCTTTGTCCACGACTACAAGTATACCTTACATTCCCTGAAAACAAGGCACTTAATTTGCCAATAAATGTTAAAATAAACATTGCTTGTAACATTACCTGAAGCGGGGCGTCTTAATTACATCATCAATCAATCATCATCAATCAAAAAACGAACTACTCATGAGACGAATGAGCTTTCTTTTTGCACTCTTATTGTGCACAATTTTCACGAACACATCGAACGCGAACGGACCCGACGATATTGGCTCCATTAATGGAACCGTTATCGACAACACCCTTAAACAGCCCGTTGCCTACGCTTCCGTGGTCATTAAATCGGAAGACGGAACACAGACCATTACAGGTGGAATAACCACCGATGATGGAAAATTTGAAGTTGGCAAACTTGCCGATGGCACATACTTGGTGGAAGTGCAATACATCGGGTACAAAACCTACTCCAAAAAATTGGTGATTACCAAAGGGAAACGTAATCTAGATTTAGGTATAATTACTTTAGAGGAACACAGCCAACAATTGGAAGGGGTTGAAGTGGTCGCCGAACGCACCACCATTGAACAACGGGTAGATAGAAAAGTTATCAATGTTGGGAAAGACCTTACCACATCTGGCGCTACGGCATCCGAAATCATGAACAACATTCCATCAGTGAATGTGGATGCACAAACTGGAGACCTTACTCTTCGCGGAAATTCGAATGTAAGGGTTATGGTCGATGGCAAATTATCCAATGTTCCCGTTGCCCAATTGTTGAAACAAATTCCGTCAACATCCATAAAATCCATTGAACTGATCACCAATCCGTCAGCGAAGTACAATCCTGAGGGAATGAGCGGTATCATCAATATTGTATTGCACAAAAATGCCAATATTGGGTTCAATGGAAACCTTAGTCTTGGACTTACCAAAGGAGAAGAAGCCAAATTCAACAGTTCATTGGACTTGAATTACCGAAATGGAAAATTCAATTTCTATGGTAATTATGGGAACAATATTGGCAAATGGGTAAACGATGGAAGTATTCTGAGAGTGGATGAAAACTCCAGACAGAAGTTTGATTTCTTCAACAACAACAAATCAAATCTTTACAAACTAGGGGTCGATTTTTATCTGAACGACAAAAACACCATTTCCCTTTTCACCAATCAAAACCTATATGACGGTAAAGGGAACGGGGAAACTCAAGTGTCCTATTTCAATGACCCATCACGCAACGTTACCCAGTTTTTGTATGATGAAAGCAACAACCACAGTCAACAATACAATTTTGATTATAAATTGGACTTCAATAAAGAAGGTCACAATTTAGAATTGGAGGTGGATTACAATCGCTACAACGACGAGCAGGATGCCAATTTTAGGTCCACTGGAGCTTCAACCTATCCTGATTATATGGATTTTGTGGATACGGAACGCACCCAGACCATTGCCAACTTGGATTATGTGAATCCGTTGGATAGCATTTCTAAATTGGAAGTGGGCGTGGAATCCAGAAACTTTGAAACCAAAGTGGATTATGCCTCCACGGGACAAACCTTTAATTCAAGTGGCAATTTGGTTGCCACACCTTCCACGAAGTTTGTGTATGCCATGGATATTTATTCGGCCTATGCCACTTTCGGACAGTCTTATAAAAAATGGTCGTACCAAGTGGGTGCCCGTATCGAAAATGTGGAAGTACAGGCCGATACCAATGCAGTACGCTCCTTTACCGATAAATACACTGAAATTTATCCTTCGGCATTTGTAACGTTTAGTCCAAATGAAAAAGACCAATTGCAGGTAAGTTACAGCCGCCGAGTGGATAGACCTGGATTAGGTCAGGTAAACCCAATCAGGGAATTTGCCACACCTTTGATTTCATCTTTTGGGAATCCGGAGTTAGTTCCTCAGTTTACAAGTTCTTATGAGGCAAATTACACTAAGCGTATTAAAAATGGAAGTATCACAGGTGGGGTTTTCTATAGAAGCATTTCGGATGAAATAAACCGTGCCATTTATGTGGATCGTTTAGACTTGAACAAGACCATTCTGACTTATGATAACTTTGACAAGACCTCAGCGTATGGGGTTGAAGTATCCTATAACTACAAGCCCATTAAATGGTGGAGCATCAATGGTAGTTTTGATTTGTTTTCCCAAACTCAAAGAGGGATAACCGAAACCTTGAATACCACTGACCCGAACCCAACCGAGGACGACATTGTTCAAGAACGCGTAGAAGTGGACAACACTGCTTGGAACCTGCGTATGAACAACAGTTTTACGGTTACCAAAAAGCTTTCGTTGCAAGCCTTCGGATTTTATAGAGGAAGAAACAAGAGCATTCAATTTAATGCTGAACCCATGTACTTTGTAAACTTGGGTGCACGATACAGTTTTGCTGAAGGTAAAGGCACATTGAGCTTGAATTACAATGATATTTTCAACACCATGCGATTTGCCTTTAAAGGAGATTACCCATATGCCCAAGAAGGAGCATTTAATTGGGAAAGCAACAATATTTATGTTGGGGCATCTTACCGATTTGGTAGCGGAAAAAACAGCGCTAAACAACGTAAAAGAAGGGATAGCAACACCAAACAAGGTGGAGGCGGCATCCTTTAAAATATTGATTGTCCCTGCAGGAGTGTTGGTTGGTTAGTTTTGTAGGGGGCACAATCAAAAAACCCCGAACCTAAAGGTTCGGGGTTTTGTTTATTATTTACTCTTGAAATTGAATTACCATCTAATAATAACGCTGCCCCAAGTAAAGCCACTACCAAAAGCGGCCAAGACCACAAGGTCGCCCTCTTTGATTTTTCCTTCTTCCCATGCCTCGGTCAATGCAATTGGAATGGATGCAGCTGTTGTGTTCCCGTATTTCATAATATTGTTGAACACTTGATTATCCGATAAGCCGAATTTTTTCTGAATGAATTGGGAGATTCTCAAGTTGGCCTGATGCGGAATCAACATATCAATATCCTGTGGTCCCAAGTTGTTTTTTTGTAAGCCCTCCATAATTACCTCACTGAATCGAACCACTGCATTTTTAAATACAAACTGCCCATTCATATAAGGAAAATAAGAAGTATCCTCTGCATCGGCATCTTCAATAATATCGGTTACCCAACGCTTGCCCATTCCAGGGGCGATCAAAGACAATTCTTCAGCATGTTGTCCCTCAGAATGCAAATGGGTGGATAAAATTCCTTTGGAAGTATCCTCCTCGCGAGTAACAACTGCTGCTCCAGCACCGTCACCAAAAATTACGGAAACTCCCCTACCTCGGGTCGTCATGTCCAAACCGTGGGAATGAAGTTCAGAACCAATCACCAAAACGTTTTTATACATCCCGCTTTTAATGTATTGGTCAGCAACCGAAATCCCATATACGAACCCTGAACATTGGTTGCGGATATCGAGGGCACCAACGGTTTTTAATCCTAAATCGCGTTGTACCAAAACTCCTGGCCCTGGAAAGTAGTAGTCAGGACTCAAGGTAGCAAATACGATAAAGTCAATTTCATCTTTATCGATTCCAGCACGTTCTATGGCTCTTTCGGCAGCTTTCACTCCCATTGAAGTGGTCGTGTCCTCCCCTTTTACCACATGTCTGCGTTCCTTGATTCCAGTTCGCTCCTGAATCCATTCATCATTGGTGTCCATAACCTTGGACAAATCATCGTTTGTAACCACATTATCAGGGACGTAAAACCCTAATCCAGAAATTCTTGAATTATACATTTTGAAGTACTTAAATGTTGAATATTTAAAAAATTCAGGGCTAATAAACGAAAAAGTAAAAAATATATCGCAAAGACTGGATATATATTAACAGTTTTAATCCATGTACTGCTTAAATTGATTAACCTCAACCTGCGCTCTTAGGTCGTGAAGCAGGTTATAAAGTCCAAAAAATGTGCGATTTATATATAGGAAATGTTTAGAGCCTCGATTCCCGTTCATTTTACGAATTTGTTCATCCTTGGAATAACGCTCGCTCAGATTGGCTATTTTGGACCAAAACTCGCCATCCCCAAAATCAAATTGCTCCTTATGAAATGGTGCTGTGAATATGGTAAGCATTTCTTTGAATAGCGCAGTAAAAAATTCAAGCTCTTGTTGGGAATCTGTGGGTGTCAGAATTTCCAATTCGTACAATTTTTCCATGAACACCTTTTCATTATTGATGTTCTCCTCCTTGGCCAATTCAAAATAAGGCACATAAAATTCTTCTGGAATCTGTTTGATGCAACCAAAATCTATGGCAATCAAAGTTCCTTGATCGCTCACCAAAAAATTACCAGGGTGTGGATCGGCATGCACCCGACGAAGTTTATGAATTTGGAACATATAAAAATCCCAAAGTGCTTGCCCTAACCTATTTCCCAAATCGGCATCAAATTCGGTTTTGGTAAATTCTCCCAAATGGACGCCTTTCATCCAGTCCATCGTTAAAATACGTTCACTGGAAAGTTCCTTATAATATGTAGGGAACTGCATATTGGAAATTACGGAACAAGCCTTGGTTATTTCTTGGCTCTGTTCCAGCTCCAAAATATAATCCGTCTCTTCAATTAATTTGTACTCTACCTCTTTAAAATATTTTTCAGAATCTTTCCCTTTAAGGTTGAACATTTTAATGGCCACTGGTTTTACCAGAGCCAAATCACTGCTTATGCTATCGGCCACTCCAGGATATTGGATTTTCACTGCCAATTCTTTACCATCTTTCTCTGCGCGGTGAACTTGTCCAATGCTCGCCGCATTTACCGAATCCTTTTCAAAGGCATCAAAAATCTCTTCGGGATATTTTCCTAAATACTTTTTAAACGTTTTCCGAACCAATGGAGCCGACAATGGCGGTACAGAGAATTGGGACAAAGAAAATTTTTCCACATAGGCGCTCGGAAGCAAGTTTTTCTCCATGCTCAGCATCTGGGCCACCTTTAGAGCACTACCTTTTAAGCTTTTAAGCCCATCGTAAATATCTTCGGCATTGTCTTTATCCAAATCCTCTTTGGCATTGGGATTGTCGACCAACTTTTTACCATAATATTTTACATAGTTGCCCCCAATCTTCACTCCCGTTTTTACCAATTTGCTCGCTCGCTCAATTTTACTGGTGGGTATGCTGTCCAATGTCTTCATAAAAATGTACTAGACAAATTTTTCTTTGTAGAGGAATTTTCCAAAATCGAGTACCTTTTCCAAAGGGGTATGCTCAAATATTTGGAAAATGGTGGTTACTGATTTTTCAATGGCGATATCCGTTTTTTCAAATCCTGGCGAGCCATCTTCCAACCAAAATTTTAAAATGAAGAGGAACTGTAGCCAAGCCCCCTCAGTAAACAAAGGAAAGCCATGCTTCAGCATTTTAAGCTGCTTTTCTTCATTTTTCTCTTGAATCATTTCAGCAGCGAAATCCTTAACCCGAGATCTAAGCCCTTTCAATTGTTTTAGCCCCTCCAAAGAATATTTGTTCTCCTCCATCACAAACAACACATAACTTCTATTGAGTGCCAGGTTTTCAAAGAAAGTAAAGAAAAAAGTCAGCATTTTTTCTTCGTGGGTCATAGCGGCGTAAGACTTGTTCTTTTTGATCAAGGCAACCGTATTGTCATAAAATTTATTCCAGATGGTTTGCTGCAAGGCTTCAAAAGAACCAAAAAAGCTATAAAATTCTTCTTCGGTCAATTTGTTTTCCTTGCAAAACTTGAATACGGAACTTGGCATTTTTTCATTTTCCAAAACAGACTCCATAAAAATGCCTATCAGTTTGTCCTCGGATAATTTAGTTTTTGAAGTAGTTGCCATATCGTAACTATTTAGATGTTGTAAGAATCATTAGAAAATTGGTTGGTGACATGGGTATCCAAAGAAAATGCACCCCCTAGCGAAAGTGCATTTCCACAACCTAACCAATAAATAAACAAACTGTTATAGACTTTTACCATTTCATAGCAATTTTTTCTATAACACTCTAAAGATAATATTTTGTTTAATCTTTTTTATATTTTTTTAAACAAAAAAATGTTAAAATTTATATTGCACCTGATTTGACCTTTAAAAATGTCAGTTTGTCAGATTTTAAACTCTGGTATTTTTTTTGACCTAAAGCAGAAAAAGAAAACTATTTTAAGATGACAACAGGTAAAATCAATGTTTCAGTAGAGAACATTTTTCCCTTAATCAAAAAATTCCTTTACAGTGATCACGAGATTTTTTTAAGGGAGTTAATATCCAACGCAACAGATGCTACTTTAAAACTCAAACACCTTACCTCCATCGGGGAAGCCAAGGTAGAATATGGCAACCCTATGATCGAGGTAAAAGTGGACAAAGAGAACAAACGCATCCATATTATCGACCAAGGAATCGGGATGACCGAGGACGAGGTAAAAAAATACATTAACGAAGTGGCCTTTTCTGGTGCCGAAGAGTTTTTGGACAAATACAAAGACGCAGGCAAAGATGCTGGAATCATTGGTCACTTTGGTCTTGGTTTCTATTCTGCCTTTATGGTGGCCGAAAAGGTGGAGATCATTTCCAAAAGTTTCAAAGATGAACCTGCCGTTCACTGGACTTGCGATGGTTCTCCAGAATTTACCATAGAGCCACATGACAAATCCGACCGTGGTACTGAGATTGTCCTTCACGTAGCGGAAGATTCAACAGAATTTTTGGAAGATGCCAAGATTCGTGAATTGTTGGTAAAGTACAACAAGTTTATGCCCATTCCAATCAAGTTTGGGACAAAAACTGAAACACTTCCCAAACTAGAAGGTGCCAAAGATGAAGATCCTGCCCCAACGCAAGAGGTAGATAACATCATCAACAATCCAACCCCAGCTTGGACCAAACAGCCTACCGATCTAGAGGATGAGGATTACAAAAGCTTTTACAGAGAGTTGTATCCGATGCAATTTGAGGAGCCCTTGTTCCATATTCATCTAAATGTGGATTATCCGTTCAACCTAACAGGGATTCTTTATTTCCCAAAGTTGACCAACGATCTAAACATTCAAAAAGACCGGATTCAATTATACCAAAACCAGGTATTCGTAACCGATAATGTAGAGGGTATTGTTCCAGAGTTCTTGACCATGCTTCGTGGTGTAATCGATTCTCCGGACATTCCATTGAACGTTTCCCGTTCCTATCTACAAGCAGATGGTGCAGTGAAGAAAATTTCTTCTTACATCACACGTAAGGTGGCAGATAAATTGAGTTCCCTGTTCAAAAACAACCGTGAGGACTTTGAGCAAAAATGGAACGACATTAAAGTGGTAATCGAGTACGGTATGCTTTCCGAAGAAAAATTCTTTGAAAAGGCGGACAAATTTGCCCTGTACCCAACCGTAGATGGCAAGTTTTACACTTTTGAAGAGTTGGAAGCCAAAATCAAGGATAACCAAACGGACAAAGACGACAAATTGGTGGTGTTGTATGCATCTGACAAAGAAGCTCAACACAGTTATATCGATGCGGCCGTGGCCAAAGGTTACGAAGTTTTGTTGATGGATTCCCCAATAGTATCACACTTGATGCAAAAATTGGAAACCACTAAGGAAAACCTATCGTTTGCCCGTGTGGATGCCGATCATATCGATAATATCATCAAAAAAGATGAAGAAGCTATTTCCAAACTTTCTGATGAAGAAAAAGACGAATTGAAATCGGAATTGGAAAAAGTGATCACCGATAAAGGCTTTACTGTGCAGTTAGAGGCAATGGACAGCAGTGCCTCTCCTTTTATTATAACCGAGCCAGAATTTATGCGACGTATGAAAGAAATGCAGAAAACTGGTGGCGGCGGTATTTTTGGTATGGGAAATATGCCAGATATGTACAACTTGATCGTAAACACCAATCACGAATTGATCGGTGAGATCTTGAACACCAAAACGGAGAAAAAAAGAACGCGATTGATCAACCAATCTTTGGATTTAGCTCGCCTTTCCAAAGGATTGCTCAAAGGAGAAGAATTGACAAAATTCATTTCCAGAAGTTATGAGATGATTAAATAATTGGGTTTTTCTAAAAATAAAATTGCAAAGCCGCTCATTATGAGCGGTTTTCTTTTTTTAACTATCTTGGGTGTATCAATCAAATAGCCAAACCACCCTTGAACAATAACGATTATAACAGCCCGTCGTTTAAAAAACTGCTGGACTCCCTTCAGCAACAAAGTTGGGAACTCGAACTGATTATCTCGGGTTTCGCCATTTTCGGTCTTTTTACCGCCTATGACCCTTTGCGCATTGAAATGATCAATGCCCAGAACGAAGATCAGATCTACAATTTTGTGGTCTATTTTGTTTTGACGATTGCCGCTTCCATCCTACTCTTTAATTTGTTGCTCCATGTGATTCTTCGGGGTTTATGGATTGGGTCATTGGGACTACGGTATGTTTCCGGGGACATTGAATTTGACAAGCTCAAATATTCCGAAAAGTTCACCAATTACCTCAAAAAACGCATTGTTTCCTTTGACCGCTACATCGCCAATTTGGAGAACTATTGCAGTGTTTTATTTGCTATTTCGTTCTTGCTGATATTTTACGTTTTGGCATTTACCATGATCATCATCTGCATTGTATTGGTTGCGCAATTTGTGATTGAAAGTGAGGTGCTTCCTGAACGTTTCGCCAGTATTTTGGGAGCCTTTTTGATGATATTTATTGTTACCGGAATGATTTTGACCTTCATTGATTTCATCACGCAAGGCTGGCTCAAGAAGAAAAAATGGATTTCACGGATTTACTTCCCTATCTACTGGATTTTCAGTTTTATTACCCTCTCTTTTCTATACAGACCTTTGGTCTACAATTTTTTGGACAACCGATTCGGCAAGCGACTGATTTTGTTATTGACCCCAATCTATTTGGCCATTCTTCTAATTACCACTTTAGGATATCGCAACTCAAATTATTTGGATAAGGAACTGAATTCATCCAGCATTTTTGCCAACAAGGAAAATTATTTTGATATGCTGACCGATGAGGAAGATTTTCCCGGCAGATTAGTGATTCCATCCAAAGTGATTACAGAGCCCTACCTAAAGGTATTTGTTCCCTTTTCTGAAAACATTGAAAACCGCATTTTCGCTTTTAACGACTCGCTTAAGCCAAAAAATGATCGTAGAGGACTCTCCTCCAGTATTAAAATCAACACCAATTGGAGCGATGAGATTACGTCTGCCCGTCAAAAAGACAGCATTCGAAAAGCCTATCTAAAAACTTTCAACACCATTTATTCCTTTAAAATTGACACGCTTAATTTGGATGAGGATTTTATTATTACCACGGGCAAGCACAATATTCTAGGCTTTGAAACCTATTTGAACATAAAAGAGCTGGAGGAGGGCAAACACCTGCTAAAATTAATTCGACAGCGGAAAGAAAAGGACACCATCGCCCGATATGCCGATGCGGCAATTCCCTTCTGGAACTTTAAAAAATAGAACCTATGGGACCTTGGCATTTATATCTAATGGCGTTACTCTACATTTTTGCAGGGATCATGCATTTTATAAAACCCAAAATGTATATGCGCATTATGCCCCAATACCTACCCAGCCATAAACTTTTGGTAGTATTGAGCGGTATTTTCGAAGTTGCTTTTGGCGTTGCCTTACTTATCCCTTTTGCACGTGAATGGGCAGTTTATGGCATTATTTTAATGTTGTTGAGTTTCTTGCCCGTACATTTTTATATGCTGAGCAGTGAAAAAGCGAGTGCCGGAATTCCCTTATGGCTTTTAATTTTACGCGTGCCCCTTCAATTTGTGTTGATGTATTGGGCCTTTTCGTACGTGAATATTTAAAAATGGGTCTTATCGAAATACCTTTTAAGTCGGGTGACTTGGGCAAAAAACAACAATCCGAACAGCAACACCGAATACACCAGTACTTTAGAGGATGTATAAAGTTCAAATCCACCCCAAACATTATCAAAAGCAGCATCGAATTTTAGCTTGGCAAACCATCCTTCGTTAGAATTAAAGCCAAATTTAGAAATCAAAAACACCACCAAGGCCAAGAACGAAACCCCAATCGAAACCAAAGTGGCTCTTGACATTATGGGTTGGTATTCAAATTTGGGCTGAGCGGTTTCAGCTTCTATTTTTTGCATTAGATTTTTAGTGAAATCAATTGAAGGTTGCTCCAAAGGAGCCTCATTCATTAGCTTATCCACCAATTCTTCCCATTTTTTATCCATTTCCTTATCCATTGCTTTCCAAAATTTCGCCCAACATACTGTTTTGCATGATATCTGCCAGTTTTTTTCTGGCCCTAAACAATCGAACCTTAAGGGTATTTACCGAAAGGTTTAAAATTTTCTCCATTTCCACAAGATTCTTCTCCTCAAAATAAAACAAGGTGACTATAGCAGCATCTTCGGCAGATAATTTGCCCATGCATGCATTGATCAACTCACTTTTCTCCTGTTGCACCATTTTTTCCATCGCATTGTCCACGTCGGCATAAGCCTTGGCCTTCACAAAATCAAAATCTACCTCGACCCTTCGTTTTTTATTTTTTTTGATGCGATCTAAACTAGTGTTATAGGCAATTCTGTAGATCCATGAGGATATCTTGGAATCCCCCTTAAAACTATCCAAAGAATTAAAAATCTTTATGAACGTGTCTTGGGAAACCTCTTCGGCTTCCTCCCTGTTGCCCAACATGCGTAACGTAAGCGTGTACACCAAATCCTTATACTGATCTACAAACACGCCATAGGCATGGGTGTTTCCACCACGGATATCGGATAACAACTTTTGTTCTTTGTTGGTCAGCATTGCTCATTGGACGCCAAAAGTGACGATTGGGTTACAACAAAACACTTTTTTTATAAAGTTATGTAACCTACCGAAATAAAATGTCGTCATAGGTAATGAACAAAACATATAAATAATCATTTAAAAACGAATAATCATGGGATCAGAAGTAGTTATTGTACCAATTTTATTTGGAGTCATTTTTGCCATTGCGTACTTGTATTTTTCAACTAGAAACAAAGAGCGTTTAGCCCTTATTGAGAAAGGTGCCGACGCCAGTATTTTTACAAGGGGAAAGCAAAATGCCGCTCCTTTTTGGAAAGTCCTTATCCTTAATCTTTCCTTACTATTGATGGGCATCGGAATTGCCATTTTTGTAGCCTCTATAATGGTAAACACAATGGGCGTTTATGAAGAAGTGGCCTATCCTGGAACCATCTTCCTATTGGCAGGTGTAGGTTTGATGGTAGGTTTCAACATGACCAAAAAATTGGACAAGGAAGATTAATCCAAAAAATGAAACACTTTATAAGACCACCGCAACCGCGGTGGTTTTTTTATATCTTGTCCGTATGAAAGTGATATCGACCAACATAGGCAAACCCACTAAAATTGAATGGAACGGGGAAGAAACCACCACTGGTATTTATAAATATCCCGTCCATGAACCAATTTATTTAAATAAGGAGGATGTTTCACACGATACCATTGCCGACCGCAGGGTACACGGCGGTATTTTTAAGGCTTGCTATTTATTTTCTGCTGACCAATATCCCTTTTGGAAGGCAAAATATCCCCATTTGGAATGGAATTGGGGGATGTTCGGGGAAAATTTAACCATTGAAGGATTGGATGAATCCAAGATTCGGATAGGAAATGTGTATCAATTGGGTACCGCATTGGTACAAATTACGCAACCGAGGGAACCCTGTTTTAAGTTGGGCATCAGATTTAACGACCAAAAAATTTTAAAGGAGTTCATCGACCATGAATTTCCAGGTACCTACATCCGAATTTTAAAGGAAGGCAGTGTTTCGGTTGGGGACACCTTGGAATTGGTGGATGAATCCAAATCAACACTTACCACCCAGCAATTCTATAAATTACTTTTTTCCAAGGAAAAGAACAGAGAATTGGTTCAAATGGCGATTGAGAATGATGCTTTGCCACCGAGCAAAAGGGAAAAGCTAAAAAAATGGGCATAAAAAAAGGGGGCCTCCCGACCCCCAATGCACATAAAAATTAACTAAACAAACTATCTTACTACAACCTCGTCAGTGTAAGTTCCAAACTTGTCCACTACAACGATGGTGTATTTACCTTTAAATGCTTTTTCGAAGTTGAAAGCTTTCTCAACTACGATATCTCCATCGATAGCCTCATCAAAAACCAATCTTTTGTCGGCATCGTATACTTTTAAAAGTACCTTTCCTTGAGATACGTTCAAAAGGTTCATCATTACCTTTTGACCTTTTTTCACGAATACAGGATCAAGGTTAACTTTTACTAGGTTCTTTTCTACTTCGTATTTGGCTACTACTTTTTTACCAAATTCTGAAGAGTTTACATTTGCTACCCCAATTGCACTGATCAAAAGGGCCGCTGCTACTGTTAGATTCTTTACTACTTTCATAACATTTCGCTTTTTTAAGATTACATGACAAATGTATGGCAGCTTTAAGCACAGAAATACCACCATCTTTTCCACTTTCTATGCTATATTAACATAGGGTAAGTATTAACAAACTCTTAATGATAAAATAGCATACCTTTATGGTAAAATTGTAGATATTTGTATTTTATACACTTTTAAAAACAGTACAAAGTCCAATAAAAATTGCCCATATGATTCAAAAACCTGCTTTTGAAGCCATCGCCCCCAGTTTTGGACACTCATTTACTTTTATGAAGTTTAATGAGAACAATGAAAATAAAAACGCTGGCTGGCATTACCACCCCGAATTGGAGCTGGTATATGTTAATGGGGGTTCAGGAAAAAGACAAATAGGTAGCCATGTTTCCTACTTTAGGAACGGCGACCTTATATTAATAGGTTCCAATCTGCCACACTGTGGCTTTACCGATAAGCTTACAGGAAATAAAAGTGAGACCTTGGTACAGATGAAAATGGATTTTCTTGGAAATGACTTTTTCAATATTCCAGAAATGAAGAATATCCAGAAATTGTTCGAAGTTGCCAAGAGTGGTATCGCATTTTCAGGTAAGACCAAAACCAAGGTGGGCGAAAAAATGGAGATCTTGGAATACCAGACCGATTTTCAGCGTTTGCTATCTATCCTTAATATATTGAACATCCTGGCCACCTCCAAGGAAATGAACGTACTTAACGCCGAAGGCTTCTCTATGGAAACCGAGGTAAAGGACAACGATCGTATCAATATTGTGTTCAACCACGTAAAGGCCAACTTTAAGGAAGACATTAGCCTTGAGGATATTTCGGATATGGTTAGCATGACGGTTCCTTCTTTTTGTAGGTACTTTAAAAAAATTACCAACAAAACTTTTACTCAGTTTGTAAACGAATACCGTTTGGTGCATGCATCAAAACTTTTAGCGGAACAACCTATTAGTATAACTCAAGTATGTTATGAAAGTGGATTCAATAATTTCTCCCACTTCAACAAATCTTTTAAAGCATTTACAGGGCAAAATCCTTCTGAGTACAGAAATCAGTTAAAAACTGTTTTACAATAAGTAAAGGTTAGGCGAACAAGTCGTTCAGCACTTTTGCCAAACGCAATCCACCTCTTTGGAGCTGTAGGAACATAATATCGTTATAATCATAAGTATAACGGTAACCCAATTTTTCACCAATTTCGACAGACTCATAAAGGTCTCCACAAATTTCATGGGATTCGTCTATCCAATCGTATATGGTACCCTCTTGAATGTTTTTAAGTTCCTTGCGTGAAACGTCTGTGAGTTCCGTGGCCAATTCAGAATAAGTCATTCCGTAAGATTCAATCAAATTGGTATCCCAAACACGGTGCAAATTGCTTCCTTGACCAAACCATTGCACCTGTATATCGTTTCCTCCTTTATCCTCTTCCCTACTGGCATGCATGGGTTGGTGCAGATCTCCAATAAAGTGAACCAACATTTTCAAATAAAAAACACGTTCTTCCCTACTGTTGTTCTCATCCTTTACTTTGACGATACAATCTTCGATTCCGGTAATGATATCCCCATACTTACTTTTTTCTGAATCAATATATTTTGAGTTCAACGGATAATTGGCATAATGCCATGCCGAATATTTAGAATAGGAACGTTCTGCCTTTATATCATCTCCGAAGGTGGATACAAAAGCCAAGCTATGGCCATCCAACAGATCGTTAAGGGCCCTGCGCGCTTTACCCGTTAAATGTTCCTGTGCAATTTGTCCTGTGATTCGATGTCCTGTTTTGCCCCAAACGGTATTCCCCAAGGCTATAACTGGAAATAAGAGTAGTAGAAATAAGCTTTTTTTCATGGGTGTTTATGCTGTTCAACAAAAATAGGGCTACCCGTTTGAAGTACACAAATGTTCCGCACTATTTATGTGATTTAAAAAAAATCCACCAAAATAGCATCTTGCTTGCATTCTTAGGATTTATTTAACGATAACATTAAATTTGCGCACCAACTAAACTTAAAATCATGACCAAATTTTATATTGTACTTGTTACAATAGTGTTACCGCTTACCATTTATTCACAGACCAGTTCCAAAGAAATCCAAGTAAAATTTACCGATTCCCCCTTTACCATTGATGGCGCATTGGATGAAGCCATTTGGGAAAGTGCCGAAACCACCGATAGTTTTTACCAATTTTTTCCAGCTGACACCATTCAAGCTGTAAAACAGACTGAAGTAAAACTGCTTTACAGCAATACTACATTATATATAGGTATAATAGTGTACGCTGAGGGAAATGATTATGTAATCCCGTCCCTTAAAAGAGATTATGGCGCCGAGGGAAACGATAATATCAGCGTGGTATTCGATACCTTTAATGATGGCACCAATGCCTTTTTGTTCGGAATCAACCCATTGGGGGTTAGACGGGAAGCCCTAATTTCTGGAGGTGGGCAAGGTTCCAGTGGTTTTACCATGTCTTGGGACGTAAAATGGAAAGGGGAGACTAAAATGTATGATGGTTATTACACCTGCGAAATCGCCATTCCCCTTACCTCCTTCAAATTTAAACAAGGGGAGACCAAATGGCGTTTCAATGCATACCGATTCGATATGCAAACCAACGAACAGAGCACTTGGGTTCAGATTCCACAAAACCAAAAAATCTACAACCTGGCCTTTATGGGCGATATGGTTTTTGAAAGACCCTTGGGAAAATCAAGAACTCCTTTAGCCTTGATTCCCTATGTAAATGGGCTTGCCGCCAAAGATTATGTGACCGATACCAACATTGAAAAATTGAATGTTGGAGGAGATGCAAAGGTTTCCGTAGGTAATGGGATGAATTTGGACATTACCGTAAATCCAGATTTTTCGAACGTTGAGGTCGATAATATCATTACCAATGTTACCCGATTTGAGGTATCACTTCCTGAAAAGCGTCAATTTTTTATAGACAATAGTGACCTTTTTGGATCATTTGGAACGGAAAGCGCCTATAATCCGTTTTTCTCGCGAAGGATTGGATTGGCCCAAAATGCAGAAGGTCAAACCATTGAAAATGGCATTATCGGTGGGGTTCGACTCAGCGGAAAATTGAACGAAAATTGGCGATTGGGCTTTATGAACCTTCAAACAGAAAAGGATGAAGCCAACGAAATTGCGAGCAATAACAATATGGTGTTCGCCCTTCAGAAAAAAATGTTCTCACGTTCCAACCTCAGTTTTATTTTCGTAAACCGTGAAACCTTCGAGGATTACGACTTTTTATTGGATGAAGATCGTTATAACCGCGTAGTTGGGTTAGACTATAATTTGGCCAGTTCCGACAATACTTGGACAGGAAAATTCTTTTACCACAAATCCTTTTCCCATGGAGTGGAAGACCGTGATGATGCTGGTGGAATCAGCCTTAAATACAATTCTCGGTATTTAAATCTCGGAATCAATGGAAACTTCGTGGGGGATAATTTCCGTTCCGACCTCGGTTTTGTACCAAGAACAGATTTTTTATATGTGAACCCAACAGCAGAGCTCATTTTTTATCCAAGAAAAGGAAAATTGAACTCCCATGGTTTTTTTACAAGACCGGAATTTGTTTGGAGACCGACCTTGGACTATAAAAACACAGATTACTTTGTTTATACCGGATGGCAGGCACAATTTAAAAGTCAGGAAGAAATTTCGGTTCGAATGTTCAACCGATATACCTACCTAACAAATTCATTCGACCCTACCCGTACCGATGGAGGCACGCCATTGCCAGGAGATACCGGATATTATTACACCAGTGGGGAAATAGAATTTAATAGTGACAAAAGAAAGGTCTTCTATTATTCCCTAGAACCTGGGTATGGAGATTTTTATAATGGTACCCGATTTGTATTTGAGGGATCCCTAAATCTAAGATTACAGCCCAAAATGAGGATTGCCCTTAATTTTAACTATAATAACATAAAATTACCCGAGCCTTATGAAAGTGGCGAAATTTGGTTGTTGAGTCCAAAAGTGGACCTGACCTTCTCCAAATCTGTTTTTTGGTCGACCCTGATCCAATACAGTAACCAATTGGACAACCTTGGATTCAATTCGCGTCTGCAATGGCGTTTTGCTCCATTGTCCGACCTGTTCTTGGTGTACAACGACAATTACTACGTGAATTCATTTATGCCCAGAAGCCGCTCCATTAATTTAAAATTGACCTATTGGTTGAATATTTGATACAAACAAGTATTATTCAAAGTATACTGCTACAAAAAAAGGTTGCCATGAATTTGGCAACCTTTTTTCTTTCTATTTCAATGCAATTGTACTTTTCTATTTACCCAATTTAAAGGGGCTTTCGTCCAGAGATTATATTATAAAGAATAGCAATCACAGCTATTACCAATAATATATGTATTAGGCTTCCGGTGCCTATTCCAGCAACAACTCCAAAAAATCCCAATACCCAAATTAGTATACAAATCACGGCAACAAGCCAAAGTAAACTTCTCATAATTTCTAGGTTTTAGTGTTTCAATACCCTAAAATTAAGAGGGTTGGTAGGCAACTCTTGCCCCATAAGATGGAATTGTTGACTCAAAACAGTTTAATTTTTTAAAGATCTAAATTGAATATCTTCTATAACCCTACCTGAAAATATGCCATGTTTTCAGATTGACAAGTCATTTCAAAACTGCCCTTTCACAGTATTCGGGATAGTATTTTCCTATATTTGGGCAACTAGCTTAAAAATATATGGACCAACTACCTTTTACCCAAGACACTATAATTTTTGGGTTACTCTGCCTTTGTTTGGGATTTGTTTTTTACACCTCCTCTATAAAAACTGGCTTTTGGAGTAAATTTTACAGTATTGTGCCCACCGTGCTCATGTGCTATTTATTGCCCGCCATTTTGGCCAGTGTGGGCATTGTGGATGAAGCTTCCTCCCAAACCTATTATGTGGCCAGTAGGTATTTATTACCAGCAGCTTTGATTTTGATGACCTTGAGTATAGACCTAAAGGCCATTCTCAACTTGGGAAGCAAAGCTCTCATTATGTTTTTAACGGGAACGGCTGGAATCATCATCGGAGGACCTTTGGCGATTTTGATCGTTTCCATTTTTTCTCCTGAAACGGTAGGCGGCGCTGGTTTTGATGCCGTTTGGAGAGGCTTGGCCACCATTGCGGGAAGTTGGATAGGTGGTGGTGCCAATCAAGCGGCCATGTTGGAAGTGTTCCAATACAACCAAGAGAATTACGGCGGAATGGTCCTCATCGATATTGTAGTGGCCAATCTTTGGATGGCAATTATCCTTCTTGGTGTTGGCAAAACCCAAAAAATTGACCGTTGGCTCAAAGCCGACACCTCATCCATTGAAGAACTCAAGGTAATAGTTTCCGCCTATACCGAAAAAATAGCTAGGGTCACAACACTTCAAGATTTTATCATGATGCTTTTTTATGCATTTACGGGGGTTGGAATTGCCCACCTTTTGGGATATCACTTTGCCGATTTCCTTCAAACCAATTTTGAAGTGGTGCGAAACCCACAAAAAATATTATCATCCCTTGGATCGGAATTTTTATGGATGGTGGTTTTTGCCACGGTTATCGGAATTGGTCTTTCCTTTACAAAAGCTAAAAATTACGAAGGTGCCGGAGCCAGTAAAATTGGTGGAGTGTTCATCTATATTTTGGTGGCAACCATAGGTATGAAAATGGATCTGGGCAAAGTCCTTGAGAACCCAGGCTTAATCGTAATTGGCCTTATTTGGATCAGCATTCATGCGTCCCTATTGATTTTGGTGGCCAAATTGATCAAAGCTCCCTTCTTCTTTTTGGCCGTCGGAAGTCAAGCCAATGTGGGAGGGGCGGCATCTGCTCCCGTGGTAGCTGCTGAATTCCATCCCTCGTTGACCTCTGTAGGTATTCTTTTGGCGGTATTTGGATATGTAGTGGGCACCGCTGGTGCCTATTTATGTGCTTTGTTGATGGAAGTCGCCTCCAATGTTTAATTTATTTGATAAGATTATGCATATTTGCGCTGCAAAAAATTTAATGATGAAGCGGATTTTGTTTGTATTGTTTATTGGCCTAGTTGTAGTTTCTTGTGAAACGTCTACCGAAAACACCATGACCTTGACTGGAAACATCAAGGGTCTTAAAAAAGGAACTTTGTATTTGCAACAGTTTCAAGATTCCACAATTGTGAATTTGGATTCTTTGGAAATCCAAGGGGATGGAAATTTCAGTTTCTCGGAAGAAGTGGAAGAACCTGAGATATTTTACCTATACCTTGAGAAAGAGGACAACAACGATATCAACGACCGCATCACTTTTTTTGGCGAAGCAGGCAACATTACCATCAACACAACTTGGAACACCTTTGACACCAATGTGGATATCAATGGTTCCAAATCGAATGAAAAGATGGTGGAATTTTATGAAATGGCCTCCAAATTCAACATAAAGGAACTTCAATTGGCACAACAGGCTTCCTTACCAGAATTCCAAAATGACTCTGTTGCCTTGGATTCGATTGTTAGGCTTATGGACCAAAATACCATCAACAGGTATCGATATGCCCTTAATTTCGGTTTGAACAATGGAAAATCTTACGCTACACCTTACTTGATGATCACAGAGGCGAGCGAGGCCAATCCAAAATATTTGGATTCCATTTACAACAATTTGTCACCTGAAGTTGCAGCGTCCAAATACGGAAAATCCCTTAAGGCTTTTTTAGAGAATAACGACTAGGCCAAGCTGTTGAGTTGCTCGACCAATTCGGTAGCCTTTACTTCCAAATCTTTACGGATTTCGGAGAAATGCGCCTTGTTGTTTTCCACGTCTTTTTGATGGAGTTTGTTCATAAGCTCATCGAAGGCATCAATGGCCTTATCGATGATTACGGAGCCCTCTTCGGTCTCTTTGTTCCCTGATCCTGCTTCCCAGATGTACACGGCCTCAATAATGTCTCCCAAAACAAAATTGATGTCTTTTTTTAAATCGCGAATACTTGGCATTTTGTGTCTATTTCTTTAAAGGTACTATTAAATACTGACTTCTAAAAGCTTGGCCCCTTTGGTATCGATCTCGACATAAGTACTTGATGCCGAAATCAATATGGTTTGCCCTTTTTTAATGTTTGCTGTGCCCCAATCGTTAGTGATCTGAGCTTCTCCCCCCACACACATATAAATGGTAAAAGAGTCTCTTTTTGATAGATCTTGATGTAATGGCTGGGTCAATTCCAAAAAATTTGTTTTAAAATACGGACAATCCACCATGGTGTTCACCGTATCTGTAACCTGCGGATAATTTACCTTAAAATCGTCCTTCTTTTCGTAATCAATGGCATCTATGGCCAACTCGGTATGCAATTCTCGAAGATTTCCCTCTTTATCCTTTCTATTAAAATCAAAAACACGATAGGTAATATCGGAGGTCTGTTGAATTTCCGCCAGGAGCACCCCCGCTCCTATGGCATGTATTTTACCTGTATTGATGAAAAAAGTATCGCCTTCGGTCACTTCCTCGTAGTTCATTAAATCGGTCAATGTTCCCGCTTCAATACTTTTAACATACTCCGCTTTTTCCACTTCTTTATTAAAACCCACAATCAATTGGGCCCCTGGGTCGGCATCCATAATGTACCACATCTCGGTTTTCCCAAAAGAATCGTGGCGTTCTTTCGCCAAGGTGTCATTGGGGTGCAATTGAATGGAAAGGTCCTGTTTGGCATCGATAAATTTGATGAGAATGGGAAATTCGTATCCAAATCGTTCCACAACACTCTTTCCCAAAAGTTCCTCTCCTCTTTCATCCATTAATTCTTGAAGGGATGTTCCAGACAATTTACCATTGGAAACTACCGAAATATCCCCTTTAACTCCTGAAAGCTCCCAACTCTCACCCGTGATATCACTTTCAATCGGTTTTCCTAAAACGTCTTTTAATTTGGTTCCGCCCCATAATCTTTCTTTAAGAATAGGGGTAAATTGTAAAGGGTATAAATTCATTTTTTATCCTGAATAGGTTACAAAATTTCTAGGGGTTTCATAGAGCATTACCTCCAGCTCTTTGTGCGCTCCAATATGTGGGCGAAGTTTGTTCCAGATCACCACAGCAATATTTTCTGCAGTTGGGTTCAAGTTTTTGAACTCTGGGACATCCAAATTGAGGTTTTTGTGGTCCAAGGCTTCTTCTACATGTTCTTGAATAAGTTCCTTGAGCACTTTTAAGTCCATTACAAAACCTGTTTCTTGGTCTATTTCGCCAGTAACACTCACAATTAAATCATAATTATGACCATGGTACCTTGGATTGTTGCACTTACCAAAAATCTCTTGGTTCTTTTCATCACTCCAATCATCCCTATGCAATCTATGCGCCGCATTAAAGCTGGCCTTTCTGCTTACTTTCACTTTCATCATGCTGGGGTGTTTTCCATTAAATGGTCATAAAACCGTTCAAAGATTATTTTGAACCATGCCGTATAGTTTTGCGGGTTTTCCTCCATATCCTTTTTTACATCCGAGGGCAACATCCACTTCCAGTCGGCCACCTCATCTGGGTTGATTTTTGGTTCTTCTGTGAACTTCCCAATCATCACATGGTCAAATTCATGTTCGGTAAGTCCATTGTCAAAAGGAGCTTTGTAAATAAAGGAGAACAGTTCTTTAAGTTCCGTGGTAAAACCCATTTCTTCCATCAATCGGCGTTTGCCCGCCCCGATATTGCTTTCTCCATCGCGTTGATGGCTACAACAGGTATTGGTCCATAAAAGTGGGGAATGGTATTTGTGGGCTGCGCGTTGTTGCAGCATGGTCTCGCCTTTGTCGTTCATCACAAAAACAGAGAATGCCCGATGCAAAAGTGCCTTTTCATGGGCTTCCATTTTGGGCATCAAACCAATAGGTTCATCCAACTCGTTTACCAAAATCACATTTTCCTCTATCATGGGGTAAAAATATGACCTTTGGATGAGAATAAGGTGAAGCGAATTTAAATTCTTCCTAAAAGAAGCGAGGGGATTTCATATTGGCCACGTTCTTTATAAAGTCGTAGCGGAGGATAATTTCAAAAGAACCATCGTTGAATCTGGTAGCTCCCAAATCGGTAATTTCACGATCATAAGCCAATCCAACCATGATTTGGTCGGAAATCATAAATCCAAACAACCCACTAAAAGCGGCATCCCATCGATAGGCAGCGCCAGCGATGAATTTTTCGTTGAACATAAAGTTGGCGGACAAATCTACCTGTAAGGGTGCACCCTGTACCATTTTGGTAAGCAAGGTGGGCTTAAATTTCAAAACAGGATTTAAATCCCAAACATAACCCGTAATCAAATAGAGGTTCATTTGTTCCACAGCAGTGGATACCGAAGAGGATTGGAAGTGCTCGGTCTCCAAAATTCTAGGCACGGAGATTCCTGCATAAAATTTTTCGGTGTGATAATACACACCTGCCCCTATATTGGGTGAAAACTTGTTCTGAATATCCTGTTGTGATTGCAATTGTGGGTCCACTTCATATTCATCCAATTCGGAATAACGAATATCCAACATATTGGCACTGGCCTTAAGTCCAAAACTCAACCTACCTTCTCGGGAGGTGTAAATGGTATACGAAAAGTCCACATCAAAATTGGTCTCAGAAGTGGGGCCAATCTTATCATTTACTATGGAAAATCCCAACCCGACCCCACGGTAACCCACAGGTGTATGGATGTTCAAGGTCTGGGTTTCCGGGGCACCATCCAATCCCAACCATTGGTTTCGGTACAGTGCCGCGATACTCAAATGACCGCGAGAACCAGCATAACCTGGATTCACACTTACCGTGTTGTACATATATTGCGTGTACTGCGCATCTTGCTGGGCACTAACCGAAGTAAGCATCCCCATTAAGATGATGGTTAGTACAAGACCTTTCTTTGTATTCGAAATATAGTTCTTCACGGTTGGTCTAAATTTATCTATTGATATATATGTATCCTGTTAACTGTTTCATGCTTCCACCATTATCTTGGTAATCGATAATATAGAAATAGGTTCCAACGGGCAGTTTATTGTCCGCCTCCACAGTTACCCTTGCCTGGGAAGTACCGTCGAACACATTTCCATTTGTATTATAGGATCTTGTTTGGAACACCAATACACCCCAACGGTTATATATTTTAACCGTGTTATTAGGATAGTTTTCAATTCCTTTGATTTCCAATACATCGTGAACACCATCCCCATTTGGCGTAATCACATTGATCACGTCAACCTCTTCCTCATCAGTTGTAAGCTCCCCTAGGTCTGGATCCAAATAATTTGGAATACCGTTATTATTGGAATCATCATTGGAGTAATCTCCGTCCATATTCAAATCCTCATCGATAGTCTCAATACCATCGTCATCATCATCGGAATCCCTAAAATCTGGAATACCATCAGAGTCGGTATCGGGTAGATGAATGCTAGGATCATCTATTTCATCATTTACATCGATGTCTATAACTGTTGAACCTTCATAGCCATCATCCAAACCATCGTTGTCCTTGTCTGAACCGATAAGTACCACATCTGCAATTCCATCATGGTTTTGGTCATGTCCTTCAATGGCATCTGGCACATTGTCGTTGTCACTGTCTTCATCCACATAATCGGGAATACCATCGCCATCAGAATCGACAGGAATCAAACCTATATTGCCATCATTTTCGTAGGCATCATCCAACCCATTGTTATTGGCATCCAACAAACTAGGTGGAATGTAGCCTAGGGCAAGCTGGGCCTCAACGTTATCAGGAATACCATCATTATCACTGTCAATATCCAAATAATCAGGTATGCCGTCTCCATCCGTATCTGTTGGATCCGTAGAAGGATCATTATCCCCATCGGCATTTAAATCTTCAAAACTGTCAACAATACCATCATTGTCACTATCCAAGTCTGCACCGAGGGTGTTTACAATGATTGTAATTGTTGCCGTATCACAGTTTCCACTGTTATCACAAACGGAATAATCAAAAGTATCCGTTCCAGTAAATCCAGGATTTGGGATGTAAGTGATATCGTCATCCGTTGGATTGTTCGGGGTGCCATTTTCATTCAGAACAATGGTTCCATTGGAAGGATTGGTTGCCGTTAAACTTCCCGAAGTTGGAATATCGTTATCGTTACCTCTCCATGAAATGGTAACATCTATACCCTGATCGGTTGATGCTGAATCGTCCGCCGTATCCACAATAGGCAATACATTTACGGTAACTGTGGCCGTACTGCAATCTCCCAAGGAATTACAAATTGTATAATCAAAACTATCCGGTCCATTGTAATCTGGATTGGGCGTATAGGTAACCACATCATCGGATGGGTCATTGATCGTACCTTTATCATCAACCGTTACAATTCCATTGGAAGGACCTGTGATGGTCAACGCTCCTGAAGTTGGAAGATCAGAATCATTATCAAAAATTGGGGCGACCATAAATTCGTCCTCATTTACCACAATGGCATCATCCATTAAATTAGCAGCTTGACTCATACAAACCACTGTAAATCGAGGTAGTTCACTCGTGTTCCCTGCCTTGGTTATGGTTGCCGTATACCGTTCCACTGTTTGGGTTGCCAAAACCATGGGTCGATTTTGATCTCCACTCAATGCGGGACTCCAACTTACTGTAGCTCCCGAAGGCACACTGGCAGAAATATCCAAAGTCACCTCATTGTTGGGCGATTCACAATCTGTTAGAATAAAATATCCCGTTGCATTGGAACCACAAAGAGTCCCATCGTAGGTAGCAAAATAGACCCCAGGCTGGGTTGCTTCGTAAAATGAATTGGTACCCAGCACAGTTCCCAAATTGGAAGCTTCGTACCATTTGTAATTGTTTTCATCCCCTGTATTTGGTGCCTGAAGCAAAAACTGTGCATGCACAAAGTTTATACCTGCAAACAGGGTTAAACATGCAATGAGTAAAGACTTGTATGGGTTGAATGATTTCAAATCTGAGGTCGTCTTTATCATTATTATTTTACAACAAATACCACATTGATCAATGCATTGTAATCAGCTGGTTGACCAATTACTGTGTATGAAAGGTTTCCGTTTGCATCAATTGCCATTGTAGCCGTATTGAAAACCGTTGCATCCGCATAGGTTACGTAATAGTACAAATCTGTCCTGGCATAGGTCGGAACGGCAGCTGGTGCACCTGCACTCGCTACAGTTGGGGAACCAAATTGATCAATATATTCTTGATATAGGTCTATACTGAATGAACCATTGGTTGAGGCATCAATTGCTATGGACGGCGGGTAAAATACCCTTGCCGCTTTTGATGTAATTGGTGCAATAGCTTGAATCACATCCTCAACAGTAGATTCACTCACTCCGTCACCATCGGTATCCGTTGGGGTATCTGAATTTACTTCTGATGCTGTTTGATTATCGGTAGATGGATCTCCATTACAAACATATTCGGTTGAATCCACCTCAGCCAAATCCAAAGTACCATTTCCGTTATCGTCAATTCCAGTTTCGACTTTAATACCACCCGCTGAACAGTTTAATCCCGCTGGTTCTGGAGTAGTTACTACAAGATTTGCCAACCCATCAGGTCCTTGATCACCTGTTGGGCCTTTATCTCCGATTGGACCTTGTGGACCTTGGTCACCTGTTGGACCCTGTAATCCAACTGCTCCTTGGTCGCCTGTGGCGCCTTTGTCACCAGTTGCTCCTTTGTCACCAGTTGCTCCTTTGTCCCCTGTGGCTCCTTTGTCACCAGTCTCTCCTTTATCTCCTTGCACACCTTGGATACCCTGAATACCTTGAGGGCCTTGGTCTCCAACTGGTCCTTGTAAACCTACTGGACCTTGGTCGCCCGTGGCTCCTTTGTCACCAGTCTCTCCTTTATCTCCTTGCACACCTTGGATACCCTGAATACCTTGAGGGCCTTGGTCTCCAACTGGACCTTGCATTCCTACAGGACCTTGGTCACCTGTGGCGCCTTTGTCGCCAGTTTCTCCTTTATCTCCTTGGATACCTTGGATTCCCTGTGGGCCTTGGTCTCCAACCGGTCCCTGTAATCCTACCGGACCTTGGTCACCTGTGGCACCTTTGTCCCCGGTTTCTCCCTTATCTCCTTGAATACCTTGGATACCCTGTGGGCCTTGGTCTCCAACTGGACCCTGTAATCCTATCGGACCTTGGTCGCCTGTAGCTCCTTTGTCGCCTGTTTCTCCTTTATCTCCTTGAATACCTTGGATTCCCTGTGGGCCCTGGTCTCCAACCGGACCCTGTAATCCTACCGGACCTTGGTCGCCTGTGACTCCCTTGTCGCCAGTTTCTCCTTTGTCCCCGGTCTCTCCCTTATCCCCGGTCTCTCCTTTATCTCCTTGAACACCTTGGATGCCTTGTGGGCCCTGATCTCCAACTGGACCCTGTAAACCTACCGGGCCTTGGTCGCCCGTAGCGCCTTTATCACCAGTTTCTCCTTTATCTCCTTGGACACCTTGGATACCCTGAATACCCTGTGGGCCTTGGTCTCCAACAGGTCCCTGCAATCCTATCGGACCTTGGTCGCCCGTGGCTCCTTTATCTCCTGTTTCTCCTTTATCTCCCTGGACACCCTGGATACCCTGTGGGCCCTGATCTCCAACCGGTCCCTGTAATCCTACCGGACCTTGGTCGCCTGTAGCTCCCTTGTCGCCAGTTTCTCCTTTATCTCCTTGGACACCTTGGATGCCCTGTGGGCCTTGGTCTCCAACCGGACCCTGCAATCCTACCGGACCTTGGTCACCTGTGGCGCCTTTGTCGCCAGTTTCTCCTTTATCTCCTTGGACACCTTGGATTCCCTGTGGGCCTTGGTCTCCAACTGGACCTTGCAATCCTACTGGACCTTGGTCGCCAGTGGCACCTTTGTCGCCAGTTTCTCCTTTATCTCCTTGGACACCTTGGATTCCCTGTGGGCCTTGATCTCCAACTGGACCTTGCAATCCTACTGGACCTTGGTCGCCAGTGGCACCTTTATCTCCAGTTTCTCCTTTATCTCCTTGGACACCTTGGATGCCCTGTGGACCCTGGTCTCCAACTGGACCCTGCAATCCTACAGGACCTTGGTCACCTGTAGCTCCCTTGTCGCCAGTTTCTCCCTTATCTCCTTGGATTCCCTGTGGGCCCTGGTCTCCAACTGGTCCCTGCAATCCTACCGGACCTTGGTCACCTGTGGCTCCTTTGTCCCCGGTCTCTCCCTTATCTCCTTGAATACCTTGGATTCCCTGTGGGCCTTGGTCTCCAACTGGACCTTGGTCGCCCGTAGCGCCTTTATCTCCAGTTTCTCCTTTATCTCCTTGAACACCTTGGATGCCCTGAGGGCCCTGGTCTCCAACTGGACCTTGGTCACCTGTGGCGCCTTTGTCCCCAGTTTCCCCTTTATCTCCTTGAACACCTTGGATTCCCTGTGGGCCTTGATCTCCAACTGGACCCTGTAAACCTACAGGACCTTGGTCGCCCGTAGCGCCTTTATCTCCCGTTTCTCCTTTATCGCCTTGGACACCTTGGATGCCCTGTGGTCCTTGGTCTCCAACTGGACCCTGCAATCCTACCGGACCTTGGTCGCCAGTAGCTCCCTTGTCGCCAGTTTCTCCTTTGTCCCCGGTCTCTCCCTTATCCCCGGTCTCTCCTTTATCTCCTTGAACACCTTGGATGCCTTGTGGGCCCTGATCTCCAACTGGACCCTGTAAACCTACCGG
>NZ_BSQF01000007.1:0-2500 GCF_030268205.1 Allomuricauda sp. NBRC 101325
AACAAAGAAGTTCATATACATATTGTAACGACAGCGTAAAGAGAATTAAGAACCATTTTGATGCGGGGACTCTGGGTTTCCGGGTGTCGGAAGACATTCAAGGAAATACAATGAAGAGTTTGATCCTGGCTCAGGATGAACGCTAGCGGCAGGCCTAACACATGCAAGTCGAGGGGTAGAGGTTGCTTGCAACCTTGAGACCGGCGCACGGGTGCGGAACGCGTATGGAACCTGCCCCTGTCAGGGGAATAGCCCAGGGAAACTTGGATTAATGCCCCATGGTATCGCAGGATCGCATGATTTTGTGATTAAAGATTTATCGGACAGGGATGGCCATGCGTACCATTAGTTAGTTGGCGGGGTAACGGCCCACCAAGGCAGCGATGGTTAGGGGCCCTGAGAGGGGGATCCCCCACACTGGTACTGAGACACGGACCAGACTCCTACGGGAGGCAGCAGTGAGGAATATTGGACAATGGTCGGAAGACTGATCCAGCCATGCCGCGTGCAGGATGACTGCCCTATGGGTTGTAAACTGCTTTTATACGGGAAGAAACGCACCTACGTGTAGGTGTCTGACGGTACCGTAAGAATAAGGACCGGCTAACTCCGTGCCAGCAGCCGCGGTAATACGGAGGGTCCGAGCGTTATCCGGAATCATTGGGTTTAAAGGGTCCGTAGGCGGGCCTGTAAGTCAGGGGTGAAAGTTTGTGGCTCAACCATAAAATTGCCTTTGATACTGCAGGTCTTGAGTCATGGTGGGGTTGCCGGAACATGTGGTGTAGCGGTGAAATGCATAGATATCACATAGAACACCGATCGCGAAGGCAGGTGACCAACCATGTACTGACGCTGATGGACGAAAGCGTGGGTAGCGAACGGGATTAGATACCCCGGTAGTCCACGCCGTAAACGATGGATACTAGCTGTGGGGACTTTGTCTCCGTGGCCAAGCGAAAGTGATAAGTATCCCACCTGGGGAGTACGTTCGCAAGAATGAAACTCAAAGGAATTGACGGGGGCCCGCACAAGCGGTGGAGCATGTGGTTTAATTCGATGATACGCGAGGAACCTTACCAGGGCTTAAATGTAAGTTGCATTAGTTGGAGACAGCTATTTCTTCGGACCACTTACAAGGTGCTGCATGGTTGTCGTCAGCTCGTGCCGTGAGGTGTCAGGTTAAGTCCTATAACGAGCGCAACCCCTACCGTTAGTTGCCAGCATGTCAAGATGGGGACTCTAACGGGACTGCCGGTGCAAACCGTGAGGAAGGTGGGGACGACGTCAAATCATCACGGCCCTTACGTCCTGGGCTACACACGTGCTACAATGGCCGGTACAGAGGGAAGCCACCCCGCAAGGGGGCGCGGATCTATAAAACCGGTCACAGTTCGGATCGGGGTCTGCAACTCGACCCCGTGAAGCTGGAATCGCTAGTAATCGGATATCAGCCATGATCCGGTGAATACGTTCCCGGGCCTTGTACACACCGCCCGTCAAGCCATGGAAGCCGGGAGTGCCTGAAGTCCGTCACCGCAAGGAGCGGCCTAGGGCAAAATCGGTAACTAGGGCTAAGTCGTAACAAGGTAGCCGTACCGGAAGGTGCGGCTGGAACACCTCCTTTCTAGAGAAAGAGACGCCCGGATGATCTGGGGTCCCGCACGAGGTGGTCCTTTAAGATCTTTGTGCTGTCGTTTATGATATGTTTTGTTGATATACTGGCAATAAAAGGCCAATAGAGTCTCATAGCTCAGCTGGTTAGAGCGCTACACTGATAATGTAGAGGTCGGCAGTTCGAGTCTGCCTGAGACTACAAGTCGAAAGACAGACGAGAAGTTTATCCCGAGCGAAGTCGAGGGGAGTCTGCCTGAGACTACGAAAGCGGCGAAGCCGCAAGTTATAAGTGAAAAGTTAAAAGTTCACAGGTAACGTAAGTTCATTGCAAATTGAAAGGAAATTCTAGGAGTTGAGAAGGTAGTTCAGTGATTTCTGACTACTAACTACTATGTACCAACTACTGGTATATGGGGGATTAGCTCAGCTGGCTAGAGCGCCTGCCTTGCACGCAGGAGGTCATCGGTTCGACTCCGATATTCTCCACCAAGTTTAGAAGTTGGATACTAGACTTTAGATGTTGGATTTTTCTGACATCTCATATCTAAGATTTCAAATCTGGACAGAAAGTTCATTGACATATTGGGACGGAGCAAGATTGATTTTATATCGGTCTATGCGAAGTCAAAGAAGAAACACGAAGTAGAATAGAATATATAAAGGATTACGAGAGGGCATAAGCACTTAGGTGCATATGCGACAAGCAAAAGAAGGGCGTATGGGGGATGCCTGGGCTCTCAGAGGCGAAGAAGGACGTGATAAGCTGCGAAAATCCACGGGGAGCTGCACATGAGCATTGATCCGTGGGTGTCCGAATGGGGCAACCCGGCTGGTTGAAGGCCAGTCACACCGCAAGGTGGGCGAACCCGCTGAACTGAAACATCTA
>NZ_BSQF01000008.1 GCF_030268205.1 Allomuricauda sp. NBRC 101325
TGTAAGCTCCCCCTAGATAGAACTGCTCATTTTTCTAAAACTTCATCAAAGTTATCGTTTTTAATTCCTTGAGCGGTACCGCTCAAGGAATTAAGCTCCAGATATTGTTTGGGGGATAAATATCCCAGGGCCTTGTGTGGCCTGGCGGTATTGTAATCGTCCATCCAAATCCGTGCCTGTTCCCTTACTTGGTCGATGTCCTCAAAAATGAACCTGTTGAGGGTCCCTCTCCTGAAACTGCCATTGAACCGTTCCACAAAAGCGTTCTGGGTCGGTTTTCCCGGTTGTATATATTTGAACTCAATTCCGTGCATCTCGCTCCATTGGGAGGTGAGCTTTGCTATAAATTCCGGGCCGTTGTCCATTCGTATGCGTTTGGGCTTCCCCCTTCTGTTTACCAAATGGTTCAATACCCAGACCACCCGGTTGCTTGTCAGGGAAAAGTCCACTTCGATGTGCAGCGCCTCCCTGTTATAATCGTCCATGATGTTGAGTGCCCTGAAACGGCGTTTGTTCTCCAGGACATCGGTGACAAAGTCCATGCTCCAAGTATGGTCCGCCTCCGCTGGGACCTCCAAAGGTTCCTTTACCCGTGACGGCAGGCGTTTCTTCGCCTTTCTTCTCAAGGGCAGTCCCAGTGCCCTGTAGACACGGTAAACGCGCTTATGGTTCCATGGCCTCCCCTCCGCCTTCAAACGGTGATAGGCCATCCAGAAACCCTCCTCCGGATGTTCCCTGGCCTTTTCCCGAAGGGCCTCTTCGATCTCGCCGTCATCCTTTGGCAACGGACTGTAATAATAAACGCTCTTGCTCATGTTGAGAACACGGCACGCCCTGCTGATGCCGTAATGGGCAAGATCTTTGCCAATGCTGCGCTTGCGGCAGGGCCTCAGAGCTTTTTTTCGATGATCTCCTTTGCCATTTGGTGGTCAAGGGCCAGAGTGGCGTACATCTGCTTGAGCTTGCGGTTCTCCTCCTCGAGCTCCTTGATGCGCTTGAGCTCCTTCCCGCTCATACCGGCGTACTTCGAACGCCACTTGTAAAATGCGGCGGAGCTGACCCCATGGTCACGGGTGATCTCTGCAACGGACTTGCCATTGTCGAACTCCTTTAAAATCTTTGCGATCTGTGTTGGTGAAAATTTGCTCTTCCTCATAATGCTGTTTAAAATTAAGATTATTATTCTACTTTTAAACAGTTCGGTTTTAAGGGTAGCTTACA
>NZ_BSQF01000009.1 GCF_030268205.1 Allomuricauda sp. NBRC 101325
CAGGTATGTTGTAACTGAAATTACGTTGTCCGGAACTGCGCTCTGACTGGTACAGGGTGGGTACCTGTGCCGGGCTCCACGTAAAGGTGCCACCACCAACAAAATATTGGTCAGCCTGGTAATCCACTCCATTATGGGTCAGGGCAGGGCCTCCCGCATTGATGTTCAGCTCGAAGGTCTCCACAACGGGGTCCGTAACGTTGATCGTCAATGTACCGCTGTCCGTCTGTCCATCGCCATCGGTAACAGTCAGGCTCGCCTCATAGCTGCCCGCTGCCGTATAGGTGTGCACCGGGTCTGCCTCCGTGGAGGTGCCTCCGTCCCCAAAGTCCCAGGAATAGCTCGTTATGCCCACATCGTCCGTGGAATTGCTGCCGGTAAAGCTCACTTCCAACGGAAGGTCGCCACCGACCACGTCGGACTCCGCTACTGCAACAGGGGGAGCGCTGGTCGTTACAGCGGTCACGGTAATGGTAACCGTATCGTTGTCCGTCTGACCATCGGCATCGGTGACCGTCAGAATTGCATCATAGCTGCCCGCTGCCGTATAGGTGTGCATCGGGTCAGCCTCCGTGGAGGTACCTCCGTCACCAAAGTCCCATGAATAGCTCGTTATGCCCACATCGTCCGTTGAATTGCTGCCAGTGAAGTTCACATCCAATGGAAGGTCGCCGCTCAATGGGTCGGCAACCACTATCGCAACTGGAGGTGTGCTTGTGGCTACGGCTCCGCTGATCCTTATAGCCGATATCTTGGGCTGGTCAACCCCACCATCAGCCGCCAGGGCAGATAGGTATAGGTTTACTTGGCCGTCGGTAACGGTAACAGGGAAGCTCTTTACCGTCGGGGTCTCGGGGCCAACATCCGCAGTGATGTCATAGTTGTCCATCACAAGGGTCCCCTCCAAGG
>NZ_BSQF01000010.1 GCF_030268205.1 Allomuricauda sp. NBRC 101325
AGTGTGTCCAAGACCCCAACACTCAAGAAAGGCACTGTGATCACCAACCACTAGTGCTCACCCCAACCATTCACCTTCGTTCTTTTACTTTTTGATTTGTTTTTCACCATATTTGAATTCCAAGCCCCGTTCTAGGCCGCCAATAATTGATCTATTACTGGGATTTCAGCGATTGCACCTGCTAAGGAACCGACCTTTGTCCTTCTTCCTCCTCCACGTCGGTGCATTTCTCCCTTTAGAGGCCAATAATCTTTGATTATGAGAGATAACATTCTCCCCCGGGGGTGCAATGATGAGAGGACACACGTTTTGCTGGGTGTCAGGCGTTGATTTCTGAGCAATAGTGGTTGGTGATCACAGTGCCTTTCTTGAGTGTTGGGGTCTTGGACACACTGAACGGCATGGCTACGATCTGGCTTATTATGAGGGTTAAGATTACAACGGGGGTGGCCTTT
>NZ_BSQF01000011.1 GCF_030268205.1 Allomuricauda sp. NBRC 101325
GTGGATTACCAGGCTGACCAATATTTTGTTGGTGGTGGCACCTTTACGTGGAGCCCGGCACAGGTACCCACCCTGTACCAGTCAGAGCGCAGTTCCGGACAACGTAATTTCAGTTACAACATACCTGTTCCCAACGGTGATTACACGGTGGAGCTCCATTTTGCGGAGATCTGGTGGGGCGCCACGCGCGGCGGTGCCGCGGGAGTGGGCCAAAGGATCTTCGATGTGACCTTGGAGGGGACCCTTGTGATGGACAACTATGACATCACTGCGGATGTTGGCCCCGAGACCCCGACGGTAAAGAGCTTCCCTGTTACCGTTACCGACGGCCAAGTAAACCTATACCTATCTGCCCT
>NZ_BSQF01000012.1 GCF_030268205.1 Allomuricauda sp. NBRC 101325
GCGCCCCACCAGATCTCCGCAAAATGGAGCTCCACCGTGTAATCACCGTTGGGAACAGGTATGTTGTAACTGAAATTACGTTGTCCGGAACTGCGCTCTGACTGGTACAGGGTGGGTACCTGTGCCGCGTTCCACGTAAAGGTGCCGCCGCCAACAAAATATTGGTCAGCCTGGTAATCCACCCCATTGTGGGTCAGGGCAGGGCCTCCCGCATTGATGTTCAGCTCGAAGGTCTCCACAACGGGGTCCGTAACGTTGATCGTCAATGTACCGCTGT